>NZ_JANAVP010000040.1 GCF_024213665.1 Streptomyces sp. A3M-1-3
TCGTCCGTCAGATCTGCACGCGCCACAACACAAGATCATTTCACAGGCGAGATCCACTTTCGCAACAGGCCCTAGGGTTGAGCGGGCTCCGCGGCGGATGCTGCGGAACTGGACCCGTCCGGCTGTCAACCGTCACAGCAGGCAGCCGGACGGGGGCTTATCGGTGGTAGCGCTGCCGCGGGGGCAGCACGGCCCCTTGTCGGGGCACACCCCAAGACGCAACAGGGCGAGTGTTGCCGCGCGATGTTGGCTCGGGTTCACGCTCGCGGCGTGCTCCTGTGAGCTGGTCCCCGGTCATGCGGTGTCCCTCCCATTGGTTGTGTCTCCGCTGGTGGCCCGTCATGGTCGCCCGCGGGGGAGCCACTGCGAACACAACCAGGACGGGGGCTTGTGGGGGCTAGGCGTACGCGGCAGCGTGACGCGTTGGAGTGCAGGCAACGGGAAGTGCACGGCGCGGCGCGGGTCCGGGTCCAGTCCGTCCGCGAGCCGTTCGGCTTGGCTTCGGAGCCATCGGAGCGCGAGCCGGCGGGATGAGACCACGGTTCCGCCGAGATAGACGGTCCTGGTCGCGTCACCGCCAGAAACCTCTGCAAGGTACTGCGTCCCGGTCATGCGGCACGCTCGCCGTTGTCGGGGCGGAGCACGGTCCGAAGTACGTCGGCTGCCACGTCCAGCGCATCCGCGAACGCTTGCAGCTCTGCGGCGCGCTCTGCGTTCCGCCGTTCAATCTCGGCGTCCAGCCCCGCAAGGAACAGCGCGCGGTACTCGGGGTCCGAGTCGATGCGTTGCAGCTCGGCAGACGGCTCGTCGGTTTCGGGCAGGTGCGGTGTGAGTGCCCACATGATCCGGGGGAAGCGCTGCCGCATATGGACTTCCGCGGCCCCCGCCGCGAGGACGAGCCGGACCGGTAAGAGCTTCACGGCTGCCCCCCGCGCTCGGCCTGGTGGCGCTTCGGCGCTTTGGTCGGCATCACAGCAGATCCCCCCGGCTTCGGGCGTTCTGCCGCGAGTTCTCGGCGCTAAGCCGCTCGGCGGGGGTCGGAGTGCGGACGTGCTCGGGCTCGGCTTCCCACTCGGGCCCACCACCGACCGGACGCAGCGACCAGTACGGGCCGGCGAGCCCCCGGAACTCTCCGATGCTGTTCGTACGGGCGGTGTCCACCATGAGCACCCCCACGGCGGGTGTTACCGGCTCTGTCTCCACTTGGCCTTGACCCCTTCCGCGTCGCGCTCGGGCTGTTCGCTCTAGGCAACAGCGTCATCACGCACGGCGGTACTGTTGGGAAGCGCACATGGATTAAGAGCGTTAAGCGCTTAGCGCCACCGTGCATGGGGAGTTGACCGAACCGTGAGCACTAGCGAGCCGAACACGCGCCTAGAGCGGCTGTACCGCGAGACCGGTTGGACACTGCGGCAGTGCGCGCAGGCGGTGAACCGCTTAGCAACCGAGCGGGGCACCCCGACGCAGTACCGTGCGCCGTCCGTACATCAGTGGCTTAGCGGAAGCGTGCCGCGCGACGATGTGCGCCCCCTGATCTTGGAAGCGCTTGCCCGCAAGCTCGGGCGACCCGTCACACCCGACGAAGCGGGCTTCCCGGTTCCCACTGGCGGAACGGAGGCACCGCCACTTAGCACGGTTGACGGGATCATTGATCTTGGAAGGTTGGACATGGACCCTTCCCGCCGAAGCGTGCTTAGTGCTGCCTTGTTCTCCGTTGCCCTGGCTGTGCCTGACTGGCCGGACGTAGTGGGCCGGATGGAAGCTGCCCGGCAAGGAACCCGGACGCGCATAGGCATGTCCGACGTGCACACGGTCACCGCAATGACCGAACAGCTTTCGTCCATGGACGACCAATTCGGGGGCCGTACCGCCCGCCCGCTCGCTGCGACATTCCTTGTGAACACGGTTGCGCCGTTCCTGCGTACTGACGGGCCGGAAGAAGTTCGCAAAGCGATGATGTCCGCGGCATCCGATCTCTGCTATCTAACGGGCTACATGGCCGTAGACGAGAGCTTGCACGGTCTCGCACAGCGCTACTACCTAAAGGCATTGGAGCTTGCCGGGGCTTCGGAAGATCACTTGACGTTCTGCACCACGCTGCGCGGCATGAGTGTGCAAGCCGTCGACCTGAACCAAGGGCCCATGGCCATGCGACTAGCGGATGCCGCAGCGGCTTCATCGCCCCAGGCAGGGCCCCGGATGCGCGCCTTCCTCGCCGGCCAGCAAGCCCATGCCGCTGCGCAGATAGGTGACCGCCGTTCCGCCCTGATGTACTTGCAGGAAGCCGAAATTGCCATGGACCGTGCGGAGTCGCGCGGGAAGGTGTTCGGCTCGTACGACCCTGCATCGCTGAACTACCACACCAGCCAAGTGCGCTTCGAAATGGGCGACATGCACGGCGCTGTTGCCGCCATGCAGGAATCGGACAAGTTGCGATACAGCATCTACCGACGAACCCGAGTCAAGGAACGTGCGATTCTCGCTGAAAGGCAACTCGCTGTTGGTCACCTCGAAGCCGCGTGCCAAACGTGGGGGCTCGCGCTGGACGACTATCCGCTAGTGAACTCGGGGCGCATTGACAAGCGAATGACAGACATGTTCAACCTCATCGGACCACACCTTAAGAATCACGACGCGCAATCGCTGTACGAGCGGGCTAGGGCGACGGTCCGCCCCGAGCTGGTCCCCGCATGACGAAAGCCCCGCCGCACCCCGATGACGGAAGTACGGCGGGGCTGGTGGTCACGCTGCCCGGCGGAAGGGCTCGGGGCGCGCGAGGGGGCCGAAGCTGAGCACGGCGGGGGGTTCCTGGTCGGGCTCGCGGTCTGTGAGCGGCCGCATGTGTGGAGTTCGCAATCCGAACATCCGTGACCGGTTTCTGCCCTTGACGGAGAGTCAGACTCTCGCTGAACATCAGGCACGCACCGCCGCACCAAACAGCCTTGAAGCTTCAGCAGTTCGCACAGCTCCAACGCCCTGTGACACCGCCTGTCGCAGGGCGTCTCGCACGTTCCGTCCTGTCCCCGTACGGAATTCGGAGCCCCCACATGACTCTCTCCGTGTCCAGACGCATGGCCGCAGTCACCGCACTCGCCGTCGCGGGCCTGCTCGCCTCCGCCGCTCCCGCGGCAACAGCGTCACCCGCGGCGGCCGTTGCCGCGCCCGACATACCCATAGCCAACGTCAAGGCCCACCTCAGCCAGCTCCAGACCATCGCCACCAACAACGGCGGCAACCGCGCCCACGGCAGGGCCGGTTACAAGGCCTCCATCGACTACGTGAAGGCCAAGCTGGACGCCGCCGGGTTCACCACGTCGCTGCAGACTTTCACCTCCAGCGGCGCCACCGGCTACAACCTGATCGCCGACTGGCCCGGCGGTGACCCCAACTCGGTCCTGATGGCCGGCGCGCACCTCGACTCGGTGTCCTCGGGGGCCGGGATCAACGACAACGGCTCGGGCTCGGCCGCCGTACTCGAGACCGCGCTCGCCGTCTCCCGCGCGCAGCTCCAGCCGACCAAGCACCTGCGGTTCGGCTGGTGGGGCGCGGAGGAGCTGGGGCTCGTCGGCTCCAAGCACTACGTCAACCAGCTCCCGGCCGCGGAGCGTTCGAAGTTCTCCGGGTATCTGAACTTCGACATGATCGGCTCGCCCAACCCCGGCTACTTCGTCTACGACGACGACCCGGCCATCGAGAAGACCTTCAAGGACTACTTCGCCGGCATCGGCGTCCCCACCGAGATCGAGACCGAGGGCGACGGCCGCTCGGACCACGCTTCCTTCAAGAACGTCGGCATACCGGTCGGCGGCCTCTTCACCGGCGCCAGCCGTACGAAGTCCGCCGCCCAGGCCCAGAAGTGGGGCGGCACCTCCGGTCAGGCGTTCGACCGCTGCTACCACTCGTCGTGCGACACCACGACGAACATCAACGACACCGCGCTCGACCGCAACAGCGACGCGATCGCGCACGCGGTCTGGACGCTGGGCACCGAGACGCCCGTGCCGCCCGGTGACGTGTACGAGAACACCGCCGATGTCGCCATCCCGGACAACGGCGCCGCGGTGACCTCCACCGTCACGGTCGCGGGCCGGACGGGCAATGCGCCCGCCGCGCTGAAGGTCGGGGTGGACATCAAGCACACCTGGCGCGGCGACCTGGTGGTGGACCTGCTGGCCCCGGACGGGACGGCGTACCGGCTGAAGTCCTCCAGCTCCAGCGACTCGGCGGACAACGTGATCGCCACGTACACGGTGAACGCGTCCGCCGAGGCCGCGAACGGCGCGTGGAAGCTGCGCGTCCAGGATGTGGCGGCGCAGGACATCGGCAAGATCGACAGTTGGAAGCTCACCTTCTGAGCCCTGTGAGCCTCTGATCCGACGGGGGTCGCGCGACTGCATGCGCGTGCATATACTGCGCATGCATGCAGTCGCGTGAGGAGACCCCCATGGCCCGCAAGTTCCTGTTCCTGCTCGGCTCCGCCCGCACCGGCGGAAACACCGAAGCGCTCGCCCGCCTCGCCGCCGAGCAACTGCCGCCCGGCACCGAGCAGCGGTGGATCCGGCTCGCCGACCACCCGCTCCCCGACTTCGAGGACCTGCGGCACACGGGCGACGGCAGCTACCCCACTCTCCACGGCAACGCCGCGCTGCTCCTCGACGCGACGCTGGAGGCGACCGACCTGGTGATCGCCTCGCCGCTGTACTGGTACTCCGTGTCGACGAGCACCAAGCGGTACCTGGACCACTGGTCGGGCTGGATGCGAGTCCCCGGCATCGAGTTCAGGCCGCGCATGGCAGGCCGCAATCTCTGGGGCGTGTCCGTCCTCGCGGGCGCCGACCAGTCGGCCGCGGAGCCGCTGGCGGGGACCCTGCGGCAGACGGCCGCGTACATGGACATGAACTGGGGCGGCGTGCTCTTCGGCACCGGCTCCAAGCCGGGCGACCTGCACGCCGACGCGGGGGCGTCGGCCCGCGCCAAGATCTTCTTCAACCAGGACCCGGTGACGGCGCGGGCCTGAGCGCAAGCTGCGACGCTGCCCCGCCGTACCGTCCGTCGGTACGGCGGGGCAGTCGCGTCCGTCCGGCTACTTCGCCTCGTTCGCGGCCTTCACCAGCGCGTCCTTCGTGACCGCGCCGACGTAGACCTTGCCGTCGTCCGTCATCAGGGCGTTGACCAGGCGGGTGGAGAACACCGTGCCGGAGCCGAACTTGCCCGTCACCTTGTCCCCCATGGAGTCCAGGAACCCCTGAGCCTCCGCCGGAAGGTCGCCGTCCGTCCCGGACGGCATGCCCTCACCGCCCGGGGAGCCGATCTCGGCGATCGAGGTCCAGCCCTCGCCGATGACGTTCAGGCCCCCGAAGTCCCCGAAGTCCTCGGAGCCCTCGAAGTTCTCGAACTCCTCCAGGCCCTCCAGCTCCTTGGCGCCCCTCTCCCGCTGCGCCTCGAGCTCGTCCGCCTCCGTCACCTTCGCGCCCTTGGGCGGGGTGAACGTGAACGTGTCCGCGGGCGGCTTGCCGAAGTCGACCGTCGTGAAGCCCGCGTCGATCGCGGCCTTGCCGCCCCCGCTCGGCGTGAGCGTGAACTTCAGCGGGACGCCGTTCTCCGCGTCCACCGCGACCTTGATCGAACCGATCGTCGAGCCGGCCTGCTTCGGCTTGATGACCAGCTGGTACGCGTCTCGGCCGGCCACCTGCGCCGTACCGCCGACGGTCACGGACGTGGTCTCGTCCACGGCCTTGAGCGCTTCGTCGGCCAGCGCCTTCGGCGTGGTGGGCACGCCCTCCGGGAGCTTGTCGTCGTGCTTGTCGTGCTTGTCGTGCTTGTCGTGCTTGCCCTGCTCCTCCGCCGGGGCCTTCGCGTGGAACGCCTCCTTGGACTCGCTGTCGTATCCCCAGACGTCGTCGCCGTTGTGAATGAGGCTGTACTCGGCGCCGTCGCCCAGGACGGCGAGCTTCTGCCGGTCCGGTCCGTCGGCAGCCACGCGCAGCGTGTGCGTACCGGAGGCCAGCTCCATCAGCTTCGCTTCGGGCGCCGCCGACGAGCCGGACGCGTCGTCCGAGCCCCCCAGGCCGGATGCCAGGCCGCCCAGGGAGGGGAGGCCGAGGTCGGTCTTGATCTTCACCGTGCCGGAGAGCTGCTCGGTGTCGGATGCGGCGATCTTCTCGATGAGCTGCTGTGCCGAGATCTTCGGCAGGTCGGGGTCGCCGTTGGAAGCGGCAAGCGCCGGGACGAGCCCGATGGTCGCCGCCGCCACCCCTGCCACCGCGACCGGGACGGCGTAGCGTACCGCCTTGCGGCGGACAGCCGCGGGGCCCGCCGCGGGGCCCGCGCCCTCGTCGGTGCTGGTGATCGGATTGTTCGGTGCCATGGTGTGCCCTACCTCCGTGGTCGGTGCTTCTATCTGACCAAACCGGCCGGGCGATGGCGTCAGACCCCGGGATCAACTCCACGTACTGCTCTGGGATGACAGAAGGCCGCGGTGCCTCCCCCGTCCAGTAGGGGGAGGCACCGCGGACCCTGACGGCGCGTCGGGGGTCAGCGCTGGGTTCAGCGCTGGGTTCGGCGCTGGATGAAGACGTAGTCGGCCTGGTACGGGACGGCCGTGATCGCGCCGGCCTCGCACGTGCCGGCCGGGGCGACGCCGCCGACCGTGTTCAGCCGCAGAATCTCGGTGGTGTGGGCGAACAGCCCGCGCTTCTTGCCGGACTGGGTGGCCTGGAGGTCCAGCTCGGGGATGTTGCCCACGCCGTTCGGCGTCTTGGCGATCAGCTTGCCGGTGACGGCGCTGCGGTCGGGGGCGATCCACTGCGGGGTGCCGGAGTTCGGGGCCACGAAGGAGTGGGCGATGTGGCCGCCGAGCACGGCCCGTACGTCGCGCTGGAGGAAGGCGAGCTTGCCGTCGTCGCCTTTCTTGCACTCGTAGATCTGCTTGCCCTTGACGACGGACGCCTGGAAATGGTCGAGCGCGCCGGCGAAGTCGAACGGGTTGGTCACCTTGTGGAACTGGCCGCGGACGGCCCCGCCCGGGAACTCGGCGGTGTGCAGATTGGCGTAGAAGCCGGTCGGCTCGGCCTTGAAGGCGTCGAGGACGGCCTTGTCCTTGACGTGCACGGTGCCGGTGGCCGTCCGCCACCCGCCCTTGCCGCCCTTGCCGTGCTTGCCGTGCTTGCCGTGCTCGCCGCCCCCGCCCAGCTTCTCGGTGAGGTCGATCTTGACGCCGCCGTTGGTGCCCTTGGCGCCCTGGTGGATGTGCAGGGCCGTGGGCCGGTCCGTACCGCGCCACTTGACGGCGAAGGACACCTGATCGCCCCTGACCTTGATGAACTCCAGGGCCGCGCCGCCCTTGTCCCCGACGGCCGGTCCGCCCTTCACCGGCACCTCGTTGGCACCGTTCAGGCTCGCCGCGAAGTACGCGGCCTCAGTGCTTCCACTGTGAGCGAAGGCAGGCAGGACGCCGAGGGTGACGCCGGCCGCCGCCGCGACGGCGGTGGTGGTCCCGATGGCGAGAGCCTTTCGACGAGAGTTCGCGATGCCGCTCATGATGTGGTTTCTCCCCGTACCCGCGCCAACGCCCACTGCGTCAGCTTCTCGGCATGAGTACGGAACGCATCCAAGGCAGGACTCAAAGCGACTGATGTGACCTGAGTCACATTGCAGAACTGAACGCCAGGACCGGCCCCGCCGTATTCATCGACAGGAAGCAGCGGGCTACCGAATCCCCCATGAGAAGCCTGCACCAGCGAGAGGGATCCGTCGCGAGCAGCGGCCGCGACGGGTCCCTCTCTCATATCCGTGGGAGGTGAGTGACACGTGACTCCCGACGACCCGCATGCCGACAACCCGCATGTGTACGTCGGCGCCTACGTCCTGGGCGTGCTGGACGACGAGGACCTCGCCTGGTTCCCCGCCCATCTCGCCGAATGCGCCCTGTGCGAGGAGCTCGCCGCGGGCCTGTCCCGCGTCGGGCAGATGCTCGCCGACCTGGGACCGACACCCGGCCCGGCGGTCATCCCGCCCGGTGGACCACCGCGTCGCACAGTTCCTCGAGCGCCGACTTCGCATAGCACTCGGGAAGCGGCGCCAAAGTAGCCCGCGCCTCCTCCGCGTACCGGATGGTGTCGCGGCGGACCTGCTCCAGGGCCGGATGGACCCGCAGCCGGCGCAGCACCTCGGCGAGCAGAGCGTCGTCCGCGAGGTCGCCGTCCAGCAGCTCGACCAGCTCCAGGTCGGCCGGGTCGCCGTGCGCGGCGGCCCGCGCCCGCAGGTGCAGGACCGGCAGCGTGGGGATGCCCTCGCGCAGGTCGGTGCCCGGCGTCTTGCCCGACTCGTGCGAGTCGGACGCGATGTCGAGTACGTCGTCGGCGAGCTGGAAGGCGGTGCCGAGCCGCTCGCCGTACTGGGTGAGGATGTTGACGACCGAGTCGTCCGCGCCGGACATCATCGCGCCGAAGCGCCCCGAGACGGCGATCAGCGAGCCGGTCTTGCCGGCGATCACGTCGAGGTAGTGCCCGACGGGGTCGCCGCCCTCGCGCGGGCCGGCCGTCTCCAGGATCTGGCCGGTGACCAGACGTTCGAACGCCTCGGCCTGGATGCGTACGGCCTCCGGCCCGAGGTCGGCCAGGATGTGCGAGGCGCGGGCGAAGAGGAAGTCTCCGGTGAGGACCGCGAGCGAGTTGCCCCAGCGGGCGTTGGCGCTGTCCACCCCGCGGCGCACGTCCGCCTCGTCCATCACGTCGTCGTGGTACAGGGTGGCGAGGTGCGTCAGCTCGACGACCACGGCGGACGGCACGATGCCGGGCGCGTACGGGTCTCCGAACTGGGCCGCGAGCATCACCAGCAGCGGGCGGAACCGCTTGCCACCTGCGCGTACGAGATGCTGTGCGGCTTCCGTGATGAACGGGACCTCGCTCTTGCAGGCATCGAGCAGCCCCTCCTCGACAGCGGCCAGACCGGCCTGGACATCGGTCTCAAGAGCCTGGTCCCGCACGCTCAGTCCGAACGGCCCGACGACGGTCACGAGGGGTACTCCTGTCTGCTGACGATCACATGGATTGTCGACGTGTCGCTGCCATCACTCAAGTCAGCGTATCCGGTCCACTTTCGATCAACGTGAGCGCCTGCCCGTCACCTCACGCGCGCGGTGCGATCAGCCCCGGTATGTTCTTGATCAGCTCATACGATCAGGAGTAGGCCCTTTGCCCGAAGGTGACCACATGCCCAGGATGCCCAGGATCCGCACCGACTTCCCGTACGAGACGACCCACGAGGACGTCCGGATCCCCTTGCCCGACAGCACCAAGCTGTACGCCCGGGTGTGGCGTCCGGCGGTCGACGAGCCCGTACCGGCGCTGCTCGAGTACCTGCCGTACCGGCTGAGCGACTGGACCGCGCCGCGCGACTCGCAGCGGCACCCCTGGTACGCCGGTCACGGCTACGCGTCCGTACGAGTCGACGTGCGCGGGCACGGCAACAGCGAGGGCATCCCGGGTGACGAGTATTCGGCGGTGGAGCTCGCCGACGGCGTCGAGGTGGTCAACTGGCTGGCCGCCCGACCGTGGTGCAACGGCAAGGTCGGCATGTTCGGCATCTCGTGGGGCGGCTTCAACAGCCTCCAGATCGCGGCCCTCGCGCCGGAGCCGCTGAAGGCGATTGTGACCGTCTGCTCGACCGACGACCGGTACGACAACGACGTCCACTACATGGGTGGCTCGGTCCTTGCCGTGGAGATGCACGCCTGGGCGGCCACCATGCTCGCGTTCGTCTCCCGGCCGCCCGACCCCGAGCACGTCGGCGACGCCTGGCGGGAGATGTGGCTGAACCGCCTCGAACAGATCGAGCCCTTCATCCACACCTGGCTCGCCCACCAGACCCGCGACGACTACTGGCGGCACGGCAGCGTCTGCGAGGACTACTCGGCGATCAAGGCGCCGGTACTGGCGGTGGGCGGCTGGCACGATCCGTACCGCGACACGGTCCTGCGCCTGGTCCAGCATCTGCCGGCCGACCGGGTACGGGGACTGATCGGCCCGTGGTCGCACCAGTACCCGGACCGCGGTCTGCCGCCGGGGCCGGCCATCGGCTTCCTCCAGGAGACCCTGCGCTGGTGGGACCACCACCTCAAGGGCGACGAGACAGGCGTGATGTCCGAGCCGCTCCTGCGCTCCTGGATCAGCGAGTCCCATCCGCCCGCCACGACCTACCCGGAGCTGCCGGGCCGCTGGGTCGGCGACGAGGCCTGGCCGTCCCCGCACGTGACCACGGTCCCGTACGCCCTCCAGGGCGCCCCCATGCCGGTGGACTCCCCGCAGCACACCGGCCTCGACTCGGGCCGGTTCTTCCCCTTCGGCAACGACGCCGACCTGCCGCCCGACCAGCGCGACGAGGACGCCCGCTCGGCCTGCTTCGAGTTCCCGGTGCCGCCGGACTCCCGTATCGAGATCCTGGGCCGCCCACGGGTCCGGCTGCGGCTGCGCTGCGACGTCCCGTCCGGCCAGGTGATCGCCCGCCTCTGCGACATCGCGCCGGACGGCTCCTCCACCCTGGTCACGCGCGGCGTACTCAACCTCTCCGCCCGCCAGGGCCGCGACCGGGCGGCGTCCTGGCCGCCGGGCGCGAGCGAGAACGTCGCCTTCGAGCTGAACGGCATCGGCCACGCGTTCCCGCCCGGCCACCGCATCCGCCTCGCGCTGTCCTCCGCGTACTGGCCGTGGATCTGGCCGCAGCCGGAGGCCGGCGGCTGGATCCTGGACCCGTCGGCGAGCGTGCTCGAACTCCCGGTCCGCACCCCGACGACGGACGCGATCACGTTCGAGGAACCCGAACAGGCCGAACCGCTGGGCGTGGTCATCCCGGCGACCCTGGACGAGCAGCGCCCCGAACGGCTGGTCGTACGGGACGTGGCCGGCGGTTCATGGCGCTTGGAGGTCGACCCGCGCTACGGCGGGACGCGAGTCTACCCGGACGGCCTGGAATTCACCGAGGACGCGCTGGAGACGTACACGATCGAGGACCACTCCCCGCTCTCGGCGCGCACCCGCTCGGACTGGAAGATCCGCCTGCACCGCCCCGAGCTCGGCTGGGACACCCGGATCGAGACCCGCTCGGAGATCAGCTGCGACGCGGCCGACTTCATTACCTCGAACGAGGTCGTGTGCCGGGACGGCAACGAGGTCGTGTTCCACCGGACCTGGGAGAAACGCATCCCGCGCACGGCCGGCTGACGCTGCCCGCGTACGGCGGGATCGGGCGGCCCGAGAAGCTCAGTGGAACAGCCGCTCCAGGACGACCGCCACCCCGTCGTCCTCGTTCGACAGCGTGATCTCGTCCGCCACCGCCATGAGCTCCGCGTGCGCATTGGCCATCGCGACCCCGTGGGCCGCCCAGTGGAACATCGGGATGTCGTTCGGCATATCCCCGAAGGCGATCGTGTGACGGCCCGAGAACCCCAACTCCCCTGCCGCCAGCGCCAGTCCGCTCGACTTGTCGATGCCCAGCGGTTGCAGCTCCACTGTGTGCTTGCCCGCCATCGTGACGTTCACCAGGTCCCCGACCACCGCCCGGGCAGCCCGCGTCAGTTCGTCGTCGTCCAGTTCCGGGTGCTGCATCAGCACCTTGTTGATGGGGGCGGACCACAGCTCGTCCCGGCTCGCCACCCGTACGGTCGGCAGATGGCTGTGCCACATCAGGTAGCCCGGACCTATCAGCATCTCGGCGTCGACGCCCTCGCGATTCACCGCCGCGTACACCTCGCCGATCTCGGCCTCGATCTTCGCCAGGGCCAGGTCCGCCAGCTCCCGGTCCATCGGTACGGACGAGACCAGCCGGTCCGCCGCCGCGTCGTACACCTGCGCGCCCTGCCCGCACACCGCCAGCCCGCGGTAGCCGAGCCCGTCCAGCAGGTACCGCACCTGGGGGACCGGGCGGCCGGTGACCACGATGTGCTGGGCGCCGGCCGCGCACGCGGTGGCGAGCGCGGCGCGCGAGCGTTCCGAGACCGTTTCCCCGCCGGATCCGCCGCCCAGCAGGGTGCCGTCCAGGTCAGTGGCGATGAGGGCGTACGCAAGAGTGGGGGTCATGGCGCGGGTCACGGCGACAAGGATGGCACTCCCGCCCCTGGCGGCGCCGACGTAACGTGTCGTCCAACACCGTGCTCACCGGGGGACACCGCCCCCGGCACCCGTGGAAAGGCAAGGCAGCACCCCATGCCCGAGCAGAGCCCGCTCGACATTGCCGAGGGCGACCCCTTCGGCCCGCACAACCTCCCGTACGGCGTCTTCTCCCTGACGGACACCCCGGACGACCGGCCCCGGGTCGGCGTCCGCGTCGGCGGCCATGTGCTGGACGCCGGGGCGGCGGCGGCCGCGCTGGGCTCGCCGTACGGCGCGCTGCTCGCGCAGCCCACGCTCAACCCGCTGCTGGCGGCAGGGCGTACGGCCTGGCGTGACGTCCGCCGCGCACTGACCGCGTGGGTCACCGTGCCCGCGCACCGGCCGGTGATAGAGCCGCTGCTGCACCCGCTCGCCGACGTCACGCTGCACCTGCCGTATGAGGTCGCGGACTATGTCGACTTCTATGCGAGCGAGCACCACGCCACCAACGTCGGCCGCATGTTCCGCCCCGACGGGGACGCCCTGACGCCCAACTGGAAGCACCTGCCGATCGGTTACCACGGGCGGGCCGGCACGGTCGTCGTCTCGGGCACGGATGTCGTCCGCCCCTCGGGCCAGCGCAAGGCGCCCACCGACCCGGCCCCCGTCTTCGGCCCGTCGGTCAAGCTCGACATCGAGGCCGAGGTCGCCTTCGTCGTCGGCGCCCCCTCCGAACTGGGCAGCCCGGTGGCCCTCGCGGACTTCCGCGAGCACGTCTTCGGACTCTCCCTGCTCAACGACTGGTCGGCGCGCGACATCCAGGCGTGGGAGTACGTGCCGCTCGGCCCGTTCCTCGGCAAGTCCTTCGCCACCTCCGTCTCGGCCTGGGTCACCCCGCTGGAGGCCCTGGACGCGGCGCGAGTGGCGCCGCCGGCCCGCGACTTCCCGCTCCTGCCGTACCTCGACGACTCGGCCGAGGAGGAGCCCGGCGGCTTCGACCTGAACATCGAGGTCAGGATCAACGGGCACGTCGTGGCCAACCCGCCCTTCTCGTCCATGTACTGGACAGCCGCCCAGCAGCTGACCCATATGACGGTGAACGGCGCGTCCCTGCGTACGGGAGACCTGTTCGGCTCCGGCACGGTCAGCGGACCCGAGGTCGAGCAGCGCGGCTCCCTGCTGGAGCTGACCTGGAACGGCCGCGACGCGCTGGACCTGCCGGACGGCAAGCGGACGTTCCTGGAGGACGGCGACGAGGTCACGATGACGGCCTGGGCCCCCGGCCCGGACGGCACCAGGGTCGGCCTGGGCGAGGTGACGGGCCGGATCGTCCCATCGGCCTGACCCGCGATACGGACTGGATCCAGGGGCTGTACCGAGGGCGCGCCGGGCGGCCGGGTGCAAGTGGCGCAAACTCTGGCAACCCCATGGCGCGGAAAGCGTCGGTATCGTCCGCGGCGGCGTGCTACCGCTCGACGACGCGATCGGCACCGGCTACCGGGTGTCGCGCAATACCGTCCGCCAGGCCCTGGGCCTGCTGCGCGCCGAGCAGCTGATCGACCGTCTGCCCGGCGTCGGCACGGGTCGGATCATGCTGAGCCCGCGATGCCCTGCCGGCATCGGCGAGTGCGGGCCGCCCTCGCAACCGGTGGCGCCGCCATGCGAGGGCGCCCCGGCGGGCCTAGCGTGGTAGAGGTGTGATGTCCTCGTCTGGATGTCCTCTGTCTGGCAGGAGGCTGCCGTGAGGTACTCGCAGATGCGTTGGCGCAGGGCGTGCGTGGGGCTGGCCGCGGCCGCGATGCTGGGCGTACCGGCGTCCACAGGGACCGCGTACGGCGCACCCGCTTTGCAACCGTCGTTCTCCGCGTCGTCCTCCACCGGTACCGACTTCCCCGAGCTCAGCCCGTCTGTCGCTGCGCGTCTGGACACCGCCATCCGGCAGGTCATGCGCGAGACAGGGGTGCCCGGTGTGATCGTCGGGCTGTCGGCCCCCGGAAAGGGGAGTTACGTCCGGGCCTTCGGCGTCGCCGACAAAGCCACCGGTGCACCCATGAAGCCAGATCTGTACATGCGGATCGGCAGCGTGACCAAGACCTTCACCGTTTCCGCCCTGCTCGAACTCGTCGACCAGGGCAAGGTGGGGCTGGACGATCCCATCGCGAAGTACATCGACGGAGTCCCCAACGGAGACCGGATCACCCTGCGCGACCTCGCGGGCATGCGCAGCGGGCTGTTCAACTACTCCATGGACGAGACTTCTTCAAGGCACTGACCTCCGACCCGAAACGACCCTTCACGCCACAGGAGTTGCTGGACTTCGCCTTCAAGCACCCGGTGCAGTTCCAGCCCGGTGAGGAGTTCGAGTACTGCAACACCAACCTGATCCTGCTGGGGCTGGTGGTGGAGAAGACCGGCGGTATGCCGCTGCACGACTTCATCGAGCGGAACGTCGTGAAACCGGCCGGGCTGCGCCACACCGTCTTCCCGACCGGCGCCGAGTTCCCCAGCCCGCACGCCCACGGCTACACCAAGCAGACCGCCTCCGGCAAGATCGAGGACTCCACGGACTGGAACCGTTCCTAATCAGTGAACAGGAGTGAGTCTTGGACCCACTGCCTGTCACTGCGCGCATCCCGAACGGTTTTGGATGCACTGGTCTCCCGCGTTCTCTGTTGTGTCTCCGTTCGGCGACGTGCATCGTGTGCACGCTCCGTGACGGAGGGGCGGGTTTCCTCGCACTCTCGGGTACCACGTTCGGCCTGGACGGTCCGATGCCCACGACGATCGCTCTGGTCGTCGTGGGGCGGTGCCGTCCGTCGCCGGATCGGGTGCCCGAGGGCGCGTCGTCCGATCGCGATACCAGCGGCATCGTGACGGGACATCTTGCGGCGCGGGGCGGTCAGCGGCTTGCCCCAGTGCTGATCGCCCCACTGGGAGGTATAGGCCGGGTCCACGGCGACGATGGACAAGCCCATCTCGGCGGCCATCGACGCGAGCCGGGCTTTGAGCTTGCCGGTCGGAATGCCGGAGATGAGCTGCCGGAACCGCTTCCTTCGGCCGTGCTTCTCGCGGGTCTTCTCGGCGGTGAAGTCCAGATCCTCAATACCGATCGCGGTCACGCCGCACCGCTTGGCCCAGTGCAGGACCTGGGTGATGGTGTGCCGGATCTGCGCGTCACGGTGAGAGGCGGTGCCGGACAGGTCGTAGAAGAAGCGGCGCGGGTCACCGACAGGGTTGCCGTGGACGTCAAGCCGGTAGGCGGCGAAGTGGTCGGCGTTGGTGTCCACGCCGCTCATGCCCTTGGCGCGGGCCGCCTCCAGCGGGATGGTCTGGACGACGGGCCGTTGCCAGGATGCGGTCAGGTACCAGCGGCCCCGGCCGGTGTCCCGGTGGATTCGGTAGGCCACAGCCCGGTTGGCGTCGATCCGGTCGGCCCACTCCTGGCCCCGGTGCGCGAACGCGATCTTCGAGGCGAGGACGTAACGGCCGTGCTTGGCGTTGGCCAGGTGGGCGAGCGGGGCGGGCAGCTTGATACTGACCTCGCCGTCTGGGGTGACGCGGATCGTCTCGTTCCCGAACCGTTTGCCGGACTCCCCGTCAGCGGCGAGGAACCAGCGCTCAGCCTCCCACCGCGCCCGCCAGTCCGCCTCGGTGAGCTGCGCTCTGGTGAGGTTGTGCCGGGTATTCAGCAGGCGTCGGCCGCCCCGCACGACGTGCACAATGCCCGCTTCCCGCTCGGCGCGGGCCACGCCCAGGCGGTGTTCCAGCGTCGCCAGACGGCGGGACTTGTTAAACCACTCGCCCTTCGACCGGTATCCGCCCGGAGCCCGCTTGGTGCCCTTCTCCCCGATGGGCTGCGACAGGCGGTGCATCAGGGTGCGCACACCGGCCTCAAGCGACTGGATGTGCGCGAGCTGACAACGGCGCGAGAGCGCCCACTGGTCATGGGTGGCCTTCGTGACCGACCCGGCCCAACGGGACGACGAGTCGGCGGTCAGGTTCCGCTTACGCGCCGCCCATGTGTCCGTGGTGTGGTCGTTGCCGTCACGGCATCGTGCTGCCAGGTCGCGGGATGCCAGATTCCCCAGGTGCTCACCGGCCAGCCGCAACACCTTCTCGTCCTCGGGTGTGAGGTGCTTGAGACGGTCGCCTATCGCGACACCGGACGGCCCGAGCGCGACGAACGGCGGGGCGATCTCCCGGAGCTGTTTCTTGCGCTCACTCATCGGCGGCAGCCGCTTCCAGAGCCTTCCGAGCCCGGTTTTTCGCCGAACGCCGCCCGTACAGACGAGCACAGAACGAGGTCAGGACCTCGACCATGTCCCGTACGAGGTCGTCTTCGACTTCGCCGTCGTCCAGGACCACCAGGCGACGGCCGGTCGCGGCCAGCGCAGCCTCGACCAGTTCGACGTTCATACGACCGAGCCGGTCTTTGTGCTCCACCACGACGGTGGTCACAGCCGGGTCAGCCAGCAGACGACGGGCCTTCGTCCGGCCACCGTTCATGCCCGAGGCGATCTCAGATTCGATCCGCACCACCCGGTGACCGGCCTTCGCCGCCCACTCGGACAGCCGGGCCGCCTGACGCTCCAGATCGTCCTTCTGATCATGCGACGAGACGCGGGCGTACAGACCCACACCACCAGTCACGGAAGGTGACGAGTTCGCCTCGATGTTCACCAGGATCGTGCGCGGCCCCACACGCTCCGCAGGGACCGGCAACGTGCCCTCACGGAACCAGCGATACGCGGTATGCGGATGCACACCGTTCGCTTTCGCCCACTCCTTGAGGTTCATGCAGTGATCGTAACACCTACTAACAGGCCCCAATGCACACTAGAGTTGACTCAATCCAGAGCAGTTCCCCACCCCTCCTGGGGCTGGGCGGCCGGGGCGATGATCTCCGACCTGCCGGACCTGCGCAGTTGGGCCCGTACGCTCGCCACCGGCACCCTGCTGACCCCAAAGACGCAGGCACAGCGCCTCAAGACCCGCCCGACGACGATTCCGGGCGCCGGCTACGGGCTCGGCATCTTCAACGTCCAGGGCTGGATCGGCCACAACGGCTCCCTGCCCGGCTACGAGGCCCTGACCATCTATCTCCCCGAATCCCGGGCGACGTTGGCCGTGCTCCTCAACACGGACATCCTGCACGGCCAGACAGAGCCCAGCACCCTCTTCGGCCAGGCGATCACCCGCATCGTGACCCCCGAGCACGTGTTCAACCTGCCGGTCCCGGTGACCCGGCCGACGCCCCGGCCCACCTCCTGATCACGCCGACGGGCCCGGCTCCCCCCGAGGGAGCCGGACCCGGTCGCGTACCGCGGAGAGGCGCTACCGCACAAACACTCCCGCCTGGCTCGCCAGGTCCAGGAAGTACTGCGGGGCCACGCCCAGGACCAGCGTGACCGCCACGCCGATCCCGATCGCCGACATCGTCAGCGGGGACGGGACGGCCACCGTCGGGCCGTCCGCCTTCGGCTCGCTGAAGAACATCAGCACGATCACCCGGATGTAGAAGAACGCGGCGATCGCGGACGAGATCACACCGACCACCACCAGCACCCCCGCACCGCCCTCCGCCGCGGCCTTGAACACCGCGAACTTGCCGGAGAAGCCGGAGGTGAGCGGGATACCGGCGAAGGCCAGCAGGAACACCGCGAAGACCGCCGCGACCAGCGGCGAACGGCGGCCCAGGCCCGCCCACTTGGACAGGTGCGTCGCCTCGCCGCCCGCGTCCCGTACCAGCGTGACGACCGCGAACGCGCCGATCGTCACGAAGGAGTACGCGGCCAGGTAGAAGAGGACCGACGAGATTCCGTCCGGCGTGGTGGCGATGACACCGGCCAGGATGAATCCGGCGTGCGCGATGGACGAGTAGGCCAGCAGCCGCTTCACATCGGTCTGGGTGACCGCGATGACCGCGCCCGCGAGCATCGTGACGATCGCGACGCCCCACATCACCGGCCGCCAGTCCCAGCGCAGGCCGGGCAGTACGACGTACAGCAGGCGGAGCAGCGCCCCGAAGGCCGCGACCTTGGTGGCCGCCGCCATGAAGCCGGTGACCGGGGTCGGGGCGCCCTGGTAGACGTCCGGGGTCCACATGTGGAACGGCACCGCGCCGACCTTGAAGAGCAGGCCGGTCAGGATCATCGCGCCGCCGATGAGCAGCAGCGCGTCGTTGCCCATGGTGCCGGCGAGCGCCGGGTCGATCTGGGTCAGGTTGCCGTCGACGACGTCGGCGATACGGCCGTACGAGACGGAGCCCGCGTAGCCGTACAGCAGCGCGATCCCGAAGAGCAGGAACGCGGAGGAGAACGCGCCGAGCAGGAAGTACTTCACCGCGGCCTCCTGCGACATCAGCCGCTGGCGGCGGGCGACGGCGCACAGGAGGTAGAGCGGGAGGGAGAAGACCTCCAGCGCGATGAACAGGGTCAGCAGGTCGTTCGCCGCGGGGAAGACCAGCATCCCGCCGATGGCGAAGAGGGCGAGCGGGAACACCTCGGTGGTGGTGAACCCCGCCTTGACCGCCGCCTTTTCGCTGTCGCTGCCGGGTACGGACGCGGCCTGCGCGGCGAAGGAGTCGACGCGGTTGCCGTGCGCGACCGGGTCGAGCCGGCGCTCCGCGAAGGTGAACACCGCGACGATCGAGGCCAGCAGGATGGTGCCCTGGAGGAAGAGCGCCGGGCCGTCGACGGCGATCGCTCCCATGGCCGCGATCTGCGCCTTCGACGTGCCGTAGCCACCGGCGGCGAGCCCGACGACCGCCGCGAAGGCCGCGGCGAGGGCGACGACCGTCAGGAACACCTGGACGTAGTACCGGGCCTTGCGCGGTACGACGGCCTCGACGAGTACGCCGATGACCGCGGCGCCGACGACGATCAGCGTCGGGGCGAGCTGCGCGTACTCGATCTGGGGGGTCGGGATCTTCTCGATCGGGTCGACGGCGGCGGCCGTCGCCGTCGTCCACAGGCTGTGGACAGCTGATGCGCTCACGGGGCCGCCTCCACCTCTGGCTTGGGGTCCTTCTGCTGTACGTCGGACATGGTGTGCTCCACCGCCGGGTTGACGATCTCCGTCAGCGGCTTCGGGAAGACGCCCAGGAAGATCAGCAGCGCGATCAGCGGGGTGATCACCACCAGCTCACGGAGCCGGAGGTCGGGCAGTTTCTCCAGCCCCGGTTTCACCGGTCCGGTCATCGTCCGCTGGTAGAGGACGAGGGTGTAGAGCGCGGCCAGCACGATGCCGAGGGTGGCGATGATCCCGATGACCGGGTAGCGGGCGAACGTGCCGACCAGTACCAGGAACTCACTGACGAAGGGCGCGAGCCCCGGCAGCGACAGCGTCGCGAGCCCGCCGACCAGGAACGTGCCGGCGAGGACCGGCGCCACCTTCTGCACCCCGCCGTAGTCGGCGATGAGCCGCGAGCCGCGCCGCGAGATCAGGAAGCCGGCCACCAGCATCAGCGCGGCGGTCGAGATCCCGTGGTTGACCATGTAGAGCGTCGCGCCCGACTGGCCCTGGGACGTCATCGCGAAGATGCCCAGGATGATGAAGCCGAAGTGCGAGATCGAGGCGTAGGCGATCAGCCGCTTGATGTCCCGCTGGCCGACCGCGAGCAGCGCCCCGTAGATGATGCTGATCAGCGCGAGGACCAGGATCACCGGCGTCGCCCACTTGCTGGCCTCCGGGAAGAGCTGGAGGCAGAAGCGGAGCATCGCGAAGGTGCCGACCTTGTCGACGACTGCCGTGATCAGTACGGCGACAGGTGCGGTGGCCTCGCCCATGGCGTTGGGCAGCCAGGTGTGCAGCGGCCACAGCGGCGCCTTCACCGCGAAGGCGAAGAAGAAGCCGAGGAAGAGCAGCCGTTCGGTGTTGGTCGCCATGTCGAGCTGGCCGCTCGCCCGGGCCGCAGCGATCTCCTGGAGGGAGAAGTTCCCGGCGACGACGTACAGCCCGATGACGGCGGCCAGCATGATCAGCCCGCCGGCCAGGTTGTAGAGGAGGAACTTGACGGCGGCGTACGAACGCTGGGCCGCCGCCGTCCCCTCGTCGCCCGCGTGGGCACGGTCCCCGAAGCCGCCGATGAGGAAGTACATCGGGATGAGCATGGCTTCGAAGAAGATGTAGAAGACGAAGACGTCGGTGGCCTCGAAGGAGATGATCACCATCGCCTCGACCAGCAGGATCAGCGCGAAGAAGCCCTGAGTCGGCCGCCAGCGCGACGACTTGCCCGCGGCGGAGCCGCTATTGGACACAGCGAGCGGATCGGCGTCGTGCCAGCCGGCCAGGATGACGAAGGGGATCAGCAGCGCGGTGAGCGCGATCAGCGCGACCGCGATGCCGTCGACGCCGAGCTCGTACCGCACCCCGAAGTCCGCGATCCAGGCGTGCGATTCGGTCAGCTGGTAGCGGTCGCCGCCGGGCTCGAAGCGTACGAGCACGATCGCGGCCAGGACCAGCGTCGCGAGCGAGACCAGCAGCGCCAGCCACTTGGCGGCGGTGCGGCGGGCGGCCGGCACCGCGGCGGTGGCGATCGCGCCGACCGCCGGGAGCACGGCCGTTGCCGTCAGCAGAGGAAAGCCTGCGTTTGCTACTACAGACATATCGATCAGACCGCCCTCATCAGCAGGGTCGCGGCGATGATGATCGCCGTACCGCCGAACATCGTGACCGCGTAACTGCGGGCGTAGCCGTTCTGCAGCTTGCGCAGCCGGCCCGAGGCCCCGCCGACCGTGGCGGCCGTTCCGTTGACGACTCCGTCGACCAGGGAGTGGTCGACGTACACCAGCGAGCGGGTGAGGTGTTCGCCGCCGCGGACCAGGACGATGTGGTTGAAGTCGTCCTGGAGCAGATCGCGCCGGGCGGCGCGGGTGAGCAGCGAGCCGCGCGGGGCGACCACCGGGACGGGCCTGCGCCCGTACTGGAGGTACGCGAGCCCGACGCCGATGACCATCACCGCGACCGTGGCGCTCGTGATGGCGGCAGCGCCGATCGGCGGGTGGCCGTGGTCGAAGTCCGTGACGGGCTTGAGCCAGTTCACGAACGCCTCATTCAGGCTGAAGAGCCCGCCGGCGAACACGGAACCGAAGGCGAGGACGATCATCGGGATGGTCATCGACCTCGGCGACTCGTGCGGATGCGGCATGTCGCCGGGCTTCGCCTCGATGCCGGGCTCGACCCCCGCGGTCGTCTCCGGGTCGGGGGCCGGCTGCCAGCGCTTCTCACCGAAGAAGGTAAGGATCATCACGCGGGTCATGTAGTACGCGGTGATGGCCGCGCCCAGCAGCGTGACGGCGCCGAGGATCCAGCCCTCCGTACCGCCCTTGGCGAAGGCCGCCTCGATGATCTTGTCCTTGGACCAGAAGCCGGACAGGCCCGGGAAGCCGATGATCGCGAGGTAGCCGAGGCCGAACGTCACGAACGTAATCGGCATGTACTTGCGCAGGCCGCCGTACTTCCGCATGTCGACCTCGTCGTTCATGCCGTGCATGACCGATCCGGCGCCGAGGAAGAGCCCGGCCTTGAAGAAGCCGTGCGTGACCAGGTGCATGATCGCGAAGACGTAGCCGATCGGACCGAGGCCGGCGGCCAGGATCATGTAGCCGATCTGCGACATCGTCGAACCGGCCAGAGCCTTCTTGATGTCGTCCTTCGCGCAACCGACGATCGCACCGAAGAGGAGCGTGACCGCGCCGACCACGACGACGGCCAACTGCGCGTCGGGCGAGGCGTTGAAGATCGCGCCGGACCGGGTGATCAGGTACACGCCCGCAGTCACCATCGTCGCGGCGTGGATGAGGGCCGACACCGGAGTCGGGCCCTCCATCGCGTCCCCGAGCCAGGACTGCAGCGGCACCTGGGCCGACTTGCCGCAGGCGGCGAGCAGCAGCAGCAGGCCGATCGCGGTGAGCATGCCCTCCGACGTCTCACCCGTCGACGAGAGCACCGGCCCGAAGGCGAAGGTCCCGAAGGTGGTGAACATCAACATGATCGCGATCGACAGGCCCATGTCGCCGACCCGGTTGACCAGGAAGGCCTTCTTGGCCGCGGTGGCGGCGCTGGGCTTGTGCTGCCAGAAGCCGATGAGCAGGTACGACGCCAGACCGACGCCCTCCCACCCGACGTACAGCAGCAGGTAGTTGTCGGCGACGACGAGCAGCAGCATCGCCGCGAGGAACAGGTTCAGATAGCCGAAGAAGCGGCGGCGGCGCTCGTCGCGCGCCATGTAGCCGATCGAGTAGATGTGGATCAGCGAGCCCACACCGGTGATCAGCAGCACGAAGGTCATCGACAGCTGGTCGAGCTGGAAGGCGACGTCCGCCTGGAAGCCCTCGACCGGAATCCAGCTGAACAGATGCTGGCGCATGGTCCGGGCTTCGGTCTCGTATCCCAGCATGGTGCTGAAGAGCACCGCGCCGATCACGAACGACGCGGCCGCGAGCAGGGTGCCGAGCCAGTGCCCCGTACGGTCGAGACGCCGCCCGCCGCACAGCAGTACCGCCGCTCCGAGCAGTGGCGCTGCGACAAGCAGCGCAATCAGGTTCTCCACTTTTCAGCGACCCCTTACAACTTCATCAGGCTGGCGTCGTCGACCGAGGCCGAGTGGCGGGAACGGAAGAGCGACACGATGATCGCCAGACCGACCACGACCTCCGCGGCGGCGACGACCATCGTGAAGAACGCGATGATCTGACCGTCGAGGTTGCCGTGCATCCGGGAGAAGGCGACGAGCGCGAGGTTGCAGGCGTTGAGCATCAGCTCGATGCACATGAAGACGACGATCGCGTTCCGCCTGATCAGGACCCCGGCCGCACCGATGGTGAACAGCAGCGCGGCGAGATAGAGGTAGTTGACCGGGTTCACTTGGTGACCTCCTCTTCGCGGCCGCCGTTGCGGTCGCCGTCACGGTCCCGGCCGAGCCGGTCCGCCGACTTCTGCTCCAGCGCCTTGAGATCGGCGATCGCCTCGATGGACACATCGCGGATCTGGCCGCGGGCGCGCAGCGTCTGGTTGACGGTGAGCTCCGCCGGGGTGCCGTCCGGCAGCAGGCCGGCGATGTCCACCGCGTTGTGCCGGGCATAAACGCCGGGCGCGGGCAGCGGCGGGAGCTGCTTTCCGGTCCGTACGCGCTTCTCGGCCAGCTCGCGCTGGGTCGCGGCGCGCTCGGTGCGCTCGCGGTGGGTCAGCAGCATCGCGCCGACCGCCGCGGTGATCAGCAGCGCGCCGGTGATCTCGAAGGCGAAGACGTACTTGGTGAAGAGGAGGGCGGCCAGGCCCTCGACGTTTCCTGCGGAGTTGACCCGGCCGAGCCCGTTGAAGGTCGTCAGTGACGCGTTGCCGAGGCCGGCGATCAGCAGGATGCCGAAGCCGAGCCCGCAGGCGGCGGCCAGCCAGCGCTGGCCCTTCAGTGTCTCCTTCAGGGAGTCCGCCGCCGTCACACCGACCAGCATCACGACGAACAGGAAGAGCATCATGATCGCGCCGGTGTAGACGATGATCTGGACGACGCCCAGGAAGTACGCCCCGTTGGCGAGGTAGAAGACCGCCAGGACGATCATGGTCCCGGCGAGGCTCAGCGCGCTGTGCACGGCCTTCTTCATCAGGATCGTGCCAAGCGCGCCGATCACGGCGACCGTGCCCAGCACCCAGAACTGGACGGCCTCACCCGTGGAGGTGGTGGAGGCCGCGGCGGTGGTAGCCGCGGCGGCGAAGGCGCTCATCGTCCGATCACCTTCTCCGACGCCGGCTCGTTCTCACCGAAGTCCGAAGCCCCTTCCTGCGGGGTCTCCCCCTTCGACACGGCGACCTGGCGGACGGTGCCGGGCGCGGCCTCCGTCACCAGGCCCCGGTAGTAGTCCTGCTCGTCCGTGCCGGGGAAGATCGAGTGCGGTGTCTCGACCATGCCCTCCTCCAGCCCGGCGAGCAGCTGCTCCTTCGTGTAGATGAGGGCCTCGCGGCTGCTGTCGGCCAGTTCGAACTCGTTGGTCATCGTCAGCGCCCGGGTGGGGCACGCCTCGATGCACAGCCCGCACAGGATGCAGCGGGCGTAGTTGATCTGGTAGACGCGGCCGTACCGCTCGCCCGGGGAGTAGCGCTCCTCCTCGGTGTTGTCCGCGCCCTCGACGTAGATCGCGTCGGCGGGACAGGCCCAGGCGCACAGCTCGCACCCGATGCACTTCTCGAGTCCGTCCGGATGCCGATTGAGCTGGTGCCGCCCGTGGAACCGCGGCGCCGTGGTCTTCTGCTGCTCCGGGTACTGCTCGGTCAGCCGCTTCTTGAACATGGCCTTGAAGGTCACGCCGAAGCCGGCGACAGGGTTCTGGAAGGGGGTCCGGGGGGTTTCCTCCCGGGAGGACTCACTAGGCACCGTCGGCCTCCTCACCATTGGTTGTCTCGGCCGTACCGACCAGCTGACGTTCCTGCCGAGACCTTCGACGGGGTACGGGCGGCAGGGTCTGGCCGGGCTTCGGCGGTACGGGATAGCCGCCCGCCATGGGGTCGAAGGGCGCCTCGTCCTCGACGGGCGCCGCTTCCTTCTCCCTCTTGTCGCGGAAGATGTCCGCGACGAAGGAGAGCAGCAGGACCGCGACGACCGCGCCTCCGACGTACAGCACGATCTGCTGGAAGTCGTAGTTCTCGTTGCGCAGCGCCCGCACGGTCGCGACCAGCATCAGCCAGACCACCGAGACCGGGATCAGGACCTTCCAGCCCAGCTTCATCAGCTGGTCGTAGCGGACGCGGGGGAGCGTGCCGCGCAGCCAGATGAAGAAGAACAGCAGCAGCTGGACCTTGATGACGAACCAGAGCATCGGCCACCAGCCGTGGTTCGCGCCCTCCCAGAAGGTGCTGATCGGGTAGGGGGCCCGCCAGCCGCCCAGGAAGAGGGTGGCCGAGACCGCGGAGACGGTGACCATGTTGACGTACTCGGCCAGCATGAACATCGCGAACTTGATCGAGCTGTACTCGGTGTTGAAGCCGCCGACCAGGTCGCCCTCGGACTCCGGCATGTCGAAGGGGGCGCGGTTGGTCTCGCCCACCATCGTGACGACGTAGATGATGAAGGAGACCGGCAGCAGGATGATGAACCAGCGGTCCGCCTGCGCCTCGACGATCGCCGACGTCGACATCGACCCGGAGTAGAGGAAGACGGAGGCGAAGGCCGCGCCCATCGCGATCTCGTAACTGATCATCTGGGCGCAGGAGCGGAGGCCGCCGAGCAGCGGGTACGTCGATCCGGACGACCAGCCGGCGAGGACGATGCCGTAGATGCCGACGGAGGCGACCGCGAGGATGTAGAGCATCGCGATCGGCAGGTCGGTGAGCTGCATCGTCGTCCGGTGGCCGAAGATCGAGACCTCGTTGCCGGCCGGGCCGAACGGGATCACGGCGATAGCCATGAAGGCCGGGATGGCGGCGACGATCGGGGCGAGGACGTAGACGACCTTGTCCGCGCGCTTGACGATCACGTCTTCCTTGAGCATCAGCTTGATGCCGTCGGCGAGCGACTGGAGCATGCCCCAGGGACCGTGCCGGTTCGGCCCGATGCGCAGCTGCATCCAGGCGACGACCTTGCGCTCCCAGACGATGGAGAAGAGAACGGTGATCATCAGGAAGGCGAAGCAGAAGACGGCCTTGATGACAACGAGCCACCAGGGGTCGCGGCCGAACATGGAGAGATCCTCGGCCGCGAGGACGCTCCGCTGGGCTTCCGCGATATGGGCGAGGGCGCTCACGCCGGCACCTCCGTTGCGGGGACGGCCAGGGTGGTACCCGGCCGGACGACGGTTCCACTGGGGCTGCGCCCCAGGCCCGGCGCGCGGCGCGGCGCGGCCGCGATCGCGCCTGCGGCGGCGGACGGGGCTGCGGCGGCGGACGCGGCCGCGGGTGCAGCCGCCCCCGGTGCAGCGGCCGCGGTCGCCGGGGCTGCGGCTGCCGGCGCCGGGACAGCGGCCGCCGGGGCCGCCGTCGCCGGTGCAACGGTCTCCGGGGCGGAGCCGGCGGCGGACGCCCACTGCGCCTCGGCGCGCAGCGACACGTGGGTGCGGGAGCAGAGCTCCCGCCGGGCGGTGCCCTCGCGCGGCAGGCTCGCCGCGCAGCGCGCGGTGAGGACGGTCACGACCGCACCTCCCCTGCGATCGTGGCGCGACCGCCGGCGCACCTCCGGTGCGTGCACGACGCGCCCGGCCGGAGCCGCGGCGGTCGCCGCGCCTCGCCTGCGGGAGCGGAGCTGGCTGAGCGGGTAGCTGCTCACGACTGCACCTCCGGTGCGTTCGCGGCCGCGCCGATGCGGACCAGGGCGCCCGGGTGCGCTCCGGTATCGGCGGGCACTCCGTGGCCGGTCGAGTTGAGCGGCAGCCACACCACCCGGTCCGGCATCGGGGTGACCTGGAGGGGCAGTTGGACTGTGCCCGACGGGCCGGTCACCGCGAGCAGGTCGCCGTCCTTGACGCCCGTCTCGGCCGCGGTGGCGGCGGAGAGCCGGGCCACGGCCGCGTGGCGGGTGCCGGCCAGCGCCTCGTCGCCGTCCTGCAGACGGCCCTGATCGAGGAGGAGGCGGTGGCCCGCGAGGACGGCCTCGCCCTCGGCCGGGCGGGGCAGCGGGCGGGCCGACTCGGACGGGTCGCCGGCGTGCTCGCCGGTCCAGTGGCCGAGGCGGTCCAGTTCGGCGTGTACGGCCCTGACGTCCGGCAGCGCGAAGCTCACGTCGAGCGCGTCCGCGAGCATGTGCAGCACCCGGGCGTCCGACGGGGCCGGCGGGCGTGTCATCTGGTCGGGCTTGAGTGCGGCCTCGAACGGCCGCAGCCTGCCCTCCCAGTTGAGGTACGAGCCGGCCTTCTCGGCGACCGCGGCGACCGGGAGGACCACGTCCGCCCGCTCGGTGACCTCGCTCGGCCGCAGTTCCAGGGAGACCAGGAACCCGACCGCGTCGAGGGCCTCGAGCGCCCGCGCCGGGTCCGGCAGGTCCGCGACCTCGACACCCGCGACGAGCAGTGCGCCCAGTTCGCCGGTGGCCGCGGCCTCCAGGATCTGGCCGGTGTCGCGGCCGTACCGGTGCGGGAGTTCCGCGACGCGCCAGGCGGCGGCGACCTCCTCGCGGGCCCGCGGGTCGGTGGCCGGGCGGCCGCCGGGCAGCAGCGACGGGATCGCGCCCGCCTCCACCGCCCCGCGCTCGCCCGCCCGGCGCGGGATCCAGACCAGCTCGGCGCCGGTCGCGGTCGCGGCCCGTACGGCGGCGGTCAGCGCGCCGGGGACGGCGGCCAGCCGCTCGCCGACGACGATGACCGACCCGGCCGCGCGCAGCGCCTGCGCGGCCTGCTGCCCGGCCTCGTCGTCGGCGGTGTTGCCGGCGAGTGCGTCGAGCCACTCGGTCTCGGTGCCGGGCGCGGCGGGAAGCAGCGTGCCGCCCGCCTTCTGCAGACCGCGCGTGACATACGTGGCCAGGGCGAACGTCCGTTGGCCGTACTTGCGCTGGGCCTTGCGCAGCCGCAGGAAGACGCCGGGCGCCTCCTCCTCGGACTCGAATCCGGCGAGCAGGACGGCCGGGGCCTTTTCCAGCGAGGTGTACGTGACACCCGTGCCTCCCCCACTGCCTTCGGCGTGGGAGGTACCCCCAAGGTCCCATCCGCGTCCGGCGACGCGCGAGGCCAGGAAGTCGGCCTCCTCGCTGCTGTGGACGCGGGCCCGGAAGTCGATGTCGTTGGTGTCCAGGGCGACCCTCGCGAACTTGGCGTACGCGTAGGCGTCCTCGACGGTGAGCCGGCCGCCCGCCAGCACACCCGCGCGACCGCGGGCGGCGGAGAGACCGCGCGCGGCCGCCTCCAGCGCCTCGGGCCAGCTCGCCGGCTCCAGGTCGCCATCCGCGTTGCGTACGAGCGGGGTGCTGAGCCGGTCGGGACGCTGCGCGTAACGGAACGCGAAGCGGCCCTTGTCGCAGATCCACTCCTCGTTGACCTCGGGGTCGTCGGCAGCCAGCCGCCGCATGACCTTGCCCCGCCGGTGGTCGGTGCGGGTCGCGCAGCCGCCCGCGCAGTGCTCGCAGACGCTCGGCGACGACACCAGGTCGAAGGGGCGGGAGCGGAACCGGTACGCCGCCGACGTCAGCGCGCCCACCGGGCAGATCTGGATGGTGTTGCCGGAGAAGTACGACTGGAAGGGGTCGCCCTCGCCGGTGCCGACCTGCTGGAGCGCACCGCGCTCGAGCAGCTCGATCATCGGGTCGCCGGCGACCTGGTTGGAGAACCGCGTGCAGCGCGCGCACAGCACGCACCGCTCGCGGTCGAGCAGCACCTGCGTGGAGATGGCCACGGGCTTCTCGTACGTCCGCTTCCGGCCCTCGAAGCGGGACTCCGCGTCGCCGTGCGACATCGCCTGGTTCTGCAGCGGGCACTCGCCGCCCTTGTCGCAGACCGGGCAGTCCAGCGGGTGGTTGATGAGCAGCAGCTCCATCACACCGCGCTGGGCCTTCTCCGCCACCGGCGAGGTGAGCTGGGACTTCACCACCATGCCGTCGGTGCAGGTGATGGTGCAGGACGCCATCGGCTTGCGCTGGCCCTCGACCTCGACGATGCACTGCCGGCAGGCGCCGACCGGGTCGAGGAGCGGGTGGTCGCAGAAGCGCGGGATCTCGATGCCGAGCTGCTCGGCGGCGCGGATGACCAGCGTGCCCTTGGGGACGCTGATCTCGATGCCGTCGATCGTCAGCGAGACGAGGTCCTCGGGCGGGACTGCCGCGCTTGCTCCTCCGGAGGCTGCGGCGCCCGCGGCGGAACCGCCTGAAGAATGCAGCACGGTCATGCGTCCACCTCCAGGTGAGCGGTGTTTGAGCGCGGCGCGTCGCCCGCGCGGCGCCCGGCGGCGAAGCCGCCGTAGGTCACGAGCGTCATGCGGTCACCTCCTGCGGGTTTTTCCCGTCTGCCCACGCAGTGGATTTCGCTGGGTCGAAGGGGCAGCCCCGGCCTGTGATGTGCTGCTCGTACTCCTCGCGGAAGAACTTGAGCGAGGAGAAGATCGGCGAGGCGGCGCCGTCGCCGAGGGCGCAGAAGGACTTGCCGTTGATGTTGTCGGCGATGTCGTTCAGCTTGTCGAGGTCGGACATCTGGCCCTTGCCGGCCTCGATGTCGCGGAGCAACTGGACCAGCCAGTACGTGCCTTCGCGGCAGGGTGTGCACTTGCCGCAGGACTCGTGGGCGTAGAACTCGGTCCACCGGGTGACGGCCCGTACGACGCAGGTGGTCTCGTCGAAGCACTGCAGCGCCTTGGTGCCGAGCATCGACCCGGCGGCGCCCACGCCCTCGTAGTCCAGCGGCACGTCGAGGTGCTCGTCGGTGAACATGGGGGTCGAGGAGCCGCCCGGGGTCCAGAACTTCAGCCGGTGGCCCGGCCGGATACCGCCGCTCATGTCGAGCAGCTGGCGCAGGGTGATGCCGAGCGGGGCCTCGTACTGGCCGGGGTTGGCGACATGGCCGCTCAGCGAGTAGAGCGTGAAGCCCGGGGACTTCTCGCTGCCCATCGACTTGAACCAGTCCTTGCCCCGGCTGAGGATCGCGGGAACGGACGCGATCGACTCGACGTTGTTCACCACAGTGGGGCACGCGTACAGACCCGCGACGGCAGGGAAGGGGGGACGCAGCCGGGGCTGTCCGCGACGGCCTTCGAGCGAGTCGAGCAGCGCGGTCTCTTCACCGCAGATGTACGCGCCCGCGCCCGCGTGCACGGTGAGTTCGAGGTCGAGTCCGCTGCCCAGGATGTTGGTGCCGAGGTAGCCCGCTTCGTATGCCTCGCGGACCGCCTCGTGCAGCCTGCGCAGGACCGGGACGACCTCGCCGCGCAGGTAGATGAACGCGTGCTGCGAGCGGATCGCGTAGCAGGCGATCACGATTCCCTCGATGAGGGAGTGCGGATTGGCGAAGAGAAGGGGGATGTCCTTGCAGGTGCCCGGTTCCGACTCGTCGGCGTTGACGACGAGGTAGTGCGGCTTTCCGTCGCCCTGCGGGATGAACTGCCACTTCATTCCGGTGGGGAAGCCCGCGCCGCCACGTCCGCGCAGACCGGAGTCCTTGACGTAGGCGATCAGGTCGTCGGGTGACATCGCGAGGGCCTTCTTCAGCCCTTCGTACCCGTCGTGGCGCTTGTACGTCTCCAGGGTCCAGCTGTCCGGCGCGTCCCAGAAGGCTGACAGGACGGGTACGAGCAGCTTCTCGGGGCTCGTCTCGCCGCCGGCCTCCGGCTGGGAGGTGCCGCCGTATTCGGTGGACATGGTCATCACTCCCCCTCCTCGGCGTCGCGCGGGTGCACCACACGCGGCAGTGCCTCGCCCTTGGCGAGCCGCAGGCCCGCCAGCGAGGCGGGACCCGCGCCGCCGGACGCCTCGACTGCGCCGGGGCGCTCGTCGGGGAAGCCGGCCAGGATGCGGGCGGTCTCCTTGTACGTGCACAGGGGCGCCCCGCGGGTGGGGGAAACCTGCCGTCCGGCCCGCAGGTCGTCGACGAGCTGCTTCGCGGACTGAGGGGTCTGGTTGTCGAAGAACTCCCAGTTGACCATCACCACGGGGGCGAAGTCGCAGGCCGCGTTGCACTCGATGTGCTCCAGCGTGACCTTGCCGTCGTCGGTGGTCTCGCTGTTGCCGACGCCAAGGTGGTCCTTGAGCTCGTCGAAGATGGCGTCGCCGCCCATCACCGCGCACAGCGTGTTGGTGCAGACGCCCACCTGGTAGTCGCCGGAGGGCTTGCGGCGGTACATCGAGTAGAAGGTGGAGACGGCGGTGACCTCGGCGGTGGTCAGGCCCAGCACCTCGGCGCAGAAGCGGACGCCGGTGCGGGTGACGTACCCCTCCTCCGCCTGCACGAGGTGCAGCAGCGGCAGCAGGGCGGACCGGCTGTCGGGGTAGCGGGCGATCAGCTCCTTCGCGTCCGCTTCGAGCCGGGCGCGTACGTCGGCCGGGTAGTCGGGGGCGGGGAGCTGCGGCATCCCCACGAGCACCTCTTGATTTGCTGGTGTGGCAGTCACCGGTCGACGCCTCCCATCACGGGGTCGATGGACGCGACGGCGACGATGACGTCGGCGAACATGCCGCCCTCGCACATCGCCGCCATGGCCTGCAGATTGGTGAAGGACGGGTCCCGGAAATGGACCCGGTAGGGGCGGGTGCCGCCGTCGGAGACGACATGGACGCCCAGTTCGCCCCTGGGCGACTCGACGGCCTGGTACGCCTGCCCGGCCGGTACCCGGAAGCCCTCGGTCACCAGCTTGAAGTGGTGGATCAGGGCCTCCATGGAGGTGCCCATGATCTTCTTGATGTGGTCGAGCGAGTTGCCGAGCCCGTCCGGGCCGAGCGCGAGCTGCGCGGGCCAGGCGATCTTCTTGTCGGCGACCATCACCGGTCCGGGCTCCAGCCGGTCCAGGCACTGCTCGACGATCCGCAGCGACTGCCGCATCTCTTCGAGCCGGATCAGGAAGCGGCCGTAGGAGTCGCAGGTCTCGGCGGTCGGGACGTCGAAGTCGTACGTCTCGTATCCGCAGTAGGGGTCGGTCTTGCGCAGGTCGTGCGGCAGGCCGGCCGAGCGCAGGATCGGGCCGGTGGCGCCGAGCGCCATACAGCCGGCCAGGTCGAGATAGCCGACGTCCTGCATACGCGCCTTGAAGATCGGGTTGCCGGTGGCGAGCTTGTCGTACTCCGGCAGGTTCTTCTTCATGGTCTTCACGAACTCGCGGATCTGGTCGACCGCGCCCGGCGGCAGGTCCGAGGCGAGTCCGCCGGGCCGGATGTAGGCGTGGTTCATCCGGAGCCCGGTGATCAGTTCGTAGATGTCGAGAATGAGTTCACGATCACGGAAGCCGTAGATCATGATCGTCGTCGCGCCCAGCTCCATCCCGCCGGTGGCGATGCACACCAGGTGGGACGAGATCCGGTTGAGCTCCATCAGCAGGACCCGGAGGACCGTCGCCCGGTCGGGGATCTGGTCCTCGATGCCGAGCAGCTTCTCGACACCGAGGCAGTACGCCGTCTCGTTGAAGAACGGAGTCAGGTAATCCATGCGCGTGACGAACGTGGTGCCCTGCACCCAGTTCCGGTACTCGAGGTTCTTCTCGATGCCGGTGTGCAGGTAGCCGATGCCGCAGCGGGCCTCGGTGACCGTCTCGCCCTCGATCTCCAGGATGAGCCGGAGCACGCCGTGCGTGGACGGGTGCTGCGGTCCCATGTTGACGACGATGCGCTCGTCGTCGGCCCTGGCCGCGGACTGGACGACCTCGTCCCAGTCGCCGCCGGTGACGGTGTAGACGGTGCCCTCGGTGGTGGCCCTAGGGGTTGCGTGGGGAGTGGTCACGAGTACGACCTCCGCTGGTCCGGAGCCGGGATCTGGGCGCCCTTGTACTCGACGGGGATGCCGCCGAGCGGATAGTCCTTGCGCTGCGGGAAGCCCTGCCAGTCGTCCGGCATCATGATCCGGGTGAGGGCCGGGTGCCCGTCGAAGACGATGCCGAAGAAGTCGTACGTCTCCCGCTCGTGCCAGTCGTTGGTCGGATAGACCTCGACGAGGGACGGGATGTGCCGGTCCGCGTCGGGTGCGCCGGCCTCCAGCCGGATCAGCCGGCCGTGGGTGATCGAGCGCAGGTGGTAGACCGCGTGCAGCTCGCGGCCCTTGTCCTCGAGGTAGTGGACGCCGGAGACGCCCGTACAGAGCTCGAAGCGCAGGGCAGGGTCGTCGCGCAGGGTCCGCGCCACCTGGAGCAGGTGCTCCCGCGCGATGTGGAAGGTCAGCTCGCCGCGGTCGACGACGGTCTTCTCGATGGCGTTCTCCGGGACGAGCCCCTGCTCCTCGAGGGCGCCTTCGAGCTCGTCGGCGACCTCGTCGAACCACCCGCCGTAGGGGCGCGCCGTGGCCCCCGGCAGGGTCACGGTCCGGACCAGTCCTCCGTAGCCGGAGGTGTCGCCGCCGTCCCCGGCGCCGAACATGCCCCTGCGTACGCCGATGACCTCACCGGTGTCGTCCCGCTGGGCAGGAACGTTGTTTCCGTTCCGCTGCTCGTCACTCACCGCAGCAGCCCCTTCATCTCAATGGTGGGGAGCGCCTTGAGGGCCGCTTCCTCCGCCTCGCGGGCGGCTTCTTCCTGGTTCACCCCGAGCTTGGAGTTCTGGATCTTGTGATGGAGCTTGAGGATGGCGTCCAGCAGCATCTCGGGGCGGGGCGGGCAGCCGGGCAAATAGATATCGACAGGAACAATGTGATCAACACCCTGCACAATGGCGTAATTGTTGAACATCCCGCCCGATGAGGCGCAAACCCCCATGGAGATAACCCACTTGGGGTCGGGCATCTGGTCATAGACCTGCCGCAGTACCGGCGCCATCTTCTGACTGACCCGCCCGGCCACGATCATCAGGTCCGCCTGGCGCGGAGAGCCCCGGAAGACCTCCATGCCGAAGCGGGCCAGGTCGTAGCGGCCGGCGCCCGTGGTCATCATCTCGATGGCGCAGCACGCGAGGCCGAAGGTCGCGGGGAAGACGGAGGATTTGCGCACCCAGCCCGCGGCCTGCTCGACGGTGGTCAGCAGAAAGCCGCTCGGCAGCTTCTCTTCGAGTCCCATTGGTAAGGCCCCTCAGTCCCATTCCAGGCCGCCGCGCCGCCATACGTACGCGTAGGCAACGAAGACGGTGAGCACGAAGAGCAACATCTCCACGAGCCCGAAAAGCCCCAGGGCGTCGAAGGTGACGGCCCAGGGATAGAGGAAGACGATCTCGATGTCGAAAATGATGAAGAGCATCGCCGTCAGGTAGTACTTGATCGGGAAGCGGCCGCCTCCGGCCGGCGTGGGAGTGGGTTCGATACCGCACTCGTATGCCTCAAGCTTCGCCCGGTTGTACCTCTTTGGGCCGATAAGCGTGGCCATGACCACGGAGAAGATCGCAAACCCTGCCCCGAGGGCGCCGAGCACGAGGATGGGTGCGTAAGCATTCACGCTCCTCGCTCCTTCCAGTCGTCCTTGACCGTTGGACCGCTGCCGGACGGGGTGCCCCGCCCCACGAAGATCGCTCTCATGTGAGGCAGTTCACAAGCCCGACTTGCTGCGCATCCTATGCCTGTCGGTCTGTGATCTGCGACACGGGGTGGAACAAGGGCTTTGTGATCTCCACCACCAGTCGAACGATCATGAAGCCGGATGAGCGGTGATCTTCATACGTGAAGCACTCATCTGATTACCAGTTGTGACATCCGGGCGCGTTACCCCTGGTGGCAGGCGTGCGGCTTACCAAGCGGTGACCCCTGCGAGCAAATTGGCAATGGACGGAATCGGGTGATAAAGCAGCCGGGTCGCACGGTCGGGGGAAGCCGCCGGGACCGAAGTGGACGCCGGCATGCGCGCACGAGCCGGGAGCCCCCCTCCTTCGTGATTATTCTGTGACCTGCACCACACCTGTTTCGCTCCGGTAAAAGCGGGCTTGGCCAACGGTGTGAACGGATGGTAAGCGCCAGGCAATTCGGGCGTATTGCGGATAACCCTTGATCACAGCCCTGTCATGGCCAGTCCGATTCGTCCGTTACGGCGTCAATAAGGCCCGGAGCGCGTCCGATTCGCGCCTTCCGAGGGCAACTGTGGCGCAACCCACGTTTCTTGAAGGGAACCGCAAACCCCTGATAGCCGTTGTCCTCATGTCCCACACCGCTCACATACCCAGCCACCGGAAGCCCCGCCGCAGCGCGTCGAAGCTCGCGCTCCGAGCCGGAGTTGCCGGTGGCGTCCTCAGCACCATCGCGGTGGCCGGTGCTGCCGGGCCGGCGAATGCCGAGCCGGTGACCGAGACCATCGAGATGCCCACCCTGACCTCCGGGCTGTCCTCCGCCGTCGCCAAGTCCGCGGACGCCACCCAGCAGGCCGCGCTCGGCTACGAGCTGCAGGCCCAGGAGGAGACCGCCCGCACCACTGCCGAGGCGGCCGCCAAGAAGTCCAAGGACGAGGCGGAGCGCAAGGCCGAGGCCAAGCGCAAGGCCGAGGAAGCCGCGAAGGAGAAGGCCGCGGAGCGCGCCTCGCGTTCCTCCGCCCGTACGACGCTCAGCGCGGCCTCCAGCGGCTCCTCGAACCCGAGCGGCTCCGTCGGGACCGTCATCGCCTTCCTCAAGGCGCAGCTCGGCGACGCGTACGTCCTCGGCGCCACGGGACCCAACGCCTGGGACTGCTCGAGCCTCGTCCAGGCCGCGTACCGGCAGGTCGGCGTCGACCTCCCGCGCGTCTCGCAGGACCAGTCGGTGGCCGGCACCCCGGTCTCGCTGGACAACCTCCAGGTCGGGGACATCCTCTACTGGGGCGGCGCGGGCTCCGCGTACCACACCGGTGTCTACATCGGCGGCGGCCAGTACCTCGACGCCGCCAACCCCGGCAAGGGCGTCGTGATCCAGGACCTGTCGGGCTACCCGGCGAGCGGCGCGGTCCGCGTCCTCTGACCGCGCGCACACCGCGAAGGGCCGCAGCTCCCCCGCTCGGGGTGGAGCTGCGGCCCCTTCGCCGTTGTTCGGCCGTCCGGGGCTGCACGGCCCACCTCAGGCCTTCGGGGCCACCTTGGTAGTCCCGAGTTAGGCGACGAACAAGGGGCGCTCTGTAGGCGAGCAGCTCGACGCTTCGCAGGCCGATGCCGACAGGGCTCACGCCGACGGTCACGAACAGGATCACGAGACCGAGCAGCACGCGGTCAGGGGTGAGGATCATTCGGCCGCCTCGCTCACCGCGCCTCGGTCGCAGACGAAGAGACCGAGCAGTTCGCCGAGGTCGAAGACGAGCGACCGGGCGGCAGCCTCCGGAATCTCACAAATGGGCGTGTGATTGCTGGCGACCAATCACACGAATCGCGGCTCGTTGACGGCCGCCGCAGGACGGAAAACGGCTCCGACGTTCCTCTCGCGGTTCACGCCGCACCTCTCCCGTTCTCGACGAGCTTGAACCAAACCGTTTTTGATCGCGCCCCGGTCTCGCTCGACCCCCACTCGTCGGCATAGGCGCCAACGAGCCGCAGGCCGCGCCCGTGGCCCTCGCGCGAGTAGCAGTCGGCAGGAACGGGGTTCGGCGGCGTGCAGTCGTCGCGCACTCGGACGATCACGTAGTCGCGGCCGACGGACACCTCGATCACGATGCGTTCCGTACCCGTGTGGAGGTGGGCATTCGTCACCACCTCCGACGTGCACAGGGTCGCGGCGTCGACGAGCTGCGGGTGCTCGGCGGTGCGCAGTACGGACGTCACGAAGTCGCGGGCGATCTTCGACGCGGTCGCGGCGTTCGGTGTGGTCACTCGGTAATTCGCGCCCTGCTCGGGCGGTGCTGCGGAAGGTGCTAAGGCGCTTGTCGTCATGTCCTCGTCTCCCAACGCGGTAGTGCTCGCGTCGCGCCATGCGTGGCGATGGCCGCACCCGGGCGGTACCCCCAACGGGCGTACCAGCGGCTGCACTTCGGTCTTACTGACGTGCGACGCGGTGCTGCCAGGATCATAGGGGGCATACATGCCCCGTGGCAAGAGTGGTCCCTTGGCTCTGGATATGGTGGGTGGACCCGTGGCACGGTTAGGCACGACACTGTGTGCGCAGACAGGGGAAGGTGACATGCCGCCGAGGGACAACCCAACAGCCCGCCAAGCGCGCCTGGGTGGAGAGCTGCGGAAGCTGCGCGAACGTGCGGGCAAGACCGCCCGCGAGGCAGCAGGGCTGATCTCTACCGACCAGGCCAAGATTTCGCATATCGAGGCAGGTCGGATCGGAATCAGCGACGACCGCATCCGCCGACTCTCCGTTTTCTACGCCTGCGACGACGAGTCGCTGATCGAAGCGCTTTGCGCGATAGCGGCCGAGCATCGAGGGCAACACTGGTGGGACAGTTACCGCGGTGTCCTTGCTCCGGGCTTCCTCGACATCGCCGAACTTGAACATCACGCAAGCGGTGGCCTGCGATGCCTGCAACCGGTGACGTTCCCCGGCGTCTTGCAGACCGAGGACTACGCGCGAGCCCTGTTCGCCGGCGTCATCCCGCAGCTACCGGCCGATGAGGTGCAGGCCCGAGTCGAGCACCGGATGAAGCGCCGCGCGATCTTCGACCGTGACGACCCGCCGCGCTTCGAGGCGATCGTGCACGAGGCCGCACTGCGGATGCGTGTCGGCGGCCGGAAGGTAGCCCGGGACCAGCTCGAATACCTGTTGCAGGCGTCCGAGCACGAGTGGCTCACGCTGCGAGTCATCCCCTTCACTTCCGAGGACTTCATCGAAGTCACGCAGACCGTAATGTATGCGGCCGGCATCGTTCCGCAGCTCGACACCGTTCATATCGACACGCCTTTCGGCGGTCGCTTTCTGGACGCAGCCGCAGACCTCGACCGGTACAGAACCCTGCTCGATTTCGCCGAGCAGACCTCGCTCGACCCCGAAGCGTCGCGCAATTTCGTTCACCACGTCGCAAGAGAACTGTGAGAAATTCAGGAATGAGCAGCGAAATCAAGTGGCAGAAGTCGAGCTTTTCCGGGGGCGGCGGGGAACAGTGCCTTCACGTCGCCAAGCGCAACGGCGAGATCCTGCTGTGCGAGAGCGACGACCCGGATAACACCATCACCACGTCACCGGAGAAGCTCGCCGCCTTCATTCAGGGCGTCAAGGCCGGCGAGTTTGATCACTTCGTGAACTGACTCACCGTCGCAGGAGCAACCGTGCCCCCCGTCTGACCTGGGCGGGGGGCACTTGCATATGCCAGTGCGCATGTATGCCCCGTAGCAGCCTTGCCGCCCTGGCTCCTGTAGCGATACCGTCGCCGTGCGTCGCCACAACGTGCCGATCCGTCGGGAAGACCGTGCCCGACGTGGCATAACTCTGCCCAATCTCCCGTCGGTTGAGCAGGGTTCCCCCGAGGTTGCATCCTGCCCGCCCTTGCCCGACACCGGCAGGCGGGGTGCAACCATGGCGCCCCCGGCAGGAGGACATCCGTGCATCTGCTACGCCGACCCCTGACCGCTGAGGGTGCAAGGTTGCTTCCCTCGCGCCTACACCGCCGCCGTTCGTTGGGGGGTCGCGATCGAGCGTGTTCGGTACTGCGGCACCGGGTGCGAGCACCCGGAACGGCTCAAGGCCGTTGAAGTGGTGGACGGTCCACGTGCGGCTATCCGAGCCCTGCGTATCGACATTCGCGGTACGCACATGGCCATGACACCCCGCGAGATCGCGCGCGCCCTTGAGTGGGCGGACGGCAGCGGGTGCCTTCAAACGCTCGCAGTCCTGTATCGCGGAGAAAACAACGGGCTTCACCGTTGTTCTGCACGGCGGCATCCGGGCCGAGTGGGTCGTACGACCTGTCCGATACCTCTCGTTGACACCGACGGAATCCGCAGACTGTGAGCGTCACCCCAAGCACCGGCGAACGGAATTGTGCTTATGAGTACCACGATCATCACGGAACATCCCGCCTGGCACGAGACGCCCGAGGGCGAGCCGGTGCGCCTCGTCGAGCATCAGGGCTCTGTATGGCTCGCGCAGTGGGAGACCGAGCGCGAGCACCTGCTGCTGCGCCCCCTCGACGCCGAGGCCGGCGAGCAGCCCCCGGTCGCCTACACGTCGTCGATCGACCTGCCGACGACGGACAAAGCGACGCCCCTGCTCGATGAGTTGGTGCCTCTCGGCACCGTAGCTCGGCTCACCAATCCGTCGCTGTGGGACGCGATCACGACCGCCCTGCTACGGCAGGTCGTGACCGCCGCGCAGGCCCGGAAGCGTCATCGCGCGTTCTACTCGGCGTACGGCCGTAACTTCGAGACCCCGGTCGGCGCCCTCGCCCTCGCCCCGAGCCCCGAGGCCGTCCTCGGCCTGAGCGACGAGGGGTTCGCCGCCGTCGGCGCCATGTTCAACCGAACCGCCCTGCGCGCCGCCGCCGAGGCGTTCCTCGACCGTGGCGAGCACTGGTCCACCTTCGACGTCGCCGAAAGCCTGATCAAAGAACTCGTCGAGGTACCCCGCATCGGCCCGTGGACCGCAGCAGCAGCAGCGGCCGACTACACGGGGGACCACTCGGTCTACCCGCACGGCGACCTCGCCGTGCGCACCTGGGCCGGCAAGGCCGCGCCCGGCCTCGTACTGCCGAGCTCTGAGAAGCAGTTCGAGGCTCTGTGGCGCCGTTGGGCGCCCGAGCGCACCCGACTGCACGCCCTGACTCTGTTCACTCTCACCTGGGGGAGCCATGACCGCGTTACCGGCCACGGAGGACGTACGCACCGCCCCTGATCTGATCGCCGGCGCCGACCCGCGCCGCGCCCTCGACGCACTGTTCGTCAACGCGCCGCTACGCGACTACGGCCTGCGCCCGCGTACCAACGACTACACCCTGCCGGTTCTCGGCCTCGGGTACATCGCCACGTACGTGCAGGAGGTCGGAGGGTTCAACGTCGGCGTACTGGACGCCGAGGCACACGGCCTCGGCATCGAGGAGACCGCCCGAATCGTCAACGCCGCCCGCCCCCGATGGGTCGGCATGAACCTGCTCGCCCCCACGTACGAGATGTCGGCCCGCATCGCCGCCTGTCTCGACCGCGACATCGCGCTCATGGTCGGCGGACACCACGCCCGCGCCATGCCCGACCGCATCCTCGACGACCCCCGCATGACCAACCTCCGCGCGCTCGTCATCGGCGAGGGCGAGACCCGCGTCGCCGCGCTCCTCGACAACGAGCGCCGCCGCGCCGAGCTGCCTGGCGTGATGTGGCGCGACCGCCTGCTCGGCACACACGCCGCCGGCATCGCCCGAGGCAACACCGCGCAGTGGCTCGGCCCGGACATCGACGCCCTGCCGCTCGTGAACCGGGCCTTCCTGCCGCAAGACCCTTACATCGCCGACGACGGCCGCACCGAGGCGAACATCGTCGGCAGCAGGGGATGCCCGTACGACTGCGGATTCTGCGGCGCCGCCGTCTCGGCGAACCCCGACGTCAAAATCCGCGCCCGCTCCCCCGAGGGCATCGTCGCCGAACTAGATTCCCTGCACTCCGCCTACAACGCAACGGCGTTCCGATTCGTAGACGACCTCTTCCTCGGGGCCAAACGGGTGATCGTGCCGCAGATGGAGGCATTCACCCGGCACCGCATCGGCGAACGGTACATGTGGGACGCCACCGGAAGGATCAACGTGTTCGCCCGCCTCGACGACGACATGCTCACCACGCTCAAGGCGAACGGGCTGCGCGAGGTCGCCCTGGGGATCGAGTCCGGCAGCGACCGTGTGCTCGCCGGCATGGACAAGCGGATCACAGCCGAGATGACCGAGGACGTAACCGACCGCCTGCTCGAACACGGCATCGGCGTGAAGGGGTATTTCATCCTCGGCTACCCCGGTGAGGAGCGGGAAGACCTCGACGCGACCGTGCGCCACATCAACAGCCTGTGGGCCCTAGCCGACCGTCACCGCGCCCGTTTCCGGGCGAGCGTGTTCGAGTTCCGCCCCTACCCTGGCACGCCGATTTGGCAGACGCTCACCGACGCCGGCCACGACCCCGACAAGCTGCTCGCCTACTCGGACGTCGACCTCACCGCGGACGGCGCCGACGAGTCCATGCGGGCCCGCGACGAGTTCAATTTCTCGGTCGGCATCCAGTTCGGCGGCGTCCCCCTGCACAAGCTGCGCGCCACCCTCGCCATACTCACCCGCGAGCAGCACGCCCGGAACCGCATGGGGGTCGTCGCATGACCACACTGCCCGGAGTGTTCATTACCGTCGACGGCCCGAGCGCCGTCGGGAAGTCGACCACCGTCTCAGAGCTCGACCGCCTGCTACGCAACGAGGGCCGAACCATCCACACGACGACCGAGCCCTCGACGAGCGCACTCGGCGAGTTCACCCGCAAGAGCGCCAACTTTCTCAGCGGTCGCGCGCTCGCGTGTCTCGTGGCCGCCAACCGGTACGAGCACATCGACAGCGACCTGCGGCCCCTGCGCGACTCCGGTTTCACGATCGTCTGTGATCGGTACCTCGCGTCGTCCCTCGTGCTGCAACGGCTCGACGGCGTGCCTGAGCAGTTCCTGCTCGAACTGAACGCCGACATCCTGCTGCCCGACCTCGCAGTAATCCTCACCGCCGCCCCGGACACAATCGCCGCCCGCCTCGCCGAGCGCGGCCGACGCCACCGGTTCCACAACGACCCCACCGGGCCCGCCCGCGAGGTCGAGCTCTACACCAAGGCCGCGCAGACCCTGATGACCCTCGGCGTACAGGTGCTCGTGCTCGACTCCACCAAGGCCACCCCTACGGACGTAGCGAAGCGAATCGCCGACGCCGTACCCCCGCCCGGCGGTAGCGTCGACAGCCCCACCAGACCCGACGACCACACGGTGAACCCATGAACGCGACACCCGCAGCCCCCGTGATCGACACGCACGTGATCCTGCGCGACGGCGACAAGATCCTTCTTTCGCAGCGCGGAGGACCGTACGGCTACGGCCGGTGGCACGCCCCCTCGGGCAAGCTCGACAAGGGCGAGCCGCTCACCATCGGCGCGGCACGCGAGCTGCGCGAAGAGACCGGCGTCGAGGTTTCCCCCGAGCGCCTGCGACTCGTGCACGTCGTGCACCACAAGCAGAGCCCCGAGGTCGAGCGCATCGGTCTGTTCTTCGAGGCGACCGAGTGGCAGGGCGAGCCGGTTAACCGCGAGCCCGAGAAGTGCCTCGATCTGCGTTGGTGGTCCGTGCACGAGCTGCCCGACGACATCATCGAGTACCCCGCCGCCGGCCTGCTCGGCTACCTCAACGTCGCCGAGACGCTCACCGAACACGGCTGGTCGTAAATACCTCGGCCACCCGCGGTTCCCCCGCCCGCCGGCGCCCTTCTCCCGAGGCCCGGCGGGCGGAGTCGTGCCTAAGGCGCAATAGCTGTTGCGCCGTAGACAGACATCCGCCGAGGTCAGGAGACCGCAGAGGTGCAGACTTGAATGATCACGAACGTGGGGCCACCTTCGACAGGCCATTGATGATGCGGTCCATCGCGTCGCCGCCCGTCGGGTCGGTGAGGTTCGCGAGCATCTTCAGCGTGAACTTCATCAGCAGCGGGTGGGTCAGGCCGCGCTGGGTAGCGATCTTCATGACCTTCGGGTTGCCGATGAGCTTCACGAAGGCCCGGCCCAGCGTGTAGTAGCCGCCGTAGGTGTCCTTGAGGATCTTGGGGTAGGCGTGCAGCGCCAGTTCCCGCTGGGCCGGGGTCTGCCGGGCGTGCGCCTGGACGATGACGTCGGCCGCGATCTGGCCGGACTCCATGGCGTACGCGATGCCCTCGCCGTTGAACGGGTTGACCAGCCCGCCCGCGTCACCGACCAGCAGCAGGCCCTTGGTGTAGTGCGGCTGGCGGTTGAAGGCCATCGGCAGGGCGGCGCCGCGGATCGGCATCGTCATGTTGTCCGGGGTGTAGCCCCAGTCCTCCGGCATCGAGGCGCACCACGCCTTGAGCACCTCGCGCCAGTCCAGCTCCTTGAACGAGTCGGAGGTGTTGAGGACGCCGAGGCCGACATTGGACGTACCGTCGCCCATGCCGAAGATCCAGCCGTAGCCCGGCAGCAGCCGGTCCTCGCCCGGTCCGCGCCGGTCCCACAGCTCCAGCCAGGACTCCAGGTAGTCGTCGTCGTGGCGGGGGCTGGTGAAGTACGTCCGTACGGCCACGCCCATCGGGCGGTCCTCGCGGCGGTGCAGGCCCATGGCCAGCGACAGCCGGGTGGAGTTGCCGTCGGCGGCGACCACCAGCGGGGCGTGGAAGATGACCGGGGTCTTCTCCTCCCCCATCTTGGCGTGCACGCCGGTGATCCGGCCGGTCCGCTCGTCGACGATCGGCGCGCCCACGTTGCAGCGCTCGTACAGCCGCGCGCCTGCCTTCTGCGCCTGGCGGGCCAGCTGCTCGTCGAAGTCGTCGCGCTTGCGCACCAGTCCGTAGTCCGGGTAGCTCGCGAGGTCCGGCCAGTCGAGCTGCAGCCGGACACCGCCGCCGATGATCCGCAGGCCCTTGTTGCGCAGCCAGCCGGCCTCTTCGGAGATGTCGATGCCCATGGCGACGAGCTGCTTGGTGGCGCGCGGCGTAAGGCCGTCGCCGCAGACCTTCTCGCGCGGGAAGGCGGTCTTCTCCAGCAGGAGGACGTCGAGTCCGGCCTTCGCCAGGTAGTACGCGGTCGTGGAGCCGGCGGGCCCGGCCCCGACGACGATCACATCTGCGGTGTGTTCGGAGAGGGGCTCGGTCACGGCGGGATCTCCCGAAGACTCGATATTGCGTGCCGAACGGCACAGGACAGAGGCAGTCTATGCAGCAGCACTCACCGGTCTCCTGAAGGGCTGCCCTCCATGGCCAAGCCGCTCCCCGTCGTCCAGCTCCGCGTGCCCACCGAGGAGGACGCCCTCGTCTGGCACCGGGTCTTCGACGACCCGTGCGTGATGGAGTTCCACGGCGGCGCCGCTGCCGAACTCTCGGTGTACGAGGAGCTGACCGCCCGGCAGCGGATGCACGACGCCACCCACGGCTTCTGCCTGTGGACGATGACCGACGAGGCGGGCGAGGTCATCGGCTTCACCGGCGCGCAGCCGTGGCCGCATGCGTGGGGCCCGGCGGGCGGGATCGAGATCGGCTGGCGGCTCGGCCGCGCGTACTGGGGGCAGGGGTACGCCACCGCCGCGGCCGAAGCGACGCTGGAGCGGGTACGTGCGGCCGGGGTGAAGGAGGTGGTGGCGATGGTCGACGCCGGCAACGAGCGGTCCATCGCGGTCACCCGGCGGCTCGGTATGGAGCTGGCGGAGACGCTGCACACTCCGGTGTCCAGGAAGAAGTGCTACCGCTTCCGGCTGGAGTTGTAGGAAGCCGCTAGAAAACCGAGAGGCCGGTGAGCGTGGTGAAACGGTCCAGCGCGGCCACACCGGCCACCGAGTTACCCCGCGCGTCCAGGCCGGGGCTCCACACGCACAGCGTGCAGCGCCCCGGCACGACCGCCACGATCCCGCCGCCGACGCCGCTCTTGCCCGGCAGCCCGACCCGGTAGGCGAAGTCGCCGGCCGCGTCGTACGTACCGCAGGTGAGCATCACCGCGTTGATCTGCTTGGCCTCGCTGCGGGTCAGCAGGCGGCTGCCGTCGGCGCGCAGCCCGTGGCGGGCCAGGAAGCGGGCGGCCAGCGCCAGGTCGGCGCAGCTCATCTCGATCGCGCACTGCCAGAAGTAGTGGTCGAGCAGGGTGGGGACGGGGTTGGTGATGTTGCCGTACGAGGCCATGAAGTGGGCCAGGGCGGCATTGCGGTCGCCGTGCGCGGACTCCGACTCGGCGACCTCCGGATCGAAGGCCAGCTCCGGGTTTCCGCTCTCCTCCCGCAGGAACTCCAGGAGTTCACTGCTCGCGTCGCCGGTCAGGGTCTGCAGACGGTCGGTGACGACGAGCGCGCCCGCGTTGATGAACGGGTTGCGGGGGATCCCGTTCTCGTACTCCAGCTGCACCAGCGAGTTGAAGGGGTTGCCGGACGGCTCCCGGCCGACCTGCCGCCAGAGGCTGTCGCCGCCCTGGGCCAGGGCGAGCGCCAGGGTGAACACCTTGGTGATGGACTGGGCGGAGAAGGGGCGCTGCCAGTCCCCCACCCCGTACACCGTGCCGTCCAGATCGGCGAGGGCCATGCCGAAGCGGTGCGGGTCCACGGAGGCGAGGGCCGGGATGTACTCGGCGGGGCGGCCACTGCCGATCCGCGGCGCGACATCCTCGGCGATCCGCTCCAGTACGGCCTGGTAGTCCACGGCGGACCGGCTCAGGCGGCGGGCTTGGTGCCGCGGTGCAGCGCGACGATGCCGCCGGTCAGGTTGCGCCAGGCCACCTTCGTCCAGCCGGCCTGCTTGAGGCGCGACGCCAGCGCCGGCTGGTCGGGCCATTCGCGGATGGACTCGGCGAGGTAGACGTACGCGTCCGGGTTGCTGGACACCGCCCTGGCGACAGGCGGCAGCGCGCGCATCAGGTACTCGGTGTAGACCGTGCGGAGCGGGGCCCAGGTCGGGTGCGAGAACTCGCAGATCACCACCTGGCCACCGGGCTTGGTGACCCGGTACAGCTCGCGCAGCGCCGCGTCGGTGTCCTGCACGTTGCGCAGGCCGAACGAGATCGTCACCGTGTCGAAGACGCTGTCGCGGAAGGGCAGCTTCGTCGCGTCACCGGCGGTCAGCGGCAGATGCGGGTGGCGCTTCTTGCCCTCGCGCAGCATGCCGAGCGAGAAGTCGCACGGGACGACGTACGCGCCGGTGGCGGCGAACGGGAGTGAGGACGTGGCCGTGCCCGCGGCGAGGTCGAGGACCTTCTGCGCCGGGCGGGCGTTCACGGCCTTGGCGACCTCCCTGCGCCACAGCCGGTCCTGGCCGAGCGAGAGGACGTCGTTGGTCAGGTCGTAGTTCGCCGCCACGTCGTCGAACATCGAGGCGACTTCGTGCGGCTGCTTGTTCAGGGATGCGCGGGTCACGCCGCCATTGTGTCCTGCGGCCCGCCGGATACGGCCCGCAGGGTCGTGTCGGCGCGGCCGGCGTCAGCGGCGCAGCGCCTCGGCCTGGCCGCCGCCGGTGGGGGGCGGTGTCATCCTCCGGCAGCGGGCCGGCCTGTCCGCTTCGGTACGCACGCCTCCTTGGCGTAGAGGAGGGCCGGGTCCTTCCGCTCCAGCGCCTCGGCGAGCGCTGGAGTCGGCACGGTCTCGCCCGTCGCGGGATCGGGGTCGGGGTAGGCGGGAAAGCCGTTCTCGCGCATGCAGGCGCTGAACTTCCGCTCGCTCTCCAGGATTTCCTTGTCGACCGGATCAGCCTCCGGATCGGGAAGCTTGTCGAAGCACTTCTGCTGCGCCGCGACCTGGATGTCTGCGACCGTCTTGTCCTTGTCGACCTTTGTCTGGCCGTCGTCCCGGTGGTCCAGGATCACCCCGTGCTTCTCCGGCACGAGTAGTAAGCAAGTTCCTTTTCACTTTGCGGGGGCGACTTCCCCGGCTCGGGTTCGCCCAGCGCCCCGCAGCCGACGAGTGCGGCGATGAGAAGGGCGGGCGCCGCCAGGGAGCGCAGCGGGGCGGACAAGGGCGTGCAGAGGCTCCAGACCGGGTACGAGCGGGCGGGCGTGACGCTATGTGTTCGAACATGCACTCGTCAACTGTTCCCGGGGACAGTAGACGCCCCCCAACGACCCTTGTTTGACTACCTGTTGTGCGATCCGCCAAAGGGTCGGACCTCGAATGCGCGACCGGACCAGGGATGTGAACCATGAGACAGCCGACCACCAGGCAGCGCGTCGCCTCACTCGCCGTCGCCGTATCGGCAATCGGCGGATTCGCTTTCGCGACCGCCGGAACGGCACAGTCGGCCACGCCGCAGAACGGGACGCTGGAATCGTCGGAGTTCGGCCTCTACCACAACTCCGGCAGAGGCGGCTGCGTGCACGACCTGATCTACGACGACAAGACCTTCAGCAACAACCGTTTCAAGGGCAAGAGCACCTGCAACGGCTACGGAGATACCGTGAATGACGCCACGGCTTCCTACTGGAACCGCTCCGTTCTGCAGTATTGCGTGTACACCGACGCCGACTACGAAGGCGCATGGGGCTCCCTGGATCCCGGTTACAGCGGAGACGCCTCCAGGACCTTCAGGAACAAGCTCTCCTCGGCCCACTGGGGCAAGTGCGGCTGACCGGCCCCCGCCCCCCGTACCCCCGTACCCCCGTACGTCCCGAAGGACTCCGATGCCCCCGCCGACCGTCCGCCGCCCCGCCCACCCGACCGTCACGCTCCTCGCCCTTTCCGGCCTCCTGGCCGGTCTCACAGGCTGCGCCGGCGACGGCGGCGGCGGCGGCGGCGCGGGCGACGACGCACGCCGGGAACCGGCCGTGGCGTCCACGCCCACGCTGCTCCGCACCCAGGGGCTCACGTTCCCGCTCGACGCATACGAACGCACCGACGCGGACCGGGATCTGCTCTCCCGGAGCCAGCAGCTGCTCGCCGGCCGGTGCATGGCGCGCTACGGATTCACGTACAGCCCGCCGCCGATGCCCGCGACCGACCGAGGACAGGACGGCTCGCGCCGGTACGGGGTGTCCGATCCGGCGGCCGCTGCCACGTACGGATACGCGTCCCCGGGCAGCGCCCGCGGAGCCGCACGTCCGCCGCAGCAGGCAGCGCTGAGCGCGACCGGAAGGCTGGTGCTGCACGGGCCGGACGATCTGGCGCCGGACAAGCTGCCCAAGAGCCGGCGAGAGGCGGAGACCACGAAGAGCGGCATCAAGGTCAACGGCACCGCGATCCCCGTCGGCGGCTGCCTGCGCGAGTCGTTCCTCAAGCTCTACGCCCCGGCCCCGGACAGTGTCGACACCCTCTTCGTCTTCAGTCTCGTCGCCGAAGCGGAATCGCACGCCCGAGAGGATTCTCGCGTACGTCGCGTTTTCAACCAGTGGTCGCAGTGCATGAAGGAGAGCGGCTATTCGGCCGCGAGTCCGCTGGGCGCGGCCGAGAAACTCGGCTTCCAGAACCAGGAATTGTCCAGTCCTGCCGCCGTCACCGCCGCCAAGACCGATGTCGCCTGCAAGGAGAAGGTGAATCTGGTGGGCGTTGCCTTTGCGGTGGAGTCGGCCTACCAGCGCGGGCTCATCGAGAAGAACGCCGAAACGCTCAAACTCGCCAAGGCGCAGCACGAGGAGCGGCTGCGACTCGCCTCCACCCTTGCCGCCGCACGGAGGTAACTCCATTTTCGGCCAATCCAATTGGTCGGAAAATCTATGAGTGCCCGCCCCGTCGGGTGATTAGGATCGATCGATGATTCTGACCTGGACCGGGGGAACTGATGGATCTGCGCAGCCTTCGCGCACTCATCGCCGAGCGTGAGGATGCCGAAGAACTATGCCGCGGAGCGGACCGCATCAACGACCTCACTGACCAGGAGGCAGCCGTATTCGCCCTTCTGCATACGGCTCCTTCCAACGAGGAAATAGCCAGGGATCTTCACATATCCGAGCGGACCGTCAAGTTCCATATCGCCAATCTGCGGAAGAAACTCGGCGAGGTCTCCAGGCTCCAGCTCTGCCTGTTGGCCGCGCTCACCCAGTTGACGGACCACCCGGAGCATACGGACCACTGAACGGCGAGATCAGCGCGCCCGGTAGACGAGCCGCCCGTCGAGGACGGTGGCCACACAACTGGCGGCGCCCGCGGCCACCAGAGCCGCCTCGTCCGGCACGTCGAAGACCGCGAGGTCGGCGCGAGCGCCGACGGCCAGCGGGGTGTGCACGGAACCCGGCAGGTCGTACCCCTCCACGAACGGATCGAGGTCCGGCCCGCCGAGGAGCATGCCTCCCGGACCGCCGACCGGCGAGACGACGGTCAGCCCCACGCGGGCGACCGCGGTCCGCAGGAGAGGGTCGTCCATCACCGCCAGGGCTGTGGTGCCGTGCCTCAGCATCCGCTGCAGCCCCCGCCGCACACTGCCCGCCAGGCGGGCGGCGTCCAGCTCCAGCGACTCCAGCGCGGCCCCGGACAACGGCAGTTCGCCGAGTTCGCCGGCCTCCCGCGGGTCGGGGTGGTAGCAGCGCTTCAGCAGCCAGGTCCCGTGCCACTGGCGCAGTCCCGGCGTGAGCACGCCGGGCCACCGCCGCACGCGGGCCTGTGGATGCGCCGCCGCCAGCTCCTCGTACGGGCCGATCGCAGCGATCCGGTCGCCGTCGACGAGGACCGCACCCTCCGGCACGGGGGCCGCGCCGACCGGCAGGACCAGCGGCGCGGCATGAATCGTCAGCAAGGCAGCGGTCCGCCTCAGTTCGAGGCGATGAGCTTCAGCTCGGGATGCGCCGTGCCGCCCTCGATCGCCGTGGACGAGATGTGCGAGGCGACGCGCTCGTCGACCGGGTCGTTCGCCGGGTCGTCGTGCACGAGCAGGTGCTCGTACGTCGTCGCGCGCTGCGCCGGCACCCGGCCCGCCTTGCGGATCAGGTCGATGATCTCCAGCCGGTTCGACCGGTGCTTCGCGCCCGCCGACGACACCACGTTCTCCTCCAGCATGATGGAGCCGAGGTCGTCCGCGCCGTAGTGCAGCGACAGCTGGCCGACCTCCTTGCCCGTGGTCAGCCAGGAGCCCTGGATGTGGGCGACGTTGTCGAGGAAGAGGCGCGAGACGGCGATCATGCGCAGGTACTCGAAGAGCGTGGCCTGCGTCTGGCCCTTCAGCTTGTTGTTCTCGGGCTGGTAGGTGTACGGGATGAACGCGCGGAAGCCGCCCGTCCGGTCCTGTACGTCGCGGATCATCCGCAGGTGCTCGATGCGCTCGGCGTTGGTCTCACCCGTACCCATGAGCATGGTCGAGGTGGACTCGACGCCCATCCCGTGCGCGATCTCCATGATCTCCAGCCAGCGCTCGCCGGACTCCTTGAGCGGGGCGATAGCCTGGCGCGGCCGGGCCGGCAGCAGCTCGGCGCCCGCGCCCGCGAACGAGTCGAGACCGGCCGCGTGGATACGGGAGATGGCCTCCTCCACCGACACCGACGAGATCCGGGCCATGTGCTCGACCTCGGACGCGCCGAGGGAGTGGATGACCAGCTGCGGGTACGCCTGCTTGATCGCCGAGAAGTGCTTCTCGTAGTACTCGACGCCGTAGTCCGGGTGGTGGCCGCCCTGGAACATGATCTGCGTACCGCCCAGCTCGACGGTCTCCGCGCAGCGGCGCAGGATGTCGTCGAGGTCGCGGGTCCAGCCCTTGTCCGTGTCCTTCGGCGGGGCGTAGAACGCGCAGAACTTGCAGGCGGTCACACACACGTTGGTGTAGTTGATGTTCCGCTCGATGATGTACGTCGCGATGTGCTCGGTACCGGCGTACCGGCGGCGGCGCACCGCGTCGGCGGCCGCGCCGAGCGCGTGCAGCGGGGCCGAGCGGTAGAGGTCGAGCGCCTCTTCCGGGGTGATCCGGCCACCCTCGGCAGCGCGGTCGAGGACGGACTGCGGGTCGGCCTTCTCGGTCACCGGGGCGTCACCTTTCGGCGGTGGATCAGTGGGTCAGCGGACCGATCCAGCGTACGCCAGCACACCGGCAGCCCTGCGGGCCGGTCGCTACTGGCGCTTCAGGTCGCCCTCCGGGTTGCCGGCGAGTGCGTCGCCGGACTTGTAGTGCAGGGTGCCGTTCGTATTGAGGCTGAACCGCTCCTCGGGCGAACCGTTGGAGCAGATCCCGGGGGCCGGATTGATATTGCCGCTGGTGTCCAGGACGACGGACCGGTCGGTGGCGGACGCCAGCTTCCAGTCGCCGCTGCAGTCGGTCTTCGTACCGAGGAGGTCGATGACGGACCTGTCCCGGCCGACCACGTCGCCGACCTTGCCCTTCTTGACGGTGATCTCGAACGTTGTGCTGACACCGGCGTTCACGGTGACGGTGCCCTTCCAGGTGCCGACCATGCCGTCCGGGACCGTGCTCCGGGACCCCGCGGGCGGACTCTGCTCCGTGTCCGAAGGTGCCGAGGACGAGGACGAGGCCGCCGGGGGCTTCTCCCCTGCCGTGTCGGCGTCCTCCCCGCCGCGCCCCGGCAGCAGGTCCAGTACGAACACGCCGCCCACCGTCACCGCCGCCAGCGCGGCCGCCACCGCCAGGGCCACCGTGCAGCTCAGCTTCCGGCCGCGTCGCTCGCCGTCGCCGGCCCGCACCGAGTTCGCGGTGACCGAGAGCGCGAGCCGGCCGGGCGGCGCGTCCTGCGGCTCGCGCTGCTGCGGTACGGCCTCGCCGTACGACGGGTCGGGCGGCCCGAACGCACCGGCCGAAGCGCCGCCCACCGAAGCGCCGCCGACCGAAGGGCTGCTGAACGGCACCGGCCCGGACCCGCCCGGCGCCGACGCCTGCGGCTCCAGGTCGAGCAGCCGCACCGCCGCCCGGCTCACCTGCTCGACCAGGGGCCCCGGCAGCCAGCCCGTCGCGACCATCGAAGCCGCGCCACCGGGGGCCAGCCGGGAAGCGATCTCGCGCGGGCCGGGCCGGGTGCCGGGGGCCTTGGCGAGGCAGTCGGCGATCAGCTCGCGCAGCTCACCGCGCAAGTGCTCGCCGAACTCCGGCTCCTCGTGCACGACCTTGTAGAGGAGGGTGGCCGAGTTGTCGCCGGGGAAGGGCGGAGTACCGGACGCCGCGTATGCGAGTACCGCGCCCAGGGAGAAGACGTCGGCGGCGCCGGTGACGCCCTTGCCGAGGATCTGCTCGGGGGACATATAGCCCGGCGAGCCGATCGAGACGCCGGTGGAGGTCAGCGATGCGGTGCCGTCCGTGGCCCGCGCGATGCCGAAATCGATGAGCCGGGGCCCGTCGAGCGTGAGCAGCACATTCGACGGCTTCACATCGCGGTGTACGAGTCCCAGCTCGTGCACGGCGGCCAGCGCCTCGGCCAGCCCGGCGCCCAGGGTCCGTACCGCGTGCTCTGGCAGCGGACCGTACTCCCCGATCGCCTGCCCCAGCGGCGGTCCCGCCACATAGCCGGTGGCCACCCATGGCACGGACGCGTCCGGGTCGGCGTCCAGAACCGGCGCCGTCCAGTCGCCGCCGACCTGCCGGGCGGCCTCGACCTCGCGGCGGAACCGGGCCCGGAACTCGTCGTCGGAGGCGAAGTGCGGATGGACCACCTTGACCGCGACGGTACGGCCGCCCGCGCTGCGCCCCAGATAGACCCGGCCCATGCCGCCCGCGCCGAGCCGGCCGAGCAGCCGGTAGGCGCCGATGGTCTGCGGTTCGCCTGCTTCGAGCGGCTGCATGACGTGGTCCTCCCCCTCGGACTCCCCAAGTCCCCCTGCGACTCCCTGCGATCCCCGAGCAGCCTATGCCCCCGGGTGTCGGGGATCACGCGGATCGGGGACGGCTCCGGGCGAACCAAAGCGCCTCATCGGCCCTCTCTCCGGACGAAATTCACCTCACCTCTCTCCTCACCCCCCTCCTCACCTCTCTGCCGGAGCCATGCCATGAAACACCTGCCCGCCGTCCTCACAGCCGCTGCCGTCCTCACCTCGGTCGCCCTGGTCGCCGGTTGCTCCGACGAAGGCGCGCCGGTCAGCTTCGACGGTCGGAGCGCCCCGGCCACCGCCACCACCCGCTCCACGGACAGCGGGAAGAACCAGCTCTCGGAAGCCGAGCGGAAGACGCTGCTGCCGACCGGCCCGAAGGCGGAGTTCACCAAGCAGAACTCCATCGACGACGGCACCGAGATCGGCGTGACCACGCTGCACGGCAAGAAGTCGGGCTTCACCGGCAAGGTGTGGGTGTGGGCCCCCAAGCAGTATTTCGACCCGAAGTACGCGCAGAGCGGTTTCCCCGTACTGATCGCCCTGCCAGGCGGCAACGGCTACCCGAACAACTACTGGATGGGGACCGACCTGGGGCTCCAGAGCAGCATCAGCAAGTGGTCGCGGGAGGGCAGGAGCCTGCCCTTCATCGTCGTGATGCCCGTACTCAACCCGGACGCCGACTACTACTACGACGGCAGCGACATACCCGGGCAGCCGAAGATGGGCACCTGGATGACCGAGGACGTGCCCGACTTCGTCAAGGCGAACTTCCGTACCTTCAAGTCCCGTGACGGCTGGGCGTTCATGGGCTCGTCGTCCGGCGGCTTCGTCGGCCTGAAGTCCGTACTGAAGAAGCCCGAGCAGTTCAAGGCCGTGATCGCGTCCGGCCCGGACACCGTCCCGGACTCGCCGCTGTGGAACGGCCATGAGAAGGAGCGGCAGGCCAACCACCCGGAGAAGCTCGCGCGGGCACTGGCCGCGAAGCCGGGCGGCCCGGACGTATACCTGGCGTTCCAGGCCGGAAGCAGGGAATCCGGGCTTACCAAGGTGAAGAACTTCATCAGGGACTACGGCAAGGGCCCGGTCAAGACCCGCCTCCAGGTCATCCAGGACGGCTCGCACAACGCCAAGACGTATGTGACGGGCATGGGAGACGGGTCCATCAAGTGGATCAGCGACCAGATGCAGGCGCCGATCGCCGCCGAGTGATCAGCGGGTCCCGCCGAGCAGCTCGACCTTCACGTCGGCCGGGAACCCGGTCGTGGGTCCGGTCCGGCGGGCGAATTCGCGTACACCCGCCAGCTGGTCCGGACCGAACCGGAAGTCCAGCGTCGTGAAGTAGCGCTTCAGCAGATCCGCGTCGAAGGTCTCCCAGCGGGCGGCCTGCTCGGCGACCTTGGCGACCTCCTCCAGGGACAGGTCGCGCGAGGCCAGGAACGCCTCGTGCACCTTCTCCACGACGACGGGCTCGCGCGCCAGGTAGTCCTTGCGCGCCGCCCAGACGGCGAAGACGAAGGGCAGCCCCGTCCACTCCTTCCACATCAGCCCGAGATCGTGAACCTCAAGGCCCAGCCGGGGCGCGTCGTGCAGCGAGGCGCGCAGGGCGGCGTCCCCGATCAGCACGGCCGCGTCGGCCTCCTGCATCATCAGCCCGAGGTCGGGCGGGCACGTGTAGTAGTCGGGCTCGACCCCGTACTGCTCGGCGAGGAGCAGCTGCGCCAGCCGTACGGACGTACGAGACGTGGACCCGAGCGCGACCCGGGCACCGTCGAGCCGGCTCAGCGGCACCTGGGAGACGATCACGCAGGACATGACGGGGCCGTCGCAGCCGACCGCGAGGTCGGGGAAGGCGACGAGCTGGTCGGCGTGGCGCAGGAACTCGACCAGGGTGATGGGGGCGATGTCCAGCTCGCCCGCCACCAGTCGCTCGCTGAGCTTCTCAGGGGTGTCCTTCGTCAGCTCGAGATCGAGGAGCGTTCCGGTCCTGGCGAGCCCCCAGTAAAGGGGCAGACAGTTCAGGAACTGGATGTGACCGACACGCGGCCGGCTACGACGGTGGCCGTCGGATGCTGTGTCTTCTTCGGTGTCCACATCGCGAGGCTAGCCCCGGCATCTCCGTCAGCACGTCAGAGGGGTGTCAAACGTCCGGGTGAAGTGATCTTTCCCTCTACCCCTCTGCCGACCCTGCGTGCTAGGCTCATCGCAAGTTGCAGTTTGGTTTCCCTTGCAGTACAGAGCCTGCGGAGCATGTGACCCGCAGGCTTTTGTAGTTTTCAGACTTCTTAGCAGGTTCTGGAGCAGGGCAACCCTTTGGCCCAAGGAGGGCTTATGGCTACCGGAACCGTGAAGTGGTTCAACGCTGAAAAGGGCTTCGGCTTCATCGCCCAGGACGGCGGCGGCCCGGATGTCTTCGTCCACTACTCCGCGATCAACGCGTCTGGCTTCCGCTCCCTCGAGGAGAACCAGACCGTGAACTTCGACGTCACGCAGGGTCCGAAGGGCCCGCAGGCTGAGAACGTCACCCCGGCCTAGTTGCCCGGGCCGACCGGATCGCGGTCGGAGTTAGCAGTACCCAAGGAGCCCTGCTCCCCACCTCGGTGGGGAGCAGGGCTCCTGCCTTTGCCGTTACGGCTGAGGCGTCGGGGTCGGGGTCGGGGTCGGGGTCGGGTCCGCGGGCTTTTCCTTGACCGTCAGGGTGACGTCCAGGGTGACGCCCTCGGGCGTGGTCAGGCGCAGCGTGTACGTGCCCGGCTTTTCGTCCGTGAAGATCTCCGGGAGCACGGCCCTGCCGTCGGCTCCGGTCGCCGCAAGCGTGACCGTGCGGACCGGCTTGCCGTCCTTGTCCTTGAAGTACGGGCCGGCCTCGGCCGGGACCCAGTCGCCCTTCTCGTCCTTGGTGACCATGCTCGCGGTGAGCACCGTGCCCGCCACCGCCTTGCCCTCGGCCGTCGCCAGGATGCCGACCGGTTCGGCGAAGCTCTCGCCCGCGACGGTCTCCAGCGGCGTGTCGCTCGTGCGGGCCAGCGCGTCGGCCACGGGGGCGGGCGCGGGCTTGACCGTGGCGCTGAAGCCGATCGCGGGCAGGGCGCGGGCCGGGATCGTGGCACGTACGGCGAAGGTGCCGGGCCGGTCGCCGGCCGAGAGCACGGGGGCGGTGGCGCGGCCGTCGGCACCGGTGTGGACGACGGCGGTCTTCCGGCCGGAGGGGAAGTGGGCACCGGTGTCGCCGACGATCTCGAACAGCACGGCCTCCCCGGCGGCCGGCTTGCCGTCGCTCTTGCCCGCCCTGACCTGCGGGCGGGTCGCGAACTCGGCGCCCGCCTCGGCGGTCAGCGAGGGACTGCCGACCCGCTCCAGCTTGTTCACGGTGGGAGCGGGCGGCGTGGGCTTGCCGGGCGTACCCGGTGTGCCCGGCGTGCCCGGTGTGCCCGGCGTGCCCGGGTTCGTCGGCTTGCCGGGCTTGTTCGGCGGGGTGGGCTTCGTGGGCGGCGTCGCGGGAGTCGTCGGGGGCGGGGTCGGTACGACCGGGGTGACCGGCGTCTCGGGCACCGGGTTGACGACGGCCGGCGGGTTGGGCACCTCGGCGGCGCCGTCCTGCTGGTACGTACGCATCCAGGTGAGGACCGTGTTGACGTACTCGCGGGAGTGGTTGTAACTGAGGAGCGCCTTGTCCAGGTCCTCGGCCTTGGCCAGGTCCCGGTCACCGGCGCACAGGTACATTCCCGTACCGAGCGCGGCGTCGTAGATGTTGTTCGGGTCCCGCTTGCCGTCGCCGTTGCCGTCCATCTCCCAGTTCGCCCACGTCGACGGGATGAACTGGGTCGGGCCGACCGCCCGGTCGAACTCGGTGTCGGCGTCCCAGCGTCCGTCGTCCGTGTCCTTGATCAGCGCGAACTGCCTGCCGTCCAGACGCGGTCCGCGGATCGGCTTCTCGGTGGAGCCGTCGGCCTTCAGGCCGTAGCCCGACGCGTGTACGGACTCCACCCGGCCGATACCCGCGATCAGCTCCCAGGGCAGATGGCACCCCGGCAGCGCGGCCCCCACCGAAGTCGCCGCCCGCTTGTACGCGTCGAGGGCCGTCCCGGGTATGCCCGCGGCCCCCTCCGGACTTCCGGGCGGGGCGGGTGGGTTGACCACAAGGTCCGGCAACTCCAGCCGCGCGTTGCCACGGTCCTGCGCCTGCGGACTGTCGGGCGTGGGCTCCGACTCCCCAGCACCGGCGGGCGTCGGCGAACTCACGACGGCGGCGGTGGTCAGGGTGGCCGCGAGCGCGGCGGCGCACAGCACTTGGCGGGTTACGTTGATGAGGTGACGGCGAAGAGGCTTCACAGTGCGGCGGTCCCCCTGGGCGTGCGCTGGCTGGTCGGGCCGTGAACGACCTCTGTGTCTATCAGGTCGCGCCGCCCCCGTCTGCACCAGCCCCCACATCTTTTACCGAAGCCCCGGACGGAATCCCTTTTGTCCACCGGGTGTTCACCGACTGCCGGCCGGGTTGAGTTCCAGCTCGGCCCAGACCGTCTTGCCCACCGTGCGGGCGTGCACGCCCCAGGCGGTGGCAAGGGTCTCGACCAGCAGCAGCCCGTGCCCACTCTCGGCCAGTCCGAGAGCGGGGACGGGCTGCCGTGGAGCCGGCTGCCGGTCACCGCGGGTATCGGAGACCTCGATACGGAGAAGTTCGTCGCCGACGACGATCCTCAGCTCGAAGTCCCGGCCGGGTACACGCCCATGGGCGAGTACCGGTAGGCCACTGGCGAGGTTTCCGCTGCGCGGACCCTTTTCCAGTGGCCCCCGGCCCGAACCCGCCGTG
>NZ_JANAVP010000041.1 GCF_024213665.1 Streptomyces sp. A3M-1-3
TGCACGGCGGGTTCGGGCCGGGGGCCACTGGAAAAGGGTCCGCGCAGCGGAAACCTCGCCAGTGGCCTACCGGTACTGACCCACGGCCGTGTACCCGGCCGGGACTTCGAGCTGGGGCTCACGCTTCGGCCGGACGCCTTGCGCATCGAGGTCTCCGACGCCCGGCGGGAGCGGCGCCCGATGGCCACGGACAGCGAGACCGACGCCGAGGCCGGCCGCGGCCTCCACCTCGTCGCCGCGCTCGCCTCCCGCTGGAGCGTTCACGACCGCGTACCGGTCGGCAAGACCGTACGGGCCGAGATCGACCTCACCCGGGGGTGACCACCGCAGGCGCCAACTGCCCCGCCAGCCAGGTCGGTACCCCGCCCAACAGGCGGAACAACCGAGCGGCCTCCGCCCGCAGGCGGGCCGCCTCCGGTTCCGGTTCGGCCTCCGCCAGGGCCGCCAGGGCCGGGGCCGTGCCGATCAGGAAGCCCAGTTCCTCGCGGATGCGCAGGGATTCGGCGAAGCCGTGGCGCGCCTCCGCCAGTTCGCCGTCGCGCAGCGCGAGGCCCGCCAGGTGGCGCCACGTGTGGGACAGCAGCAGGACGTCGTCGTGGGCCGTGGCGCCCGCGTGGGCGCGGCGGTAGGCCGCGCGGGCCGACTGCGGGGAGTCGGCGAGGTGTTCGGCGACGAGTCCGCGGCGGAAGTCCAGCAGCGGCCTGGCCCGGGAGCCGGGGGCCAGCAGGGCGGCGGCGCGGCCGAGCGCGGCCCGCGCCTCGTCCGCCCGGTCGCGGATGCCCAGCACCGTGGAGGCGTACGCGAGCTGCCCGCGCTCGCACGCGGCCGCGCCGCGCTCGTCGTCGTCCCGCGCCACCGCCTCGGCCGTGCGCAGCGCGTCCTCCGCCTCCGGCCAGCCCTGTTCGGTGAACAGGCAGCGCTCGACGAGGAGGGAAGCGCGCTGGAGCGCGGGCCCGGCGAGCGACGCGTCCGGTTCGAGCAGGGCCGCCGCGTCCGTCCAACAGCCGCGTGAGCGCAGCCGCCATACCGCGATCTGGACTGGATCGTCCCCCCAGACAGTTCCTGACCCAGACATGGCGGTATCCGCCACATTGCCCTCCCCAAAGCGCGCCATTGAGCTGTGGCCCGAATCTCAGCACGAATTGAGGTGATCAGCCAAGGGGATGGGTGAACGAATTCACAATCAGTCAGTTCGCCCCCCAGCTCCGGCCGTCAGTCATCAGCTCCGGCCGTCAGCTCATCCGCAGCGCCAGGAAGAAGTCCAGCTTGTCCTCCAGGCGCGACAGATCACGCGCCGTCAGTTGCTCGATCCTGCCCACCCGGTAACGCAGGGTGTTGACGTGCAGATGCAGCCGGGTCGCGCAGCGCGTCCACGAACCGTCGCAGTCCAGGAACGCTTCGAGCGTCGGGATGAGTTCCGCGCGGTGCCGGCGGTCGTAGTCGCGCAGCGGGTCGAGCAGCCGGGCCGTGAACGCCCGGCGTACGTCGTCTGGGACGAAGGGCAGAAGGAGGACGTGGGAGGCGAGCTCGTGGTGGCCGGCCGCGCAGACCCTGCCCGGCCGGGCCGCTGCGACCCGGCGGGCGTGCCGAGCCTCCTCCAGGGCGCCGCGCAATCCCTCCGCCGAGTGCACGGCGGCGCTGACGCCCAGCGTCAGCCGGCCGTCGTCGCCGAGGCCGCCGGACAGGGGCGCCCGCACCACCTCCAGCAGGGCGTCGGCGTGCAGGGCCGTGTCCGGCGCGCCTTCGTCGGTGGTGAGCGCGGGCAGCGGTACGAGCGCGATGGCCTCGTCACCCGCATGGGCGACGGCGATCCGGTCGGACGGTTCGGGGCCGGAGGCCGCCGGGTCGACGAGGATCTCCTCCAGCAGCGACTGGGCGACGGGGCCGCCGGCGATGTCGGCGCCCTCCCAGTCGACCCGGGCCACGACGACCTGCCAGTGCGGCGCCGAGCCGAGGCCCGGGAGCAGTACCGGCGCCGCGACCCGGAGCCGGGCGGCGATCTCGGCGGGCGCGGCGCCCGTCTGGACCAGCTCGAGGACCTCCTGCGCGAGCCTGCGCCGTACCGTACGGGCTGCGTCGCGCCGGTCCCGCTCGACGGCGATCAGCTGGGTGACGCCCTGGAGCAGGTCGAGGCGCTCGGCGGGCCAGTCGCCCGCGTCCGCCTCGACGGCCAGCAGCCAGTCGGAGAGCACGCTCTCGCGTACGTCGCGGGAGGCGGGGCTCGCGCCGCGGCCGTTGCCCCGGATGGGGAAGAGCGAGTACGTGCTGCCCTGGAGGGTGAACCGGTGCGGGCCCCGGCGGCCGGTGCGTACGGCAGCCAGATGCTCCCCCGCCAGGGACGCGCATACGCTGGAAGACAGCGGCTCGCCGGCGCCTGCGATCTGCCGGCCGGTGGGGGAGAGCACCCACGCACGCAGATCGAGGTCGGTGGTGAGCAGATCGAGCACCACTTCCGGGCCGCCACCCGCAGGACCGGACGTCATCAGCCTGCGGTGCCGGTCCACGACGGCCGCGAGGTCCCCGGCCCGCTCCCCGGACACCTGCCGCACCACGTGCTCGGTGATTGTCGCGAAAGCGACGTCCTCATTGACGGCGAACAGCGGCAGCCGGTTGCGGGCACACGCCTGGACGAGGTCGTCCGGGATCGAACCGAGTTCGGCCTCGCCCGCCGCGAGCCCCGCGACTCCGGCGCCGGCGAGGATTCGTACGAATGGCTCGGAATCGGCGGCGTCACGCCGCCAGGCCAGTCCGGTCAGGACCAGCTCGCCCCCCGACAGGTACCGGCTGGGATCCCGCAGGTCGGTGGTCATCACCCCACGCACCGTGCGGTCGAGCTCGTCCTCGCCGCCCAGCAGCCGCAGGCCCAGCGCATCGGTTTCCAGCAGTGCGCGCAGCCGCATGGTCTCGCCGCCGATCTGTCTCGATGTTGCCGTTGGAAATCGGTGAGGTAACTGAGCCTCGCGTTTCATACGAATCTACAAGACGAAGGAGGCGACCAGCCAACTCCTTCATGGTTTCGGTGACTGCACCGGGGGAGCCCGGGCTTGTGTACTTGGGCCAACCGCGTTAACAACACGTGAACGACCAGTCGAGGGCCTGTGGCCTCCTGGCTTGAAGTGAACGACCCGCGACTTACGAAGACCCGACTTTACGAATGAAGAGAGCCGCACATGGACTTCCTTCGCCCCGCCAGCTGGGAGGAGGCGCTCGCCGCGAAGGCCGAGCACCCCACAGCTGTGCCGATTGCGGGTGGCACCGATGTGATGGTCGAGATCAACTTCGACCACCGCCGTCCGGAGTACCTTCTGGACCTCAACCGCATCGGTCTGCTGCGGGAGTGGGAGGTCGGCGAGGAGAACGTCCGGCTCGGCGCCTCCGTCACGTACACGCAGATCATGGAGCACCTGCGGGCCGAGCTGCCCGGCCTGGCGCTCGCCTCGCACACGGTGGCCTCGCCGCAGATCCGTAACCGCGGCGGCGTCGGCGGCAACCTCGGTACGGCTTCCCCGGCCGGCGACGCCCACCCCGCGCTGCTCGCGGCGGGCGCCGAGGTCGAGGTGGAGTCGGTGCGCGGCACCCGCTTCCTTCCGATCGACGAGTTCTACACCGGCGTCAAGCGCAATGCGCTGGAGCCCGACGAGCTCATCAAGACCGTGCACATCAAGAAGGCCGACGGCCCGCAGCAGTACTCCAAGGTCGGCACCCGCAACGCGATGGTCATCGCGGTGTGCGCCTTCGGCCTGGCCCTGCACCCGGAGACCCGCACGGTGAAGACCGGCATCGGCTCCGCGGCCCCCACCCCGGTGCGGGCCCGCGCCGCCGAGGACTTCCTGAACGCCGCGCTCGAAGAGGGCGGCTTCTGGGAGAGCGGCAAGATCATCACCCCCTCGATCGCCAAGCAGTTCGCGGAACTGGCCTCCGGCGCCTGCAACCCGATCGACGACGTTCGTGGCACCGCGAAGTACCGCCGGCACGCTGTCGGCATCATGGCTCGCCGCACGCTCGGCTGGACCTGGGAGCAGTACCGCGGCACCGGCATCACGCTTGAAGGAGCTGCATAACTATGCGCGTGAATTTCACGGTCAACGGCCGTAAGCAGGAGGCCGACGACGTCTGGGAGGGCGAGTCCCTTCTCTACGTGCTGCGTGAGCGCATGGGCCTGCCCGGCTCGAAGAACGCCTGCGAGCAGGGCGAGTGCGGCTCCTGTACGGTCCGCCTCGACGGCGTGCCGGTGTGCTCCTGCCTCGTGGCCGCCGGCCAGGTCGAGGGCCGCGAGGTCATCACCGTCGAGGGCCTCGCGGACTACGCCCAGCAGCGCGCCGAGCAAGGTGGATGGGGGCACCTCCCACGCGCGGAGCGCTGTGGGGGAGTCTCCGGTGCCTGCGGCACCACGCTGGACCAGGCCAAGCAGTGGGAGGCCAGGCCGTCCGACTCGCAGACCGGCGAGGGCGGCGAACTCTCCCCGATCCAGCAGGCGTTCATCGACGCCGGCGCCGTGCAGTGCGGTTTCTGCACCCCCGGTCTCCTCGTCGCGGCCGACGAGATGCTGGAGAAGAACCCCTCCCCGTCCGACCAGGACATCCGTGAGGCGCTCTCCGGCAACCTGTGCCGCTGCACCGGTTACGAGAAGATCCTCGACGCGGTCCGCCTCGCGGCCGCCCGTCAGGAAGAGGCGGTCTGACGATGGCGCAGAACACCGCTCCGGCAGGTACTCCCACCAACATCACCCAGGGTTCGCAGACCAAGGGCGGCATCGGCGAGTCGACGCTGCGCCCCGACGGCACCCTCAAGGTGACCGGCGAGTTCGCCTACTCCTCGGACATGTGGCACGAGGACATGCTGTGGGGCCACACCCTCCGCAGCACTGTGGCGCATGCCGAGATCAGATCGATCGACGTCTCCGAAGCGCTCGCCATGTCCGGCGTCTACGCCGTACTGACGTACGACGACCTGCCCACCGAGGTGAAGAACTACGGCCTGGAGATCCAGGACACCCCCGTTCTCGCCCACGGCAAGGTCCGGCACCACGGTGAGCCGGTGGCCATCGTCGCCGCCGACCACCCGGAGACCGCGCGCCGCGCCGCCGCCAAGATCAAGATCGATTACGCCGAGCTCCCCGTCATCACCGACGAGGCCTCCGCGACCGCCCCCGACGCGCTGCTGATCCACGAGGGCCGCGACGACCACCACATCGGTCACGTCCCGCACCCGAACATCGTGCACCGCCAGCCGATCATCCGGGGCAACGCGGACGAGGCCGCCAAGCGCGCCGACGTGATCGTCAAGGGCGAGTACACCTTCGGCATGCAGGACCAGGCCTTCCTCGGCCCGGAGTCCGGCCTCGCGGTGCCCTCCGAGGACGGCGGCGTCGAGCTGTACGTCGCCACCCAGTGGCTGCACTCGGACCTCCGCCAGATCGCCCCCGTCCTCGGCCTGCCCGAGGAGAAGGTCCGGATGACGCTCTCCGGCGTCGGCGGTGCCTTCGGCGGCCGCGAGGACCTGTCGATGCAGATCCACGCCTGCCTCCTGGCGCTGCGCACCGGCAAGCCGGTCAAGATCGTCTACAACCGGTTCGAGTCCTTCTTCGGCCATGTGCACCGTCACCCGGCGAAGCTCTACTACGAGCACGGCGCCACCAAGGACGGCAAGCTCACGCACATGAAGTGCAAGATCGTCCTGGACGGCGGCGCCTACGCCTCGGCCTCCCCGGCCGTCGTCGGCAACGCCTCCTCCCTCTCCGTCGGCCCGTACGTCGTCGACGACGTCGACATCGAGGCCATCGCGCTCTACACGAACAACCCGCCCTGCGGCGCCATGCGCGGCTTCGGCGCGGTCCAGGCGTGCTTCGCGTACGAGGCCCAGATGGACAAGCTCGCGGCCAAGCTGGGCATCGACCCGGTCGAGTTCCGCCAGCTCAACGCCATGGAGCAGGGCACGCTGCTGCCGACCGGCCAGCCGGTCGACTCGCCGGCCCCGGTCGCCGAGCTGCTGCGCCGTATCAAGGCCAGGCCCCTGCCGCCCGAGCAGCAGTGGCTGTCCGGCGACGCCACCGGCTCCTCGGTCGACGTACGGGCCCTGCCCGGCGGCCTCTCCAACACCACGCACGGCGAGGGTGTCGTACGAGGCGTCGGCTACGCGGTCGGCATCAAGAACGTCGGATTCTCCGAGGGCTTCGACGACTACTCCACCGCCCGCGTGCGCATGGAGGTCGTGGGCGGCGAGCCGGTCGCGACCGTGCACACCGCGATGGCGGAGGTCGGCCAGGGCGGTGTCACCGTGCACGCCCAGATCGCCCGCACGGAACTGGGCGTCCAGCAGGTGACCATCCAGCCCGCCGACACCCAGGTCGGCTCGGCCGGCTCCACCTCCGCCTCCCGCCAGACGTACGTCACGGGCGGCGCGGTGAAGCACACCTGCGAGAACGTCCGCGAGAAGGTCCTGGAGATCGGCCGGCGCAAGTTCGGCTCGTACCACCCCGCCTGGGCCACCGCCGAGCTGCTGCTCGAAGGCGGCAAGGTCGTCACCGACGGCGGCGAGGTCCTCGCCGACCTGGTGGACGTCCTGGAGGGCGAGGCGGTGGACCTCGAGCTGGAGTGGCGTCACCGTCCGACCGAGGCGTTCGACCTGCACACCGGCCAGGGCAACGGACACGTCCAGTACTCCTTCGCCGCGCACCGCGCGGTCGTGGAGGTGGACACCGAGCTCGGCCTGGTCAAGGTCATCGAGCTGTCCTGTGCGCAGGACGTCGGCAAGGCGCTCAACCCGCTGTCCGTCGTCGGCCAGATCCAGGGTGGTACCACCCAGGGCCTGGGCGTCGCGGTCATGGAGGAGATCATCGTCGACCCGAAGACCGCGAAGGTGCGCAACCCCTCCTTCACGGACTACCTGATCCCCACCATCCTCGACACGCCGACCATCCCCGTCGACGTACTCGAGCTGGCCGATGACCACGCGCCGTACGGCCTCCGTGGCATCGGTGAGGCCCCGACCCTGTCGTCCACTCCGGCCGTCCTCGCGGCGATCCGGAACGCGACCGGGCTGGAGCTCAACAGGACGCCGGTGCGCCCCGAGCACCTCACCGGCACCTGACCCAAGCTCTCCGGGCGGGGTGCCCAGGGAACGTCACACTTCCACAGCGCCCCGCCCGGAGCCTGAAGTACCGCACCGCTCGCGGTCCTCAGCAAGCACCACACAGCACCACAGCACCACACAGCACCACAGCTTCACCAAGTTCCAAGCCCAGTTCGTCTCGGGCCGTCCCCCGGGTCGTGCAGCCAGCGCACCATCCCAAATCCCGCAGTCTCCAATCTTTGTGCGGGTGCCCCTTTGAACCTTGGGAGTAGGCACCATGACCCAGTCGTCAGTGGAGCCGAAGACCACCGCCGAGGACGCGGGCTCCGGCTCTCGTCCCCCGGCCGGCAGGTCTTGGCTCGACCGGTACTTTCACATATCCGACAGAGGATCCACCGTCTCGCGCGAAGTGCGCGGCGGCGTCACCACCTTCATGGCGATGGCGTACATCCTCCTGCTCAACCCGCTCATCCTGGGTGGCAAGGACGTTGACGGCAACGTTCTGAGCCAGCCCGCCCTGATCACCGCCACGGCCCTCGCGGCGGCGGCCACCACCCTGCTGATGGGCTTTGTGGGCAAAGTGCCCCTCGCGCTCGCAGCCGGCCTCTCCGTGTCCGGCGTGCTCGCCTCTCAGGTCGCGCCCGCGATGACCTGGCCGCAGGCCATGGCCATGTGCATCATGTACGGCGTGGTGATCTGCCTCCTGGTGGTCACCGGTCTGCGTGAGCTGATCATGAACGCGATCCCGCTCCCGCTGAAGCACGGCATCACCATCGGCATCGGCCTCTTCGTGGCCATCATCGGCCTCTTCAAGGGCGGCATCGTCGGCCGCGGCCCCGAGTTCGGCGCGCCCCTCACCCTCGGCGTGGGCGGTGAGCTCCAGGGCTGGCCCGTACTCGTCTTCAGCATCACCCTGCTGCTGATCTTCATGCTTCAGGCGCGCAACATCCCCGGCGCGATCCTGATCGGTATCGTCATCGGCACGATCGTGGCCGTGATCATCCACAACGTCGTCGGTCTCGACGCCAAGGCGTGGAACAACTCCCCGCCGGAGCTGAACGGCAGCATCGTCTCCGCACCGGACTTCTCGCTCTTCGGCGAGGTCTCATTCGGCGGCTGGGGCGACGTCGGCGCGCTCACCGTCGGGATGATCGTCTTCACCCTGGTACTGGCCGGCTTCTTCGACGCCATGGCCACCATCATCGGTGTCGGTACCGAGGCCAAGCTCACCGACGACAAGGGCCGCATGCCGGGCCTGTCCAAGGCGCTGTTCGTCGACGGCGCGGGCGGCGCGATCGGCGGCGTCGCGGGAGGCTCCGGCCAGACCGTGTTCGTCGAGTCCGCGACCGGTGTCGGTGAAGGCGCTCGCACCGGCTTCTCGTCGGTCATCACGGGCCTCTTCTTCGCCTTCTGCCTCTTCTTCACCCCGCTCACCGCGATCGTGCCGGCGCAGGTCGCCTCCGCGGCACTGGTCGTCATCGGCGCGATGATGATGCAGAACGCCAGGCACGTGGACTGGAGCGACCGCTCCGTCGCCATCCCGACGTTCCTGACCGTGGTGCTGATGCCGTTCACCTACAGCATCACCGCGGGTGTCGCCGCCGGTGTCATCTCGTACGTGGCCATCAAGGTCGCCCAGGGCCGGGCCCGCGAGGTGAGTGCCTTCATGTGGGGCCTGACGGTGATCTTCGTCGTGTTCTTCGCGATCAACCCGATCGAACACTGGCTGGGCGTCGGCTGACGCCGGTAGCCCTCCACGCATCCGATACTGAAACCGATCCCCCGAGGAGGCCGACATGCTGGACATCGCCGAAGAGCTGAACCGGTGGGTCGGGCAAGGGCGTGACTTCGCCGTCGCCACCGTGGTGGCAGTCGGCGGCAGCGCGCCCCGGCAGCCGGGAGCGGCCCTCGCTGTCGACAGTGAGGGCACGGCGATCGGCTCGGTCTCGGGCGGATGCGTGGAGGGCGCGGTCTACGAACTGTGCCGGCAGGCCCTTCAGGACGGTCGGCGGACCGTCGTGGAGCGCTTCGGATACAGCGACGAGGACGCCTTCGCCGTGGGCCTGACCTGCGGCGGCGTCATCGACATCCTCGTCACCCCGGTACGTGCGGACTCGCCCTGGCGGGATGTGTTCGCGGCAGCGCTGGCCGCCGCCGCCGGAGGGGAGGCGGCGGCGGTCGCGCGAGTCACCGACGGGCCGGCCGAACTGATGGGCCGCGCGCTTCTCGTCCGTACCGACGGCGCGTACGAGGGCGGGCTCGGCGGACATCCCGAGCTGGACCGCGCGGTCGCCGACGAGGCCCGCGCGATGCTGGACGCCGGCCGGACCGCGACCCTGGAGATCGGCGCCGACGGCAGGCTCTGCGGCCGGCCGCTGACCCTGCTGGTCGAGTCGAGCGTGCCCGCCCCGCGCATGATCGTCTTCGGTGCGATCGACTTCGCCTCCGCGCTGGTGCGCGTCGGCAAGTTCCTGAACTACCACGTGACCGTGTGCGACGCGCGGCCCGTCTTCGCGACGAAGACCCGCTTCCCCGAGGCGGACGAGATCGTCGTCGACTGGCCGCACCGATACCTGGAGTCGACGGAAGTCGACAGCCGTACGGTGCTCTGCGTCCTCACCCACGACGCCAAGTTCGACGTCCCCCTCCTCGAACTGGCCCTCAAGCTTCCCGTCGCCTACGTCGGCGCGATGGGCTCCCGCCGTACGCACGAGGACCGCAACAAGCGGCTCCGCGAGGTCGGCGTCACCGAACTCGAACTCGCCAGGCTCCGCTCGCCGATCGGCCTCGACCTCGGCGCGCGGACGCCCGAGGAGACGGCCCTGTCGATCGCCGCCGAGATCGTCGCGGACCGCCGCGGCGGCAGCGGAGTCTCCCTCGCCGGCGCACACACCCCGATCCACCACGACGGCCCGGACGCTCCGGTGGGGCGGATCGGGTCCGTGGCCTGAACTGCCCTGGTTCCACAGGGAATTCGAACTCTCCCGCCTACGATCGTCCGGTTACGGATTCCTTCGTCGGCAGGAGCCAGGCATGGGGCAGCAGCCCGTCATCCTCGACCCCGCAGGACGCGACCTCTACGCGGAGGCCGACCGCCTGCGCGTACACGGATCAGCCGCACTGACGGAACTCCCCGGCGGGATACGGGCCTGGGCGCCCACCGGCTACCAGGTGCTCAGGCAGCTGCCGCCCCGACAAGGAACACCTCGCCTTCGGCCACGGCGTCCACCACTGCATCGGCGCCCCGCTGGCGCGCCTCGAAGCGGCCGTCGCCCTGCCGGCGCTGTTCGCCCGCTTCCCCGGCCTCCGCCTGGCGGAGGACGGCCTCGCCGCCCGCCCTGTGGAGTCCTTCATCGCAAACGGCTTCAGCAGCCTGCCGGTGCTCCGGGTCAGCTGACTCCGCGCGGGCGGAACTGGATGCTGATGCGGGGTCCGACCGGCTTGCCGGTCTTGAGGATGGCGTGTTCCCAGGTGCGCTGACAGGATCCGCCCATCACCAGCAGGTCGCCGTGACCCACGGGCTGCCGGATGACCGGGCCGCCGCCCTGGCGCGGCCGCAGGGCCAGCGCACGCGGCTCGCCGACCGACACGATGGCCACCATGGTGTCCTCCTTGCCGCCGCGGCCGTGGGTGTCGCCGTGCCAGGCGACGCTGTCCCTGCCGTCGCGGTAGTGGCACAGCCCGGCGGTACGGAACGGCTCGCCGAGCTCGGCGGCGTAGTACCGGCTCAGCGCGGAGCGCGCCTGTTCCAGGACGGGGTGGGGGAGCGGATCGTCCTCCCCGTAGTACGCCAGTAGCCGCGGCACGGCGACGACCTGCTCGTACATGGTCCGCTGTTCGGCGTGCCAGGGCACGTGGGCGGCCAGCCACTCGAACAGCGCGTCCGCCCCGGACACCCAGCCGGGCAGCAGATCCAGCCAGGCGCCATGGCTCAGCACCCGGCGCCGGACGGAGGTCAGCGGCCGCAGGGCGATCTCCTCCTGTGCGTCGAGGAGGGAGGCCTGGAAGTGGACCGTCACACGGCCACCCTACTCCTCATTCGAACATATGTGCTAGTGATTGAGTGGGGGAGTGGATGCCGAGTTCCTCGCCGCCACAGGACCTGACCGGGGCCTTGACCGCCGCTCCCCTCCTCGTCGATGCTTTCGTTGCGGTAGTCGAGATGTGTGCCGCAATGCGCAACATAACTGGCATTCGTTCCGGACGAGGAGCATCCATGACTCACCAGGTCCGCGCTGTCGTCGCCCGGGGGAAGAGCGCCCCCGTCTCCCTCGAGACCATCGTGGTACCCGACCCCGGCCCGGGCGAGGTGCTCGTCAAGGTCGAGGCTTGCGGTGTCTGCCACACGGATCTGCACTACCGCGAGGGCGGCATCAACGACGACTTCCCCTTCCTCCTCGGACACGAGGCGGCGGGGCGCGTGGAGGCCGTCGGCGCGGGTGTCACCGAGGTCGCGCCCGACGACTTCGTCATCCTTAACTGGCGTGCGGTCTGCGGCCAGTGCCGGGCCTGCCGCAAGGGCAAGCCGTGGTACTGCTTCTCGACGCACAACGCGACGCAGCCCATGACGCTGCTCGATGGCACAGCGCTCGCCCCCGCGCTCGGCATCGGCGCCTTCGCGGAGAAGACGTTGGTCGCCGCCGGGCAGTGTACGAAAGTCGACCCCGCGGCTCCGGCCGCCGCTGCGGGCCTGCTCGGCTGCGGTGTCATGGCGGGCTTCGGCGCGGCGGTGAACACGGGCGCCGTCGGACGCGGCGACTCCGTCGCGGTCATCGGGTGCGGCGGGGTCGGAATGGCAGCGGTGGCCGGTGCGAGGCTCGCGGGTGCGACGACCGTCGTCGCGGTCGATGTCGACGAGCGGAAGCTGGAGCGGGCCAGGGGTATGGGGGCCACTCACACCGTCGACGGGACCAAGGCGGATGTCGTCGACGCGGTGCGTGAGCTGACCGGAGGGTTCGGCGCGGACGTGGTTGTCGACGCCGTGGGCCGCCCGGAAACGTACCGTCAGGCGTTCTACGCCCGCGACCTGGCGGGAACGGTCGTGCTGGTCGGCGTCCCCACCCCCGAGATGAGCTTGGAGCTGCCGCTGCTGGACGTCTTCGGACGTGGCGGCTCGCTGAAGTCCAGCTGGTACGGCGACTGCCTGCCGTCGCGGGACTTCCCGGCGCTCGTCGACCTTTACCTGCAGGGGCGCTTCGACCTCGATGCCTTCGTCTCCGAGACGATCGGCCTGGGCGACGTGGAGAAGGCGTTCGAGAAGATGCACCGCGGCGATGTGCTCCGCTCGGTGGTGGTGCTGTGATGGCCGGCGAGCTGCGCATCGAGCACCTCGTCACCAGGGGGACGTTCAGCCTCGACGGCGGTACGTGGGATGTGGAGAACAACGTATGGCTGGTCGGTGACGACGACGAGGTCCTGTTGGTCGACGCCGCACACGACGCCGATGCGATTCTGGCCGCGGTCGGCGACCGCCGTCTCGCCGCCGTCGTATGCACCCACGCGCACAACGACCATGTGAACGCAGCCGACGGCGTCGCGGACAGGACGGGTGCGCCCATCGTGCTCCACCCCGACGACCAGGTGCTCTGGAAGATGGTGCACCCGTACCGGCGGCCGGACCACGCGCTGGCGGAGGGCGACCTGATCGAGGCGGCGGGCACCGGCCTGCGCGTCCTGCACACTCCCGGGCACGCTCCCGGGGCGGTGTGCCTGTACGCGCCAGACCTGGGCGCTCTCTTCAGCGGCGACACGCTCTTCGCGGGAGGGCCCGGCGCGACCGGGCGGTCGTTCAGCGACTTCGACACGATCATCGCGTCGATCGGCGGCCGGCTGCTGACGCTTCCGGGCGACACGGTCGTACACACCGGTCACGGTGAGACGACCAGCATCGCCGCGGAAGCGCCGCATCTGCAGGAGTGGATCGCCCGCGGCAGCTGAGCGGCCCCGGCCATGGGCCGGGCCACGGCGACCCAGGTGCGGCCACGGCCGGGCCGCGGCAGGAAAGACCTGCCGCGGCCCGGCCGCATGAGCCGCATCAGCCCGACGGCGTCAACGGAACCGCACCCACACCACATCGCGTGCCGTTTCCGTGCCGCGCTCCACGAGGCGCGCGACGACCGTCTTGTGCCCGGTCCCGTACGCCGACGTCGAGAGGCCGAACGACCAGTCGTCCAGGCCCGTGGCCGGCCGCCACGCCGCCGGGTCCACAGGGGAGTTCCGGTCCACGACCTGCCATTCGACCCGCGCGTCCGGGGTGACCCGGAACGCGGTCCGTACGACCTCCGAGGGCGTACCGTCCCGTACCGCGCGGGCGTACAGCACATGCTCGCCCACGCTGAGCCTGCCGACCTCGGCCTGCCAGGTCCCGGTGGACTCGTCGAGCTTCGCCGACCGCGGCGAGCCGAACGACTCGTCGTCGACGGACACCTGCACCCGCCGCGTTTCCGGCCGGTCGCCGACGCCTTCGGGGTCCGTGCCGAGGTCGGGGAAGGCGTACGCGCCGCCCGCGACAACCGTCTCGCTCGCCGCAACCTGCGAGCCGTCCGCCGCCGGTCGCGTTGTACGACCAGTCCTCGGTGGTGCCGCTGGTGACCGTCGACACCCCGAACCCTCGGCAGCCCCGGCGGCCACGATGCGGTCACATGAACTCCTGTCAAGCGAACCTCTGCCCCGGGAATCCTCGCGTCTTGTGGACGGCCGAGGAGCCGGGCGCTGCCCGGTCGGACAAGCAAACCGGAACGTAATCACCGGCCATGGCATGCACAAGACATCCAGTGGAATCAATGGCTCCGGTGCCCCGTGGCCGACCGCTCCGGGTGCCCCTGCGCTGTCCGGATCGACGCCTTGACAAGGCCTGGGGGCGCCTCCAGACTGATGTTGCGTCAATCGCACTCCGTTTCGCTATACGCACCGAGGTGTCATGATGATTCCCGTGTGCCGTCTCGCAGATCTGCCGCGAGGCGAGGCCTACCGGCTCGAAGTAGACCCCCCTGTCGCCGTGTTCCACACCGAGGACGGCGAAGTTTTCGCCATCGACGACACGTGCACCCACCAGGACGCCTCGCTCTCCGACGGCTGGCTGGAAGGGTGCGAGGTCGAGTGCCCCCTGCACGCTTCGAAGTTCGACCTGCGCACCGGCAGCGTCGACTCACCGCCGGCCAGGCTCCCTGTGCGCACCCACCAGGTCCTCATCGAGGACGGCATGGTCTACGTGCTGCCGTCCGAGGCCGCGCCGAACCTCCCGCCGTCCTGTGCCGTGGCACGCCTGACCGGAGGCCGGGCATGAAGAGTGTGGCCGTGGTCGGCGCGTCGCTCGCCGGGCTGTCGGCCGCTCGCGCCCTGCGCAGGCAGGGCTACGACGGCCGTCTCGTGCTCATCGGTGACGAGCCCCACCGCCCCTACGACAGGCCGCCCTTGTCGAAGGAATTCCTCGCCGGCGCGATCGACGAGTCCGCACTCGGGCTCGAAGCGGACGGCGAGGACCTCGATGCGGAGTGGGTGCTCGGTGACCGAGCCGTCGGGCTCGACCGGAGCGGCCGCTCGGTCCGGCTCGCGAACGGCCGCTCGGTGAGAGCGGAGGGGGTCGTGATCGCCACCGGAGCCGCCGCGCGGTCCCTCCCGGGGAGTGGCGGCCTGGCCGGCGTACACGTGCTGCGCACCGTCGACGATGCCCGCGCCCTGCGCGCGGACCTGGCGCGTGGCGGCCGGCTGGTCGTCATCGGCGGCGGATTCATCGGCGCCGAGGTCGCCTCGACCGCGTACGGTCTCGGTCTCGATGTGACGGTGGTCGAAGCGGCGCCCACGCCGCTCACCGGGCCGCTCGGGGCGGAGATGGGCGGCATCGTCTCCTCGCTCCACGCGGACCACGGCGTCCGGCTGCTGTGCGGCGTCGGCGTGCGGGGCATCAGCGGAAAGCCGGGGACATCTCCCCGCGCCGGCAAGGCGAGCGTGGACGCGGTCGTGCTCGAGGACGGCCGCCGCCTCCCGGCCGACACCGTCGTCGTCGGCGTGGGCGCGCGGCCCTGCGTCGAGTGGCTGGAGGGCTCCGGCATTGCGCTGGGGAACGGCGTGCAGTGCGATGCCGCCGGCGCCACCAGCCTCCCGGGCGTCGTCGCGGTCGGTGACTGCGCATCCTGGTACGACCCCGTAGCGGGGGCGCATAACCGGGTCGAGCACTGGACCGGCGCCCTGGAGCGTCCGGCCACTGCCGTGACCGCGCTGCTCTCCGGTGGCACGGCCGCGCCGGAGCCGCCCCGCCCGCCCTACTTCTGGTCGGACCAGTACGGCATCCGGATCCAGTTCGCCGGGCATGCCGCAGGGGCGGACAGTGTCACGGTGGAGGAAGGCGCCACGGCCGACCGCAGCTTCCTCGCGGTCTACCGGCGCGCCGGCCGTCCGGTCGCCGTGCTCGGTATGAACCAGGCGCGGCTCTTCACCCGCCGGCGCCGGGAGTTGGCCACCGCCGCCGTGGCCCGCACGGACGGCTCCCCGTGAGCAGCGCGGCCCGACCACGTCCCGCCCGGGGCTGCTCTTCTGACCGGCGCGCTCACCACCCGATGACGACGTCTCCAGCGAGGAGTGCACTGTGACTGTGACAACGACCGGCCTTCCGGAGAGCCTGATTGCCACCCTCCCCGGCCACTACTACACGGACGCGGACATCTTCCGCCTGGAGCAGGAGCACATCTTCGAGACGATGTGGTTCTGCGTGGCGCGCTCCCGCGAGCTGGACAAGCCGGGGGCCTTCAGGACGGTGGACGTGGGCCGCGAGAGCATCCTGGTGACCCGGTCGCGCGACCACGCGATCCGCGCCTTCTTCAACGTGTGCCGGCACCGGGGCGCGAAGCTGTGCACGGAGGAGTCCGGGGAGGTCAAGCGGGCGTTCCAGTGCCCGTACCACGCGTGGACGTACGACCTCCAGGGCAAGCTCATCGCCGCGCCGAACCTCTCCAGGATGACGGATGTCGGCCGTACCGAGTACGGCCTGGTGAACGTGCACGTACGCGAGTGGCTCGGCTACGTGTGGATCTGCCTCGCGGACGACCCGCCCTCCTTCGAGGAGCAGGTCATCGGCGAGGTCGTGGCGCGCCTGGGCGAGGTGGCGGCTGTCGACCGGTACAACATCGCCGACCTGGAGGTCGGCAAGCGGATCGTCTACGACGTCAAGGCGAACTGGAAACTGATCGTCGAGAACTTTATGGAGTGCTACCACTGCGCCACGATTCATCCCGAACTCACCGAGGTACTGCCGGAGTTCGCCGACGGATACGCAGCCCAGTACTTCGTCGGCCACGGCGCCGAGTTCGGTGCGGACGTCAAGGGGTTCACCGTCGACGGTTCCGAGGGCCTGGACCGTATCCCCACCGTCTCCGAGGACCAGGACCGCCGCTACTACGCGATCACCGTCAAGCCGCAGGTCTTCATCAACCTCGTGCCGGACCATGTGATCTTCCACCGGATGTTCCCCGTCGCAGCCGACCGCACGATCGTCGAGTGCGACTGGCTCTACCTCAAGGACGTGGTGGACAGCGGAAAGGACGTCAGCCGCTCCGTCGAGCTGTTCGACCGCGTCAACAGGCAGGACTTCGACGCCTGTGAGCGCTGCCAGCCGGCGATGAGCTCGCGCCTGTACGCCAAGGGCGGCGTCCTCGTGCCCAGCGAGCACCACATTGGCGTGTTCCACGACTGGGTTCACGCACGCCTGGGCGCGCGGCAGCCCTGACCCGCGGCACCCAGCCCTGGCAGGGGCAGCTCAGCCCAGGTAGCCGAGGTGGTGACTGATCTGCTGCGCGCCCTGGATGAGCACTGGTGCGAGCTCGTGCATGCGCTCTTCGGTGAACCGGTATGCCGGCCCCGAAGCGCTGACGGCGGCGACGACCTCGCCGTCACGGGAGCGGATCGGCGCCGCCATGGCATGCAGCCCGATCTCGAACTCCTCCAGGGTGATGGCGTACCCGCGCTCCTTGGCCTCGTCGAGACTCTTCGCCAGCCGGGCCTTCGAGGTCAGGGTCTGCGGCGTCAGTTTTTCCAGGCCCGCTTCCGCCAGGAGTTCCGCCCGGCGCTTCGGAGGCAGCTGGGCCAGCAGGATCTTGCCGCTGGAGGTGGCGTGCAGCGGTGTCAGCTGGCCGACCCAGTTGTGCGCCGTGACCGCGCCGGGGCCTCGTACCTGGTAGACGTTGATCATGTAGTGGGACTCCAGGACGGCGACATTCACGGTCTCACCGAGCTCTTCGGCGAGCCGCTCGCAGACCGGACGGCTCTGCTGGGCGATGTCGAGGCGACCGGTGACCGCACCGGCCAGGCGCACGATGCCGAAGCCGAGGCGGTACTTGCCGCGCTCGCCGGCCTGCTCGACCAGACCGCGCGCCTCGAGGGCGCCGAGCAGTCGGAACGCGGTGGACTTGTGGACATCGATCTCAGCGGCCACCTCACTGACGCCCGCCTCGCCGCGCTGGGCCAGGATCTCCAGGACGCTGACGGCGCGATCGACGGACTGCACCCCTCCGGCCCCGGGGCCTGTGGTTTCCGCTGCCGTGCTGTAGTTGCTCATAGCGAAACTATACGTGCAGTAAACAACGGGGCGACGATGCTTGGGTCAAGTGGCGAAAGTATTCAAGGTTGCGTTGCTCGCAACCTGGTGCGTATGGCGGTACAAGTATTAGCATGCCCGCGTATCGACGGCTGAGGGCCCCCCGGCCGGAAGGCTGGGGGAGAGACGAGGCAGCAATGGAGCCAGAGCAGTACGACTTCGTCATCGTCGGCGGCGGCTCGGCCGGCAGCGCACTCGCGAACCGGCTCTCCGCGGATCCGGCCAACCGTGTGCTGGTGCTGGAAGCCGGCCGGCCCGACTACCTGTGGGACGTCTTCATCCACATGCCCGCGGCGCTGGCGTTCCCCATCGGCAGCCGCTTCTACGACTGGAAGTACGAATCCGAGCCGGAGCCCCACATGGGCGGGCGGCGCATCTACCACGCCCGCGGCAAGGTGCTGGGCGGCTCGAGCAGTATCAACGGCATGATCTTCCAGCGTGGCAACCCCATGGACTACGAGCGCTGGGCGGCCGACCCCGGCATGCAGACCTGGGACTACGCGCACTGCCTGCCGTACTTCAACCGGATGGAGAACTGCCTCGCATCCGATCCCGAGGACGAGTTCCGCGGCCACTCGGGACCGCTCGTGCTCGAACGCGGCCCGGCGTCCAGCCCGCTGTTCCCCGCCTTCATGAAGGCGGTGCAGCAGGCGGGGTACCCGCTGACCGACGACGTCAACGGCTACCGGCAGGAGGGCTTCGCCTCCTTCGACCGCAATGTCCACCGCGGGCGGCGGCTGTCCGCCGCGCGGGCCTATCTGCACCCGGCGAGGAAGCGGCCGAACCTGACGGTGAAGACCCGGGCGCTGGTCACCCGCGTCCTGTTCGAGGGCAAGCGCGCCGTCGGTGTCGAGTACCGGCGCGGCCGCGGCGCGGCGCAGCAGGTGCGCGCCCGCGAGGTCATCCTGTGCGGCGGTGCGATCAACTCGCCGCAGTTGCTGCAGCTGTCGGGCGTCGGCAACGCCGAGGAGCTGCGGGCGCTGGACATCGACGTCGTGCACGATCTGCCGGGTGTCGGGGAGAACCTGCAGGACCACTTGGAGGTGTACATCCAGTACGCCTGCAAGCAGCCCGTCTCGATGCAGCCGTACCTGAAGTGGCGGCACCGCCCGTGGATCGGGCTCCAGTGGCTGTTCCGCAAGGGCCCGGGGGCGACCAACCATTTCGAGGCCGGCGGGTTCGCGCGCAGCAACGAGGACGTCGAATACCCCAACCTGATGTTCCACTTCCTGCCGATCGCGGTGCGCTATGACGGTTCCGCGCCCTCCGGCGGACACGGGTACCAGGTGCATGTCGGGCCGATGTACTCCGATGCCATCGGCTCGGTGAAGATCAAGAGCAAGGACCCGCGCGAGCGCCCGGCGCTGCGGTTCAACTACCTGTCCACCGAGCAGGATCGCCGCGAGTGGGTCGAGGCGGTCCGCACAGCGCGCCAGATCCTCGGCCAGTCCGCCATGGACCCGTTCAACGCGGGGGAGACTTCGCCGGGACCGGACGTGCAGAGTGACGAGGAGATCCTCGACTGGGTGGCCAAGGAGGGCGAGACCGCCCTGCATCCCTCCTGCACCTGCAAGATGGGCACCGGCGAGATGTCGGTGGTCGACCCGGCGTCCATGCGGGTGCACGGGCTGGAGGGGCTGCGGGTCGTGGACGCGTCGGTGATGCCGTACGTCACCAACGGCAACATCTACGCGCCGGTCATGATGGTCGCGGAGAAGGCGGCCGACCTCATCCTGGGCAACGACCCGCTGCCGCCGTCGAAGGCGGAGTTCTACCGGCACAGCCGCCCCGAGCAGGGGCAGCGCCCCGGTCCCACCCGATAGGGCGGGGCCCGGTCATGCGGCGTACGACGTACCCCGAAGCAGCCGTGCCGGCCCCCCTCGCGGGGGGCTTGCCGGAACTGCTGCGCAGAGTCCGCTACGAGGTCCTGCCGGCGAAGGCCACCGAGGCCAAGGTCCTGGAGTGGGTCCCCCCGGATGTCGCGGTCACGGTCACCGCGTCGCCCGCCAAGGGCCTCGCCCCGACCCTGGACCTCGCGACCCGCCTGGCGGCGCACGGGTACCGCGTCGTGCCGCACGTGCCCGCCCGGCTGCTCGTGGACGACGCACACCTGAGCGATGTCGTCGACCGGCTCCTGGCGGCCGGTATCGACGAGGTGTTCGTGCCGGCCGGCGACGCGGATCCTCCGGCCGGAGCGTACGACGCGGCACTTCCCGTACTGCGACGGCTGAGCGAGATGGGCAGCCCGTTCGCGCACGTCGGTATCACCGGCTATCCCGAGAGCCATCCGCTCATCGAGGACGACGTCACTGTCCAGGCGATGTGGGACAAGCAGGCCCACGCGACCTGCATCGTCAGCAATCTGTGCTTCGACCCGGCGGTGCTGGGCGGGTGGGTCCGGCGGCTGCGCCGCAGGCACATCATGCTTCCCGTCCATGTGGGCGTGGCCGGGCCCGTCGAACGGGCGAAGCTGCTGTCCATGGCGACGAAGATCGGTGTGGGGGAGTCGGCGCGGTTCCTGACCCGGCACCCCTTCTGGTTCCTGCGCTTCGCGGCACCGGGCGGCTACTCACCCGACCGGCTGCTGAGCAGGAGCGCTGTCGCGCTCACCGCCCCTTCGGCGTCCGTGGCGGGTCTGCATCTGTTCACCTTCAACCAGATCGCCGAGACCGAGAGCTGGCGCCGCAGGATGCTCGAACGCCTCGGCGGCTAGTGCGGTGACCGGAAAGGTTGCCCGGGGCCGCCCGGCAGCCGGTTTGTCCTCAATCGTCGGACGGGCTGGAATTTCCAGCCCGTCCGACGATTGAGGACGAGCGAGACCGAAGGTCGCGCAACCGTACGGCACCGCTCAGCGGAAGACGACGGTCCGATTGCCGTGCACCATGACCCGGCTCTCGCTGTGCCACTCGACGGCGCGTGCGAGTACCTGCGCTTCGACGTCGCGGCCGACCGTGACCAGCTCGTCGGGGTCGCGTGAATGGTCCACGCGCACGACGTCCTGCTCGATGATCTGGCCCTCGTCCAGGTCCGGGGTGACGTAGTGCGCGGTGGCCCCGACCAGCTTCACACCGCGCTCGTGCGCCTGGACGTACGGCCGTGCGCCCTTGAAGCTCGGCAGGAAGGAGTGGTGGATGTTGATGGCACGGCCTTCGAGCCGCTTGCACAGGTCGTCGGAGAGGATCTGCATGTAGCGGGCGAGGACCACGAGGTCGATGTCGAGTTCCTCGACCAGTTGCAGCAGGCGCGCCTCGGCGTCGGCCTTCGTCTGCCGGGTCACCGGAATGTGGTGGAACGGGATGCCGTAGCTCTCCGCCAGCGGCTCGAAGTCGCGGTGGTTGGAGACGATCGCCGGGATCTCGATGTTGAGCGCGCCGGTACGCCGGCGGAAGAGCAGGTCGTTCAGGCAGTGGCCGAACTTCGACACCATGATCAGCGTGCGGGTCGGAGTCGACGCGTCGTGCAGCTGCCAGGAGATCTGGTACGCCTCGGCCACCGGTCCGAAGCCGTAGCGCAGGTTTTCCAACTCTGCGTCCGGAGCGGACACATCGAAGTGCACCCTCATGAAGAAGCGGTCCTGCAGCCGGTCGTCGAACTGCTGGCTCTCCAGGATGTTGCCGGAGTGCTCGACCAGGAAGCCGGTCACGGCGTGGACGAGCCCGGCGCGATCAGGGCAGGAGAGAGTGAGGACGAACTCGCGGCCGGGTTGCGGTCGAGGTGACATGTGCATCCTCCGTTGATGCGTATTGCACAACAGGGTGAGTGATACGCAACATCGTCCAGCGCGCTGTCGCGTCGGGTCAAGTGCCGGCGACCAACTCCCGCGCACAGTCGAATCCGGCCGTCCGAACCCTTGACGTACGCCATCGGTGTGGACGATCGTGTTCCCTCTCGAGGAATTCGATGCGTGATACGCAACGACTGTCCCCCGTCTGAAGGGCTCCGCTCGTGGCAGACCTGTATATCGACGGTAAGTGGCGCGAAGCGGTGGCAGGCGGCCACCGGGAAGTCCGCTGCCCCGCCGACGGCACTGTTGTCCGGGCCGTGTCCGAGGGGACGCGAGACGATACCGAGGCCGCGATCGATGCCGCGCGCCGCGCCTTCGACGAAGGACCGTGGCCGCGGACCCCGGAGCGGGAGCGCGGCGCACTGCTGCTGCGCACGGCCCACATCATCGAGCGCGACGCCAAGGAGTTCGCCCGCGCCGAATCGCTCGACACCGGCAAACGCCTGGTGGAGAGCGAGTACGACATCGCCGACATCGTGGCCTGCTTCCGGTACTACGGCGGGATCGCGGGCACCAGCGCCGGCCGCGTCATCGACACCGGACGCGACGACGCCATCAGCCGGGTGGTCTACGAACCGGCCGGGGTCTGCGGGCTCATCACACCGTGGAACTACCCGCTGCTGCAGGCGTCGTGGAAGGTCGCGCCCGCCCTGCTGGTCGGCAACACGGTGATCCTCAAGCCCAGCGAACTCACCCCGTCGACGTCGGTCCTGCTGATGCGCGCACTGGAGGAGGCCGGGCTGCCGGCCGGCGCCGCGAACCTCGTCCTGGGAGCGGGACCCGAGGTCGGCGCGCCGCTCGCGGAGCACCCCGGTGTCGACATGGTCTCGTTCACGGGCGGGTTCGGCACGGGCCGGCGCCTCATGGCCACGGCCGCCGCCACGGTGAAGAAGGTCGCCCTGGAACTGGGCGGCAAGAACCCCAACGTCGTCTTCGCCGACGCGGATGTCGAGGCAGCCGTTGACTTCGCCCTCACGGCCGTCTTCCTCCACTCCGGCCAGGTCTGCTCGGCCGGCACCCGCCTGATCGTCGAGGACTCGTTGCACGACACCTTCGTGGACGAGGTGGTGCGGCGCGCCGGACTGATCCGGCTGGGTGGTCCGTTCGACCCCGAGGCCGAGACCGGGCCGCTGATCTCCGCACAGCACCGCGCGAAGGTCGAGGAGTACGTGGCGGCGGGTCTCGCCGAGGGCGCCGTGCTGCGCTGCGGCGGGCGCCGGCCCGACGACCAAGCGCTCGCAGACGGCTTCTACTTCCTGCCCACCGTCCTCGACGAGTGCCGCCAGGACATGCGCGTCGTGCACGAGGAGTCGTTCGGCCCGGTCCTGACCGTCGAGCGGTTCAGCGACGAGCACGACGCCGTGCGGATCGCCAACGACACGGACTACGGGCTCGCGGGAGCGGTGTGGACCGAGGACGCGGGCAAGGCCCAGCGGGTCGCCCGGCGGCTGCGGCACGGCACCGTATGGATCAACGACTACCACCCCTACGTGCCGCAGGCGGAGTGGGGCGGCTTCGGGCACTCGGGCACCGGCCGGGAACTGGGGCCGACCGGCCTGGAGGAGTACCGCGAACCCAAGCACATCTGGCAGAACATCCAACCTCGGCCGCAGCACTGGTTCCGCGGCTGAGCGAGAAGTCACCTACGTCGAGCGCGGCCGTGCCATCCGAAGAGAGGTCGAGAGTGACCGCAACAGAGACAGAACTCCCGCCGCGGCGGGGCATGTCCGAAGACCGGGCTCCGGTCATCTCCGTGCGCGGGCTGTGGAAGGTCTTCGGGCCGAAGTCCGCGCAGGTGCCGGGTTCGACGGAGCTGTGCGATCTCTCGCGCCGCGAGCTGATGGAGCGGACCGGTTGCACCGCGGCCGTGCGGGACGTGAGTTTCGACGTGTCGCCCGGTGAGGTCTTCGTCGTCATGGGCCTGTCCGGCTCGGGCAAGTCGACACTGGTGCGATGTCTCACCCGGCTGATCGAGCCGACCTCCGGCGAGCTGGTCTTCGAGGGCGAGGACATCCGCGCCGCGGACGACAAGAGGCTGCGGGAGCTGCGTCGCCACAAGTTCTCGATGGTCTTCCAGCACTTCGGGCTGCTGCCGCACCGCCGGGCCCTGGACAACGTCTCGTACGGACTGGAGATCCGGGGCATGGGCAGGGCCGAGCGGACCCGGCGGGCCCAAGAAGTCGTCGAACTGGTCGGTCTCGCCGGATACGAGCACTCCTACCCCGACCAGCTGTCCGGCGGAATGCAGCAGCGCGTCGGCCTCGCGCGTGCCCTCGCCGGCGATCCGGACGTCCTCTTCTTCGACGAGCCGTTCTCCGCGCTCGACCCGCTGATCCGCCGGGACATGCAGAACGAGGTCATCCGGCTGCACCACGAGGTCGGCAAGACCATGGTGTTCATCACCCACGACCTGTCCGAGGCGCTCAAGCTCGGTGACCGCATCCTCATCATGCGCGACGGCCGCATGGTGCAGTGCGGCACGGGCGACGAGCTGGTGGGCGCGCCCGCCGACGACTACGTACGGGACTTCGTCGCGGACGTACCGCGCTCGGAGGTCCTGACCCTGCGGTGGATCATGCGGCCCGCGCAGCCGGACGACGCCCTGGACGGGCCGGAGTCCGGCCCGGACGTGGTGGTCCGCGACGCGGTGCGTGCGGTCCTCGCCGCGGACAGGCCCGTGAAGGTCGTTGACGACGGGCGGCTGCTGGGCGTCGTCGGCCACGAGGAGATCCTCTCGGTCGTCGCCGGTACACGGGACGGTGCGTGATGGCCGTCCTCGCAGAGGCGGCCGCGCGCCCGGCGCCCGCGCGAGTCGGCCGCCGGGTCGTCGCGGCCGCGATCATCGCGGGCTGGCTCGCCCTGTGGCTGATCCTGCGCGGCACCCACACGCTTCCCCTCGGTACGGCCGACCTGACGCCGCTGCACCGCCGGTTCAACGAGATCAACGACGCCATCGGCGCAAGCCGTAACACCAACCCGGTCTTCCTCTACTTCTTCAACGAGATCCGGCTGGTCATCGACAACCTGGTCACGTTCATCCAGGCGCTGATCTCCCAGCCGTCGTTCGGCCGCCCGGTGCCCGCGGTCGGCTGGCTGGGCGTCGTCGCGGTCGTGGGCTACGCCTCGTGGGCGTTCGGCAATGTGCGGGTGGCGGCGCCGGCCGTCGCGGGTTTCGTCTTCTTCGGCCTTCAGGGGCTGTGGGAAGAGAGCATGGACACCCTCGCGCTCACCGTGGCGGCGGTCCTCGTGGCCCTGCTCATCGGCATCCCGCTCGGGGTGTGGGCAGGGCTGTCGGACCGGGTGAACCGGCTGGCCACTCCCGTGCTCGATTTCATGCAGACCATGCCGACGTTCGTGTATCTGGCGCCGCTGACGCTGTTCTTCCTCATCGGCCCGGCGTCCGCGACGATCGCCACACTGATCTTCGCGACGCCTCCGGCGGTACGCCTCACCGCGCACGCCATCCGGTCGGTGCCCGGAACCACGGTCGAGGCGGCCGAGTCACTGGGGTCGACCCGGCGGCAGACGCTCACCAAGGTGCTGCTGCCGATGTCGAAGCGCACGATTGTGCTGGGCGTGAACCAGACGATCATGGCAGCACTGTCCATGGTCACGATTGCCGCGCTCATCGACGCACCCGGCCTCGGCAAGACCGTCGTCAAGGCGCTCCAGACGCTCGACGTGGGCGTGGCGTTCAACGCCGGTCTCGCCATCGTCGTCATGGCCATCGTGCTCGACCGGGTGACGACCGCGGCGAGCGTGAGGGTGGAGAACGCCCGGCGGGCACGCGGTCGTTCCTCACGATGGCGTCGGCCGCTGCTCTTCGCGGGCGGCGCGCTCACCGCCGTCTGCGTATGGCTGTCCCACACCTATGTGTGGGCGGCCCAGTTCCCCGACGGCATCGGTGTGGGCAGCGCGATCGCCAGTACGGCGGACTCGGCGACCGAGTGGTCGCAGAGCAGCCTGTCGGGCGTGACGAACGGGGTGCGCGATCTGCTCACCACGCTGCTGCTGAACCCCTTCGAGGAGCTGCTGACCGGCTCCCCGTGGTGGCTGGTCGGCGCGGTCGTGGTCGGGCTCGGGGCTGTGCTGGGAGGGTGGCGGGCCGGCGTCACGGCGGCGGTGTGTACGGCGCTGATCGTCGCGACCGGCTTGTGGCAGGACAGCATGACGACACTGGCCTCGACCATGGTGGCCACGGTGATCGTGATGGCTGTCGGTGTGGCCGTGGGAGTGTGGATGGGGCGCAGCGCCATGGCCGACCGGCTGGTCAGGCCCGTTCTCGACGCCGCGCAGACGATGCCGTCCTTCGTGTACCTGGTGCCTTTCCTGGCGCTGTTCGGCGCGAGCCGCTTCACGGCCATCGTCGCCGCGATCGTCTATGCGGCCCCGGTGACGATAAAGATCATCGCGGACGGGGTGCGCGCGGTGCCGCCGACCACGGTGGAGGCGGCGACGGCGGCCGGCTCGAGCACCTGGCAGATCATCGCCAAGGTGCAACTGCCGATGTCGCGCAGCGCCCTCAGCCTTGCCACCAATCAGGGCCTCATCTACGTGCTGTCGATGGTCGTGGTGGGCGGGCTGGTCGGGGCGGGAGCCCTCGGCTACGACGTCGTCGCCGGCTTCTCGCAGGGCCAGCTGTACGGCAAGGGCCTGGCCGCCGGCCTGGCCATCGTGCTGCTGGGCGTGATGTTCGACCGGATCACTCAAGCGGCGGCACACCGGGCCGCAAGGGCGCCCAGTGGGCGCTGAGGCAGAAGGGCAGGACACGTGACAGGCAAGATCATTACAAGGCATTCGTCCGCGCGGAGGCGCGCCGGCGTGGCTTCTCTGGCGGCGCTGGCGCTCGCACTCAGCGGCTGCGGCGGCGCGAAGATCGGTGAGTCGGGCGCCGGCTCGGCGGACGCAAGCGCCGGGAAATGCGGTTCGTTCAACCTCGCCATCAACCCCTGGGTGGGCTACGAGGCGAACGCGGCCGTCATCGCGTACGTCGCCGAGAAGGACCTCGGGTGCTCGGTGACGAAGAAGGACCTCAAGGAGGAGGTCGCCTGGCAGGGCTTCGGCACCGGCGAGGTGGACGCGGTGGTCGAGAACTGGGGCCACCCGGACCTCAAGAAGAAGTACATCGACCAGCAGAAGACGGCCGTCGTGGCCGGCGAGACGGGCAACCAGGGCGTCATCGGCTGGTACGTGCCGCCGTGGATGGCGAAGAAGTACCCGGACATCACCGACTGGAAGAACCTGAACAAGTACGCGGCCCTGTTCAAGACGTCCGAGTCCGGCGGCAAGGGCCAGCTCCTGGACGGCGACCCGTCGTTCGTCACCAACGACGGCGCCCTGGTGAAGAATCTCAACCTCGATTACAAGGTGGTGTACGGGGGCAGCGAGACGGCGCTCATCCAGGCCTTCCGGCAGGCCGAGGCCAACAAGACACCGGTCATCGGGTACTTCTACGAACCGCAGTGGCTCCTGTCGGAGATCAAGCTCGTCAAGGTGAACCTGCCGCCGTACAAGGACGGCTGCGACGCCGACACGGAGAAGATCGCCTGTGACTATCCGGAATACCCCCTGGACAAGATCGTCAGCAAGAAGTTCGCCGACTCCGGCAGCCCCGCCTACACACTCGTGAAGAACTTCACCTGGACGAACGAGGACCAGAACCTCGTGGCGAAGTACATCGCGCAGGACAAGATGTCGCCCGAAGACGCTGCGGCGAAGTGGGTCGAGGACCATCGCGACAAGGTCGACGCCTGGCTCGGGAAGGGCTGAGCCGGAGCGGCGACGCAGCGATTACCAGCAGGAGCGGTGCCCGGCAAGCTGTCAAACAGCCCGCCGGGCACCGTTGTTTTCGCGCGCTCCCGGACCGCTCCCCGACGGCCGGACGCACCTCTTGACACCACCCTCGACGACCGGCAATGTGAGTTGCGCAACCTGAAGCATGTTGCGCTGACAGCAACCAGACTGCTTCTGAAATGGAGGTGCGGCGATGGCGGGACCACGTGTGGTCATCATCGGGGCGGGCGTCGTGGGAGCGGCGCTGGCAGACGAACTGTCCTCCGCAGGCTGGACCGATGTGACGGTCGTCGACCAGGGGCCGCTGCCCGCCACCGGCGGGTCGTCGTCCCATGCGCCGGGCCTGGTGTTCCAGACGAACCCTTCGAAGACCATGACGGAGATGGCCCGCTACACCGTGGAGAAGTTCTGCTCCCTCGACGTCGACGGGCAGCCGTGCTTTCTGCAGACCGGGGGGCTCGAGGTCGCCACGACCCCGGAACGCCTCACCGAACTCCGGCGCCGGCACGGCTGGATCACCGCCTGGGGCATCGAGGCCCGGCTGCTCGGCCCCGACGAGTGCGTCGAGCTGCACCCGCTGGTGGACCGGGGCCGCGTGCTCGGCGGTCTGCTGGTCCCCACCGACGGTCTGGCCAAGGCGGTGCTCGCGGTCGAGGCGCAGATCCGGCTGGCCACGGCCCGGGGCGTGCGCTTCCTCGCCCGCCACGAGGTCCTCGACATCCGTACGGAGGACGAGCGCGTCGCCGCCGTCGTCACGGACCAGGGCGAGATTCCCGCGGACATCGTCGTGTGCTGCGCCGGCATCTGGGGCCCCAAGGTCGCCCGCATGGTCGGGATGAACCTGCCGCTGACTCCACTGGCGCATCAGCTGGCGTGGACCGGCCCGGTACCGGCACTGGCGGGGCAGACGGACGAGGCCGTCCGCCCGATCCTGCGGCACCAGGACGCGGACCTGTACTACCGCGACCGCTTCGACCGGCTCGGCATCGGGTACTACGGCCACCGCCCCATGCCGGTCTCGGCGGACGACATCGCCTCGGTGGGCTCCGCGGGGCAGATGCCCTCAGTCCTGCGGTTCACCGAGGACGACTTCGCCGAGGCATGGGCCGAGACCCAGGCGCTCCTGCCCGCGACGAGGGAAGCGAAGATCGAGGAGGGCATCAACGGGCTCTTCTCCTTCACCACCGACGGTATGCCGTTGATGGGGGAGTCACCCGAGGTGAAGGGCTTCTGGGTCGCCGAGGCGGTATGGGTCACCCACTCCGCCGGGGTGGGCCGCGCCATGGCGGAATGGCTCGTCGACGGCTACTGCTCCTCCTTCGACCTGCACGAGTGCGACGTCAACCGCTTCGAGCCGCACCAGCTCGCCCCCGACTACGTACTGGCGCGCGACTGCCAGAACTTCGTCGAGGTCTACGACATCCTCCACCCACTCCAGCCGGCGGGAGCTCCGCGGCCGCTGCGCACCAGCCCGTTCCACGCCCGCGAGCAGGAGCTGGGCGCCTTCTTCCTGGAGGCGTCCGGCTGGGAACGGCCCCAGTGGTACGCCGCCAACGAACCCCTCCTGGCCGGGCGGGACATCCCGGTCCCCAACGACTGGGCCGCCCGCTATTGGTCGCCGATCGTCGGCGCCGAGGCCCAGGTCACTCGCGAGACCGTCGCGATGTACGACATGACGGCCCTCAAGCGCCTGGAGGTCACCGGCCGCGGAGCCGCCGCGTTCCTCCAGTACCTGACCACGGCCAACGTCGACAAGTCCGTCGGCTCGGTGACCTACACCCTGATGCTGGCCGAGGACGGCGGGATCCGCAGCGACGTCACGGTCGCGCGGCTGGGCCGGGACCACTTCCAGGTCGGCGCGAACGGCAATCCGGACCTCGACTGGTTCCACCGGAACCTGGCCGACTGGAGGCACCTCCCGGCGGCAGCCGGGGGAGGGTCCGTCGTCGTACGCGACGTTACGGCGGGCACCTGCTGCATCGGCCTGTGGGGGCCGAAGGCGCGCGACGTGCTCCAGCCGCTGGCCGACCAGGACTTCTCGAATGCCGGCCTGAAGTACTTTCGCGCCAAGCGCGCGCACATCGGTTCCGTCCCCGTCACCGCGATGCGCCTGAGTTACGTCGGCGAGCTCGGCTGGGAGCTGTACACAGGCGCCGACATGGGGCTGAAGCTGTGGGACACGCTCTGGGAGGCGGCCCGGCCTCACGGCGGCATCGCGGCCGGCCGGGGCGCGTTCAACAGCCTGCGCCTGGAGAAGGGCTACCGCTCGTTCGGCACGGACATGACGTACGAACACGACCCGTACGAGGCGGGTGTCGGCTTCGCCGTGAAGATGGACAAGGGCGACTTCATCGGCCGCACCGCACTGGAGCGACGCGGGACGCAGGTCCGCCGCCGCCTCACATGCCTGACCATCGACGACTCACGCGCCGTGGTCATGGGCAAGGAGCCCGTGTACGACGGCGAGACCTGCGTCGGATACGTCACCAGCGCGGCCTACGGCTACACGATCGGCAAGGGCATCGCCTACGCCTGGCTGCCCGCGGAGCTGTCCACCCCGGGCCGCTCGCTGGGCATCGGTTACTTCGACCGGCGCGTCCCGGCGGTCGTCGCCGAGGAGCCGCTGTTCGATCCGTCGATGCAGCGCCTGCGTGGCTAGACCCCGGGCAATCCCCGCCCACGAAGGGATGAATGTGAGCGCAAAGATCCTCGACGGCAAGCGGACCGCGGCTGCCGTCCGTGCCGAACTCGCCGTGCGCGTGGCGGCGTTGGCCGAGCGCGGCGTCACACCGGGACTCGGCACCGTGCTGGTCGGCGACGACCCCGGCAGCCGCGCCTATGTGGGAGGCAAGCACCGCGACTGCGCGGAGGCCGGGATCACCTCGATCCGGCGCGAGCTCCCCGCCGACGCCACGCAGGAACAGGTGGAACGCGTCGTCGACGAACTCAACGCCGACCCCGCGTGCACCGGCTACATCGTCCAACTGCCCCTGCCGCGCGGGCTCGACGCCAAGGCCGTGCTGGAGCGGATGGACCCGGCGAAGGACGCCGACGGCCTGCACCCCGCCAACCTCGGCCGGCTGGTGCTCGGCGTCGACGCCCCGCTGCCCTGCACCCCGCGCGGAATCGTCGAACTGCTGCGCCGCCACGACATCCCGCTCGCCGGGGCCCGGGTCTGCGTGATCGGCCGCGGCATCACCGTCGGCCGCCCGATCGGCCTGCTGCTCACCCGTAAGTCGGAGAACGCGACGGTCACGTTGTGCCACACGGGTACGAAAGGCATCTCGTGGCATGTTCGTGAAGCGGACGTCGTCGTCGCGGCGGCCGGCTCACCCGGGCTCATCACACGGGAGATGGTCCGGCCCGGGGCGGCCGTGCTCGACGTCGGCATCACCCGCACCGAAGAAGGGCTGCTCGGCGATGTGCATCCGGACGTCGCCGACGTCGCGGGATGGCTCGCGCCCATGCCCGGCGGAGTGGGCCCCATGACCCGGGCGATGCTGCTGGCCAATGTCGTCGAGGCGGCCGAGCGTGCCGCCGCCTCCGCTGATTCCTCCATGACCCCACGTTCGAGGCAGGCCGTATGAACGCCCACCAGCCCCAAGCCGCAGCCCTGCTCGACACGCCGCTCGCGGAGCTGGACCCGGAGGTCCACGCGGCGGTCCGCGCGGAACTCGCCCGCCAGCAGACCACGCTGGAGATGATCGCGTCGGAGAACTTCGCCCCGGCCGCGGTGATGGAGGCCCAGGGCTCGGTCCTCACCAACAAGTACGCCGAGGGCTACCCGGGACGCCGTTACTACGGCGGATGCGAACACGTCGATGTGACCGAACGGCTGGCGATCGAGCGGGTCAAGACGCTGTTCGGCGCGGGATTCGCCAACGTCCAGCCGCACTCCGGGGCGCAGGCCAACATCGCTGTGTTCTTCGCGCTGCTGGAACCCGGCGACACGATCCTCGGCCTCGACCTCGCGCACGGCGGGCACCTGACGCACGGCATGCGTATCAACTACTCGGGCCGGATGATGAACGTCGTTCCCTACCACGTCAGTGAGACGGACGGTCTGGTCGACATGGACGAGGTGGAGCGGCTGGCCAAGGAGCACCGGCCCAAGATGATCATTGCGGGCTGGTCGGCGTACCCGCGGCAGCTGGACTTCGCCGCCTTCCGCCGGATCGCGGACGAGGTCGGTTCGCATCTGATGGTCGACATGGCGCACTTCGCCGGACTCGTAGCGGCCGGGCTGCACCCGAACCCGGTTCCACACGCCCATGTGACCACCACGACGACGCACAAGACGCTCGGCGGACCGCGCGGTGGCGTCATCCTCACCGATGACGCCGGCCTCGCCAAGAAGATCAACTCAGCGGTGTTCCCCGGCATGCAGGGCGGCCCGCTCGAACATGTCATCGCGGCAAAGGCCGTGGCCTTCAAGCTGGCCGCATCGCAGGCCTTCGCCGAGCGCCAGGTCCGTACGCTCGCCGGCGCGCGGATCCTGGCCGAGCGGCTCGCCCGTCCCGACGCGGCGGCGGCCGGAGTGAAGGTACTCACCGAAGGCACCGACGTACACCTGGTCCTGGTCGATCTGCGGTCGTCGGAGCTGGACGGCAAGCAGGCCGAGGACCTGCTTCACCGGATCGGCATCACGGTCAACCGCAACGCGGTGCCGTTCGACCCCCGCCCGCCCATGGTCACCTCGGGCCTGCGCATCGGCACACCCGCGACGGCCACCCGGGGCTTCGGCGACGAGGACTTCGCCGAGGTCGCCGACGTCATCGCGCTCGCCCTGCAACCCGCCCCCGACGTCCCCGCACTGCGCGCCCGTATCCGCATCCTCGCCGCCAAGCACCCGCTCTACCCGCACCTGTCAGGAGACGCGCGATGAGCCCCCGCACCCCTGGTGCCGACCTCCCCGAGCACCCCGAATGGCTGTGGCGCACGCCCGAGCCCAAGCGCAGTTACGACGTCGTGATCGTGGGCGGCGGCGGACACGGCCTCGCCACGGCCCACTACCTGGCCAAGAACCACGGCATCACCAACGTCGCCGTGCTCGAGAAGGGCTGGCTCGCGGGCGGCAACATGGCCCGCAACACCACCATCATCCGGTCCAACTACCTGTGGGAGGAGAGCGCCGGGATCTACGAGCACGCGCTCAAGCTGTGGGAGGGGCTGGAGGACGATCTCAACTACCCGATCCTCTTCTCCCAGCGCGGCGTGCTGAACCTCGCCCACAGCCTCCAGGACGTACGTGACAGCGTGCGCCGGGTGGAGGCCAACCGGCTGGGCGGCGTGGACGCCGAGTGGCTCGACCCCCAGCAGGTCAAGGAGGTCTGCCCGATCGTCAACATCTCGCAGGAGGTGCGCTACCCGGTCCTGGGGGCGACGTACCAGCCGCGTGCGGGCATCGCCAAGCACGACCATGTCGCCTGGGGCCTCGCCCGCGCCGCCGACGCCGCCGGCATCGACCTCATCCAGAACTGCGAGGTCACCGGCATCGACATACAGGACGGCCGGGTCACCGGGGTCCGCACCTCGCTGGGCCCGATCGCCACGGGCAAGGTGGCCCTGTGCGCCGCCGGCCACTCGTCGGTACTCGCCGCGATGGCCGGATTCGACGTACCGGTCCAGAGCCACCCGCTGCAGGCCCTGGTCTCCGAGCTGCTCGAACCGGTGCATCCCACCGTCGTCATGTCGAACGCGGTGCACGTGTACGTCAGCCAGGCACACAAGGGCGAACTCGTCATGGGTGCCGGCATCGACGCGTACAACTCCTACACCCAGCGCGGCGCGTTCCACATCATCGAACGCCAGATGGCAGCCGCACTCGAGCTGTTCCCGGTCTTCGCCCGCGCCCACGTCCTGCGCACCTGGGGTGGAATCGTCGACGTCAGCCCCGACGCCTCCCCGATCGTCGGACTCACCCCCGTGGACCAGCTGTACCTCAACTGCGGCTGGGGCACCGGCGGCTTCAAGGCCACACCGGGAGTCGGCTGGACCTTCGCGCACACCATCGCCCACGACCAGCCGCACCCGCTCAACGCCCCCTTCACGCTCGAACGCTTCACCACCGGCGCGCTCGTCGACGAGCACGGCGCGGCCGCGGTGGCCCACTGAGGAGCTCTTGCCCATGCTGCTCATCCCATGCCCCTGGTGCGGTCCTCGCGACGAGGCCGAGTTCCACTACGGCGGCCAGGCGCACGTGCCGTACCCCGAGGACCCCGCGGCCCTGACCGACGAGGAATGGGCGCGCTACCTCTTCTTCCGCGACAACCCCAAGGGGCCCTTCCCCGAGAGATGGAACCACGCGGACGGCTGCCGCCGCTGGTTCAACGCCGTCCGGGACACGGCGACCAACGAGATCCTCGCCGTCTACCGGGCCGGCGAACCAAGGCCGGTGATCGCATGACCTCGCAAGCGTTCCGACTGCCCCACGGGGGACGGATCTCGCGTGACGAGCCGCTGAGTTTCAGCTTCGACGGCGTGGAGTACACGGGCCACCGGGGCGACACGCTCGCCGCCGCGCTGCTCGCGGGCGGTGTCCACCAGACCGGCACCAGCGTCAGACTCGGCCGCCCGCGCGGTATCTTCTCCGCCGGAATCGAGGAGCCGAACGCCGTCGTCCAGATCGAGGCGCCGTTCCCGGAGCCGATGCTTCCGGCGACGACCGTCGAGCTGTACGACGGGCTCGCCGCGAGCAGCCTGCCCGGTCAGGGGCGCCTCGCCACCGCCCCCGACCCCGCCCGCTACGACGCCGTGCACGCCCACTGCGACCTGCTGGTCGTCGGTGGCGGACCGGCCGGACTCGCCGCGGCGGCCGCGGCCGCCCGGAGCGGGGCGCGGGTGATCCTCGCGGACGACCAACCCGAGCTCGGCGGAAGCCTGCTCGGCACACGTGAGACGCTCGACGGTTCACCGGCCACCGAGTGGGCCGCCGCCGTCGGCCACGAGCTCGACGCGGCGCCCGAGGTACGGGTGCTCCTGCGCACCACCGTCTTCGGCTACTACGACGACAACCATCTACTGGCTGTCGAGCGCCGTACCAACCACCTCGGCGCCGATGCCCCCGCCCATGTCTCGCGCGAGCGAGTCTGGCGGATCCGGGCACGCAGGGTCGTCCTGGCAACCGGCGCACACGAGCGCTCGCTCGCCTTCGCCGACAACGACCGCCCCGGCGTCATGCTGGCCGGCGCCGCCCGTACGTACGTCAACCGCTACGGGGTCGCCCCGGGCCGCCACGCGGTCGTGTTCACCACGAACGACAGCGCCTACGCCACCGCGCTCGACCTCACAGCGGCGGGCCTGAACATCGCGGCGATCGTCGACACCCGGCCCAAGCCGGGGGAGTGGGCGCGCCGCGCCGAGCGGGTCGGGATCGAGGTGCTCGTCGGGCACGCCGTGACCGGCACCACCGGCGAGGCACGGGTCTCGTCGGTGCTCGCAGATCCCTTCGGCGAGGGCCTGGCGCACCGTGAGATCGCCGCCGACCTGCTCCTGGTCTCGGGCGGCTGGAACCCCGTCGTGCACCTGTTCAGCCAGGCGGGAGGACGGCTGCGCCACGACGAGGGGCTCGGCTCGTTCGTCCCGGACAGCTGCCGTCAGGCGGTTGAAGTCGCCGGCTCCGCCCAGGGTGTGTTCGACCTGCCCGGCTGCCTCGCCGACGGCGCGGCGGCCGGAGCCCGGTCGATCGAGGCCGAGGGATTCGCCGTCGCCGGTCCGCTCCCGCTCCCGGCGGCTGTCGAAGAGCCCCGGTCACCCGCCATGCACCTGTTCGTCGTGCCCGGCCCGCCCGCCGAAGGCCACCCCACCCACTTCGTCGACCTCCAACGCGATGTCACCGTCGATGACCTGGCGCGCGCGACCGGGGCGGGCCTGCGTTCGGTGGAGCACCTCAAGCGCTACACCACAGCGGGCACGGCGAACGACCAGGGCAAGACCTCGGGCCTGCTCGCGAGCGGCGTCGTTGCGCACTTGCTCGGCGTCGACGTCGGCGACCTGGGCACGACGACCTTCCGGGCCCCGTACGCACCTGTCGGCTTCGCCACGCTCGCCGGCCGCGACCGCGGTGAGCTGCACGACCCGGTGCGCGTGACCGCGCTCCACGAGTGGCACATCGCCCACGGCGCCCTCTTCGAGAACGTCGGCCAGTGGAAACGGCCGTGGTACTACCCGCAGGACGGCGAGGCCATGGAGGCGGCGGTGCTCCGCGAGTGCCGCGCTGCCCGCGAGGGTGTCGCGTTCATGGACGCCTCCACCCTCGGCAAGATCGACGTCCAGGGGCCGGACGCCGGCGTCTTCCTCGACCGGCTCTACACCAACATGATGAGCACGCTGAAGGTCGGCATGATCCGCTACGGCGTGATGTGCCGCCCGGACGGCATGGTCTTCGACGACGGCACCGTCATCCGCCTCGCCGCGAGGCGCTTCCTCGTCACGACCACGACGGGCAACGCCGCCGCCGTACTCGACTGGATGGAGGAGTGGCTCCAGACGGAATGGCCCGACCTGCGCGTGCACTGCACCTCGGTCACCGAGCAGTGGGCCACCGTCGCCCTGGTCGGGCCCCGCTCCCGCGACGTGCTGGGCGGCCTTGCCCCGCAGCTCGCCGTGGACGCGGACAGCTTCCCGTTCATGGCCTGGCGGGACACGGCCGTCGCCGGGATCCCGGCGCGGGTCTGCCGGATCAGCTTCTCCGGTGAACTGGCGTACGAGATCAACGTCCTGCCCTGGGAGGCCCCCGCGCTGTGGGACGCGCTGTACGAGGCAGGCCGCGACCTCGGCATCACGCCGTACGGCACCGAGACGATGCACGTCCTGCGGGCCGAGAAGGGCTACCCGATCGTCGGCCAGGACACCGACGGCACGGTGACACCGCAGGACCTCGGCATGAGCTGGGTGGTGTCGAAGAAGAAGCCCGACTTCATCGGCAAGCGCTCGTACGCCCGGGCCGACACCAGTCGGCCCGACCGCAAACACCTCGTCGCCCTGCTTCCCGAAGACCCCGCCACCCTGCTGCCCGAAGGCACCCACCTCGTCGCCACCGACAGTCCGCCGGATACCGCTGGGAGGTTCCCGCATCCCGCGCCACCGGTGCCGACGCTCGGACACGTCACCTCCAGTTACCGCAGTGCCGCCCTCGGGCGGACCTTCGCGCTCGCCCTGATCCGTGGCGGCCGGGACCGCATCGGCGAGCGCCTGTACGCGCCGGTGGGAGACACGCTGGTCCCTGTGACGGTCGCAAACCCTGTTCCCTACGACCCCGAGGGGGCACGCCGCGATGGCTGAAGCCGCAACCCGCCGCCACCCGCTGAGCCCACTGTCCCACGCCGTCGGCCGGTTCGCCGCCGCCACCCGCGCCTCGGGCGGAGCCGTGCGCCTGGCGGAACTTCCGTTCCTCGCCCAGCTCAACGTACGCCTGGACGCCAAGGGCCCGGCGGCGGACGCCGTCGAGCTCGCACTCGGGATCCCGCTGCCGATCGAGGCCAACACCTGCGTGCGAGGCGGCGAGCTGGCCGCGCTGTGGCTGGGTCCCGACGAGTGGCTCATCGTCGGCCCGGCCGGCACACAGCACGAACTCGAGGCGCGGCTGCGCGCGGCGATGGAGGGTGAGGAGGCCGCTGTCGTCGACGTCTCGGCCCAGCGCACCACACTGCTCGTCGCCGGGCCTTCGGCCCGTGACCTGCTGGCCCACGGCTGCTCCCTCGACCTGCACCCGCACTCCTTCGGGGCGGGCCGGTGCGCGCAGACCACGCTGGCCCGCGCGCAGGTCGTGCTGGTCCCACGGGACGAACACAAGCCCGGATTCTGGGTCCTGGTGCGCTCGTCCTTCGCCGGGTACCTGGCCGACTGGCTCCTCGACGCTGCCTCGGAGTACACGGCCGGGTAGGCGGTCCCGGGCGGTACCCGGTGTGGTGGGGCCGTCACCGAGTGCCGCTTTCGGGAAACCTGCACATCGTGTGTGCGACTGGGGCACGTTGCTTTCACCCGACCTCGATATGTCGGATTTGCCTCACGTGCTTGGTGGGGGTATATCCAATTTGGTTCCGCGCGGGTGGTGGGCCGCGCGTATCTGTTACTCGATCTTGCGAATAGGTTGTCACCATTCGGTGAACGAAGCTGCACGCCCGTCGTTTGAAGTGCCGTCCCGTCCGTCGGGGGACGTCAACGGGATTGGCTGGAAGCCCTGTTCGCGTGCTTTCATCTGCGCACTGCGGCAGTTGTGAGGACCGAGTTTCGGGCGTCGGGCCGCCGCAGGAGTGGCCGGACCGGCTTTGCTGCGGACCGCTCCACGTCATTGAGAAATACTCCAACAAATGAAGGGATTGCGCGTAATGCGTAACGACCTCGAGACCCGTGAGATCGCCGACACCGAGCTGGACGCTGTTTCCGGCGGTATCGTCAGCCTTTCCGGTGGCCTGGCCGGCGCCGCGGTGAGCGACGTCTCCACCGCTCTGAACTCCCTCCAGACCACCCACGCCCTGCAGGGCATCGCGGGCCAGGCCGTCGGTCAGGCTTCGGGTGTCACCGGTGTTTACGCCAACACCTCCGCTGTCACCGGTATCGCCGGTCTCTGATCGCGCCCGTACGGTTGGCCATGAACCCCGGAGCTCCCCCCCTTCCGGGGTTCATGGTTGCCCACGGCCTGCGGTTCATCGCCGAATGCAGTTGAAGGAATAGTTCCGTGCAGTTCCGTCAAAAGGCGCTTTCCAAGCTGCAATCGCCCGAAGAACTCCACCTGCCGGTACGTTTCGCGCGCCCGCAGGGCCGGCTCGTACTGGCCGTCACGGTCATCGTCATGGCCGTCGCGAGCTACTGGGCATTTACCGGCTCCGTTTCCTCCAAGCTGAGCGCACCCGGCATCCTTACCCGCGCCGAAGGCAGTTACCTGCTGCAGAGTCCGGTCGCCGGCCAGGTCACCGCAGTCCTCGCCGAGGAGGGCCGGCTGCTGTCCTCGGGCGAGCCCCTGCTGACGGTCCGTACGGACCAGGGCGACCGGCCCGTGCGCGCGGTGGCCGGGGGCCGCGTGACGACACTGGTCGCCAAGATCGGTTCGGTCGTCACGACCGGCGCGGACGTGGCGACCGTGGAGCGTGTGAAGAACCCGGACGCCCCGCTGGTGGCCATGCTGTACGTACCCGGCGGCAGCGGCTCGACGATCGCCGTGGGCGCCTCCGTCGACCTGACCGTCCAGTCCGTCCCCCAGCAGCAGTACGGCGTACTGCGCGGCCGCGTCAAGGCGGTCAGCCGCACGCCCCGGACGGGGGCGCAGATCAGCAGCTTCCTCGGCGACAAGCAGCTCGCCGCACAGTTCTCCCAGCAGGGCAACCCCGTCGCGGTGCTCGTACAGCTGGAGCGCTCCGCCGGCACCAAGTCCGGTTACGTGTGGTCCTCCACGGACGGACCCCCGTACGCCGTCGACTCCACGACGCCGGTCACCGGCGCCGTCCGCCTCTCCGCGCAGCGCCCCGTCGACTGGCTGCTTCCGTGACCGCCCCCCAGGAAGCCGCCCACGGCCAGGCCCAGACCCCGGCCCAGGCCCCGGCCGCGGCCGAGTCCCGGGCCCAGTCACAGCCTTCCGCCCCCGGACTCCCGCCCGCCGGTCGCCGACGCCACCGCCCCGAGCCCCGGGGCGGCGCGCGCCGGCGCAGTCCGAAGCCGGCGGGCAGGAACACCGGGCGCCGCTCCTCGCGCGGCAGGCCCGTGCGGGCCCCCAAGGGCAGGACGCCCCGGACCGTACGCACCCCCACCGTGCTGCAGATGGAGGCGGTGGAGTGCGGCGCCGCCGCGCTGGCCATGGTGCTCGGCCACTACCGACGCTTCGTCCCCCTGGAGGAGCTGCGCATCGCCTGCGGCGTCTCCCGCGACGGCTCCCGCGCCAGCAACGTCCTCAAGGCCGCCCGCAGTTACGGGCTGAAGGCCAAGGGCATGCAGATGGACCTGGCCGCGCTCGCCGAGGTGCCCGCCCCGGCCGTCCTCTTCTGGGAGTTCAACCACTACGTCGTCTACGACGGCATGGGCCGCCGCTTCGGCCGCCGGGGCGTGTACATCAACGACCCGGACAAGGGGCGGCGGTTCGTCGCGCTGGACGACTTCGACACCGGTTTCACCGGTGTCGTGCTCACCTTCGAACCCGACGAGGGCTTCCGCCGCAGTGGCCGCAAGCCGGGCGTCCTGGGCGCCATGCCGGCCCGCCTGCACGGCACTTCGGGCACGATGCTCGCCGCAGTGATCTCCAGCCTCCTGCTGGTGGTCGTCGGCGCGTCGGTGCCCGCGCTGAGCCGCACGTACATCGACATGTTCCTCATCGGGAACCAGACGTCCCTGCTGGGCGTGCTCTTCGCGTCGATGGCGGCCGCCCTGGTGCTCAGCGCGACCCTCACCGCTCTCCAGCAGGCGAATCTGCTGCGCGGGCGCATCATCTCCTCCACCCTGGGCAGCGCCCGCTTCCTGCGGCATCTGCTCAGACTCCCGGTCACCTTCTTCTCCCAGCGCAACCCGGCCGACCTCGTCCAGCGGCTGCAGTCCAACGACGCGGTCGCCGAGACCCTCGCCCGGGACCTGGCCGCGGCGGGCGTGGACGCCGTGGTCGTCGTGCTCTACGCGGTGCTGCTGTGGACGTACGACCCGCAGCTCACCGTCGTCGGTGTGATGATCGCGCTGCTCAACGTGGCGGCCATGCGGATCGTCATCCACGTCAGGGCCACCGGCACCCAGAAACTGCGCGCCGACAGCGCCCGGCTGACCAACACCTCCTACAGCGGTCTCCAGCTCATCGAGACGATGAAGGCCACCGGCGGCGAGAACGCCTTCTTCCGCCGCTGGGCCGGACAGCACGCGACCACCCTCGACGTGCAGCAGCGGCTCGGCGTGCCCAGCGCGTGGCTGGCGATCGTCGCGCCCACGCTGGCCGCGCTCAACAGCGCGCTGATCCTGATGATCGGCGGCCTGCGGGCGGTGGAGGGGCATCTCTCCGTCGGTCTGCTCGTCGCCTTCCAGGCCCTGGTGGTCAGTTTCACCGCGCCGATCACCCGCCTCAACGGCGTCGCGGGACGGATCCAGGACTTCGCGGCCGATGTAGCCCGCCTCAAGGATGTCGAGAGCTTCCCCGTCGACCCGCTCTACTCGCGGCCCGAACCCGCCGCCAGCACCCGCCGCCTCAAGGGCCATGTGGAGCTGGACAGCATCACCTTCGGCTACAGCCCACTCGATGCCCCGCTGCTGAAGGACTTCTCGCTGTCGGTCGGACCCGGGCAGCAGGTCGCGCTCGTCGGTGGCTCCGGCAGCGGCAAGTCCACCGTCTCCAGGCTGATCTCCGGCCTCTACGCGCCCTGGGAGGGCGCCATCCGCATCGACGGGATGCGGCTGGAGGACATCCCGCGCGGCGCGCTGGCGGCCTCCGTCTCCTTCGTCGACCAGGATGTCTTCCTCTTCGAGGGCACCGTCCGCGACAACGTCGCGCTGTGGGACCCCTCCATCACCGACGAGGCCGTCACCGCCGCCCTCGAGGACGCCGCCGTGTACGACGTGGTCGCCCGCCGCCCCGGCGGCATCCACAGCCGCGTCGAGCAGGACGGCCGCAACTTCTCGGGCGGCCAGCGCCAGCGCCTGGAGATCGCCCGCGCGCTGGTGCGCCGCCCCAGCGTCATGGTCCTCGACGAAGTGACCAGCGCCCTGGACGCCGTGACCGAACAGGTGATCATCGACAACCTGCGGCGCCGCGGCTGCGCCTGCGTGGTCATCGCCCACCGGCTGAGCACGGTGCGGGACAGCGACGAGATCGTCGTACTCGACCGGGGCACGGTCGTGGAACGCGGGCGGCACGAGTACCTGGCCGCTGCCCAGGGCCCGTACGCCGAACTGGTCAGGGAGCACTGAGGTGACATCCCCGCACCACGCCCCGCACCATGCTTCGCAGCACGCCACCGTCCCTGGCGGACAGCCGGGCTGGGCGGCGCCCGACCCGGTCGTCGCGGCCATGGGCGCGCTGGGCTCGGCGGTCGACTGCTCGGGCATGCGCAGTCTGTCCCTGGAGGGGCCGCTCGTACTGTGGCTCGTCGTCGACGGCGAGCTGGACCTGTTCGCCGTCGACGCCGCGCAGTTGGGGCACTGGCACTTCCTCGGCCGGCTGACGGCGGGCACGCTGCTGCTGGGCCCGGTCGACGGCCCCGAGCACACCCTGGTCGGCCGGCCCCTGCAGGGCTGCACGCTGCGCCGCATCGAACTGCGCGAGCTGTACCGCCCCGAGCCCGGCGACCAGTGGCACACCGGGCAGTGGGACACCGGCCAGTTCTACGCCGGCCAGTGGTACGCCGACCAGGGCCAGTACGGCCAGTACGGGCAGTACGGCCAGTACGGCGCCGCCGGCGCGACGCTGAGCCCCCTGGAGGACGCCTTCGCGCGAGGCATCGGCCGCGGCCTGCGCGTGCTCTACCAGGCACCGCTGGACGGCCGCGCCACCACCGGGCAGGGCGGGGCCGACGACGACATCCTGTGGATGCAGATAGCCCCCGGCAGCGTGCAGTACGGCGCCGCGTACGAGGGGTACGAGGAGGACAGAGCCGGCACCCTCCTCGTCGACGCGGCGATGTGGCAGGGCATGACCGACCAGCAGTACCGGCTGCTGTACGCCCTGGACGACTGGATCGACCAGCTCGAACGCGCCCACGAGGACCGTACGGCGGCCGGTATCGAGGCCGGCGAGGCCGCCCGTACCCAGGCGGACCAGGCGCTGCTGGCCTCCATCGGCCGCTCCGGCGGGGATGCCCACCGCCGCGCGAGCGACGACGCGACCTTCGCCGTGTGCCGCCTGGTCGCCGACGAGGCCCGTATCACCCTGGCCGAACCGCGCGAGGCGGGCGCCGCCTCCGGGCGGACGGACCCGGTCGAACGCATCGCGCTCGCCTCCCGGATCCGTACCCGCGTCGTCAGACTCGGCGGGCGCTGGTGGCAGGAGAACAGCGGGCCCCTGGTGGGCCGGCGCGAAAGGGACGGGACGCCGGTGGCGCTGCTGTGGCGGCGCGGCGGATACGAGGCGTCCGACCCCGCCACCGGCGCGCGCGAACGCATCGGCAAGGCCAACGAGGGCGCGTTCGACCAGCGTGCCGTCATGCTCTACCGCCCGCTGCCCGACGGGCGGCTGGGCCTGCCGGCGCTGGTGCGATTCTGCCTGCGCGGCACCCGCGCGGAGCTGCGCAGCATCGTCCTGGGCGGGCTGGTCGCGGTCGGCCTCGGCGCGCTGGTGCCCATCGCCACCGGCAAGGTGCTCGGCGAGTACGTACCCAACGCGGAGAACAGCCTCATCGTGCAGACCGCCCTGGCGCTCATCGCGACCAGCGTCGTCTCGGCCGCCTTCATGCTGCTGCAGAACGTCTCCATCCTGCGTATGGAGGGCCGCATCGAGGCCACATTGCAGCCGGCGGTGTGGGACCGGCTACTGCGGCTGCCGACGAAGTTCTTCGCGGGCCGCTCCACGGGTGAACTGGCCGGCGCGGCCATGAGCATCAGCTCCATCCGCCGCGTGCTGTCCGGCATCGGCTCGGTGTCCGTACAGGCGAGCACCGTCGGCACGATGAACCTCGTACTGCTGCTCGTCTACAGCGTGCCGCTGGCGATGGCGGCGGTCGCCATGCTGCTCGTGATCGCCGGCGTCTTCCTCGGCCTGGGGCTGTGGCAGCTGCGCTACCAGCGGCAGCTGATCAAGATCGGCAACAAGCTCAACAACCAGGCGTACCAGACCCTGCGCGGACTGCCCAAGCTGCGCGTCGCCGCGGCCGAGAGCTTCGCGTACGCCGCGTGGGCGCGGGAGTTCGCCCGTACCCGCGAGCTGCAGCAGCGCGTCGGCCGGATCAAGAACGTCATCACCGTGCTCAACGCGGTCTACCTGCCGCTGTGCACCCTCGTGATGTTCATGCTGCTGGCCGGACCGGCCCGCGGCAGCATGTCAGCCAGTGAGTTCCTCACCTTCAGCACCGCCGTGACGATGATGCTGTCCTCGGTCACACAGCTGACCGGTGCGCTGATCTCGGCCGCCGCTGTGCTGCCGATGTTCGAGCAGGTCAAGCCGGTCTTCGAGGAGACTCCCGAGGTACGGGGCTCCAGCACCCAACCGGGCGTGCTGAGCGGCGCCATCGAGGCCCGCGGCCTGTCGTACCGCTACACGGACGACGGCCCCCTGGTACTCGACGACGTCAACGTCCATATCCGGCAAGGGGAGTTCGTCGCGGTTGTCGGGGCCAGCGGCTGCGGCAAGTCGACGCTGCTGCGGCTGCTCATCGGCTTCGACAAGCCCGTTTCCGGCAGCGTGCTGTACGACGGCCAGGATCTGGCGGCCCTCGACCAGGCTGCCGTACGGCGCCAGTGCGGCGTCGTCCTGCAGAACGCCCAGCCCTTCACCGGCTCGATCCTCGACTGCATCTGCGGCGCGGAGGCGTTCACGCTGGAGGAGGCGTGGGAGGCCGCCGCGATGGCGGGCCTGGCCGAGGACATCAAGGCCATGCCGATGGGCATGCACACCATGCTGTCCGACGGCGGCGGCACCGTCTCGGGCGGCCAGCGCCAGCGGCTGATGATCGCCCAGGCGCTGATCCGCAAGCCGCGCATCCTCTTCTTCGACGAGGCGACCAGCGCGCTGGACAACGAAGCGCAGCGCGTGGTCATCGAGTCGACCCGCACCTTGCGCTCCACCCGCGTCGTGATCGCCCACCGGCTCTCCACGATCATGGACGCCGACCGGGTGATCGCCATGGCGGACGGCCGCATCGTCCAGCAGGGCCCACCGGCGGAACTGCTCGCGTACACAGGCGGCCTGTTCCACGACCTGGTCCGCCGCCAACTCCAGTGATCCGGGCCGGGTGCCAGTGAAACGAAGGCGCCCGGCCGGGGTCGCTGTTGTGGGCCCGTGCGGGTGCTGCTGGTCGAGGACGACGACAACGGGGCGCTGTTCGTCAACCGGTCGTCGCCTCCACTTCGCTACAGCACGAAGCCGTGGGGGAAGGGATCGCTCGGGTCGAGGAGATAGTTCGCCGTGCCCGTGATCCACGCCCGGCCGGCGAACTCGGGCACGACGGCGGGCAGGCCGGCCACCTCGGTCGTACCGACCAGGCGTCCGGTGAACCTGGTGCCGATGAAGGACTCGTTGACGAACTCGGTGTCCAGCGGCAGTTCGCCGCGCGCGTGCAGCTGCGCCATCCTCGCCGAGGTCCCCGTGCCGCAGGGTGAGCGGTCGAACCAGCCGGGGTGGATGGCCATGGCGTTGCGGGAGTGCTTGGCATTCGAGCCGGGCGCCAGGAACTGCACATGCTTGCAGCCGCCGATCAGCGGATCCGCCGGATGAACCGGCCGTTTCAGCTGGTTCACCGCCCGCATGACCGCCAGGCCGGCGGCGAGAATCGCGTCCTTGCGCTGCCGGTCGAACGGCAGCCCGAGCTGCTCCAGTTCGACGATGGCGTAGAAGTTCCCGCCGTACGCCATGTCGTAGCGGACGGTCCCGAAGCCCGGGACCTCCACCGCCGCATCCAGCTCGGTGACAAACGCGTCCACATTGCGCAGAGTGACCCGCTCGGCCGAGCCGCCACGAACGGTGACCCGCGCCTCGACCAGCCCGGCGGGAGTGTCGAGACGCACCACGGTCTCCGGCTCGGTCACCGCGACCATCCCGGTCTCCACCAGCACCGTGGCCACCCCGATGGTGCCGTGTCCGCACATCGGCAGGAACCCGCTGACCTCGATGTAGAGCACGCCCCAGTCGGCGTCCGGCCGGGTCGGCGGCTGGAGGATCGCGCCGCTCATCGCCGCGTGCCCGCGCGGTTCGTCGACCAGGTACCGGCGCAGCGGGTCGAGGTGGTCCACAGCGTAGCGGCGGCGCTCGGCCATGGTGTCGCCGGGGACCGGCCCCACACCGCCGGTGACCACCCGGGTGGGCATGCCCTCGGTGTGGGAGTCGACAGCGCTGATGGTCCGGATCGAGTGCATCAGAGCGTCCGCTGCTGGAGGGCTGCTACGGCGCGGGACATGTCGGCCTCGACCTGCTCACGCTGGGCCGGTGTCAGCGGGCCGCGGGGCGGACGGCAGGCGCCGCCGAACCGGCCGACCTGCTCCATGCCGAGCTTGATGGCCTGGACGAACTCGGTGCGGGAGTCCCAGCGGAAGGCCGCGACCAGCGGTTCGTACAGCGCTCGCGCTTCCGCCGGCTTGCCGGAGGTGGCCAGTTCGAACAGCAGCGCCGACTCCGCGGGGAAGACATTCGGGAAGCCCGCGAACCAGCCGGTCGCGCCCATCAGCAGACTCTCCAGTACGACGTCGTCCGCGCCGCTGATCACCTCCAGGCCGGGCGCCCGCTCCCTGATCTCCAGCACCCGTCGCACGTCGCCGGAGAACTCCTTCACCGCGACGACGTTGTCGATCTGCGCGATCTCGGCGAGCAGGTCCGGGGTCAGGTCGACCTTGGTGTCGACGGGGTTGTTGTAGACCATCACCGGCAGGCCGACGGACGCCACGGCCTCGTAGTGCGCCAGGACCTCGCCCCGGTTCGCGCGGTACATCGTCGGAGGCAGGCACAGCAGCCCGTCGGCACCGTCCTGGGCCGCGGCCTCGGCCCAGTACCTGGCCTGGTGCGAGCCGGCGCCGTGCACTCCGACGACGACCGTGCCGGAGCCGCCCACCGCTTCGATCGCGGTACGGGCCACCGTGCGGCGCTCGGTTTCGGTCAGTGCCGCGTACTCGCCCAGTGACCCGTTCGGGCCGACGCCGTGGCAGCCCTGGTCCACGAGCCACTGGCAGTGCTCGGCGTAGCGGTCGTAGTCCACGGCGAGTCCGGCCGGCGCGGACGCCTTCTCGTAGTACGGCAGGGCGGTGGCCACGACCACTCCGCCGAGACCGTGCCGCTGCCGCTGGTCCCGTTGAGTGTCGCTCCGGGCGTCGCTCTGGGCGTCACTCATGGGTTGCTCTCCTCGGGTTTACGGGGCTTGGAGGCCGGCTCGGCAGCGGCGGCCAGTTCGCCGAGCCGGATGGGCTGGGCGATCGGCCGACGGTGTGGGGATGCCGGCGCCGACCCGTCGATGGGGACGTGCGGGGCGACGCCGCGCGGGCGCGCGCTGAGTTCGGCGACGGTGGGGCCGCAGATCCGGGCCTGGCACGGGCCGAGTCCGGCCCGTGTCTCCAGCCTGGCGACCCGCGGGCCCGCGCCGACCTGGTTGGCGGCCGCCCGGCAGAGCGCGGCGTAGTCGGTCTCCTCGCAGCGGCAGACGACGGTTTCCGGCCGCAGCCACCCGGACCAGGCCGCGCCGATCGGGTGTGCCCGGACCAGCCGCTCGGCGAAGGCCCGGCCCTGGTCCCGGCTGCGGCGCAGGTGCCGCAGGGCGGGGGCGGCCGGGTCACCGCCGCCGGCGATCCACCCGGCGATCGCACCCTCCGCCCGCGCGGCCGGGGCGCCTGCGATCCCGGTGATCTCCCCGGCGGCGTACACCTCGGGGACGCTGGTGCGCTGTTCCTCGTCCACGTCCACGAACTCGCCGTACAGGGGGCCGGGTCGGGCGGCGTACGGGGAGTCGTACGCGGAGCCGCGCAGTGCGCACCCGGCGGCGAACGGCAGCTCCAGCTGCGGGCTGAATCCGTGCGTGACGCACAATGCGTCCACCGCCGTGGTCCGCTCGCTGCCCGGCACCACCGACCAGTCGCGGCGCAGCCGCGCGGTGACGACCTCCTCCACCCGGCCCTCGCCGCGCGCTTCGACGACGGCCCGGCCAATCCGGTAAGGCACCTGATGGCGCACCAGGGTCGCTGTGTATGCGAGGAGTTCGCCGGACTTCCCCGCCTGCGCGGCGAGCTGCCACAGCCGCCGCGACCATCCCCGAGCTACGGTGGTGAGCGCGTTGGCCTCCAGTACCTCCAGTACCTGGGAGCCGGCCTCCAGCAGTGATGCGGCCACCGGGAGCAGAAACGGTCCGGTACCGGCGATCACCACGCGGTCTCCGACCACCACCCGCTCGCCCTTGGCCAGCGCCTGCGCGGCGCCTGCGGTGAACACCCCGGGCAGGTCCCAGCCGGGGAACGGCAGTACCCGGTCGTGGGCGCCGGTGGCGAGCACCAGTGCGTCCGGGGCGAGCACGTGGCGGCGCCGGCCGGCGCCATCGGCGGGGCCGCGCAGCACGTGCACCTGTGGCGGACCGGGCGCCGCGGGATCCGGGCTCTCCAGCGCCCACACCGCCGTCTCGGGCCACCAGGTACAGCGCGAGTGCGTCAGCACACGCCGGCGGCGCCGGTCGAAGGCGCGCCGGCCGTGCTGGAGCCGCTCCGGGCGGGCCGCGGCGTAGGCGTCGGGCAGCATGCGGTGGTACTGGCCGCCTGGCTGTTCCGACGTGTCGATCAGCGTCACCGTGGCTCCGGCGCTCAGCGCGGCCTCCGCCGCGGCCAGGCCCGCGGGGCCGGCGCCCACGACAGCGACGGCGACGGCGGGACGACGGGACGTCATCGCTCCTCCGTTCGCGGCGACTTCGCGCGGTCCGGGACTCGAGACTGAGTGGTCACCACATCGCCGTCCCGGGCCCGGCGGCGGCAGGCGCGTACGTCCCGCACGGCGTTGACCGTCACCAGACAGTCGAAACAGACGCCGATGCCGCAGAACACGCCGCGGGCGGCGCCGGAGGGTCCCCGGCGCCAGGCCACGCGGTCGGCCGCGAGCATCGCTCCCGCGATGCTCTGACCCGCGATTGCGTCGACGGGCTCGCCGTCGACGACGATCCGCAGCGGCCGGTCACGCCGCCCGGAGGCGTCGGACTCGGCGCGCACCAGCCTGGGGGTCATGCCGTGTCCTCACTCGGGGGGTGTCTCGTGGTGTGTCTGACGGGGTGTGCGGTGGCGCCGCCCAGCACTGCCGGGCGGTCCACACGGAACGCGCTCACGTCCATCTCCGTCGGCTGATTGAGCATCAGGTCCCGCAACAGCAGTGCGGTGCCCAGCGAAAGGCCGATACCGGCCCCCTCGTGGCCGGTGCTGTGCCAGAGGCCGGGGAGGCGGGGGTCGGCGCCGATGACCGGCAGATGGTCGGGAACGTAGGGGCGGAATCCGCCGTACGCGCGCATCACCGGGACGCCTGCCAGGCCGGGGAACAGCCGCAGCGCCTTGGCGGCGATCGCCGACAGAACCTCGGGGCGCAGCCGGTCGTCGAAGCCGGCCCGGCGGCGTGATGAGCCCAGCAGTACGCTGCCGGCCCGGGTGGACTCCACCACAGCCGAGGTCTGCAGCTCCTCGGCGCTGCTGCCGACGGCGCCGACGTAGTCGGCGTCGTAGACCTTGTGGAAGACGATGGGCGGCAGGGGAGTGGTCACGAGTACGTCGCCGCGGCGGGGCCGGACGTCCACGGGTGCCCCGAGCCGGGCGGCCAGCTCGCCGGACCAGGGGCCGGCGGCGTTGACGAACAGGTCGGCCTCGAGGAGGCCGGCCGAGGTGCGTACACCAGTGAGCCGACCGCCGCGGGTGATCGCCCCCCGTACCTCGCATCCGGTCCGCAGTGCCGCGCCGGCCGCTAGCGCGTCCGCGAGCAGGGCGACGGCCGCTCCGGCCGGCTGCACCTGGGCGTCCTCGGGGTAGTGGAGGGCGGCCGTGCGGTCACGGGTGACGAAGGGCTCGGCGAAGTCGAGCGCGACGGTGTCCAGGACTTCGGCCAGCACCCCCGCCTCGCGCTGGGCGGCGCCGAAGCGTGCCAGTCGCCGGGCTCCGGTCTCGGTGGTCGCGACGACGATGCCGCCCTTGGGCTCCCACTCGACGGCCTGAACCGCCTTGGCGCCGCGCGCCGAACGCTCGGCGATACCGGCGAGCACCTCGGGCCAGAGCCGACGGGACAGCTGGGCCAGCCGTAACTCCGGGCCGGGGCCCTTGTCGGAGACGAGTACGTTGCCCTCGCCGTGCGAGGTGGTCGCCGCGGCGGGACCGCCGCGGTCGACGATGGTGACGGCGAAGCCGGCCAACGCCAGTTCGCGAGCGCAGGCGGCACCGATGATCCCGGCGCCCAGCACTGCCACGTGCGTTCTGTTCATCGCACCCTCTCGTTCGCTTTACCGAACGAGGAGAAGCTAGGGCGGTGCCGGGATGTGTGTCAATGGTCAGGACTGGGCGCCGAGTGGGGCGTGCCGGGGTGCACGCCCCGGTCCGCTCGGTAGTGCAGCAGCAACACGGAGCGCACCGGTCCCCCCACCGCCAGGTATCCGTGTGGACGGGATGCGTCGAAGCCCACATAGTCGCCCGGGCCCAACTCCACCTCGCGCCCGTCCACCTGGACGCTCAGTCTGCCGGACTGCACGACGGTGTGCTCGGTCCCGACGTGGCCGAGCGACTCCTGCCGGCAACCCGCTCGAAACTGCTGGTCGTAGACCTCGAGAATGGTGTCGCGCGTCTCGATCCGCTGCAGCGGCCGCAGATCGACCCCCTCACCGGCGAGCACCTCGACGTCTTCGGCCCGCACCACGGTCAGGCCGCCGGGGGGCCGGGTGTCCAGCAGATCCGAGACCGGTATCTCCAACGCGCGGGACAGGCTGAACACCGTCTCGATGGTCGGGTTCCCGCTCCCGGACTCCAGCTGCGACAGCGTCGCCTTGCCGATCCTGGAGCGCCGTGACAGCTCGGAGATGGACAGCCCGCGCAGGGTCCTGGCCCGCTTGAGATTGGTCGCCAGCATCTCCTGGATCGAGCCGCCGTCGTTGCTCACACCGTTCACCTTCGCCAGCATCGTTCAGTTTACCGAACGGACTCTATTCGATACGCCGATCATCGTCGTCAGCTCGACAGTAACCGCAATCGCCCCGTCCGGGGCATGACGGGATGCGTGCGTCGCATCGCCCACGGGATGAATCCGGCGCTCGCAGGCAACTGATTCCCCGTCCCAGGCCTCTTCGGACTCGACAACCGAGCCTTGGGAAGGGACGCATCTTGGGTACGAGGCATGCGAGAAACACGGCAGTGGCGCTCACCGTGGTGGGGGCCGTACTGGCCCCCGTGGCACCGGCGTTCGCCGCGGATCCGCCCCGGGCGGACCTCCGGGCGGACCTCCGGGCGGACGTGAACCGGGACGGCGGGGTGGACGTCACCGGCGCGACCGACACCGCCGGTGAGGACAGCTGGTCGGCGGGGAGGGGAGCGGTCTTCCTCCCCAACATCGATGACGACACCAAGCGGTGCGCCGTCAAGGGCGCGAACGGCAGGCCGCTGCCCGACGCCAAGCTGGCCGCCTGCAACGACGCCGCCGACACCAAGGTGAACGGCTCCGGCGACGCGGCCGACCTGGCCCGCGTGCGTTCCGTACCGATGAAGAACCTGCCCGCCTCAGCGACGGGGACGCTGAAGGTCGTGGCCGCCGGCAAGAAGACGCGCGTCTTCGCCAAACGCTCCTCCGGCTGGACCTTGATGACGGCCAAGACCCGCCTGTCCGCCGCCGAGCTCCGCTCCGGAGTGGAGTTCGGGGTCGAGGGCACCGACGTGATCCGCGACAGCGCGGTCTGGGGCGGTCGCGCCGTGATCCGCCTGACCGTGACCTCAGGGGGAGAGATCACCTCGGACGACGTCACCCTGCGGGTCGCCCCGCTGCTCACCCACCACCACCTGCAGAAGGCACAGCAGTTGATGGTCACCAAGGTGGCGGGGAGGGACGACTACGCGCGTCGGCAGCAGGAGTTCGTCAAGGGCCTCGCAGCAGGGGTCAAGTCGGCCGGGATAACCAAGCCGCTGCTGACCTTCGACAAGTACGACGACATCTGGGCGCAGGACTTCGTCGAGCCCGGCTACGTGAGCATGGCCGGTCCCGGCGGGGGGCGGCAGGTGATGCGCGTGATGCTGCGGTCGGCGCAGCCGGACCGCGAGGCCGGCCGGGAACTCTTCGAGAAGCTGCGCGGCAAGGGCGTGGGTGTGGTCCAGGTGGCGGGGGTGCGCGACTCGGAGGAGTCGACCCTCAACTCGATGGGGAACCTGGAGACCATCCCTCCGTACACGCACGGCGGCCGGTCCTTCCCGGCCGGGCGCATCATCATGGGCGAGCGCAAGGACAACGGCTCCAAGCCCGCGAAGGCGATGCGGACGCTGCTGAAGTCCCAGGGCTTCCAGGACCCGCTGCTCCTGGACACCTCGTGGCTGCATGTGGGCCACGTGGACGAGTTCGTCCAGTTCCTTCCCGCGGACACCCCGCGGGGCTGGAAGATCGGCCTCGCCGATCCCGAAGCCGGACTGCGGCTGCTGCGCGAGGCGCAACAGGCCGGCCACGGCGGGACGCGGATGTTCTCGGTGCCGGGAAGCAGGGACATGCCCGCCCCCAAGGAGACCATCGACCAGGCGCTCGCCTCCAAGTGGCTGGTGGCCGACAACACCGTGGCCGCGCAGCGGATCAAGGCGAACCTGGCGGTACTCATGCGCGAGACGGGCGTGACCGAGGCCGAGGTCGTGCGGGTGCCCGCCCTGTACACGCGGGGTACGGAAGAGGGCGAGCGGGGCGATCGCATGCCGCGGCTCACGCGGATGGGCGCCGGCGAAGTACCGGACGTGGTCCGTGAGTACGGGCAGCAGGAACTCGCCAGGGACGACGGCCGAGGCGCGGCGGCCCCGGAAACCGTCATGACCAGCGCGTACGTCCCGGGCGCGGTGAACGGGATCGTGCTCGGCAGGAATCGCTACCTGGCCCCGCGGCAGTGGGGACCGGTCATCGGCGGCACGGACATCTTCACCGCCGCGGTGACCGCCGCGTACACCGGTGCGGGCATGAAGGTGTCGTACCTCGACGACTGGTACACGTACCACCTCGGTCAGGGCGAAGTGCACTGCGGCACGAACACGCTGCGCGATGCCACCGCCGCCTGGTGGAAGCCGTAGGCAGGTTTGTTTCTTGGGCCCGCACTCGCCGGTCACCGGCGAGTGCGGGCGCTGCCGAGGATTGCTCAGAGCCAGTCGCGGCGCTTGAAGATGACGTACAGGCTGACGCAGACGACCGCCATCAGCACGATCGCGAAGGGATAGCCGAAGGCCCACGTGAGCTCCGGCATCGTGTCGAAGTTCATGCCGTAGATCGTGCCGACCAGGGTCGGGGCGAAGAGGATGGCCGCCCACGAGGAGATCTTCTTGATCTCCTCGTTCTGCTCGAAGCCCGCCTCCGCCAGTGCCCGCATCTCCGCGTTCTGCTGCTGCGTCACCAGCGTCGCGTTCACCGTCAGGATCTCGGTCAGGGCCTGGCGGAAGCCGTCGACGCGTTCGCTCGTGTGCGTGACATGGTCGGCGACGTCGCGGAGGTAGCGCTGCAGCTCCTCGTCCGTGCCGTACTTCGCGAAGCCGGCCATCAGGCCGTGCAGCATCCCCACCAGCGGGCGGGTGGCGCGCTGGAACTCGACCATTTCGCGGGAGAGTTCGTAGATGCGGCGGGACACTTCCGGGTCGCCGCGGAAGACCTCGGTCTCGATCTCGTCGATGTCGACCTGTACGCCCTGCACGACCGGGAGGTAGCCGTCGACGACCGCGTCCAGGATCGCGTACAGCACCGCCTCCGGGCCCAGCGCCAGCAGCTCCGGCGCCTCCTCCATACGGCGGCGGACGCCGGAGAGGTCCGGGGCGGCGCCGTGCCGGACCGTGATCAGGAAGTCGGGGCCGACGAAGACGTGCAGCTCGCCGAAGTCGACCTCCTCCGCCGCGTCGAGGTAACGCGCGGCGCGCAGCACCACGAACAGGGTGTCGCCGTAGCGCTCCAGCTTGGGGCGCTGGTGGGCTTCGAGCGCGTCTTCGATGGAGAGCGGATGCAGGTCGAACTCGTCGGCCAGCGAGAAGAGTTCGGCCTCGGTCGGGCGGTGCAGGCCGATCCACGCCATACCGTCGCGCTGCTCGCGCAGCTGCCGGAAGGTCTCGGCGAGCGTGACGGGCGTGGAGACGCGCCGGCCGTCCCGGTAGAGCGCGGCCTGTACGACACTGCGGTGTTCGGCCGCCTGGACCTCGGCGGGCGCGGCCGGCGCCTCGGGCGCTGCGGCGGAGGCCGGGGGACCGGCCGGAGGTGCCGCCGGACGGCGCCATGCGTGCTTCTTCGGGGACAGCGGGGGACGGGCTCGTCGCTCCGGCATCGCAGGTCACCTCCCGGGTCGAACGTGCGTCGTATGGGGCGGCTGCTGTGTAGGGCCACGGAGCAGGATATCCGGATCAAGTGGCAGGGGCAGGGCGGCAGGGCGGCGGGGTCCGCCATTGAGGACAGAAGTCGTCCGCAAGGACGAGTAGCGTGCGGAGCATGGCCTCGAAGACGAATCCCGTACTCGGTACTCGCGCCCTGAACCGCGCCACCCTGGCGCGCCAGCTCCTGCTCGGCCGCGCCGCGATGACGGCCGAGGACGCCGTCGCGCACCTCCTCGGCCTCCAGGCGCAGAACGTCAAGCCGCCGTACTACCAGCTCTGGTCCCGGCTGGCGGGCTTCGACCCCGAAGAGCTGTCCGGCCTGATGAGCTCGCGCGCGGTCGTCCGTATCGTCTCCATCCGCTCCACCATCCATACCCACACCGCCGAGGACGCCCTCACCCTGCGCCCGCTGGTGCAGGCCGCGCGGGACCGCGAGCTGAAGATGTTCCGCAAGGGCCTGGCCGGGGTGGACCTGGACCGGCTGGCCACGCCGCGGCATGGTGGAGGAGCGGCCCCGCACGATGCAGCAGATCCGCGAGGCGCTGCTGAAGGAATGGCCGGACGCCGACCCGCAGTCCCTGGGCGTCGCCGCCCGGTGCCTGCTTCCCCTCGTACAGGTCACCCCGCGCGGCATGTGGGGGCGAAGCGGGCAGGTCACGCTCACCACCGCGGAGCACTGGCTCGGCCGCCCGTCCGCGCCCGCCCCGGCGCCCGACGAGACCGTACTGCGCTATCTGGCCGCCTTCGGGCCCGCCTCGGTCAAGGACATGCAGACATCCGTGGCCGGGCCGGTGCGCCGGGAGAGTACGGGGAGGACGCGGGGATGCGGGAGCTGGAGCGGATCACGGCTCG
>NZ_JANAVP010000042.1:0-21789 GCF_024213665.1 Streptomyces sp. A3M-1-3
TCATAAGCAAGATCATACGCTACTCATGACATGCAATAGACACTCATGGACACTCAATCAGCAGCAGCTTCCTACCCTTCTTGATCAGGAACAAGGAGGCAGCCAACTTCTCTCCTGATCAAGGGAGTTACCCATGGTTCAACAGATCGTCAACTTACTACAAGGTAGTAATCTCGCCAACGTGGAGATCATCGAGGTTCCCGTTGCCGAGTTGAACCAGCAGACGGCCCGCGTTCTACGGCGCGTGTACGAGGACGGTGCGACAGTGGTCGTGGTCGCCGGCCGCTACCGGCAGCCGCTCGCCACCATCCGGCCATACATGGAACGAGATGACAGTTCGCCATCCGAGGAAGGCGACGGCGCATAGCCACGCCCCCTGGCTCTCGTGCCGGGGCGGGTGATCGTAAGGGCATGGCTCGGCCACACCCGCAGGGATGCAGGCGGGGCCGGGGGTGTGTGGGTCAGGCGTCCTCGCCGATGACGGTGATCTCGCAGCGGGCCTGTGTGCCGAGGCCCTTCTTGATCCGTGCGTCGGCGGTCACCAGCGGAACGCCGAGCGCTTCGGCGGGGGCGACGTACTGGGCGTCGTAGGCGGACAGGTTCGCGTACAGCTTTCTCACCCTGGTCCAGAACGGGAGGCTTTCCCGCTTGGTGAGAGGGAGGAGTTGGTAGGCGTCCATCGCCCTCTCCATCTCCTCGCCAGTGATCTTGCTGCCTCGGTGCATGCCCAGAAGGGCTGAGGTGACCTCGTAGTCGATCAGAGTGGGGGCGAAGACCTCGGTTGCCTTGGCCATCTCTTCGCGGGCCTGTACGCCGTCGGGTGTATGGGCGGTGAGCGCGGTGACGAGGGCGGAGCAGTCAATGACGATCAACGTCCGGCCCGCCCCTCGTCGATCGCTGCGAGGACGTCGGCGGTGGTGACCCGGGCGGTGGTTTCCCGGTTCAGGCGCTCCACCATCTCGGCCATGGTGGGCCGTGCGGTCTCACGGGCGATGACCTCCAGGAGGTATGCCTGGAGGCTCTTACCTGTCTGGACGGCGCGGATCTTGAGCGTCTGAACCTGGTCTTCGGGTACGTCCCGGATGGTGAGAGCGGTCATAGCTGCACTGAAAGCATTTTGCAGGCATCGAGGGCGCTTCACCGGCACCTGTGGCTGCTCCGACCCCACCTCCCGGGGCGTAGAGGTTGAGGTCCACCTCCACCCCGGACCGTGATCGTTTGTGCTCCCCGCGGGAGCACCACCCCTGTCATCTCGTGCCGTCCCATGTCGTCACGTACGGCGCTGACCTGTGCTCACAGGTATCCGCCCAGGTCGCCGACTCCCCTGGGCGGGAGGCTTCCGGCAGTTCGTCGGCGCGGCGGAGAAGGTCGGAAGCGCTGGTTTGTGGTGGTGATGTCGTCGGTCACTCGGTGCCCTCTCGGCGGATCTCGTCCAGGATCTCGATGTTCTGCCCGTGGCTGGTGCCGGTGATTGGTGGCGGCGTGCGCAGCGACGGCGGCGGAGAAAGCGAGACGGCGTAGCGGCAGCGTTGCCCGTCCCTGGCGGCAATCGTGGACGGGCCCGCCGGGCGCTGTCGGTCAGTAGTGGTAGCGGGCCTTGAGGATCTTCACTTCCTTCTCGCCCGCCCGGTACACGAGCCGGTGTTCGTCGTCGATCCGGCGGGACCAGTAGCCCGAAAGATCGCCTTTCAGCGGCTCGGGCTTGCCGATCCCGTTGAACGGATCGCGCTGGATCTCGCCGATCAGACGGGTGATCCTGCGAGCCATCTTCCGGTCCGAGGCGAGCCAGAAGTGGAAGTCCTCCCAGCCGTCGGGATCGAAGTGAGCACTTCTCACTCCTCGCCCCCGGCCAGCTCCCTCAGCTCATCCAGCGTCTTGCTGATCGTGGGCGCGCTCTCGCGGTCCCGGGCAACAGCCGCCATCAGGCGCTTGGCGTTCTCGGGGGAGCGCAGCAGGTAGACGGTCTCCTGCCACGAGTCGTAGTCGTCGGCGGACATGAGGACGGCGTCGCCGCTCTTGGAGCTGATGCGCACGGGGGTGTGGTCGGTGTTGACGCGCTCGATGAGCGGGAAGAGCGTTGCTCGCGCTTCGCTGGCGCTTATGGACATGGTGATCACTCCCCTCTCAGTGGTACAACTATATGGTACTGAATCGGTACCCGAAAGTCGTACAGCCGGAGAGCGTTATTGCCGCCATCTCCGCAATTCCCATGTGAGGCGAAGGCCCCGCTGTCTAGGACAGCGGGGCCTTCGTCGTTCCCGCCGCCGTGATGAGCAGGGCCAGCGCCGCCGCCGCGACCGGCACCGCGTAGCCGGCGGCCGCGCCGAAGCGCTCCACCGCCCAGCCGCCCGCCGCCGAGCCGCAGGCGATGCCGCCGAGCAGGGCGGTCACGGCCAGACTCATGCCCTCGTTCAGCCGGTCCACCGGTATGCGGCGCTGTACGAGCGTCATGCCGGTGACCATGGTGGGAGCAGTGGCCATCCCGGCCGGCAGCAGCGACGCGGCGACCGCGAGCAGCGATCCGGTGATCGTGGCCGCCAGCAGCGGCAGGCTCATCAGGGCCGCCATCGCGGCGACGCAGAGCAGCAGGCGGGCCCGCGGGTGGCCCGCCGGGCGCAGCGATCCGTACAGCAGTCCGGCCACACAGGATCCCGCCGCCTGGAGCGCGAGGACTGTGCCCGCGGCCGCGCGGTGGCCGCGGTCATCGGCGAAGGCGATGGTGACGACCTCCATGGAGCCGAAGACCGCGCCGGTGGCGAGGAACGCCGCCAGCAGCGGCGGCATGCCCGGAACGCGCAGCGGTGAGCGCGCCCTGCTGCGGGGTGCGACGGGTGGCTCGGTCGCCCGCTGGGCGGCGAAGAGCAGTACGCCGGTGAGGAGCAGGACCGCGCCGGTCAGGGTGCCCGCCTCCGGGAAGAGGGCGGTGCACAGGAAGGCCGCCAGCACCGGGCCGAGCATGAAGCAGAGCTCGTCGGCGGCCTGTTCGAAGGAGTTGGCGGTGTGCAGCGTGGCGGGATCGTCCTTGTGCAGGTGGGCCCAGCGGGCGCGGGACATTCCGCCGGTGTTGGGGGTGGTGGCGGTGGCGGCGTACGCGGCGAAGAGCGTCCAGTCGGGAGCGTCGTGGCGCACGCACAGCAGCAGGGCGAGCGAGCCGAGCGCCGCGATCGCGGTCGCGGGCACCGCGATACGGGCCTGGCCGTGCCGGTCCACCAGGCGGGCGGTCCAGGGGGCGACGAGCGCGGTGACGGCGAGGCCGGTCGCGGTGACCGCGCCCGCCAGGGCGTACGAGCCGCGCGACCCGGCGATCATCATGACGGCGCTCACGCTGAACATCCCCATGGGGAGCCGCGCGATCAGATTGCCCGCCGTGAAGGCGCGCGCGCCGGGCGTGGCGAAGAGGCGGACGTACGGGTTGCGAGGGCCGGGAGAGACCGGGGCGGCCTCGGGCATGGCGGTCAGCGGGGAATCGGGCGAATGCGGCATGCGGCAACCCTCGCTGTGCGTGTCCGCGCCGGTCCAACACCTGCTCCGGCGCTATTGACGCACCTGTGTTGTAAATGAGCCGTGTAAATTCGTTCAATGGCCAGAGACATCGAGCCCCGGCTGCTCCGCGCCTTCACCGCGGCCGCCGACGAGATGCACTTCACCCGGGCCGCCGCACGGCTCTACGTCGCCCAGCAGGCGCTCAGCCGGGACATCCGGCGGCTGGAGCGGGAGTTGGGCGCCGAGCTGTTCGTACGGACCACCCGGCAGGTCTCCCTCACCGCGGACGGTGAGCGGCTGCTGCCGTACGCCCGCCGCGTGCTGGAGGCACAGGACGACCTGGCGGCGGCCTTCGCGGGGACCGGCGACGCCGCCCGGCCGCTGCTCGTCGACCTCAACACCGAAGGCATGATCTCCGGGCGGGTGCTGGCCCGCGCCCGTGAACTGGCGCCCGGCTGCGAGCTGATGGCCCGCTTCGAGAGCGGGCTCACCGGCGCCGCCGCCGAGATCCTCGCCTGGCGGCTCGATGTCTCCTTCGGTCGGTTCGCCGGCCTGGAGCCGGCCGTCCGCGCGCGCCTGGCCCATCAGCCGGTCCGGTACGAGCCGCTGGCCGTCCTGCTGCCGTACGGGCATCTGCTGGCGGACCGCCCGGAGGTGCCGCTGGACGCGCTTGCGGGGGAGTCCGTGTACGCGGGAGCGGGCAATCCGCGGACCCTGGAGTGGACGGATTTCGCCCGGCTGCTGTTCGCCGGCCGGGGGATCGACGTGGCACCGCCGGCGCCGGTGGCGGTCGGGCACGAGGAGTTCCGCCGGGTGATGGCGAAGAGCCGGAACCCGGTGCTGGTGGCGGTGGACTTTCCCGAGCTGCCGGGGGCCGTGCTGCGGCCGCTGGTGGATCCCGTACCGCTGTCGCCGGTGTCCATGGTGTGGCGGAAAGGGCTGAGGCACCCAGGGCTCGAAGCGCTGCGTGCGGCCGTGACGGGCCTCGCGCAGGAGGAGGGCTGGCTCGATCCGGCGCCCGGCAGCTGGATGCCCGAGGCCGATATGGCGGTGGCTCCCTGATGGCGGACCGGACGCGGAAGGCGGACGCCACGGTCTCACACAGGGGCCGACAGCGGGGTGAGAGCAAGGTTTCGCGCCAGTCATCCGACGGCACGGGGCTGAAACGAGCCAACCCTACGGTCAGGCATCACGGACCCGACATCTGTGGAGGCGTGATGACTGCCCCGACCACCACCGCTTTGCGCAAGGGGGGCCGCTGGATCGAGCAGTGGGACCCGGAGGACGAGACCTTCTGGAAGGAGAAGGGGGAGCGGATCGCCCGGCGCAATCTGATCTTCTCCGTACTGTCCGAGCACATCGGTTTCTCCATCTGGACCCTGTGGTCGGTGATGGTCCTCTTCATGGGACCGCAGTACGGGATCGACCCGGCCGGGAAGTTCTTCCTGATCGCCACGGCCACCCTGGTCGGCGCGGTCGTCCGCGTCCCCTACACGTTCGCCGTCGCCCGATTCGGCGGCCGGAACTGGACGGTCTTCAGCGCGCTGATGCTGCTGCTGCCGACGGTGGCCGCACTGTTCGTGATGAAGCCCGGCACCTCGTACACCACCTTCATGGTGGTCGCCGCGCTCACCGGCGTCGGAGGCGGAAACTTCGCCTCCTCGATGACCAACATCAACTCCTTCTTCCCGCTGCGGAAGAAGGGCTGGGCGCTCGGCCTGAACGCCGGCGGCGGCAACATCGGCGTACCGGTGGTGCAGCTCGTGGGCCTGCTGGTCATCGGCACGGCCGGTGCCACGCACCCGCGGATCGTGCTCGCCGCCTACATCCCGCTGATCGTGCTCGCCGCCGTCTTCGCGCTGCTGTGCATGGACAACCTCGCCCCCGTCCGCAACGACACCGGGGCCGCGAAGGAAGCGGTGGGGGACGGGCACACCTGGATCATGGCCTTCCTGTACATCGGGACCTTCGGGTCGTTCATCGGCTACAGCTTCGCCTTCGGCCTGGTGCTCCAGACCCAGTTCGGCCGCACGCCCCTCCAGGCCGCCTCGCTGACCTTCGTCGGTCCGCTGCTCGGCTCCCTGATCCGCCCGGTCGGCGGCTCGCTGGCCGACCGCCTCGGCGGGGCCCGGATCACCCTGTGGAACTTCGCCGCGATGGCTGCCGCGACCGGGGCAGTGGTCTACGCGTCGTTCGAGAAGTCCCTGGCGGTCTTCCTGACCGGCTTCATCGCCCTGTTCATCCTGACCGGGCTCGGCAACGGCTCCACGTACAAGATGATCCCGGGCATCTTCCAGGCCAAGGCCCTCGCCAAGGGGATGTCGGGAGAGGCCGCCGCGGCCTACGGACGCCGGCTGTCCGGCGCCTCCATGGGGCTCATCGGCGCGGTGGGCGCGCTCGGCGGGCTCGGCATCAACCTCGTCTTCCGGCAGGCGTTCCTCACCTCCGGGTCCGGCACCGCGGCCTTCGTCACCTTCCTCGCCTTCTACGGGGTGTGCTTCGTGGTGACGTGGGCGGTATACCTTCGGCGGCCGGCCGCCGCCCCCGCGCGGACAGAGATCACGGAAGCGAAGCCGCAGCTCAGCTACGCCGAGGTGTAATCCGTAACGTCCGTTAACGACGGCGAAATACCGGCGAACCGAGCCCGTCACGCCCCGTTGGCAGGCTCGGTCCGCCGGCACCAGCACGTAACACCCCCATGCACAGAGCGGGGCACCAGCCATGAACGAAACACAGCACGGCCCTCTCGCGGGCTTCACGGTCGGCGTCACGGCGGCCCGGCGCGCGGACGAGCTCGGGGCGCTGCTGCAGCGGCGCGGTGCGGCCGTACTGCACGCCCCCGCCCTGCGGATCGTGCCGGTCGCCGACGACAGCGAACTCCTCGCCGCGACCAAGGAACTGATCGCACACGCCCCGGACGTGGTGATCGCGACGACCGCGATCGGCTTCCGCGGATGGGTGGAGGCCGCCGACGGCTGGGGCATCGGCGAGGACCTCCTCGCGCGGCTGCGCGGCGTCGAACTCCTCGCGCGCGGACCGAAGGTGAAGGGCGCGGTCCGGGCCGCCGGCCTCACCGAGGAATGGTCTCCCGCCTCCGAGTCCATGGCGGAGGTACTGGACCGGCTGCTGGCCGAGGGCGTGGACGGCCGCCGGGTCGCCATCCAGCTGCACGGCGACCCGCTGCCCGGCTTTGTCGAGGCGCTGCGGGCCGGGGGCGCCGAAGTCGTCGGCGTACCCGTCTACCGCTGGATGCCGCCCGAGGACATCGCGCCGCTGGACCGTCTCCTCGACGCCACCGTCTCCCGCTCCCTGGACGCGGTCAGCTTCACCAGCGCCCCGGCCGCCGCCTCGCTGCTCTCCCGTGCCGAGCACCGCGGGCTGCTCCCCGAGCTGCTGGACGCCCTGCGGCACGACGTCCTGTCGGCCTGCGTAGGCCCGGTCACCGCCCTGCCCCTCCAGGACCACGGCATCGACACCTCGCAGCCGGAGCGCTTCCGGCTGGGCCCCCTGGTGCAGCTGCTCTGCCAGGAACTGCCCTCCCGCGCCCGCACCCTGCCCGTCGCCGGGCACCGCGTCGAGATCCGCGGCCACGCGGTCCTGATCGACGACGCCCTGCGTCCCGTGCCGCCCGCCGGCATGTCCCTGCTGCGTACGCTGGCCCGCCGCCCCGGCTGGGTCGTCGCCCGCGCGGAACTGCTGCGGGCGCTGCCGGGCGCGGGCCGCGACGAGCACGCCGTCGAGACGGCGATGGCCCGGCTGCGTACCGCGCTGGGCGCCCCGAAGCTGATCCAGACCGTGGTCAAGCGCGGCTACCGGCTGGCCCTGGACCCGGCCGCGGACGCGAAGTACGCCGACGCGTAGCGGCTGCCGCTGCCAGGCAGCCCCGGTCTGCCGTACGGACGCGCCTGGCCGGTAGCAGGGGTTCCGGCCGGGCGTCGGGGCAGGCACTCTGGGGGGACGGTACTCACCCGTGAATCCCGAGGCGGTGACAGGCGCATGGCGGCGGGCATGGGCTCGTACGAGCTGCGGTTCGACTCCGGGCGGATCTGCCTGGACCTGGTGGCGACCGGAGCGTATCCGGCGGAGCGGCTCGACGGGCGCGACCGGCTACGGGCGTGGCTGACCGGCGTCGGACTCGTACCGGCGGGCACCGTGCTCACGGCCGTCGACGCGGGCTGGCTGGCGCGCTTCCGGGAACTGCGCGGCGATGTGGGCGAATTGGTGCGCGCGGAGATCGAGGGCAAGCCCGCCGAGGAGGCCCTGGCGCGGGTCAACGCGCTGGCGGGCGGGCCGCCGCCCCCGCTGTGCGCCGTGCGCGCGGCGAGCGGTGAGCTGGTCCGGACACTCGGCGCCGACCCGGACTGCGGCGCGCTGCTCGCCGCGGTGGCCCGGGACGCCGTCGAGCTGCTGACCGACCCGGTCGCGCGGGCCCGGCTGCGGCAGTGCGAGGGCGACGGCTGCTCGCTCGTCTACCTGGACACCTCCCGCGGGCGTCGTCGGCGCTGGTGCTCCAGCGAGGTGTGCGGGAACCGCGAGCGGGTCGCCCGGCACCGGCGGCGGTCCGTCGCCGCACAGCCGTAGCGGCAGCCGTAGCCACGGCCGTAAAAGATCTTGAAAGAATCTTTCTGCCGCGTTGAGCACAACCGCCTCCGCCTTCCGTAGTGATGGAGGAAGAGTCCGGCTGTCTCGACCTGGAGGTTCTGGTGCGCAAGGATGCCGCCGTGGCCGATGACCGCCCGCAACGGGCACGACATCGCAGTGAGGTGCCGCGCTCCCAGTCCTCCGTCCCCGACGAGGAGTTGATGCGGGCGCTCTACCGCGAGCACGCGGGTCCGCTTCTCGCGTACGTACTCCGCCTGGTCGCGGGCGATCGCCAGCGCGCCGAGGACGTCGTCCAGGAGACCCTCATCCGGGCCTGGAAGAACGCAGGTCAGCTCAGCAACGCCACTGGTTCGGTCCGGCCCTGGCTGGTGACCGTCGCCCGGCGTATCGTCATCGACGGTCATCGCAGTAGGCAAGCTCGGCCACAAGAGGTCGAGCCGTCGCCGCTCGAGGTCATGCCCGCGGAGGACGAGATTGACAAGGCGTTGTGGCTGATGACGCTCTCTGATGCGCTCGACGATCTGACACCTGCTCACCGGGAGGTGCTGGTCGAGACGTACTTCAAGGGACGTACGGTCAATGAGGCTGCCGAGATACTCGGCATACCCAGCGGGACGGTGCGGTCCAGGGTGTTCTACGCGCTGCGCTCCATGAAGCTCGCGCTCGAAGAACGAGGAGTGACGGCATGACCGCGCAGGGGTGGTACCCCGGCAACAACGCGCAGGACGGCAACAGCTCGCACGATGCCGCCGGCGCGTACGTGCTCGGCATTCTGGATGACGCGGAGGCCACGGCCTTCGAGGCGCATCTCGCCGGCTGCGAGATCTGCGCCTCCCACCTGGACGAGTTCGCCGGCATGGAACCCATGCTCGCGATGCTCGCCGAGGCTCCGGGGCCGCCCGCGAGGGTGACGGCGCCCAGCAGCAAGCTGCTCGACAACCTCGTCGACGACGTCGCCGAGAAGCGCGCACAGCGCAGGCGGCGCAGCTTCTACATGGTGGCGGCCGCGGCGGTGCTGGTCATCGGCGGGCCGGCGGTGGCGGTCGTGGCGACGTCCGGGGACGACAGCGGGAACAACGTGGCGGAGCCCCATCCGACCAGCCCGGCCGAGGACGCCTTCTTCAACCACATGGAGGAGAAGATCAAGGCGACCGACGCGTCGACCAAGGTCAGCGCCACGGTGGGGCTGGAGAAGAAGGGCTGGGGGACGCACACCGTCCTGGAACTCAAGAACGTCAAGGGCCCGCTGAAGTGCAGTCTGGTCGCGGTGTCCAAGACCGGCGAGGAAGAGACGGTCACCTCCTGGGCCGTGCCCAAGTGGGGCTACGGCATCCCGGACAGCACGAACGAGTCGGCCAAGAACCCGCTGTACGTCCATGGCGGCGCGGCGATGGACCGGAACGACATCGATCATTTCGAGGTCCGGACGTTCGACGGCAAACGGCTGGTCGAGGTGGACGCCTGACAGTCGAGGTGGACGCCTGACAGACGGACGCCTCACAGCGCGTGCATATCGGGGCCCCCTTCGCGTACGGTTGACGGCTGCCCACAGCACGTCAGAAGGGGGCCTCGGTGGCCGCGCAGGATGCCGCTGTCGATTCCGTACGAGACCGTGAGATCGGTGTCGAGCAGAATCACCTGGACCAGGTGTACCGCCGCCTCGAGGAGAAGATCCACGAGGCGGAATTCTTGATGAACGACGCCGCCCAGCGTGGCCAGGTCGGCACGCCCGGCGCGCTCGCCGAGCGCGACGCGCAGGTGTTCCGTGCCGGTATCCACCTCAACCGGCTCAACAACGAGTTCGAGGACTTCCTCTTCGGGCGTATCGACCTGCTGCTCGGCAAGGACGGCGAGAAGGGACCGGACGGCGCGTACACGTCGGTCGAGCCCGCCGACAACGCCGTACGGCCGGACAACACGGCCGACATCGCCGAGACCCTGCACATCGGCCGGATCGGCGTCCTCGACTCCGACTACGCGCCGCTGGTCATCGACTGGCGCGCGCCGGCCGCCGCGCCGTTCTACCGCTCGACCCCGAAGGATCCGGGCCGGGTGGTACGCCGCCGCGTCATCCGGTCCAAGGGCCGCAAGGTCCTCGGGGTCGAGGACGACCTGATGCGGCCGGAGGTCGCCGCCACACTGGACGGCGCCGACCTGCCGGTGATCGGCGACGGGGCGCTGATGGCCGCGCTCGGCCGGGCCCGCGGCCACACCATGCGGGACATCGTCTCCTCCATCCAGGCCGAACAGGACCTGGTCATCCGCGCCCCCGCCGCCTCCGTTACGGAGGTGTCGGGCGGCCCCGGCACCGGCAAGACCGCCGTCGCCCTGCACCGGGCGGCGTACCTGCTCTACCAGGACCGCAGGCGGTACGCGGGCGGCATCCTGGTCGTCTCGCCGACCCCGCTGCTCGTCGCGTACACCGAGGGCGTGCTGCCCTCGCTGGGCGAGGAGGGGCAGGTCGCGATCCGCGCGGTCGGCTCGCTGGTCGACGGCGCGGAGGCATCAGAGTGGGGCGGCCCGAAGGGCCTCGGTGAGGGGCGGTGGTCGGGCGACGGGAGGGCTTACGACGATCCGGCGGTGGCCCGCGTCAAGGGCTCCTCCCGGATGCTGAAGGTACTGAGCAAGGCGGCCCGCGGAGCGCTGGAGCCCGCGTCGCCTGCGTGCTCCGCGCGGGGGAGCGACCCGGCCGGCGCGGCGCAGCCGCGGTCCGGCAGGGCTTCGGACGCCCCCGGCTCCGGGGCCGGTACCCGACGGTGGCCGGCGCAGGCGCGGCCCGCTGGGCCCGGCGGCGAGCAGCTCGCCTTCGGCGAGGAGGGGCCCGCGCCGGACGCGGGTCCAGCAGCCGCAGGGACCGAGCAGCTTGCCTTCGGCGACGCCGCCGGGCCGAATGCCGACGCTGCGCACGGCGGCGAGTCCGCGCGCTCCGCGCGCTCCGCGCGGGACGCGGGCAGGGCGGGCGCGGCGGACCTGGCGCCGGAGACTCCCACCCGGCTCCGGGTGGTCGCCTTCGGGGGGCGGATCGAGCTGGTGGCCGAGGAGCTGCAGCGCATCCGGCACTCCGTGCTCGGCGGGACCGCGCCGATCAACCTGCTGCGGCCGCGGGCCCGGCGGCTGGTCCTCGACGCCCTGTGGGCCAAGTCCAACGGACGCGGCAGGTACACGGACCCCGAGCTGATCGCCGAGCTTCGCTCCGGCTTCGACGACGACGTCTCGACCGAGCCCGAGTTCCTCGCGTTCATGGACGCCTGGTGGCCCGAGCTCACCCCGCGCCGGGTGCTGGCCGCGATGGCCGACGAGCGCCGGCTCGGCCGCTGGGCGCGCCGGGTGCTCAACCCGCGCGAGACCCGGCTGCTGGCCCGGTCCCTGCGGCGGGTGGGGGCGGACGGGCAGGGCCCCCTCTCCGTACACGATGTGGCGCTCCTCGACGAGCTGCAGATGCTGCTCGGTACGCCGGCCCGGCCGAAGCGCAAGCGGGAGTACGACCCACTGGACCAGCTCACCGGCCTCGAAGAGCTGATGCCGCAGCGCGAGGAGACCCAGTGGGAGCGGGCCGAGCGGCTCGCCGCGGAGCGGACGGAGTACGCGCACGTCATCGTCGACGAGGCGCAGGACCTGACGCCCATGCAGTGGCGGATGGTCGGCCGGCGCGGCCGGCACGCGACCTGGACGATCGTCGGCGACCCGGCCCAATCCTCCTGGTCGGACCCGGACGAGGCGGCCGCGGCCCGGGACGAGGCGCTGGGCACCCGCCCGCGCCGCCGGTTCACCCTGACCGTGAACTACCGCAACCCGGCCGAGATCGCCGCGCTCGCGGCGAAGATCCTGGCGCTGGCCATGCCCGGTATGGAGTCCCCGACGGCGGTCCGCTCGACGGGCGTGGAGCCGCGCTTCGTCGCGGCGGGCGCCGATCTGGCGGGGGCCGTCCGGCAGGAGGCACAGCGGCTGCTGGAGCGGGTGGACGGCACGGTCGGTGTCGTCGTCGCGATGAACCGGCGCGAGGAGGCCGCACGGTGGCTGGCCGGGCTCGGCGAGCGGGCGGTGGCGCTGGGCAGCCTGGAGGCCAAGGGACTGGAGTACGACGCGACGGTCGTCGTGTCGCCGGCCGAGATCGCTGGGGGTACCTCCCAGGACGAAGTCTCTGGGGGAGAGAGCCCGGCGGGCCTGCGTGTCCTGTATGTGGCGCTGACCCGCGCCACGCAGCAGCTCACGGTGGTGTCGGGCGAGCGCGACGACCCGGATGCCGAGGCAGTCCCTGACCTGCTCAGGGACTGAACGGGTGTTGGCCGGGATCCCAACTCGCGGGACCGGAATCACTTTCCGGGATCCTTTGTTAGCCTGAGTACGGCACCGGCTCGATCCAAGCCCCCGGGCCCAACCTTCGTCGCTTAGAGCGACCACTTGCCGCGAGGCGAGCATGGCGGGTCGGTGCCACCTTGTATGTATCTACGGAAGAGACCCGCGCCACCCATGCGGTGGCGCGGGTCTCTTCTGTTTGGCCGCAACTTCTCGTATGGTGGAAACTACTTTCCGAAAACTAAATGACCGCATTACCTGCTACCGGCAGGTAGGTGTCACCATCGGAAGGCGTTGCCGGGCGACAGCCGCGGCCGTAAAGCAATGAAGCTAGGGAAAGCAGAGGAAACCGGCCATGGCAACGGCGCCCAGCGTCTCGTACTCGATGACGGTCCGGCTGGAGGTCCCCGCGAGCGGAACCGCGGTCAGCCAGCTCACCACGGCCGTGGAGTCCTCCGGCGGCTCGGTCACCGGCCTCGATGTGACCGCTTCCGGCCACGAGAAGCTGCGGATGGACGTCACGATCGCCGCCACCTCCACCTCGCACGCCGACGAGATCGTCGAGAAGCTGCGCGCCATCGAGGGCATCGTCCTGGGCAAGGTCTCCGACCGTACGTTCCTGATGCACCTCGGCGGCAAGATCGAGATGCAGTCCAAACACCCCATCCGCAACCGTGACGATCTCTCGATGATCTACACGCCGGGTGTGGCCCGGGTGTGCATGGCGATCGCCGAGAACCCCGAGGACGCCCGGCGCCTCACCATCAAGCGCAACGCCGTCGCAGTTGTGACGGACGGCTCCGCCGTCCTCGGCCTCGGCAACATCGGCCCCAAGGCCGCCCTCCCGGTGATGGAGGGCAAGGCGGCCCTCTTCAAGCGGTTCGCCGGCATCGACGCGTGGCCGCTGTGCCTGGACACCCAGGACACCGACGAGATCGTCGCCATCGTCAAGGCGATCGCCCCCGGCTTCGCGGGAATCAACCTCGAGGACATCTCCGCGCCCCGCTGCTTCGAGATCGAGGCGCGGCTGCGCGAGGCCCTCGACATCCCCGTCTTCCACGACGACCAGCACGGCACGGCGATCGTCGTCCTCGCCTCCCTGACCAACGCACTTCGCGTGGTGGGCAAGGGAATTGGCGATGTACGGGTCGTCATGTCCGGCGCCGGCGCGGCCGGTACGGCCATCCTCAAACTGCTCATCGCCGCAGGTGTGAAGCACGCGGTCGTCGCCGACATCCACGGGGTCGTGCACGCCGGCCGCGAGGACCTGGTCTCGGCCGACCCCGACTCGCCGCTGCGCTGGATCGCCGACAACACCAACCCGGAGGGCGTCACCGGAACCCTCAAGCAGGCTGTCGCCGGCGCCGACGTGTTCATCGGTGTCTCGGCCCCCAACGTGCTCGGCGGCGGCGACGTGGCGGCCATGGCGGACGGTGCGATCGTCTTCGCGCTCGCGAACCCGGACCCCGAGGTGGACCCCGCGATCGCCCGTCAGACGGCGGCAGTTGTGGCCACCGGCCGCTCGGACTTCCCGAACCAGATCAACAACGTGCTGGTCTTCCCGGGTGTCTTCCGCGGCCTGCTGGACGCGCAGTCCCGTACCGTCAACACGGAGATGATGCTCGCGGCCGCGGCGGCGCTCGCCGACGTCGTCACCGAGGACGAGCTCAACCCGAACTACATCATCCCCTCGGTCTTCAACGAGAAGGTCGCGGGTGCGGTCGCCGGAGCCGTCCGTACGGCCGCCAGGGCCGCCGGGGCGGGTGCTGACGCGCTGTGACACGGCGCGTCGCGGAACGCGGCGCCTCGGCCGCCCCTAGGGTTGCCGGGATACCCGCACAGAGGCCTGCGGCCCGCTGCCGTACGCGTCAGTGAGTCGACGGAGCGTCACCACGACGAGGCAGTGGCGCTTTTCGTGTGACTCTGGCGGGTGCCGGATTGGCTTTCCCGCCGCTGGTGGGGGCAGGATGATTGACCGGGCGCGAGGGTCTGACGTCAGACCCGGGTCCGGGGACTGTCCGAGGGCCCTGGCAGCATCGGCTTCGATCTCACGCCTCATAGGCAAGTTGAACACGGGAGTACAACATGAACCGCAGTGAGCTGGTGGCCGCTCTGTCCGAGCGCGCCGAGGTGACCCGCAAGGACGCCGACGCCGTTCTGGCCGCTCTCGCCGAGACGATCGGCGAGGTTGTCGCCAAGGGCGACGAGAAGGTCACCATCCCCGGCTTCCTGACCTTCGAGCGCACCCACCGTGCCGCTCGCACCGCTCGTAACCCGCAGACCGGCGACCCGATCCAGATCCCGGCCGGCTACAGCGTGAAGGTCTCCGCGGGCTCCAAGCTCAAGGAAGCCGCCAAGGGCAAGTAAGCCCCGAAGGCAACACGAAGGGCGGCCACCCGGTCCGGGTGGCCGCCCGTCTGCGTACGTACGGTCGCGTCCTCGCCCAGACGGGCGCGCCACCCGGGAGTTCGACCTTCGCTCCCAGCTCGACCAACTTCTCCATACAGTGCTGTCCCGGGGGGTGACCCCCGGACCCCCAGCCGGAGGGGCGCTGCCGTGCCGGTGCATAGTTGTGCCGCAACGACGATGGCCCCCCGCAGAGGGGGGCCATCAGCACGGTGTTCGACGCGCCTAGACGAGCGCGCCACCCGGGAGTTCGACCTTCGCTCCCAGCTCGACCAACTTCTCCATGAAGTTCTCGTAGCCGCGGTTGATCAGGTCGATGCCGTGGACCCTGGACGTGCCCTGGGCCGCCAGGGCCGCGATCAGGTACGAGAAGCCGCCCCGGAGGTCCGGGATGACCAGGTCGGCGCCCTGGAGCTTCGTGGGGCCGGAAACGACCGCCGAGTGCAGGAAGTTGCGCTGGCCGAAGCGGCAGGCCGAGCCGCCCAGGCACTCGCGGTACAGCTGGATGTGCGCGCCCATCTGGTTGAGCGCGGACGTGAAGCCCAGCCGGGACTCGTAGACCGTCTCGTGGACGATGGAGAGCCCGGCCGCCTGCGTCAGGGCGACGACCAGCGGCTGCTGCCAGTCGGTCTGGAAACCGGGGTGTACGTCCGTCTCCAGGGCGATCGCCTTCAGCGGGCCGCCCGGGTGCCAGAAGCGGATGCCCTCGTCGTCGATCTCGAACGCGCCACCCACCTTCCGGTACGTGTTGAGGAACGTCATCATCGAGCGCTGCTGGGCGCCGCGCACATAGATGTTGCCCTCGGTGGCGAGCGCCGCAGACGCCCAGGAGGCCGCCTCCAGGCGGTCCGGGAGCGCACGGTGGTTGTAGCCGCCGAGCTTGTCGACACCGGTGATCCGGATGGTCCGGTCGGTGTCCATGGAGATGATCGCGCCCATCTTCTGCAGTACGCAGATGAGGTCCTCGATCTCCGGCTCCACGGCGGCGTTGGACAGCTCGGTGACGCCCTCGGCCAGCACGGCCGTCAGCAGCACCTGCTCGGTCGAGCCGACCGACGGGTACGGCAGCCGGATCTTCGTGCCGCGCAGCCGCTGCGGGGCCTCCAGATACTGCCCGTCCGCCCGCTTCTCGATCGTCGCGCCGAACTGGCGCAGCACCTCGAAGTGGAAGTCGATCGGCCGGCCGCCGATGTCACAGCCGCCGAGGCCCGGGATGAACGCGTGGCCGAGCCGGTGCAGCAGCGGGCCGCAGAACAGGATGGGAATGCGCGACGAGCCCGCGTGCGCGTCGATGTCCGCCACATTGGCGCTTTCGACGTGCGACGGGTCGAGGACCAGTTCGCCCGGCTCGTCGCCGGGGCGGACCGTCACACCGTGCAGCTGGAGCAGCCCGCGCACGACCCGCACATCACGGATGTCGGGCACATTGCGCAGCCGGCTCGGCCCGCTGCCGAGCAGCGCGGCGACCATGGCCTTCGGCACGAGGTTCTTGGCGCCGCGGACACGGATCTCGCCCTCGAGCGGGGTTCCGCCGTGGACAAGCAGTACATCGTCTGTGCCGGTCATGAATCTCGCGTTCCGGAGAGGGTGGGCAGGGGGCCAGGGAAAAGGGTAAGGGGCGACCACCCCCGCTCCGTAAGGCCCAGGACGGTGTGGGAACGTCATGAATTTGCCACAGCACGCTCCGTATGCCCCGGACTGCGCAGCGTTGCCCTTCCGGCGACGCGCTCCCGCTGCTGCCGTGCGCCCTGAGCTGCATACGCTCACAGACCGCCGTTAACTCCCCCCAGAGGGCAAAGATGCGGGATCATGTCGGCATGACCGAGGTGTCCTCGCTCACAGGGCGGCTGCTCGTCGCCACCCCCGCCCTCGCGGATCCGAACTTCGACCGCGCGGTGGTGCTTCTCCTCGACCACGACGAGGAGGGCTCGCTCGGCGTGGTCCTCAACCGCCCGACCCCGGTCGGCGTCGGCGACATCCTGGAGGCATGGGCGGCCCTCGCGGGCGAGCCGGGGGTCGTCTTCCAGGGCGGCCCGGTCTCCCTCGACTCGGCGCTCGGGGTGGCCGTCATCCCCGGTGAGGAGGGCCCGCTCGGCTGGCGGCGGGTGCACGGCGCGATCGGGCTGGTCGACCTGGAGGCGCCCCCCGAGCTGCTGGCCAGCGCTCTCGGCTCCTTGCGGATCTTCGCGGGATACGCCGGATGGGGTCCCGGCCAGCTGGAGGACGAGCTGATCGAGGGCGCCTGGTACGTCGTCGAGTCCGAGCCGGGTGACGTGTCGGCTCCGGACCCGGAACGGCTCTGGCGGGCCGTACTGCGGCGGCAGCGCAGCGAGCTCGCGATGGTGGCCACGTACCCGGACGACCCGTCCCTGAACTGATGCCCGCAGGTTTCAGTACCCTTGGCTTCTATGAGCACTCTTGAGCCCGAGCGCGGGGCAGGTACGGGGACCCTCGTAGAGCCGACGCCGCAGGTGTCGCACGGCGACGGCGACCACGAGCGCTTCGCCCACTACGTCCAGAAGGACAAGATCATGGCGAGCGCGCTCGACGGCACGCCCGTCGTCGCGCTCTGCGGCAAGGTCTGGGTTCCGGGCCGTGACCCGAAGAAGTACCCGGTCTGCCCGATGTGCAAGGAGATCTACGAGTCGATGGGCGTCGGCGGCTCGGGCGGCGACAAGGGCAAGGGCGGCAAGGACAAGTAGCCCTTCGTCCCGGCCGGCTCCACCTGTAACTCTCCGAAAAGGCCCTCGCGGTGCGCTGATGCGCGCGGCGGGGGCCTTTCGCGTGCGCGCCGTGGCCGCCATAATCCTGCCGGTTGTGCAGAGCGAAACGTTCGTTGCGTATGTTGCAACGCCGACTCGTAGGGGTTACCGGATGACGTTCTCCACCCGAATGGCAGCACCCATCGCGGCTCTTGCCCAGGCCGGCCTCGCCGCCACCGCCTGCGCCCCCCCAGACTTCCGACAACAGCGCCAAGAAGGACGAGAAGAGCAGCACACTCCGGGTCCGGCTGTTCCAGGAGGTCAACGGGATCTTGCGAGGATTCCCGGCCCTTTAGGGACGGGAAGTTGACGACGGATGAGAACGACTGGGGCGGGATCACGGCCGCCTCGACGGTGATGACCCTCCCGGTGCTCGTCTTCTTCGTACTCGTACAGCGCAGGCTCGTCTCGGGCCTCGGCGGAGCGGTCAAGGACTGACATGACTGACATGACTGACGTGATGGATCTGATTCCGGCACCGCGGAGCGTCGAACGGGTGCCGCCCGGGCCCGCGTGCGACTCTCTCGACGCACAGACGCAGCTCGATCCCCAGACCGGTACCGAATACGTCGCACGCTGGCTCCGTACGACGGTCGGGGCAGCCACCGGGCTTCCGCTGCCGGACGGCAACGACGACGACAACCGCATCGTGCTGAGCATTGACGCCGGACTCGCCCCCGAGGAATACCGCCTGGTCGTCGACGGGTACGCCCGCCGCATCGAGGGGGGCAGCGCGGCCGGCGTCTTCTGGGGTGCGCAGACCCTCCGCCAGCTGCTCGGTCCCGAGGCGTTCCGGCGCGCTCCGCTCACGCCGGGCCGGGTCTGGACCCTCCCGCTGATCACTATCCGGGACACCCCGCGATTCGCCTGGCGCGGGCTGATGCTCGACGTGGCACGCCACTTCATGCCCAAGGACGGCGTCCTGCGCTACCTGGACCTCCTCGCCGCCCACAAGCTCAACGTCTTTCATCTCCACCTCACCGACGACCAGGGCTGGCGTATCGAGATCAAGCGCCACCCGAAGCTCACGGAGGTCGGCGCCTGGCGGTCCCGTACCAAGTGGGGCCACCGCGCCTCGCCGCTCTGGACCGGGACACCGCACGGCGGTTACTACACCCAGGACGACATCCGCGAGATCGTCGCCTACGCCGCGGAGCGGCATATCACCGTCGTCCCCGAGATCGACATCCCCGGCCACTCCCAGGCCGCCATCGTCGCCTACCCGGACCTCGGCAACACCGATGTCGTCGATACGGCCGCCCTGTCGGTCTGGGACACCTGGGGCGTCAATCCGAACGTCCTGGCGCCCAGTGACCACACCCTGCGCTTCTACGAGGACGTGTTCGAGGAAGTCCTTGCCCTCTTCCCGTCCCCCTTCATCCACATCGGCGGGGACGAGTGCCCCAAGGACCAGTGGAAGGCATCCCCGGCCGCCCAGGCCCGTATCAGGGAACTGGGACTGGCGGACGAGGACGAACTGCAGTCGTGGTTCATCCGGCACTTCGACAGGTGGCTCGCCGGGCGCGGCCGCCGGCTCATCGGCTGGGACGAGATCCTGGAGGGCGGCTACCTGGAGGGCGGCCAGGAGGGCCGCGGCCTCGCGTCCGGCGCGGCGGTCTCCTCCTGGCGTGGTTACGCGGGCGGGATCGCGGCCGCCGAGGCAGGGCACGACGTCGTCATGTGCCCCGAGCAGCAGGTGTACTTGGACCACCGGCAGGCCGGCGGCGAGGACGAGCCGATGCCCATCGGGTATGTGCGCACGCTGGAGGACGTCTACCGCTTTGAACCCGTGCCGCCGGGGCTGTCGGCCCAGGCGGCCGGCCACATCCTCGGCACCCAGGCCAACGTCTGGACCGAGGTGATGGAGAACCAGAGCCGCGTCGACTACCAGACGTTCCCGCGGCTGGCCGCCTTCGCCGAGGTCGCCTGGTCGGTGCTGCCCGCGCCCGCGGAACGGGACTTCGCCGCGTTCGAGACACGAATGGCCACGCACTACGCCCGACTTGACGCCCTCGGCGTGGAGTACCGGCCGCCCGGCGGCCCGTTGCCCTGGCAGCGGCGGCCGGGCCCCGAGGGAATCGACGGAATCAACGCCGTTCTCGGACGCCCGATCGAGGGGGCGCCCCCGATCGTGTGAGCCGGACCGGAAGCCCGGTGCTCGTACGCCGCTTCCCTGGGACTGTGGGATGCCCGTACGGAATAAGTAGTACAAGGGTCCCCGAAGGTGGCATTTCGCACTCTGCGGCGAAGGTGTGAGAAACCGGACTATCGCCCTGGTCGGGGGCGGATGCACCCTTCGCGGACCCTCTCTCCGGTCGGCTCGGAAGATGTGCCAGAGTTGCCACGTCCGGGTCGCGAGCACGTACCGTACGGCGGAACAGGCGGGACGGCCGGGACACCGGGACACCGGGAAGGGGCAGCTGGGTTGACCACGCACGCACCGCAGGCGGCGCAGTCCGTGACGCTGCCTGCCTCGCTCGACGAGGCTGTGGCGGCACTCGCCGCCATGCCCGCCGCCGTGCCTGTCGCCGGTGGCACCGATCTGATGGCCGCGGTCAACTCGGGACTGCTGCGACCCGCGGCGCTGGTCGGTCTCGGCCGGATCAGCGAGATCCGCGGCTGGCAGTACCAGGACGGCCACGCCCTGTTGGGCGCGGGCCTCACGCACGCGCGGATGGGCCGGCCCGACTTCGCGGCGCTCATCCCGGCGCTGGCCGCTGCCGCGCGGGCCGCGGGGCCGCCCCAGATCCGTAACGCCGGAACACTCGGCGGCAATATCGTCACCGCTGCTCACACGGGTGACGCTTTGCCCGTCCTGGCCGCCCTGGAAGCGACTCTGGTGATCGCGGGACCCGGCGGGTCCCGCCGCGAGATCCCCGTCTCCCATCTGCTGGCCGGCCGGGAGATGCTCAGCCCCGGCGAGCTGATCGGTTTTGTCCGCGTGCCGCTGCTGCACGCGCCCCAGGTCTTCCTGAAGGCGACCGGCCGGACCGGCCCCGGCCGCGCCACAGCCTCCGTCGCGCTCGTCCTCGACCCGGCCAGGCGCGGCGTGCGCTGTGCGGTGGGCGCGGTGGCGCCGATGCCGTTGCGGCCGCTGGAGGCCGAGCGCTGGGTCGCCTCGCTCATCGACTGGGACGGCGACCGCGGGCTGGCGCCCGAGGCGCTGGCGGCGTTCGGCGAGTACGTCGCTGCCGCGTGCGTTCCGGACCCGGCCCCGGCGGCGGACGGCTCGGAGGCGGCCCCCCTGTCGCCCGCCGTACTGCATCTGCGGCGTACGGTCGCCGCGCTGGCCCGACGAGCACTGGGGAGGGCGCTGACGTCATGAGCGACAACGAGAACTCCCGGCGCCCGCAGCACCCGCAGCAGCAGGGTGGGTGGCAGCCGGTGCCGCAGGGCGGCGAGTACGACGCGGAGGCCACGGCCTTCGTCAGGCTGCCCGAGGACATGATGGGCCTCGGCGAGCCCCTGGCCGCCCCGGGGCACGGCTACGTACCCCCGGTGATCACCCCGCTCACCCCCGCCGCGGGCACCGACCCGTCGGCGACCGGTACGTGGGCGATGCCGGAGGCTGTGCGCTGGCCGGAGCCGGCGGCACACGACCCGCGGGCAACGGGCCAGTGGAACTTCACGGAGGCGGAGCCGGAGCCGGGTTCGGGCGGGACCGGGTCGGACCTCACCGGCCAGTGGACCATCCCGGTGGCGGGCGGCGACCTTCCGGAGGAATCGGGCGAGTTCACGACCTCGGCTCTGGCGGCCCACTGGGGCGCGTCGGCGCCGGCCACGCTGCCCGGCGGCGCGACCGCGCCGTGGGCCACACCGGGTGCGGCGGAGGGCCAGCCGTCGCCCTGGGCCCGCCCGCAGGGCAGCCCGGGCGAGCATCCCGGCGAGCCGGCCGCCTCCCCGCCACCGACCGGCCACTGGCCGAGCCTCGCCGCCCTGGCGGAAGCCGAGCACGACGCCGAAGCGGCACCCGAGCGTGAGCGCGAACCGCGGGGCAGCGAACAGCGGGCCGGCCTGTACCCCGCGCACCCGCAGAGCGAGCACACCGACGCCGAAGACGGCAGCGGGCACCCGCACAGTGCCCGCCAGCCTGGTGGCGAGGGCCACGACGGCGAGCAGCAGTACGCCGAAGACGGCCGCGGCCCCGACGGCGAGGTTCGCGACGGCGAGGTTCGCGACGGCGAGAAGTTGTACGCCGGAGACGGCAGCGGGCACCCGCAAGGTGGCCGACGGTCCGACG
>NZ_JANAVP010000042.1:21888-51747 GCF_024213665.1 Streptomyces sp. A3M-1-3
GGCGAGGTTCGCGACGGCGAGAAGCGGCCGTACGCCGAAGACGGCAGCGGGCCCCCGCACAGCGGCCGGCACCCCGATGGCGAGGTTCGCGACGGCGAGAAGCTGTACGCCGAAGACGGCAGCGGGCACCCGCAAGGTGGCCGACGGTCCGACGGCGAGGTTCGCGACGGCGAGAAGCGGCCGTACGCCGAAGACGGCAGCGGGCCCCCGCACAGCGGCCGGCACCCCGACAGCGAGGGCCCCGACAGCGAGCAGCAGTCGTACGCCGAAGACGGTGACAGCGGCCACCCGCACACAGACGGCGGCGGGGGCGAGCACCCGGCCAGCGCGGAGCCGTCGGCCGACGAGCGTACCGACGCCGAGGACGGCGACGGCCTGCACGCGACGCACAGCGAGCATCCGCACGCCTCCTACGTCCTGCGCGTCAACGGCGCCGACCGGCCCGTCGCCGATGCCTGGATCGGCGAGTCCCTCCTCTACGTCCTGCGCGAGCGCCTCGGCCTCGCCGGTGCCAAGGACGGCTGCTCGCAGGGCGAGTGCGGTGCCTGCGCCGTCCAGGTCGACGGCCGGCTCGTCGCCTCCTGCCTCGTGCCCGCGGCCATCGCCGCCGGCTCCGAAGTCCGTACGGTCGAAGGACTCGCCACCGACGGCGAGCCGTCCGACGTCCAGCGGGCGCTGGCCAACTGCGGCGCGGTGCAGTGCGGTTTCTGCGTACCCGGCATGGCCATGACCGTTCACGACCTGCTCGAAGGCAACCACGCGCCCACCGAGCTCGAGACCCGCCAGGCGCTCTGCGGCAACCTCTGCCGCTGCTCGGGCTACCGGGGCGTACTCGACGCCGTACGCGAAGTGGTCGCCGAGCGCGCGGCGGACGCCGCCGCACCCGAGGGCGGTGGCGCCGACGAGGCACGCATCCCGCACCAGGCGCCGCCCGGCGCCGGCGGCGTACAGCCCCCGCACAGTCACCCCACCCACCCGCACGACGGAGGCATGGCGTGAGCAACGACGCTGCCACCGCGACCCCGGCGGTCGAAGGCAACCGGCAGGCCCGGCAGGCCCGGCAAGACGGGCAGGACGGGCAGGACCGCCGGGACTGGCTGGACCGCCAGGACCGCCTGGACTCACCCGCGCACGGCCTCGGCGCCTCGCTGCCGCCCGCCGACACCCGCGCCAAGACCGAGGGCACCTTCCCCTACGCCGCCGACCTGTGGGCCGAGGGGCTGCTGTGGGCGGCCGTCCTGCGCTCCCCGCACGCCCATGCCCGTATCGTCTCGATCGACACGACGGCCGCCGCCGAAATGCCCGGCGTACGGGCGGTCGTCACCCACGCCGACGTACCGGGCAACGCCGCGCACGGGCGGCGGATCGCCGACCGGCCGGTCTTCGCCGCCGAACTCGTCCGGCACCACGGCGAGCCGATCGCTGCCGTCGCCGCCGACCACCCCGACACGGCCCGCCTCGCCGCGGCCGCGATCGCCGTCGAGTACGAGATCCTCGAACCGGTCACCGACCCGGAGAAGGCCTTCGCCGCCGAGCCCCTCCACCCCGACGGCAACCTGATCCGCCACATCCCGCTGCGTTTCGGCGACCCGGACGTCGCGGGCGAGGTCATCGTCGAGGGCCTGTACCGGATCGGCCGCCAGGACCCCGCCCCGATCGGCGCCGAGGCCGGGCTCGCCGTACCGCGCCCCGACGGCGGTGTCGAGATCTACACGGCCTCCACCGACCCGCACACCGACCGCGACCTCGCCGCGGCCTGCTTCGGCCTCGAACCGGACCGGGTGAAGGTCGTCGTCACCGGCGTCCCGGGCGCGACGGGCGACCGCGAGGACCCGGGCTTCCAGCTGCCGCTCGGCCTCCTCGCCCTGAAGACCGGCTGCCCGGTGAAGCTGGCCGCGACCCGCGAGGAGTCCTTCCTCGGCCATGCCCACCGCCACCCCACCCTGCTGCGCTACCGCCACCACGCGGACGCGGACGGCCGCCTGGTGAAGGTGGAAGCCCAGATCCTCCTCGACGCCGGCGCGTACGCCGACGCGTCCTCCGAATCTCTCGCCGCCGCGGTCGCCTTCGCCTGTGGCCCGTACGTCGTCCCGCACGCCTTCATCGAGGGCTGGGCGGTCCGTACGAACAACCCTCCCTCCGGGCACGTCCGCGGCGAGGGCGCGATGCAGGTCTGCGCGGCGTACGAGGGCCAGATGGACAAGCTGGCGGCCAAGCTCGGCATCGACCCGGCCGAACTGCGCCTGCGTAACGTGCTCGCGACCGGCGACCTGCTCCCCACCGGCCAGACGGTCACCTGCCCGGCGCCCGTCGCCGAACTGCTCCGCTCGGTACGGGACTTCCCGCTGCCCACCCTCCCCAAGGACTCCCCGGAGGAGGGCTGGCTGCTGCCGGGAGGCCCGGAGGGGGCCGGCGAGCCCGGCGCGATCCGGCGCGGTGTCGGCTACGCGGTGGGCATGGTCCACATGCTCGGGGCCGAAGGCACCGACGAGGTCTCGACGGCGACGGTCAAAGTCCAGAACGGCGCAGCGACCGTCATCTGCGCGGCAGTTGAAACAGGCCAGGGCTTCTCCACCCTCGCCCGCCAGATCGTCCAGGAGACCCTGGGCATCGAAGAGGTCCATGTCGCGTCGGTCGACACGGACCAGCCGCCGGCCGGCCCGGCGACGCACGGCCGGCACACCTGGGTCTCGGGCGGAGCCGTCGAACGCGCCGCCAAGATGGTCCGCACCCAGCTCCTGCAGCCCCTGGCCCACAAGTTCGGGATGTCCACCGAACTCCTCCAGATCGCCGACGGAAAGATCACCTCCTACGACGGAGTCCTCTCCACGACGGTCACGGAAGCGATGGACGGCAAGGAACTCTGGGCCACGGCCCAATGCCGCCCGCACCCGACGGAACCCCTGGACGCGGCCGGACAGGGCGACGCCTTCGTGGGCCTCGCGTTCTGCGCGATCCGGGCGGTCGTCGACGTCGACATCGAGCTGGGCTCGGTACGGGTCGTCGAAATGGCGGTGGCCCAGGACGTAGGCCGCGTACTCAACCCGCGCCAGCTGGCCACCCGTATCGAGGCGGGCGTCACCCAGGGCGTGGGCACGGCCCTCACGGAGAACCTCCGGACAATGCGCGGCATCGTCCGCCACCCGGACCTGACGGGCTACGCGCTCCCGACCTCCCTGGACGCCCCGGACATCCGCATCGTGAACCTCGTGGAGGAACGCGACGTGGTGGCCCCGTTCGGCGCCAAGGCAGCCAGCGCGATCCCGGTGGTCACCTCCCCGGCGGCGGTGGCCTCGGCAGTCCGCGCGGCGACAGGCCGCCCGGTGAACCGCCTCCCGATAAGACCGCAGGCGGCGGTGGCGGTGCCCAACTCGTAACTGTGTGACCCGCATTGCACCTGCAACCCAGAGGTGCGAAGTGTCACTGGCGATGGCTAGAGTGATCCCCGAAGCTTTGTGTAAACGGGGAGGATGCTGTGCTGCCGAGCGAGGGCGGATCAGGGGGCACGTCGTCGGGGTTCTTCAACCCATTTGAGTTCGTCAAGGACGCCGTGGGCGACATGGTCGCCGAACTTTCGTCGTTCACGAAGTTCCGGGACCGCGTCGACCAGCTGCTGAAGGACCTCAAGGAGGGCCCTGCCGGGCCGAACAAGGTCGGCCAGGGCGCTATGGCCCGAGGCCAGCTCGGGGGCGGCGAAAGCGGCTGGCACGAGGCGGACGGGCTGTTCGATTCGTACACGACGGTGATCGAGGAGCTGGAGAAGCTCTCGAAGCTGCTGTCGGACTCCATCGAGGGCATGGGTATCGCGGTCATGGCCTCCCACAACGGTTACGAGAACCTCGACGAGGACATCCGTCGGCGTATGGCCGCCATCGGCAGGCACACGACGGACGACTACAAGCGGCACCACCCCTCGGCGGAGAAGAGCCAGGGCAGCACGCAGCCCGGCGACACGGGTGCCGGCACCGCCGGTGCCGGCAGCGGACTCGACGAGTGAGCACCGGCGCGGACCACGGGGAATGGGTGAGACGGCGTATGGGTAACAGGGGACGAACTCCGTTCGAGGGCATGTCCCACGAGACGATGCTGGCGTGGCTGGACGCGGCGAACGCAAGCGCGGTGCAGGATGCTGCCGACAGACTGGCCAAGGCCGCCAAGGAGATCCACAAGATCGCCGAGGATCTCAAGGTCCGGCCGCAGTGGGTGGAGTGGAAGGGCGAAGGCGCGGACGCATTCCGGACGTGGGGCGCCGATCTGCACAGCTCGACAGTGAGGCTGGGCGACTACAGCGAGGGCGCTTCGAAGTGGCTATCCACCGCCTCGGATGCGATCGCTCTCGCCAAGTCCACGATCCCCCGGACACTGCCGGAGGAAGCGGCAAACCTCGCAGCGGCCTCGAAGTACCGCAACGACCCTGACTCGGGGCCCATTGGGCGCAAGGCTGTGTCCACGCTCCCCCACGATTACGAGAACGCGACCCCGGAAGCGAAGGCAGCCGCTGCCGACGCAGCCCAACTGGCGGCGGCGGACCGGATGAGGGTGCTGGCGGATTCGTACGCGGATTCCCAGCAGAACATGGACAAGCTGGAGCGCCCGGTCTTTCCGCCGCCGCCTGGGGTGGTCATGCCTGCGGGCTATGGTGAGGGCCGGTACGACACTGAGGTGGTGTACCGAACGGGGGACGGCAGCTCGTACGCGGCAGAGGGCGCGTATGGTGAGCCCAGTCAGGGGCGAACGGCTACTCCCGAAACTGTGTCGCGGTCCAGCAGTGAGAGTGAGCTGGGCACGCACACGGCTCGGCCGGTAGAACGCCCAGTGGACATGGAGATCGACAGCGTGGCCACGCTGCCCGATGTGCACACTACGCCCCCGGCGTCAACCGGCACCGTCCCGCCAGTCAGCAAGCCTGACGGCTCAGGCACAGTTGTGCCAGGAGCAATACCGCCTGCGTTCGGTGGCAAGTCCGGCGTGCCGACTGCCAGTGCACCGGGGAGGGCGGTTCCCGGGATGCGGGGAGGTGTGTCGCCCGGACAGGCCAGCCTCACCCCGAGGATGCCGCGTGAAAGCGGCATTGTCGGCGGTCGACCTGTCGCGCCAAGCACGGGCCGCCCTACCGGCGGGATTCCCCGTGGCACGGTGATCGGCAGTGAAGGCACCACCGCGCGCGGACCGATGGGCCGCGGAGGCATGCCAGGTATACACGGTGGCGGACCCGTGGGACGTGCCGGTCAGAGCGGTATCTCCGGTGGACGTCGCCTGGCGTCCGAGGCGGGCGGAGTTGTCGGAGGCCGGCCTGGGCAGGCCGGGCAGAACAGCGCTCGGCCGTTCACGCCTGGTGGATCGGGACTGGTTCGCGGCGCGAACTCGAACGGTGGCACCTATCCCGGACAGGTCGGCCGAGCCGGAGCGATCCCGCCGGGGACGCAAGGCGCAAACTCTCGCCGTGACGAGCGGTCCGGCGAGCGCCCGGATTATTTGTCGGAGGACGAAGAGACCTGGCAGCAGGGCAGCCGACGTGTAGTCCCCCCCGTCATCGACTGACCGCTCACAGAAACAGGCCAAAGGAAAGCAGATGCCTACCAGCAGTATTCGAAGTGGCCGCCGCCGAGCCGTCGTCTCCGCGGCGCTAGGACTGCTGCTGGTGGGCATCGCGGCCACACCGGCGTACGCCGACTCAGTGCGCTCGGATCAGTGGTACCTCGATGCTATGAAGGCCGAAGAGATCTGGAAGATCAGTACGGGCAAGGGCGTCACGGTTGCCGTGATCGACTCGGGAGTCGAGGCAACCAACCCCGACCTTCGAGGTCAGGTTCTGCAAGGAATGGACCAGGCCGAGGGCCAGCCAGGCGATGAACGCACTGACTACAGCGGACACGGTACCGGCATGGCTGGACTCATTGCTGGAACAGGCCAAAGGGGCGGAGGGGACGGCGCGTTCGGGCTCGCCCCCGGAGTGAAGATTCTGCCTATCCGGGTGAGAAAGGTAGGCGCAGTTAATGGAGCTCAGTCTGCCGAAGAGCTCAACACGGCGATCCGGTATGCAGCAGACAACGGCGCGAAGGTCATCAACATCTCTATGGGCGGGCCTGGGGCATCGCAGTCGCTCACCGATGCGGCGAAGTATGCCCTGGAAAAGGGCTCATTGATCTTCGCTGCCGTGGGCAACGACGGTGAGACGACAAACGAAGTCATCTACCCCTCCGCCACCCCAGGCGTCGTGGGCGTAGGAGCGATCGGCAAGGATCTACGCAAGACCGAGGTGTCCCAGTACGGTCCTCAGGTGGACATCTCCGCCCCCGGAGAAGAGATGGTCCATGCCTGCAAGTCAGAGACGGGCCTGTGCAAGACCAGCGGGAGCAGTGACGCCACCGCTATCGCTTCCGCCGCAGCAGCCCTGATCTGGTCGAAGCACCCCAACTGGACGAACAATCAGGTCCTGCGGGTCATGCTCAACACCATCAGCGCTCCCTCCGACGGCGTGAAGCGCAACGACTACATCGGCTACGGCGCAGTGCGCCCTTTGCGGGCACTGAAGACGCCCGGCGACCCGGGCCCAGCCGACGAATACCCCCTCCCGGACCTCGCGGCCGACGCACCCAAGTCGCCGTCCCCGGAAGCTTCCAAGTCCAAGGACGGCACTGAGAAGGACGACAAGCCGGCTACCGCAGCCTCCTCGTCGAGCGACGACAGCAACACCGGCGTCTGGATCGCAATCGGGGTCGGCGCGGCGGCCCTCATCGGCGCAGCAGTCGCCGTCCCGGCCGTCCGCTCCCGGCGTCGCAACACGGCGCTTCCAGCGGCTCCCACCCCACACCACCAGCACCCGGCCTACGGCCCACCGCCGACCAGTCAGGACCCGAACCGGGCTTACCCCCCGGCGCCGCCCGGAACCGGCCACGCGGGATGAGTTGAGCCCAGAAGTAGGGACCACCACCCACGGCCAGCCTCAACCCCGGTAGTGACCCGTATTCCGTAGAAGGGGAACCATGGCGTTCGATGAAGAATGGGCAAGCGCACGATCCGGTGCGGTGCAGCAGACCACCAGCATGCGACTCAACCAATTGCCGGCAGAGGGCGGCGGGGTTGCGTCGGATTACAAGGTCACGTCGAAGGAATTGAAGGCCATCGGCAATGAAGCTCAGGAGCTTTACCACGGCCTAGAAGTCGCAGCCTTCCATGCAGGGGCCCAGACAGGCACTGCTTCGACGAGCCTTGATGCGGATGGCTTCAAGACGGGTTCGGGCATGTGGACTGCCTGGGACAAGTGGCGTACGCAGTCCGAAACGCTCTTGAGTGCATGCGCGCACATCCACAATCACCTAGAAGACACAGTCCTCAGCCATACCAATCACGAAGAAGTGCTCGTAACCAACTTTGCCATGTCCAAGATTTCCGAGCACTTCAGCTGAGGGGCGCGCAGATGCTGACGTTTGACCAGGTCCTTCACGTTCGGCTCGGGAGCCTGAAGGAAGCTGTCACGGACTGGGGGGAGACGTACGACAGGCTGGCGAAGCTGGAGGAGAAGGCGGAGAACGGGCTCCGCGCGAAGGCCGACAAGGCCGACTGGCAGGGGGAGAACGCAGGCGTAACCCGCCCGTTCGTGAAAAAGACGGCCAAGGAGTTCGGAGACGCCGCCAAAGTGGCGGACAGTATCCAGAAAGTTCTTCGGGATGCGCTGTCTGAATTCAAATCGGCAAAGGAATCCCTTGAGGTGCTGGTCCAAGAGGCGCCAGGCAGGGGAATCCGAATCGACGCCAACGGTGTCGTCAGCTACCTCGTACATCCCGATCGCAGGAGTAAGGACTACGACGGCCCCAAGCCTGAGCAGGCAGACTTTGACGCGATGAGATCCGCCATCAAGTCTGCAATTGATAAAGCGAATGACGCCGATGATGTGGCAAATCGGGCTCTGCGTTCCGTAGTTGGCACGGACGAGAACAACTTTTCCGGCACCGAGTACAACTCCCTCAAGGATGCGGCGAAGGCTCAGGATGCTGAGGACGCCAAGGATGCGGCGAAGATCGTCAAGAAGGGGGACGACGCCACTCCGGCGGAGATCGACCGGCTGAACAAGTACTTCAAGGACAACAAGGACGACCCGTACTTCGCCGAGCAATTCGCCCTCGCAGTGGGTCCGAAGGGGAGCTTGGAGTACTGGGCAGACATGGGTGATCCGCGCGACGGGTCGCGCCTCGGTATTGACCACAAGGACAGGCTGAGCGAGCTCCAGAAGAACTGGAGTCTGACTCTGGCTTCGGCTACACACTCCACCAGCCCTGAGATGGATCAGTGGAAAACTGACCTGATCAAGGCGGGAGACGACCCGATCCGCACGAGGGGTACGTCCCCGTACGGCTTCCAGGTCATGAGCAACCTGATGCGCGTCGGGGACTACGACGACAAGTTCCTGCGCAATTACGGCAATGCGCTGGTCGTGACTGAGCAGAAGATCACGCACAATGGTTCCCATGCGCCCGGCAGGGCCTGGTTCCAGTCGCAGCAGAACCACCTCAACTGGCAGGGCGGTGGCCTGGGCCAGGACCCGATGGTCGGATACATGGAGGCGCTCGGTCACAACCCGAAGGCATCGACCGAGTTCTTCAACAGCGACATCGACCTCACGCCGGAGAACGACAAGGACGACAAGAAGCTCAACGTGTTCGACTACTTCTCCAAAGACCGTGACTGGCCAGAGGAGCTCAACGACAAGGGCGTCATGAGCAAGGAGCCGGGCTACAACGCTCTGGGCCATGCGCTGGAGTCCGCCACGACGGGCCACGCCTACGACGCGTCGCCCGGCCTGAAGGACGTGCGTACGGCCGGGAATGCCGAGGTCATGCAGAAGGTCGTCGAGTACTACGGCAGCGACCCGAAGCACATGCACGAGCAGCCGGGCATCGACGACAGCCTCGGCAAGATGGGCGCGGCGTACATCGACGAACTCGACCGCTCCCTGGAGCAGGACAGTGACACCATCATGGAGGAGAAGAGAAACTCGCCCTTCGGGTACAACAACAACGACGGCACGTCGAAGCTCGGCGACAAGTTCGACACCGAGCTGCTGTGGAACCGAGGTGACGCGGTCAACTTCATGGGAATCGTGTCGCAGAGCGATACCGGTCACGGCCAGCTGTCGGCGGCCCAGATGCTGTACACGACGAGCGTCTTGGACGATGTCGGTCCGAAGCCCGGTTCGGATCTCCGGGATGACAGAAACCTGACCGACGCCAGGACCACCCTGCGGATCGGCGCGGAGGCGCAGGGAATCATGGATCAGTCGCGAATGGCACAGATCGACGCGGATTACGAGAAGGACTCCGAGGAACACAAGAAGGCGGTGGGTAAGACCACGGAGTGGGTCAAGTTCGGCACGGGCGTGGTGGTCACCGGTGGTGTGGCTGCCCTCACGGGTGGGGCGGGCGCTGTACTCGTGCCGCTGGCCGCGGAGACCGCGGGTGGCGCCGTGGTGACGTTCCTCGGCATGGAGGCCGATGACATCGCGGAGAAGTACGAGAAGGATGAACTCCTCAAGAAGAAGTCCGACGAGCTGTCGGACGAGGCGCTGGCCATGGGTAAGGAGAATGCCTTGTTGCCGGGCAAGGCCTACGCCAACGCTCCGGGATGGAGTGAGAAGGACGCCAACTACCTTGACGAGCAACTGGTCGAAAACGTCAGGAACGCGCGCATGCATGCACGGGACAATTCACTCCCCGACCCCTACGAGAAGAAGTGACATGCAGACCACGCTGAGAAAGGTGATGGTGTCCGCCGTCGTCTTTATGGCGGTGACTGCAGGCTGTTCCTCCGACAGCAGCGGCGGGGAAGAAGATCAGGGCACGCCGGCCGACGTCGTCTGCGGGGGCTTTGCGAAGGATGCCCCGTCCTCCACCGCACTCAAGGCCATCGCCGGTGACGGGAATTTCACGAGTGACCTTTCTGAGCCGGACGAGGTACTCAAGGCCCTCCGCGAGGCCGCCCTCATAGAGCAGAGCGGGAAGACGCGCATGCAGGGCATCGCCTTCTGCTGGCTGCTGCCGACCGAGGACGGGAAGAGCGGCCTCCGCATCGAGTTCCGTGAGGCTTTGGGCGTTCCGGAGCGGGATGCCCGGCTCGAGGAGACCGTCACTTACTTCTCCTCTGGTGAGAGCGCGTCATCGTCTGACGGGGTCGCGAAGGTCTTCTTCAAGTGCCGCATGAAGGCCCCCGCTCACGAGATCATCATCTCTGCGGAGCTCCAACGGTCGGACAGAATCGAGGCCCCCCCGAAGGACATCAGGGCGCACCAGATCACCTTGGCCAACGCCGCCGCGCGCAAGGTCGCCGCCGATCTTGGCTGCCAGGACACCCAACTGGCGAATGGTGTTCCTCGCCCGACTACCTGAATTGCCTCATCGGTAATTGGTATGGCAGTCGGGCTCTCCGTCGGACGTCGGGACAGTCACATACGACTCCGGCGTGGAAGGCCGGAAGAGGAGGCGAGCCAGACGTTGCCGCCATCGCCGCCGCACAGTGGGTCGTGCCAGTCGCAGGCGCCCGCGTCCTGAACTGGCTTGGCGCCGGCGTCCCGGTGGCCGCGGGGCTGCGGCGAAGCCGCGGTTGGCGAACGCGCTGTTGGCGCGCACACCCCGGCAGACGGTTATGTTCTCCCCGGTGCTGTCAGCCCTCGTACCCTGTAATGCGCTGGCCGCGGATTTCTGCGACGCGGAGCGCGTCGGTCAGGCATTCCGCGAGCCTATGGGTCACGTAGAACAACTCATCCGAGGTGGGCGTTTCGATGCTCGCGAGCATGGCGCGGGAGAGCTTGAGAACTTGCGTTCCCGTCTCAAGCTGTGTGGCTTCCATCTGATCAGCAAGGCGGGACAGGAAGCTCCCCCTGCCGTCGGTGACGAGATGGGCGGGTTGCCCATCCGCCCCACTCCAGGGCAGCAGTCGAAGATGGTTGATCTGGCTCACGTCATCAGCTCCTTGTTGCTGGTGGCCATACCCTCGGGCCGGTCGCACGGTCATGGGGGTTCGTCGGTCTACCGCAGTCTACTGCGGTCGCGCGATAGATGTCGGGTCCCTAGCGTCAACTGCATGAGTGAGGATCTTGACCGCACGCGCCCTGTCTGGCGACAGGTGGCAGCCGTGATTGTTGCCCGCATCGATGATGGCTCGTACCCGGTGGGCGCCAAGGTCCCGAGCGTCGTGGAGCTGTCCACCGAGTTCGGTATCGCTGCTTCTACCGCCCAGAAGGCGTTGACCCATCTCAAGTCAGAGGGGCTCATCCGCACCGAGGTCGGGCTCGGATCGTTCGTGGCGCAGAAGCCGTGAGGTGACTGCCCCAGCTTCATCGAGTGGATATTCGCGGAGCCGGGGATGAGCATCTGAACTGCGCGTCAGGGCGTGCTTGGAGGCCGTGACCCGAATCGAACCGGCGTAACTCGCTTTGCAGGTCTGTCGCTGCTGGCAGAAGCTCTTCGGTTCATCTTCGTTCGCGTTTGTTCGCGCCGTGCTGGCTAGTCCCCGACCTTGCACTCCGGGTCGACGTAGCAGGGAGACGTCAGCGAGACTGACAGACTGTCACGGTACTGCTTCTCCCACTTGGAGGGGTTCTCGTACGTCGAGGGCAGCAGCAGCTCGATCTGGACAGTGTGGTGGTCCTTCTCGTGCTCGACGTCGAGCTGGAGCTGCTTGGCCTCGGACTTGGCGGGCTCGAAGCGGTAGACCTTCCACCCCTTGGCGGGCAAGTCCTTGTGCAGCTTGTCCATGGCCTGCTTCAGGCTGTCGGCAGAGGGGCCGTACATGGACCAGAAGTGGCGGACCCGGAAACCGTTGTCCACACCTTCGCAAGGGGCGGCGTCCGGAGCTCCATTGTTGGCCTCCCGCAGGCCGGACGCTTCGAAGATGGTGCTGGATTGGCGGCGTACCAGGTCCTTGGCATCGGAGACCGACAGCCTCTGCGGTTCGTAGTCCAGACCGCCGTTGCTCATGGTTGTGCATCCTGTCGCGAAAAGGAGGGCGGTGGCCGCGAGGGCGCCGAGCCGTTCGGTGACTCGTCCTGCGTCGTGCTTGGCTGCTGCCATTTGGCTCATCCCGATGTCACATCGTCGTATTGGCCCACGGTGATCTCCGGTTCCGGGCCGACTGCGTTGAGGTTCAGTTGGGTCTGCGCGCGGGTCTCGGCCAGGACCATGCGGTTGGCATCGTCACGGACGGTGGAGGGGAGGCCGTCGAGGGCGCCGATGGAGGCGGGGTAGAGGGTGGCGTATTCGTCGCGCTGTTCCTGGGGCAGGCCCTTCCACCACGCGGCGTTCTCGGCCGGGGACTTGTCCTTCGGGATCTTGTTGTCGTCGGCGTACTTGCCGGCTGCCTGCTGGACGTTCTTGGTGTCCTGGGCGGCATCCGCGAGCATTTTGTCGTCGACGACCAGACCGGAGGTGGTCTTGAGTTTGCGCAGGACGCCCGCGTACCGGCCGTCGATCTCGTTGGCTTCCCGGATCGCGTCCGCTATGCGTTCGGCGATGTCCTCTGCCTTGCCCTTGTTGGGGTCGGCGCCGCCCTCGCCGGCGCCGGGCAGGAGGGGGACAGCGGCGCCGGGGGTGGCGGTGCCGGTGCCGGAGGCAGGCACCTGCACGAAGGACGGGGAGACGGGGTACTCGAGGGATCCGTCGGGGTGGACGGTGAACTTCAGGTTCTCGGCGTCCTCCAGCGCCTGCTTCAGCTTCTTCTGCGGGGCGGCGAGTTCGGCGGCAAGGCCGTTCAGCGAGGTACGGATCAGCCCGCACTCGGTGTGGATGTACTGGTAGTTGCGGCTGAGCCGTGCCAGGTCCGCAGTGGCCTTGGTGGCGGTCTCGCCCTTCTGGGTTCGCGAATCTTGGCGAGCATCTCGTTGTCGACGCGGTCCTTGGCACTGTTCGCGCTGGAGCTGACCTTGCCCCAGCCGTCCGCATCGTCCTCGTACTCTGAGAGCTTCACATCCCGCAGTTGCTGCCATGTGGGCATGAAGGATCAGCCCCGGTTCTTCGGCTGCTGAGGCATGGCTGCCTTGATCTTCTGCCTGGTCGCGGTCTCTCGCTCGCCGAAGTCCTTGCCCGCGCTCCGGAGGGCGCCCTCAAGCCGCGCGCATTCGTCACGCACAGAGGTGAGTCGGTCCTTCCAGCCGGTGCGAACCTCCGTCACGGCGGCCGTGGCGGTGAAGCCCTCCGTGCCGCCCGCGACACCTTCGCCCGATGTTTCAAGCTCGGTCAGGGCGGTGGCGGTCCGCAAGGCGCCCGCGACACCGCCGGCACTGGCCCAAGGGGCCTGGTCGGCCTTGAGGTCGGGACCGCCTTTACCGCCGCCTCCCGCACCGTCCGCGGACGCCAGGGTCATGCCCGTTCTGGAGCCCTCCCCACCGAACAGCTCCTCCCAATTCCCATTGAGCGCCGTGCGTTTACTCCCCGTTGTTGCCTTATCGCTCCCGTGAACCTAGCAACAGGGGGGCGCTCGAGCGGGGGCTGGGATCGCAGATGAGCATGTGTGCGTGTGCGAAATGAGTACGCGTAACTCAGTTTGGATCGATTTGGTGGCCCAGGGCTCGCTGTTGGTCTTGAGCTCGGGAGCGCCGACATCGGCTCCGCCGCCAGGAGGCTCCGTCGAGGCCGGTTTCTCTGCTGGGAGCCGAGAGACGCGCTCACGCGCTCCTAACACGTGTGCGCGAGACGCACAGCTAGCGCAGAACGCGCGTCGCTACCACGAGCGCACCAACGACGGAGGGGGTAACCATGCGAGTCATCAGGGTTGTCACGACGGTGCAGGAGTACAACGTGCCCGACGGGTTTGATTCGTGGCCTGCCGCGAGCCAGCGTAACTCCCTGGCAGAGCTGGAAGGCAAGGGAGGTTACAAGGAGCTCCCTCACACCGAGAGCTATTCGTACCCGGAGCTGGTCAAGAACGCGGCCGGCGGCGCCTGAGCCAGCGCAGACAACAGAGCCCCGAGACTCATCGGCGTTGGCAGCCACTCGTGGAGTGGGCCAGAGTCTCTGGGCTCTCGTCTGTGGGGTCACTCGTCGTATGGCGGGATGCGCAGGCCTCGGCTCTCTGAGACGCGGAGCGCGTCGGCCAGGCACTCGGCGAGACGCTGGGCAAGGAACAGTGCCTCATCGACCGCGAGTCGTTCGCTGGCGGTGAGCATCGCCCGGGAGAGCGTCAAGACCTCGGCTCCCGTGCTGAGTTGCGTGGCCTCGATGTCGTCGGCGAGCCGGGAGAGCATGGTGGAGGTGCCGTCGGTCACGAGGAGCGCGGGCTTGCCTTCCGGGCCCGTCCACGGCAGTAGCCGGAGCTGGCTGCTCATGACGCCACCCCCAGGAAGTCGATTCCCGCTGTCGCGAGAACCAGCGCCGTACGCCGGTCCCTCTGTCGTCGCCGCTCCTGGTCTCGCTCGTGCTGGACGAGGTAGGGCCGGACGAGCGGGAAGCCGTCGGCCTCGATCACGTCCGCGGGACGGGGTGAGCGGGGAGTGGGGAGGGGACGCGGGACGCGTCGCGGGGTGTGCTGTGTCAGTGCCGGGGTGGACGGCTGTGTCGGCGCGAGGCAAGCGCGGCGCTTGCCGGTAGACGGCGTAAGCCACGGGAGAAGGGCAGCCAGTAGGGTTCGCACTGTCGGTCACTCCTTGGGTGATCGGCCATGCCCCGGGACGGTTGCCTCCGTCGCCGGGGTCCTGACTTGTGGTGCCTGGTCCTGCGTGGCTTCGAGTATACGCGTATTCGCGCATTCGCGGTCGCGTGATCACGCAGATTCGCGGACGCTGAGGGTATGGATCTTGACCGTGGCAAACCTGTGTGGCCCCAGGTTGCGGACGAGCTGCGCCGCCGAATCGACGCGGGTGCCTACGCACCGGGCGAGAGGTTCCCTGCCGTGGTGGATCTTGCGTCGGAGTTCGATGTTGCCGCGTCAACGATCCAGAAGGCTGTGGCCGCCCTGCGCGAAGAGGGCAGGCTCTACACCGTGCTGGGGCAAGGCTCGTTCGTCGCGGACAAGTAGTGGGGCGGTGTGGAACGTCGGAGCGACGGAGTCGAGCCGAGCTGTCCCACACCACCCCGTGAGCTGCTACTGATCCGGTCAGTGTCAGAAGCTGTTGTCTTTCCGGGCATGGTTGTTGAGTTCTTGCTGGTGAGGCATGGCATCGGTTGCTGTGCGGCAGGGGTGACACGTTGTGTCGTCTCTTCGGTGGAGGTGCCGGATGCCGTCGGTGATGGGGTTGTTGGAGGAGCGGGAGCTGGCTGCCCGGCAGCGGGTGGAGTCGCTGCGGGAGGAGATGGATCAGCTTATGGCCGTGCTGTGTGACGCGGAGGCCACCTGGCAGCGGATGGTGATCACGCGGGAGACGGTGAGCGAGGTGTTGTCCGGGCCGGGTGAGCTGGATGCGGTGGAGGCTTCGGCCGGGGATGCCCGGCCGGCGATGCCGGGCCCGAGGCCGGGGAAGGCCGAGCGCGATATCTGGCAGGCGATCAGCCTGCTGGAGAGCGTTACGGACCTGCTGCTAAGGGCGCGGCTCCAGGCCGCGTTGATCCTCCAGTTGTCGGGTGCGACGCTTCCCGCGCCCGATGCGAGCGGAATGCGTGCGGGCGTCGTGTCGTAGAGGCCGTGACCGGAATCGAACCGGCGTAACTCGCTTTGCAGGCGAGTCCCTCAACCACTCGGGCACACGGCCGTGTGCTCTTCAGCACGTCGACCGTAGGGGCCGCCGCCGTGGGTGCTCAAGGGATCCGCGCAGCCTGCAACGCGACTGCCATACGCCGTTCACACTCGGCGCTCGGCGCGCTGCGGCGGTGGGTCGTACGACCAATGGACGAGGCCGGGTCCCGACTCGCGACAGGGGCCAGCCCGTACCACGCCCCTTACCCTGGGCCCATGAGCGCCCTGGAGCCACGCGACGCCGAGGTCGCGACCGAACCGACCGCCGCCCCGCCGCCGCCGCCGCAGGGCGGCATCCTCGCCGCGTCCCATCGTGCGCTCAGCATCGGCATCATCTCCGTCGTCCTCCTCATCGCCTTCGAAGCGACCGCCGTCGGTACCGCCATGCCCGTCGCCGCCCGCGAGCTGCACGGCATCTCGCTGTACGCCTTCGCCTTCTCCGGGTACTTCACCACCAGCCTCTTCGGCATGGTCCTCGCCGGGCAGTGGGCCGACCGCCGCGGTCCCCTCGGCCCGCTGGCCGCCGGCATCAGCGGCTTCGCCGCCGGACTGCTCCTCTCCGGTACGGCCGGGACCATGTGGCTGTTCGTGCTGGGCCGAGCCGTCCAGGGGCTCGGCGGCGGACTCGTCATCGTCGCGCTGTACGTCGTCGTCAGCCGGGCCTATCCGGAGCGGCTGCGGCCCGCGATCATGGCCGCGTTCGCCGCGAGCTGGGTGATCCCGTCCGTGGTCGGGCCGCTCGCGTCCGGCACCATCACCGAACACCTCGGCTGGCGCTGGGTCTTCGTCGGCATCCCGGTCCTGGTCGTCCTGCCGCTCGCGCTCGCGCTGCCCGCGATCCGGCGTACGGCCTCCGGCCCCGCCGACCCCTCGGTGCCCGCACCGCCCCTCGACCGGCGGCGGATCCGGCTGGCGCTCGGCATCTCGCTGGGCGCGGGCCTGCTGCAGTACGCCGCGCAGGACCTGCGGTGGCTCTCCGTCGTGCCCGGTGCGGCGGGCGCCGCGCTGCTCGTACCGGCCGTGTTCGGTCTGCTGCCGCGCGGTACGTACCGGGCCGCGCGCGGACTGCCGTCCGTCGTGCTGCTGCGCGGCATCGCGGCCGGGTCGTTCATCGCCGCCGAGAGTTTCGTCCCGCTGATGCTCGTCACCCAGCGCGGCCTGTCCCCGACCCTCGCCGGTCTGTCCCTCGCGGTCGGCGGTGCGACCTGGGCGTTCGGTTCGTACGTCCAGTCGCGCCCCCGCGTCGAGCCGTACCGCGAGCGGCTGATGTCCCTGGGCATGGTGCTGGTCGCGGCGGCCATCGCGGCCGCGCCGAGCGTCCTGATCCCGGCGGTGCCGGTGTGGGTGGTCGGGGTCGCGTGGGGCGTCGGCTGCTTCGGGATGGGTACGGTCATCGCGTCCAGCAGCGTGCTGCTGCTGAAGCTGTCGGCCCCGGACGAGGCGGGCGCGAACTCGGCCGCCCTGCAGATCTCGGACGGCCTGTCGAATGTGATGCTGCTGGCCGCGGGCGGCGCGGCGTTCGCCGCGCTGGGCGGCGGCTCGGTGGGTACGCATGGCGCGGCGGGCGCCGTCGGCTCGCACCCGGCCGCTTTCGCCGCCGTCTTCCTCCCGATGGCGGTGGTGGCGCTGGTGGGGGCGTGGGTGGCGACCCGGCTTCGGGCGAGGACGGATGGCGTGGTACCACTTTGACCCTACGAATGGTACCGTGATGGTATGGCTATGAACCTGCGGTTGCGCGATGACCAGCAAGACGCCCTCAAGCTCCGTGCCGAGGAGGAGGGCCGCAGCATGCACGCCATAGTGCTTCAGGCGATCGACCGGTATCTGGAACAGGAGGCGGACCGTGAGTCTGTCCGCAAGCTCGGTGCCAAGTACGCGGTTCGTCACGCGGACCTGCTGCGAAGGCTGGGGGAGTAGGTGAAGTACCTGACGGTCCCGGAGGTCCTGGACTTGGCGGAACTCGCCTGCGGGGGCCAGCAGATCGCGGTGCGCGATCTGGGCCTGCTCAGCTCGGCGGTGCACCGTCCCCAATCCCAGATGTTCGGCATCGAGGCGTATACCGACCTCTTCGAGAAGGCTGCCGCGCTGCTCCAGTCGCTTGCCGTGAACCACCCGCTGGTGGACGGCAACAAGCGCATGGCGTGGATGTGCACGGTCGTTTTCCTCGACTTCAATGGCACCGAAATGGCCGACGTGGACCAGGACGAGTCGTACAAACTCGTCATCGAGGTGGCCACGGGTGACCTCGATGACGTCGTGCTCATCGCGCGACGGCTACGCGGACTGCATGAAGCGATGTGAGGTGAGTCGCACCCCGGTCCGGTCCCGCGTCGTTCGGCCGGGCCGGGCCGCCGCCCACCGGTAGGGTGGCCCGGTTGTCGTACATGAGCTCGCGCATGGCCAAACCTGCCGTGCGCGTAAGCCCGTACATCCGAGAGCCCCGAACCGGAGACCGTGACTACTACCGCCTCCCACCACCTCTCACCCGCCTTCCCCGGCCGTGCCCCCTGGGGTACGGCCGGCAAGCTGCGCGCCTGGCAGCAGGCCGCCATGGACCGGTATATCCAGGAGCAGCCGCGCGACTTCCTCGCGGTCGCGACGCCCGGCGCCGGCAAGACCACGTTCGCGCTGACCCTCGCGTCCTGGCTGCTGCACCACCACGTCGTGCAGCAGGTCACGGTCGTCGCGCCCACCGAGCACCTGAAGAAGCAGTGGGCGGAGGCGGCTGCCCGGATAGGGATCAAGCTCGATCCGGACTACTCGGCGGGGCCGCTGAGCAAGGAGTACCACGGGGTCGCGGTCACGTACGCCGGCGTCGGAGTACGGCCGATGCTGCACCGCAACCGCAGTGAGCAGCGCAAGACCCTGGTCATCCTGGACGAGATCCACCACGCCGGTGACTCGAAGTCCTGGGGCGAGGCGTGCCTGGAGGCGTTCGACCCGGCGACGCGGCGGCTCGCGCTCACCGGTACGCCCTTCCGGTCCGACACCAACCCCATTCCCTTTGTCGCCTATGAAGAGGGGAACGACGGGATTCGGCGGTCGTCCGCCGACTACACCTACGGGTACGGCAACGCCCTCGGCGACGGGGTCGTCCGGCCCGTCATCTTCCTCTCCTACAGCGGCAACATGCGCTGGCGCACCAAGGCCGGCGACGAGATCGCCGCGCGCCTCGGCGAGCCGATGACGAAGGACGCGATCTCGCAGGCGTGGCGCACCGCGCTGGACGCGCGCGGCGACTGGATGCCGAATGTCCTCAAGGCCGCCGACCAGCGGCTGACCGAGGTCAGGAAGGGCATCCCGGACGCGGGCGGGCTGGTCATCGCGACCGACCAGGACTCGGCGCGCGCGTACGCGAAGCTGATCCGCGAGATCACCGGGTCCAAGGCGACGGTGGTGCTGTCGGACGACACCGGCGCGTCCAAGCGCATCGACGACTTCGCGGCCTCCGAGGACCGTTGGATGGTCGCGGTCCGGATGGTGTCGGAAGGCGTCGACGTGCCGCGCCTCGCGGTCGGCGTGTACGCGACGACGATCTCGACCCCGCTGTTCTTCGCGCAGGCGGTGGGCCGTTTCGTACGGTCGAGGCGGCGCGGCGAGACGGCGTCGGTCTTCCTGCCGACCATCCCGACACTCCTCGGCTTCGCCACCGAGATGGAGGTCGAGCGCGACCACGTCCTCGACAAGCCGAAGAAGGACGGCGAGGAGGACCCGTACGCCGAGTCCGAGCAGGAGATGGACGAGGCGAACAAGGAGCAGGACGAGGACACCGGCGAGCAGGACATGCTGCCCTTCGAGGCGCTGGAGTCCGATGCCGTCTTCGACCGGGTGCTGTACGACGGCGCCGAGTTCGGCATGCAGGCGCACCCGGGCAGCGAGGAGGAGCGCGACTACCTGGGGATTCCGGGGCTGCTGGAGCCCGACCAGGTGCAGATGCTGCTCCAGAAGCGGCAGGCCCGGCAGATCGCGCACAGCCGGCGCAAGCCGGATGCGGAGGCCGACCTGCTGGAGCTGCCGGCCGAGCGGCGGCCGGTGGTCTCGCACAAGGAGCTGCTGGAGCTGCGGAAGTCGCTGAACACGATGGTCGGCGCGTACGTCCACCAGAGCGGCAAGCCGCACGGTGTGATCCACACCGAGCTGCGCCGGGTGTGCGGAGGCCCGCCGAGCGCGGAGGCCACCGCGGGGCAGATCCGGGAGCGGATCAAGAAGGTCCAGGAGTGGGCCACCCGCATGAAGTGACGCCTGTTCGAGGAGAACGGGGCCCGTCCGTATGAGGTGACGCCCGTCCGGCGAGAACGGGGGCCCGTCCGCATGAAGTGGCGCCCGTCCCACTGAAGTGATGCCCGTCCGACGAGAACCGGGGCCCGTACGGAGAAACATACGGGCCCCGCTCCTTTGTAGCCACCAGAGCTCCGAACATTGGCCGCAAACCGGGATGAATCCCCCTGCCACGCCCGGATTCTGGACGAGGGCTTCCGCTCAGCGGACCGGGCTCGCTACTGTCCCCGCAACGCAAACGCCCCGTGGCAGCGCCGCCGCGGAGCGCAGCCGGTGCCATGGCCTTGCCGGCGGCCTCTCCGCGCGTCGCCGATGGGACCGGTGTCGCATCCCCGTGAGAGATCCCGCCGCACTCACCAAAGAGGGAGAGGGCGTCGTGACCGCGGAGACCTCCCAGACGCTCGACCGGGGACTGCGTGTCCTCAAACTGCTCGCCGACACCGACCACGGCCTGACCGTCACCGAGTTGTCCAACAAACTCGGCGTCAACCGCACGGTCGTCTACCGGCTGCTCGCCACCCTGGAGCAGCACGCCCTCGTCCGCCGCGACCTGGGCGGGCGCGCCCGCGTCGGCCTGGGCGTACTGCGCCTGGGCCGTCAGGTCCATCCGCTGGTACGGGAGGCCGCGCTGCCCGCGCTGCGCTCCCTCGCCGAAGACATAGGTGCCACCGCGCACTTGACGCTCGTGGACGGTACGGAGGCCCTCGCGGTCGCCGTCGTCGAACCGACCTGGACCGACTACCACGTCGCCTACCGGGCCGGCTTCCGCCACCCGCTGGACCGCGGTGCCGCGGGCCGGGCGATCCTCGCCGCCCGCCAGGGCGGACTGGCCGAACCCGGCTACACCCTCACCCACGGCGAACTGGAGGCCGGCGCCAGCGGCGCGGCCGCCCCGCTGCTCGGCATCACGGGCCTGGAGGGCAGCGTGGGTGTGGTGATGCTCGCTGACTCCGTCCCGGAACGGGTCGGTCCGCGGGTGGTGGACGCGGCCCGCGAGGTCACGGACGCCCTGCGCTGAGGGCGCCCGTCCCGGCGCGCCCGAGCCGGCCGGGCGGCGAGTGAGCCGAAGGGGCGAGCCTGTGCCGAAAGGGAGTGGGGTTCCCCCGGACGAAGTCCGGGGGAACACGGAAGCCGTGAGGAACGAGCGGTCGAGCACGGTCGACCGTCGGCGCAGGCGCAAGGCGCCCCGGAGGTGAACCGAGCCTCAAACCAGGAGCGGCCGATACATTGGCCGGGTGCTCACACGCCTCTCCCGCCCCCGCGCCCTCGCCGTCAGCGCCGTCCCGGTGCTCGCGCTCTTCGTGGTCGCGGCCTTCGCCCCGCTGCCCTTCTCGCTCGCGCAGCCCGGCCTGACCGCGAACGTACTCGGCCGGCAGGACGGCAAGCCGGTCATCACCATCAGCGGTGCGCCCACCCGTAAGACGACCGGGCAGCTGCGGATGACGACGATCGTGGCGACCGGGCCGTCCGCCGAGGTGGACCTCGGGGACGTGGTCGACAGCTGGTTCAGGACCGACCGGGCCGTGATGCCGCGCGAGGCCGTCTATCCGTCCGGCGGCAGCGACGCGGAGATCGAGCAGTACAACGTCGAGCAGATGGAGAAGTCGCAGAGCATCGCGACCACCGCCGCCCTCCACTACCTCCGCAAGGACCCGGACGAGGTGAAGGTGACCCTCGAACTGGCGGACGTCGGCGGACCGAGCGCGGGCCTGCTCTTCTCCCTCGGCATCATCGACAAGCTCGACGGCGACGGCTCCGGCGCCGACCTCACCGGCGGAAGGAACATCGCCGGTACGGGGACCATCACCGCCGACGGCAAGGTCGGCGCGGTCGGCGGCGTGGCCCTCAAGACGCAGGCGGCGAAGCGGGACGGCGCGACCGTGTTCCTGGTGCCGAGGGCCGAGTGCGCGGACGCCAGGTCCGAGCTGCCCGCCGGGCTGCGGCTGATCCCCGTCACGACACTCGAGGGCACGGTGTCTGCTCTGCGGGCGCTCCGGACGGGCGGCTCGGTCCCGAGCTGCTGAGGGCCGCGTCAGGAGTACGGTCCATCTGCCGCCAGGACGGGAACACCGCCGGGCCGAGCGTGGCCAGGAAGTACAGCCCGCCGAGCGCGAGCAGCGCCGTGGCCAGACCCGCCTCCTCGATCAGGAAGCCGGCCGCCAGCCCGCCGAGGGGCGTGGTCATCAGCACCCTGGCCGTGGACACGCCCATGTACCGGCTGCGCAGCTCCTCCGGTACGCGCTCGTACACGACCGTGGTGAGGATCGGGTTGAGCATCCCGGCGGCCAGCCCGCCCGCCGCCATCGTCACGGCGAGCGGCGCCGTGCCGTCCACCAGCGCCGCGACCACGAACCGCGGCAGCCCGCAGAGCAGGAACGCGACGGTGAACAGGGCGCGTCGCGGGAAGCGGTGCCCGACCGCGCCGTAGAGCAGCGCACCGAGCAGCGCGCAGCCGCCGAACACCGCGACCAGCAGGCCGAGATCGGGCGCCCCGCCGAGGTTGTCCTTGGCGTGTACGGGCAGCAGGACCGCGCTCCAGCCCTGGTCGAGGCCGTTGGTGGCCATCACCATCACGACGATGGCCAGCAGCAGCCGTGAGCGCAGCAGAAAGACGTACCCCTCCCGCAGATCGGCGCGGTACGCCTTGAGGGATACGGGCGCCGCGTCCCGCAGCGGCTCGGCGGCACGTACTCCCCGTACCCCGCCCGCGATCAGCAGCGCGGAGAGCCCGAACGTCAGGGCGTCCAGCAGCAGTACCGCCTCTGCGCCGATCAGCGCGATCAGTACGCCGGCCAGCGCGGCCCCCGCCATCCGGGCCCCGCGCGAGACCGCGTCGAACAGGCTCGCGGCGCGGGCCAGGGTCGTGCCCGCCCGGCCCGCGAGGTCCGGGACGAGGACGTAGCGGGCGGTCTCGCCGGGCGCGTGGAACAGGCCGGTGACGGCCATCAGTGCGCAGAGCATCCAGAACTCGAGCGCCCCGGCGTAGTGCAGCACCGGGATCGAACCGATGGCGAGCGCGCACACCAGGTCGGAGGCGACGCTGATCCGGCGGCGGCCGACGCGGTCGATGACCGGCCCGCCGAAGATCGCGGAGACGACCACCGGCAGGGTCGCGCAGAAGGCGACCAGCCCGGCCTTGCCGGGGCTGCCGGTGGTCTGGAGCGCGAACCACGGGACGCCGATCAGGGTGAGTGAATTGCCGGTGATCGAGACGGCGTTGGCGGCGAGGACGCCGGCCAGCGGCCGCCGGTCGCGTATCTCTTCGGCGTCCTCTGTTCCCCCGTCGACTCCCTCCACCCCCTCGCCCCCCCGACTCCCGCCTCGACTGTCCGCTCGCCCCCCCTCGGCGGTCATGCGCCACAGAGTTGCAACGGAGTCGTTGCAAGGGTTCTTGGCAACGACTCCTTTGCAGGATTGGGATCGGTCAATCCTCCAGCGGGTGGCTCCACTTGAGGCCCGGGAAGCGCGCGAACCCCCGGTCGGCGCTGTAGAACGTCGAGCCGGACTCGATGGCGAGCGCCGCGAAATAGGCGTCGGGTACGAGGTTCCCCCGTGCGCCGACCTTGCGGCAGAGGTTCTCAAAGATCTCCCAGTGCCGCGGTCCCTCCCGGAGCGGGAGCGCGTTGGGAGCCTTACGCAGCTCCTGCAGGAAGGCGAACGCCTTCTCGGGCGTGCTCGGCCGCTCAAAGATCCGGGGGTTGGTGACCACGCGCAGGAAGCCGCTTGCGACCGTGGAGTTGAAGGCTACCGGCTCGTCGCCGTTGATCCGCTCCTGCAGCCAGGGATGGTAAGTCGTGTACCGCTCGTCCTCCTCCCAGTAGGCGTAAACCAACACGTTGACGTCGCAGAGGATCACGAAAAGTCCTCCATGACTTCCAGGACGGAAGCATTGTCGTCGAGGTTGATGCCGGGCCGCAGCCCGCCCATCCCGCTGTCGGTCGGGAGGGTGACGACATTCCGAGCAGCTGCGACGTCACGGGCGAAGGATGCCCGGATCGCATCCTCTATCACGGCACTCACGGTGATGCGGCGACGAGCCGCGCGAAGCTTCGCTTCCTGCAGAAGGTCCTCGGACAGGTCGACCGTGGTTCTCATGCATCCAAGTGTGCGGCCACTGCATCATGATGCGCAAGTCCGTTTCGGGGGGCGCTCAGTCACGGTCCTCCGCCGCCTGTTCCACCAAAGGGATGATCCGCAGGGGGACGGGGTTCTCCATCACGATCGCCGTGGAGGCCCGCACGATGCCCTCAAACCCCACCACCCGGTCGATCACCCGCTGGAGATCGGCGTTGGACCGGGCGACCAGCCGACACAGCATGTCGCCGTGGCCGGTCGTGGTGTGCAGCTCCAGCACCTCGGGGACCGTGGCCAGATGAGCCCGTACATCCGCGCCCTGCCCCTGTTTGATCTCCAGCGTCGCGAAGGCGGTGACGGGGTAGCCGAGGGCCGCCGGGTCGACCTGCGGGCCGAAGCCGCGGATGACTCCGTTGGACTGAAGCCGGTCGAGCCGCGCCTGTACGGTGCCGCGGGCCACGCCGAGGCGGCGGGACGCCTCCAGCACGCCGATCCGGGGTTCCCGGGCCAGCAGAACGATGAGCCTGCCATCCAGTTCGTCGATCCTCATGGCCCGTCTCCCGATGGTCATCCTGTACAGAAAGCCCGGCGATCCTGCTCCTCCATTAAGCAGCTTGTCCAGCCGAACAACAAACTCTTGCGCACCTTGCGGATCGGAGAGAGTCTGCCGCCATGACTGAGACCATGGATCACATCCCGGGCACCGCGCGCAAGGCAGACCCCTTCCCGGTCAAGGGAATGGACGCCGTCGTCTTCGCCGTGGGCAACGCCAAGCAGGCCGCGCACTTCTACTCGACCGCCTTCGGTATGAAGCTCGTCGCGTACTCCGGACCGGAGAACGGCAGCCGCGAGACCGCCAGTTACGTCCTGACGAACGGCGCCGCCCGCTTCGTGTTCACCTCCGTCATCAAGGCATCCACCGACCACGGCCGGTTCCTGGCCGAGCACGTCGCCGAGCACGGTGACGGCGTCGTCGACCTCGCCATCGAGGTGCCGGACGCACGGGCCGCGTACGAGTACGCCACCGCCCACGGTGCGCGGGGCCTGGCGGAGCCGTACGAGCTCAAGGACGAGCAGGGGGTTGTCGTCCTCGCCGCCATCGCGACGTACGGCAAGACCCGGCACACCCTCGTCGACCGCTCCGGCTACGACGGGCCGTACCTGCCCGGCTTCGTCGCCGCCGACCCGATGGTCGAGCCGCCCGCCAAGCGCACCTTCCAGGCCATCGACCACTGCGTGGGCAACGTCGAGCTCGGCAAGATGAACGAGTGGGTGGCGTTCTACAACAACGTCATGGGCTTCACCAACATGAAGGAGTTCGTGGGCGACGACATCGCCACCGAATACTCCGCGCTCATGTCGAAGGTCGTCGCCGACGGCACGCTCAAGGTGAAGTTCCCGATCAACGAGCCGGCGATCGCGAAGAAGAAGTCGCAGATCGACGAGTACCTGGAGTTCTACGGCGGCGCGGGCGTCCAGCACATCGCGCTCGCCACGAACGACATCGTCGCGACCGTCCGCTCCATGCGCGCCGCGGGCGTGCGGTTCCTGGACACCCCCGACTCGTACTACGACACGCTCGGCGAGTGGGCCGGTGAGACCCGGGTTCCGGTCGAGACGCTGCGCGAGCTGAAGATCCTCGTCGACCGCGACGAGGACGGCTATCTGCTGCAGATCTTTACCAAGCCGGTCCAGGACCGTCCGACCGTGTTCTTCGAGATGATCGAGCGGCACGGCTCGATGGGCTTCGGCAAGGGCAACTTCAAGGCCCTCTTCGAGGCCATCGAGCGCGAGCAGGAGAAGCGCGGCAACCTCTGAGCGTCATCTCCTGACCGCATCGTCTGACCGTCCCGTCTTCACGCAGCCCCGCGGCCCCACGGACCTGACCCGTGGGGCCGCGGGCATGTCGGTCGCCGCGCTACTGCCCTGCTGACGGCTGCTGCTGCGCAGGCGGCGGCGCCGCCGGCCTGATCGGCGCCGTGGAGGACGGGCTGGACTGCCCGGCTCCCTGCGAGGGCGGCTGCGCCTGCTGGGGCCGCGGCTGCTGAGGCTGCGCCTGCTGAGGCTGCGCCTGCTGGGGCTGCTGGGGCCGCGGTTGCGGTGACGGCTGCTGTTGTTGCTGCTGCTGGGGCTGTTGCTGAGGCTGCTGTCCCGTAGCCGTCTGCGGCTCCGCCGGCTGCAGAGCCGTCCCGGGGGCCGGGCTCTGCGTCCCCTGCATGTTCTCGGGGCCGCCCGGTGGGGGTTCGCCCACGTGGTCCAGCGCCTCCAGGGCCAGCGGCGCCCGCAGCGGCGAGAAGCGCGGGTTCGTCCGCAGCGCCTCGTCGAGGTGCCGCCGGGCCGCCCCGTGCAGGCCGAGCGCCCGCTCGATCAGGCCGCGGTGGTACGCGAAGTCCGCGCTCCGCAGCCCCGCGTTCGTCGCCTTCTTGGCGAAGACGAGCGCCCGCTCGTGCTTCCCCTGCTGGTAGAGCGCCCACCCCAGCGCGTCCGCCACGTGCATGCTCTTGTGCCTCTTCCACTCCGCCGAGAGCCGCCGTGCGGCCGCCGCCGGGTCGCCGTGGTCGGCTTCGAACAGACCGAGCGTCAGCTCTTCGCTCACCCCGTGGGTGGCGGACCGGGCGATCTGGGCCCGCAGCAGGTCGTACGGCTCCCGGGCCTCCTCCGCGCGGCCCAGCGACTCCAGCAGCTCGCCCAGTTCCAGCGCGTACTGCGGCACCGGCGCCCGCTTCAGCGCGGTCCGGTAGTCCTTCACCGCCTCGCCGGAGCGGTCGAGCGCGGCCAGCGTCCTGGCCCGGCCGCCGAGCGCCTGATGACGTGTGGGGTCGGTGCGCAGCGCGCTCTCGAAGTGGCGCAGGGCCTCCTCCGGCTCCCCGCGCTCCCACGACAGCTCGCCCAGCCGGTACATGCTGTCCGCCTTCTCCGTGGGCGAGCCGGCCGCCCCTGCTGCCTGCTGCATGGCGGCGGCGGCGTCCTCCCGCCAGCCCCGGTCGCGGTACACCTGCGCCACGCTGGTGTACGCCAACGTCCCCGGCCGCAGCGCGACGAGCTTCTCCATCGCCTTCCCGGCGGCCGGGTACTCGCCGAGGCCGGAGTACGCGTCGATGAGCACCGGGTACGCCGCCCAGCGGCCCGGCGACTGGGCCCGGACCAGCTCGCCCCACCTCTTCGCCGTCCCGAAGTCGTGCCGGGCGTTGGCGAGCGCCCCCATGCCCACGACCGCTTCAATGTTGCCCTTCTCCAGCGGCTTCGCCGCCAGTGAGCGCTGCAGCGCCCGCTCGGCCGGCGGGTAGTTCGCGGAGTCGGCGGTCCGGCGGGCCCGCTCCAGATACGCCGAGCCGAGTACCGCCCACGACCCGCTGTCCTCCGGGTGCGTGCGCAGCCACGCCTCCCGGTCGCCGATCAGCGCCGTCAGGTCCTGGACGGCCGCCGGGGAGCCCGCGCCCACGGCGGACAGGGCCCGCTCCTCGGGCTTCGGGGACTGCGGGGCGTCCGGTTCCGCCGGTCTGATCACCAGCGCGCCCGCGATGAGGACGGCCGCCACCGCCGTGGTGAGCAGTGTCCGGCGGGCGCTGAAGGTGCGGAGACCGGACCTGGGGGAGGGGCCGGGGGAAGTCTGCGGGTCTTTTGCCACGTCCACGACGGAACTCCTCGGGAGGAAACGCACGGATGTCCTACTGTGCGTCAATAGGAAGAGCGCACGGGTGCAGGCGAACCGGAACGCATACGGGTTCACACCGATGGCCGTCCGGTGCCACGCTGGGACCATGGACGATCTTCAGTCGCGCCTGCGCGCGGGCCTGCCGGACGAAGCCCTCATCACCGACCCTGATGTGATGGCCTCGTACGCGAACGACATGGCGAGCTTCTGCGCGTCCGGGACCCCGGCCGTGGTCGTCCTGCCCCGCACGGTCGAGCAGGTCCAGCACGTCATGCGGACCGCGACCGAGCTACGCGTCCCGGTCGTCCCGCAGGGCGCCCGTACCGGCCTGTCGGGTGCGGCCAACGCCTCCGACGGCTGCATCGTGCTCTCCCTGGTCAAGATGGACCGGATTCTGGAGATCAGCCCCGTCGACCGGATCGCGGTCGTCGAGCCGGGCGTCGTCAACGCCGTCCTCTCCCGCGCGGTGGCCGAGCACGGCCTGTACTACCCGCCGGACCCCTCCAGTTGGGAGATGTGCACGATCGGCGGGAACATCGGCACCGCCTCCGGCGGGCTGTGCTGCGTCAAGTACGGCGTCACCGCCGAGTACGTCCTCGGCCTCGACGTCGTCCTGGCCGACGGCCGTCTGCTGAGCACCGGCCGCCGCACCGCCAAGGGCGTCGCCGGCTACGACCTCACCCGGCTGTTCGTCGGCTCCGAGGGCAGCCTCGGCATCGTCGTCCGCGCGGTCCTCGCCCTCAAGCCCACCCCTCCGCAGCAGCTCGCGCTCGCCGCCGAGTTCCCCTCCGCGGCCGCCGCGTGCGAGGCCGTCTGCGAGATCATGCGGCTCGGCCACGTCCCGTCCCTGCTCGAACTGATGGACCGTACGACCATCCAGGCCGTCAACAAGATGGCGCAGATGGGCCTGCCGGAGTCCACCGAGGCGCTGCTGCTCGCCGCTTTCGACACCCCGGACCCCGCGAGCGATCTGGCCGCCGTCGGCGAGCTCTGCACGGCCGCGGGCGCCACGCAGGTCGTCCCCGCCGAGGACGCGGCCGAGTCCGAACTCCTCCTCCAGGCACGGCGGATGTCCCTCACCGCACTGGAGACCATCAAGTCCGCGACGATGATCGACGACGTGTGCGTGCCCCGCTCCCAGCTCGGTGCGATGCTGGAGGGCACCTCCGCCATCGCCGAGAAGTACGACCTCACCATCGGCGTGTGCGCCCACGCGGGTGACGGCAACACCCACCCCGTCGTCTGTTTCGACGCCGCGGACCCCGACGAGTCACGGCGCGCCCGCGAGTCCTTCGACGAGATCATGGCGCTGGGCCTGCACCTGGGCGGCACGATCACCGGCGAGCACGGTGTCGGCGTACTGAAGAAGGACTGGCTGGCCCGCGAACTGGGTCCGGTGGGGGTCGAGTTGCAGCGCGGCATCAAGCAGACGTTCGACCCGCTCGGACTGCTCAACCCCGGCAAGCTCTTCTGATCCCCCGGACACCTGTACCGCATCCGGCCGCGGCCTCACACCTCCCCCTCGGTGGACTCGTCGGACGGCCACGGGTCGCTCAGCCACAGCTCGTCGCGCCCGCCGGGAGCGGGCGCGAGCAGCTCCACCAGGCCGTCGTCGATACAGAGCTGCCCGGTCTCGGTGCCCGGCGGGACCACCCGCAGTGTCCGCTCCAGCCAGGCCGACACCGCCGCCGTCGGCGCTTCGAGCAGCGCGTCGCCCTCGGGTGAGCTGAGTGCCATGCACAGGACACTGCGCGCGTCGACCTTCGTGGGCCAGATCCGGACATCGCCGTGCCCGCACGGCCGGAACACCCCCTCGACCAGCAGCTCGCGGGCGAAGGTCCAGTGGACGGGTGAGTCGGAGCCGACGTGGAAGGTGATGTGTACGGCGTACGGGTCGCCGGTGCGATAGGCCAGCCGGGCCGGGACGGGGATGCTGCGCTCGGGCGACAGCACCAGCTCGATCTCCAGCTCGCGTTCCACCACGGTGTGCATGAGGTGCGTCCTCTCCTGTACGCGGGCCCCGAAGCGGGCCGGCACTGGGGGAGAGCGGGCCGGCCGCCGGCTATGACGCGACTTCCGGCGGAAGTTTCCCTGGGGCCCTAAGGGCTGTCCCGCCCTTAGGGGGTGTCCGGCCGATCATGCCGGGCTCCCGTCGCTCCCCCAGCTACCTCCCCCAGCTACCGCTGGGGGTGCCC
>NZ_JANAVP010000043.1 GCF_024213665.1 Streptomyces sp. A3M-1-3
TTCGTCCGTCAGATCTGCACGCGCCACAACACAAGATCATTTCACAGGCGAGATCCACTTTCGCAACAGGCCCTAGCCGCGCGACCGGCGTAGCCGGGGCCCGGAGCGGGGCGGAGACAGGAGCGTCGGGCCCCGGCGGTGAGCCGGGGAGCGCGCGGCGAGCGGAGCGAGCCGCCTTGAACCCGTAGAGAAGGTTTCTACTCACTCAGCCCGAGCAGTACCGGGCACGAGTCGACTTGTGAAGCCCTGGGCACACAGACGCTCGTAAGCTGCGATGACGTCCTCGGGGACTTCCTGGCTGATCATGAAACCCTGTTCGGGATAGATCAGGAGCCGCTGAAGGGAACCGACCAGCATGTCAATCACCAAGCGGGCGTCGCCGATCGAGTCGGCGTACTCGCTGAGGGTCATGGGCGCGGAAGTGCTCACGAACTCGACTGTCGGCCACAGCTTGCGTGCCGTGGCGTAGGCCCGACGCTCTTCGTACGGCTTGCTGACGAGCAGCACGGACGACACCTCGACACCGCTTTCTTCCAGCAGCGAGCGTGAGAAGCGGATGTTCTCGCCGGTGTTGCGTGCGTGGGGCTCCACTAGGACGGCCGAAGCAGGAACCCCCAGTTCGAGGGCACGCTCCCGATAGTGCACAGCCTCACCGCGGGGCATCCGCTCGCGCGTGGTTCGGCTCGTCGCCCCGGTGAACACAATCAGCGGCATCATGCCGCGTCGATACAGATCGACCGTGGTGTCAGCGACGCCGAGATCGTGACTGCCCAGGCTGATGGCAACGGAGCACGGACGCGGATCGTGACCCATCAGCTGGTAATCCCACAGCAGTTGGGTGTCGTCCCACACCTCTTGGGTCGGGATCACTGGTCGCCCTTTGGCTTCTCTGCCGAGTCCGGCACCTTGAAGTCGTACTCCCACGCAAAGCGCGAAGCGGCGTGGACGCCAATGGCGAACTCGACCACGGTGCCGTCAGCCGTGTAGGTCGTCCGATGAAGCTCCATCACCGGCTCTCCAGTAGGCAACTGAAGGAGCTTCACTTCCTCGGCCGTGGGGACACGGGCGAACAGTGCTTCCTTCATGTGGTCAATCTCGTATCCAGCGTCGTAGAGCACCCGGTAGCCACCGCCCCTGCCGGCAGGTCCCGGCGTCGGGTCCACCAGGCGCGTTCCCTCGACGTGCTCAGGGCGGTAGTAGCTGGTCAGAGTGTGCGTCGGCTGCTCGCCTTCCTTCACGAGCCGTGCTCGCGCGTACACCTCAGTGTCGGCCGGCAGTCCAAGTGCCTCTGCGACCTTGGGTGGGGCTTCGATTCGGCTGACCGACTGCGTCTGCTCATTGCGGCGGTAGGCGCGACCAGAAGCCACCCGGTCTGCGATGAACGCCACCTCATCACCGTCACGCCACTTGGCCTTGTCATACCGCGAGATTCCGAGCCGCTTGAGCGGCGTCTGGTGTCGCACGACCGTGCCGTGGCCTCGCGAGGAGGTGACCAGCCCTTCGGCTTCCAAAGCCTTGTAGGCCGCGTGAACCGTGGACTTCGAGCCCTCGCCAGCGTCCACCAGGTCCCGAATGTGGGGCAGCTGCTGGCCAGGCGCGTACTCGCCGCTCTGAATCCGCTCGGCCAGCCTGTCAGCCAGCTCGCGCCACTTGGGTGCCACGTGGACCTCCTCCTCGACAGAACAAGTCAAGCACAGTCCTAGGACATTGACAGTCCTGGGACTGTGCGTCATTGTCGTATCAGGCACCGCAGTCCTAGGACAGCGAGAGGGCTCGTCCTCGTGTGCCATAGGCCCCGAAACAAGGAGTGGCAATGTCGTCCTTCAAGATCGACCTTTCGACCGCCATCGTGTTCGTTGCGGTCGAGCCGAAGCTGAAGGTGATCAACAAGGAGACGGGTGAGATTGCCGTCGACCGCGAGACCAAGGCGAAGATGATGACGGTCGGCCTGACCATCGCGGATGACGGTGAGGCGAACCTCTACAACGTCTCGATCCCGGAGACGGGGATCCCGGCGGGTGTGAAGCTGGGGATGCCGGTAAAGGTCATCGACCTCAAGGCCCGGGACTGGGAGAACACCTTCGGCGGCGAGAAGCGGTTCGGCATCGCCTTCCGCGCGGTGGCTCTGGTCACCCCGTCCGGGGCGAAGGACTGAGCGGGATGTCCCGGGAGCTGTTAGCGGCCCTGCTGCTCGTGCTGGTCGCCGTCGCGCTGGTGCTGCGGTGGCAGCGTCCGGCCTGGTACTGGATGAGCTTCGGGATCGTCTTCGCGATGATCCGGGTGACCTTCCGGTACGCCTCGGTCATGGACGCCTGCGGGCTGACCGTTCCGCCGTCCCGGCTGCGGCTGGCACTGGCCCGGATGGCGAACCGTCCGGCGCCTGAGTCCCGGCCGCCGCGGGTGCTGCGGCTGCGGCCGACCCGTACGGGTCTGGTGCTGCGGCTGAAGCTGCGGCCCGGTCAGGACGCGTTCGACTTCGCGGCCTCCACGGATCGGCTGCGGCATTCGTTCTCGATGCAGGGCATCGTCTCCCGCGAGATCAAGTCGGGTGTGGTCGAGCTGCGGATGACCGGCTACGACGTCCTCAAGCGGGTGCAGATGCCCGCCAAGGTCGTACGGGAGGGGCTGCGCATACCGGTGGCCCTGCGCGAGGACGGGGAGATCCACTACCGCGACTACGAAGAGGTGCCGCACGCGCTGAACCTCGGCGCCACCAAGTCCGGCAAGTCCGTCTACCAGCGGCACCTGGTCAAGGAACTCGCCCCGCGACACGTCGCCCTCGTCGGCATCGACTGCAAGCAAGGCGTCGAACTCGCCCCGCTGGCCCGCCGGTTCACCGCTCTGGCCGACAACCCTGACGATGCGGCGGACCTGCTGGAAGCGCTCGTGGTCCGGATGGGTGCGATCTATCAGGTGATCCGGCGGGAGCAGCGGATCAGCGCGGACACCGAAGATGCGGAGATCACCGCCGACATCTGGGGCCTGCCCGAGGATCTGCGGCCGGTGCCCATCGTGCTGGTCGTGGATGAGGTGGCGGAGCTGGCCCTGTTCGCCAACACGGCAGAGAAGAAGCGCCGCGAGCGGATCATCACCGCGCTGGTGCGACTCGTCCAGCTCGGCCGCGCGGCCGGCATCTATGTGGAGATCTGCGGGCAGCGCTTCGGCGCCGAACTCGGCGACGGAATCACCATGCTCCGGGCCCAGCTGACCGGCCGCGTCTCCCACCGGGTCAACGATGAAGCCTCCGCCAAGATGGCGTTCGGCGACATCTCCCCGGACGCAGTACTCGCCACCACACAGATCCCCACCGAACGACCCGGCATGGCCATTGCCGGTGACTCTACGGGCGGCTGGATCCGCATCCGCACGCCGTTCACGACGATGCGGCAGGCCGTCTCCGCCTGCAACACGAACGCGCACCGCACCCCCGTGATTGCGGAGCTGGCGGCGTTCCGTCCGGTGCTGCCAGACCTCGCGCCGGTGGAGATCCCGGCCCCCACCGCGGCACCGGCCACGGCCTGATCCACCCCAGCACTCTCGGTCGGCGCGACCGTCTCGCGCCACGTCCCTACCCCCGCCATGCCCGAAACCGAAGGAGTAACCCCGTGTCCAAGACGACGATCACCACTGGTGAGCTGGCGCAGATCCTGTGGCGCGCGGCTGAGGGCTGGACGGCGCAGACCGCCGCCATCACCCTGCTCGCCGCGCACGGCACCTGGATTCCCCGCCTGACCGGGCACCCGGACCTGCTGCTGATCGACGACGACGAGGGCGAGCCGTACCCGTACGGCATCGACTGGCACAAGGTCGCCGCCGCCCTCGCCGCCGGTCAACTGCCCGGATCGAGCAGTGAACTGCGGATCCTCGCCATCGCGGCCTCGCTGGGTGACAGCGACGTCCCGGTGCGCCTGGGTGACGCAGTGACCGGGCTGGACGGCACGAATCTCGGCCTCGTCCTGCAAGCCATCGCCACCGCCAACGGCCGCCCCTGGGCCACCTGACCCTCACCCCGCCGGGACCGGGCGGCAGGACGCGTGAGCCCCGCCCGGCCCCGGCCCCAACTCTGAAGGAGGTGAAGACCCGTGACCCGCTCGATCCGCCCGGATGCCGTCCTCGTGCAAGCCGTGATCGCCGGTGCGCTGTCCTTCGCCCACCTGCACGACATCGCCGAAGCGGCCGGACAGCACGGCTGGAAAGCCTGGGCCTACCCGATCAGCGTAGACCTGCTCCTCGTCGCGGCCTGGCGGCGCCTGCGCATCCTCCGCGCCTCCGGAGCCCCGACCCGGGCCGCCTGGACCTGGTTCGCCGTCGCGCTCGCCGCATCCCTCGGCGCGAACGTCGCGACCGCGGGACTGCTCGACCTGGCCGACGTGCCGGACTGGCTGCGGATCCTGGTCGCCGGATGGCCCGCGCTCGCCTTCCTCGGCGGCACCCTTCTCGCCCACACCCCCACGACGCCCGCGGAGCCTGAGCCGCTGAACGTCGTCGAGCCGGTGACCGTGCCGGCCGAATCCACCCCGGCTCCCGAGCCGCAGCCGGTCGCGGTCGACGCTCCCGAGCCTGTCCCCGCCCTGCCCGCACCTGCGCCGCCTGTGGAGGATGTGCCGCCCGCGCTGGTCGACCACGCCCGCAAGCTCGCCGCCGCCCACCACACCGCGACCGGAAACCGGATCGACGCCGACACCCTGCGTACCCGCCTCGGCGTCCCGGCCTCCGTGGCTGACGCCATCGCCGCCCAACTCACCTGACACGAAAGGACTGACCTGTCATGCCTGCCCGCGACTTCTTCCACTCCATCAGCCGGATCGGCCCGGTGCAGATCGGCACCCACCGCGACCGGCACGGCCGCACCCGCACCGCCGCCGTGTGCACCGCCGAGGGCTGCGGCTGGTCCTCCGACTACACCACCCGCTCCGCCGCCGAACTCGCCGCCCGCACCCACCGCTGCCGGATCAACTAGCCCCGAGGGAGCACACCGCGATGAACGTCGAACTTCCGCTGGTCGTCCTGGTCGCCATCTTCGGCTACTTCGGAATTCGCCTCATGCGTCCGCCGACCTGGCTGATCGTCGTGCTCCTCCTCGGCGGCTTCCTCCTCGCCGACACCTTCCTCGCCCCCGCCATCGAATCCGGCACCAAGGCCGGCGTCGACGTCGTCAACGGCACCACCAAATAGCCAGCCCTGAAGGGAGATCCACCATGTTCCGTCCCCGCATCCCGACCATGCCGACACCGACCGGCATCGTCACCCCGCTCACCCACACGGCCCCGGTCGAGCAGCACCACGCCGCTCCGTGTGCCTGCCAGCACACCACCCCGGCCGCTGCTCCGGCTCCGATGCGTTCGGCTCCGGCGGTCCGGCTCACCCCGACCGGCCTGCTCGCCGTCGTCGGCGCCGGTGCTGCGGTCGTCCTCGTGGTCGGCGCGGTCCTGGTCTCGCTGTTGCTCGCGGTCGCCATCACCGCCGCCTCGGTCGCGGTGTGCGCCGTGGTCCTGCGCTCGCTCCTCAACAGCCAGACACGACAGCGCTGACCGGCCCTCCGGGCGGCCTCTACCGCCAAGTATCCGCCGCCCGGACGGCCCAGAGCCCCTACCCGATCCATCAACCGGAAGGAAACAACATCATGCCCCAGCACCACCTTGCCCCGGCCCGCGTGTGCCCTGACTGCGACGGCTTCGCCTCCGTCCACGTCACCCTCGGCGGCCGCACCTCCGCCGGGATCCTGCGGACCGTCACCGCCTACTGCCGCGCCTGCCACGGCACCGGCACCGTCCCCGCCCTGCGTGTCCTTGCCGCCGCCGCGGCCACCGCCGTCTTCGCCCGCCGCTGACCACCCCGCCGGGGCGCCGGCCGAACTGCCCGGCGCCCCGGCCCGAACCCCTTTGAGAGGAGGACCCGACCTTGACCACGACCACCACACCGCCGCTGCGGGACCTCGCCTTCCTCGCGGGCCTGGGCACCATGCCCGGCCTGGTCCGCCAACTCCGCGGCCTGGGCGGCTGCACCACCCCGATCCGCCTCGACGGCCACCGCACCGACATCCACCCCGCAACCGGCGAAATCCTCGGCGAACTCCACGCCGGAGATCTGCCCGCCGGGAACCTGCTGGTCCGCTGCAACAACCGCCGCACCACCCGCTGTGCCGCGTGCGCGGAGACCTACCGCCGCGACACCTACCAACTCATTACCGCAGGACTCCGCGGCGGCAAAGGCACCCCCGAGCAGGTGGCCAACCACCCCCGGGTGTTCGCCACCTTCACCGCCCCCAGCTTCGGCGCCGTCCACAACCGGCCCGCCACCGGTCGCTGCCGCTGCGGCGCCCAGCACCCCGACGACGCACCCGAGTTAGGCACCCCGCTCGACCCCGAGAGCTACGACTACGAAGCGGCCGTTCTGTGGAACGCGCACGCCTCAAAGATCTGGGCCCGCTTCTCCATCTACCTGCGCCGCGAAGTCGCCAAGCGCGCCGGACTCACCCAACGCGACTTCGCCGACCACGCCCGCGTCTCCTTCGCCAAGGTCGCCGAATACCAGCGGCGCGGCGCCATCCACTTCCACGCCGTCATTCGCCTCGACGGCCCCGACGGCGGCGACACCCCGCCCCCGGCCTGGGCCACCCCCGAACTCCTCACCGACGCCATCCACGCCGCCGCCACCGCGGCCGACGTCCCCGGCCCCGTCATCAACGCCCGCGCCCACACCTTCTCCTTCGGCCGCCAGCTCGACATCCGCACCATCCGCTCCGCCGACCTCGACGGCGGCACCGAACTCACCGAACGAGCCGTGGCCGCCTACATCGCCAAGTACGCAACCAAGGGCGCCGAAACCGCCACCGGCACCCTGGACCGGCCCATCAAGTTCCTCGCCGAACTCGGCCGCATGACCATCCCCGACCACGCCCAACGGATGATCCGCACCGCCTGGACCCTCGGCGCCCGCAAAGACCTCGAAGACCTCCGGCTCCGGGCCTGGGCCCACATGCTCGGCTTCCGCGGCCACTTCTCCACCAAAACCCGCCGCTACTCCACCACCCTCGGCGCCCTCCGTACCGCCCGCGCCGAGTGGCGACGTCTCCAAGCCGCCATCGCGCGCGCCGACGACACCCCCGCGCCGGCCGATCCGGACAGTGACGACACCACGCTCGTCCTCGCTCACTGGACCTTCGCTGGAACCGGCCTTACCCGCGGAGAGGAATGGCTCGCCGCCGCCTTCACACCCGACAGCACGGAAGGAGAGAGCACCCCATGAACGACCGGTATCTCAGCGTCGTACAGGTCGCCGAAGTGCTCGGCACCACGGTCCGCTTCCCCCGGCGGCTGATCGAGGAACGCCGGATCGCGTACGTCAAAGTCGGGCGACACGTCCGCATCCCCGAAAGTGCCGTACGCGCGTACATCGCTGCGAACACGGTGGAGCCTGTGCGGCGTCGGACTCGGTACGGGAGGGCTGCCTGATGGCGGGGAAGGGCAGGAAGAGGCGCTTCGGGCGTATCCGCAAGCTGCCTTCGGGGCGTTTCCAGGCGCGCTACCTGGGGCCTGATGGGGTCGACCGCCCGGCCCCGATCACCTTCGCGACTACGCGCGAGGCGGATGACTGGCTGGCAGAGAGGCAGACTGAGCTTCGCCGTGGGGACTGGGTAGACCCGGACGCCGGTGCGGTGAACTTCAAGGAGTACGCGATCCGCTGGGTCAAGGAGCGGCGTCTGTCGGCCACCACGGATGAGCTGTACCGGCGGAACCTGCGACTGCACATCCTGCCGACCTTCGGGGAACTGGATCTCGATGAGATCACCGCGCCCCTGGTTCGCGCGTGGCGCTCGGAGCGGCTGGACACCACCGGGGCCGACACGACGATTGCGAAGTGCTACCGGTTGCTCAAGGCCATTCTGGAGACGGCCGTCGACGATGAGCTGATCCGTCGCAACCCCTGCCGGATCAGGGGAGCAGGCAAGGAATCGGCGGATGAGCGTCCGACAGCCACTGTGCAGCAGGTGGACGCCCTCGCCGATGCGATGGGTCCGCGGTGGCGGCTGATGGTCTACCTCGCTGCGTACGGCCCCGCCCGTCCGGAAGAGCAAGCAGCGATGCGCCGACCGGACGTGGATCTGGAGAACGTCGGCGTCTGGATTCGGAACGCAGAGCCGGAACTCACCACTGGTCGCAGAGCACCTGGTGACACGAAGTCCGCTGCCGGACGGCGCTACCTCGTGCTGCCCGGCTTCCTGGAGCGCGATCTGAAACGGCACCTCGCCTGGTACGCGGAGAAGAAGCCGGACGGTCTGCTGTTCGTGGGGGAGAAGGGGGCCCCGTTCCGGCGGTCCTCCTTTGGGCGGAAGTGGCGCAAGGCTCGCGCAATGGTGGGGCTGCCCGACAACTTCCGCTTCTACGATCTTCGTCACACCGGACACACCCTCTCGACTCAGTCCGGCGCGACGCTCAAGGACACGATGGTGCGCGCGGGGCAGTCCTCCGAGAAGGCGGCGCTGATCTATCAGCACTCCAACCAGGAGCGTCAGAGGGAAGTCGCCGAGGGCATCGACGCTCGGGTTCGGAGCGAGCGACAGAAGTCGGAGAGCAGGCCAGACGATCAGGCATCGGGCACGGAACGGGCACGAGACGCTTGAACCGGTCTAGACAACAAAGAAGCCCCGGGCCGCTGGCCTGGGGCTTTCTGCTGGAGCGGGTGACGGGAATCGAACCCGCGCTCTGAGCTTGGGAAGCTCATGTTCTACCATTAAACTACACCCGCGTAACGGGCCGTTGATCCCCGCCCGCATCGTCGCACACTCTACCCCATGCCCGGCCCCCGGTGTATTTGCCGCGGGGCCGTTCCGCTGTTTCCGTGGTGGGATTTCGGGTGCGGGTGGGGGGAGTTGGGGCGTACCTTTGAGAGGCGGAGTGCCGCATGAAGTGGCGTCCTGTTCATCCCCTAATGTGGCGATTCGTCGCTTGTTGGTCGTTGGGGAAAGGGACTCGATGGAGCGCACCGTCGTCCGTTGTGCCGAAGGGCACGTTTTCAGCACCGCTTCGTTCCCGATGCAGCAGCTCGGGGAGGGCCGGATCGGGCCGGGGCGGCTTATCCGCTGTCCCCGTTGTGCCCGGTTGCGGCATGCGGTGCCGGTGGTCCTGGAGAAGCGCTAGCGAGACGAGCGGGGCTGTCGCTGCAGGTCGGAATTGCGGCGGGCCCGCGCGCTCTGCGTATCCTCGGGGCGTGCTTCTCTCAGACAAGGACATCCGGGCCGAGATCGACGCCGGGCGCGTGCGCGTCGAACCGTACGACGAGTCGATGGTGCAGCCCTCGAGCATCGACGTGCGGCTCGACCGCTACTTCCGGGTGTTCGAGAACCACCGCTATCCGCATATCGACCCCGCGGTGGAGCAGGCCGATCTGACGCGACTGGTCGAGCCGGAGGGAGACGAGGCGTTCATCCTGCACCCCGGTGAGTTCGTCCTGGCCTCGACGTACGAGGTCGTCTCGCTGCCCGACGACCTCGCCAGCAGGCTGGAAGGCAAGAGCTCGCTGGGGCGGCTGGGGCTCGTGACGCACTCGACCGCGGGGTTTATCGACCCCGGATTCTCGGGGCACGTCACGCTTGAGCTGTCGAACCTCGCGACCCTGCCGATCAAGCTCTGGCCCGGCATGAAGATCGGGCAGCTCTGCATGTTCCGGCTCAGCTCGCCGGCCGAGCATCCGTACGGGAGCGAGCGCTACGGGTCCCGCTATCAGGGGCAGCGGGGGCCGACTGCTTCGCGGTCCTTCCTCAACTTCCATCGCACTCAGGTGTAGATGGTGCCGTCCTGGTCCGCGGTGGCCGCGGGGCCGGGGTAGGTCTGGCTGCCTGCCCAGGGGTAGCGCTGTGGAGTCTGCGGCATGGAGCGGGTCTGGTTGTCGTAGACGGTCAGGGACCAGAAGCGGGCGGCGGGGATCCCGGCCGGCAGCGTCAGCCGGTAGCGGTGGGCGCCGTCGAACGGCTGGCCGGTGGAGTCGGCGGCAACCATCAGGTACTGGGAGCCCGACGCCGGTCAGGCGCATGCACATCGCGGGCGAGTCGCCGGTGGCGAGGTAGAAGAACGCGGTCCGGAAGTTCATCGCCCGCCCGGAGGCGGGCGGATGGAGCCGCACCCCGTCCGGGGTCGTACTTAGCGAAGCCTCCTGGCCGCGGGCGTGCAGGCCGAGCGTGCGGGCGCAGGCGTTGCCAAGGGCGACGGCCTCCACCGGAAGGGCACGCATCCGCTGGTCGGGCTTGAACTCACTGCCCTTTGGCGATGCCGATCGCGCCGCCGGCCTTCAGGGTCGACGGAGTCGGCGGGCTGCTCGTGGACGAGCGTGTCGAACAGCTCGTCCATTGCCGTCTTCGCTCCGGACGCTCACGACGCGCGGGGCACGGTGGACCCACCAGGCTCCCCGGCACTCGTGCGTCGTATCCCGTGCGCGAGTCCGCCGGCAGCACGCTCGCGGGTGCCCGCAGGACCGCGAGGCCGGCCCTGATTCGGGCACCCGACAGCACTTTCGTGCGCGTGTCGGTCCGCTGTCCAGGCATCGGCGTCGGGCCACACTGGGCCTCTGTTCGGCCTCCACGATGCCCGGCCCGATGTCACGTAATCACTGGAGTGCGGTTCACCGCGCGGCCAGGGACACCGGCGTCTGGACGGGAGTAGTTGCTGTGGCGTGGGCGGTCTGTGCCGCGGAGCTCCCGGGAACCTCCCGGTCGCGGACTCGCTCGCTGCGGCTGGAGAGTGGGGCGCCGGCTATGCGCTGTTCTCGCGGCGACTGGTATCAACCGTTGTGTCGGCGCCGATTGTGTTCACCGGCGTCGGGGTGCTGATCGGGCCGGTCGGGCTGGACGTTCTCGACCTGCGCCACGATGCCGGTTCTGTGCTGGCCGCATTGGCCCTCTTGCTCTTCACCGATGCGATGAAGGTACGCCGACGGGACCTGCGCACGGGCGGCTTCCTGCCCCTGCGCCTGCTGGCCATCGGCCTGCCCCTCAGCATCGGGGCGGAGTCTTCTGGCGGGCGTTGGCGGTCAGCACGGCGCTGGGCCTGGCCTTCGGAGGGATCGGTGGACGGCTGCTGACCGTTTCGCGGGCCCGCGCCTGGGTGACGGGTTAGTGGCGGCAGGTGTTCGTCCTGGCGGTGGCCTTCTGCGCGTACAGCCTGGCGACAGCCGTGGAGGGAAGCGGGTTCATCGCCACCTGGATGGGGGGCTGGCGTTCGGCGTCGCCCTGCGCAAGGGCAAGGCGGCGAGCGGGGAGCCGGCCGGCGAGCGGACTGCCGACCTGGCCGAGTACGTGGGCGGGCTGCTGGGGACGCTGAGCCTTCTGGTTTTCGGGGCGGTGCTGCTCGGCCCGGCGCTGGAGCACCTGGACTGGCGGATCGTCACGTACGCCGTACTCAGCCTGACGGTGGTCAGAATGCTGCCGTGGCCCTGGCGCCGGCCGGCACCGGCATGCGGCTGCCCACCGTGGCCCATGTCGGCTGGTTCGGCTCCCGCGGCCTGGCCTCCGTGGTCTTCGGACTTCTCATGGTGGAGGAGCACGTGCCCGGGATCGACCTGCTGGGCCGAGTCGTCTCGGTCACCATCGGCCTCAGCATTCTGTTGCACGGCATGTCGGCCCCGTTCTTCGCCGACCGCTACGGCACCTGGTACGACGCCGCGAAGGCCGCCACTCCCGACCTGCGTGAGGGAACTGACGTGCCGGAGCACCGGCAGCCGGCCCTCGGCGACTGCGGTGACACCGGCCTGGACTCTGCCCGGCCCGTCCAGCGGCCGGAGCAGCTGTTCCTCGCGGCCGGTGCCGAGCACCCCGGTGGCCCACAGGTTCCGTCCGGAGGCGCTGCAGCCACAGCGCCTGCCTCGGACGACCGGCTCGACAGGCAACCCGCCCGGAAGGGACTTACGGTCGGGGAGAGACGCTGCACCGATGCGGACCCTTGCCTCCGCGGCCGGATCCGCATCAGCGACACACCACCGGGAGACGATCCGAGATGGCCACAGCATCTGAACCCCCGTCCTGGACACCCTCGCCGCGATGACGGTCGACTCGACCGAGCGGTGCGCGCTGGCCCCGGACATGTTCATGCTCGCGCGTATCGCGGCCCTCGCCGCCTCGGACGCTCCGCCGATCTCCTACGTCGCCCACATCGACCCCGCCCCCGCCCCCGCGTCATGACGGCAGCAGGCAACATCGCCAGAGCACTCGGCATCGCCGTCGCCGTCGCCGAGGCCCAGGGCTGAGCGCAGACACGCTGCCTGAGCGGCAGCTGAGCAGGACACGGAGCCGACCCGTGCCGTCGCGCGCTGCCCCGGGCGTCCTGACGGCCGCAGGGCCAGGCTGGAGGGCCTTCCATGCCCCAGAAGTCGACCACATCGATGCGCGCGGCTCCGCACGCTGCGCCCGAGGAACGCGCCGCCCGCGGCAAGGAGGCCCGGCGCCGCTCACCCCGGTCGGGCCACGCCGCGTATGAGCCGTCCCCGCGCAGGCAGGACTCGCTGTCCATCCTGGAGGCACAGTCCGCGGCGCGGGTGCCCGAACTCGTACCGATACGCTACGGCCGGATGACGGAATCCCCGTTCCGCTTCTACCGCGGAGCCGCCGCGATCATGGCGTCCGACCTGGCCGGCAGCCCGGACTCGGGAATCCGGGCCCAGTTGTGTGGGGATGCGCACATGCTGAACTTCCGGCTGCTGGCCTCCCCGGAGCGGCAGCTGATGGTTCGACATCAACGACTTCGACGAGACACTGCCGGGCCCCTGGGAGTGGGACGTCAAGCGACTGTCGGCCAGTCTCGTCATCGCGGGCCGGGCGAACGGCTTCGACGCCGCCGCGCGCGCCCTCATCGCGCGCTCCACGGTGCGTTCGTACCGCGAGGCGATGATCCGCTTCGCGGGCATGCGCAACCTCGACGTCTGGTACGCGAAGATCGACGCCGAGCGCGTCCAGGCCCTGACCGCAGGGCAGCTCCACAAGCGCGGCGAGAAGAACCTGGCCCGCGCCATGGCGAAGGCCCGCACCCGCGACAGCCTGCAGGCCTTCGACAAGCTCACCGAGACGGTCGACGGCCGGCCCAGGATCGCGGCCGACCCCCCGCTGCTGGTGCCGATCACCCACCTGCTGCCGGACATCGAGCGCAGCGCGCTGGAACGCGAGTTCGGCGGCCTGATCGAGCGGTACGGCCGCACCCTGGCGTCCGACCGACGCACGCTGCTGGAGGACTACCGGCTGGCGGACGTCGCCCGCAAGGTGGTCGGCGTCGGCAGCGTCGGCACACGCTGCTGGATCTTGCTGCTGCTCGGCCGGGACGGCCAGGACCCGCTCTTCCTGCAGGCCAAGGAAGCCGACACCTCCGTGCTCGCCGCCCACGTCGGCGCGAGCCAGTACCGCAACCAGGGCGAGCGGGTGGTCTCGGGCCAGCGGTTGATGCAGGCCGCGAGCGATATCTTCCTCGGCTGGGAACGGGTGATCGGGATCGACGGCAAGCAGCGCGACTTCTACCTCCGCCAGCTGCGCGACTGGAAGGGCATCGCCATGCCGGAGACGATGCTGCCGGAGGGCATGCGGGCATTCGGCGAACTCTGCGGCGTCACCCTGGCACGCGCCCACGCGCGATCCGGCGATCGGATCGCGATCGCCGCGTACTTGGGCAGCGGCGACGCGTTCGACCGCGCACTCGCCACGTTCGCAGAGGCATACGCAGACCAGAACGAGCGCGACCACCAGGCCCTGGTGGACGCGGTGCGCGCGGGCCGAATGCCCGCGGAGGAACTACCGACTACCTGACCGTGCCGGGGCCCCTTGCGTTTGTTCCGCGCGCCTAGATCGTGCCGAGCTTGATGATCGACAGCAGCGCGATCAGCTGGATCGCCGACGCGCCCAGCGCCTTCGGCCACGGCAGGTCGTGCGACTTGCTCACCATCGACGTGAACAGGGCGCCGGCCGCTAGCCAGGTCACCCAGCCCAGCACCTGTACCAGCGTGTTCTCGCCGCCGAGGAAGACCGCGAAGAGCAGCCGGGGCGCGTCCGTGATCGACATGATCAGCATGGAGAGGCCGACGGTGGGCTGCCACGCGCCGTCGCCGCCGAGCTGCCGGGCGAGGGTGTGTGTGACGCCGCCCAGGATGAGGCCGCAGATGACGAACGCGACGCCGGCCGAGAGGACGATCGGGATGGCGTTGGACAGCGTCGCGTTGATCGCTTCCTCGCGGGCGTCGTCGAGGCCGAAGACCGCGAGCAGCCCGTAGAGGAACGTGACGATCAGCGCCGGTCCCCACACCGCGTGGTCGCGCATCTGCCAGAAGGTCGACGCCGGGCGCAGCACGATGCCGCTCAGCAGCTGCTTCCAGTGCAGGCGCGGCCCAGCCGGCGGCGCCGAGGTCTGCCCGGCGCGGTAGGTGGAGCCGTCGCCGTAGGGGTCGTCGTTGATGCTGAAGGCACGCGTGTGGCCGGGGTTGTTGTCGTACGGGTCCCCGTGCTGCGGCTGCTGGTACGGGTCGCCGAAGTACTCCGGCTCGCCGTGCCGTTGCGGCCGTTGCTGCCTCGGGTGCTGCTGCCCGCCGGCGTAGCCGCCGCCGGGCTGCTGCCACTGCTGCTGCGGCGCGCCGCCGCCGTACTGGGGCGGCGCTGCCTGGCCGCCGTACGGCGGCGGCGGAGGCGCCTGCTGCCCGTACGGCTGCTGCTGCGGGGGTTGTTGTTGCGGGGTGCGGTTGTCCCGGCCGCGTCCGATCCTGAATCCAGCCACGCATTCGAACGTACCTGGTCCGGCGGGTCCCGGTGACAGCCTGCCGGAACACGCCGGGGTTTGCTGCCGAGCTGTGACATCCCCTAGGGGGAACCCTGGCCCCGGAATCCCGGCCCCGGTGCGGTGCGGTACGACGCAGAACGGCCGGTCCTGCCCCCGAGGCAGGTCCGGCCGTTCTCCGCTGCGCGTGCGTGCGTACGTACGTGCGTAGGCGCGTTCGTACGCACGCACGGCCTACTTCACCGGCGCCGACGCGGGGTCCGGCTCCGGGTCCGGCTCCGGCGCCCCCTCCGGCTCCTCCGAGCCGGCCGGGTCCACCGGCGTCCGTACCGAGTCGAGCAGCAGCTGGGCGACATCGACGACCTGGAGCGATTCCTTCGCCGTGCCGTCGTTCTTCTTGCCGTTGACCGAGTCGGTCAGCATGACCAGGCAGAAGGGGCAGGCGGTGGAGACGATGTCCGGGTTGAGTGCCAGGGCCTCGTCGACGCGCTCGGTGTTGATGCGCTTGCCGATCCGCTCCTCCATCCACATGCGCGCGCCGCCGGCGCCGCAGCAGAAGCCGCGCTCCTTGTGGCGGTGCATCTCCTGCTGACGCAGGCCCGGGACCTTGTCCATGATCTCGCGCGGGGGCGTGTAGATCTTGTTGTGGCGGCCGAGGTAGCAGGGGTCGTGGTACGTGATGAGGCCCTCGACCGGGGTCACCGGGATCAGCTTGCCCTCGTCGATGAGGTGCTGGAGCAGCTGGGTGTGGTGGATGACCTCGTACTCGCCACCGATCTGCGGGTACTCGTTCGCGATGGTGTTGAAGCAGTGCGGGCAGGTCGCGACGATCTTCTTCTTCGACTTCGGCTTCTTCGACGACTCGTCTTCGTCGTCTTCGCCGAAGGCCATGTTCAGCATGGCCACGTTCTCCTGGCCGAGCTGCTGGAACAGCGGCTCGTTGCCCAGGCGGCGGGCCGAGTCACCGGTGCACTTCTCGTCGCCGCCCATGATCGCGAACTTGACGCCCGCGATGTGCAGCAGTTCCGCGAAGGCCTTGGTGGTCTTCTTGGCGCGGTCCTCCAGGGCGCCGGCGCAGCCGACCCAGTACAGGTAGTCGACCTCGGACAGGTCTTCGACGTCCTTGCCGACGATCGGGACCTCGAAGTCGACCTCCTTGGTCCACTCCACCCGCTGCTTCTTGGCGAGCCCCCAGGGGTTGCCCTTCTTCTCCAGGTTCTTGAGCATCGTCCCGGCCTCGGACGGGAACGCGCTCTCGATCATCACCTGGTAGCGGCGCATGTCGACGATGTGGTCGATGTGCTCGATGTCGACCGGGCACTGCTCGACGCACGCACCGCAGGTGGTGCAGGACCACAGCACGTCCGGGTCGATGACGCCGTTCTCCTCGAGCGTCCCGATCAGCGGGCGCTCGGCCTCGGCGAGGGCCGCCGCCGGGACACCGGCCAGGGCCTCGGCCGAAGCCCTCTCCTCGCCCTCCATCGTCTTGCCGCCGCCGGCCAGCAGGTACGGGGCCTTGGCGTGCGCGTGGTCGCGCAGCGACATGATCAGGAGCTTGGGCGAGAGGGGCTTTCCGGTGTTCCAGGCGGGGCACTGCGACTGGCAGCGGCCGCACTCCGTACACGTGGAGAAGTCGAGGATGCCCTTCCAGGAGAACTGCTCGACCTGGGAGACACCGAAGACGTCGTCCTCGCCCGGGTCCTCGAAGTCGATCTCCTTGCCGCCGCTCGTCATCGGCTGGAGCGCGCCGAGCGCGCTGGCGCCGTCGGCGTTCCGCTTGAACCAGATGTTCGGGAAACCGAGGAAGCGGTGCCAGGCGACACCCATGTTGGTGTTGAGCGAGACCGTGATCATCCAGATCAGCGAGGTGCCGATCTTGATCATCGCGGTGAAGTAGATCAGCGTCTGGAGGGTGGAGACGCTCAAGCCCTCGAAGGCCAGGACGAGCGGGTACGAGACGAAGTACGCGGCCTCGTAGCCCTCGACGTGGTGGATCGCGCCCTCGAGCCCGCGCAGCGCCAGGATGGCGAGGCCGATGGTGAGGATGACGTACTCGACGAAGTACGCCTGCCAGGCCTTGGAGCCGGCGAAGCGCGACTTGCGGCCGGCCCGCGAGGGCAGGTTCAGCAGCCGGATCGCCATCAGGATGACGATGCCCACCACGGTCATCAGGCCGATGAACTCGATGTACATCTCGAACGGCAGGAAGCCGCCGATGACCGGCAGCACCCAGTCGGCCTGGAAGAGCTGGCCGTACGCCTGTGCGAGCGTCGGCGGCAGCGTCAGGAAGCCGACCGCGACGAACCAGTGCGCGAAGCCGACGATGCCCCACCGGTTCATCCGGGTGTGGCCGAGGAATTCCTTGGCCAGGGTGATCGTGCGCTGCTTGGGGTTGTCGGTGCGGCTGCCCGCGGGCAGCGGCTGGCCGAGCTTGACGAACCGGTAGATCTGCGCGACGGCTCGGGCGATGAGCGCAACGCCGACCACGGTCAGGACCAGCGACACGACGATCGCGGCGAGTTGCATGGTGGCTCCTCGGGCCTGCGAGGGAGGGTGGGAATCCAGCAATTACTAAGCGGTAACTTAATCAGTCTGTGCTGAGATTACCCACTCATGCCGCCGCACTGTAGCCGCGCACGCGGTGATCTGTGTCGCTCAGGCAACCCTGAGTCGGCTGCGGCGCGGCCGGAGAGCGGCGGGGACGGTACGGACAAGGATGGCGAGATCCATCCCGAGCCAATGATGCTCGATGTAGTGCAGGTCAAGCAGCGACATCTCCTCCCACGGGAGATCGGAGCGTGCACCCACCTGCCACAGGCCGGTGATGCCCGGGCGTACCTCGAGCCGGTGCACGGTGCAGGCGGGGTCCCTGGCGGGCAGCGGCCGCGGGCCGACCAGTGACATCTCGCCCCGCAAGACGTTGACCAGCTGCGGGAGTTCGTCGAGGGCGTACCGGTCGAGCAGCCGCCCGAGCGGGGTCGGGGCGATACGGAACTTCAGGGTCTCGAACGGCCGGCCGTACAGTCCCGCCGCCGTCCGACGGGTGAACGGGGGGCCGGCCGAGGTGGCGACGGAGGCGGCGGTGAGGAGGATCAGCAGCGGTGCCAGGATGAGGAGCAGGGCCAGGCTGCCGGCCGCATCGAGCGCCCGCTTGGCTCTCATGTCCCGCGTCCTTTCCCTGGGCTCGTGCCTGCCCGTGCCCCGTTCGGGTGCCTGGGGCGGGCCCGTGCCCCGTCCGGGCGTCTGGGGCCCATGCCCCGTTCGGGTTCTTTCCCGACATTGCCCGACTTGATGCGGAACATCCGAGTGCGACGCGCAGGCCACGGCGTCCCGCACGCCCGCGCAGGTCGCGTATGAGCGGGATAAAGGCCAGAGAGTTGAGTCACCTTCGCTCAGGTCTGTTGACTCGTCGGGATCCTTCATGCATCCTTGAGCCTGTTCCACTCAAGTCAGCTGGAGGAATTGAAATGGCACGTGCGGTCGGCATCGACCTGGGCACGACTAACTCCGTCGTCAGCGTTCTCGAAGGCGGCGAGCCCACCGTCATCACCAACGCCGAAGGCGCCAGGACCACGCCGTCCGTCGTCGCCTTCGCCAAGAACGGCGAGGTGCTCGTCGGCGAGGTCGCGAAGCGTCAGGCGGTCACGAACGTCGACAGGACCATCCGGTCGGTCAAGCGCCACATGGGCACCGACTGGAAGATCAACCTGGACGGCAAGGACTTCAACCCGCAGCAGATGAGCGCCTTCATCCTGCAGAAGCTGAAGCGCGACGCCGAGGCCTACCTGGGTGAGAAGGTCGTCGACGCGGTCATCACCGTCCCGGCGTACTTCAACGACTCCGAGCGCCAGGCCACCAAGGAGGCCGGCGAGATCGCGGGTCTCAACGTACTGCGCATCGTCAACGAGCCGACGGCCGCCGCTCTCGCCTACGGGCTCGAGAAGGACGACCAGACGATTCTCGTCTTCGACCTCGGTGGCGGCACCTTCGACGTCTCGCTGCTGGAGATCGGTGACGGCGTCGTCGAGGTGAAGGCCACCAACGGTGACAACCACCTCGGTGGTGACGACTGGGACCAGCGCGTCGTCGACTACCTGGTGAAGCAGTTCGCCAACGGCCACGGCGTGGACCTCGGCAAGGACAAGATGGCTCTCCAGCGTCTCCGCGAGGCCGCGGAGAAGGCGAAGATCGAGCTGTCGTCCTCGACCGAGACCACGATCAACCTGCCCTACATCACGGCTTCCGCCGAGGGCCCGCTGCACCTGGACGAGAAGCTCACGCGCGCCCAGTTCCAGCAGCTCACCGCGGACCTGCTCGACCGCTGCAAGAACCCGTTCCACAACGTCATCAAGGACGCCGGCATCGCGCTGTCCGAGATCGACCACGTGGTCCTGGTCGGCGGCTCGACCCGTATGCCGGCCGTCGCCGAGCTGGTCAGGGAGCTGACCGGCGGCCAGGACGCCAACAAGGGCGTCAACCCGGACGAGGTCGTCGCCATCGGCGCGGCCCTTCAGGCCGGTGTGCTCAAGGGCGAGGTCAAGGACGTCCTGCTGCTCGACGTCACCCCGCTGTCGCTTGGTATCGAGACCAAGGGCGGCATCATGACGAAGCTCATCGAGCGCAACACCACGATCCCGACCAAGCGCTCCGAGATCTTCACGACGGCCGAGGACAACCAGCCGTCCGTGCAGATCCAGGTCTACCAGGGCGAGCGCGAGATCGCGGCGTACAACAAGAAGCTCGGGATGTTCGAGCTGACCGGCCTGCCGCCGGCCCCGCGTGGCGTGCCGCAGATCGAGGTCACCTTCGACATCGACGCCAACGGCATCATGCACGTCGGAGCCAAGGACCTCGGCACCGGCAAGGAGCAGCGGATGACCGTCACCGGTGGCTCCGCGCTGCCGAAGGACGACATCGACCGCATGATGCGCGAGGCCGAGCAGTACGCGGACGAGGACCACAAGCGCCGCGAGGCGGCCGAGACCCGCAACCAGGCCGAGCAGCTCGTCTACCAGACCGAGAAGTTCCTCAAGGACAACGAGGACAAGGTCCCGGGTGACGTGAAGTCCGAGGTCGAGACCTCGATCGCCGAGCTGAAGGAAAAGCTCAAGGGCGAGGACACCGCGGAGATCCGCACCGCCACGGAGAAGGTCGCCGCGGTCAGCCAGAAGCTGGGCCAGGCCATGTACGCCAACGCCCAGGCCGAAGGCGCGGGCGCCCAGGCGCCGGGTCCGGACGGAGCCGGCCACGCCAAGGCCGCCGAGGACGACGTCGTGGACGCCGAGATCGTCGACGACGAGAAGGCCGACGACCGCAAGGGTGGTGCCGCGTGACGGAGGAGACCCCGGGTTTCGACGAGAAGCCTGAAGTCCCCTCCGGCGCCATCCCCGAAGACGCCGTGCCGCAGGCCGCCGGACCCGACTCCTCCGAGGAGGCGGGTCCCGCGGCCCCGGCCGGGGACCTGCAGGAAGTTGCCCTGACCGCGCAGCTGGACCAGGTGCGTACGGCGCTCAACGAGCGCACGGCGGACCTGCAGCGGCTGCAGGCGGAGTACCAGAACTACCGCCGTCGGGTGGAGCGGGACCGGGTCACGGTCAAGGAGGTCGCCGTCGCGAACCTCCTGAGCGAACTCCTTCCCGTACTCGACGACATCGGCCGCGCCCGTGAACACGGCGAGCTGGTGGGCGGTTTCAAGTCGGTGGCCGAATCCCTGGAGACGGTCGCCGCGAAGATGGGTCTGCAGCAGTTCGGCAAGGAGGGCGAGCCCTTCGACCCGACGATCCACGAAGCCCTGATGCACAGCTACGCACCGGACGTCACCGAGACGACCTGCGTCGCGATCCTGCAGCCGGGGTATCGGATCGGCGAGCGGACCATCCGCCCCGCGCGTGTCGCGGTGGCCGAGCCCCAGCCCGGGGCGCAGGCTGCGAAGGCGGACGAGGACGAGGAGAACGGTGGCCCGGACGAGGGCTGACGTCAGCAGTAGCAGCAGTAGCAGCAGTAGCAGCAGCAGGAAGGAGGGACGTCGGGGATGAGTACCAAGGACTTCGTCGAGAAGGACTACTACAAGGTCCTCGGCGTCCCGAAGGACGCCACCGAGGCCGAGATCAAAAAGGCGTACCGGAAGCTCGCCCGCGAGTTCCACCCGGACGCCAACAAGGGTGACGTCAAGGCCGAGGAGCGCTTCAAGGAGATCTCCGAGGCGAACGACATCCTCGGTGACCCGAAGAAGCGCAAGGAGTACGACGAGGCTCGCGCCCTCTTCGGCAACGGTGGCTTCAGAGCGGCTCCCGGCGGGGCCGGCGGCAACTTCAACTTCGACCTCGGCGACCTCTTCGGCGGCGCGCCGGCCGGGGGCCCGGGTGCCGGCGGCTTCGGCGGCGGTCTCGGGGATGTCTTCGGCGGCCTGTTCAACAGGAGCGGCCCGGGTACGCGTACGCAGCCGCGGCGCGGCCAGGACATCGAGTCCGAGGTGACGCTCAGCTTCACCGAGGCCGTCGACGGGGCCACGGTTCCGCTGCGGATGACCAGCCAGGCGCCCTGCAAGGCGTGTTCCGGCACCGGCGACAGGCACGGCACACCACGTGTGTGCCCGACCTGTGTCGGTACCGGGCAGGTCAGCCGGGGCGGCAGCGGCTCGTTCTCGCTCACCGACCCGTGTGCGGACTGCAAGGGCCGTGGGCTGATCGCCCAGGACGCCTGCGAGGTCTGCAAGGGCAGCGGCCGGGCCAAGTCCTCGCGGACCATGCAGGTCCGGATCCCGGCGGGCGTCTCCGACGGCCAGCGGATCCGGCTGCGCGGCAAGGGCTCTCCCGGCGAACGGGGCGGGCCCGGCGGCGACCTGTACGTGGTCGTCCATGTCGACGCCCACCCGGTCTTCGGCCGCAAGGGCGACAACCTCACCGTCACCGTGCCCGTCACCTATCCGGAGGCGGCGCTCGGCGGCGAGGTGAAGGTGCCGACCCTCGGCGGTCCGCCGGTCACCCTGAAACTGCCTGCCGGGACGCCCAACGGCCGTACGATGCGCGCACGCGGCAAGGGAGCGCTGCGCAAGGACGGCACCCGCGGAGACCTGCTGGTCACCGTCGAGGTCGCCGTACCGACGGACCTCAGCGACAAGGCGAGGGAAGCGCTGGAGTCCTATCGCGAGGCGACCGCGGGCGACGATCCGCGGGCGGAGCTGTTCCAGGCTGCGAAGGGAGCATGAGATGGATCCGCGACGCCGACGGTTTGAATCGGCAGGGGCATTTGAGCTGACCGACGAGTCCCCGGTGTACGTCATCTCGGTCGCCGCCCAGCTCTCCGGGCTGCACCCGCAGACGCTGCGGCAGTACGACCGGCTCGGCCTGGTCTCGCCGGACCGTACGCCCGGCCGGGGCCGCCGCTACTCGGCCCACGACATCGAACTGCTGCGCACCGTCCAGCAGTTGTCGCAGGACGAGGGCATCAACCTGGCCGGGATCAAGCGGATCATCGAACTGGAGAACCAGGTCGCCGCGCTCCAGCAGCGCGTCGCCGAGCTGTCGGCCGCGGTCGAGGGCGCGGCGGTCGCGATGCAGCAGCGCGAGGCCCAGGTCCACGCGTCGTACCGGCGCGACCTGGTCCCGTACCAGGAGGCGCAGCAGACCAGCGCGCTGGTGGTGTGGCGGCCCAAGCCGAAGCGGTCGCCGGAGTAGTCGGGCACGACCTACGGAAGGAGCCCCGCCGGTTTTCCGGCGGGGCTCCTTCCGTAGGCCGGCCGGTGGCCATCAACCGGCTGAGGGCTCCGGCGACGGCGCTGCGGCGGCCGGCAGCGAAGTAGGCGGCGCCGGGGAAGGTTTCGTACGGAACAGCTGCCGTGGCCTTCACGCCGAGGCGCTTGGCGATACGGGTCTGCATCGCCGCCATCGAGAAACTCGGGTCAATCTTGCGCGTCGTCCACTCCTTGTGGCCGATGACCCGGTCGGCGTCCCACCCGTGCGCCCGGCAGACGGTTGCTGCAGCCTTCTCCACCGCCGCCAACTGGGCCTCGGCGTGTGGTTCGAGGTCGGCGTCGCCCGCCGGTCCCGTACAGACGCGATCACTGGGCCGGCGCGCGCGTGAGGGCCCAACGCACTCGGCCCCGTGCGGAAGGGCGCACGGGGCAGAGTGGCGGGTGTGGACGGGTGTGGCGGCGGATCAGCCGCGCGGGGCCCAGACCGTGTTGAGCTTGCTCTGGTAGTAGAGCGGCGTCAGGCCGAGGACGAAGGCCAGGACCAGGCCGACACCGCCGGAGCAGTCCGCGGTGACGCCGGCGGCGCGCTGCGCCTGGGCGATGCGGGAGCCGGTCTTCACGATGGACACGAACGGCGGGACGATCAGGAACGAGCCGAGGGTGACGGCGACCACGGCCATGCCGGGCTTGACCTCGATCGTCGGGTCGATCTGCTTCACCTGCTTGTTGACCTTGTAGTACCAGAACAGCCAGTAGATACCGAGGGTCACCAGGGTGAGCAGCCAGGTGCCGACCGGGCTGGAGGGCGAGCCGGCGGGCGCGGACGTGGACGGGCGGACGTCGGTGGACATCAGTGTTCCCCTACTTACATGCTTGGTGTGCTTCCTCGCTGTCCGCCTCGGCAGAACCGCCCCACGGACAGCGGGGAATGACTGTGTTGCCTCTGTTCCTCGTGTTGCTGCTGAGGCGAGGGCCTACGGAGCGTACGGGTTCTGGCCGCCCCTGGGACCCAGGGGGGCATTACGAGTTCATTACAACGCGCATTCCGGGCCGGTACCCGCCGTCAGTGGCAGTCCTTCCCCAGGATCCCCGACTGCGCGATGAGATAGCCGAGTTGGGCCCGGCTGCCGCTGCCGAGGGAGGCGGCGAGCTTGGCGATGTGCGCCCGGCAGGTCCGTACGTTCATTCCGAGCCGGCGCGCGATGGCCTCGTCGACATGACCCTCGATCAGGAGCTTGGCGATGGAGCGCTGGACGCCGGATATGCCGTCCGGCGTCGGGTCGTACGGGACTTCCTCCATCAGCGGGACGGCACGCTGCCACAGCTGCTCGAAGACCTTGATGAGGTACTCGACCAGGCCGGGGTGCCGGAGTTCGAGGGCGACCCGCCGGTCGTCGCGGGCCGGGATGAAGGCGACGGTGCGGTCGAAGACGATCAGACGCTCTATCAGCTCTTCAAGGGTGCGGATCTCCACCTTGCCGCCGGATATGCGCTCCACATAGGCGAGGGTTCCCTGGCTGTGTCTGACGGTGTGCTGGTACAGCGTGCGGATGCTGACGCCGCGGTCGATCAGGGGTCTGTCGCGCTCCAGGGCCTGGGTGAGCGCATGTGCGCTGCGGCCGCCGCCCGGCTGGATCGTCAGCATCTCGGCGTGGCACTCGGCGGTGGCGAGGTTGAGGGCGGCGTTGATCCGGTCGAAGCCTTCCAGCACCGTGATGGCATGGGTGCTGGCCGGACTCTGTGCGCTGATGGCCATGAACGGCTCGAATGAGTCGGTCAGTTCGATGGAGATTCGCCGACGGTCCTGGATTTCGCGCTCGATGGGATGAAGCCGCTGCGCCAGCGCCACGGACGGAGGAACTGGGCGAAGCCAGTTCGCGTCATCGGGATCCGGGTGCAACAGGGCGAATTCGAGGAGGCAGGGCGCGGCTTCCGCGTCGGTACGGGCGATCCGTCCGGTGCTCAGCGCACTGACGTAAAGCCGCGCTCCCTCGTCGCAAAGGTCGGTGACCGCATGGGGATGTGTCGGTTGTGTGTTGTTTGCGGTCAATTCTCCACCCCCCAGGGTCCTGTACGTACAGGAACATGATGCATCGCCCCTGTGGCATTGACGTGCCTGAATGAGCCATCGTCTGTGGTGCGGGGGAGAAGAAACCATCAAGTGAGGACGAAGCCGACTATGCGCGAGAGAATGCTTCGCTCGGTGCTTGCCACTGTCTTCTCTGCGGCCGTGGCCTTCGGTGCCCTGAATGCGGCCGGCCTCGGGCCGGCTGATGCCCCGCCGGACAGCGGCTGGGACAGTGTGCAGGCAGCCGCGCCGCTTGACAGTGGCTGGGACAGTGTGCAGGCGGCCCCGCCGGACAGCGGTTGGGACAGCGAGCCCGCGAAGAAAGAGGCATGACCGTGCCGCCGGACGACCGGTCGTTCCGGCGCGAGATGGCCACGGCCTACCGGTCCGGGTGGCACTTCATCGACCTGGTCACCGCGATCCCCCACCGCGGGGACTCGTTGATGGTCACCCTCGTCGGTGAGCCGATCGTGGTCGTACGCGAGGAGGATGAGGACGTCCGGGCCTACCGGTGCCTACGCCGGCCCCGGGGGGCCCCGCAGCCTGTGCGCTGTGCCATTCGTTACGGCATGGTCTTTGTCAATCTCGACCAGCGCGACCACCAGCTGGCCGAGCCCGAAACCATCACCGCCACCCCCCGCAGTGCCTGATGCGATTCCCCCGTCGTTGACAATCGCTCAGGCGCTTCCCCCACACAGCGGCGCCATCGTGGACCTGAACACGATGGCGCCGCTGTGCTGCGCGGATTCGGTACGAGGGGATTCGGTACGAGCGGATTCGGTACGTGGAGCTCAGCCCCTGCCGAGCGCCCGGTCCAGGGTGATCTCGATGAGGACGCGGTCCGGGTTGGGCGACGGCGTCCGCCCGTAGCGCTCCGCGTAGCGGCTCACCGCGTCCGCGATCAGCTCCGGTTCGGTACGGACCACCGCCCGCCCCTCCAATGTGGCCCACCGCCGGCCCTGCACCTGGCACACCGCGACCCGCGCTCCCTCCGGGCCGGCGGCCAGGATGTTGGCGACCTTGGCCCGGTGCTTGCTGGTGATGACGCGGGCGAGGCCGGCCTCGGGGTCGTACGTCACGCCCACCGGAGTGACGTGCGGCGTGCCGTCGGGGCGCAGCGTGGTGAACGTGCACAGGTGGTATTCACGCCAGAAGGCGAGGTACTCGGGGCTGGGGTCGCGTACGTCGGTGGCCATGCCGGAAGCCTAATCCGGACGTGGCCCGCCTACCCCCGCGGCCTTGAGTGGAATAGGCTCAACTTTGTGTACGCTGGCCGAGTCAGAGTTAGGGAGACAGGACCCCCACGCCGGGGAGGAGAGAGCACAAGTGGACGCCGAGCTGACCAACAAGAGCCGGGAAGCGCTCAACACGGCCACCAGCAGGGCGGTGCAGGACGGACATCCGGACCTGACCCCCGCGCATCTGCTGCTGGCGCTGCTCGCGGGTCAGGAGAACGAGAACATCACCGACCTGCTGGCCGCTGTCGAGGCGGACCAGGCTGCCGTACGGTCGGGGGCGGAGCGGCTGCTGGCCGCGCTGCCCAGTGTGACCGGGTCCACCGTCGCGCCGCCGCAGCCGGGCCGCGCGCTGCTCGCCGTCGTCGCCGACGCCGCGCAGCGCGCCAAGGAGCTGGGCGACGACTACCTCTCCACCGAGCATCTGCTCATCGGTATCGCCGCCAAGGGCGGGCAGGCCGGTGAGCTGTTGGACCGGCAGGGAGCCAGTGCCAGGAAGCTGCTGGACGCGTTCGAGAAGAGCAGGGGAGGGCGCCGGGTGACGACCCCGGACCCGGAGGGTCAGTACAAGGCTCTGGAGAAGTTCGGCACCGACTTCACGGCTGCCGCCCGCGAGGGCAAGCTCGACCCGGTCATCGGGCGGGACCAGGAGATCCGGCGCGTGGTGCAGGTGCTGTCGCGCCGTACGAAGAACAACCCGGTGCTCATCGGTGAGCCCGGCGTCGGCAAGACCGCCGTGGTCGAGGGGCTCGCGCAGCGCATCGTGAAGGGGGACGTGCCGGAGTCGCTGAAGAACAAGCGGCTGGTGGCCCTGGACCTCAGTGCGATGGTGGCGGGCGCCAAGTACCGCGGTGAGTTCGAGGAGCGGCTGAAGACCGTCCTCGCCGAGATCAAGTCCAGCGACGGCCAGATCATCACCTTCATCGACGAGCTGCACACGGTCGTCGGCGCGGGCGCGGGCGGCGACTCCTCCATGGACGCCGGCAACATGCTCAAGCCCATGCTGGCGCGCGGCGAGCTGCGCATGGTCGGCGCGACGACCCTCGACGAGTACCGGGAGCGGATCGAGAAGGACCCCGCCCTGGAACGGCGCTTCCAGCAGGTGCTGGTCGCGGAGCCCAGTGTGGACGACACGATCGCGATCCTGCGGGGACTCAAGGGCCGGTACGAGGCCCACCACAAGGTGCAGATCAACGACTCGGCCCTGGTGGCCGCGGCGACCCTCTCCGACCGGTACATCACGTCCCGCTTCCTGCCGGACAAGGCCATCGACCTGGTGGACGAGGCCGCGTCCCGGCTGCGGATGGAGATCGACTCGTCGCCCGTCGAGATCGACGAGCTGCAGCGCGCTGTCGACCGCCTCCGGATGGAGGAGCTGGCGCTCAAGAACGAGTCCGACCCCGCCTCCAAGCAGCGGCTGGAGAAGCTGCGCCGCGACCTCGCGGACAAGGAGGAGGAGCTGCGCGGCCTCACCGCCCGCTGGGAGAAGGAGAAGCAGGGCCTCAACCGGGTCGGTGAGCTGAAGGAGAAGCTCGACGACCTGCGCGGCCAGGCCGAGCGCGCCCAGCGCGACGGCGACTTCGACACGGCGTCCAAGCTGCTGTACGGGGAGATCCCCGGCCTGGAGCGTGAGCTGGAGGCGGCTGCGGAGGCCGAGCAGGAGGCCGCGAAGGACACCATGGTCAAGGAGGAGGTCGGACCCGACGACATCGCGGATGTGGTCGCCTCCTGGACCGGCATCCCGGCCGGGCGGCTGCTGGAGGGCGAGACGCAGAAGCTGCTGCGCATGGAGCAGGAGCTGGGCAAGCGGCTGATCGGCCAGGGCGAGGCCGTCCGTGCCGTGTCGGACGCGGTACGCCGTACGCGGGCCGGAATCGCCGACCCGGACCGGCCCACCGGATCGTTCCTCTTCCTCGGTCCGACCGGTGTCGGCAAGACCGAGCTGGCGAAGGCGCTCGCGGACTTCCTGTTCGACGACGAGCGGGCCATGGTCCGTATCGACATGAGCGAGTACAGCGAGAAGCACTCCGTCGCGCGGCTGGTCGGCGCCCCACCCGGCTATGTCGGGTACGAGGAGGGCGGCCAGCTCACCGAGGCGGTGCGCCGGCGCCCGTACAGCGTGGTGCTCCTCGACGAGGTGGAGAAGGCCCATCCCGAGGTCTTCGACATCCTGCTCCAGGTCCTCGACGACGGCCGGCTGACCGACGGCCAGGGCCGGACGGTGGACTTCCGCAACACCATCCTGATCCTCACCTCGAACCTGGGCAGCCAGTACCTGGTCGAGCCGCTGACCAGCGAGGAGGAGAAGAAGCAGCAGGTCCTTGAGGTGGTCCGGGCGTCCTTCAAGCCGGAGTTCCTGAACCGGCTGGACGACCTGGTCGTCTTCTCGGCCCTCTCCAAGGACGAGCTGGCGCACATCGCGGAGCTCCAGATCGGCCGGCTGGCGCAGCGCCTCGCCGAGCGCCGCCTCACTCTCGACGTCACCCCGGCCGCGCTGACCTGGCTGGCGGACGAGGGCAACGATCCGGCGTACGGAGCCCGGCCGCTGCGCCGCCTGGTGCAGACGGCGATCGGCGACCGGCTCGCGAAGGAGATCCTCGCGGGCGAGGTCACGGAGGGCGACACCGTCCGGGTGGATGTCGCGGGCGACGGCCTGATCGTCGGCAGAGCACAGTAATCACCGGCGATTACCGGCAAGAAACACGCAAGGCGCAGTCCGGGGTTGCCACTCCCCTCCCGGCATGGTGGAGGATGGCGGTAACCGTACGAAGGGAAATACACGGTGAGCATCGACCCGTCCTCGATTCCGAATTTCGGGGGCCAGCCCGAACCGCAGGCCACAGGACCGGCGGGCCCCGTCGTCCCCGACCAGGACCTGGTCAAGCAGCTCCTCGACCAGATGGAGCTGAAGTACGTCGTCGATGACGAGGGTGACCTCGCGGCGCCGTGGGAGGAATTCCGCACGTACTTCATGTTCCGCGGCGAGGACGACCAGCAGGTCTTCTCGGTACGGACGTTCTACGACCGCCCGCACAAGATCGACGAGAAGCCCCAGCTTCTCGAGTCGATCGACGACTGGAACCGCCGCACGCTGTGGCCGAAGGTGTACAGCCACACCCACGACGACGGCTCCGTCCGCCTCATCGGTGAGGCGCAGATGCTGATCGGCACCGGAGTCAGCCTCGAGCACTTCGTGTCGTCCACGGTCAGCTGGGTCCGCGCCTCGATCGAGTTCGACAAGTGGCTCGTGGAGCAGCTCGGCCTCGAGCAGGAAGTGGACTCTTCAGGCGGCGACAGCGACGGCGACGACGCGTAGCGTCTTGCGCCTGCCGCCGGGCGCCTGTCGCCCAGCGCCTACAGCGGTGTCGGGGCGATCGTCAGCAGATACGTCCCGTAACTGAACGACAGCCCGGCCAGGGCCACGGTCACCAAGACCGCGGCTCCGGGCCGGGTTTTCGCCATCGCGGCCGCGGGCGGCAGCAGCAGCGGGAAGGCCGGCAGCAGGAAGCGCGCCTTGGACTCGAAGAAACCGGAGCCGCCGACGGTGATCAGCAGCAGTACGGCGGTGTAGACGAGCAGCGGCAGCGGCGGCCGGTCCAGTACGAACAGGGCGAAGAGCAGCAGCGCCACCGCGACGATCACCAGCACCATCGCGAAGGACAGCTGGTCCGGATCTCGTAGCAGGTGCTTGACGAAGCGCAGCGAGCCGAGCCCGAGGTCGAACCGTGAGGTCCAGCCGGCCTGGACGGCGAAATACCCGCCGAGCGGATCGCCCCGGAGCACCCCCACACCCAACACGTAGCCGCCCCAACCGGCCGGCGCGAGCGCCGCGGCCAACCAGACCGCCGGAGCGGCCCGCCCCTGTCGATCGCCGCGCCAGATCTCGTACGCCGCGGCCACGACGACCGCGGCGGCGACGGCGATGCCGTTGGGGCGGGACAGCCCGGCGAGGGAGGCCAGGGCCCCGGCCCACAGCCAGTGCCGGCCGAGCACCGCGTACAGCGACCAGGCGGAGAGCGCCGTGAGAACCGGCTCCGTGTACGCCATGGTCAGTACGACCGAATGCGGCAGCAGCCCCCACAGCAGCACCAGCAGGGTCGCCGCGCGCCGGCCGTGCAGCCGCTCGCCGATGAGGTAGACCGCGACCGCGGCGGCTGCGGCCGCCACCCAGGAGACGAGCAGTGCGGCACCGGTCGGGCCGGTCGGCAGGACGGCCGACGCCAGCCGGATGAGCGCGGGGTAGAGCGGGAAGAATGCCAGGTCGCTCTGGATCACCCCGTCCTCGAAGGCGAGCGAACGGCCGTAGCCGTGCGCGGCGATGCCGGTGTACCAGCGGGAGTCCCAGGAGGTGCCGAGGATCGCGAGCGGGTTCCTGTCGAGCCGCCAGGCGGCCGCCGACAGCAGCAGTATCCCGGTCAGCCGGGCAGCCGCGAAGAGCCCGAGGGCGGGGAGTGCCCTGCGCAGCGCGGAACGGGGAAGGGGGAGGGGGCGGGGGAGGTCGGTACGGGTGGGACGGGCGGGCGTGGTGGTGGTACTCGTCGACATGGCCCGCCCCTCGGGAATCTCTGCACGCAGTAAGCAGCTCTGCGCTAGGTCCGACAAGCCGACTCTGCGCCTGCTGGCAGAGGACGGTGAGCCCGGCGGGCCGTGCGGGAACGACTTTGCACCCGCCCGGCCCACTGCGGCCGGCGAGTCAGCCGGCCAGGGCCTTCAGCCGCGCGACGGCCTCCTGGAGGACCTCGGTCCGCTTGCAGAACGCGAACCGTACGAAGGGCGCTCCCGCCGAGCGGTGGTCGTAGAAGACGGCGTTCGGAATGGCGACGACCCCGCACCGCTCGGGCAGCGCCCGGCAGAAGGCGAAGCCGTCGCCCTCGTGGGAGGTGGCCGCGCCGAGCGGCCGGATGTCGGTGGTGATGAAGTACGTCCCGGCCGGCCGGAAGACGCCGAAGCCGGCCTCGTCCAGGCCGGTGGCGAGCAGATCGCGCTTGGCGCGCAGGTCCTCCCGGAAGCCGTGGAAGTAGGAGTCGGGCAGCGCGAGGGCCTCGGCGACCGCGTACTGGAAGGGGCCGGGGAATGGCTCGGCTTTGCCCACCGGTAGCCCAGTCACCCCGCTGCGCGCCTATGGTGAGGGCCGAATCTCCTTGTGGACGGACTCGGGAAAGCGGGACTGCATGGGTACGAGGGGGACGGCTGATGTGCGCGGGGCTGTGGGCTCGGCGGACTGGAGTCCTGCTACGCGGGTGCGGGGCATGGGTACGTCGATCTTCACGGAGATGACGGAGCTTGCGCGGCGCACCGGAGCCGTGAACCTCGGGCAGGGAGTGCCGGAGCTGGACAGCCCGGCCGCGTTGCTCAAGGACGTGGCGGACGCGGTGCTGTCGGGCAGCAACCAGTACCCGCCCGCTGTCGGCTTCCCGGCGCTGCGTGAGGCTGTCGCAGCCCACCAGCTCCGGCGGTACGGACTCGACTACCGGGCCATGGGTGAGGTCCTGGTCACCACGGGCGCGACGGAAGCTCTCGCCGCCGCCCTGTTGGCGCTCTGCGACCCGGGAGACGAGGTGATCGCCTTCGATCCCTGCTACGACGCTTACGCGGCGGATGCCCGGCTCGCCGGTGCCCGTCTCGTCGGCGTCCCCCTGGTCCTCGACGGCGACGGCTTCGCCCTGGACGTGGACGCCCTGCGCGCCGCCGTGACGGACCGCACGCGGGTGCTGTTGCTGAACTCCCCGCACAACCCGACGGGCAAGGTGTTCACGGCGGATGAGCTGGCAGCGATCGCGGCTATCTGCCGCGAGCGGTCGCTGACGGTGGTCACGGACGAGGTGTACGAGCACCTGGTCTACGGCGACGGCGCGCGTCATCTGCCGATCGCGACTCTGCCGGGGATGCGTGAGCGGACACTGATCGTCTCCTCGGCAGGCAAGACCTTCAACGTCACGGGCTGGAAGGTTGGTTGGATCTGCGGCCCGGCTCCGCTCGTCGCGGCCGTGAACTCCGCGAAACAGTTCCTTACCTACGCCTCGGGTACCCCGTACCAGGAGGCCCTGGCGCGGGCCCTCGGCTCGGTGGAGGAGTGGGCCACGGGCCTGCGGGACACCCTGAGAGCGAACCGGGACCTGCTGAGCGAGGGCCTGACCCGTGCCGGGCTGCGTCCCTTCCGGGCCGACGCGGGTTACTTCGTGCAGGCGGACGTACGGCCGTGGGGCTACTCGGACGGTGCCCAGTTCTGCCGGGACCTTCCCGACCGCGCGGGCGTGGTCGCCATCCCCACCTCGGCGTTCTACCTGAGCGCGCAGGCTCCGGCCTGGTTGGTGCGCTTCTCGATCTGCAAGCATGAGGACTCGATCCGCAAGGCCGTTGATCAGATGGCCGGCGCGCGCTGACGCAAGTCGGCCCGCATGGCGACGCCCCCGGATCGTGGCTGAACCGGGGGCGGGGCGACCCGCTCTGGGCTATGCATCGGCGGTGGTGGCGAACTCCACCAGCCCGGCCCACCCTTCGGGGGAGAGCATCAGCACCGGGCCGGTGGGGTTCTTGCTGTCCCGCACGGGGACGACCTGGTGAGTCTTCGCGTAGGCGGGCGACCATTCGACGCACTGCCCGCCTTCGGGCCCGCTGTACGACGACCGGACCCACTCCATGGCCATCGGGTCGATTCCGTCACTCATGTTGTGCGCTCCTTGAACATGTCCTTCATGCGGGCAACCGAAGCATCGGGAGACAGCGCATCGGCCCGCAACCGGTCGTAGGTCTCCTGGGCGGCAGCCACGGTCTTGGCTGTCTCGTACGGGCGTCCCCCCTGCGGCCCCTCCGTGTGGAACACGGTAGGCGCGTCCTGGAACGCCAGCAACGTAAAAGCCGCGCCTGTGGCGGGTGCTCCTGCCGCGAAGGGAAGCAGTCGCAGCGTGACATGGGGCGACTCGGCTTCGCTGATCAGGTGCTCAAGCTGCCGTGCCATGATGTCCGGTCCTCCCACGACAGTCCGAAGGCATGACTCGTGGAGCACGACCCACAGCAACGGGGGGATTCCCGTTCCATGACCTCGTGACGCCGTATCCGGGCTGAGACCCTGCTCTCCATCACGGCCGCACCCTCCCGGGAGTTACCGGCGCGGAAGACGGCGCGCGCGTACTCCTCCGTCTGCAACATGCCCATGATGAACAAGGTCGAGTAGTCGAGGATCTGGGATGCCCGGTGTTCGAGCTGGATGTACGGCGCGAACCAACTGGGGTGGTCGCCTTCGAGGAGGCGGCGGAGTTGGCGGACGAACAGCGTGCCCGTCCCGAACGCCCGGTCGCAGCCCTCGGTGAACTTCTCGCTCGGCACCACCGCCCCGGATTCGACCTTGCTCACGTAGCTCTCCGAGTAGCCCGTGGCGCTGCCCAAGCCCTTCTGCGTGATCTTGCGGGCCGTGCGCACTTGTTTGACGAGGGCGGGCGGCAGTGAACCGGGTGGTGGCCTACGTCGGCCGGTTCGCCGGCCCCTTGTTCATCATCGCTGTCAGTGCTTCGTGCGGCTTCGTGCTCGGCGCGACGCTCGCACGCCCATAAGACTCCGCTCTGGTCGCGGGAGCTCCCAGGAAGACCCCGCCATCCGGTGGGGTGGGGCTCACCCGGCTCCCACGCCGTGGGACCAGAGCGGACACCGAGGCCCCCGTTCCGGCTGGTGCACCCTGGACAGGTCGAGTGCCGGAGCGGGGCCTCCTCATGCCCACTACGTCACCTCGGGCTATTCATCGAGGTACAGCAGCGCCGTGATCGTCTTCTTGCACACGTCGCAGTGCATCGGGGCCTCGATGCTGGCAAGGTCGCACTCGATGGACGTGATGCGGTCCACCAGTCCGGTCGCGACTTCGCCGTTCCACGCCTCGTGCCACCGCTCGGTGTTCTCCTGGAGCCGCGAGACGTAGCCCCGCGTCATCTCGTAGAACGCGCGGACGCCGTGCTCCTTCATGTAGCCCCAGTTGAACTCAAGGCTCCTGAGCACGACGGGGAACGGGTGGAGTGCCTGCGTACGGCCCCAGGTCTCCAGTACGTCCTGGACGTCCAGCCTGGCGGCTCGCTCGTCCAGGACGCTCCAGATCCCGGACTCGTCGTAGTCGCTGAGCACCTGGTCCAGGATGCCCGCGCAGCGGCGGAGGTTCGCCTTCTTCGCTTCGAAGACCCGGGCGGCCTCCGCGCGCGTCCCGTCTGCGGGCTCCTTGCGGGCCTTGGTGATGGCCCGGGTCAGTTCCGTGCTGAGGGCCGCCTCGTCACAGAGGGAGTCCCCGAAGCTGAGCCAGGGGTCCGGAAACCCCCGCTCAGCGGTGACCTCGAAAATACGATCGCCTTGCGTTCCCATCCGCTCCTCCTTGGAACGAGTCGACAGCGGAACGGGTCCGCTGCGCGTCAACTGGATGGTGCGCACCGCCGCGAGAGTTCCGCGGCGGCCTGATCGAACGGGACCTGGACCTGTTCACCGCTCTTCATGTCCCGCAGCGTGACCGTGCCGGCTTCGCGCTCGGCGGCGCCGTAAATCACGCAGAAACGGGCCCCTTGATCACTGGCCCATTTCATCTGCTTGGCGAACTTCCCACTTGACCCGAGATAGACACCTGTGCGGACTCCGGCACGGCGGATCTCGGCCGCGAGGCGGAAGCTGTCGGTCGCCTGCTCCTCGCCCATGATCGTGACGGCCACGTCGATCTGCGAGTAGGCGGTTTCGTCTGCCTGGGAGATCAGAGGCAGGATGCGTTCGATGCCCAGGGAGCCGCCGCACGCGGGGGAGTCCTTGCCTCCGAGCCGGCCAATGAGGCCGTCGTACCGGCCACCGGAAGCGATCGACCCGGGCATGCCCGGCGCGACCACCTCGAAGATGATCCCGGTGTAGTAGTCGAGCCCGCGCACGAGGCTTGGCGCGAATGCGATGCGCTCGGCGGGGATCGCGTCCTTGGTGAGTTCCAGCAGCCGGTCCACCTCGTCCAGCCCGGCCTGGCCGACCTCGCTGGACTTCAGCTCTCCCCTGACACGGGTGACGGCATCGGGGGCGGTGAGGTCATCGACCAAGCCCTGTGCCACCTCCGGAGACAGGCCACGACTGACTACCAGCTCGGTCACGACCGCCTCCGGAGAGAGCTTGTCGAGCTTGTCCAGCGTGATCAGCGCGCCGGAACCGAGATCGTCCGGAACGCCGTACGCCTCAAGCAGTCCGAACAGCGCGTGGCGGGAGTTCACGAGGAAGCGGAACTCGGGAACACCAAGCGCTTCAAGGGCGTCGTGCAGCGCTAGGACGACCTCGGCGTCCGACAGTGGCGACGACGATCCGACGATGTCCAGGTCGCACTGGACGAACTCGCGGAACCGTCCCCTGCCGGGCCGGTCGGCTCGCCACACGGGCGCAATGGCGTACCGCTTGTACGGCGAGGGGAGCTGGCTGCCGTAGGCGGCTGCCGCACGGGCCAGGGGAACCGTGAGGTCGTATCGGAGAGCAAGATCGGCCTCTCCGGTGGCCTCATGCTCGCCGCGTCGGAGAATCTTGAAGATCAGCTTGTCGCCCTCGTCGCCGTACTTGCCGGTGAGCACGTCCAGCCGCTCGAATGCCGGGGTCTGGAGCGGCTGGAAGCCGTAGCGGGCGAACACGGTACGGATGGTCGCGAACGCGCGCTCGCGCCTCTCGAACTCGGCGGCGAGGAAATCGCGGGTTCCGGACGCGGGGTCGAACTGCTTCGAGGTGGCCATGCTCGCCATAGTCCCGGAAGCCAGCGGTCGGGGGCAAAACGCGCGAGTGGTGTCCCGTTCTACTCCACGCGGGCGCGCGATCCCACGCGGCCGGCCGGAGCGGCTTTGGCCGGTGTCCTGTTCGGGTTGGGGTCGGGCATGGTCAGGGGGCCGTACGCTGCCCGGCAACTCGGGCAGGCTTTGCCCCTGCCCGGAATTTGAACGAGTGGCCCCCTGGCCTTGCCCGACGCGGGCCCCGGTGATGACGCTCGATGAAAGCGGCTCTGACCGCGATTGCGTGAATCCCAAGGTCAGCGGTGGGAGCGAAGATCGTTTCTTCGGGGTGTTGTCCTCGGTAACGGCCAACGTGGTCGAGTGCCGACTGCTCTTCCTTCCGTCTGACCGCTTTTTCCCTCCCTGACGACCGGATGAGGGCTTGGGCCTCGGCATACGTGGAGACCTCCTGGACAGGTTGACCAGGGATGATTACCTCGAAGGGCCCATCATTCTCCTGCCCCTCTGTCTCCTGCCTTCCCCACGATTGATCCGACACGGAAGCCTCGCTCTCTTCGGTGGCATATGTCGGGCACGATCGGATCAGAATGGCCCAGGGCTGACTTGCTGACTCCGGGCCGTCTCCATGAAGGCGTAGCGGCGCTCGCGCTTGGTGGGGTCCTGGCCGGCTGCCACGTCGCGCATGATCTGGTGCAGTGCCTCGGTGTAGTCATGCGCGGCTTGAGCCGCCTCATGCGAGCAGACCAGTTCAACGGCTTTTTTCGCCAGCCACAAGGCATGCAAGGTCTCGTCTTCTGGTTCATCCGCAGATGGCAGACCAAGGCTCCTGCGGTCCAGCACCAATTCGACTCGCTGTGCGGCGGCTAGAAATCCCAGGATGGCCTCTTTACGCTCCGCACGCTCCGTTTCCCCTCGGCGTTGCTGATCACGTCGCACCTCATCGCGAGTCGCCAGATGCTGTCCCACAAGAGTGCCCACTGTTCCGAGAAGGACACCGACCAAGGCGAGTACTGTTCCCCCACTCACTCCGTCCACGGCATCCAGGCTGGCCGATTCCGGCGGGCACCGTCCAGAACTTCGTCCTTGTCAGGCATCTCAGGGTGGTGTGTCCCGGTCAGAGGAGGATGCGGGTTCGCAGGAGATTGAAGGACGCGCGTCCGTACATGCTTCTTTTGAGGAGCTTGACCCGACAGACGTGGCCCTCGACGACGCCCGAACTCCAGGGGAGAGTCAGGCCCGTCGGACCCGGTCGACGATCAGCGTGGGCGGCAGAGCGTCGAGCAGTGGCATCCTGGGCGGGTCTTCAGCGACCTGTTCCGCGTATTTCCGCAGGCGGGGGCGATGCTGATGGCACGTCTTCTCCACTGCACGAGACAGGTTCTGCAGCAGGTGCCAACGATCGGCCGCGCGCCGCCGCTTCGGCGATCTCGGGCGGTCCGTCCGTGTCGGGGAAGCCCTGGCCGAGGTTGATCGACCCGGTCCGTACGGCGAGTGCCGACATCTCCGCGAAGATCGTCGTCCCGAACGCCGCGAGGCGGCTGTTGAGCAGCGGGCGCCGTCCTGTTCGTCCTGTCATGGTCGCCATCCTGTGCCGAACCTCTGGAGTTCCTCAAGTGTGCTTTGGCTGTACGCGGCCGAGGGCATCCCCCTGTCACGCGAGAAGCGGGGGACCTCGCTTCGGGGGACGAGAGGCAGGTGGGGGCGATGGGAGTCATCGTTTTCGTGCTGGTTGTGGCGGTCGTGGTGATCACGGGGGTTATGTTCGCGATCGGCCGCTGGGGTGGCGGAAGCGGCAGGGGAAGTGGCAGGGGAAGCAGCCGGGGCAGCAGCTCGGGGAGCGCGAGCACCAGCGGGTCCAACAGCTGGTGGCTCGGCGGCGGTGGGTTCGGCGGTGGCGGCGGTGGCGGCGGGGGCGGTTCGTGCTCGAGCGGCTCGTCGTCCTGCGGGGGCGGCGGCGGTGGATGCGGGGGCGGCGGTTCCAGCTGACACGGGGCAGCTCGGCACCGTTGTGGCACCGTCATATGAAATATGCGCCTGGCGGGTCCCAACTCCCGCCAGACGCTTTCGCGTTGACCGGTCTGTGACCTGCTTTGTTGAACAGTTGAACTGTCGGGCCCCCGAGGGGATGGAAACCCCGTCAAGTTGGGTAATAACGCTGTGAGCGCCGTGCGTTTCATGATTCCCTCGCTTGTGTAGACCAGCAGTCCTCGGACTTCCGTGGACCGGAGTTCTTGTGGACCCGAGCCGGCCGACCCCCTTCACCCGCTGAACACAGTCCGGGAGCCCGGGGCGACCCCCCGGCCCATCCCTCCCTTGCGCGCTAGCGGAGCCGATTCATGCTCACGACCCTCCAGACCAAGTACACCGATACGCGTGCTGCCGACCTTGCCTGGGCCCTGGGCCGGGAGCCGTTGCCTGCCCTCGCCGTGCTCGACCTGCAACTCTCCGGCGCCCGCCTGCAGTTGCGCCTGCTCGGCGCCTCGCACCAGGTGCTTGTGGAGGAGGACCGCGGCTCCTGCTCCGAGACGGTCGCCTGCATGCCGGGCAGCAGCACGCCGCTGCCGCTCGGTGTGGCCAAGCGCGTCGGTGACTGGGAGTACGAGTTCGCCGCCCGCGTCGAGACGCTCTCGCAGGGCTCGTTCGCGGGGCGCGCGCAGGAACTCCTCGCGCTGGTCGCCGACCACCCCAACGGCCTCGCCGGCACGTTTCCCGGTAGTCCGCACGCCTTCACGGCGATGCTGGCGCAGCGGTACGAAGGGCAGGTGCGCTGGCGGACGTGGCACGCGTATCCGCAGGAGGGGCAGCTCGTCGCGACCCGGACGCGCATCGGCCCCGCATGCCCGCCGCGCTCTGACCCGTCGCGCTCTGAAACGGGCCGTGCCCCAATTGCACACGTGTGGGTGACCAATCGAAGCCGGACCGTGACGTAGCGTTCGCCACATGATCGCCCCTTCCCCTACCCGCGGTGGGGAGGCCCCCTGCGCACCCGCTGACCCCGGCGCCCCGGCGCCGGAGCCCGAGGGGGAGGCATACCTTCCCGTACGGCCCGGGGCCGGTCGCTTCCTGGTCCTCACCACCGTCTTCATCTGCGCGGCGTGCGGACTGGTGTACGAGCTCGAACTGCTCGCTCTCGCCTCTTACTTGATCGGCGACTCCGTCACCCAGGCGTCCGTCGTGCTCTCCCTCATGGTCTTCGCGATGGGTGTCGGCTCGCTGCTGGCCAAACGTCTCCGCCTTCGCGCGGCCGTCGGCTTCGGCACGATCGAGGCGGTGCTCGCGCTGACCGGCGGCTGCTCGGCGATGGCCCTGTACGCCACCTTCGCCTGGTTCGGCGAGTCCCGGCCCGCCCTCGTCGGCTTCTCCCTCGCCATCGGTGTCCTCATCGGGGCCGAGATCCCGCTGCTGATGACGCTCATCCAGCGGATCCGCCGGCAGGACGCGGGGGGCGCCGTGGCCGACCTCTTCGCGGCCGACTATGTGGGCGCGCTGGTGGGCGGCCTCGCCTTCCCGTTCCTTCTGCTGCCGCTGCTGGGCCAGTTGACGGGCGCGATGCTCACCGGTGCCGTCAACGCCGCCGCAGGTGGCTCGCTCGTGCTGTGGCTGTTCCGGCACGACCTCACCCGGCGCGCCCGCTGGTGGCTGCTCACCGCGAATGTCACCGTGCTGGCCCTGCTGGCCACGGCCACGGCACTCGCGGACGACTTCGAACGTGCCGCCAGGCGGGCGGTGTACGGGGCCGAGGTGCGGGTCGCCGTGCGGACCGGCGTACAGGAGGTCGTCCTCACCGGCGACCGCGGCGGCAGCCCGCGCTCCCTCGACCTGTACCTCGACGGCCGGCTGCGCGTCAGCGGCCTGGACGAGCACCGCTACCACGAGGCGCTGGTCCACCCCGCGATGGACGGCCCGCACGCGCGTGTGCTGATCCTGGGCGGGGGGGACGGGCTCGCCGCCCGGGAGGTGCTGCACCACCCCGGCGTACGCTCCGTCACCGTCGTCGAGCTCGACCCCGGCGTCGTACGGCTGGCCCGTACCGATCCCGCGCTCTCCGCCCTCAACGGCCACGCCTACCGCGACCCCCGGCTGCGCGTCGTCACCGCCGACGCCTTCACATGGCTGCGGGAGTCCCGGGGAGGCCGCCGGTACGACGTGGTCATCTCCGACCTGCCCGACCCCGGGATCACCCCCAGCACCAAGCTCTACTCGCAGGAGTTCTACGGGGTCGCCGCCCGCGCCCTCACCGCCGACGGCCGGCTCGTGGTGCACGCGGGGCCGCTCTCCACCCGGCCGCGCACCTTCTGGACCGTCGAGTCCACGTTGCGCGCGGCGGGCCTGCGTACCCGTCCCTACCGGGCCACCGGCCGGCTCTCCGGCTTCGCGGCCGGGCCCGACCGGTCCTCCGGTGCGGACGGAGCCCCCCGCGACTGGGGCTTCGTACTGGCCGGCCGGACCCCGACGCGGCTCGCCGTACCCCCCGCGCGCGACACGGAGAGGCTCCGGATGCCCGGGCTGCCGCCCTCGACACTGCTGCACCCCCGATACATGGACTGAATGCGGGCGTTCCCCGTGTTCGAGGGGCGGGCGTGGGTAGGCTCCGTTGTCATGGAGCATGAGGTGTTCGTTCCGCTTCCGCCAGAGACCCTGCGACAGGTGCTGGGAGACCCCGCCCGGGTCGCCCGCTGCATCCCCGGGCTCCAGCAGGACGCCGATGAGGCGTCGGGCCCGCTCTCGGGGCGGCTGAAGGTCCGGGTCGGGGGCCACACCATCACGTACCGCGGTGTGCTGCGGATCGCTGCCCAGGGCGAGGATTTCGCGGTCGAGGGCGAGGGCGCGGAGGCCCGCGGCCATGGCTCGGTCAAGCTGGCCCTGACGATCAGGCCGCGCGCGGCGGAAGCCGGGACGGTCCTCGCGTTCACGGGAACGGTGGGGGGCGACGGCCGCATCAAGGAATTCCCCGCGGAGGCCGCGGAGTCGGCGGCGACACGGCTTCTGGACCGATTCGCGGCGCAGCTGGCGTCGACGGCCGGCGCGATGGCGGAGGCTGAGGCGGATCGTTCTGACGAGGCGGAGGCGGTGGAGGACGACGAAGGCGTGCCAGAGGCCGAGGCGCAGGCTTCCGTGTTCGAGACCGAGGTGCCACCGCCCTCGCTCGATCCGCTGCTCGACGACGTCCAGGACGACATCGCCGACGATATCGACGGCGACGCGGACAGCGACGTGGACCGGGACCTCGACCGCGACCTGAACGACGGTTTCGACGCCTCGCGCGGTGTCCCCGACGAGCTCCCCGCGGAGGCCGCTCACGCCCGCCGCACGATGATCGGCCGCAGCGCGGAAGAGGTCGACCACGCGCCTCCGCGCGGCCGTTACGCGCCGGTGCCCGCGCCTGATTCCGGATCGACGGCCGACACCCTGCGCTGGGTCGCGCCGGCCGCCGCGCTGGTGATCGCCTCGGCGGTCGTCGTCGGCCGGGTGCTGCGCCGCAGGCGCTGACCCACGGCTAGGGTCGTCGCGTGAGCACGCATCAGACGCAATTGACGGCGGGCCGGGCCGAGCTGGTCATCGACCCGGACAACGGCTGCCGCATCAGCAGCCTGCGCATCGACGGCACCGGACTGCTGCGGCAGGGCGCCAAGTACGGCTGCTTCCCGATGGTTCCGTGGTGCGGGCGCATCGAACAGGGGCAGTTCCGCAGCGGCGGAGTGCGCCACCAGCTGCCGCTCAACTCGCCGCCCCACGCCATCCACGGCACGGCCCGGGAGGCCGCGTGGCAGAAGGCCCGCGAGGAGAAGAGCGAGGCTGCGTTCACTTACGACCTGGTGGAGCCCTGGCCGTACCCCGGACGGGTCACCCAGACGTTCGAGCTGACCGAGGACTCCCTCACTCTCGCGCTGGGGATCGAGACGTACGGCGACTCCTTCCCGGCGCAGGCCGGCTGGCACCCGTGGTTCCTGCGGAACCTCGGCGACGGCGGCGAGGATGTACGGATCGACTTCGCGGCGCAGTGGCAGGAGGAGCGGGGCGACGACCACCTCCCCACCGGCCGCCGCATCGAGCCGCAGCCGGGCCCGTGGGACGACTGCTTCGGCATGCCCGACGGCGTGGACGTCACGCTCACCTGGCCGGGCCGGCTGGAGCTGAAGGTGACCAGCCGTGCCGAGTGGGCCGTGATCTACGACGAGCAGGCAGAAGCGGTCTGCGTGGAGCCGCAGTCGGGCCCGCCGAACGGCATCAACACGCTGCCGCAGCTGGTCACGCCGATCGAACCGCTGGAGATCGCGACGACCTGGGCCTGGCGGCGGCTTTAAGCTGACGCCCATGAGTGACGTACGTGGCGAGCTGCTGCAGCAGATCAAGGACAAGGCCGTGGTGCACGGCAAGGTGACCCTTTCTTCGGGTCTTGAGGCCGACTACTACATCGACCTGCGCCGGATCACCCTGGACGGCGAGGCCGCCCCGCTGGTCGGCCAGGTGATGCTCGACGCCACTGCCGATGCCGACTACGACTGTGTGGGTGGCCTCACGCTGGGGGCCGACCCGGTCGCGACCTCGATGCTGCATGCCTCCGCCGCGCGCGGCCGGCGGCTCGACGCGTTCGTCGTACGCAAGACCGGCAAGGCCCACGGCCTCCAGCGCCGGATCGAGGGCACCGACGTCAAGGGCCGCCGCTGCCTGGTCGTCGAGGATGTCTCCACCACCGGCGGCTCGCCGCTGACCGCCGTCGAGGCGGTGCGCGAGGCGGGCGGCGAGGTGGTCGCCGTCGCCGTGATTGTGGAGCGCGGTGCGGCTCCGGCAATCGCTGAGGCCGGGCTTCGGTACTTCAGCGCGTACTCGCTTCAGGAGCTTGGTCTCGCCTGACCTGCGGTTTTGACCCGAGGCGGACTGTTTCACGTGAAACAGTCCGCCTTTGGTCCGTCCAGGGGGGAGTGCGACGGGTGGAGTGTGGTGCAGCATCTGGAAAGATGGGCGCGACAGCGACGTCGCCCCCAGGTCAGGGCCCGCAACGCACGTACCCGCACATCACAAGGAGCGGACAGATGCCCATCGCAACCCCCGAGGTCTACAACGAGATGCTCGACCGGGCGAAGGCAGGCAAGTTCGCCTACCCGGCCATCAACGTCACCTCGACCCAGACCCTGCACGCTGCGCTGCGCGGCTTCGCGGAGGCCGAGAGCGACGGCATCATCCAGATCTCCACCGGTGGTGCGGAGTTCCTGGGCGGTCAGTACTCCAAGGACATGGTGACCGGCGCGGTCGCGCTCGCCGAGTTCGCGCACATCGTCGCCGCGAAGTACCCGGTCACCGTCGCTCTGCACACCGACCACTGCCCCAAGGACAAGCTGGACGGCTACGTACGTCCGCTGCTCGAGGTTTCCGCCGAGCGTGTCGCGAAGGGCCTGAACCCGCTCTTCCAGTCCCACATGTGGGACGGCTCCGCAGAGACCCTCGCGGACAACCTGGCCATCGGCCAGGAGCTGCTCGCCAAGGCCGCCGCCGCGAAGATCATCCTCGAGGTCGAGATCACCCCGACCGGCGGCGAGGAGGACGGCGTCAGCCACGAGATCAACGACGAGCTGTACACCACCGTCGACGACGCGCTGCGCACCGCCGAGGCGCTGGGCCTGGGCGAGAAGGGCCGCTACCTGCTGGCCGCCTCCTTCGGCAACGTCCACGGCGTCTACAAGCCGGGCAACGTCGTCCTCCGTCCCGAGCTGCTGAAGGACCTGCAGCAGGGTGTCGGCGAGAAGTACGGCAAGTCCTCGCCGTTCGACTTCGTCTTCCACGGCGGCTCGGGTTCCTCGGAGGAGGAGATCGCCACCGCGCTGGAGAACGGCGTCGTGAAGATGAACCTCGACACCGACACCCAGTACGCCTTCACCCGCCCGGTCGCGGACCACATGTTCCGCAACTACGACGGCGTTCTGAAGGTCGACGGCGAGGTCGGCAAGAAGAGCACGTACGACCCGCGCAGCTGGGGCAAGCTGGCCGAGGCCGGCATGGCCAAGCGCGTCACCGAGGCCTGCGCGAACCTGCGCTCCACGGGCACCAAGGTGAAGTAAGCAGCGAAGTAGGCAGTGGGGTAAGCAGTGAAGTAAGCACGCCCGCTTCTCACGAAGGGCCCGTCACCCGTCCGCAGGGGTGGCGGGCCCTTCGTGATGCCGGGAGGATCCCGGTATGAGCGACCCCGACATGAGCAGACGTGTGCCGGGGGCCATCCGGGTCGGCGAACCCGTGGGCCGCTGGGTGCTGCTCACCACCGTGCTCGGGTCCTCGATGGCCATGCTCGACTCGACCGTCGTCAATGTCGCCCTGCCCCGCATCGGGCAGGACCTCGACGCGGACCTGGCCGTACTGCAGTGGACCGCCAACGCCTACATGCTCACGCTCGCCGGCCTGATCCTGCTGGGCGGGGCGCTGGGGGACCGGTTCGGGCGGCGGCGGGTGTTCGTCATCGGGGTCGTGTGGTTCGCGGCGGCCTCGCTGCTGTGCGGCCTCGCGCCGAACGCCGGCGTGCTGATCTTCGCGCGCGCTCTGCAGGGCGTCGGCGGGGCGCTGCTCACCCCCGGCTCGCTGGCCCTCATCCAGGCGAGCTTCCATCCCGACGACCGGGCACGGGCGGTCGGGGTGTGGTCGGGGCTCGGCGGGGTCGGAGCGGCGGTCGGGCCGTTCCTGGGCGGCTGGCTGGTGGACGGGCCCGGCTGGCGCTGGGTGTTCCTGCTCAATGTGCCGCTGGCCGCGGTCTGCGTGCCGGTCGCCCTCAGGCGCGTACCGGAATCGCGCGACACGACCGCGCGCGGGCGTTTCGACGTGGCCGGTGCGGCGCTCGGCGCGCTGGCGCTCGCCCTGGTCACGTACGCCCTGATCGACGCCTCGGTGGTGGCGGGCGTCCTGGGCGTACTGCTCTCGGTGGCCTTCGTGTACGTGGAGCGGCGGCGGCCCGAGCCGATGCTGCCGCTGTCGATCTTCGCGTCGCGGCAGTTCACGGCCATCAATCTGGTCACCCTGTGCGTGTACGCGGCCTTCGGCGGGTTCTTCTTCCTCTCCGTGCTCCAGCTCCAGGTGGTGGCGGGGTACTCGGCGCTCGGCGCGGGCACCGCGCTGCTTCCCACCACCCTGCTGATGCTGCTGCTCTCCGGCCGCTCGGGCGAGCTGGGCCAGCGGATCGGGCCGCGCCTCCCGCTCACCGTGGGACCGCTGCTGTGCGCCGCCGGGATGCTGCTGATGATGCGGGTCGGCCAGGACGCCTCGTACGTACGGGACGTGCTGCCCGCGATGCTGGTCCTCGGCCTCGGCATGGTGACCCTGGTCGCGCCGCTTACCGCCACCGTGCTGGCCTCGGTGGATGTCGGGCGGGCCGGGCTGGCCAGCGGGATCAACAACGCCGCGGCGCGCGCGGCCGGCCTGATCGCGGTGGCGGCGCTGCCGCTGCTGTCCGGGATGGGGCCGGAGGCGTACCGGTCGGCGGACGCGTTCGCGTCGGCGTTCCGGGTGGCGATGCCGATCTGCGCGGGGGTGCTCGTGCTGGGGGCGCTGATCGCCTGGGCGACCGTACGGCGGGTCCCGGCGGGGAAGGCGGCCTGCCACCCGGAGTGCCGGGTGCACTGCGCGGTGACGTCTCCACCGCTGGATCCGGGCAGCAATGAGCGCTAGGGGTGTCCGGCGGATCTTGGCCGGGGCCGCGACGCTCCCCCAGCTACCTCCCCCAGCTACCTCCCCCAGCTACCTCCCCCAGCTACCTCCCCCAGCTACCTCCCCCAGCTACCGCTGGGGGTGCCCCCAGGGGGTGCCCCCAGGGGGTGCCCCCAGGAGGTGCCCCCCCCAGGCACGGCACCTCGCTGCGTTGCCGAAACGCCCGAATAGCTCCGCTATTAGGACGCTCCGGCGCCTTGCGCTGCACCGCACCAGACGCCGCGGCCTATCCGTCTCCCGGCCGGCGGACACCCCCTAGCCGCAATACCGGTGATTTAGTGGTTTTTCCGGCGGGTCGGGCTGGTCTTGGTCGGTTCGGTGAGGGTGACGGC
>NZ_JANAVP010000044.1 GCF_024213665.1 Streptomyces sp. A3M-1-3
CGATTCACCGGGGTATGCAAGCACAACACGACCGACAACGCACTTCTGCGACCAGCACTTTCGCAACAGACCCTAGTTCGCCCACGGGGGAGCGAGGTGGGTGCCGTCCTCCAGGTCGACCTCCATGCCGACGGAGGTGGTGACCCAGGCGATGGCCGTCTCCGTACCCCGGTTGTGGATCTGCACCGGCACGCCGGCGTTGATGACGGCCGCGTCGCCGGGGGCGAGCGGTTCGGTGCGGCCGTCGAGGGTGACCTCCACCGCGCCGCTGAGCAGGTAGAAGATCTCCTCGCGTGTGACGGTGTGCACCGGCGAGGAGGTCCCCGCCGGGATCTCGCCCCGCCAGGCGCACAGCTCCCTGCTGCCGCGGGCGGGTGTGGCGTACGAGAGAAAACGGGTGCCGTGGATCTCGTGGACGACGGCATCGGACGTACGGACAACAGGCAAGGTCTCTCCCGGATAGTCAAGCAACTTAGTCAAGCAACTTGACTATATATTCAAGCTGCTTGACTACTATGTCAAGCTGTATCCGTGAACGATCGCGATGCCATGGCCCTCTCCGCCGCCCTGCTCGCCGCCGCCGGCGAGCTCACTCAGCGGATCCACACGGGCGTCGTCGCCCGCGGCCACGAAGGGCTCCGCCCGGCCCACGGCTTCGCCTTCGCCCGGCTCGCCCCCGCCGGCGCAACCGCCACCGACCTGGCCGAGCACCTCGGGGTGACCAAGCAGGCGGCGAGCCAGCTCGTCGACGAGCTCGTACGCAAGGGCTACGCGGAGCGCCGCCCGCACCCGGACGACGCGCGCGCCCGGCTGGTCGTCCTCACCGACCGCGGCTGGGAGTGCACCCGGGCGGCGGAGGCCGCGGCGGCCGATGCCGTACGGCCGTGGACCGAGCTGCTCGGCGAGCGGCGGGCCCGCGCACTGTGCGACGACCTGCTGCGTATCGCCCCCAACGGGCCGGTGCGGCCCACCTGGTGACGGCCTGCCAGGTTTTTACCGACGCGTAACTTCACACTTTTACTACTCGCGCGTAATTTGACGTGAGCACAGCATTCTTGTGATCCGGATCACAGGGCGAATCCCCCATCGCAATTCCCCTTGAGCCGCAAGGAGATCACCCGATGCTGCCCTGGAAACGAGTCCTCAGACCCCTGGCCGCCCTGCTCCTGGCCTTCACCGCCGTCACCGCCGCCCCCGCACCCGCAGGCGCGGCCGCCGCGCCCAGCAGCGGCTGGAACAACTACTCCTGCAAGCCCTCCGCCGCCCACCCCCGGCCCGTCGTCCTGGTGCACGGCACCTTCGGCAACTCCGTCGACAACTGGCTCGGCCTCGCCCCCTACTTGGTGCACCGCGGCTACTGCGTCTACTCGCTGGACTACGGTCAACTGCCCGGCGTGCCGTTCTTCCACGGCCTCGGTCCCATCGACAAGTCGGCCGAACAGCTCGACGCTTTCGTAGACAAAGTGCTCGCCGCCTCCGGCGCCGCCGAAGCCGACCTCGTCGGCCACTCCCAGGGCGGCATGATGCCGCGTTACTACCTCAAGTTCCTGGGCGGCGCCGACAAGGTCAACGCCCTCGTCGGCCTGGCCCCCGACAACCACGGCACCACCCTGCTGGGGCTGACGAAACTGCTCCCGTACTTCCCCGGCGCGGAGGACCTGCTCAGCTCCGCCACCCCCGGACTCGCCGACCAGGTGGCGGGCTCCGCCTTCCTGACCAAACTCAACGACGGCGGCGACACCGTCCCCGGCGTGCGGTACACCGTCATCGCCACCAAGTACGACCAGGTCGTCACCCCGTACCGGAGCCAGTACCTCGACGGCCCCGGCGTCCGCAACGTCCTGCTCCAGGACCTGTGTCCGGTCGACATCTCCGAACACGTCGCGATCGGGCTGATCGACCGGATCGCCTTCCACGAGGCGGCCAACGCGCTCGACCCCGCCCACGCGAAGAGGACCACCTGCGCGTCGGTCTTCCACTGACGCGCAGGCGGTCCTTTCTGGAGAGCCGGTGCCTCAGCGGGTGTGACGGCCGCCGGTGACGGCCTTCCGGCGGACCGAGGCGAACAGTACCGCGGCGCCGACGGCGAGGGCGGCCGCACCACCGATCGCGAGCGTGGAGGTGGTGCTGTCGCCGCCGGTCTTGGCGAGGTTCTCGCCGTCGGCGGCCGGAGTGGCGGAACCATTGGCGGCCGGCTCGTTCCCGGCCGCCTCCTCGGTCGTCTCCTCGGTCGTCTCCGTGGCGGGAGCGCTGGACTCCGTACCGGCGCCGGACTCGCCGGTCCCGTCCTCGATCTCCTCGTCCGTGGGAGCGGAGGCGGTCGGGGCGGGGGCGGTCTCACCGGAACCGCCACCGGCTCCCGACCCGCCGGTGTCCTTGCCGAACACCACGTCGGAGCAGGTGTAGAAGGCCTCCGGGCTGTCCGACCGCTGCCAGATGCTGTAGATCAGGTGCCGGCCGGACTTGCCCGGAACGGTCCCGTCGAAGACATAGGCGCCGTTCTCCAGCTTCGGGTTGGTAACCGTCGCGAAGGGCTCCGACTCCAGGTCGGACCACTTCAGCGGCTTCGACGGGTCGTAGCCGTCCTTCGTGATGTACAGCTCGAAGGACCCCTTGTGCGGGGCGGTCGCCTTGTAGCGGAAGGTGTGCGCGCCCGAGGACAGCTTGCTCGACGGCCAGTCGGCCCGCGCCAGATCCAGCCCCTTGTACTTGTCCCGGCCCGCGGAACAGAGCTTGCCGTCCGGGATCAGCGACTTGTGGTTGCCGGCCGCGTTGGCGATGTTGACCTCGTTCCAGTCGTAGAACGCCTGCGTGCCGCTCGCCGCGACGGCCGCCTTGCACGCCGCCGACTCCGGGCCCTCCGGCCCCTCCGCGAAACAGGCCGACACCCGGCTGACCGGGTCCGTCATCGCCCCGTGGGCGGCGGCGGGCCCGGCGGCGAGCGCGGCCAGCGCCAGCGGCGCGAAGCCGAGAGCGGCGACGCCGGTGGCCGTACGGCGAGCGGTCATGGGGGATCTCCTTCGACAGCGGCACAGGTTCGGTGGCAGGGAGGGGCGCCTCGGCCCCGCCGGCGCCACCCCCCGAAGACGGCGCCGACGGACCGAAACCCGCCCCGGCGATCAGCAAGCTAGCCGCTGGAAACCCCGAAATCGCCTGCTGGGACGGCCCGGAGGAGATCCTTATGGTCGCTTTAAGGCGACGCTAAGCGGGCCCTCAGGTAGGACGCCGACAGGACCCCCGACCTCCGGGTTCGAACGGTGGTACGCAACTTGGGGCCGGCTGACTCAATGGCTGCAGCCATGAGTGCCTGTCGGGCAACCCAGTTGCTCTGCCTGAGCGCCGCTGACAGGGTCTTGGCCATGCCTACCTTCTCCGCGCAGGACGGAACCAAGCTTGCCTACCACGTGTTTGGAAACGGCGCTCCTCTGGTCTGCCTGCCCGGCGGGCCGATGCAGGCATCCGTCTACCTCGGCGACCTGGGCGGCCTTTCCGCGCACCGACAGTTGATCACGCTGGATCTTCGGGGCACCGGCCAGTCGGCGATACCGAAGAGCGCCGCCTCCTACCGTTGCGACCAACTCGTCGATGACGTTGACGCCCTGCGCGAGCACCTCGGCCTCGAAAGAATGGACCTGCTCGCGCATTCCGCGGGTGCGAATCTGGCGGCGCTGTATGTGGGCCGGCATCCGGAACACGTCAGCAAGCTCGCGCTGATCACGCCGAGTACCAGGGCCGTCGGGATCGCGATCACTGGAGACGTCCGGCGCGAGACCGCGCAGCTCCGACAGGACGAGCCGTGGTTCGCTACAGCGTTCGCGGCCTTGGAAGCGATCGTTGCGGGCAAGGCGACGGACGACCGCTGGCAGGCCGTCGCACCGTTCTTCCATGGCCGCTGGGACGAGGTCTCTCAGGCCCATCAGGCTGCTGAGGACGGGCAGAAGAACAAGGAGGCCGCGACTGCCTTAGGCGCCGAAGGCGCTTTCGACCCGGACGCCACCCGCGCGGCGCTCGCACGGTTCGGGCCGCCGGTGCTCCCGCTCGCCGGGGAGGTTGATCTGCAAGCACCTCCTCGCACCATGGCCGAGTTCACCGAGCTGTTCCCGAACGCCAGACTCGTCATTCAGTCCGGAGCCGGACACTTCCCATGGCTCGACGATCCCGACCGGTTCGTGGCGACCACCGCGGCGTTCCTCAGCGGAGTTCAGGGATCCTGGTAGTGGTGAGCCGCGGAACGCTGCCCTGACCACCCGCTTCAGGAGATCGGCCGCCTCGGCGCGCCGTACCAGCGCCACGTCGTGAGGCGCGGGCGTCCGGGGAGCTCCGTGCGGCCCGTGGACCACAGCAGGGTGGGCCAGGGGGCCGTGTCCCCGGGAGCGTCCGGGAACAGGCGCGCGAGTACCCGTGCGCACAGATCGGCCGGCGGGTCCCAGGGGAGCCCGAGGCCCTCGGCCAGGTCGTGGGTGTGCACCAGGGTCTCCACGATGCCCATCGCGGCGAAGCCCTCCGGGTCCGACACCCCGGAGCCGTGGTACGCGCGGACCTGCGCCGGTGTCGTACGCACCATGGCGACCAGCAGCGCGCCGCTCGCCTCCAGTACCTGCAACAGGCCGGCGGGCCCTGCGGCGCGGTCCGCGTGGATGGCGTTCGCCGGGCCGCCGGGCCGCCGGCTCTCCCAGATGAACGGGACTTCGCCGGTCAAGGGCGGTTGCTTGGGGCCCAGTTGGGCGGCGTACGCGAAGAGGTCGTCGCTGAGGTGCTCGACGGTCTCCCAGCAGGTCCACTCCAGCGAGCCGGCCTCGCTGGCCCAGGCCGCCGGGGGCGCCTCGCGGAGGGTGGTGACGGCGAGCCGGACGGCCTGGTCGACGTCGTCGGCCGTGACCGGCGATGGTTCGGCTGCTGCTTCTGTTTCCGCTGATCGAGACATGGTAGGACCGTAGCGCGAGGGCTGGAAGGGCGAGCGCTCAGCCCACCCACCGGTAGCGGCGTTCCGGGCGGCCCGTGCCGCCGTACCGCAGCGTCACCTCCGCGCGGCCCGTGTCCGCGAAGAACTCCAGGTAGCGCCGCGCGCTCACCCGCGACAGCGCTCCCGCCTCCGCGCACTCCGAAGCCGACAGGCCCGCCGCGTGCGTGCGCAGCGTGCGCTCCACCAGTTCCGCCGTATGCGCCGCGAGGCCCTTCGGCAGCTCGCGCGAGCCGGGCGGCCGGGTACCGAAGATCTGGTCGACGTCCTCCTGGCGCGCCTCGCCCAGGGTGTCCAGGCGCGAGCGCAGCGAGGCCACGTGGCGCAGCTGCTCCTGGAGCGCCGCCTGGTTGAACGGTTTGATCAGATAGTGCAGGGCCCCGGCCCGCAGGGCCGCCCGGATGATCCCGGCGTCCCGGGCCGCCGTGATGAACAGGGCGTCGACACTCGGCCTGCCTTCCCGCTGCTCCGCCGCACGCAGCTCACGCAGTACCTCGATCCCGGTCATATCGGGCAGATAGATGTCCAGGAGTACGAGATCCGGGCGCAGCCGGGCCGCCGCGCGCAGCGCTTCGGCGCCGCTGTGGGCCACCCCGACGACCGTGAACCCGTCCGTCGCGGACACATAGCGGCTGTGCAGCCTGGCGACCATGAAGTCGTCATCCACGACCAGCACCTTTGTCACCGCGACAGGCTAAGCCGCGACCACAACGACCACAACGTCCGTTGATTCCGGAAGAGAGACAGCTTCCTAACACCCAGGCAACATGTGGGCCACCTCACACAGATTCCCGTACGAACAGGTGGTGGCACACGTGCGACTGCGCACTCCCCTCGCCCTGCTCGGGGCGGCGCTGCTCGTGCTCGTCGGACCACCGCTGCTCACCACAGGCAGCGGCGCCGACACGGGCACGCAGATCCCCGGCCTGCGCTTCATGGTCCCCAACACACCGGGCGGCGGATACGACATCACAGCCCGTACCGCCGCCAAGAACGCCGAGGACGCCGGCCTCACCCACAACATCGAGGTGTTCAACCTGCCGGGCGCCGGCGGCACCGTCGGACTCACCCGGCTCGTCAGCGAACCCGGCAACGGCAAACTCGCCATGTCCATGGGGCTCGGCGTCGTCGGCGCCGTCCACACCAACAAGGCCCCCAAGACCCTGGCCGACACCACCCCGATCGCCCGGCTCACCGAGGAGCAGGACATCGTGGTCGTCTCCAAGGACTCCCCCTACAAGACCATCGGGCAGTTGCTCGACGCCTGGAAGAAGAACCCCGGCAAGCTGCCGGTCGGCGGCGGATCCTCACCCGGCGGCCCCGACCACCTCGCCCCCATGCTGATGGCACAGGCGGCCGGGATCGCCCCCAAGTCCGTCAACTACATCCCCTTCGACGGCGGCGGCGAGCTCCTCGCCTCGATCCTCGGCGACAAGGTCGCCTTCGGCGTCTCCGGCGTCGGCGAATACCTCGACCAGATCAGGTCGGGCGAGCTCAGACTGCTCGCCGTCACCGGCCCCGAGCGCGTCCCCGGCCTCGACGCCCCCACCCTCCGCGAGGCCGGACTCGACACGGAGTTCACCAACTGGCGGGGCATCGTCGCCCCGCCCGGACTCTCCGACACGGAGCGGGACAAGCTCATCGCCCTCGCCGAAAAGCTCCACGACTCCCCGCAGTGGAAGGAGTCGCTGAAGAAGAACGGCTGGGACGACGCCTTCCTCACGGGAGACGAGTTCGGCGACTTCCTGGACGAACAGAACAAGCGCGTGGACACCGTGCTGAAGGAGCTGGGGCTGTGACCACCGACGCCACCGACGTGAATACCGCCGCCCCGCGCCGCACCTCATGGCTGCGCGACCACTCCGAACTCGGCGTCAGCGTCCTACTGCTGGTGCTCGGCATCCTCGTCCTCACCGACGCCCTCACCATGAACGTCGACATCGCCCAGCGCGGCCCCGTCGGACCGAAGACCGTCCCCGTCGTCGTCGCCGTGGCGCTCCTGCTCGTTGCCGCGCTGCTCGCCGTCGACGTCCTGCGCGGCGGCCGCGGCGAGGCCGAAGGCGGCGAGGACATCGACCTCTCCGAGCCCAGCGACTGGCGGACCGTGCTGCTCCTCGCCGGAGTCTTCCTCGGCAACGCCGTCCTCATCGGCCCCCTCGGCTTCCCGGTCTCCGGCGCGCTGCTCTTCTGGGGCTCCGCGTACGCCCTCGGCAGCCGCCGCATCGACCGCGACCCGCTCATCGCGGCCGGGCTCTCCCTGCTCACCTACGTCGTCTTCAACAACCTGCTCGGTGTCCCGCTCCCCGGCGGCCCGCTGATGGGAGCGCTGTGACATGGATTCGTTGAACTCCCTGCTCGACGGCTTCGGTACCGCCCTCACCCCCGTCAACCTGCTCTGGGCGGCGATCGGGGTCCTGCTCGGTACCGCCATCGGCGTGCTGCCCGGCATCGGCCCCGCCATGGCGGTGGCCCTGCTGCTGCCGGTGACGTACGGACTCGAACCCACCGGCGCGTTCATCATGTTCGCCGGCATCTACTACGGCGCCATGTTCGGCGGCTCCACCACCTCCATCCTGCTCAACACCCCCGGCGAGAGCGCGGCCGTGGTCGCCGCCATCGAAGGCAATCCGATGGCCCGCGCCGGGCGCGGGGCGCAGGCCCTCGCGGCCGCCGCCATCGGCCACTTCGCGGGCGGCATGATCGGCACCATCCTGCTGGTCGCCCTCGCCCCCACAGTCGCCTCGCTCGCCGTCGACATCGGCGCGCCCGACTACTTCGCCATCATGGTGCTGGCCTTCATCGCCGTCACCTCCGTACTGGGATCGTCGCGCATCCGCGGCGCGGCCTCGCTGCTCATCGGCCTCACCATCGGACTGGTCGGCCTCGACCAGATGACCGGACAGCAGCGCCTCACCTTCGGCTCACTCCAACTCGCCGACGGCATCGACGTCGTGATAGTCGCGGTCGGTCTGTTCGCGATCGGCGAGGCCCTGTGGGTCGCCGCGCACCTGCGCCGCTCGACGGGCGAGCCGATCCCGGTCGGCCGCCCCTGGCTCGCCAGGTCCGACGTCAAGCGCACCTGGAAGTCCTGGCTCCGCGGCCCGGTCATCGGCTTCCCGTTCGGCGCGATCCCGGCCGGCGGCGCGGAAATCCCGACCTTCCTCTCGTACGTCACCGAGAAGCGGCTCTCCAAGCACAAGGAGGAGTTCGGCAAGGGCGCAATCGAGGGAGTCGCGGGCCCCGAGTCCGCGGCGTCGGCCTCCGCCGCCGGCACGCTCGTCTCCATGCTGACCCTGGGCCTGCCGACCACCGCCGTCGCGGCCGTGATGCTGGCCGCCTTCCAGCAGTACGGTATCCAGCCCGGCCCGCTGCTCTTCGAACGCGAACCCGACCTGGTGTGGGGCCTGATCGCCTCCCTCTTCGTCGGCATGGTGCTGCTGCTCGCCCTCAACCTGCCACTGGCCCCCCTGTGGGCGAAGCTGCTGCGCATCCCGCGCCCCTACCTGTACGCGGGCATCCTGTTCTTCGCGGCGGTCGGCGCGTACGCCGTCGGCGGCGAGGCGCTCGACCTGGTGATCCTGCTGGCCATCGGCCTGCTGGGGTTCGGCATGCGGCGGTACGGACTGCCGGTGCTGCCGGCCGTCATCGGCGTCATCCTCGGCCCGGCCGCGGAACAGCAACTGCGGCGCGCGCTGCAGATCAGCGACGGCAGCGTGACGGGCCTGGTCAACACGCCCTTCTCGGTGACCGTGTACGCCGTGATCGTGGTCCTGCTGGCCTGGCCCTGGCTGCAGAGGCTGCTCCTGCGTCGCCGCCGTAACGTAGCGGCATGACCGACGACATCCGCCGCGCCACCGCCGCCGACGTGCCCGCCGTGAAGGCCGTGACCGACGCGGCCTACCACCCCTACATCGAACGGATCGGTAGCCAACCGGTCCCGATGGAGGCGGATCACGACGCGAACGTGGCGGCGGGGCGGGTGTTCGTCACCGGTGACCCGGTCGTTTGATCCTGCGCCGGGGCGGCGAGCGACGTGTACCGGGCCGGTGACCGGTTCGTCGTGCACTGGCACGAGGACGGGGACGCCGTCGCGTACGACCCGGAGCGGGGGAGCAGGGCGAGGGTGATCTGAGCCCCGCCCGCTCGTCTCAGCTGAGCAGGCGGTCGAAGCCGCCCTCCCGCGCCAGGAGTTCGAGGGTGTCGAGGGCGCGGCGGGCCTGTGCCGCGGCCTCCGGGTCGCGGGCGGCCAGGCCGCTCGCCTCGAACTCGTCCTCGTCCAGGCGCAGGACGGAGGACCGGTCCGCCGACACCCACAGGTCGAGGTCCAGGTCCTCGACCACCAGCTCGTCGTCCCGGACGACGGCGGGCCTGGTCACGTCGCAGTACCAGCCCTTCAGCGTGCCGTCCCCCGAGCGGACCTCCTTCACGGCGTACCAGCGGCGGCGCCAGAAGTGCTCGGTGAAGACGTCGCCCGGCTCGAACCGGACGAAGCCGAAGTCCCGGGTTCCCTCGGCGGCCCAGGTGGCGCGGACCGTGATGCGGTCGCCGTCGTCCGCGATCAGCGTCGCCGGGTAACGGATCTTCGTACGCCCGCCCTTGACGAGAGCGACGGTCAGCTCGCCCATCAGCTGCCGCCGCCCAGCTGCTTGACGTGCCTGACCTCGGTCGCCGAGATCTCGTAGCCGAACCACTTGTTGACCGCGAGCATCGGACCGTTGTCCGCGTCGTTGCCGGTGAACGCCTCCGTGTAGCCGGCCGCCCTGGCCCGGTGCAGGGAGGCGTTCTTGGCCAGCTTGGCCAGGCCCCGGCCGCGGAAGGCGCGGCGGGTGCCGGTCATGGCCGACGAGTAGCGGGTGAGTCCGTCGGTCTCCGCGGCGCTGAACGCGGCGACCTCGCCGTCCACCACCACGACCGAGGTCAGCTCGCGGTCCAGGGACGGGTTGTTCCAGGTGTGGCTCAGCCAGTCCGCGTAGTCCGTGAACTCCGCGCCCACGTCGCTTGGCTCGTCCGAGGTGGTCTCCGCATCGGCCTCGAAGAGGGGGCGCGGGTCGTCGGCGAAGTCCGCGGCGGTACGCAGCTCCACCCCCGGCGGCAGCTCGGACAGCGGCGGCAGCGTGCCGTTCGCCAGGTCAAGCCGCAGGAAGTGGGCCGGGCGGCTCGGCCGGTAGCCGCGGCGCTCGGCGAAGGTCCGGAACGCGGGCTCGTCCAGCACCCAGGAATAGACGGCGGTGGCGCCCGCGGCCGCGAGGTACTCCTCGGCGGTACGCAGGAGCAGTGAACCCGCGCCCCGGCCGCGGTGCGCCGGATGGACGTACGGATTGACGAAGGACTGGCCGGGCTCGGTGCTGTCGTACGCGATGCCCGCCTGAGCCGTTCCGATTACCTCGCCGTGCTCCTCGGCGACCAGGAGTCGGAAGCGTTTGGCCGGGTTGGCGCTCGCGACCTCGAAGGCGATGCCCCGGGGGGTGGTCACCATGAAGGGGAGTGCGGCGCGTCGCACGCGGACGACCCCTTCGGCGTCGGCGGCGTCGGCGGGGCGGAAATCACGCACGATCACAGTCATGGGGCGCACGCTATGTGCGGTCCCGGCATGGTCGCCTCCCATTTTTGCGAGAATCGGGCCGTGACCTTGAAGATCTCCATTGACCCGGCCGCCGGGACCGCTCCGTACGAGCAACTGCGCACGCAGATCGCCGGGCAGGCGCGTTCGGGCAGGCTGCCCGTGGGCTACAAGCTGCCGACCGTACGGGGGCTGGCCGAGGAACTCGGGCTGGCGGCCAACACCGTGGCCAAGGCGTACCGCGCGCTGGAGTCCGACGGCGTTATCGAGACGCGCGGCCGGAACGGCACGTTCGTCGCGGCGGCGGGCGACGCGGCGGAGCGGGAGGCGGCGGCCGCGGCGCAGGCGTACGCGGAGCGGGCCGTACGCCTCGGGCTCGGCCGGGACGCGGCGCGGGCGGCGGTGGAGGAAGCCCTGCGAGCGGCGTACGCAAGGTAGGAGCGGAGCATTCCGCTACCCGCCCCTTTCCGAAACCGGGGAGCACGCCCCCCGGCCCCCCCGGCGCGCCCGCTTCGCGGCGCGAGCGCGTGGGTGTCTTGTTGGGCGGGGTCAGAGGTACAGGCCCGCGTCTGATTCCTGGTGCTGGGGCGGGACCGAGGCTGGGGTGTTGCCGCGGCGTAGGGCGTACAGCTCGGCCAGGGTTGCGCCTTCGCGGCCGAGGCCCTCCTCCGTGCCGAGCCAGTCCACCGCTTCGCGGTGCGTCAGGGAGCCGACCTCGATCCGGGCCAGGCAGCGGCCGGGGCGGACGACCGCGGGGTGAAGGCGTTCCAGGTCCTCGTTGGTCGTAACGCCGACCAGGACATTGCGGCCCTGGCCGAGCAGCCCGTCCGTGAGGTTCAGCAGCCGGGACAGCGCCTGGCCCGCCGTGTGCTTGGCCTCGCCGCGGATCAGTTCGTCGCAGTCTTCGAGGAGGAGCAGACGCCAGCGGCCCTTCGTCGTGCCGTCGTCCTCACCGATCGCGATGTCCATCAGATAGCCGACGTCGTTGAACAGCCGCTCCGGGTCGAGTACGCAGTCGACCTGGCACCAGTCGCGCCACGAGCGTGCCAGCGTCCGCAGCGCCGAGGTCTTGCCGGTGCCCGGCGGGCCGTGGAGGAGGAGCAGCCGGCCCGCGATGTCGTCGGGGGTGACCTTCATCAGCCGGTCCATCGCCTCGGCCACCGGCGCGGTGTAGTTGGGCCGGACCTCCGCCCACGTCCCGGCGGCGATCTGCCGGGTGGTCCGGTGCGGGCCGCGGCGCGGCGAGACGTACCAGAACCCCATCGTCACGTTCTCGGGCTGCGGTTCGGGCTCGTCCTGCGCACCGTCGGTCGCCTGCTTCAGCACCGTCTCGGCCAGGATGTCGCTGACGGCGGTCACCGTGACATCGGCGCCCCGGTTCCAGCGCGAGACCAGCAGCGTCCAGCCCTCGCCCTCGGCGAGAGTGGCGCTGCGGTCGTCGTCGCGTGCCGAGCGCAGCACCTTCGCGGCCGGCGGCAGCAGAGTCACACCGGACTTGACCCGGTCGAGCGAGGAACTGTGGGAGTACGGCTGCTCGCCCGTCGCGAAGCGGCCGAGAAACAGCGCGTCGACGACATCGGACGGTGAATCGCTGTCGTCGACGTTGAGCCGGACCGGCAGAGCGTCATGAGGGTTGGCAGACATGGCGCCCATGATCCGGCACGGCAAGGCCCTTTGCACCCAGGTTTCGCGGTATCACAGGTCCGGCCTCCGGCTGGTACGGAAAACCCTGCGGCCCGCCCGTACCAGCGCATACCCCTTGGTGAGGGCCCGGTCGCGGGCGAAGTTCCGGGCGATCGCCCGGCCCTCGACCAGCCGCTCGAACTCCTCGATCCCGGTATGGCGCCGTACCGTCAGCCGCTCCAGCGCATACGGACCCTGACGGCGACGCGCGAGTGCGTTGCCCACCGCGAGCGACTGCCCGTACCCGGCGTCGCGAACGGTACGCCGGACCCGCCGGCTGGAGTAACCGTACGGGTAGGCGAAGGACACCGGGGGTGCCCCGAGCTGCCCGGCGATGATCTCGTTGCAGCGCCGGATCTCGAAGGTCAGCTGGTCGTCCGCGAGTTGGTCGAGCTGCGGATGGGTGTGGCTGTGTCCGCCGATCTCGGTGCCGGCCGCGGCGATTTCGCGTACCTGGTCCCAGTCGAGCATGGTGTCGGGCGCGCCGCCGCAGTCGTCCGGGCCGCGCAGCCAGCCGGTGGAGACGAACAGGGTCGAGGCGAAGCCGTGCTTGGCGAGGACGGGGAGGGCGTGCCGGTGCACGCCCTCGTAACCGTCGTCGAAGGTGATCAGCACGGGCCGCCGCGGCAACGCTCCGAAGGAGCGCCAGGCAGCGGCCAGTTGCGCTGTGGTCAGCGGGGTGAAGCCGCGGTCGCCGAGCAGGTCCATCTGCTCGGCGAACGCCTCCGGGGTGACTGAGAGTCCATGGGTCGCGGGCGCCGGGGTGCGGGCGACCGCGTGGTACATCAGGATCGGCACCGGGGGGATGGTGGTCCGCGTCCGCGTCCGCGTCCCGGTCCCGGATACGGACACGGAGGATCCCGGGGGGTCCGGGTGCCCCGTGGTCATGCGGCGTCCCCTCCTCGTCCGCGGATCTCTCCGGCGGAGGCCGGCAGCCCGCGCACCGGAGGTACCACCGCCAAACCCGGTGCGTGCCCACCGATGGGCTCCGCCGTGAAGGTCGTGCCTCCCCGGCGGGCGCGGAGGCTGCCGAGCAGATATCCGCCCGCCGCGGCCGCCACGCCGGCGACGATCGCGCCCGCCCGCCCTGCCCCGCCGGGGCGGCCGAGCAGTGCGTCGCGCAGCCCGCGCGCCACGCCCGCGGGCAGCACCCGGGTGGTGTAGCGGCGCTCGGATTCGAGCCCCTTGTCCGCACCCACACTGCGGGCCACCAGCGCCTTGGACAGGCCTTCCGCGTACGCCCGGGTGCGGAAGTAGCCGAACCGCTCCCGCACCGCAGGGACCTTGTGATGGATGACTGCCCGGTCGTCGATCAGCAGCACCGCCTGCGGCAGCGCCTTGCTGAGCCGGATGCACAGCTCGGTCTCCTCGCAACCCAGCGGCCGCTTGTCGCCGTCCCGGCCGATGCCCGTGGCGAAGCCTCCGGCGGCGTCGAAGGCCGTCCTGCGGAAGGAGGCGTTCCCGCCGAGTACGTTGCGGACCCGCACCTTCCCCTCCGGCAGCCCCCGGTACGTACAGCCGACGACCCAGTCGAATTCCTCGGGGAACCAGGCGGGCCTGCGGCGCGAGGCCCAGACCGGCATGGTCCGGCCGCCGACCGCCATCACGCGGGGATCCGCGTACGCGGCGGCGAAGTGGCGCAGCCAGTCGCGCTCTGCGACCGCGTCGTCGTCGAGGAACGCGAGGATCGAGCCCCTGGCGGCGGCGATTCCGGTGTTGCGGCCGGCGGAGAGGCCGCGGGGGCCCGCATTGGCGAGCACCCGCACCGCCGCCCTGGTCTCCTTGTACTCCTTGTACTCCGCGCCGAGCCGTTCCAGCAGTGCCGGATTATGGTCCACCACGAGCAGCGTCTCGAGCGCGGGCAGGGACTGGCACCGCACCGAGGAGACCGCCGCGAGGATGTCCTCCCAGCGCTCCTCGGTGTAGACGCAGATCACCACGGAGATGTCCGCCTGGTTCAAGACACCTCTCCCCGGTTGGCGTTGAGAGTGAGGGACGGGGAGAGCCGTCTGCGCCGGCGGGTTCCCTGTTCCTTGAGGATGACCTTGAGAACGCGCAGACCGTCACGCACGGCGCGCAGATTGCTGACACCGTGGATCCGCAGGTACTCGTGGCTCGGGATCTCCTGGACTCTGAGCCCGGCCTTGACGACGCGGATGTTCATCAGCGTCTCGACCTCGAACCCGGTGCAGTCCAGCGAGATCTTGTCGAGGCAGTGGCGCCAGAAGGCGTTGTAGCCGTAGCAGAGATCGGTGTAGCGCGCGCCGAACTTGGCGTTGACGACGGCACACAGGACCCGGTTGCCCAGCTTGCGGACCGGCGTCATGTCGTCCGTACCGCCGCCGTTGGCGAAGCGGGAGCCCTTGGCGAAGTCGGCTCCGCCGACGAGTGCCGACACATAGGAGACGATCTCGCCGCCGTCCGCCGAACCGTCCGCGTCGACCATCACGATGATGTCGCCCGTGCAGGCGGCGAATCCGGTGATCAGCGCATCGCCTTTGCCTTTTCCGCGCTGCTTTACGACCTTGACGCCCGGCCAGAGATCTTGTGCGACCTGAACCGTGTCGTCCGTCGAATTCCCGTCGACGAGAACGACTTCGTGGATCCAGTCGGGCAGGGTCTTGAATACGTAGGGAAGATTCTCCGCCTCGTTCATCGCGGGGATCACAACGCTCACCGGTGGCGCTATGGCGAGGTGGGAGGAGACCCGTCGGTACTGGCCGGGTATTCGGCCGGCGCCGGTCTCGGACGTGTTGCCGTTCCGCGACGGCAGGATTAACGGATCTTGCCCCGGAATCGCAGGGCGAAGGAATGAGCTCATGAGTCTTTTCCCTCTCGTCCGGTGGACTGCCCGCCCCCGGGCAGTCCGGATGAGTGTCCGGTTCGAAAGGGGGGTTCTCACTCAGGTCATGACGGCATGGCGCACCGTACTGGCTGGGTGAGCTGGCAAAACTGGCCGCGTCGGCCCGTGACTTGGCACAAGTTGGCACAAGTCGGTGACCGAGTACGGCACCCCCCTACCGCGCCCCGCCCCGGAAACCATCGCGACGCTAGAGCCCTCCCCTGAGCCGCTTTGCATGATGGTCCGATGCGGGTGGATGTACGACGGTATTGATGATTGAGACTGTATGGCAAGACCTGCACTGAGGTCTCACGTTTCTGTGTTTTTGACCCTTCTTTCATGGGCGCGGAGAAGCGCCGGAAGGAAGAGGAGAGCGCTGACTCCGGCAACTGCCGGAATCCCGGCGCGTATCGGCCCGGTGTTCATGGCCGACATCACCTGCGCGATCAGCAGATTGATGGTCACCGCCCCTGCTGTCGACGCCACCAGACGGGCCGGCAGTTCCATTGCGGACAAAGCCGAACCGATTGCGGTGGCAGGCATCGTGATCAGAAAGAAGAGCGCGAACGGAGCGCGCAGTGGCGATTCGCTGTCGCTGAACGCGAGGACGGCGCCGACCCCTCCGACGGCTGCCGCCGCGCCCGCGAGCAGGGGCAGGGTGTCACGCCCTGCTGGTCCTGGCTTGCCACTGATCGTCTGCATTGGCGACTTTGCCCCCCGACGCGCCTGATGCCGGGCTTCAATGTCGCGCAGAAGATGAGGGGTCGTCAAGATGTGAACAGCATGTGCAGGTCGCGTTCGGCGAACGGCACAAGTTGACGGGATGTCATGGGCCCGTCACGCAAGGGCAATTCGGAAGCGGGCAAAACGCCTGGTTTGGCATGGACACTTCCCGTACCGCATGGGTCTTGGTACGACAGATGTGGCAGAGATCCTGCTAAGGGAGGTTCCATGAAACTGTCCCGATTCGCGGCATTCTCATCCTCACTCCTCCTCGCCGCCGTCGCAGCCCTCACCGGGTCCGGCGCGGCACACGCCGCTCAACAGGCGGCTCCCGGGCCCTATGTGGCGCTCGGCGACTCGTATTCCTCGGGTCTCGGCGCCGGCGCGTACGACAGTGCGAGTGGCAACTGCAAGCGCACCACCCGTGCCTATCCGGCCCGTTGGGCAGCCGCCCATTCCCCCTCAAGCTTTCACTTCACCGCTTGCTCCGGCGCTCGTACGGGTGATGTTCTCGCCGGGCAGCTCGGCCCGCTCAGCGCCGCCACCGACCTCGTCAGCATCACCGTCGGCGGCAACGACGCCGGCTTCTCCGACGTCATGACCACCTGCGTGCTGCAGTCCGAGACCAACTGCATCAACCGCATCAACGAAGCCCGCCGGTACGTCGACACGACGCTGCCCGGCAAGCTCGACCAGGTCTACTCGGCGATCCGGTCCAAGGCACCCGCGGCCCATGTCGTCGTCCTCGGATACCCGCGCTTCTACAAGCTCAGCGGCACCTGCGTCGCCGGGCTCAGCGAAAAGGAACGCTCCGCCATCAACAGCGCGGCGGACCACCTCAACAGCGCCACCGCCAAGCGCGCCGCCGACCACGGCTTCACCTTCGGCGACGTCGTCCCCACCTTCACCGGCCACGAGATCTGCTCCGGCAGTGCCTGGCTGCACAGCGTGAACTGGCTCAACATCGCCGAGTCCTACCACCCCACCTCAGCCGGACAGTCGGGCGGCTACCTGCCCGTCCTCAAGGCTGTGGCGTAACCGACTCCGGCGAGTAGGAGGAGGAGGCGCCGCCCGTCGGGGTCTCCTCCTCACAGGTCACCGAGAACGCCACCGCGTCGGACTTCGCCCTGACCGGCTTCCCGGCCTCCACCCAGATCTCGTCGCGGTGCACCTCGCCCTGCTTGTACGTCAGCTCGGTGTGGTTCACCTGCTGCGTCCTGCTGCCGCCCGCGGCGAAGTCGAGCGTCTTCCAGGCGCCGTCGGACGTCTCACCGCTCCTCGTCACCCAGCGGTACTCCACCGTGGCCGGCGTACGGCCGACCGTGATCGTGGCGGTGAACGCCGGTGCGTCCGCCTCCGGCGGCGGACAGGCTCCGGTGTAGCTGCCGCGTACGGCCTGGAGGTGGATCTCCACGGTCTGTGCGGGCGGCGAGCTTGACGTATGGCCGCCACCGTCCGTCGTGGTGCCGTTGCCGCTGGGGGTTCCGCTCGTACCGGCCGGGTCGCCCGTGTCGCTCGGCGTGCCGGCGGTCGTACTTCCGGTGTCGGCCCCACCTGTTGCGCCGCCGCCCGTCGTGGCGCCCGGACTGCCCGTCGTACCGCCGGTGTTGCCGTCGCCGCCCATGCCGTTGACCAGTACCCACGCGATACCGCCCACCGCCAGGAGGAGCGCGAGCACCCCGGCCGCCAGGACCAGGGCGGCCCGCCGGGAGCGGTCGTCCGACGTGGCGGTGGCGTTCGTCGTGGCCGGGCCGGCCGCGGACGGCAGGGGCGAGGGGAGGCGGGGCGTGGCCGGGGGTGTCGCGGACGTGACCGTCGGCCCGTACGGACCGGGGGAGGGCGAGGGCGGTGGCGGAGCGGCGCGTGGGGCGCCGCCTGCCCCGACGACCCGTAGCATCCGCTCGGCCTCGTCGGCCGGCAGCCGGTCCGCCGGGTCCTTGCGCAGCAGCCCCTCGAGTACGGGAGTGAGCGGCCCGGCCCGGCGCGGTGGCGGAAGCTCTTCGTCCACCACGGCCCGCAGGGTGCTCAGCGGGGTGTCCTGGCGGAACGGCGAACTGCCCTCCACCGCCGCGTACAGCAGCACACCGAGCGACCACAGATCCGACTCGGGGCCCGGCCGGCGGCCAAGCGCGCGCTCCGGGGCGAGGAACTCGGGCGAGCCGACGACTTCGCCCGTCATGGTGAGCGCGGAACTGCCCTCCACCGTCGCGATGCCGAAGTCGGTCAGCACCACCCGCCCGTCGTTGGACATCAGCACATTGCCGGGCTTGACGTCACGGTGCAGCACGCCCGCCTCGTGCGCGGCGCGCAGCGCGGCGAGGACCTCGGCGCCGATGTGCGCGGCGCGCTGCGGAGCCAGTGAGCCGGCTGTCGCGGGCGGCGTCCCGGCACCGCTCACCGGCCCAGCCGGAAAGCTCGGCCGGGGACATCTCCTTGTCCCCGTTCCGGTCGATCCGCGAACGTGCCTGGGCCGCCGGGATCTCCGCCAGATCCTCGACGTGGTCCACCCGCAGCTCACCCCGCGCGACGACCAGCCCGTCGTACCGGTTGACCGTGAAGTTCCCCAGCGGATGCGCGGCGGCTGCTCCCGCGGGCAGCACCGCGAGCGCCGCCCCGGCCACCAGAACCGCGGCGCCGACGGCGCGGGTGCGCCACCTCATGACGCCCCCAGCGACTTGAGCGCGGCCCTGGCCGCCCGCGAACCGGTCGGTGAGAAGGCCGGGTTGATGTCCAGCGCCGCGGTGAGCGAGCGGTGCGCGGCCCGCTTCTCACCCGCCGCCCGCTCGATCATGCCCCGGTGGTAGAGGAACACCGCGTTGCGGCTGCCGGCCGGCGCCGACCGGTCGACGTACGAAAGCGCCTCCGCCGAAAGGCCGTTGACGTGCAGCGCCCACGCCAGCGCGTCCGCGGTGTGGACGGTGTGCCGCTTGCCCCACTCGGCGCGGGCGGCGCGCAGCGCCTCCGCCCGGTCGCCGTGGTCGGCCAGCGCGAGGGCGGTGTCCAGATCTGTGTTCACGCCATTGGCGCGGGCCAGCGCGGTCCAGGTGCCGATCAGTTCGTACTGGGCGCGTGCGTCGGCCGTACGCCCCTCCGCCTCGTACAGCTCGCCCAGCGCCACGAGCTGCCCCGGCAGCGGGTGGCGCGCCACCACCGCTTCCAGCCCCTTCCGGGCGGCCGCCGCGTCGCCGCGTGCCGCCTGGGCGCGGGCCCGGCCCTCCAGGGCCGGCAGGTGGCCGGGGTCGGCACGCAGGGCGGTCGCGAAGTGCCGCAGGGCACTGTCGTACTGGCCCTGGCTCCAGTCGAGTTGCCCGAGGGCCGACGCGACGTACGCCGTGTCGGCGGGGGACGAGGCCGAGTCGAGGGCCCGCGTGAGTACCCCGCGAGCCCCCAACGCGTCGCCGCGCAGCTCCAGTACGTACGCGTAGCGCGTGAAGACGGGAATGCCCGGACGGCGGGTGTCGGCCTCCTTGGCGGCGGCCAACGCCTTGGGATAGCTGCCCAGTTCGACCAGGGCGTCGATCCGGGAGGACAGCGCGCGCTCGCTGTACGGGTTGACCGCCAGCGCCCGCCCGGAGTCGCGCAGCGCGCCCCGGAAGTCGTGCCGGGCGGCGGCCAGTGCGGCCCGCCCGGCGAAGGCCACGTCGTTGTCGCGCGGCTGAAGCTCCAGCGAGCGCGCGAACGCCTTCGCGGCCTGCGGGTAGCGGGTCGGGTCACCGCCGGTCCTGGCCTGCTCGACGTAAGCGGTGCCCAGGGTGGCCCACGCGCGGGCGTCCTTGGGCCGGGACCGCAGATGCGCCTGGAGGTCCTTGACACCCCTGGCCAGCTCACCGGCGCCGAGCCGGTCGAGCGGGGCGTCGGCGGCCGGTGCCGTGCGGGCGGCGGGCGGCGGAGCGGGGTCGGTCCCGCCGACCGCCACCGCGGTCGCGGTGAGCGCAAGCGCCATCGCGCCCGCGAGGAGCAACACCCCTCCTGCCCGCCCCTTCCTGCCGGACGCGCCCGAGGCGCTGGACGTGCCCGAGGCGCCACCCGAGGCGCCCGACGCGCCACCCGAGGCGCCGGACGCATCCGAGGCGCCGGACCAGCCAGGCCCGCCCAATCCGCCCGGCTCGCCCGTGTTCGTTCGTGGTTCCCCTCGCAGGGACATGCGACTGCCCTTTCCGTTCGTGCCTGGGTACGTACGTCGCGGGGGCCGGCCCCCAGGGGTGTCCGGCCGGCCCCCGACGAGCCGGGTCAGTAGCGCATGTTCCTGCGGCGGTTGCGCCACCACGTGAGGCCGAGGCCGACCAGCACGACGCCGGCCGCGGCCGCCGCCGCCGAGGTGAGCAGCACTGTGCCGCTGTTGTCACGGGTGGAGCCGGCCACCGCCGCGCCACCGGTGAGCAGGCTGCGTCCGCCCTCCTGGGCCTTGTCCCCCTTGGCCAGCGGGCCGCGCGAGCCGGCGGTCGGGAGCGCCACGTAGGGGAAGCTCCGGTCGAACTTCTGGTCGTTCTCGTCCACCGCGTCGCCCAAGTCGTTCTTCTGGCCGAGCAGTTCGCCCTCCACGACCTGGAGTGCGATGTCCACCACGTCGTCCGTCAGCCGGCGTCCGTTGGGGAAGCCGGAGTTGTCGCCGTCCAGTACGCCCAGCCGCTTGGGGTCGCCGGCAGGCTCGATGGCGGTGTTGAGCCGCAGCACCTCCGCGGGCTTGACGTGCGGCGGCTTGTTGAGCTTGTCGACGCCGGTCAGGAAGACGGAGACCAGGTCGTCGCGCGGCTCGGCCGGGGCCTTGATCTTGTAGATGGCCTCGATCAGCTTCGGCAGTTCCGGGTTGGTCACGGACTGAAGGAAGTCGCCGTCGTTCCACGGGGCGGACGCGTTGAACTTGTCCTTGTCCTTGATCGGCAGGACGACCTCGTTGACCAGAGGCATGCCTAGCCGCGACACCTGGGTGAAGTCGCCCTGGGCGTTCCGGCGCTGCGTCGTCGACCAGATGCCGACGACCGGCTGTGCCTCCGACTGCCGGATGTGCTCGGTCGGCACCTGAAGGGCGATGGTGTTGACGTTGTAGCCGCTCAGGGTGTCGCGGCCGACCTCCGAGAGGTCTCCGCCGTACAGCAGGTCGAAGACCCGCAGGTCGAGGAAGAACGGATCGTCGGCCTGACCCGCGAACGCCGTTGCGCCGCTGGGTAGTTCGCGGACGGCCTGGTCGCGCAGGGCCCGGTAGTCCGGCATGGACGCCTTGCCCACATTCGAGGGGGCGACCGGCAGGTCCGCGGCGATCTTCGTGGTGGAGATCACATGCTGGTCTCTCAGCCTCAGCAGATCGATGTCGTACGTCTGCCTGACGTTGAGGTCGGGGTCGTCGAGTGCGGTGACCGGGCCGGTGTTGAAGAGGAACGTGTCGCCGTTCTTCACATGGTCCTTGAACGTCCACCGGTACAGCAGGTCGCCCTGGGCGTCGCCGTCGCTGTCGATGTGCACGTCGTACTGGGCGTCGTCGGCGAACTTGAAGAAGTTCGGCCCGCCCGCCGGCTCCTCGAACGGCAGCCAGTTGGCGACGATCGTCGTCGTGTCCGCCTTGTCGGGACTGACGAACGCGTACACGTCCGTGTTGTCGTACTGGGGCTGCCCCGAGATCAGCGGCGCCTCCCGGTGGCTGGAGGCGCGGGCCGCCTCCGGTTCGAGTGCGGCCACGCCGGCGGCCACGAGTCCTCCGGCGGCCAGCGCACCACAGGTCAGTGCGGCGATACTCCTGAGCCCCGGTCGCCGCCTGGATATGGCTGTCATCCGGTACGTCCTTCGCGCGAGTGCTGATCGTGCTCCGATGCCACGCATTCGGCGCCGACGGCCCGGCGGATTGGTCGAGCGGGCGGTCAATTCCGCGGGGCTGGTGCCCGGGAAGACGGTGGGGCTGTCCAACTCGCCCTGGAATCAGATGGATTCAGTGAGTGACCGTCAACCTCCGTACAGAGGTGGTCAATCGCGTGACCGGGATACACGAGTGCCGTGCAGGGGCGATAGGGTTAACCTGCCCGGGCCGGGTGCCCTCGTACGGGTGGGGAGTGACATGGAACAAATAGCTATGCACAGCAGGGCGCGTGTGCCTGCTGTCACGTGTGGGAGCAGTGCGACCAGTTCGCGGCTCGACCGTCATCTCGCGGTGCTGGGCGGCCCTGCCGTACCCCAGCGCGAGGTGGCCGAGGCCACGTTGCTGATGCGGGAGCTCACCACGCGCGACATCGCGCACACCCGCCGGAGCAAGAGTGCGCGCGTCTCGCTCTTCGCGCCGCTGCGGCGCCTGCGCCGTTCGCTGTTCGGCAGCCGCGGCTGACATCGCGCTCAGGCGACCACGCCGTCCCGGCGCAGCGCTGCGATCTGTTCGCCCGTCATCCCCAGGGCGCGCAGCAGCCCGTCGGTGTGCTCGCCGAGCGCGGGAATCGCGCCCATGCGCGGTGCCGCGCCGCCCGGCAGCCCGATCGGCGGCAGCAGGGCCCGCAGCGGCCCGACCGGTGACTCCACTTCCCGCCAGCGGTCCTGGGCCGCGAGCTGCGGATGGGCGGCCAGATCGGCGACCGAGTTCAGCCGGGCACAGGCGATGCCCGCTCCTTCCAGCCGGATGACCGCCTCCTCGGTGGTCATGGTGGCCAGGGCCTGCCCCACCACCGTGTCGGTCTTCTCCCGGTTCGCGGTCCGGGCGGCATTGGTCGCGAACATCGGGTCGTCCGCCAACTCCGGTACCGACAGCACCTGTTCGGCGAGTCGGCGCCACTCCCGGTCGTTCTGCACCGAGAGCAGAACCTGCCCGCCGTCGTTCGTCGGGTAGGCGTCGTACGGCGCGATGACGGCGTGCGCCACCCCGGTGCGCGCCGGTGTTTCACCCCCGTGCATCACATGGTGCAGCGGGTGGCCCATCCACTCGGCGAGTGCGTCCAGCATGGAGATCTCGACCGGCCCGCCGAGGCCGGTGACCCCGCGCCGCAGCAGGGCGGCCAGGACCCCGGAGAACGCGTACATCGCGGCGGCGATGTCGGCCGCCGGGATGCCGGCCTTCACCGGCTGCTCCGGCGTCCCGGTCACCGACACCAGGCCCGCCTCGCACTGGACGAGCATGTCGTACGCGCGCTTGTGGGCGTACGGTCCGCCGGCGCCGTAACCCGAGATGTCCACCGCGATCAGCCGGGGGTGGCGGGCGCACAGCGTCGCGGCGTCCAGGCCGAGCCGGGCGGCCGCGCCCTGCGCCAGGTTCTGCACGAACACATCGGCGTCCGCGACGAGTTGGCTGACGACATCGAGGCCGCGCGGATCCTTGAGGTCGACCGCGAGGGACTCCTTGCCGCGGTTGGCCCAGACGAAGTGCGAGGCCAGACCACGTGCCGCCGTGTCGTAGCCGCGCGCGAAGTCGCCGCCGTCCCGGCGCTCGACCTTGATGACACGAGCGCCGAGATCGGCGAGCTGGCGGGTGGCGAAGGGTGCGGAGACGGCCTGCTCGACGGCGACGACGGTGATCCCGTCGAGCGGGAGCGGGAGCGGGAGGGGGAGCGGGAGCGGCTGCGGCGCGGGCTGGGTGCTCATGACAGCCGTACCTATCGTGTACAGGGCACCTTTGTCACCCCCGGCGCAGGCCGAGATCTTTTCAGCGACCGCCGCGCGCGTACTTTCGGGCCGCAAGCGGGACGAACACGGCCAGCAGCACCACCGACCAGCAGACCGCCCCGGCCACCGGGTGGGCGACCGGCCAGGCCGCTCCCGGAGCCGCTTCGGCGCCCGCGTTGCCGAACAGATCGCGGACGGCCGTGGCCACCGCGCTGATCGGGTTCCACTCGGCGATCGCGCGCAGCCGGCCCGGCAGGTTGTCCGTCGGGATGTACGCACTGGACAGCAGCGGCAGGATGAAGGTCGCGCTGCCCAGCTGGCCGGCCGCCTCCTCGTTCTGTACGAGCATCCCGAGGTACGCGCCGACCCACGAGGTCGCGAAGCGGAAGAGGAGCAGCAGCCCGAAGGCGCCGAGCGCCTCGAGCGCCCCGCCCTCGATCCGCCAGCCCACCGCCAGCCCCACCAGGATCAGCGGGACCATCCCGGCGGCGGTCGTCAGCAGATCGGCGGCAGTCTGCCCGAGCGGCACCGCCGCCCGGCTCATCGGCAGCGTACGGAAACGGTCCATCACGCCGCGGTCGGCGTCCTGCGCGGCCTGGAACATGCCGGTCATGATGCCGTTCGCGGCGGTCGCCGCCAGCAGTCCCGGCACCAGGAAGGCGCGGTACTCCTCGCCGGGCATGGCGAGCGCGCTGCCGAAGACGTAGCCGAAGAACAGCAGCATCGTGATCGGCATGGTCTGGGTGAGGATCAGCACGCCGGGGGCATGCCTCATCCGCTGGAGATGACGGCCGAGTACCGTCGTACACGATGCTGCTCATGCGGCATGCTCCTCGATCAAGGCGGGGCGGGCGGTCAGGCGCAGGAAGACCTCGTCCAGCGTCGGGGGGCGCAGGCTCGCGTCGATCACCGGCACGCCCGCCGCGTCGAGTTCGCGCACGAGGCGGGGGAGGGTGAGCGCGGGATCGGCCGCGACGGCCCCGGCGGTGCGGCGCTCGGGGTCGAGGACCGGTTCGGAGCCGGTGAGCTGGTCGAGGACGCCGGCGGCCGGGATCAGCGCCGACGCGTCGGCGACCACCACCTCCGCGTACGAGCCGATCCGCGCCTTGAGTTCGCCCGGGGTGCCAGTGACCGCGGCCCGGCCCTGGTCGATCAGGACGATGTCGTCGGCCAGTTGGTCGGCCTCCTCCAGGTACTGGGTGGTGAGCAGCACGGTCGTGCCCTCGCCCGCGAGTTCGCGCACCGCCGCCCAGATCTGGTTCCGGCTGTGCGGGTCGAGGCCGGTGGTCGGCTCGTCGAGGAACAGCACCGCGGGCCTGGTGAGCAGGCTGCCCGCGAGGTCGAGGCGGCGCCGCATACCACCGGAGTAGGTACGGGCCGGGCGGTCGGCGGCGTCGGCCAGTTCGAAGCGTTCCAGGAGTTCGTCGGCGCGCATCCGGCCCGACGCGCCCCTGAGCCTGAGCAGCCTCGCGAACAGCCGGAGGTTCTCGCGCCCGGTGAGATCGCCGTCGACCGAGGCGTACTGCCCGGTGACGCCGATGTTCCGGCGCACGGCGGCCGCATCGCGGACCACCTCGTGGCCGGCGACCCGGGCCGTGCCCGCGTCGGGGGCTGTGAGTGTGGTCAGGATCCGGACGGCGGTCGTCTTGCCGGCGCCGTTCGGCCCGAGTACCCCGCAGACCGTCCCCTCGGCGACCGCGAGATCGAGCCCGCTCAGGGCGTGCACCTCGCCGAAGCGCTTCTGGAGACCCTCACTAAGTACAGCGTACGTAGTCGTCATGGCAGCACCGTACCGCACTACGTACGGTGTACGTAACTAGGATGGTGCCCGAGGTGATGGATCCATGGCAGCCAGCGGGCGTCCGGCGGTACCCGAGGTCATCTGGGCACGCCCGGAACGGGCGGGGCGCGGTCCCCGGCCCGCGTACAGCCGCGCCGACATCGCGGCGGCGGCGGTGCGCATCGCCGACGCGGACGGTCTCGACGCCGTCTCCATGCGCCGGGTCGCCGCCGAGATCGGCTGCGGCACGATGTCGCTGTACAACTACGTGCCGCGCAAGGAAGACCTGTACGAGCTGATGGTCGATACCGTCAGCGGCGAGCACGAACTGCCCGAGGAGCCGTCCGGCGACTGGCGGGCGGACATGCTCGCGCTCGCGCAGCAGACCCGCGCGCTCATGCACCGGCACCCGTGGTTGCCCCGCCTGATGTCCCCGGTGTACGGCTTCAGCCCCAACGCGCTGCGCTATCTGGAGCACTGCCTCGCCTGCCTGGACGGCCTCGACGCCACCTTCGGAACGAAGATGGAACTCGTCGCGATGGTCAACGGCATGGTGACGACCTATGTGAGCAACGAACTCGCCACCGCCGAACGCAGCCGCTCACTGCCCTGGACGGAGGAACAGGACCAAGCGATGCGCGGCGCGTACCTGATGCGCGAGGTCAGGACGGGCAGGTACCCGCGTATGGCGGCCGCGTTCGCGGAGGACTCCGGGCCGATCGACCTGGACGCGTTCTTCGAGCGGGCGCTCGGGCGGGTGCTCGACTCCTTCGCGCGCGAGAGCCGGGGCACTTGAGGCCGTCCCCCTCACGGCAACCTCACAGCAGAGAGAACTGGCCTTCCGGGCCTTCCTCGTGGTGGTCGAATACGGAGGCGGGGCGCCGGGCGTCGGCCGGCACCGGCAGCACACCGGCGCGCCGCAGCTCCGCCCGCGCGACCTGGGACCCGTCGGTCAACTCCGCCCGCAACTCCTCCTGCTGCGGCCTCAGTTCGTACAGCAGTCCCAGTACGGTGATCAGCTCCAGCAGTTCGGACGTCCACTCCTGGAGCCACGCGGCGGGGCGTACCGCCTCCAGCGTGCCCGGCTCGCCCCGCCCGGTCCGGCGCTCGAACCACGCCTGAAGGACCCGCACTCCGGACACATGGAAGTCCCAGGCCCCCGCCGGAACCGGCGAGACCCGTCCCTCGCCCAGCTGAAGCACCTCCTCCTCGCGGTCGTACAGCAGCTCCGCCGGATGGGCGGGGATCGCGGCCCGTACGTACGGCCGCCGGCCGCCCGGCATCCGGGGCCGCTCCCCGCCGCGTGCCCCGCGCAGCTGGAGGGCCAGCATCCGGTGGCCCAACCCGACTCCGCGTTGCCAGAGTTCGCGGTCGGCCGGCAGCGGTACGGCGCAGCCCTCCGGGGTGGCCCGGGCCGCCGCCATGGCCCAGGTGAACACGTCCTGCGGGGTGACCTCCTGCCCGTACCGGCCGCTCAGCGACGGGAGCAGGCCGGGCGTGAGATTCGGCTCCAGCCCGCCGGGGCGGCGGTACAGCGGGCGGATACGGCCCGGGCGCCCGGCGGGGGAGCGGCCGGCCGGCAACAGGGCGGTGGCCGGCAACGCGGGTCCGCCGGCCTGGGGCACGTAACCCTGCTCGACGGCGAAGAGCTGCCGGTCGTCCGCGACGCGCCACAGCTCGGGGCGGGCGACGTCGATCAGCCGGTGGTCGGGGAGCAGCCACTGCTCGTCGAAAGGCCCGTACAGCACCCGGACCGGATCGGGGCAGGGGCCGTTCTCGCGGGCGAACCGGCCGGTGGAGGTCGGCTGGCCGGGCAGTGCGGCGACGGAACTCTGCGGCGTACGCGCCCTGCTGGGGTCGAAGAGCCGTTCGCGCTCCGCCCCTTCGGCGCGGACGAGCCGGTCCCAACGGGTTCGCAGGGAAGCGGCGTCCGGGGCCAGCGGCCAGGAGCGGCCCAGCCGCATCGGGGCCACGGACCACGGCATGAGTTCGTCGAGCAGCGGGGGATCGTCACTCTCCGCGCGCCGTGCCGTCACCGTGCCACCCTCCCCGTGGGCTTGCGTGCCGGGCCTTCCCTCCGGCGCCCCGCATGGTATCCACGCCACCGGACCGGAGGTCAGTGCGCATCCATGGTGACGGTGAAGGAGAACCGGTCGCCCCGGTATCGGATGCGGGCGACATCGACGACCTTTCCCTCCTCGTCGTACGTCACACCGGTGTAGTGCAGGATCGGGCTCAGCAGCGGCACGTGCAGCAGTTCCGCCGTCGGCGGGTCGGCCAGCCGCGCCTCGACGGTGTCGGTGATCCGGCTGATCCGTACACCGACCGCGTCCCGCAGCACCTTCGTCATCGGCCAGCGCTCCAGGTCGGCGAGGTCGATGGCGGCGGCGAGTTCGGGACGGACCGCGTTCTCGGCCCAGTTGGTCGGCTCACCGCTGTCACCGTCGCGGCGCAGCCGCTTGTACGTGACCACCTCGGTCAGCCCGGGGAAGTGCTCGGCGAGGTCACCCGGCACCGGGACCGGGCCGTGGCCCAGCACGGTCGTGTGCTCGCCCGACTGCTGGGCCACGATGGCGTCCACCGAGCCCAGCAGCCGTACCGGGGCGCCGCGCTGGGCCCCCGGCTCGATAAAGGTGCCGCGCCGCCGGTGCCGGCTGATCAGGCCCTCCTGCTCCAGTTCCTTGAGGGCCTGGCGCATGGTGAGCACGCTGACGCCGTAGTGCTCGGCGAGCTGCTCCTCGGTGGGCAGGCGCAGCGAGGCGTCCGGAGTGCGGCCCAGTATCGAGGCGCGCAGCGACTGCGAGACCTGGTACCAGAGGGGCAGCTTCCGGTTCAGGACCAGCGAGTCCGGGGCAAAGGCGGTCACGGCGTGCTCTCCGTACGTACGTACTTACTTCGACCTGAAGTGGCGCTGGAGACCCTGCCACACGTTGTCGTACCCGCGCTGGAGATGGTCTGCGGCCGCCGCCTGCCCGGTCGCCGTCACCGGCCAGCGCGTCTCGAACATGAAGGCGAGACCGTCGTCGATCTTCTGCGGCACGAGCTCGGCCGCGCTCGCCCGGTCGAAGGTCTCGCGGTCCGGTCCGTGCGCGGACATCATGTTGTGCAGCGAGCCGCCGCCCGGGAGGAAGCCTTCCGCCTTGGCGTCGTACGCGCCCTCGATGAGGCCCATGAACTCGCTCATCACATTGCGGTGGAAGTACGGCGGCCGGAAGGTGTCCTCGCCGACCAGCCAGCGGGGTGCGAAGACGACGAAGTCGACGCCCGCGAGCCCGGGGGTGTCGGACGGCGACGTCAGGACCGTGAAGATCGACGGATCCGGGTGGTCGTAGCTGATGGTGCCCAGCACATTGAAACGGCGCAGGTCGTAGACGTACGGCACATGGTTGCCGTGCCACGCGACGACGTCGAGGGGCGAGTGGCCGTAGCTCGCGGTCCAGAGGTTCCCGCAGAACTTGTTGACCACCTCCACCGGTCCTTCGGTCTCTTCGTACGCCGCGACGGGCGCGAGGAAGTCCCGGGCGTTGGCGAGGCCGTTGGCGCCGATCGGGCCCAGGTCGGGGAGGGCGAAGGGCTGCCCGTAGTTCTCGCAGATGTAGCCGCGGGCCGTGTCGTCGAGGAGCTCGACGCGGAAACGGACGCCGCGCGGGATCAGGGCGACGTGGCCGGGCTCGGCACGCAGCAGCCCGAACTCCGTGCGCAGCAGCAGCCCGCCGCGCTCGGGGACGATCAGCAGCTCGCCGTCGGAGTCGCTGAACACCCGCTCCGTCATGGAGGCGTTGGCGCAGTAGAGATGAATCGCCATCCCGGTGCGCTGGGTGGCGTCGCCGTTGCCGCCGAGCGTCCAGAGACCGGCCAGGAAGTCGGTGCCGGGCGCGGGTTCGGGCATCGGATTCCAGCGCAGGCGGTTGGGGTCGGGGACGGTCTCGGTGAAGGGCGCGGTGCGCAGGGCGCCGTTGTCCATCCGTACGGACGCGGGATGGGCCGCAGAGGGCCGGATCCGGTAGAGCCACGAGCGGCGGTTGTGCGCGCGGGGCTCGGTGAAGGCCGAGCCGCTCAACTGCTCGGCGTACAGGCCGAGCGGGGCGCGCTGGGGTGAGTTCCGTCCGTGCGGCAAAGCGCCTGGTACGGCTTCCGAGCTGTGCTCATTGCCGAAACCGGAGGAGTACGCCAGTCCCTCCGCCGCTTTCCTCGCCTGCTCGGTGTCACCAGTGCCCATCACGTGCTCCTGCCGCTCTGAAGGAATCCTATGCATGACCGTAGGATTCCTGGGCTGCCACGTCAACGGGGGCGTGCCGCTGCGACGTGCCGCTGTGACGATTCCGGTGCGCGAGGGGTTCCAGAAGTTGAACCATGTACTGCTCTCGCGATCCAGGGGAGCGGCATGATGGACCGCGTGCCCCACGCGAAGTCTTTCCGCCGCACGCCCGTCCAGCAGCGCAGCGCCGCGCGGCTGACCCGCATCCTCGACGCGTGCGCCGAACTCCTCGACGAGACGGGGTACGAGAATCTGAGCACCCGTGCCGTGGCTCTGCGCGCAGGCGTCCCCATCGGCTCCGTCTACCGCTTCTTCGGCAACAAGCGCGCGATGGCCGACGCCCTCGCCCACCGCAACCTGGAGCATTACGCCCAGCGCGCCGCCGCCCGGCTCGAGGCCCTGCCCAGGACCGACTGGCGCGGCGCCATCGACGCCGTACTCGACGAGTACATCGCCATGAAGCGCACCGTCCCCGGCTTCGCGCTCGTCGACTTCGGCGTCCCCGCCCCCGCCGAAAGCGCCGCCCCTGCCGACAGGGCCACCGAAAGCGCCGACGACGCCGACACCAACGGCCTCGTCGCCGGCCGGCTGACCGACCTGATCGCCGCGCATCTGGGCCGCGCGGCGGACGACAGGCTGCGCCGCACCGTCCTCGTCGCGGTCGAAGCCACCGACGCGCTGCTCCAGCTCGCCTTCCGCATCAGGCCGTCGGGTGACCCCGAACTGATCGCCGAGACCCGGGAGCTTCTCCATGCGTACCTGGCCCGGACGCTCGGCTGACCACCCCCTCACTCTGTAACCCACAGCCTCTCCCCAACGTGCCTACCGGTCGGTATGCTCGCTGTTCTCGCGCGCCACCGCTGCCGCCGCCCCCGGGAGGGCCCCGATGTCTCACCACGACGCAGCCCGCACAGCCCTGCGCATCTGCCCACTGTGCGAAGCGACCTGCGGACTCACCCTCACCATCGAGGGCACACGGGTCACCGGCGCCCGCGGGGACCGCGACGACGTCTTCAGTCAGGGGTTCATCTGCCCCAAGGGCGCGTCCTTCGGTGAACTCGACGCGGACCCCGACCGGCTGCGCATGCCGCTCGTCCGGGAGGACGGCAGGCTCCGGGAGGCGAGCTGGGACGAAGCGTTCGACGCCGTCGCCGCCGGACTGCGGCCGCTGATCGAGCAGTACGGGCCGAACGCCGTAGGCGTCGTACTCGGCAACCCGAACGTCCACACCATGGCCGGCGCCCTCTACCCGCCCGTACTCCTCTCCACGCTGCGCACCCGCAACCTCTTCACCGCCGGCACCCTCGACCAGATGCCCAAGCACGTCTCCAGCGGGCTGCTCTTCGGCAGCCCCGTCGCCATCCCGGTGCCCGATCTGGACCGCACGGACCACCTCCTTCTCCTCGGTGCCAACCCGCTGGAGTCCAACGGCAGCCTGTGCACCGCGGCCGACTTCCCCGGCAAGCTCAAGGCCCTGCGCCGCCGCGGCGGCAAGCTGGTCGTCGTCGACCCGCGCCGCACCCGTACGGCCAAGCTCGCCGACCAGCACCTGGCCATCCGGCCCGGCACCGACGCGCTGCTGCTGGCCGCGCTCGCCCAGGTGCTCTTCGAGGAGAAACGCACCGAACCGGGGCGGCTCGAACAGCACGTCGAGGGCATGGACGAACTCCGGGAAGCGATACAGCCGTTCACCCCCGAGGCCGTCGCCGAGGCGTGCGACATCCCGGCCGACGAGATCCGTACGATGGCCCGCGAACTCGCCGCCGCCCCCACCGCCGCCGTGTACGGCCGGGTCGGCAGCTCCACCGTCGAGTACGGCACCCTGGCCAACTGGCTGGTGGACGTACTCAACATCCTCACCGGCAATCTCGACCGCCCCGGCGGCGCCCTCTTCCCCCTCGCCGCCACCGACCGGGCCCCGCGCCCCGCCGGGCCGGGCAAGGGCTTCGCCCTCGGCCGCTGGCAGAGCCGCGTCAGCGGCCACCCCGAGGCCAAGGGTGAACTGCCCATGGCCGCGCTCGCCGAGGAGATCGAGACCCCCGGGGAGGGACAGATCCGCGCGCTCATCTCGCTGGCGGCCAACCCCGTGCTGTCCGCACCCGACGGCAACCGTCTCGACGCGGCGCTGGCCGGCCTCGACTTCATGGTCAGCGTCGATCCGTATCTCAACGAGACGTCGCGCCGTGCGCATGTCGTCCTGCCCCCGCCGCCGCCCTCGCAGAGTGCGCACTACGACTTCGCCTTCTCCGCGTTCGCCGTACGCAACCAGGTCCGCTACACCCGGCCCGCGGTCCCCCTGGAGGAGGGCCGGCTCGACGAGAGCGAAATCCTCGCCCGGCTGATCCTCGCCGCCAGTGGCATGCACGGCGCCGAGCCGTCCGCCGTCGACGCCATGGTGATCGAGAGCACGCTCGCCAAGGCCGTCGCCGACCCGCTCTCGCCCGTGCACGGCCGGGACGCGAAGGAACTCGCCGCGCAGCTCACGGGCCGCACCGGCCCGGAGCGACGGCTCGACCTGATGCTGCGCCTCGGCCCGTACGGCGACGGCTTCGGCGCCCAGGGCGGCAGTACGCACGGACTCACCCTCGACCGGCTCCTGGCCCACCCGCACGGCATCGACCTCGGCCCCCTCGAGCCGCGCGTCCCGGAGGTCCTCAAAACCCGCAGCGGCCGCATCGAACTCTTCCCCGCGCCGATCGCCGCCGATCTGCCGAGGCTGCGGCGCGCCCTCGGGGAGCGGGCAGCCTCACTCGTGCTCGTAGGCCGCCGCCATCTGCGCTCCAACAACAGCTGGCTGCACAACGTCCCCGCCCTGGGCGGCGGCACCAACCGCTGCACCCTCCAGGTGCACCCCGAGGACGCCGCCCGGCTCGGTCTCGCCGACGGCGCGACCGCGCGGATCACGGCGGACGGCGGCGCGCTCGATGTCCCGGTCGAGGTGACGGACACCGTACGCACCGGGGTGGTGAGCCTGCCGCACGGCTGGGGCCACAACCGGCCCGGGACGCGGATGAAGGTCGCCGCCGCCAGCCCCGGGGTCAACGTCAACCAGCTGCTCGACGGCAGCCGGCTGGACCCCCTCTCGGGCACGGCTGTCCTCAACGGTTTCCCGGTCGAGGTGGCGCCGATTTCCTGACCGGGGGAGTGACCTGGGGTTTTGCGCTTATTGCTCGCGCGTCAACATCTTGTTAACGCCGACTTTGCCGACCTGACGTCGTCGCACCGCCAGCTTTGGCGGGAGGTCAACGGGATCTTGCGAGGCTTCCCGGCCCCGTCGTCGGCACGGCCGTTCCCTCCGCGACCGACATCCTCACCGCCTATCTGCCGGTCATCGGCGAACACCGCGGTATCTCGCCCTCGGTCATCGCGCATCGCTTCCGATGGGAGGCACTGGCGCCGGAAAACTATCATCGCTAGTTTATAGCGTGGACGACCCACGGCGGCACTGGAGGCATGCGATGAAGGCCCATGACGGGATGTACATCGACGGGGACTGGCGGCCCGCCGTCGGTCCGGACACCATCGCGGTCGTGAACCCGGCCGACGAGCAGGTCATCGGCCAGGTACCGGCCGGCACAGCCGAGGACGTCGACGCGGCCGTACGTGCGGCGCGCGCCGCACTCCCCGGCTGGGCCGCGACGCCGCCCGCCGAGCGCGCCGCCCGGATCGCCGCCCTGCGCGATGTGCTCGCGGCCCGCAGGGAGGAGATCGCCGAAACGGTCACCGCCGAACTCGGCTCCCCGCTCGGCTTCTCGCAGATGGTTCACGCGGGAGTGCCGATCGCCGTCGCCGGATCGTATGCCGAACTCGCCGCCTCGTACTCCTTCGAGGAGAAGACGGGCAACTCCACGGTGCTGCTGGAGCCGGTCGGCGTGGTCGGCGCGATCACCCCCTGGAACTACCCGCTGCACCAGATCGTCGCCAAAGTGGCACCCGCGCTCGCCGCCGGCTGCACCGTCGTCCTCAAGCCCGCCGAGGACACCCCGCTGACCGCACAGCTCTTCGCCGAAGCAGTGCACGAGGCGGGTGTCCCCGCAGGGGTGTTCAACCTGGTCACCGGTCTGGGCCCGGTCGCCGGGCAGGCGCTCGCCGAACACGAGGGCGTCGACCTGGTCTCCTTCACCGGATCCACCGCGGTCGGCCGGCAGATCGGCGCGACGGCCGGCGCGGCAGTCAAGCGCGTCGCCCTGGAGCTCGGCGGCAAGTCCGCCAACGTCATCCTGCCGAGTGCCGACCTGGCCAAGGCGGTCAACGTCGGCGTGGCCAACGTCATGTCCAACTCCGGCCAGACGTGCAGCGCGTGGACCCGCATGCTCGTCCACCGGGACCAGTACGACGAGGCCGTCGCCCTCGCCGCCACGGCCGCCGCCAAGTACGTCGCCGGCGACCCGCACAACCAGGCCAGCCGCCTCGGCCCGGTCGTCAACGCCAAGCAGCACAGCCGGGTGCGCGGTTACATCGCCAAGGGAATCGAGGAGGGTGCGCGGGTCGTCGCCGGCGGTCCGGACTCGCCCCACGAGCGGGGCTACTACGTCACCCCGACGGTCTTCGCGGACGTCACGCCCTCGATGACCATCGCGCAGGAGGAGATCTTCGGCCCGGTCCTGTCGATCCTTCCGTACGAGGACGAGGACGACGCCCTGCGCATCGCCAACGGCACCGTGTACGGCCTCGCCGGTGCCGTCTGGGCAGCCGACGCCGAGGAGGCGGTCGCCTTCGCCCGCCGGATGGACACCGGCCAGGTCGACATCAACGGCGGGCGGTTCAACCCGCTGGCTCCCTTCGGCGGTTACAAGCAGTCGGGCGTCGGCCGGGAACTCGGCACGCACGGCCTTGCCGAGTACCTCCAGACCAAGTCCCTGCAGTTCTGAAAACGCCGGAGAGTCAACGTGGTCCGCGCCGCCATCCTGCCCGCCGTCGGTTCTCCCCTGGAGATCGCCGAAATCGAACTGCCCGAGCCCGGCCCCGGCCAGGTGCGGGTGCGTCTCGCCGCCGCCGGGGTCTGCCACTCCGACCTGTCACTCTCCAACGGCACCATGCGCGTGCCCGTCCCGGCGGTCCTCGGCCACGAGGGCGCGGGCACGGTGGTGTCGGTCGGGGAGGGCGTCGGCCATGTCGCCCCCGGTGACGGCGTCGTCCTCAACTGGGCGCCGTCCTGCGGAACCTGCCGCCACTGCGGACTCGGCGAGGTGTGGCTGTGCGCAAACGCCCTCGCCGGGGTGGGCAACATCCACGCCCGTACGGCCGAGGGCACCGAGCTCCACCCCGGCCTGAACGTCGCCGCGTTCGCCGAGGAGACCGTCGTCGCGGCGAACTGTGTCCTGCCCGTCCCGGACGGCATCCCGCTCACCGAGGCCGCGCTGCTCGGCTGCGCGGTCCTGACCGGTTACGGAGCCGTCCACCACTCCGCGCAGGTCCGCCCCGCCGAGTCGGTCGCGGTCTTCGGCGTCGGCGGAGTCGGCCTGGCCGTGCTCCAGTCCGCGCGCATCGCCGGTGCCGGACCGGTCGTGGCCGTCGACGTGTCCCCGGCGAAGGAGGAACTGGCGCGTGCCGCCGGCGCCACCGAGTTCCTGATCGCGTCGGACACCACGGCCAAGGAGATCCGGGGGCTCACCGGCGGGTACGGCGCGGATGTCGCCGTCGAGTGCGTCGGCCGCGCCGCGACCATTCGTACCGCGTGGGAGTCCACTCGCCGCGGCGGCCGCACCACGGTGGTCGGGATCGGCGGCAAGGATCAGCAGGTGACGTTCAACGCGTTGGAGATCTTCCACTTCGGCCGCACGCTCTCCGGCTGTGTGTACGGCAACTCCGACCCGGCCCGTGACCTTCCGATACTCGCGGAGCACATCCGGGCGGGCCGCCTCGACCTGAACTCCATGGTCACCGAGCGGATCTCCCTCGACGGCATCCCGGCCGCCTTCGACAACATGCTCGCGGGCAAGGGCGGCCGCGCCCTGGTCGTCTTCTAGCCCCTTCCCGGCCGGTTCCCGGAGCCGTCCAGCCGCCCCTTCCAGCACCCCGGCCGCCCCGCGCGGCCGGGGCACTCGTGCTGCCCCGCCGACACGGCGTACCGGGCGGTACGCCGTGATCAAACTGCTGCTGTGCAGGCTGTTGACCTCCGTACCAGCCGGTCGGTACGGTCCCCGCAATCTCATCACAGCGCCGCCCCCCCTCCGTCCCCCGCACCCACCATCGGAGTGTGCACCGCATGGACACGGCAGCTTCCCCATCGACCGGCACCACCGCGCCGGCCCTCACCGACAGGAACCGGCGCAAGGTGGCCACGGCCGCTGCTCTCGCCTCCGCCGTCGAGTGGTACGACTACTTCGTCTTCGGCATCGCCGCCGCCCTCGTGCTCGGCGATCTGTACTTCCCGGCCGGCAGCTCCTCCGCCGGAGTCCTCGCCGCCTTCGCCACCTTCGCGGTCGGCTTCCTCGCCCGCCCCGTCGGCGGCATCATCGCCGGTCAGCTGGGCGACAAGCGCGGCCGCAAGCCGATGCTCGTCCTCGCGCTGACCCTGATGGGCGTCGCCACCACCGGCATCGGGCTGCTGCCCACGTACGAGACGATCGGCATCGCCGCTCCGGTGCTGCTCGTCCTGCTGCGCGTACTGCAGGGCATCGCGGTCGGCGCCCAGTGGGGCGGTGCGATGCTCATGGCCACCGAGTACGCCCCCGAGGGCAAGCGCGGCCTCTACGGCAGCCTCGTCCAGCTCGGCGTCCCGATCGGCGTGGTGACCGCGAACACCGTGTTCCTCATCGCCGGCGCCACCACCAGCGACAGTGCCTTCGCCGCCTGGGGATGGCGGCTGCCGTTCCTCGTTGGCGTGCTGGTCCTCGTCCTGGCCTGGTACATCCACACGCGCGTCGAGGAGACCCCCGCCTTCCGCGAGGCCGAAAAGGCCCTGGCCGAACAGGAGAAGGGCGAAGCTCTCCCCCAGCCTTCGGCCGGGGGGACCCCCATCTCGCTTCGCTCGCCGCTGCGCACGATTCTGCGCAGTCATCTCGGCACGGTCTTCCTGGCCGGCGGCTCCTTCGCCGTCAACACCGCGACCTTCTACATCATCATCACCGGCGTGCTCGACTACGCGACCCGCGAACTCGAGATGAAGCGCAGCGCGGTCCTCGCCGTCTCGCTCTGCGTCAGCCTCACCCAGCTGGTGCTGATACCCGCCGCGGCGGCCCTCTCCGACCGTGTCGGCCGACTCCGCATCTACGCCTTCGGCGCGGTGGGCCTGCTGGTCTGGGCGGTGCCGCTGTTCCTGCTCATCGACACCGGCTCGCTGCTCTGGCTGGGTGTGGGCACGTTCGTCACCAGCTGCTTCCTGAGCATCATGTACGGGCCGCAGGCGGCGCTCTTCGCCGAGCTGTTCACGGCGGAGATGCGGTACACCGGCGCCTCACTCGGCTACCAGATCGCGGCCGTGTTCGGCGGCGGGCTCGCGCCGTTCGTGATGGTGCTGCTGCTGGAGGCCACCGGCACCTCGATGGCGGTGTCCGGCTACATCATCGGCCTCGCGGTCATCGCCCTGATCTCCATCCGCATCCTGTCCCGGCGGGCCGGCGCCGGCCGGCAGGCGAACGCCGCGCCTCAGGAGGAGAACGCTCCCGCCCAGGCCTGAGCCCGGTCGTACGAGGGCAGTTCGCCGAGGTCCGCGGCCTCCGCATCGCCGCGGGCGACGGCACGGGCCAGTTCCACGGCCCCGTGTACGGCGGCCCGGAAGAGCAGCGAACCGGTGCTGATCCGGGCCACGCCCAGCTCGGCGAGGCGCGCGACGGTCAACCCGCCAGGCGCGAAGAGGATGTTGAGCGGGAGCGTCAGCTCCCGCGCGAGGGCGCCGATGGTCCGCTCGTCCTGTAGCCCCGGGACGAACAGACCGTCGGCGCCTGCCTGCTGGTAGGCGGCGAGACGTTCGCTTGTCCGCTCCCGGTGGCCGGGCAGCCAGTACGTGTCGGTGCGCGCGTTCACGAACAGCTCGGGCGCCGCTTCCTTGACGGCCCGGATCAGCTCGCACTGCTCCTTGGCGTCGGCCAGCGACCCGTCCGGGCGGCCGTCCTCGATGTTCACCCCGGCGACCCCAGCCCGTACGAGCTCGGCCGCGAGCGCGGCGACCTCGGCCGGCTGCTCGCTGAAGCCGCCTTCGATGTCCACGCTCACCGGCACGGCCAGCCGGGCCAGACCGCGCCCCAGCCGCAGGGTCTCCTCGCGGGTGTCACCCGTGGCGTCGGGCTTCCCGGCGGCCGAGGCGACTCCGAGGCTGGTCGTCCCGATGGCCGCGAACCCGGCCTGCGCGAGCGCGGCGGCGCAGGCGTGGTCCCAGGCGTTGGGCAGCAGCAGGGGTGCACCGGGCCGGTGCAGGGCACGGAACTCCTCGTAACGGCTCATGAGCGATCACCCTCCAGTAGGACGTCAGTACGTCAGTACGTCAGTACGTCAAGGAACGGGCAGGCGGCCGGCCGTCACGCGCGCGCCAGCTGCTCGTACTGCACCGCCAGGCCGTCGATCAGGGCCTTCAGGCCCGTTTCGAACGCGCCCTCGTCCACCTGCTGCCGGCGCTCCGCCAGGAGATGGGCCTGCCCGAGGTGGGGATAGTCCGCCGGGTTGTACGCCGCCTCGTCGTCGACGAAACCGCCGGCGAAGGAGCCGAGGGCCGAGCCGGTGATGAAGTACCGCATCAGGGCCCCGATGTGGGTGGCCTGGGCGGGCGGCCAGCCCGCCTCGACCATCGCGCCGAACACCGCGTCGGCCAGCCGCAGTCCGGCCGGGCGGCGGCCCGGGCCCTGGGCCAGGACCGGGACGATGTTCGGGTGCGCCCGCAGGGCGGCGCGGTAGGAGACGGCCCAGTCGTGCAGCGCGGTGCGCCAGTCGCGGCCGTCCTCGAACATCGACAGGTCGACCTGGGCACTGACCGTGTCGGCAACGGCGTCGAGGATCTCGTCCTTGTTGCGGAAGTGGTTGTAGAGGGACGGCCCGCTGACACCGAGCCCGGCGGCGAGCCGGCGCGTGGAGACCGCCTCCAGCCCTTCGGCGTCCACGAGTGCGCTCGCCGCGTCGACGATGCGCTCTCTGCTGAGGAGGGGCTTGCGTGGGCGGGCCATGCGGCACATAGTAGGGCCTGCCGCCAATAAACTAGCAGTGTTAATTAAACGAGGTGCCGATGAACCTGGAGCTGAGCGATGAGCAGGCCGCGGTGCGCCGGCTGGCCAAGGACTTCGCCGACCGCGAGATCACCCCGCACGCGGCCGCGTGGGACCGGGCCGAGAGCGTGGACCGCGGCATCGTGAAGAAGCTGGGCGCGCTGGGGTTCCTCGGCCTCACCATCCCCGAGGAGTGCGGCGGCTCCGGCGGCGACCACCTCTCGTACGCCCTGGTCACCGAGGAGCTGGGCCGCGGCGACTCCGCGGTGCGCGGCATCGTCTCCGTATCGCTCGGGCTGGTCGCCAAGTCGATCGCCGCGTGGGGCAGCGAGGAGCAGAAGCGGCAGTGGCTCCCCGGCCTGACCTCGGGCGACCAGGTCGGATGCTTCGGCCTCACCGAGCCCGGCACCGGGTCCGACGCCGGCCATCTGGCCACCCGGGCGGTGCGGGACGGCGGCACGGCCGGGGACTGGGTCATCAACGGCACCAAGATGTTCATCACCAACGGCACTTGGGCCGATGTGGTGCTGCTCTTCGCCCGTACGAACGACACGCCCGGCCACAAGGGCGTCAGCGCCTTCCTGGTTCCCACCAACACCGCCGGGCTGACCCGCCGCGAGATCCACGGCAAGCTCGGCCTGCGCGGCCAGGCCACCGCCGAACTGGTGCTGGAGGACGTCAGGGTCCCCGCCTCGGCGGTGATCGCGCCGGAGGGCAAGGGCTTCTCGGTCGCGATGTCGGCGCTCGCCAAGGGGCGGATGTCGGTGGCCGCCGGCTGCGTCGGCATAGCCCAGGCCGCGCTGGACGCCGCCGTGAGGTATGCGGCCGAGCGCGAGCAGTTCGGCAAGTCGATCGCCCACCACCAGCTGGTGCAGGAGCTGATCACCGACATCGCGGTGGACGTGGACGCCGCCCGGCTGCTCACCTGGCGGGTCGCCGACCTGATCGACCGCGGCCTGCCGTTCGACACCGAGGCGTCCAAGGCGAAGCTCTTCGCGTCCGAGGCCGCGGTGCGCGCCGCGAACAACGCACTCCAGGTCTTCGGCGGCTACGGCTACATCGACGAGTACCCGGCCGGCAAGCTGCTGCGCGACGCCCGCGTGATGACGCTGTACGAGGGAACCAGCCAGATCCAGAAGCTGGTGATCGGCCGCGCCCTCACGGGGGTCTCGGCGTTCTGAGCCGATCAGGGGACCCCCGGGAGGCCGGTCAGAGCTAAGCGCTTGCTCACCTTCAGGGTAGGGTGTCAGTCCGGCTGAGGGTGGAAGGGGTAAGCGAATGGGCATCGCGGAGGAGACCGGCGGCGAGGACGCGCCGTGGGGCGAGGTCAGCCCCGAGGCGGCCCGCAGGCTGCTCGTCGCCGCCGTCGAGGCGTTCGCCGAGCGCGGCTACCACGCGACCACGACTCGCGACATCGCGGGCAGGGCCGGGATGAGCCCGGCCGCGCTCTACATCCACTACAAGACCAAGGAAGAGCTGCTCCACCGGATCAGCCGGATCGGGCACGACAAGGCGCTCGAGATCCTGGAGAGGGCCGCCGGCGGTGAGGGCACGCCGACCGAGCGGCTCGACGACGCCGTGCGTTCGTTCGTCCGGTGGCACGCCGGGCGCCATATGACCGCCCGCGTCGTCCAGTACGAACTCGAAGCCCTCGGCCCCGAGCACCGCACCGAGATCGTCGCGCTGCGCAGGCAGAGCGACGCCGCCGTCCGCCGGATCCTCGACGAGGGCGTGCAGGCGGGGGAGTTCGAGGTGCCCGACGTGCCGGGTACCGCCGTCGCCGTGCTGTCGCTCTGCATCGACGTGGCGCGCTGGTTCAAGGTGGACGGGCGCAGAACGCCCGACGAGGTCGGCGCGCTCTACGCCGACCTCGTGCTCCGTATGGTCGGAGCGCGGCGTACGGGCCCGGAGTCCTGGCAGCAGGCGCCTCAGAAGTAGAAGCGGGAGACCGACTCCGCCACGCACGCCGGCTTGTCGCCGCCCTCACGCTCGACCGTGATGGCGGCGGTGATCTGCACGCCGCCGCCCGCCTCGGTCACGTCCTTGATCACGCCCGTTGCGCGCAGCCGGGAGCCGACGGGCACGGGGGAGGGGAAACGCACCTTGTTGGTGCCGTAGTTGATGCCCATCTTCATGCCCTCGACCCGCATGATCTGCGGCACCAGGGTGGGCAGCAGCGAGAGCGTCAGATAGCCGTGCGCGATGGTCGTACCGAAGGGGCCGGCCGCTGCCTTCTCCGGGTCCACATGGATCCACTGATGGTCGCCGGTGGCGTCCGCGAACAGGTCGATCCGCTTCTGGTCGATCTCCAGCCATTCGCTCTCGCCCAACTGCTCGCCGACCCCGGCGCGCAGCTCCTCGGCGGACGTGAAGATCCTCGGCTCTGCCATGGCCCTGCCTCTCTGGCTTTCCATCTACATGTCCATGTCCCACTACATGTCTAAGCGCTTGCTCAGCATGGTTGGCCTCCTGTGTAATTGTCAACGGACTGCGGAGTAGGGTTCGAGGAGTGCCGCAGATTCCAGAGAAGATCCACGAGCTCACGGTCGGCCAGCTGTCCGCGCGCAGCGGCGCCGCCGTCTCCGCCCTGCACTTCTACGAGGCCAAGGGCCTGATCAGCAGCCGCAGGACAGCCGGCAACCAGCGCCGCTACAGCAGGGACGCGCTGCGTCGCGTCGCATTCGTACGCGCGGCGCAGCGCGTCGGCATCCCTCTGGTCACCATCCGGGACGCGCTCGCCGAGCTGCCGGACGAGCGCACCCCCACCCGCGAGGACTGGGCGCGCCTCTCCGAGGCATGGCGCGCCGAACTCGACCAGCGCATCCAGCAGTTGGGGCGGCTGCGGGACCACCTCACCGACTGCATCGGCTGCGGCTGCCTCTCCCTGGACACCTGTGTGCTCTCCAACCCGGACGACGTGTTCGGCGACCGCATGAGCGGTTCGCGCCTGATGGCCGAGCGCTAGGGTCTGTTGCGAAAGTGCTGGTCGCAGAAGTGCGTTGTCGGTCGTGTTGTGCTTGCATACCCCGGTGAATCG
>NZ_JANAVP010000045.1 GCF_024213665.1 Streptomyces sp. A3M-1-3
CCAATCAGCCGGTCAAGCGATCACTCACCGCCTACGATCACTGACCGCAACGACACCCCTTGGACTCATTCATCTAGCCCCCGACCCCCGGCCCCCGCTCCGCTCGCCCCCGACCCCCGTCCACCGTCACCCCCGCCCCAGTACCACCGTCCCCGACGAGCAGAACCAGCCGCCCGTGCCCGAAGCCACCGCCACTTCCGGCAGCCGGCCGCTGCCGCGACCGCCGCCGCCCGGCTTGCGGACCTGGCCCTCGCCCGCCTCGCCGCGCAGTTGCCGTACCGCCTCCACCAGCAGGAACAGTCCCCGCATGCCGGGGTGGCAGGCCGACAGGCCGCCGCCGTCCGTGTTCACCGGGAGCTCGCCGTCCCGCAGCAGACGGCCCTTCTCCACGAAGGCCCCGCCCTCGCCCTTCTCGCAGAAGCCCAGATCCTCCAGCGTCACCAGCGTCATATAGGTGAACGCGTCGTAGATCTCCGCCACATCCACATCCGAAGGCCGCACCCCCGCCCGCTCGAACGCCAGCCGTCCCGACACCGCCGCCGGCGAGACCGTGAAGTCCTCCCACTCCGACATGGTCGTGTGGGAGACGGACGTGCCCGCGCCCAGGATCCACACCGGAGCCTTCGCCGTGTCCGCGACGTACTCCTCCGCCGCCAGCAGCACCGCGCAGCCCCCGTCCGACCGGATGCAGCAGTGCAGCTTCGTGAACGGATCCGCGATCATCGGGCCGGAGAGGACGTCGTCGACCGTCACCGGCTCCCGGAACATCGCGTCCGGGTTCGTCGCCGCGTTCGCCCGCGCCTGCACCGCCACCGACGCGAGCTGCTCCAGCGTCGTGCCGTACTCGTGCATGTGGCGGCGTGCCGCCATCGCGTACTTCGCGATCAGCGTGTGCCCGTACGGGACCTCGAACTGCAGCGGTCCCCGGGCCCCGAAGGACAGGTTCGACGTGCGACGCCGCGCTTTGATGTCGGCGCGGGCCGTCGACCCGTACACCAGCAGTACGGCGTTGGCGTGCCCCGCCGCGATCGCGTCCGCCGCATGGGCCGCCATCACCTCCCAGGTCGAGCCGCCCACGGCGGTGGAGTCCATCCAGGTGGGGCGCAACCCCAGATACTCAGCGACCTCGACCGGGGCCAGCGTCCCCAGGCCCGCCGAGGCGAGGCCGTCGACCACCGAGCGGTCCAGGCCCGAATCGGCGAGCGCGCGGCGGGCGGCCTGCGCGTGCAGGGCGTATGGAGTGGCCTCGTCGACCCGGCCGCAGTCCGAGAGCGATATACCGACAACAGCGACCCTGCGATTGGCTGAAGACATGAATCTGACGGTATATCAGATAAATGCCGCTGCCATCCCCGTCCCGCGGATCTACCTCGGCGTCCCACAAGGAGCTCGTCGCGGCTCTGTGCATCTCGACGGACCCGTCCTAACATGACGCCTCGTCAGATAGGGGAGGAGCCCGCCGATGGACGCCGCCTTCACCGCGGAGCAGGACGAGATCCGCCGCACCCTGCGAGAACTGCTGGGTAAACGCTGCGGCCCCGACGAGGTCAAGGCCGCGGTCCGGACCGCCGCCGGCTACGACCGGGAGCTCTGGCAGCAGCTTGCGCAACAGTTGGGGCTGCCCGGGCTGGCGCTCCCCGAGGCGTACGGAGGCGTCGGCTGTGGGTCCGCCGAGCTGGCGCTCGCCTGCGAGGAGACCGGCCGGGCCCTGCTGCCGTCCCCCCTGCTCGCCACCGCCGTACTCGCCGCGCCGCTGATCAGCGCGCTCGGTACGGAGGCCCAGCGTGCTGACCTGCTGCCGCGCATCGCCTCGGGCGACCTCACCGCGGCCCTCGCCGTGCCGGGCGGCAGCCTCTCGGCGGCGCTCGCGCTCACGGAGGACAACACCGGCGGTGAGTGGGCGGGCGGCGGCCGGGCCGGCGGCGTACAGGCGCGCCGCACCGAGAACGGCTGGCGGCTGTACGGGGAGGCCGGGCAGGTCCTCGACGGGCACAGTGCCGGGGTCCTGGTGGTCGCCGCCCACGCGGGCGGCTTCGCCCGTAGCCGGACGCTGCTCTTCCTAGTCCGCGCCGAGGCCGCGGGCCTCGCCCGTACCCGGCAGACCTCCCTGGACGAGACCAGGAGCCAGGCGAGGATCGAGCTCCGCGACGCGGAAGCCGAGCTGCTGGGCGCAGAGGAACGGGAGGGCGGGCGCGAGGACGAGCGCGAGGGCGGGCGCGAGGGCGGTGGCGCGGCGCAGGACGCCGACGTGCCGGGCGCCCTTGCCGCCGTGGGCCGCACCGTCGCCGCCGTACTGGCCGCCGAGGCGGTCGGCGCGGCGTCGGCCGCGCTGGAGCGGACGATCGAGTACGTCCAGGCCCGCGAGCAGTTCGGGCGGCCCATCGGGTCCTTCCAGGCGGTCCAGCACCGGCTCGCCGACCTGTACGTACAGCTGCAGGCCGCGCGCTCGGCCGCGTACTACGCGGCCTGGGACCCGGCGGAGGCCGGCGGCCTCGCCCTGGCCCAGGCACTTCAGGCGCTGCGCGCCACCGCAGCCGAGGCCATCCAGCTGCACGGCGGCATCGGCTTCACGTGGGAGCACGAAGCGCATCTGTACTTCAAGCGGGCGGCGGCGGACGAGCTGCTGTTCGGCCCGGTCCACCGGCTGCGGGCGCACGCGGCCCACCAGGCTGGCCTGTTCGCGGGGGCGGTGGTGGTCTGATGCCCCGCGGAATGCGCCTGATCCAGAAGGTCTCCTCGACCCGTACGTTCGCGAAGGTCGCCCCGCACTTCATCCCGGCCATGGACCGCGCGGTCCACCGGCTCACCCGGGGCAAGGTGATCCTGAGCGCCCAGATGCTGCCCGGCGTGATCCTGACCGCTCGGGGCGCGAAGAGCGGGCAGCCGCGGACCACCCCGCTGGCCTGCATGCCGGAGGAGGAGTCGGGCAGCTGGATTCTGATCGGGTCCAACTTCGGCCGCCCGGGGCATCCGGCCTGGACGGCGAACCTGCTCAAGAACCCGGATGCCGAGGTCAGTTGGAAGGGCCGGCGCATCCCGGTCCGGGCGAGTCTGCTGACCGGCGAGGAGCGGGCGGCCGCCTGGGAGGCGGTGCTGAGGTTCTGGCCGCCGTACGCGACGTATCAGGCGAGGGTGGAACGCGAGATCCGGCTCTTCCGCCTGCACCGCCGCTGACCGGGGCAGTCAGGCAGTGCAGGCTCACCGGGAACGCGCAGACAGGAAGGTCGGCAGGGAAGGAGGGAAGCAGGCAAGAGGCAGACAGGAGAAAGTAGTAGACAGGAATGCGGGCGCGTGAGGCAGCCCGGTATCACCAAGTCAGGTTCGATCCGGCGGTTACTTCGTCGGCTTCTTGCCGGTGATGCCGAGGTGTACCAACAGCGCCAGGTTCGGCTTGAGTTCGGCCTGCTTGACGCCCCACGTCTGGAAGCCCTTCTGGTGCGAGGCGACCGCCGCGAGCATCGCGACCAGGGAGCCGGCCATGGCGGCCGGGCTGACGTCCTTGTCGACCCTGCCCTTGGCCTGGAGGTCCTTGACCGCGTCCGTAAGGGAGTTGTTGACGGAGTTCAGGATCTTCATGCGGATCTTGTAGAACCGCTTGTCGCCCTCCGCCGCTCCCAGGTCGACGACGCGCAGAATCGCGTCGTTCCTGCGCCAGAAGTCGAGGAATCCCTCGACCAGTTCCTCCGAGGTCTGCCAGCCGGCCTTGCCGACCCAGGAGCGGCCCGCGACGAGTTCCGTCAACTGGGCTCCTTCCGTGGCCATTCGCTCGGCGATTTCCAGGACGGCGCCCTCGACGTCGGGGAAGTACTGGTAGAAGGTCGCGGGAGAGGTTCCCGCTTTCCGGGCGACGTCGATGACCTTGACGTCCCGGTACGGCGAGGAGCTGAGCATCTCGCTGAGGCAGTCGAGCAGCTTCTGCCGCGTCGCCTGGCCGCGTCGTCCGGCCACGCGGCCGTCGACGGTGCGTACTTGTCCTGTCATGCCGTCAGCTTACCGAGGGGTGATCGGAGCGCGATTCGGCCGACTGCAAATGGGGTTACCCCTCTCGGCGGACGGCCGCCCGCTCGCCTCCGCTCCGCCCCGCCCTGGCCCTTCCCCCGAATAGTCTTATCAACAGCCTGTGGACAACTTCAGTGGACAACTCAGTAACCGCAAGCCGATCTGCCCCTTTATTGGCCATATGTTCGATTATTTCCCTTCCCTCGGCACGTAAGTGACCGTTAGCTTGAGTGTGACGGGCACCACAGAGTTCCCGCGCACGGGAAAGGAATCCAGCCCCATGGCTGACTTCGCAGAGGGCACACCCTGCTGGGTGGACGCTTCGCTTCCGGATCTTGCGGCGGGCAAGCGCTTCTACGGGGAGCTGTTCGGCTGGACCTTCGACGAGGGCGCGGGCGACGAGCACGGCTTCTACACGCAGGCGTACAGCGACGGAAAGAACGTCGCCGCGCTCGCCCCGAAGCCGGACGGCCGGATGCCCACCGTCTGGGAGGTGTACTTCGCCACCCCGGACGCGTTCGCGCTCAGCGCCAGGATCAGGAGCGCGGGCGGCCGGCTGGTCATGGATCCGATGGAGGTCGGTCCGTTCGGCACGATGGCGCTGGCCGCCGACCCCGAGGGCGCGGTTTTCGGGCTCTGGCAGCCGGGCACCCACCGCGGCTTCGAGAAGTTTCGGGAGCCGAACGCGTACTGCTGGACCGAGGTGTACACGCGGGACAAGGACCGGGTCGACCCCTTCTACGAGACGGTGTTCGGCTTCGTCGGCCAGGACATCGAGGACGCGGGCGTCGAATTCCGGACCTGGTCGCCGCGGGGCTCGAAGCCCGGGCCGGAGACCGCGATCGGCGGCCGCAGCGTCATCACTGATGCGTTCCCGGTCGAGATGCCGGCCCATTTCCTCGTCTACTTCAATGTCGACGACTGCGACGAGTCGGTGGCCACGGTGCAGCGGCTCGGCGGCCGCGTCACCGCCGGTCCCTTCGATACGCCGTACGGGCGGATTACCGTGGTCGCCGACAACCAGGGCGCGGTCTTCGCCCTGCTGGCCGAGCCCGAGCCCGAGCCCGAGGCCGAGCCCGAGCCAGAGCCCGAGGCCGAGGCCAGGTCCGAGACGAGGTCCGAGGCCAGGCCCGAGGCCAAGCCCCAGGCCAAGCCCGACCGCGACCCCGAGGCCGGGTCCCAGGGCTGAGCACGAGGCGGGTCCGGGCTGAGCCCCAAGCCCGAGCCCAAGCCCGACACCGTTCAAGTGTCCGGATCGCGGTGAGACACCCCGATCCGCCCCCGGGTTCGCCTCGGCCGCCTCCGACAGGAAGAATCAGGGTGCGCACCGCCGGGTGGTGCCCAGTGGTGAGACGCTGCACAGGGCGGTATTTCACGGGCTCCATTCCGATGGGGCCCGTACGGGGAGGTGGCAGGCAAGTGGTGGAGCAGCTGACGCAGCACGACCCGAGACGGATCGGCCCGTTCGAGGTGCTGGGACGACTCGGCGCCGGCGGCATGGGGCTGGTCTATCTCGCGCGCTCGGCGTCCGGCCGGCGGGTGGCGATCAAGACGGTACGTACCGAGCTTGCCGAGGACCAGCTGTTCCGGGTCCGCTTCACGCGCGAGGTCGAGGCAGCACGGGCCGTCAGCGGCTTCTACACCGCCGCCGTCGTGGACGCGGACCCGCGGGCGGCCGTGCCGTGGCTGGCCACCGCGTATGTGCCCGCTCCCTCCCTCGAAGAAATAGTGAATGAGTGCGGGCCGATGCCGGCCCAGGCGGTCCGCTGGCTCGCGGCCGGGATCGCCGAGGCTCTGCAGTCGATCCACGGTGCCGGTCTCGTCCACCGCGACCTCAAGCCGTCCAACGTCCTGGTGGTGGAGGACGGCCCGCGTGTCATCGACTTCGGTATCGCGAGCGGCGTCTCCAACACCCGGCTGACCATGACCAACGTCGCCGTGGGCACGCCCGCGTACATGTCGCCCGAGCAGGCCAAGGACTCGCGCAGCGTCAAGGGCGCGAGCGACGTCTTCTCGCTCGGCTCGACGCTGGTGTTCGCCGCGACCGGGCATCCGCCCTTCCACGGGGCCAACCCGGTCGAGACCGTCTTCATGCTGCTGCGCGAGGGGCCCGACCTGGGGGGCCTGCCCGACGAGCTGCGCCCGCTGATCGAGTCCTGTATGCAGATGGAGGCCGTCCGGCGGCCGAGCCCTGCCGATCTGCAGGCCCAGCTCGCCCCTCACCTCTTCGGCTCCGGCAGTGACGACAGCGGTACGGCCTCGGCCTGGCTGCCCGCGCGCGCGACCGCGATGATCGAGCAGCGCCGTGGCGGCCGCGCGCCCACGCAGCCGGCCGCGCCGCCCAAGCGCAGACCACCCACGCCGCCGCGCGGCAACGACTGGGACAGCGCCTGGCGTGGCAGCGACCCGCGCACCGGCCAGGCACCCCCGCCTCCGCCGCCCCAGCCTCCCCGCCAGCCGCAGCCGCAGCCGCATCAGCACCAGTCCGACGGGCCGGTACGGCTGGCCGGCGCCAAGGTGTCCATCGGCCCCGGCCCACGCGTCGCCGACGCGCGGGCGGTCGGGGCGGGCGCCGGCCCGGTGGCCGCGACCGGCTGGATCCGTCCGCCCGCCGGAGTGGCCGCCCCCGCGCACCAGAATCCGCAGTCCGATCCGCACCCCAATCCCCACCCCCACCCGAATCCGGCCGTCAACGGCGCCGAGCCCGGCCCCGCTGCCGTACCCACGCCCAGCCCGGCCCCGGACAACGGCCGCTGGCGGCCCTGGCGTTTCCGTATGTCGAACGACGTGTGGGGCACCCCCACGGTCGCCGGGAACCTGCTCTACGTGACCTCCTTCGAGGTGCACGCCCTGGACGTGGCCAGCGGCCGCCGCCAGTTCAAGACCCGTGACGTGGCCTGGGCGATGGCCGTCACGGACGGCCTGATCCACGCCTCCGACGGCCCCTCGCTGTACGCCCTCGACGCCGCGGACGGCGCCGAGCGCTGGCGCCTGCAGACCGACGCCTGGGTGTACTCCCTCAAGGCCGACCGCGGCACGGTGATCACCGCGACGCGCGGCGGCGGCGTACAGGGCTGGGAGGCCGCCAACGGCCAGAAGCTGTGGGAGATCACCGGCGCCCAGACGGACTTCGAGACCCCCGAGGCCGGTCCGGTCATCGACGACTCGACGGTGTACGTGTGGAAGGACGCCCGGCTCCGGGCGCTGGACGCCCGGACCGGTGTCGAGCGCTGGTCCTACCCCGTCGGCGACGCCGCATCCTGCGGCAACGTCCCGGTGCGGGTCACGCCCGCGCCCGACGGATACGCGTACATCGCCGCCGGTACCCGGGTCCTCGCGGTCGACATCGCCAGCGGGCACGTGCGCTGGCACTTCGAGGCCCCGGCGGTCTTCCTCAGCCCGCCCGCGTTCGCCCCCGGCCCGGCCGTCACGGGCGGCGGCGTCTACCTCGCCGACTACCTGGGCACGGTGTACGCCCTGGACGCGGCCACCGGCAAGGACCGCTGGCGCATCGCGACCGAGGCCCGCCAGTCCGTCGAACCCGTTCTCGTCGCCGACGGCAACGTCCACGTCGGCTCCGGCAGCGCGCTCTACACGCTGGACGCGGTGACGGGTACGCCGAAGTGGCGTTTCGCGGCGGGTGGCGAGGTCGTGGGCGCTCCGGTGGCCGCCGATGGCCGGGTGCACTTCGGCTCCGCCGACCACTGCCTCTACACCCTGGACGCGGCAGGCGGCCAGCTGCGCTGGAAGCTCGCGACGGGCGGTGAGATCACCGGCTCGCCGGTGGCGCAGGGCGGAGTGGTGTACGCATGCAGCAAGGACCGCTGCGTCTACGCACTGGACGCGGTGAAGGGCACGGGAACCCGCGCGGCCGCGCCGCCGCGCGGGTAGCCGTTGCCGTTCGCCCGTTTCGGTTCGCAGCTCACGTCCGTGGCGGTGGTTCGTCCCACCCACGTGTCGTCGCATCGGGCCCGCCGGGGCCGGTCCGCCCCTCGGGCCCGGTCCGCCCGCCGGGGCCGGTGTGCCCCTCGGGCCCGGTCTGCCCGGTCTGCCCGGAGCGCGGCTGTCGCGGCTGCCACGGCCGTTCGGGCGACGGCCTGTCCGCCGGCGGATAGGCCCGCGGGCCCTCGCCCGGGGGCCGGTCGGTCGGCTCCTGCGGGGCGTGCGGCCCGTCCACGCGCCCGTGCCGGCGTCTCGGCCTGCTCCCACGGCCGGACAGCACAACGGCGGCGATGAGCAGCAGCACGCCGCCGCCGATCGCGTTCGCGACGCCGTCGCCCAGGCCCACGCCGCCGCCGTCGCCGTCGACGCTGAGGCTGCCCGCGGCCTGGCCCTGCCGGATCATCCACAGCACGGTGAAGCCCAGCACCACGACTCCGGCCACGGCCATCAGCACGCGGGAGCGCAGCACGACGGCGATCAGGGTGAGGAGGGCGGCGAAGGCGAACGGCAGCAGAATCGAGGCCGCCACGGGCGCCTTGCTGTCGGTGATGCCGGTGCCGCTGACCAGCTCCGCGATGCGGTAGTCGCGTCCGTGACGGCCGTCGTACCAGGCACGGAAGGGGCTCCAGACGGCGGCCGTCGCTCCGACGAGACCGATGACGGAGCCGAGAACGTTGCGGATCATGCTCGGCCTCCTGCGTCGGCTCTCGGTCCCGACGCTACGCCGCGAGAGGGACCGCCGCCAGGCATCGGTGCGAGGGAAGGGCGCAGGGACGGGCGCAGGGACGGGTCCAGGGATGGATGCAGGCAAGGGCGCGAGGACCGTGCGAGGACCGCTCTCCGGCGCTGCTAGGGTGACGTGCGCTCGTCAATAGCGGGCCATTTTCCAGCGATTTCAACGGGGGTTGAAGCGTGAAGCTTCGTCATGTCCGCGCCGTCGCCGTCTTCGGCATCGCCATCGTCGCGCTCACCGGAGCCCGCGGCTCCGGCGGTGGCGGCTGTGACAGCTCGAGCAGCGGCAGCAGCGGCGGTTCGAGCAGCGGCAGTAGCAGTAGCAGCAGTGGCGGCTCCACGAGCGGCGGCGACGACGGCTCGTCGAGCAGCACGTCCGGCGGCCTGACCACCGGCTCGACGACCGGCGGCAGCAACAACAGCGCCGTCCGCGACATCAAGATCGAGTCCTGCGAGTACGACCCGTCCCGCGGCATCGTGGCGCGGATCAGCGCCACCAACAGCAGCGCGTCGGAGAAGTACACCTACAAGTTCAACGTGAAGTTCACCGACCCGAACGGCACCCTGCTGCGCACCAGCAACTCGACGATCCCGTACGTCATGCCGAACACCACCGACACCCTCGACGTCGCCGCCTCGTACGTGCCCACGGGCAGTGACACGGGCAGCGGCGGCAAGTGCGAGGTCACCGGCGTGACCCGCACGACGGCCTAGCGGACGCCTAGCGGACCCGGAACGACGCGCGGCGGGCGGTGAACAGCTCCGCCTGCCGCTCCGCCGGCAGATTGCCGAGCGCGATCAGGTGCGGGGCCTGGGCAGTCGCCTGTACGCGGGCCGCCTCCTTCGCCGCCCAGACCGCGCGCACCGTGCCCTGCACGGCGGCGGTCGGGTACGAGGCGATGGTCTCGGCGCTGCGCACCGCGGCCGCCAGTGCCTCGCCGGGATCCGTCAGCTCAGACACCAGCCCGATCTCGTACGCCCGCTGCGCGGAGAGCCGTTCGGCCGTCCCCATCAGCGACATCCGGGCCACCTCGCCGAACGGCATCCGCTGCGCCATGGCGATCGCCTCGTACGCGCTGACCATGCCGTACGTCGTGTGCGGGTCGAAGAAGGTCGCGTCCCGGGAGGCGACGACGAACTCCGCCTCGCCGAGCAGATAGAACGCCCCGCCGCACGCCATCCCGTTGACCGCCGCGATCACCGGCTTCCACAGGTCGTTGGCCTTCGGGCCGATCGCGAGCAGCGGATCGTCGATCGAGTACGGGGAGGAGGGCTGCGGCACCTCCACCGAGCGGTCGATGCCGGTGCAGAAGGCCCTCGCTCCGGCGCCGGTGACGACGACGGCCCGTACGGAATCGTCGAAGCGGAACCCCCGCCAGGCGGCGGAGAGGTCGCGGGCCGCCGTCAGGTCGATGGCGTTGTGCTTCTCCGGCCGGTCGAGCGTGACGACCGCGACGCCGGTCGCCTTGTCGGGCTCGACCCGGATGCCTCGGACCTCGCTCACGGCCGCTCCAGCAGCCAGCGCGGGACAGTAATACCGGGCGTGAGCTGCGAGAACGCCACCCGCACGGGCGCGCCGATGCGCAGCCGCGCCGGATCGACGGAGTTCAGCGGCGCGTCCGGCTCGCTCACCAGGTTGCCGACGAGCCGGATGCGCGGCGCGTCGGCGAGCTCGACGACGATCGCGTTGTACGGGGCTTGCGCGGCGTAGCCGGGCAGCAGTGGCGGATGCGGCAGTACGTACGACCAGATGCGGCCGCGCCCGCTCATCCTGCGCCACTCGCTGTCGAACGACTGGCAGTGCGGGCAGCACGGCCGGGGCGGGAAGCGCAGTTCGCCGCAGTCCGCGTTCGCGCAGGCCTGGATGCGCAGCTCGCCCTGGGCTGCGTACGCCCAGAAGGGCGCGCCGTCCTCGTCGACGACGGGCGTCAGCAGGCTGTTGTCGGTGGTGGTCGCGTCAGTGGTGGTCATCGGTCGGCTCAACTCCTCAGCAGAATCGCGGAGGTGGGGACTCCCTCGCCCGCGGTGACCAGGCAGGTGGCGGCGTCGGGGACCTGGGCGGTGCTGGTGCCGCGCAGTTGTCGGACGCCTTCGGTGATGAGGTTGAAGCCGTGGACGTACGCCTCGGACAGGCCCCCGCCGCCGGTGTTGATGGGCAGCCGCCCGCCGATCTCGAGGGCGCCTCCCTCGGTGTACGCGCCGCCTTCGCCCCTGCCGCAGAAGCCGTAGCCCTCCAGGGAGAGCGGGATGAGCGGCGTGAACGCGTCGTAGATCTGCGCCACGTCGACGTCCTGCGGCCCGAAGTCGGCCTGCTTCCAGAGGTGGCGGGCGGCGGTCCAGGCGGGGCCGGTGAGGGGGTCGTCGTTCCAGTAGTTGACCATCCCGTGGTGCTGGGCGGGCAGCCCCTGGGCGGCGGAGTGGACGTACACCGGCTTCCGCCGGCAGTCGCGGGCGCGCTCGGCGGAGACGATGACGCAGGCCAGCGCGCCGTCGGTCTCCAGGCAGTTGTCGAAGAGGCACAGCGGCTCGCTGATCCAGCGGGCGGTCATGTACATCTCGCGGGTCAGCGGCCGCTCGTACATGATCGCCGCCGGGTTCTGGTTGGCCCGGTTCCGGCAGGCCAGGGCCACATTGAAGAGGTGGTCGCGGGTCGCCCCGTACTCGTGCATGTAGCGGCGGGCCAGCAGGCCGATCTCGTCGGCCGGGCGCAGCAGGCCGAAGGGGCGGGTCCACTGGGCGGGGGTGGGGAGCTGGACGGCGGTGTTCTTCCAGGGGCGGGGGCCCGATCCGCGCTTACGGGACCGCCAGGCGACGCCGACGCTCGCCTGGCCGGTGGCGATGGCGGAGGCGAGGTGCGCGACGGTGGCGCAGGAGCCTCCGCCGCCGTAGCCGACCTTGGAGAAGTACGTCACGTCGCCCGCGCCGATGGCCTTGGCGACCTCGACCTCGTCGGTCTCCTCCATGGTGTACGAGGCGAACGCGTCGATCTCGGAGGGCGCGATCCCGGCGTCGTCGAGCGCGGCCAGGATGGCGCGGCAGGCCAACGCCTTCTCGGATTCGGGGAGTTGCCTGGCGAAGGCGGTCTGGCCTATCCCGGCTATCGCTGTAGCGTCCTTGAGGGTTGCCGCCATCGCCACCTCCGTGGGTCGTGTTCCGGTCTGAGCCACTGCTGACAGCCGGGAAGGCTACAGCTAATCTGACGGTTAGTCAGCTACTGGTGTGGGAGGGGCTTACGATGGCCGGAGAGCAGGACAGCGGTGAGGACCTCATGCGCGGGGATTTGCGGTGGGGCAGCATTCCGCGGCTGGTGCGCTCGGCCGCCGAGCGGTACGCGGAGCGCGAGGCCGTCGTGGATGGCCGTACGAGGATCACGTACACGGAGCTGGGCGAGCGGGTCGAACGCGCGGCCGCCGCCTGCATCGCATCCGGCGTCGAGCCCGGCGACCGGGTCGCGGTCTGGGCCCCCAACACCCTGGACTGGATCGTCTCGGCGCTCGGGGCGGTGTCCACGGGGGCCGTGCTGGTGCCGCTGAACACCCGGTTCAAGGGCACGGAGGCGGCGTACGTACTCGCCCGCAGCCGCGCCAGGCTGCTCTTCGTCACCGGTACGTTCCTGGGCACGTCGTACGTCGCATCGCTGCGCCGCGCGACGGCGGAGGGGAGCGGGGACGGCCCGCTGCCCGGCCTGCCGCACCTCGAACAGGTCGTGGTCCTGGCGGACGACGCTCCCGAGAACTTCCGCACCTGGAAGGACTTCCTGGCGGGCGGGGACGGGGTGCCGGCCGCCGTGGTGCGCGAGCGCGCGGACGCGGTCCCGGCCGGGTCCGCGTCCGACATCGTCTTCACGTCGGGAACGACCGGCCGGCCCAAGGGTGCGGTGATCACGCACGCGCAGACCCTGCGCTGCTACGACGTCTGGAGCGAACTGGCGGGGCTGCGCGAGGGCGACCGCTATCTGGTCGTGAACCCCTTCTTCCACACCTTCGGCTACAAGGCCGGCATCATCGCCTGCCTGATGCGGGGCGCGACGATGGTGCCGCAGCCGGTCTTCAACGTGGACACCGTGCTGGCCAACATCGCGGCCGAACGCATCTCCGTACTGCCCGGACCGCCGACCCTCCACCAGTCGCTGCTGGACCACCCGGCGCGCGACAGGCACGACCTCTCGGCGCTCCGGCTGGTCGTGACCGGCGCGGCGGTGGTTCCGCTGCAGCTTGTCGAGCGGCTGCGCAGCGAGCTGAACATCGCCACTGTCCTGACGGCTTACGGGTTGTCGGAGGCGAGCGGCATCGTGACGATGTGCCGCCGCGGCGACCGGGCCGAGGTCATCTCGGCCACCTCGGGCCGCGCCATCCCGGACACGGAGGTCCGGGTCGTCGCGCCCACGGGCGCCCCGCAGCCGCCGGGGGAGGCGGGGGAGATCCTGGTGCGCGGGCACCATGTCATGCAGGGCTACTTCGAGGACCCGCAGGAGACGAAGAAGGCGATCACGCCTGATGGCTGGCTGCGCACGGGTGATGTCGGGGTGCTGGACGGGGCCGGGAACCTCCGTATCACCGACCGGATCAAGGACATGTTCATCGTCGGCGGCTTCAACGCGTACCCGGCGGAGATAGAGCAACTGCTCGGCCTGCACCCGGACATCGCGGACGTGGCGGTGGTCGGTGTCTCGGACGCGCGGCTGGGCGAGGTGGGCAAGGCGTACGCGGTCCGCCGGACCGGCTCGACGCTGACCTCGGACGACCTGATCGCCTGGTCGCGGCGGGAGATGGCGAACTACAAGGTGCCGAGGGCGGTGGAGTTCGTGCCGGAGCTGCCGCGGAACGCGAGCGGGAAGGTGCTGAAGACGGAGCTCAGGGCGCGCCAGGGCTCGTGACGGGGAGGCCGAGGGCTTCCGCGGACTCGACGAGCCGCCTGTCGTACGCGACAAACGCCGATACGGCCGATCCCAGGCTCAGCGCGGCAGCGCAGTGCAGTGCGTCGAGGGATCGAAGGCGGGCGGTGCTGGGGAGACGGCCGGCGTGATCGAACGTGGGTGTCTTGAGCTGGATGAGCGCGCAATCCTCCAGCCAGTCGTCGGCTTCACGGATTTTGAGGTGGGGCCCGCTCCCCGGGGCCGCCCGACGTTCATCCGCAGTAGCGGGACACGGCTCGCTGTCAAGGGTGCAGCGAAGCGGAATCGCGCAGCGACGCGACCGCAGGGAGCGCCCTTTACAGGGAGACGTGGCCCGCCAAACTCACAAACCGGGCGGCCCCGGGTTTTGGTCCAACCTTCGCTCCTGGTCAGGGCACGCGCCGAGCTCCGCCCACACCGCCTTGCCGACTGTGAGTTCCTGGACGCCCCAGTCCGCCGCCAGCGCGCGGACGAGCAGCAGCCCGCGCCCGAACTGGTCGTCCCCGGCCGGCGTGCGCGGTGCCGGTCTGCGTTCGCCCTTCGGGTCGGTGACGACGATCCGCAGCACGCTCCCGGTCAGTAAGAGCTCGACCCGGAACAGCCGGTCCCGCAAGCAGCCGTGCAGCAGGGCGTTGGTCGTCAACTCGCTGGTGAGCAGGGCGGCGTCGTCGACCAGGGACGGGTGGCCCCATTCCGTAACTAGTCGCGCGACCCGGAGTCTGGAGAGGGGTACGGACTCCAGGCGCGGTGGGTAGTGAGTGATGTCGTATCGGTCGGCTTCCCGCGGTGGCTTGACCATGGACGCGCACCTCCTTGTGCGGTCGGGTGCCGGGCGGCGGTGGCGATGCCGCGTCCGCGCAGGGCGGAGCGGTGCACTTCCGCCAACTGGCGCCGCTGTGCGAGCGGTTGCTAACTCACGGTAGAGACTGGAATACTTCCTGTGCAAGTTGTTCGGGGGAAGATGTTCCCGGAATGGCCGCACGGTGAGTGCGAACGAGGAGGTGGGACCGCATGGCTCCAAGGCGGGCGTCGGCGCTGGCCCGAACGTCAACTGTGCTGGGACGCAAGCTCGGTGGCGAGCTGCTGCGCCTGCGGGATGCGGCGGGGAGGACGCAGGCCGAGGCGGCGGAGACGCTGAGCGCGACGGCGACGAAGGTCGTAAAGATGGAGCGTGGTTGGGTGCCGGTGCGCGATCCGGACATCAAAGCGCTCTGCGAGCTGTACGGAGTGGACGATCGCGCACTGATCGGCGGCCTGCTGGACCTGGCGAGGGCCGACCGTGGCCGACGCAAAGCGCACGGCTGGTGGAACCAGTATCCGGAGCTGCGGGCGCAGGTCGAGTATGTGGCGCTGGAGGATGTCGCCACCCGTGTCCGAACGCTTCAAGTGGCCCTGATTCCGGGCCTGCTCCAGACGCCGGACTATGCGCGGGCCCTGCACGTGGCGGCAGGACTGTGGGACGACCCTGATGAGATCGAACGGTATGTCGAAGCCCGTATCGCGCGCCAGGAGCGGATCGCCGGCGACCGGCCGATCCAGCTGTGGGCGGTTGTCGGCGAAGGAGTACTCCGGCATGAGGTTGGAGGCCGTGAGGCCATGCGAGCCCAACTCGACCACATGCTGAAGCTGACCAAACTTCCGAACGTGAAGGTCCAGGTGCTGCCTTACCGCGCCGGTGCTCACGCCAGCATGGCGGGGGCGTTCACTGTCATGTCGTTCGCCGAGTCCGGGGCGATGGACGTGGTCCATCTGGATACGCCCTCGTCTACCCTGTGGCTGGAGAGCGAGCAGGACACCGCGCACCACGCGGCGATCTTCGATCGCGTTGCCCGGCAAGCGCTCGCGCAGACCGACTCCCGGTCGCTCATCAGACGCGTCGTTGAGGAGATGTAGCCGGTGCCCGGGTCCGAGTTCCAGTTCGTGAAGTCCAGCTACAGCTCGGCCGGCGGCGAGTGCGTCGAAGTCGCCGCCAACATCCCCGGCACCGTCGCCGTACGGGACTCCAAGGACCCGGAGGGTCCGATACTCCGCTTCACTCCGGGAGCGTGGGGCGCCTTCCGGGCGATCGCGGCGAGCGGCGCCCTCGATCTCCCGTAGCCCACTGCTGGTACCAGATGGTACCTTCGACGCATGGCGAAGACGCAGATCAATGTGCGGATGGACGACGAGACCGCCGAGATGGCCCGGCAGGCTGCGGCCACCCGGCGGATACCGGTCAACGAGTACGTCGAGCAGCTGATCCGCAACGACAACGAGCATCTGCGGGAGCGCTTTATGGAGGGTGCTCGCCTCGTCCTCGAGGAGTACGGCGATCTGATCGACGAGCTGACCGGGGAGAACGCCTCGTGATTCTTTCCGTGGATCTCGCCTGGATCCTCGATATCGCACGTGAGGCCGGCCAGGACGATCCGGCCGTCGACTACGGCGTGGCCATCGCCGCGGTGGAGCGCCACAAGGCTGTGCTGGTCGGCCAGAGCGTCTACCGCGGCACCTATGCGAGAGCCGCGTCGTTGGCGCACACGCTCGGCCGCATGCGGTGGCTGGAGCGGTCGAACATGAACGTTGCCGTCGCGGCTGCCCACGGGTACCTGCTCGCAGCCGGAGTGGAGGTCAAGGTTGACCGGCCAAGGATCGCCGCTCTGGTGACTGAGCTGATGAAGAGCGACTGCACCGCCCACAGCGTCGCCGCCGTCCTCAAGACCTGGGCGGTCTGAGCTTCCCCCGAGGCCAGGGCGCGTCAGCGCGCCGCCTCGGGGGTCAGTACCACGAACTCCGCGCCCGCGGGGTCGGTGCAGACCGCCATGCGGCCGACGCCTTCCGCGGTCTCCGGGCCCATCGAGACTCCACCGCCGTTCTCCCGTACGAGCGCGACCGTGGCATCGCAGTCCGCCGAGCCGAACACCGGGTGCCAGTACGGCCCGGTCCCGGACGCGGGGTCGGCCGGGACCTCCATGAGGCCGCCGTGCATCCGCTCCTCACCGGTGCCCGCGGGGGTCAGCAGCGTGTAGGTACCGCCGCCTCCGGGCAGCGGCATGTCCTGGGTGGTCCAGCCGAAAATGCTGCCGTAGAAGCGCTGGGCGGCGGCCGAGTCGGTGGTGTAGAGCTCGACCCAGCTCAGGCTGCCGGGACTGTCGGCCAGCTCGATGCCCGCGTACTGGTTGGGTTCCCAGACGGCGAACTGCGCGCCCTGCGGGTCGGTGAGCTGAGCGAACCGTCCCTCGTCGGCGGGGACCTCGACCGGGGCGCTACGGACTGCGCCGCCTGCCTGCTGCACGGCCTTGACGGTGGCCTCCGCGTCGGCGGTGTTGAAGTAGATCATCCAGGCGGAGCGGGAGCCTGCCTCGGTGAGTGGTCCCACCGCACCAACCACCTTGCCGTCGAGGCGGAAGGCGATATAGCCGCCGGTGTCCTGGCCGCCGCCCGGTTCGGTCCGCCAGCCGAAGACGGCGCTGTAGAAGGCCGCCGCGGCGTCGACATCAGGGGCCCCCAGGTCGACCCAGCATGGGGAGCCGGGGACGAAGTCGGTCGTGATCATTGCGGTGCTCTCTTCCGTCGCGTGGGACTGTCAGCCTGGCACCCCGGCTGGGTCCTCGCGCAGCGACTCGCGGCCGCTGACCCGGATGTACGACCGGGTGATCCGGACATGCAGCGGCCGCGGTGGCTCCCCCTCCGGGCCACCGCGGCCGCTCCCCGTCGTACTGGCCTTATGCGGGTTCGGATCCCGCGTGGTTGTCCGCCGGCTTGAGGACGTCCTCGCCGACGCTGCCCGCGTGGTTGTCCAGCGGCTTGATGGGCTTGTCCGTGCCAGGCGTCCCGGCGTGGTTGTCCTGCGTGGTGATGTCGCCGGTGGCGGGCTTCTTTGCGTCGCTCATCGTTGTCAACTCCCGTTGTCGTGCTGGCTTTGCGGATCGGTAGGCCCGTCCGGCAACTCCCCCGAGGGTCGCCGGACGGGCGTATCAGGGCCGTTCACACTAGCGGTGGCCTTCCCCGCTGACCCGCCTGCCCCCCGACACGACGGATCGATAAGTAAGAGAGTGCCGTCCGGCGATAAACAATCGATGAACGCCCGTGCCGCCAGGGCGTCAGGCAGCGGCGAGCGGCGTGAGGAGGGCGCGTACGGTCTCCGCCTCCGACGCTCCCGACTGCTCGTAGATGGCGAGCGCCTCCCGCCAGCACGCCCTCGCCCGGTCCGCCTGGCCGAGCTGGTCAAGCGCCCGGCCGAGGGTGGTGAGCACATTGCCCCGCATCCACTCGCCGCCGATGCAGCGCAGGGCGAGCGCCTGCTCGGCATGGAGTGCCGCCTGTGCGGGGCGGCGGGCCGAGAGGTGGGCCTCTGCGATGCGGAAGTGGGTCGTGCCCTCCCAGAGCCGTTGACGGTTCTCCTGGAATACACGGAGCGATTCCGCGAGTTGTTCAAGCGCCTCGGCAGAACGTCCGGCCCGCGTGAGGGCGATACCGAGGGCGAAACGCCCGTTGGCGAGCCGCAGGGTCAGGCCCATCTCGTCATAGATGGCGATGCCCTGCTGAGCCAGCTCGACCGCGCTTGAGGTTCGGCCCATGTTCACGTGGATACGGGACAGGTTGCACAGCGCGCTGGCCTCACCGGACCTGTTTCCGTACGCACGGAAGCTGTTGACCGCCTCGGTCAGGAACTGTTCGCCGTCCGCATGCCGGTTCTGGTAGAACGCGATGATCCCGCGGTCGTTGGGCGCCCAGCTGGCCGGCGCCGGGTCGTCGGCCGCCCGCGCGAGCTGCGTCGCGATCCTCGCTTCCTCGTCGGCCTGGTCGAAACGGCCGGAGACGAGCAGCAGCGTGGTCAGGGCGACACGCGCCCGCGCCTCGGAACGCTGGTCTCCCGCTGCGTGAGCAGCATCGCGCATGGCGACCGCCGTGGTCTCGTACTGGCGGGAGTTGGCTCCCGACTCGGCCAGGTCCTTGGCGGCCCACAGCAGGTCGACGGCGCGCCTGAGCATGCCGTCGGCCACGCACTGGCGTACGAACGCCAGCAGACAGTTGGCTTCGGCGTACAACCAGTCGACCGCCTCGGCGCCGCCGGTGAACCCCAGGCCGGGGTACTGGGTCGGCTCCCAGTGGGCGACCGTCAGATCCCCCGGCCGCTCCAGCGCGTACACCCCCGCCGCCGTCGCCAGGTAGAAGTCCAGCAGGCGCGACATCGCCGCCTCGCGCTCCGTCGGGGGCTGTTCGTCGCGTTCCGCGCATGCACGCGCGTAGAGGCGGACCAGGTCGTGGTAGCGGTAGCGGCCCGGGGCCGCTGATTCCAGGAGGGATGTGTCCACCAGGGATTCCAGCAGGTCTTCGGTGTCGTGGAGCGGGAGGTCGAGTACGGCGGCCGCGGCGGCCAGGGAGATGTCCGGGCCGTCCGCCAGGCCCAGCAGGCGGAAGGCGCGGGCCTGAGCCGGTTCCAGCTGGCCGTAGCCGAGTTCGAAGGTGGCCTTGACCGCCAGGTCGCCCGCCTGGAGTTCGTCCAGGCGGCGGCGCTCGTCCGCGAGCTTGGCGGCCAGGACCGAGACCGTCCAGGTGCGGCGGGCCGCGAGCCGGGAGGCGGCGATACGGATGGCCAGGGGGAGGAAGCCGCAGGCGCCGACGACGTCGAGGGCCGCCTGGCGCTCGGCGTTCACGCGCTCCGCGCCGACGATCCTGGTGAACAGCTGGAGGGCCTCCTCCGGGCTCATGACGTCGAGGTCGACGAGGTGCGCGCCCGCCAGGTCGACCATCCGGACCCGGCTGGTGACCAACGCGGCGCAGCCCGCCGTGCCGGGCAGCAGCGGCCGGACCTGGGCCGCGTCGCGCGCGTTGTCCAGGAGGACCAGGACGCGGCGGCCGTCGAGGATCGAGCGGTAGAGCGCGGCGCGCTCGGCCAGGGATTCCGGAATCGCAGAGTCCGTGGTGCCGAGGGCGCGCAGGAACGCGCCGAGGACGGCCTCCGGTTCCGCGGCGCGGGCATCGGTGCCCTGGAGGTCGATGTACAGCTGGCCGTCCGGGAAGCGCGGACGGGCCGCGTGGGCGACATGGACGGCGAGCGTGGTCTTGCCGACGCCGCCGATCCCGGCGACCGCCGAAACGGCCATGACCTGGCCCTCCGCGGTGGACAGCACATCGCGGAGTTCGGAGACGAAGGCGGCCCGGCCGGTGAAGTCGGGGACGGTGGCGGGGAGCTGGGCGGGCGTGATGAAGGTGGGGGCGGTGGCGCTGGGGGCCGGCTCGGCGGGGCGGGCCAGTTCCGCGTCGGCCTGGAGGATGCGCTGCTGGAGGAGGGCCAGCTCCGGCCGCGGGTCCACGCCCAGCTCGTCGGCTAGCAGGCGGCGCGTGTCCGCGTACACGGCGAGCGCCTCGGCCTGCCGGCCGCTGCGGTAGAGGGCGAGCATAAGGAGTTCGCGGAGGCGTTCGCGCAGCGGGTGGGCGGCGGTGAGGGCGGTGAGTTCGGAGACGGCCTCCGCGTGACAGCCGACCTCCAGGTCCATGTCGAGGCGGTTCTCTAGGAGTTGGAGCCGCCATTCCTCGAGCCGGGTGCGTTCTGTGTCGGCGTACGGACCGGGTACGCCGGCCAGGGGTTCGCCGTCCCACAGGCCGAGCGCCTTGTTGATCAGTACGCGGGCCTGGCAGCGGTCGCCGGAGGCGCGGGACTTCTCCGCGTCGGCGACCAGCTCCTGCGCGACGGCCAGGTCGAGGGCGCCGGGGCGCAGGCGTATCGCGTATCCGCCGGACTCGCTGGCCAGCACGCCGGGGTCGAGGACCTTGCGGAGCCGGGAGGCGTACGTCCGTACGGCGGCCAGGGCCTGCGACGGGGGCTCGTTGCCCCAGATGGCGTCGATGAGCTCGGACGCGGTTGCGGTACGGCCGTCGCGCAGCAGCAGCGCGGCCAGCAGGGCGCGCTGCTGGGGGGAGCCGGAGGGCAGGGCTTCGCCGCCGCGCCAGGCCCGGACGGGCCCAAGCACGCCGAAGCGCAGCCCGGAGCCGGGCACGGGGGCGGGCGCGGGGGCGGGCGCGGAGCCGGCCTGCGGGCCTGCGGCCGCGTCGGCCGCTGCCGCGCTGTCTGTTGCCGCGCCGTGCGTTGCCGCGCCGGCCGCTGCCGCGCCGGCCGCTGCCGCGCCGGCCGCTGCCGCGCCCGGCGCCGCCAGGTGCGGGTCCGGGCGCGGCTGCTCCGCATCCCCTTCCTGCCGTTCCGGGCCGCCGCGCCGGTACGAGGGCTGCGGGCCCCGCTGTTCCGGGTGCCGCTCCTCAGTGCCGCGCGGCTCCTCAGTGCCGCGCCGCTCCTCAGGGCCGCGCTGCCCCGGATCACGCTGCTCCGGTACGCGCGGTACTGCGTCCATCGCTTCCCCCTGACTGCACTGAATCGCCCCGCCTGCCGCGCTGTGTCGCACAGGCCAGTTTGCCTTGTCCATGCCGCATGCGTCAGTACGAAAGCGGCGCTCTGCACACCGCCTGCGCACCGGTTCACCGGGCGGGCTCATACCCGGATCCGGCGTACGACTAGCTGACGGTTCGTCAGATCAGCGCTACCGTGGAGCGTATGGAGACCTTCCCGAAGATCATCTCGGTGGACGACCACACGGTTGAGCCCCCCCCACGTCTGGCGGGACCGGCTCCCGTCGAAGTACCACGACATCGGCCCGCGCATCGTCCGCGCCCCGCTGAAGGAAATGACCTTCATGGGAGGCAAGTTCGCCCCGGTCATGGGCGCCAAGGGGGACGACGGGCCGATAGGCGACTGGTGGGTCTACGAGGACCTGCACCGGCCGCTGACCCGTCTCGACACGGCGGTCGGATACGACAGGGACGAGATCAAGCTGGAGGTCATCACCTACGAACAGATGCGCCCGGGCTCCTTCAGTGTCCCGGAGCGGCTGGCCGACATGGACGTCAACCATGTGCAGTCGGCGCTCTGCTTCCCCACCTTCCCGCGCTTCTGCGGGCAGACCTTCACCGAGGCGAAGGACCGCGAGCTCGGGCTGCTCGGCGTACGGGCGTACAACGACTGGATGGTGGAGGAGTGGTGCGGCCCCGACGCGCGGGGCCGGCTGATCCCGCTGACCCTGATCCCGCTGTGGGACGCGGAGCTGGCCGCCGCCGAGGTCAGGAGGAGCGCGGCGCGCGGTGTGCGCGCGGTGTGCTTCTCCGAGATCCCACCGCATCTGGGGCTGCCGTCGATCCACACCGACGAGTGGGACCCCTTCCTGCGGGCCTGCGACGAGACCGGCACGGTCATCGCCATGCACATCGGGTCCTCCAGCAGGATGCCGTCGACGTCGGCGGACGCGCCGCCGGCCGTCGGCTCCACGATCACCTTCGCCAACTGCTGCTTCTCGATGGTCGACTGGCTGATGAGCGGCAAGTTCGAGCGTTTCCCGAACCTGAGGATCATGTACGCGGAGGGCCAGATCGGCTGGATCCCGTACATCCTGGAGCGGGCCGACGTGGTGTGGGAGGAGAACCGCGGCTGGGGCGGGGTGGCGGACAAGGTCCACCGGCCGCCTTCCGAGCTGTTCACGGAGCACGTGTACGGCTGCTTCTTCGACGACGCGTTCGGGCTGAGGAACCTCGACGCGATCGGGGTGGGCAATGTCCTGTACGAGACGGACTATCCGCACTCCGACTCGACCTGGCCGAAGTCCCGGGAGGTCGGCGAGGCGCAGATGGGGCACCTGGAGGCGGACGTGGTGGACCGGATCGTCCGGCGCAACGCGATCGAGCTGCTGGGTTTGACGCAGGACGGCCTCTGGGCCCCGCAGGCCCCGGCCCGGGCCTGACGCCCCGCTCGCCGCGGCGTTCCCGGCGGGCCCCAGGGGGCAGGACGGACCGGGCGGAGCCGGTGGGCTTTCCCCTTCATGTTGGGTGGCTCCCTCGGCAGCGTGGCCGGGCGGGGTGCGGGGTGCCGTGGCTTTGATGGGCCCGCGACTCCCGAGCGGTGGGGTGAGGGGACTGGCCCCGGGGCTCGTCGGCTGCCGAGAGGGCTACTTCGTCGCGATGACGTAGACGCTGCCCCAGCGGCGCTTTGGGTTGGCCATGGAGGGGTCGAACGTCCAGGGCTCGACGGCGGCGAAGCCGGCCTCGATGAAGAGCTGGACGAGCTTCTCGTGGTCGTAAGCCCACAGGTGCGGGGTGTACCTGTGGTCGTCGTCCTGATCGCGGAAGGCGAGGTTGACGAGGTCGAGCCGGGTGTTGATGTCGTTGCGGCAGTCGCGCCTGGCGTACCAGCGCTCGATCATCTCGGCGGATTGGTCGAGCGGGCCCGGGTACTGGCTCAGCGCGAAGGCGGCGTCGGGGACGCCGGTGACGATCCGGCCGCCAGCGGCCAGTACCCGGTGGGCTTCGGCGACGTAGTGCTTAACGGAGCGCGGGTAGTCGATGTGCTCCATGAAGTGCTCGGAGAAGAGCGTTCGGACGGTGCCGTCGTGAAGGGGGATGCCTTCGCGGACGTCCCAGAGGAGGTCTGCCGGCGGTACGGCGTCGATGTTGAAGAAACCGTCAATGCGGTGGGCTCCACCACCGATCTGCACCTGGGAGGGCTTCTCGTCTATGCGACCGCTGGGCCAGGAGCGCAGGCTGGCGTGGTGGTAGCGGTGGAGTTCGATTTCCCGGGCGGCGGTACGGAGGCTTCGGGCCAGGCCGTGCGTGGTGGCGGGGTCGTCCAGGAGGCAGGCGATCTGCTCACCGAGGAGGTCGACCGAGGGCATGCCGGTGGGGCTCATGACGGTCTCCTAGTCATGGAGGCTTGGGGGTGTGGTGGTGCCGAGGGAAGTGGAGGCGGTCACGCAGCGCTGGGCGCCGGGGCGATCCACTGGTTGTTGCGCATCAGGGTGTACTTGATGTCGACGAGCCGCGGGGCGATGGTCAGGGCTAGCTGCTCGGTCGGATGGAGGTGGCCGGCGTCGTCATGGTCGGCACGCCACACGCGGTAGTCGAGGTTCGGGTAGGCGGGGTTGATGCCGATCTCGCCCTTGGGCATCGTGCCGTTGAACGGCGCGACGATGTCCATGTGGTTCCAGTAGTTCCAGGCTTGCAGGGCCTTGTGCTGGTCGAAGTAGAAGTAGAAGTCGGGGTAGCGGCCGAAGGTGCGCAGTTCCCGGTGGATGAGGTGGCCCAGCAGCGGGCCAAGCCGGTTGGCGACGCCGTCGAATTCCCAGCGAGTGTGATGCCAGGCTTCCGGGACCTCGCCGACGGCGAATAGGCGTGCGGCGACGAGGTAGCTGATCCGCTCGACGAGGTAGCTGCTGGCATGGTCGGTGTCGATGGTGTGGTCGACCTGGTGCAGGAGCGCCGCCAGCTGCTCGGGACGGGGACGGAACCTCGCGAGGTCGAACTTGCCCGCCATGGTGGGGAAGGAGGCGAACAGCATCTCCTTGTAGAGCCAGTTGTTCAGCTCTCCGAGCTCGGCCAGACGGCGGGTGTGCCGGGAGGTCGAGTGAAGCATCAGGTACTCCGCAACCGCCTCGAAGTACAGATAGCCCAGGATCGGCAGGCGCGGGATCGTCTCGTCGAGCAGCCGCAGGAACGGCTCGGGGGCGACGTGCGTGCCCTGGTACGCAACGGCAGCGGCTGTGGCGAGGAAGGCCGTCGAGTTCTTGACGCGGCCGACGACGGTCTCGCGGAGGAGGTGGCGCTCGCTCTTGCTGAGCAGGTATTCGAGGTGGCTGTAGATCTGCAGGTGGATGAGGCCCAGCCGGAGATAGTCGACACCGGCCAGCCCTCGGTACGCCTGCGGCGGGGTGTCGATCTCGAAAATCAGCGGGGTCGGTACACGGTCGGTGACGCCGAGTTTGGCCAGGAAGGCCGGCGCCTCCTTGGTCAGGATGTAGGACGCGAGGTTGTGCATGCGGAAGCCCCGGTCCGTGGCGGTGAGCGGCGCGCAGTAGATGCTCCCGACGAGGCAGCCACCCGAGGGGTAGAGGACTCCCTGCTGGCTGATCTCTTCCAGGGCGTGGGTGACGTGGAGCAGGTGCAGCCTGCCGTTGCCGCTCAGGGCGTCGAAGAGGGCGTTCTGCCGCAACAGTCCTCCGTTCGGCGTGCGTTCCGCCAGGCGCCTGTCCCAGGCCGCTGCCTGGGAGGCGAGTGGGTCGGCGTGGCTGGTGGGACTAGGGATAAGGGTGGAGTCGAAGAAGGCGTGGGCATCGGCCCACAGGTGGTAGGCGTCGAGGAAGTCCACGGTCACACCAGCCCCTTCTCCGCCAGCGCGAAGCAGACGGCCTCGGCACTGCTGGCGCCGACCAGGTGAGCCTTCTCGGAAATCACGACGAGGTCGAAGGCGAGGCTGCGGAGCTGGTCGAACGCGGGCTCGCGGACCTGCTGAGCGTCCGGCCACCACTTGATTCTCGGCAGGCGGTAGCGGTCGAGGGCTGAGCGGTTCATCGGATGAATCATTCGCCCTGGTGACTCCGATTCTTCCGGGACCTTTCCTGCACGACCATGAAGCGCCAGTGCAGTCGGAGTGCACCTTCAGCGCGCGGGTTCCTGCATCGAGAGCGGCGAGGACGAAGGGGCAGCTGGTGGACGTGATCGAGCTCTGGAGCGGCCGATACGCATGCCTGCTGCAGTCCGCCCTGCGCCTCACCAACGAACAGTTCGCGGCACAACTGGGCATCGCCGTCAGAACGGTGGCTACCTGGCACTCAGACGCGGCCGTCGTACCCCGCCGGGAAATGCAGCAGCTCCTCGACACAGTTCACGAGAAGGCCCCGCAAGCGGCACGGCAGCGCTTCGCTCTCCTCGTTGCCGCAGAGCGGGCTCCGGCGGCATCAGCCCCGGCCTGTGCGCAGGCACTCCGTGTCGCCATCGCCGTGGTCGTCCGCGACGACAAGGCGCTGCTGGTATGCCGCCGGGACGATGACGCGACCGGGATCAGCTGGCAGTTCCCCGCTGGTGTGATCAAGCCTGGCGGCAAGGCAGAGACGACGACCGTGCGGGAGACCCTGGACGAGACCGGCGTTCACTGCGCGGTACGACAGCACCTCGGCAGCCGCCTTCACCCGGTGACCGGAGTGCTGTGTGAGTACTTCCTCTGCGAGTACCTCGCGGGCGAAGCCGCCAACACGGACGCTGTCGAGAACATCGACGTGATGTGGGTTCCCAGAAACTCGGTGACCCGCTTCATCCCCGTCGATACGATCTTCCCACCCGCCCTGGCCGTTCTGGAGGAGCAGACGTGACGCAGCAGAACGCTGACGAGCGACCGGGCATCGCCGCGGCCATCGTCGTCCATGAGGGACGCGTGCTCATGGTGCGGCGCCGGGTCAGCGAAGGCCAGCTCTCCTGGCAGTTCCCCGCCGGCGAAGTCGAGCCCAGCGAGGCCCGCGAAGACGCCGCCGTACGGGAGACCAAGGAAGAGACCGGCCTGGACGTGACCGCAGTCAAGCTGCTCGGCGAGCGCATCCATCCGGCGACCGGCCGTCTGATGTGTTACACGGCCTGCGAGATCGTGGGCGGCTCCGCGTACGTCGCGGACGCCGACGAGCTGGCCGAGCTCGCCTGGGTGACCCTCGCAGAGATGCCGCAGTACGTCCCCTATGGCCTGTTCGAGCCGGTCCAGCAGCACCTGGACTCCGTGCTCGGCTGACTTCGTCGGCAGGGCGGAGGACGAAGCAGGGCAGGTCACCTCAGCGGTGACCTGCCCTGCTGTTGTGGCGGCTTCTATCGGTGGTGGCGACTGTGCTGGTCAGTGGATGTGACTGGTACGGCTGCGGGCTGTGTGTTCCTGGTCTGCTGGGCGGAGTGGACAGCCAGGGTGGAACATCGGCGGGCTGCTTCGGCGCGGCGGTTGGGGGCGGGGTTGCGGCTGGTGTCCTGGATGCGGGTGATCAGGGCGCGCCGCGCTGGAGGCTGGCAGCGGCCGCTGCACGAGGGCCCGCTGCACATCAGCCTGGATGAGCGCAACCGGCCGGGGTGCCGTCCCCCGGTCGAGCGCCACGTCCCAGTTCTCCATGCCCTCGCGGTTCGGCTGGATCAAAGCGTCCATGCGATCCCGCCGCAGCTCTTCGGCGTAGGGCTGTCCCAGCAGATCGGATCCGTCCCCTGCCATCCCGGTGAACCCATGCCGCGGCCTCAGCCGACACGGCTCCTCCCCTTGGCGCCGCGCCGTCCGCTCCGCCGCGGATCGTCCGACCCCTTGCTTGATGTGTCGGCAGGCGTGACGATAGCCCCTTGGTTAGTAAGTGACGGTCCGTCAGATTGGGGTGCCCATGGTGCAGGTTCTGCCGCAAGGGCGGCTCGTGTACGGGATGCAGCTGCCCGTCCAGTCGCAGAGCACCATCTACGCGGAGGCGTGGGAAGCCGCCGCCGGGGCCGGGGATCTGGCCGCGGTCGCGCGGGTCGCGGACCGGTGCGGGTTCGCGTACATCGCGTGCTGCGATCACGTCGCCATCCCGCGGCGCCTCGCCGGTGCCATGGGCACCGTCTGGTACGACCCGGTCGCGACCCTCTCCTTCCTCGCGGGGATCACCGAGCGGGTACGGCTGCTCAGCCATGTCGCAGTCGTCGGGCTGCGGCATCCGCTGATCTCCGCCAAACAGTACGCGACCCTCGACCACCTCTCCGGTGGCCGGCTGATCCTCGGGGTGGGGGCCGGGCACGTCCAGGAGGAGTTCGAGGCGGTCGGCGCGGACTTCGAGGGGCGGGGAGCCGTACTCGACGAGACCGTCGATGCGCTCAGGGCGGCGCTCGGGCCCGAGGAGTACCCCGAGTTCGTGGGCGAGCGGTTCGCCTTCAGCGGGCTCGGGCAGCGGCCGCGCCCCGCGCAGCCGCGCGTCCCGGTGTGGGTGGGCGGCTCGTCGCCCGCCGCCGTACGCCGGGCCGCGACCAGGGGTGACGGCTGGCTGCCGCAGGGGGATCCGCGCGGCAGGCTGCCGGAGCAGATCGCGCGGATCGCGCGGCTCAGGGCCGAGGCCGGCGTCGAGGCCCCGATCGAGATCGGGGCGATCACCGAGCCGCTGTACGTCGGCGAGGCGTCCTGGGACGTCGGCCGCCGGACGCTGAGCGGGAAGCCGGACGCTCTCGCCGAGTCGCTGCGCGAGTACGCCGCGATGGGGGTGCACCAGATCCAGGTGCGGTTCCGCAGCCGGAGCCGTACCGAGCTGACCGACCAGATGGCGGCCTTCGCCGCCGACGTCGCTCCGCACCTCGACACCTGAAGGAGTACGGCATGGGCAAGCTCGACGGGCGCGTCGTCGTCATCACCGGCGCGGCGCGCGGACAGGGCGAGCAGGAGGCGCGCCTCTTCGTGGCGGAGGGCGCGAAGGTGCTGCTCGGGGATGTGCTGGACGGGCAGGGGGAGGCGCTCGCCAAGGAGCTGGGGGACGCGGCCCGTTACGTACACCTCGATGTGAGCCAGGAGGACGACTGGACGGCGGCCGTCGGCGCCGCGCAGGAGTCCTTCGGGCGGATCGACGGGCTGGTGAACAACGCGGGCATCCTGCGCTTCAACGAGCTGGTCGCCACCCCGCTGGAGGAGTTCCAGCAGGTCGTCCAGGTCAATCAGGTCGGCGCGTTCCTGGGCATGAAGACCGTAGCGCCCGAGATCGAGGCGGCCGGCGGCGGCACGATCGTCAACACGGCCTCGTACACGGCGCTTTCGGGCATGGCGTTCGTCGGCTCGTACGCGGCGACCAAGGCGGCGATCGTCGGGCTCACCCGGGTCGCGGCCATGGAGCTGGCGGGCAGGGGCATCCGGGTCAACGCCATGTGTCCGGGGGCGGTCGACACGCCCATGAGCAACCCGGCCCGGCTCGACCCCACCGCGGACCCGGCCGAGACGTCGGCGGCGCTGCACGAGCTGTACAAGAAGCTGGTGCCGCTGGGGCGGGTGGGGCAGCCGGAGGAGGTGGCCCGGCTGGCGCTGTTCCTGTCCTGCGCGGACTCCTCGTACATCACCGGACAGCCCTTCGTCATCGACGGCGGCTGGCTCGCCGGGGTCTCCATTTTCTGACCATGAGCTGATGAGTCGTCAGCTATTGACGGTCCATCCGGTTCGGTGGAACAGTCATCCGTCAGGATCTGACGCTTCGTCAGAAATGAATGAGGACGGTGAACCTCCTTGGAATTCGGTCTCTTTGTACAGGGGTACGTGGGTAAGCGCGCCGAGGTCGACCCCGACGCGGAGCACAAGGCGTTGATGGAGGAGACCGAGTACGTCATCCAGGCCGACAGGTCCGGTTTCAAGTACGCCTGGGCCTCCGAACACCACTTCCTGGAGGAGTACTCGCACCTCTCCGCCAGCGACGTCTTCCTCGGCTACCTCGCGCACGCGACCGAGCGCATCCACCTCGGCTCCGGCATCTTCAACCCGCTCGCGCAGGTCAACCACCCCGTGAAGGTGGCCGAGAAGGTGGCCATGATGGACCACCTGTCGGAAGGGCGCTTCGAGTTCGGCTCGGGGCGGGGGGCGGGGTCCCACGAGATCCTGGGGTTCATACCGGGCGTCACCGATATGAACTTCACCAAGGAGATCTGGGAAGAGACGATCGCCGAATTCCCCAAGATGTGGCTCCAGGACGAGTACGTCGGCTTCCAGGGCAAGCACTGGTCGCTGCCGCCGCGCAAGATCCTGCCCAAGCCGTACGGGAAGTCGCACCCGGCGATGTGGTACGCGGCCGGGTCCCCGCCGTCGTACGCGATGGCCGCCCGCAAGGGGCTCGGCGTACTCGGCTTCAGCGTCCAGAAGGTCTCCGACATGGAATGGGTGCTGGAGCAGTACAAGACGGCCATCCAGGAGGCCGAGCCGGTCGGTGACTTCGTCAACGACAACGTGATGGTGACGTCGACGGCGATCTGCGCGCCGACGCACGAGGAGGCGGTACGGATCGCGGCCGGCGGCGGGCTGCACTACCTCCAGTCGCTGGTCTTCCGGTACCACGACACCTTCCCGCGGCCCGAGGGCTTCCCCGTGTGGCCCGAGACGCTGCCCGAGTTCAACGAGGAGGTCATCGAACTGCTCATCGCCGAGGAGCTGCTGATCTGCGGTGACCCAGACGAGGTCTTCCAGCAGTGCAAGCGGTGGGAGCAGGCGGGTGCGGACCAGCTGTCGTTCGGTCTGCCGATCGGGATCTCGCGCGAGGACACGCTGCAGTCCATCAGGCTGATCGGCGAGCACGTCATCCCGAAGATCGACACGGACCCGGTCCACCGGACGACGCACTTCCGCCAGGCCGCGGGCTGAGCCCTGACCTCGTGCCCGGCCGGGGTGCGTGCGCGGGGCGGCTGCTCGCCGCCGTGCGCAGCCCGGCCGGAGCCATGCCCCTGGCCCGCAGCTCAGTTCAGGAAGCACGAAGGGACCCACGCCATGCTCGACCACCTCATTCGCGGAGCGACCGTCGTGGACGGCACCGGCGCTCCCTCGTACGTCGCCGACATCGGCCTGCGCGACGGGCGCATCGCCGTTATCGTCCCGCCCGGCGGCGCAGCCGAATCCGCCCGCACCAGCGAGGACGCCACCGGGCTCGTCCTCACCCCCGGCTTCGTCGACCCGCACACGCACTACGACGCCCAGCTCTTCTGGGACCCGTACGCCACCCCCTCCATGAACCACGGTGTGACCACGGTCGCGGGCGGCAACTGCGGATTCACCCTCGCCCCCCTGCACCCCGGCCGGCCCGAGGACGCCGACTACACCCGGCGCATGATGTCCAAGGTCGAAGGCATGGCCCTCAAGGCGCTCGAAGAGGGCGTCGACTGGAGCTGGTCCACCTTCGGCGAGTACCTGGACGCCCTGGAAGGCCGCATCGCCGTCAACGCGGGCTTCATGGTCGGCCACTGCGCGCTGCGTCGGCACGTCATGGGCGCCGACGCGGTCGGCGGCCGGCCGACCCCCGAGCAGCTCGACGCCATGCTCCGGCTCTTCCACGACGCGATGGACGCCGGGGCCTGGGGGCTCTCCACCACCCAGTCCGCCACCCACTCCGACGGCGACGGCAAACCCGTCGCCTCCCGGCACGCCGAGCCGGCGGAACTCCTCGCCCTCTCCCGGGCCGTCGCCGACCACGAAGGAACCCAGCTCGAAGCGATCGTCGCCGGCTGCCTCGACCAGTTCGCGGACGACGAGATCGACCTCCTGGTCGAGATGAGCGCCGCCGCCGGTCGGCCGCTCAACTGGAACGTCCTCACCATCGACGCGTCCGTCCCCGAGCGCGTACCGCGCCAGCTCATCCCCAGCGAGCGCGCGCGCAAGGCGGGCGGCCGCATTGTCGCCCTCACCATGCCGATCCTCACCCCCATGAACATGTCGCTCGGCACGTTCTGTGCCCTGGGCCTCATCCCCGGCTGGGGCGACATCCTCTCCCTCCCCGTGCCCGACCGGATCGCGAAGCTCCGCGACCCGGACGTACGGGCCGAGATGCTGCGCCGCGCCGACAGCAAGGAGGCCGGCGTCTTCCGGCGCCTGGCCGACTTCGGCCGGTACGTCATCGGCGACACCTACTCCAAGGAGAACGAGGGCCTCAGCGGGCGCGTGGTGAAGGACATCGCCGCCGAGCGCGGCCAGGACGCCTTCCAGTGCCTCGTCGAGATCTGTGCCAACGACGACCTGCGGACCGTCCTGTGGCCCATGCCCACCGACAACGACCCGGCGAGCTGGGAGCTGCGCAAGGAGACGTGGCAGCACGAGGACGTCATGCTGGGCGGCTCCGACGCCGGCGCGCACCTCGACCGCATGTGCGGCGCCCCGTACACCACCCGCTTCCTCGGCGACTGCCTGCGCGGCCGGAAGCTGGTCGGCCTGGAGGAGGCCGTGAAGATGCTGACCGGTGATCCCGCCCAGCTCTTCGGGCTGCGCGAGCGCGGCCGGATCGTCGAGGGCTTCCACGCGGACCTGGTCCTCTTCGACCCCGACCGGATCGACGCCGGGCCCGCCACGCTCGTCCGCGACCTGCCCGGCGACAGCCCGCGGCTCGACTCGCGGGCCATCGGGATCGTGTCCGTACGGGTCAACGGCGTGGAGACGATCCGCGACGACGAGATCACCGGTGCGGTCCCGGGCACGGTGCTGCGCTCGGGCCGCGACACCAGGACGGTGAGCACCGTATGAGCGCCGGGCAGCGGCTGTTCATCGGCGGGGAGTGGGTGACGCCCGACGACGGGTACTACGAGGTGGTCAACCCGGCCACCGAGGAGGTTGTCGGCCTCGCCCCCGAGGCGAGCCGCGCGCAGGTGTACGCGGCGGCCTCGGCGGCGAGGGAGGCGTTCGCGGCCTGGTCGCGGACGAAGCCCGAGGACCGGGCCCGCATCCTCGACCGGGCCGCGGACATCATGCAGCGCGAGTTCGAGCCGTACGCCGCACTCGCGCAGGCGGAGAGCGGCGCGACGACGGCCACGGCGCGCGGCATGCAGGTGGCGGTCTCGGTGGCCCGGTTCCGGCGGTACGCGAAGGGCGCCCTGGAACCGGTCGAGGACCCACTGCCCCCGCAGATCAACGAGGCCGGGCCGATGGGGAAGGCGGGCGTCTTCGGGGCGGTCGCGATACGGCAGCCGGTGGGGGTGGTCACCTGCATCACCTCGTACAACAATCCGTGGGCCAACCCGGCCGGCAAGGTCGCGCCCGCCCTGGCCATGGGCAACACGGTCGTGGTGAAGCCCGCGCCGCAGGATCCGCTCTCGGTGTACCGGATGGCGGAGGCGCTGGCGGAGGCCGGGGCGCCTGCGGGGGTGGTCAATGTGGTGACCGGCTCGGGCGCCGGGGCGGGCGAGACTGCCGTCGACTCCCCGGACGTCGACATGGTCAGCTTCACCGGTTCCACGGCCGTGGGGCAGCGCATCGCCGAGGTGTGCGGGCGCGGGATGAAGCGGCAGCTCATGGAGCTGGGCGGGAAGGGCGCGGCGCTCGTCTTCGACGACGCCGACCTCGACTCCGCGACGATGGGCATCGGCACGACCTTCTCCTTCTACAGCGGTCAGATCTGCACCGCACCGACGCGGGTCCTCGCGCAGCGCGGTATCTACGGCCAGCTGGTCGAGAGGCTGACCGGCCACCTCGGTTTCATGACGGTGGGTGATCCGGCCGCGCAGGGCACGGTGGTCGGGCCGGTCATCTCCGCCGCGCACCGCGACCGCGTCGAGTCGTATGTCGAACTGGGGAGGAAGGAGGGCGCGCGGCTGGTCGCGGGCGGCGAGCGGCCCGCGTACGACAAGGGCTTCTATGTGGCCCCGACGCTCTTCGCGGACTGCACCAACGACATGCGCATCGTGCGGGAGGAGATCTTCGGCCCGGTTGTCGTGGTCGTCCCCTTCGACGACGAGGAGGAGGGCGTCGCGCTCGCCAACGACAGCGACTTCGGTCTGCTCGACTACGTCTGGTCGGGCGACGTGGCCCGGGCGTTCCGGGTCGCGCGGCGGCTGCGCGCCGGCGGGGTGGGGGTGAACACCATCGGGCGGAACATGGAGGCGCCGTTCGGCGGCTTCAAGGGCAGCGGGGTGGGGCGGGACGTGGGGTCGTACGCGCTGCACGCGTACAGCGAGACGCAGGCGATCGTCTGGCCGGGATAAATACGGACGGGAAATTTTTGAATCCGACAAAACGGACGGGGCTGCGGTTCTCGCAATGCGGAAGTTCCATGGCTGGACCTACCGATGAGAGGGTCTCGTGCGCCGACGGCTTTTCATTCCCAGATCGTTAACGGTTTATAACCGAACTATCTAAGGGTCGGAGAAGGGAGCTGCGCGCTCCGGATGTGGAAACCGCAGCATTTAACGTCCTCCTCATGACTCAGGTGGAAGCACGGCCCCAGGCCGGAGACACGGTACGGGGCGTCGACGCGACCGACGGCGGCGTACGCGACAAGGGCCTCGGCGGCAATTCCGTCGGCCTCATGGGCAGCGCCGTCATCGGCATCTCCACAGTCGCGCCGGTCTACTGCCTGACCTCGACCCTCGGCTCCACGGCCGGCGAGGTCGGCCTGCAGATGCCCGCCGTCTTCCTGGCCGGCTTCCTGCCGATGCTGCTGGTCGCCTTCGCGTACCGCGAGCTGAACCGCGCCATGCCGGACTGCGGCACCTCCTTCACCTGGACGGTGAAGGCATTCGGGCCACGCATCGGCTGGATGTGCGGCTGGGGCCTCGTCATCGCGACGATCATCGTGCTGTCCAACCTCGCGGGCGTCGCGACCTCCTACTTCTGGCTCCTCGCGGGGGAGATCAGCGGCAGCGAATCGGTCGCCGCCCTGGACGACAACAAGGCCGTCCACATCGCCACCTGTCTGGCGCTGATCGCCGTCGCGACGGCCATCAGCTACCGCGGTATGACCGCCACCAAGGGCGTGCAGTACGCCCTGGTCGGCCTCCAGCTCGTCGTCCTCGCCGTGTTCGTGGTCATGGCCTTCCAGAAGGCCGGAAGCGGGACGTTCGAGACGGGCCTCGACTTCTCCTGGTCCTGGATGAACCCCTTCGAGGTCGAGTCCTTCTCCGCCTTCACCGCCGGACTCTCCCTCGCGATCTTCATCTACTGGGGCTGGGACGCCTGCCTGGCCACCAACGAGGAGACCACCGGCAGCGCGAAGACCCCCGGCCGCGCCGCCCTCATCGCGATGGTCGTCCTGGTCGGCTCCTACCTGGCCACCGGTATCGCCGCGCAGATGGCAGTCGGCTCCGGCGACAAGGGCCTCGGCCTCGCCAACCCGGAGACCTCCGACAACGTCTTCGCGGCCCTCGCCGGCCCGGTCATGGGCCCGGCCCTCGGCGTCCTGCTCTTCATCGCGGTCCTCGCCTCGGCGGCGGCCAGCCTGCAGACCACCTTCATCCCGGTCGCCCGCACGGTCCTGGCCATGTCGACGTACGAGGCCCTGCCGCCGTCGTACGCCAAGGTCCACCCGCGCTTCAAGACCCCCGGCCGCGCCACGGTCGTCGCGGGCATCGCGACGGGCGTCTTCTACACGGTCATGACGCTGGTCAGCGAGAACGTCCTGGTGGACACGATCTACGCGCTCGGCCTGATGATCTGCTTCTACTACTCGATCACCGCGTTCGCCTGCGCCTGGTACTTCCGCCGCGACCTCTTCCGGTCCGCCCGCGACTTCGTCTACAAGGGCCTGTGCCCGATCCTCGGCGGCGTCCTGCTGACCGCGGTCTTCGGCAAGACCCTGTACGACATGTGGGACCCGGCGTACGGCAGCGGCTCCGCCGTATTCGGTGTCGGCTCGGTCTTCGTGATCGGCGTCGGACTGCTGGCACTCGGCCTGGTGATCATGTTCGTCACGGAGCGCCGCAGCCCGGCCTTCTTCCGCGGCGAGATCCTGACGAAGGAGACCCCGGCACTGGTGGTCGCGGACTGACGAATTCCCCGCGACAGCGACGGCCGGCCCCGACCTGATGGTCGGGGCCGGCCTCGTTCGTCGGGCGATCAGCCGACTCGGCCGAGGTGGACGACCACGCTGGTGATCGTCTCGTCCGCGATCTCGTACATCACGCGGTACTGGCCGACGTGCATGCGTCGCAGGTCGGGAGAGCCGTACTCGGCCGTCCCCGACGGGCGTGGGTCGCCGGACAGGAGGTCGACGGCGATGAAGACCTGCCGCAAGCCCTCCGGGTCATCTTTGAGGAACCGCGTTGAGGCATCGAGCGCTCGCAGCCGCCAGGTGATCTCGTAGCTCACTCACGCAGCAGACCGAGCCGCTCGCGGACCTCCTCGTGGGGTACGCCCACGAACGTACCGGTTGCCTTCTCGGCCCTGTACTGCGCCAAAGCCAGTGCGTCCTCCAGGTCGGCAAGCTCCTCGGGGTTTATCAGCACAGCCGCCGGCTGGCCGTGATCGGTGATGGTGATGCGCTCGCGGGCGTGTGACGCCCTCCGGACCAGCGAGCCGAAGCGGGCGCGCGCTTCGGTGATAGGCAGCGTGTCGTTCATGTGCGGAACTGTACACTTCGCGCGCCATCTGGGGGGCCATAACTCATCAACCCAGGAACACCGGGTTCGTCAGCGCCGCCAACGGTCCCGGCAGGCCGGGTACAACCGGCGCGTGGCGGACTTCCGCTCGTACGTACGTGGCGTACGCGGCGGTCGTACGCCACTCCGCCGTTCCCGTGCCCGACGGCGGGAGCGGGGTGGTGAACAGCGTGCCCTGGTCGGTGACGAAGTGGGCCGTGCAGCCCGGGGCGCCGGTGACCTCCAGGCGCACCGTGACGGGATCGTCGGCGTCCACCCGCAGCCGTTCGCCGATGCCCGCGTGGCGCGCGCGGCCGCCCGACGCGCCGAAGGCGAGCGAGACCGCCGAGGACTCCGCGACATAGCTCCGGCCCGCCCTGATGCCCTCCAGAACCGCCTCGCGCGAGAGTTCGTCGGCCAGGACGACGGTCTGCGGCATGCCGACCACCTGCGGTGGGCGGTGCGCGTCGCTGTTGCCCATCGCCGGGGTCCAGGACCCGCTGCCGGAGCGCGTGGACGCGACCAGCGTGTTGTCCCAGGATGCGAGCGCGACCTCGTCGTCCGGGGTGTACGGGCCGTTCCACACCTCGACCGCGTCGGCCTCACCGAAGCCGAACTTCCAGTTGCATCCGATGCAGGTCGCATGCGGGTGCGCGGGGACGACCAGGCCGCCCGCCCGGCGAATGGAGCGGGCGAAGCGGCCGAACCGGTTGTCGCGGGCGCGGTAGCGCCAGTCGGTGTGGGTGCCGGGGTCGGTGCCGATCGCCACGACATGGCCGTTGCGGGTGGTGACCTCCTCACCGGTGAGGATCAGCAGGTCGGCGCCCCACAGGCCCTCCCAGGCGCGGTGTGCGGCGTGCGTGTTGTGCTCGCTGCTGTTGATGAAGTCCAGGCCCGCGGCGCGAGCGGCCGCGGCGATCTCCGCGGGGGTGCGCCGGCCGTCGGAGTACACGGAGTGCAGATGGCAGTCACCGCGGTACCACGCGCGGCCCCGGCCCCTGGCCCGGCGGGGCGGGTGGACGGGTTCGGGGGTCGCGGCCTCGGGACCGTACGAGAGGGTGACTCCGACCGTGTACGCCAGGCCCTGCGGCGCCACCGTGTACGGGCCGAGCGCGATGTGCCACGTGCCGGCCAGGACCGGGCCCGGGAGGTAGCCGGGCGTGGCGTCATCGGCGCGGATGAAGAACTCCGTACGGGCGCCACCGGACCAGCCGCGGAAGCCTTGTCCGCCCAGGTCCGTGCCGCGCTCGTCGAAGATGCCGATGTCCAGCGCGTTGCCCGGGGTGCCGGCCGGCACGGCGGGCCGCTCGTAGGTGTACGCGACGTGGATCTGCCGCACCCCGCGCGGGATTTCGACGGGGAGGTACACGAAGTCGGGGGAGCCGGGCGGCAGCGTGCCCCGTACGACCTCGGTCTGTTCGCCGCCGCTCGGGGCGGCGCTCGCGAAGCTCACACTGCCCGACGTAAGCGCCGCCGCGGCTCCCGTCACAAGCAGTCCGCGCCGGCCCATAGCGTGTTCGTCGTCGCCCATGCCGTCGCCCATGCCGTGGCTCCCCAGGGTGTTGAGAGGGACGGGAGTGGTGCACTCAAACCCTGGTATTGAGCCGTGAACTGCCGAGCAATGGAAGGGAGTTGTCGGATGGCAAGGGTATTGCCGGTGGGGTTGCCGAACCGGCCCGTCGCGTAGTCTCGGCATTCCGCCCCGTACGGCATACGTTGGGCCCCGCCACCAGTGACGACGGACTGGACGACGGAGGACCCGTATGCGGATCGCGACCACGATCTTCCTCACCGACGAGACGATCACGCCGGTGCGGCTGGCCCGAGAGCTGGAGAAGCGCGGATTCGCCGGGCTCTATCTGCCGGAGCACACCCATATCCCGGTGGAGCGCGCGACCCCGTACCCGGCGGGCGGTGAGCTCCCGTCCGAGTACGGCCGCACCCTCGACCCGTTCATCGCGCTCGGCCAGGCCGCCGCGGTCACCGAACGCCTCGCGCTCGGTACCGGCATCACGCTTGTCGCCCAGCACGACCCGATCGACCTGGCCAAGCAGGTCGCGACCCTCGACCACCTCTCCGGCGGGCGCTTCACGCTCGGCGTCGGCTTCGGCTGGAACAAGGAGGAGGCGGCGGACCACGGCGTGGAGTGGGCGTCACGGCGCGAGCTGGGCCGGGACCGGATGGCACTGATGCGGTCCCTGTGGGCACCCGAACCGACCGCGTACAAGGGCGAGTTCGGCGCGGTACGGGCCAGCCACGCCCACCCGAAGCCGCAGGGCGGCGCGCCACGCACGCTGGTCGGGGGAGCGGCCGGCCCCAAGCTGTTCGCGCAGATCGCGGAGTACGCGGACGGCTGGCTCCCGATCGGCGGCCGCGGCCTGACGGAGTCGCTGCCGGTGCTGCGGGGAGTCTGGCAGTCGGCGGGCCGGGACCCGGAGGCGCTGCAGGTCGTGCCGTACGCGGTCCGGCCCTCACCCGGCAAGCTCGCCCACTACGCGGAACTGGGCATCGAGGAGGTCGTCCTGCAACTCCCGCCGGCCGGAGAGGCGGAGGTGCTGAAGGCGCTGGACGAGTACGCCCAATACCTCTAGGGCGAGCTGCCGGTCGTTCGTCCGGTTCCGCACCGGCCATGTATGGGGGGCGCGCAAGGGGGGGCGCGTCGACGGGTGGCGTCGTCCTCACCCGTACGCATGGCGATGATCGATTCTCATGATGCTCGCCCACCGTTCCTAATCAGTGATCAGGAGTGGGTCTTGGACCCACGTCCCGGCACTGCGCGCATCCCGAACGGTTTTG
>NZ_JANAVP010000046.1 GCF_024213665.1 Streptomyces sp. A3M-1-3
ATTCACCGGGGTATGCAAGCACAACACGACCGACAACGCACTTCTGCGACCAGCACTTTCGCAACAGACCCTAGTAGTAGCCGCTGCCTTCCCGTCCGACCTTGCTGCCTGCCGCGTTGAGCACGAACCATGTGGCGCCGAACTGGTCGAGCCCCTGCCCGGCCGTGTCGCCGGGCTCCGTGTCGCCCACGTAGGAGTACAACGGGCGGCCGTTGTAGGTGACTTCGGTGCTGCCGTCGTCCCGGGTGGTCGTGCCCAGCAGACCGGCATCGACACCCTTGCCGGCCTTGGGGTCGACAGACGTCAGCGGCGGCCACGCCTGTACACAGGCGCCGGAGCAAGTCGACTCCTCCGACGTGTCGGCCTCGAACAGATACAGCGTCCTGCCCTGCCCGTCGACCAGAATCTGACCCAGCTTGCTGGCGCGCACGGCCACACTCGCCGCAGTCGCGGTCGCGGTCGGCGAAGGCGCGGGAGACTTCTCCCCCTGGTCATCCCCCAAGCTGCTGCAGACGGCAACGACCAGAAGGGCGACCAACGAGACAACCAGCAAGGCGACGAACAAGGGGAGGACCTTGGCCGCGTGCTTCATTCAAGGGCTCCTGCGGACAAAACCGCCCCCACCGGCGGGCAGGACGCGGCCGACAGCCCCTGCCAGCGGGCTGCCATCCTCCGCTACCAGGCACCGCCAACAGTGCGGTAACTCAAGGGAACCGTACGGGTACCGGTGTCCGCCGCCAGGCCGGCCGGGGACTGCCGCCCGTCAGTCACCCGAACAGACCCGCGCCTCGTGCCACGGCACCGGACACGGCACACGCTGGTGACACCACCGTCCCAACTGCCGTCCGCCGTCCGCTCGTGTGCGATGCGCAGGATGTGCTGCCGGGAGTCGGCGAGCACCACGCGGTCCTTGTGGTCGAGGAAGAAGTAGGCACCGCCCGAGGTGTCCATGGAAGAGCGGGAGGTTTCATGAACGCGCAATGTGTGATCGGGCCCGCCGTCAAGGCTGGAGGCTGCCGACCACACTCGCGGTGGCCGCAATCCCTTCCTGGATGGTCGGCGCCATGCTCGTGCCGGCCAGGTAGAACCCGAGCAGTGCGCACACCAGCGCATGCGACAACTTCAGCCCCCCGTTGCGCAGGAAGATCACCGCGAGGATCAGCAGTAGCAGCACCACTGAGATCGAAATGGCCATGGACAACCTCCTCCGCCGCGCCACAACTGCGGCATTCGGGCGCCATGGTGGCGCAGCGGAGGGGCCGTCCGGGCGGCTGACATGTCCGCCGTACGGGTGGTTGACTGGCTGTGACCGTGACGGCGGGGCGGCTGCGCCAGCGGTGGGCGCGCAGAAAGCGTTCGAGCCCCGCCAGGTCATCGGTGTTGAGGTGATCGACGCCGGCGGCGAGCAGCTCGCCCCAGAGCGCGTCGCGGGCCGGGCCCGGCGCGTCGGGAGTGGCCCAGAAGCGGACCCGCTGCCGGGCGGCGTGGGCGTGTGCGACGAACGTACGCAGCGTCTCGCGCTCGGCGGCAGGCATCGGCCCCACGCCGAGCCAGCTGAAGCTGTGAGTCCAGTTGCTGCTGATCAGCGGGATGAAGGAGGCGGGGGCGGCTGCGGTCCCCAGGTCGTCGAGCAACCAGTGGTCCGCAGCGCCGACTGTCCGGGTTCGGGCAGGCCGCCGCGCTCAAGGCCGGCGCGGCGGCCGCGGTCAGGGGTCCCGTACAGGCTTACCGGGGGGCCGGCAGGTCCACCAGTGCCGCCACCGCTTCCCGGTGCCTGCCCGCCGTACCGAGCGCGATCGCGTCGGCCTTGGCGCGCTTGAGGTACAGGTGCGCCGGGTGCTCCCAGGTCATGCCGATGCCGCCGTGCAGCTGTACGCACTCCTCGGCCGCGCGCACCGCGACCCGGGAGCAGTACGCCTGGGCGACGGCCACCGCAAGCGGGGCCTCCGGGCTCCCGGTGGCGAGTGCGTCAGCGGCGTTGCGCGCTGCCGCGCGGGCCGAGACGACCTCCAGCCAGAGCTGCGCGAGCCGGTGCTTGAGCGCCTGGAAGGAGCCGACGGGGCGGTTGAACTGGTGGCGTTCCCGGGTGTACCGGACGGTTTCGGTCAGGCACCAGTCGGCCAGTCCGAGCTGCTCGGAGGCGAGCAGTCCGGCGCCCGCCAGCAGGCCACGCTGCACGGCGGCGTGCGCGGTCGCGGAGTCCGCGAGGAGAGTGCCGCGCGTCCCGTCGAGCGTGACCGAGGCCAGTGGCCGGGTCAGGTCGAGGGGAACGAGCGGCGTGACGGCGGCGTCGGCCGCGTCCACCGCGTACAGTCCGGTGTCGGCGACGACGAGCAGGACGTCGGCCCCGACGGCGTCGGCGACGCCGGTGACCGTGCCGCTCAGCACTCCCCCGCCCGCGTCCCGTACGCCCGTGGCCGGCTCGCCGCCGGACGCGGCCGACAGCGGCAGCGCGAGCACGCCGATGGACCGGCCGCCGGCCAACGCACCCAGCAGGCCGGAGACTTCGGCGTCCTCGGACCCGAGGCCGAGCAGAGTCTCCACCGCGATCACCGCGGTGGTGAGGTACGGCACCGGTGCGACGCTCCGGCCCAGCTCCTCCAGCACCACCGCGGCCTCGCGGTGGGTGGCGCCCTGGCCGCCGAGCTTCTCGGGGACCAGCAGGCCCGCCGTGCCCATATCGGCGCCGAGCGCCTTCCACAGGCCGCGGTCCAGCGGTTCGGCGCTCTCGGTCCTGGCGAGGACGGAAGCGGCGTCGGCCCGGACGGCCAGCAGCGCGCGTACGGCCGCCCGCAGGTCGTCCTCGGCCTCGGAGTAGAGCAGATCGGGGGCGGACTCGCCCAGCTCCTTCTTTCCGGTCATCGGGCCAGGTCCTTCCATGCGACGTCCTTGTCGTTGCGGGGCTCGGTGGGCAGTCCGAGGACACGCTCGGCAACGATGTTGAGCAGCACCTCCGACGTACCGCCCTCGATGGAGTTGCCCTTGGAACGGAGATAGCGGTAGCCGGCGTCGCGGCCCGTGAAGTCGACCAGCTCGGGCCGGCGCATGGTCCAGTCCTGGTACAACAGCCCTTCCTCGCCGAGGAGTTCGACCTCCAGGCCGCTGATCTCCTGGTTGAGGCGGGCGAACGCGAGCTTCATGCCCGAGCCCTCCGGGCCGGGCTGGCCGGCGACGAGCTGCTGGCGCAGCCGCTCCCCGGTGAGCCGGGCCACCTCGGCGTCCACCCACAGGGTGAGCAGGCGCTGATGGAGGTCGTGGGTGCGCAGTCCGGGGCGTTCGCGCCAGGTCTTGGCGACCGGCCCGATCATGCCGCCCTCGCGCGGGATCCGGGAGCCGCCGATGGAGACCCGCTCGTTCATCAGCGTGGTCTGGGCGACCCGCCAGCCCTCGCCGACCGCGCCGAGGCGCTGCGCGTCGGGAATGCGTACACCGCTGAGGAAGACCTCGTTGAACTCGGCCTCACCGGTGATCTGGCGCAGCGGCCGCACCTCGACCCCGGGGTCGGTCATGTCGCAGACGAAGTACGTGATGCCTTGGTGCTTGGGCAGCCCGGGGTCGGTACGGGCGATCAGGATCGCCCAGCGCGCCACATGGGCGCTGGACGTCCACACCTTCTGCCCGTCGACCACCCAGGTGTCGCCCTCCCGCACCGCGCGGGTGCCGAGCGCCGCGAGGTCGGAGCCCGCGCCCGGCTCGCTGAACAGCTGACACCACACCTCCTCCCCCACCCACAGGGGCCGCAGGAAGCGCCGCTTCTGCTCGTCGGTGCCGTACGCGAGGATCGTCGGCGCGGCCATGCCGAGGCCGATGCCGATGCGGCGCGGGTCGTTTTCGGGCGCGCCCGCGGCCGTCAGCTCGGCATCGACGACGGTCTGGAGGGAGCGCGGCGCGTCGAGTCCGCCGAGCCCCACCGGGTAGTGCACCCAGGCCAGTCCGGCGTCGAAGCGGGCCCGCAGGAACGCGGTGCGGTCGGTGGTGGCGGGCGGGTTGGCGGCCAGCAGCTCCTGGGTGAGGCGGCGCACTTCGGCCGCGTTGAGCGTACTCATCAGGACGCTCCTTCCGGGACGACGACGAGCCGTCCGGTGGTCGTACCGTCGGCCACCCGCTGCACCGCGTCCGCCGCGTCCTTCAGCGGTACGCGCCCGCTGATGAGGGGCTTGATCGCGCCCTGCGCGGCGAGCCTGGTGAGCTCCTCGTGGCAGCCGCGGACGGCGGTCGGGTCCTGGGTGTTGTACAGGCCCCAGTGCAGGCCGACGATCGAGTAGTTCTTGACGAGGGCGTGGTTGAGCGCCGGCGAGGGAATCGATCCGCTCGCGAACCCGACGACGAGGATGCGGCCCTCGAACGCGACGCACTTGGCCGACTTCGTGTACGCGTCGCCGCCCACCGGGTCGTACACGACGTCGGCGCCCTTGCCGCCGGTGAACTCCTTCACTCCGGCGACGATGTCCGCGGTGCGCCGGTCGATGACCAGGTCGCAGCCCAGCTCCTGGGCGGTGGCGACCTTCTCCGCGCCGCCGACGACCCCGATGACCGTCGCGCCGGCCGCCTTGCCCAGCTGTACGGCCGCGCTGCCGACGCCGCCCGCCGCCGCGTGCACGAGCAGGGTCTCGCCCGGCTGGAGGCGGGCCCGCCGGTGCAGCCCGAACCAGCCCGTCTGGTAGCCGATGTGCAGGGCGGCCGCTTCCGCGTCGTCCAGCGCTTCGGGCGCGGGCAGCACGGCCCGTGCGTCCGCCGTCACGTATTGCGCGAAGCCGCCGTTCGGCAGCAGCGGGTTGGCGATGACCCGGCGGCCGTCCTCGGTCTCCCCGCAGATCTCCACACCAGGGGTGAACGGCAGGGGCGGCCGCACCTGGTACTGGCCGCGGATCATCAGTGCGTCCGGGAAGTTGATGTTCGCGGCGCGCACCTTGAGCCGCAGCTCACCGGGCCCGGCCACGGGCTCCGCCACCTCGTCGAGCCGCATCACCTCACGGGGCTCGCCAAGGGTATGCACTCGCCATGCCTGCATCAGGGGCCTCCACAGCTCTGGACGGAACCACGCTCCTTCGCATACTAAGCGGTCGCTTGCCCCGATGGGAACAGCCCGGGGCGGATGCGGCGCCCCGGGCCGCCACCCCTGGGATCAGCGGGGGAAGACCTCGAAGGTGACGGCCGGCTTCCCGCCGAAGCGAGCCGCCGCCGCCTGCGCGTTCCCGGTGAGGAAGGTGCGGCAGTACTTCTCGGGGTCCTCGTCCGTCAGTGCCTCGATGTACGACCGGTGTTCCAGCAGGGACCGCACCGAGCGTTCGAGACCCGGGGTCGCGTCGACCGCGTGGGTGGGCGAGACGGTCCCCGCGACGGCGACCCAGCGCACGCCGCCCCACGGCTGAAGGCCCTGTTCCGTCAGTTCGGGGAAGATCCAGCGGTTTCCCGCCTCCCCCGCCGCGTCGAGGGTGGCGCGGCCGACGGCCCGGTGGTCCGGGGTGTTCCAGGCGACTCCGCCCCAGGTGTCACGGTGGTTGAGGGTGATGACGAGTTCGGGGCGGTGTCTGCGGATCGCCGCCGCGATGTCGCGGCGCAGCGCGGTGCCGTACTCGATCACGCCGTCGCGGTGGTCGAGGAACTCGACGGCGCTCACCCCGACGACGGCCGCGCTCGCCCGCTGCTCCCGCTCGCGCAGCGGCGCGCAGGTGGCGGGGTCGATGCCGTCGATGCCGGCTTCGCCGCGGGTGGCGAGGAGATACGTCACCTCACGGCCGCCGTCGGTCCAGGCGGCGACGGCCGCGGCGCAGCCGTACTCGAGGTCGTCGGGGTGGGCCACGACGGCCAGCGCGCGCTGCCAGTCGGTGGGCATGGGCTGCAGTTGATCAGTCATGCGGGCAGCGTATGCGCCGGTTACACCTCGTCGCGTGCGAGTGCGAGCAACCGGTCCAGGACCCGTGCACCACCCGCCCGGACACCGTCGTGTTCGTACTCGTCGGTGATCCAGGTACGCAGGCCCCTAATCGCGCGGGCGGTGCGCAACGAGTGCTCGGTGTCGACGTACATGTCGTCGTGGAAGACGGCCGCCGCGACCGGAACCTGGTTGGCGGCGAGCCGTTCCGCGTCGTACAGCGGGCTCCAGTCGGTCCGTTCCGCGAGCAGGTGGGCGGTCTCGCGGAGCGGGGCGAGCGACGGGTCGGTCTCGAAGAGCCAGGGGTGCACGCTCTCGCCGGTGAACAGCAGCGGATCGTCGCCGGCCAGCGCCTTGGCCGCGTCGAACTGCGGGAATTCGGCGCGTACCCGGTCCGCCGCCCAGCGGGTGGGCCGGCCGTCCTGAGCGTAGATCGCCTCGTGCAGCAGGGCGTACAGCGGATGTCCGGCGTACGAGAGGGCGGCCTGGACTTTCTCCTGGAAGGCGTCGGAGAGGGCGGGACCGGCCGGGGTGCGCACGAACGCGTCCTCGAGCAGGTAGTGCAGCTGGTGGCTGCCGTCCCCGGTGCCGAGCAGGATGCCGAGCGACTGGAATGCCTCGGGGGTGAGCCGGTAGCCGCCGTTCAGCACCGGCTGGTGCTCCATCAGGTGGTCGGCGATCCGCCGGGCCCGCCGTACGTCCTGCGGATAGCGGGCGTAGTGCGCGGCGTTCTTCCCTTCGATGCGCGGGTACGCGGCCCGGTAGACCTCGTCCGCGGTGACGTGGACGTCCAGCGCGGGCAGCCCGCCGGTGATCAGGGCCATGCGCAGCCCCTCCGGAGCGGAGGAGAGGTAGTGCGTGGCGCAGAACCCGCCGAAGCTCTGGCCCAGTACGGTCCAGGGCGCTCCGCCGGTCAGCGACGGCCTGATCGCCTCGCAGTCCCGGACGATGGAGTCGGCCCTGAAGTGGGCCAGGTAGTCGGCCTGTCGCTGTGGGGCGCCGCGCAGCGGGAGGGTCTGCCGGTTGGCCGGGGTGGACCTGCCGGTGCCGCGCTGGTCCAGCAGCAGCACCCGGAACTCCTGCAGTGCCCGGCCGAGCCAGGCCTGCCGGCCGGTGAAGCGGCGGGCGCCGAAGCCGGGGCCGCCCTCCAGGTAGACCAGCCAGGGCAGCCCGGCACCGGCCTTGGCGCTGGCCATGACCTCCCGGCCGAAGAGCTCGATCCGCTCCCCGGCGGGATCGTCGTGGTCGAGCGGCACGGTGAACCAGTGGTCGGTGAGGACCACGCCGGGCTGGCGGTAGCGGGCGGTCACGCGCGGATCCCCGGTGCTTCGGCTGCGACGGTCGTACTGTCGCCGTGCCCGGTGCGGACGACCGTGTCACCGGGCAGGGTGAGCAGTTTCGTCCGGATCGACTCGATGATCGTCGGGTGGTCGGAGTGCGAGCGTCCGGTCGCCCCGGGGCCGCCCTGGAAGAGCGTGTCACCGGAGAAGACCGTGTTCAGCGCGGCCAGTTGGAGGCAGACGGCGCCCGGGCTGTGGCCGGGTGTGTGCAGCACCTTCAGCAGGCCGTCGCCGATCGCGAGGTCGTCCCCGTCAGCGAGCGGGCGGTCCGGCTTGCGGTCGGGGTGCGTCATCCGCCACAGCACCTCGTCGTCCGGGTGCAGCAGGATGGGCGCGCCGGTGCGGTCCGCGACGGCGGGGGCTGCGTCGATGTGGTCGTTGTGGGCGTGGGTGCAGATGATGCCCAGCAGCCGGCGGCCCCCGAGCGCGGCGACGACGGCGTCGGCGTCGTGCGCCGCGTCGATGACGTACGCGTCGGTGTCGTCCCCGACGATCCAGACGTTGTTGTCGACCTGCCACTCGCCGCCGTCGAGGGCGAAGATCCCGGAGGTGACGGTCCGGTCGATGCGCAGCGCTCCGCTCACAGCTGCACCACCGAGCGGAGGACCTCGCCGCGCTCCATCTTGGCGAAGGCCTCCTCCACGTCACCGAGTCCGATGGTCTCCGAGACGAAGGCGTCGAGGTCGAGCCGGCCCTGCAGGTAGAGGTCGATGAGCAGCGGGAAGTCCCGCTCGGGCAGGCAGTCGCCGTACCAGGAGGACTTCAGGGCGCCGCCGCGCCCGAAGACGTCGAGAAGCGGGAGTTCGAGCTTCATCTCGGGGGTGGGTACGCCGACGAGGACGACTGTGCCCGCCAGATCGCGTGCGTAGAAGGCCTGTTGATACGTCTCGGGCCGGCCGACGGCCTCGATGACCACGTCCGCGCCGTTGCCGTCGGTCAGGGCCTGGACCGCCTTGACGACATCGTCCGTCCGCCCGTTCACGGTGTGCGTGGCGCCGAGCGCGCGGGCCTGCGCCAGCTTACGGTCGTCCAGGTCCACCGCGATGATCTTCGCCGCGCCGGCCAGCCTGGCCCCGGCGACGGCGGCGTTGCCGACGCCGCCGCAGCCGATGACGGCGACCGAGTCGCCGCGGCCGACATTGCCGGTGTTGAGGGCGGCGCCGAGGCCCGCCATGACTCCGCAGCCGAGCAGGCCCGCGGCAGCCGGGGAGGCCGCCGGGTCCACCTTCGTACACTGCCCGGCCGCCACCAGGGTCTTCTCGGCGAAGGCGCCGATGCCGAGGGCGGGGATAAGTTTGGTGCCGTCCTCCATGGCCATCGGCTGCGTGGCGTTGTGCGTGGCGAAGCAGTACCAGGGGCGGCCGCGCCGGCAGGCCCGGCACTGGCCGCAGACCGCGCGCCAGTTGAGGATCACGAAGTCGCCGGGCGCGAGGCCGGTGACGCCCTCGCCGACCGCCTCCACCACTCCGGCCGCCTCATGGCCGAGCAGGAAGGGGAACTCGTCGTTGATGCCGCCCTCGCGGTAGTGCAGATCGGTGTGGCAGACCCCGCAGGCCTGCACCTTGACCAGCGCCTCGCCGGGGCCGGGATCCGGTACCAGGATGGTGGTGAGCTCCACCGGTCCGCCCTTGGTCCTCGCGATGACACCCTGCACGCGATGCGCCACAGTCCACCCGCCTTCATCGGCTTCCACCAGGAAATGTGAACGTATCAGCCGCAACGGGGGCGCAGCGATGCCCCGGACAGGCCCGGCCCGTATGCGTCACGGGCCGGACAGGGCCTAGCCTGGAGGCATGATCCGGTTCGAGCAGGTGACCAAGCGGTATCCGGACGGCACGACCGCTGTCGACGAGCTGTCCTTCGAGGTCGCCGAGGGTGAACTGGTGACGCTGGTCGGCCCGTCGGGATGCGGCAAGACGACCACCATGATGATGGTGAACCGGCTGATCGAGCCGACCTCGGGCCGGATCTATGTCGACGGCGAGGACATCGCCGGCGTCGACCCGGTGAAGCTGCGCCGCCGGATCGGCTATGTGATCCAGCAGGTCGGCCTCTTCCCGCACCGCACGGTCCTCGACAACACGGCGACCGTGCCGGCCCTGGTCGGTTGGAAGAAGGGCAAGGCGCGGGCGCGGGCCGCCGAGCTGCTCGATCTGGTGGGGCTGGACCCCTCGACGTACGGCAAGCGCTATCCGGAGCAGCTCTCCGGCGGCCAGCGCCAGCGCGTCGGGGTGGCCCGGGCGCTGGCCGCGGATCCGCCGGTACTGCTGATGGACGAGCCGTTCGGCGCCGTCGACCCGGTGGTGCGCGAGCGGCTGCAGAACGAGTTCCTGAGCCTCCAGGCGGCCGTGCGCAAGACCGTCCTGCTGGTCACCCACGACATCGAGGAGGCGGTCCGGATGGGCGACCGGATCGCCGTGTACGGACAGGGGCGCATCGAGCAGTTCGACACCCCGGCCGCGGTGCTGGGCACGCCCGCGACCCCGTACGTCGCCGAGTTCGTCGGCTCGGACCGGGGCCTGAAGCGGCTCTCCGTCACCGCGATCGAGCCCGCCGACCTTGAACAGCCGCCGGTCGCACGTCTCGACGACCGGGCCCAGGACGCGGCAGCCGTCCTGCGCGGACAGGACGCCCGCTGGGCGGTGGTGCTGTCCGACCGCGGCGAACTGCACGGCTGGGTCTCGGCCGAGGCTCTGGCATTGGCGGGCTCGGCCGGGACGGTGGGCGAGCTGGCCCGCCGGATGGAGGCCTGGGTGCCCGTCGGCGCCCCGCTCAAGCAGGCGTTCAGCGAGATGCTCCAGCATGACGCGGGCTGGGTCGCGGTGGTGGACGGCTCCCGGTTCCTCGGCGTGCTGACCCCGGCCAAACTCCACGAGGCCCTGCGCCGCTCGGTGGACGCGGAGGCCCAGGGCGTGCGGCGGGACCAGGTGGAGTTCGACTCGGTGGCGGACGCGTAGCTCAGCGCCGGTCACGGCCCGCGCCCACTCTGACGGCGAGGTATCAGATCAGCTTATTGGACTTCAGATACGCCTCGGCGACGTCCTCCGGGAGCCGGCGCCAGCTGTCGACCTGTTCGTTCATGGTGGCCAGGTCGCGGGTCGTCAGGACGGTGTTCAGCTTGGCCAGCGCCTTGGTGACACCGCTGCTGCCCGCCCGCGCCCGGTTCACCACCGGGACCACGTAGTCGGCGTTCTGCAGATGTTTGTCGTCGGCCAGGAGGACGAGGCCGAAGTCGTCCAGGGTGGCGTCGGTGGTGGTGGTGACGACCATCTGGTCCTGTCCGTTCTGGACGGCGAGCTTGGCGGGGGTGGTGCCGATGCCCTTGGGGTCGATGGCGGTGATGTCGATTCCGTACGTCTTCTCCAGGCCGGGCGCGCAGTAGGGCCGCTGCACGCATTCGTCGCCGGCTGCCAGCCGTACGGGCAGCTTGGCCGCGCCGAGATCGCTGAGGGTCTTCAGACGGTGCTGTGCGGCGTAGCGCGAGGTGACGGCGAAGGCGTTCTGGTCGACGGCCTTGCCGGGCGCGAGGACGGTGAGCCCGCGCGGGGTGGCGAGCCGGCGCAGCGCGGCCATGGTGGCCTCGAGGTCGGGCGAGCCGACCGGGGCGGCGGCCGGGCCGTTGGCCTTGGTGTTCAGCCAGTCGGCGAACGTGGCCGCGTACTCGGCGACGACATCGATCTGGCCGCTCTCCAGGGCGGGTTCGTACAGCTCCCGGTTGGTGACGGTGAGGACTTCGGTGGAATATCCGGCCTTCTCCAGCAGCAGCGCGTACATCCGCGCGAGCAGCTCGCTCTCGGTGAAACCGGCGGACCCGATGACCAGATGGCGGCTGTCTCCGGGAGAGGCGGTGACCTCGCCCTGGTTCTCCAGCGACGGCCCGGTCGCACAGCCGGCCGCGAGCAGGAGCGCGGCAGCTGCGGCAAGGAGGCTTCTCGGGGTCATCCCATCCTCCCTCTGGCCCACTGCGGAGCGAACCGCTGCGCCAGCTCGAAGGCGCCCTCCACGAGCAGCGCGAAGATCGCGACCAGCACGGCTCCCGCCACCACCTGGGGCGTACTGGCGAGGTTGAAACCGGCGGTGATGATCCGGCCGAGGCCGCCGCCGCCCACGAGTGCGGCGAGGGTGGCCGTGGCCACCAGTTGAACGGCCGCGATCCGTACGCCGACGAGGATCAGCGGGGCGGCGAGCAGTACTTCGACCCGCCACAGCAGCTGCCGTCCGGTCATGCCCATGCCGCGGGCGGCCCGGACGGTGTCCTGGTCGACGCCGCGCATGCCCACGTACGCGTTGGTGAGCAGTGGGGGGACGGCGAAGAGCACGAGGGCGATTACGGTGGGCCACTGCGCGTTCGTCCCCAGCGGGGTGAGGAGCAGCAGCACGAGTACGGCGAACGTGGGGACGGCGCGGCCGACGTTGGAGATGTTGACGGCGAGGGCTCCGCCTCTGCCCAGGTGGCCGAGGACGATCGCGACGGGCAGGGCGATCAGGCAGCTGATGACGAGGCAGACGACGGTGAGGACGAGGTGCTCGGTGAGGCGGTGCCAGACGCCGTTGCCGCCGGACCAGTTGGCGGAGGTGGTGAGCCAGTCCCAGGTCGCGGACAGCGTGTTCACCGGGCGGCCCTCGCCCGTTCCCAGGGGGTCATGAGCCGCTGTACACCGAGGAGCAGCAGGTCGGCGGCGATGGCGATGATCACGCAGAGGACGGAGGCGGTGAGCACCTGTGCCTTGAAGAAGGTGTTCATCCCGGCGTAGATGAGGTTGCCGAGGCCGCCGTTGCCGACGATCGCGCCAATGGTGACGAGCGAGACCGCGGAGACGGTGGCGATGCGCAGGCCGGCCATGGCGGCCGGGAGGGCGAGCGGCAGCTCGACGCCGAGCAGCAGCCGGACCGGCCCGTAACCCATGCCGCGGGCGGCCTGCCTCGTCTCCTCCGGAACGGCGCGCAGCCCGGCGAGGATGTTCCGTACGAGGAGAGTCAGGGAGTAGAGCACCAGGCCCGCGATGACGAGCGAGGCGGAGAGTCCGTACACCGGGAGCAGCAGCGAGAACATCGCCAGCGAGGGGATGGTGTAGAGCACGGTGGTGACGGAGAGCACCGGCCCCGAGGCCCATTTCCAGCGGCGGGCGAGCACCGCCAGCGGGACGGCGAGCAGCACGCCGATCAGGATGGAGACGACGGTGAGCTGGAGGTGCTGGAGGATCGCGTCCCAGAGGATCTCGCGGCGGGTGCTGAGGTAGTCGCCGCAGATCCACTCGTTGCGAGCGAGACAGTCTTGCGGGGTCGCGGTCACCCGTCCATTCCAGCCCGCAGCCCACCTGACCGCGCGTCCGGCTGGACTGTTCGGGGGGAGCGGGACGCCGTGGGAGGCCGTGCTGGTCAAGGCCAGGCGCCGGAATCAGCTCCGGGTTGACGAAACGGGCCTGGTCCACCCGGTCTGACGCCTGCGACGAGGGTGCGGGCCCGCCGGGGCGGATGCGGCTCGTGCCGGTCGAGGGGCCGAGGTGCCGGACCTGCCCGTCTCCGGACGGCTGAGCGGACGCCGGATGTCAGGTGTTCGTCTGCCGGCTGAGGATCGTGCAGATGTCGGTGTCCTTGCAGGTGCTCGGGTCGGTGGCGGCTGCGCGGCGGGCCAGAGCGCGCAGGACCGTCCGGGCTTCGCGGAGTTCTGCCATGCGGCCCTCGATATCGGCGATATGTCGGTCGATCAGCTCAGTGACCTGGGCACAGGGAGCCTGACCCGAGTCGCGCAGGACGAGGACACTGCGGATCTCGGCGAGGGTGAGTCCGGCGCTCTGGCCGTGGCGGATGAACTCCAGCCTGGTGGTGGTGGTCCCGGGCGCGTAGTCCCGGTAGCCGCCTGGCGTGCGGGGCGGCTCGGGCAGCAGCCCGGCCTGCTCATAGAACCGGATCGTCTTGGCTGTCAGGCCGCGGGCGGCGGCGAGGTCCCCGATGCGCATACCTCGCAGCTTACGCCTTGACCTTCCCGTGCAGTGGAAGGTTTAGCGTCGTTCTCATGCGGATCACCATCGTGACGGTCGCCGGGTGCCCCAACGCGGCGCTGGCCCAGGAGCGCGTTGCCGCCTCACTCGGCGCGCGGCGCTGGCCGGTGGAGCTGGTCGAGGTCACCAACGAGCAGCAGGCGCAGTGGTGGGGCATGCGGGGATCCCCCACGATCCTGATCAACGGGTCTGATCCGTTCGCGGACGCAGGCACTCCGGCGAGTGTGGCCTGTCGGCTGTACCGGGGGCCGGACGGAGGGACCGATAAGGCTCCGAGCGTCGCCGACCTGCGACGTGCCCTCGACATCGCCGAAGCCGCCACAGTCAAGAACCCGATCACAGACACGGCCGGACGCGCCGGACGCGGGAGAATCGCTCCGCTGGACGGCGGCCTCCGAGCGGTACAGCAGGCAGTGCTGCAGCACTTCGCCACCACAGGCCGCGCGCCCGAGCGCGCGGACCTGGAAGAAACCGCTCGGTCGTACGGCAGGAGCGCTGATGAGGTGCTGGATGAGCTGGCGGCCGAGGACTTCCTCACCCTGGATGCCGACGGCCGGATCCGGGCGGCTTATCCCTTCTCTGCTGTACCCACCGCCCATCAGGTCCGGCTTGCCGACGGCACACGGGTCTGGTCGATGTGCGCTGTCGATGCCCTGGGGATCCCTGCCATGCTCGGCACGGACGCGGTGATCTCCTCCGCCGACCCGGTCACCGGCGAGTCGATCACCGTCACCTGCGCACATGGCTCCATGACGTGGGAGCCGGCCACGGCGGTCGTCTTCGTCGGGCAGCGCACATGCACTGGTCCCGCTGCTGAGGTGACCTGCGATGCCCTGAACTTCTTCGCCACCACCGCCACCGCCGGTATCTGGGCCGAGCAGCACCCGGAGTTCTCCGGCGAGGTGGTCGGTCAAGGCCATGCCGCGGCCCTGGGACAGGCGATCTTCGGACCCCTGCTCGGCGCTCAGGCCTGAACATGGCGTTCTCCGCCGCGTCTACGCGGTCACCGACCGGAACGGTCCCCTCGGTCTCCTGGGCGATCAGGGCTGAGGCGCGCGGCACGCGCCATGGACCGCGTGCCCGCCGGGCTCGATCCACCAGCCGTCCGGGCCCTCGGCCGGATCCGGAAAGGACAGCGATCCAGCGGTGTACAAAGTCCGCAGAGGGCACCGGGGGGACCTGTGGCCGGCAGTTCCCGCCACAGGTCCCAGGACGCCCCGAGTGTCCGCTCGGCGGCGGCCGTGGGCTGGGTGAAGTCGAGCAGCCCCCGCGGCCCGCCCTCGCAGACCCCCGGCACGCTCGGCAGGGGCGGTTTCTGCGAGGAGCTCAGGAGCGGCTCAGCCGCCGAGCGTGGTGATCATGGTCATGATGGTCTCGATCTGCGCGCCGCCACGGATGGGGTAGTTGGTGGGCCGAGGTAACCCCACCAGACGATCATGTTAACCCGGACGGCCCAGGACGCCGCAAGCCCGGAAGCCGACCATCACACGATCGAGCTAAACCGCCCTCGTGCACGCTCCCCGGCAAGCAGCTGACGACCCCTGCGTGCCGTGCAGGGAGACCATCAGGCGGCAGCTCTGTCCCGAGGCGCAGGAGCTGGGGACATAGGCGAAGCCGGTTCGCATGCCTAGTAGCGCAGGTCAGCCGCGATCCGGTCGTGCTCGGCGAGTGCGTTGTGGGGGAGGAAGACCACCTCGGCGCCACTCTCCAGGGCCGCTTCAACCAGTTCGTCCACGATGTCTTCTCGGACCTGGGGATCTGAGACTGCCGAACCGGATCCCGCGGCGTCGACCGGCACCAGATGCTCTCCATCGACACGGACCGTCTGCTGGAAATGCTCCTCAACGGCGACGAGTCCGGCCCGGCCGGCGCGCACCGCCTCCCACACCTCGTCAAGTCCGGCAGCGAATGAGCGCCGACTACGCGCCTCGTCAAGGCGGTTGCCCATCTGTTCCGCTGCCTGCTGTTGGTGGTCGGTCAGGGCGGGCTGCAGCTCCTTGTGCAACACGTGGGCCGGTCCGTTGCTGAGCCCACCCTTGAGTACGGTCCCCGCAGCCGCGCGGGACGCTGTGCCCACCTCCCCCAGCAGGGCGAGCGCGGGGGCAAGGCCGACCAGGTAGAGCGGCCGCGGATCAGCGCCGAGTGCGGAGCCCAGGGCAGCGTCGACGCTCCGCATGAACTGGCGGGTCCGCTCATCGCTGAACGTGCTGGCCACATCGCCCTGACGTTCCTCGCGCTGCGGGTCCGCCGACCCCTCCGCCAGAACCAGGGGAAATCCGTTGCCACTGTGTTCACGCAGCGTCTCGCCCGATCCGTTCCACAGCGTCGCGTGGTCCGCGGCGACGACAAGGACCCAGTACGGCAGGGCCTGAGCCTTCGCGGCCACGAGATTGCGGGTCAGGTAGGTGTCGCTCAGGACGACGCGTTCGGGCACCCGCCGTGGCAGTGACCAGATCTGGTACTCATCCGGCCCAGCGAAGATCGTCAACCCGTCCAGCGCATGGCGCAGGTCCAGTTCCGCCATGGCCTGATCCAGCTGCGTCGTGATGTCGATCCGCGTCTGCCGGTCTACGGCCGTGTCGGCAGCCAGTCGTCGCCCGGCTTCCGCCACCAGGTTGCGCAGCCTCACACCGTCCTGGGCGTTCTCTGGCTCACGCCGGTGAGTCGGCATGGTCAGGGACACCACCGGATAGGGCTTCGTGGTTCGTAGGATCTGCAGCAGCGCGGGCGTCAAGGCGTCGGTTTCCATGGGTCCCTCTCTGGCTGTTTCCCCGCGTCCACGATCTACCAGCAGACCGTCCGCCGCATCCGGAGGACCCTGTCGACCAGGCATTCTGGGCGTGCCTGTGGGTCCCTCTCTTCCGGCCGACCAGAACATGCCTTACCCGACTATTCAGAATATTTTGGCAACCGGATCTCGGATCACTCCCCTCCAACGGAGGTTGCCATGGCCACTCTCACGGTGTGGAAGTTCGACTCGGCCGACGCCGCCGCACAGGTGGAGTCCGTCCTGCAGTCGCTCCAGAAGCAGCAGGTGATCACGATCCTCGACGCGGCTGTCGTCAGCTGGCCCGAAGAGGCGACCAAACCGAAGACCAAGCAGCTGCACAACCTCGTTGGCGCCGGAGCACTCACCGGCACGTTCTGGGGGATGCTCTTCGGCCTCATCTTCTTCGTACCGCTCCTGGGTGCCGCAATTGGAGCGGCAGCCGGTGCTCTCGGCGGCAAGCTCACCGACATCGGCATCGACGACGACTTCATCAAGGAGATCAAGGAGCAGGTGACCCCGGGGACTTCGGCTCTGTTCCTCATGACCCTCGGCGCCCAGACGGAGAAGGTCAGCGACGCCCTCCCTGAGCACAGCGCCGAACTCATCCACAGCAACCTCGACACCAAGACAGAAGCCAGGCTGCGCGAGATCTTCTCCGAGTAGGTCGCCTTGGCGCCCTGGCGGTTGATCAGGCAGCAGCACCGCGTGGCCGTCGTCGGCGTACGAGGATGAACTGCTCGCCGCAACCGCGTGATCCGTCACGCCCTGCAGGCCACCCACGCCCCGACGATTTCTCGCCAAACGACGGGTGCGGTGGGTTACCAACGGGTCACCGCATCCGTGACTTTCCGTGGTCCGGTAGTGGTGCGCGCCACATTTTCAGGTCAGAGTGTGGGTTGCCCACACATGGGGATGGGCGTGGTGCGGGCCTATGTTTCCGGCCATGACGAAGGGAATTCCTCACGAGCCGACGCTCACTCCGGCTGCCACGGTTTCGGCGCTGGGCGGCCGGACCGCGCTGGTGACGGGGGGCGGCAGCGGCATCGGCAGGGCCTGTGCCGTGGCCCTGGCCGACGCGGGCGCCGAGGTGCATGTCGTGGACATCGACGGGGAAGCGGCAAAGGCCGTGGCCGACTCCATCGGCGGCGTCGCGCACGCCGCCGACCTGGCCGATCCCGCCGCCGTCGCCGCACTGCCGGCCGATGCCGACATCCTCGTCAACAACGCCGGGCTCCAGCACGTCGCCCCGCTGACCGACTTCCCGCCGGATCGGTTCACCTTGATCCAGCAGGTTATGGTCACTGCTCCGTTCCTGCTCATGCGCCAGACGCTGCCGCACATGTACGCGCACGGCTGGGGCCGGGTGATCAACATCTCCAGCGTGCACGGGCTGCGGGCCAGCGCCTACAAGGCGGCGTATGTCGCCGCCAAGCATGCGCTGGAGGGCCTCAGCAAGGTCGCCGCGATCGAGGGCGCGCCGCACGGCGTGACCAGTAACTGCGTCAACCCCGGCTACGTCCGTACTCCGCTGGTCGAGGGCCAGATCCAGGACCAGGCCGCCGCACACGGCCTGAGCCCCGGCGATGTGCTCTCGGACGTGCTGCTCGCCCGGTCTCCGGTCAAGCGGCTCATCGAGCCCGCGGAGGTCGCCGCCGCCGCGCTCTGGTTGTGCGGCCCGCACACCGGCTACGTCACCGGCATCTCCCTGCCTCTCGACGGGGGCTGGGGCGCGAACTGAGTTCGACCCCTGCCCACCTGTTCCACCGTCCCCACCTGTTCCACCCGTCCCACCAGTTCCACGTAAGTCCCCATCCCCGCGAGTGAGATTCGGTGAACCGCGATGTCGCGTAACCAGGCCACAGAGCCGGAGCGGACCGCCCGCCCCGGTGGCATCGGCAAGATCGTCGGCGCCAGCCTGATCGGCACCACCATCGAGTGGTACGACTTCTTCCTGTACGGCTCGGCTGCCGCGCTGGTGTTCAACACCCTGTTCTTCCCCACCTCGGACCCGCTGGTGGGCACCCTGATCGCGTTCATCACGTACGCGATCGGCTTCCTCGCCCGCCCGCTGGGCGGCGTGGTCTTCGGTCACTTCGGCGACAAGCTCGGCCGCAAGAAGCTGCTGGTGATCAGCCTGCTGCTGATGGGCGGATCCACCTTCGCCATGGGACTGCTTCCCACCCACGCGTCGATCGGTATCGGCGCACCCATCATGCTGACGGTCCTGCGCCTGGTGCAGGGCTTCGCGCTGGGCGGCGAGTGGGGTGGCGCGGTGCTCATTGTCGCCGAGCACGGCGGCGACAAGCACCGCGGATTCTGGGCCTCCTGGCCGCAGGCCGGCGCCCCCGGCGGCAATCTGCTGGCCACCGGTGTGCTGGCGTTCCTGGCCGCTGTGCAGTCCGACGCGGCGTTCCTCGCCTGGGGCTGGCGCATCCCGTTCCTGCTCTCCGGCCTGCTGGTGATGGTCGGCCTGTGGATCCGGCTGTCGGTGTCCGAGTCCCCGGTCTTCCTCGAGGCGCAGGCGAAGGCGGAGGCCGAGGCGGCGCAGGGGGTCAAGGAGAAGCCCCCGGTCGTCCAGGTGTTCCGCAAGAGCTGGCGCGAGGTGCTCACGGCCATCGGTACGCGGTTCGGTGAGAACATCTCGTACTACATCATCACGGCCTTCCTGCTGGTGTACGTCACCGTCCACCTCGGCCTGACGAAGAGCACCGCCCTCAACGCGGTTCTGATCGCTTCGGCCGTGCACTTCGTCACGATCCCGGCCTGGGGAGCCCTCTCCGACCGGATCGGACGGCGCAAGGTCACGTTGATCGGCTCCGTGGGTATGAGCGTCTGGGCGTTCGTGTTCTTCGCCATGCTCGACACCAAGTCGTTCGCCGTCATCACCCTCGCCGTCACGGTCGGCCTGCTGCTGCACGGCGCCATGTACGGACCGCAGGCCGCGTTCATCTCGGAGATGTTCGACACGAAGGTCCGGTACTCCGGGGCGTCGATGGGCTCACAGCTGGCGTCCATCGTCGCCGGCGCGCTGGCCCCGATCATCGCGGTGGAACTCCTCAAGGACTACGACTCCTCGGTCCCGGTGTCCGTGTACCTCTGCTTCGCCGCGATCGTCACCACCATCACTGTGGCCGTCGCCAAGGAGACCGCCGGCCGGAACCTGGTCAGCATGTCCGACTCGACCGCCCCCGCACCCGTCGCGGCGTCCCCCGCCGCCGACCGGGTCTGACCCTGACCCTACGGTCCGACCGGCTGCCTGCTGTGCCTCCGAAGGCACGGCAGGCAGCCGTCGTGTCGCCCCCGCGCCGGGCAGGAAAACTGCCGCACACGGACGTCGGGGTGTCTCACGCTGCACGACCCCGTCGCCGGGGACACCTTCATGCCCCTCACCGCCGGATCCGTCTCTGCGGCCTTTTCGCGGCCGACCGCACCGCGCGTGCCGCGCTGGTCGAGCTCAACACCGTGGCGGAGACCGCCCGGGCGCTGAGTGATGCGATCCGCTGCGCGCCGAGACCCACGACCGGCTCACGGACCTCGTGGGGGGGGCGGCGCCTCGTCATCCAGGACTCGTACGGCTTCGAGCCGGCACGCGTGGGCGACACGGCGTCCGCCCGTCGGCCTCCGGCCTCGCCGCCTCCCGGACAGTTGCGCGCGGTGCCGGTCGACGACATCCAGGTCTGCGCCGGTCCGTGGCCCAGGCGGAAGCCCGGTACGCGGTGAACTCCTCGACGACTCCGCACTCCGGCGGAGCGGCTCCCCAAACGCGGCAGCCGAGCCCCCGCGTGAAGCGGGGGCTCGGCTCACAGCACCGGGCAGATGCCTGGCGGCTACCGGTACTCGACGGTCACACCACGGGCGCCGCCGAGGTACGCCGTCGACGTCCGGCGCGGCGGTCGTGGGTGCCGAAGCCGGGTCGACAGCCACAAACACCAGGCTGGGCTATGGCGATCCGGTGCCCCGGAGGGCTGGTGTGAAGTAGTGAATCGGTGCTTCAATTCTTCCATGCCCTACCGAAGACCCCCAGCTGTGCAGGCCCGGCTCGACGCCCGGCGCGACCTGATACTCGACGCCGCCGTACGCCTGCTGTCCCGGGAGGGGTACGCCGGCTGCTCGGTCGCCGCGATCGCCGCCGAGGCGGGCATCTCCACGGGCAGCGTGTACCAGTCGTTCTCCGGCAAGTCCGAGCTGGCGGCCGCTCTCTTCCGGACCCTGGTGGCCCGCGAGGTGGAGGCGGTCGCCGCCGCCGCGGCCCGCCCCGGCACCGCAGCGCAACGGGTGGCCGCCGCGGTGGAGACCTTCGCCGCACGTGCCCTGCAGGCGCCGCGCCGGGCCTTCGCCCTGCTCGCGGAGCCGGTGGACCCGGCGGTCGACTCCGAACGGCTCGTCTTCAGGCGGGCGTTCCGTGATGTGTACGCCCAGCAGATCGCGGCGGGCGTGGCCACCGGCGAACTGCCCCCGCAGTCACCGGAGCTGACCGCCGCCGCGCTCGTCGGCGCGGTCGCCGAGGCGCTCGTCGGACCGCTCGCCGACGGCGACGCGTCACCGGACGCCGTGATTCCAGGACTGATCACCTTCACCCTGCGTGCCCTTGGAGGACAAGATGTCGCAGACGCATGAGGTCACCAACCAGGTCCCGCCGCACCTCGGATACGACGCTGCCGCCGACCCCGCGCTGCTGGAGGCGACCGCCCGCGAGGGCGCCGGCTGGGCCGTGGCCGAGATGCACGAACTCGGCGTGCTCGCCGGCTCGGAACAGGCCGCCGAATGGGGCCGGGTGGTCAACGAGAACCCCCCGGTGCTGCGCACCCATGACCGCTTCGGCCACCGTATCGACGAGGTGGAGTTCCACCCGTACTGGCACGAACTGATGCGCACGGCGGTCGGACACGGCCTGCACGCCACGCCGTGGCGGGACGACCGGCCGGGCACGCATGTGGCCAGGGCCGCGAAGTTCTACATCTGGGGGCAGGTCGAGACCGGCCACTCCTGCCCGGTGTCGATGACCTACGCGGCGGTGCCCGCGCTGCGCGCCGCGCCGGACCTCGCCGCATGGCTGGAACCGCTGCTCGCCTCCCGGCAGTACGACTTCGGGCTGCGCCGGCCCGACACCAAGGGCGGCCTGATCGCGGGCATGTCGATGACCGAGAAGCAGGGCGGTTCCGACGTACGGGCCAACACCACGACCGCGATGCCCGCCGCCGACGGCACGTACCGCCTCACCGGGCACAAGTGGTTCACCTCCGCCCCCATGTCGGACGTCTTCCTGACACTGGCCCAGGCACCCGGCGGCCTCTCCTGCTTCCTGCTGCCCCGAGTCCTCCCGGACGGCAGCCGCAACCACCTCCACCTGCAACGCCTCAAGGACAAACTGGGCAACCGCTCCAACGCCTCCGCCGAGATCGAGTACGACGACGCCTTCGGATGGCTGATCGGCGAGGAAGGACGGGGGGTGGCGACCATCATCGAGATGGTCAACATGACCCGGCTCGACTGTGTCCTGGGCGCCGCCTCCGGAATGCGCCTCGGGCTCATCCGGGCCGTCCACCACGCCACCCACCGCCGGGCATTCGGCTCCGCGCTCATCGACCAGCCCCTGATGCGCAATGTCCTGGCCGACCTCGCGCTGGAGTCCGAAGCGGCGACGACGGTGGCGCTGCGCCTCGCGGGCGCCACCGACCGGGTCGCCGCCGGGGACACCGACGAGGCCCTGCTGCGCCGGCTGGGGCTGGCGGTGACCAAGTACTGGGTCTGCAAGCGCGGCCCCGCGCACGCCGCCGAAGCTCTCGAATGCCTGGGCGGCAATGGCTACATCGAGGAATCCGGCATGCCCCGCCTGTACCGGGAAGCACCGCTGGCATCCATCTGGGAAGGCTCCGGCAATGTCGCCGCCCTGGACTCGCTCCGGGCGATGACCCGGCAGCCGGAGACCGTCGAGGCATTCTTCGCCGAGGTCGAACAGGCGGCGGGAGCCAACCGGCACCTCGACGCGGCGGTAACCGGCCTCCACAAGGACCTGGCCGACCCCGCCGAGGCCGAGTACCGCGCCCGCCGGCTCACCGAGACGATGGCGCTCGTCCTCCAGGGCTCACTCCTGCAACGCCACGCACCCGCCGCGGTCGCCGACGCCTTCTGCGTCTCCCGCCTCGGCGACGAACACGGCAACGCGTTCGGCACCCTGCCGCGCGGCGTGGACACCGCCGCCATCCTCGACCGGGCCCGGACGATCGCCGTATGACGCAGGAGGTCGGCCGGGTGACCGCTTTCTGGCGGGAGCCCGGCCGACGTCCACGGCATGGGCACGTATTTCAAGGACTGCGAGCACCCTCGGTCGACGTGGTCAAAGTGCACCAGGTGCAGGCATCGGGACGGGGTGGTTTCGTGACCGTATGAGGGTTGCAGAGGTGCCGAGACGAGGCGTGCGGCTATGAGAGCAGCGGGAAGGCACATCATCAGGGAAAGCAGCTTCTGGCATCGCGGGGCTGAGCTGTTCTACGACGACGCCGGTGAGGGCGCTCTCGCCGTGTACGCACATGGCGGGTTCGTCAGCCAGGCCGCTGAGGACCGAATGGGCTTGTTCGACTGGGAGCCGGTTCTGGACGCGGGGCAGCGCCTGGTGCGTTATGACGCCCGGGGGCATGGTCGGTCGACAGGCGGCCCCGTGGACACCGACTACACGTACGTCTCCCTCGCGGACGATCTGCTCGCCCTGCTCGATCATCTGGGCGCCGACCGGCCCGTCAACGCCATCGGCGCGTCGATGGGATGCGCCACCGTGCTGCACGCCGCTGTTCGGGCGCCCGAGCGGTTCTCCCGACTGGTTCTGCTCATCCCACCCACGGCCTGGACGACGCGGGAGGCGCATGCGCGGAACAACCTGGAATCCGCTGACACGATTGAACGAGAGGGAGTGGATGTCTGGCTCGCCGCCAAGAAGCGGCAGCCTCGCCCCGCAGTCGTATCCGATGTCCCCGAGTTTCCACCGACGCCCGCGGAGTGGATTCTGCCGTCCGTCCTGCGCGGACTGGCGCTGTCCGACCTGCCCCCCGCCACAGCGGTCACCGAGCTGCGCCGGCCGGCCTTGATTCTGGCCTGGGTCGATGACCCGGGCCACCCGCTGTCCACCGCGGAACGGCTGGCCCGTCTTCTGCCGGACGCCGACCTCCATGTGTCCCTGACCCGTTCGGACATCCACACATGGGGGAAACGCATCGCGGTCCATCTGGCCCGACCTCGGCCGTGAGAGGCATGGCAACAGGCACCGCTACGTGGCGAGTCGGCGATCCCGACGCTTCGCCGACATGACGCATCCGGTGCATATGAACGGCTGTGACCCGCGTCTCTGTACGTCCGACCCCAGGAAAACCGGTACTCGCCGAAGCCTCCCGCGCCTGACAATCAAGGTCCATCAACGGGAGGAACAGATGAGCCAGACATTCCTGACTCTCCATGAGCTGCTGCCGCCGCAGGAGTTGGCGGCGGCGCTCGACGCGGGCCATGTCACCCGCAAGCCGCACCCCGAACTGCCGCTGTCGATCTACACGTACACGAGGACGTGCCAGTAAGAGCGGGTGTGGAACCGGGTGACCACGCGCGCCCGCGCCGCGAAGGCGCTGCCGGACGCCGCCGTGCGCCCTGCCATGTTCCTGCGCCTGGACGGACGCCCGACGGAGTTCGTGACGGATCCTGGCCGACAAGCACGCGAAAGCGCGGAAGGGGGGCTGGCAGCTCACCGAGGCGTGGCTGAACGACGAGCCGTCGGTGCAGCCGTACACCGCCGACCCGGAGCTGCCCTCGGCGGTCATGTGCGACATCGACGGCACGCTTGCCATCAGGGGCGACCGCGGCCCCTATGACTTCACCCGCTGTGACGAGGACCTGCTCAACGTGTCGGTGCGCGGCGCGCTGTGCTCCTTCCGGCGTGCCGACAGCGATGTCATCGTCCTGCTTTCGGGCCGCGGCGAGGAGCACCGGGAGAAGACGGAGGCATGGCTGCGCCGGTACGAGGTTCCCTACGACGAGCTGTGGATGCGCGCAGCCGGCGACGGCCGCCGAGACGACGTCGTGAAGGCCGAACTGTTCGACCGGCACGTCCGCGACCGCTTCGCGGTACGCGTCTCCCTCGACGACCGCGACCGCGTCGTGGCAGTGTGGCGCAGCATGGGCCTGCCCACCTGGCAGGTCAATTACGGCAACTTCTAGCCGAGTAGCGCCGGCAGCGCCACCGCCCGGTCCGCGGCCTCCGAGTCCCACGGCTGTTCTTGCGCATCCACGCATGTATGACAATGGTGTCTTGCGCCGCAGGTCCGTGCCGGTCTCAAGGTGGTCGGAGCGGTGGTTCCGCTCCTCCAGCCGCTGCGCGACCTCGCCGAGCGGCGCGTACCGGGCGTGGACAAGGACATCGCCCGGTACACCCGCGACGTCCACGACCACCTCACCCAGGCCGCCGAGCGCCTCACCGCCCTTGCCGTGCCCATCGGCATCGTCGGTATCTACGGGATGAACTGCGGGCACATGCCGGAACTCGGCTGGACGCTCGGCTACCCCTTGGTGCTCGTCGGCATCGTCGTGGTCTGCGCCGTGATCTACCGGGCCCTCCGCCGCAACGGCTGGCTGTGAGTCCGCGGGCGCAGCACGGGGTGATCTGCTGTTCACTGCGGTGGACGTGGGCGGGCATCCGGAGCTCGGTCCATGAGGCGATCGCGTCGTGCTGGCGACCACGCCGCGTGGGCTCGACATTCTGATGACAGGGGTGCAACCGCATCCGAGGGATCCGAGCTGCGGGCGGTGTTCCTGACCCGTACCGGCGACTGCCGTCAATGCCGCGTCAGGTGATGGGGGTGACGGGTCAAGAGGCCGTCAGGGACGGGACCGGGCCGCCGGGGAGCGGGCATAGCGTCATTGCTGCACCCGGGCCGGCCTCACGGAACCGGGGAACCGCCTCTCTCATTTCTCATAGGAGCACGTCCATGTCGGAGAACCAGAGCGCCGAGGACCCCGAGCCGTGTGAACGGGTGCCGGCCGGAGCGCTGTTCGTCCCGGTCCGGCCGGGCGCCACGGGCTGCTGCGCCCGATTCTTCCGTACCCCTCTCGGCGGCCGCACTGCCGTCGCCTTCACCACCGAACGCCGGCCGGCCGCCACGCTGGGGCCCCGGCAGAGCTGGGTCAGGCTCTCCGAGCCCGCTGTACGCGCCCTTGCCGCGCCGCTGGGTGTCACCGCTCTCACGGTGGACCCGCAACTGGTCGCGCCTTCCGCGAAACGCGGCCCGGCCTCAACCCCGGCCCCGGCCGAGACGAGCCGGAATCCTCGGCACGCCGTCTCGTGCGTCGACCTGTTCATCGCCTGAGGGGAACGTCATGACCATGTCGCTTTCAGAGCTGTCGCGCGTATCGGCACCTGCCCCGGCCGCGGACGAGACCGAGAGCCTGTCCGTCTGGCCCGCCTCGACACGGCCCGCAGCCGAGGGTGATGTCACGGTGAGCGGTGTCTCGCTCATGGAGTCGGCCGATCGCTTCGGTACCCCCCTCTACGTTCTGGACGAGGCGGAGGTACGGGCACGCTGCCGCGCCTACCTGCACGCCTTCCCGGACACCGACGTCGTCTACGCCGCGAAGGCGTTCCTGTGCCGCGCCGTGGCCCAGTGGGTCCACAAGGAGGGCCTGGGCCTTGACGTGTGCTCCGCCGGAGAGCTGGAACTCGCCGTCACCACCGGCTTCCCGCCCGAGCGGATCATCTTCCACGGCAACGCCAAGAGCCCCGAGGACCTCGCTGTCGCCCTGCGCCTGCGCGTCGGCCGCATCGTCATCGACAGCACCTGGGAGATCGCCCGGCTGGCCGCGCTCGTCCCCCACGGCACCCGCCAGAAGGTCATGGTGCGGGTGGTGCCCGGCGTCGCGGCGGGCAGCCATGCCGCTGTCCGCACCGGCACCGACGACCAGAAGTTCGGCCTGTCCATCGCCGACGGGTCCGCCCAGCACGCCGTCGCCCGGATCCTGGAGCAGCCGCACCTCGAACTGGTCGGCCTGCACTGCCACATCGGCTCCCAGATCGCGACCGTCAAGCCCTACCTGAGCGCCCTGCGCCGCGTCGTCGGTCTGCTGGCCCGCATCCGCGACCAGCACCATGTCACCCTTCCCGAACTCGACCTGGGCGGCGGACACGCGGTCGCCTACCGCCCCGGCGAAGCCGCCCTCGACATCGAAGCCCTCGGCACCCGCATCCGTGCGGAGCTGACCGAAAGCTGCGCGGCTGCAGACCTGCCCGTCCCCGGACTCACCATCGAGCCGGGCCGCGCGGTGACCGGGCCCGCGGGGGTGGCTCTGTACCGCGTCCTCGCCGTCAAGAGGTCCGGACGCCGGGTCTTCGTCGCCGTCGACGGAGGGATGAGCGACAACCCCAGGCCCGCCCTGTACGGCGTGCGGTACGCACCTCGGCTCATCGGCCGCCGCTCCACCGCCGAACCCTGCACCACCACCCTGGTCGGCCGCCACTGCGAGGCCGGCGATGTGCTGGCCGCCGACATCCCGATGCCCGGCGACATCCGCCCCGGCGACCTCATCGCCGTCCCCGTGGCCGGCGCCTACCACCTGTCCATGGCCTCCAGCTACAACCTGGTCGGCCGCCCCCCGGTCATCGCCGCCAACGAAGGCCGCGCCCGGCTCCTCATCCGCCGGGAATCCCTCGCCGATCTCAACGGACGCGACATCGGCATGTAGCCGGCCGCCATCGGTGACGCGGAGAACACTGACCGTCATCCTCATCCGCAGGAGGCGGTGACCGGCGCGGCCGCTCGACAAGAGCGGACAGAACTGTCAATTTCAGCACGGAATGGCAATTGAGGAGGATGGGTCGATGCCGAAGTATCTCGTCCAGGCCAGCTACACCGTGGACGGCTTGAAGGGCCTGTTCAATGAGGGCGGCAGCAGTCGCCGTGAGGTTGTCGCAAGCATGCTCGACAGCCTGGGCGGACGACTGGAGTCGATGTACTTCGCGTTCGGCGAGGAGGATGTCTACGTCGTCGCCGACCTGCCGAGCAACGTCTCCGCCGCCGCGTTGGGCCTCACGGTGACGGCGACCGGTGCCGTCCGCACCAAGACGGTGGTTCTCCTGACGCCGGAGGAGATCGACGAGGCGACCGGGCAGAAAGTGCAGTACCGGGCCCCCGGCGCCTGATCAGGGTTGCGACCTGCGCATTCGACGTCGGCAGGTCCGCGTACGCGGAAGCGTGAACGTGAACGTGGAACGAGGCCGGCGTGCGGCGCGTGCGGCACCGATGCGGTCCGGACCCGTCACGGGGCCCCGGGGGGTGTCTGTCCCAGGCCCTCGGAGCGCTCAACCGAGGCCGCAACATCCTCCAGGTCCTTCGCGATGGCCCTGGCCACCGCCCGGGTGCCCAGACCGCCGAAGACCTTGGCCAGTAGGCCGGCGAAACCTCCGGGCGGCCGGGCGCTGAAGTGCATCCGTACCGTGGTCGTCTGCGGGCCGGTTCGGTCGAGCGAGAACTCCGAGACATAGTGCGTGCCGGCCGAATCGGCCTCCACCACATAGCGTGCCGGGGGCTCGCACCCGGTCACGTACATCTCTTCCGTGGCCTGCTTGCCGAGCATCCGGCGTGTCTCGCGCCACCGGGTACCCACCCGGAAGGGGCCCGGGGTGAGCACGTCGACGCTCTCCACGCCCGTCAGTACCGACGGCATGCTCTCCAGATCGGTGAGCGCTTCCCAGACCCGGTCTACGGACGCGCTGATACGCCGCTCGACGGTCACCTGCGGATCAGTCATGGCGGGATTGTCGCGCGGATCGGCCGCCGGCGCGCGTTTCGCACTCCCTTCGAGAAGTCCGGCGACTGGCCGGCCAGCGACTCCTCGGCTTGCCGCAACAGTTCGAGTGCGCCGTCCGGGTCGCCTTCGTGGCGGGCGATGAGCCCCCAGCTCGCACCGGCCCGCGCAACCCAGTTCCGAATCGTGCCGGCGATCGGCCTCGGCGACCACATGGCGGTAGGTCTCGGATGCCTGCGCCAACTCGCCTCGGGACAGCGCGATCCGCGCCTGGGCGGCCGCCTGCCGCAGGACCTTGCGCCGGGCAGGTTCGTATCCGTAGCAGAGATCCTCGGCGTCGACACCGAGGCGGCCGGCCAGTACGCAGTGGCACGGGGGGACGTGCGCTCGCCGCCTTCGAGCGAGGACACGTACGCACGGGTGAACTCGCCCCCGGCGAGATGACCCTGGGGGCGGCCCTCCCTCTCCGCGCCGCCTTTGATGCCGCCAGGTCAGTCAACCCGCCTTGAAACGAGCTGGTGTTCATCCCCTTGACGTGTGTCTCGGGGTGAAGCCAGACTCACCACCCAGCGAGGCAACAGCGATCGTAACTCTTGTTTACGTCATGGGCGCGCGATCCGTGATCGTGCGGGAGCGGTGCGCCGTGGGGAGCGCGTCCAGCCCCTGCGGCCATGCGTCGAGTCCGAGGGTGCACGGCCGCTGTTGCCTCGCCCCTGTGCAAGTCCTGACCGGCGGCCGAGTCGTACGCCTTCTACCGCGGCACCAGCATGGCCTCCCCGCATGTCGCCGGACTCGCCGCGCTCATGCTCGGTGAGAAGTCAATGACCCCGGCCGAGGTGGAATCCACCATGAAGGCCAACACCCGCCCGATGCCCGGCTCCTGCTGGCCGGCACACCTGGGACCCAGGTCTCCGTCACCACTGGGTCAGCACGTACTCCAACTCCGCCCCGCGCAGCGCCCGGTTGGCGGTCACCAGCACCGGCCCGGCCAGGGCCGCGCCGTATTGGACGACGACCCACTCGGCGACGCTGGGCGCCCGGATCGCGACGTGCCCGCCAGGTGAGAACCGATCCGTCAGCCAGGCCGCGTCGCGCCTGCGAGTCGGCCGGCAGCTCACGGTAGGTCCACGTGCGATCGGTACGGCCGTCGCCGGTCAGTGATCCGGCCGGCGGGCTGTGTCTGCGGGCCAGTAGGACTCGGTGAGCCGTGCGTCGTCGGTCAGCCGTCCAGATCGCTCTTGGTGGGGACCGGACCGCCGCCCTCGGGGATCCAGCGTCCTGAGTCGCGCCACTTCACGGCCTCGTGAAAGCCGTGTTCGGCGGCGAAGCCCTGGAACCAGCGGCCCTCGGGAGAGTGCCGGGTAATGCCGTCGAACAGCGTGGCCAGCACCTGCGTACCGTGCAACCCCATGTTGTCGTACGCCTGGTTGATCATGAGTTTCTGCATGACCAGCTGGTTGACCGGCACCCCAGCCATCCGGTCCGCCAACGCCTCGACCCTCGCGTCGAGTTCCTCGGCGGGGGCCGACTCCAGGACCAGGCCCCAGTCGGCGGCCTGCTTGCCGTCGATGGTGTCGCCGGTGAGCAGCATCCGCTTGGCCCGTTCGGCGCCGAGCCGGTACACCCACATCGCGGTGGTGGGGCAGCCCCAGACGCGAGCGGGCATGTAGCCGATGCGGGCGTCGTCGGCCATGATCACCTGGTCGCAGGACAGCGCGATATCGCTGCCGCCGGCCACCGCGTGGCCGTGGACCTTGGCGATGGTCGGCTTCAGCGACCTCCAGAGGGAGAAGTAGTCATCGGTGTTGCGCTTCATCATGCGGAAGTCCTTGATGGGATCCCAGACGGCGTCCTGGGTGCCCATCCCGCGCTCGGCGAAATCCTTGAGGTCGTAACCCGAACAGAAGGCCCGCCCGGCGCCCTGAAGGATGATCACATGGACGTCGGGGTCGTCGTTGGCCCGCTCGACGGCCAGCGGGATCTCCCGCGCCAGCTGCTCGTTGATCGCGTTCAGCCGGTCCGGCCGGTTGAGGGTGAGGTAGGCCTTGCGGTCCCTGGTCTCGTACTTCACCGTTCCCAGCGTCATGTCATCACTCATCTGATTCCTTCCGGGGAGTGTCGAGGATCAACCGGGCGACGGCCGCCCACCGTTCGAGCAGCGGCTCGCGATCGGCGACTTCGCGGTAGAGCGCGTCGGAGATGGCCATTCCGCGCAGAAGCTGCACGGTCAGGTCGGCCACCAGGGGATAGCCGGGTGAGGCGGTCACCTCGGGACCGAGGACGTCGCCGATCACCCGGTACAGGTCGCGCCGGGCGGCGCCCTCCGCACGACGCAGCACCGCCCGCAGCTCCTTGCTGGTCCGGGCCGCCGCCCACAGCTCCAGCTCCGCGCCGAACGCCGGGGTGACCAGAGCGGCGCGCAGCACCCGCATCGCGCGTGAGAGCGGGTCCTTCCCGGCCGGGGCCGAGGCCAGTTCCCGCCGTACGGCCTGCTCATTACGTTCGACGAGCTGCCCGATCGCGGCGCCGAACAGCTCCTCGCGGGTCGGGAAATGGTGCAGCAGCGCGCCCCGGCTGACCCCGGCCCGGCGCTGCACCTCCAGCGTGCTGCTCGCCGCGTAACCCACCTCGATCAGCGACTCCACCGCCGCGTCCACCAGCCGCTGCCGCGTCGCATCTCGCTGAGCGTCCCGCTTCGTCACCCGAACCCCTTCACCGTCACCACTGACTGTGAAGCACAGTCTCACAATCAGCGCTGACTGTGAAGGGTTCTCTGCTACCCCACCGTTTCGGGGCCGACTGCCGCTGCGCGGCGAACGCGGCGAATACCCTGCCCCCGGTCTGCTCCGCCGTCTACTTACCGAGCTGGGCGTCGTCCTTCCAGAACGCCCCTTCCTGACGGCCCCAGCCGTTGAAGGACCATCCTGCGACGCCCTGGCCGCCCTGGTCCCCGGGTAAGAAAGGAGGGGACGCTGTCACAGATCCGGGAGTCGTCGATGGCCTGCCTCCACCCAGGTGTCGGATTCCGTGGCGATACCATGCGCCACAAGACAGACTGGGTGCGGCTGCCGCGGTGGACCTGTCCTTCGAGGGGTCTTCTCCCGGATGATCAGCACCTCCAGCAGATCCCTGACGTGCTGCTCGGCGTCCTCGTCCAGGCTCAGGCCCGCCAGGACGTCCTCCCGGACGGCGTCCCATTCCTGGCCGTCCAGCAGGCGGGCGGGAGGGTCGGACCAGCGGTGCGAGGGAGAAGCGTAAATGTCGCGGCGCTTGAGCGCGCGGAACAGCTGCTCCAGCACGCACACCACGTACGCGTCCCGGTCCACCGACCCCTGCGGCAGGTCTTGGTTCGCGTACACCGCGCGCCGCCAGTGCGGCGGCACCAGCTTGTCGTCGACCTCTCGCGGCAGCAGCGGCTTCTCGCTCACCTTCCGCCGCGAGAGCGCCGGCAGCTTCTCTCCAGCTGGGGCAGCGTGGACAGCCGTTGCTGCCTGTGGCCCGCTTCGCCGTGCTGATCAACCTCGTTGCCATCAGGATCTCGAACAGATCCAGCGCGTCGTCGATCGCCTTCGCCTCCAGGTGGCGCATCACCGCGGTGAGCATCGCCGTGCGCTTGGGCTCGCTGGTCCGCTCCAACTTCGGCGCCTTGGTTCCCAGCCCGTACCGGGCCAGCGCGGACAGCCTGTTCGGCGGGACCTGCTCCAGCTTCAGGCGGCCCAGGTGGAACGCGGAGATCTCATCGACCCGCTGCAACGCGCCCTTCATCGCGGTGCCCGTGGTCCGCGTCGGCGGCCGGCGCATCCGCTCCAGCTCCGAATACCGCCTGCCCTCCGGCGTCTTCAACGTGGCCACCAGGTCCCCGGGCAACGCGGCGTCCGCGCGGGCGGCGGCCTTCGCCACGGTCGCGTGCAGCCGCTTCTCCGCGATCGCACGGACCTAGGGTCTGTTGCGAAAGTGCTGGTCGCAGAAGTGCGTTGTCGGTCGTGTTGTGCTTGCATACCCCGGTGAA
>NZ_JANAVP010000047.1 GCF_024213665.1 Streptomyces sp. A3M-1-3
CAACGACCACACAGGACAGCCCGTCCTGCGCTCACTGACCGCTTATGACCACTGATCCCTTGGAATCGATCATCTAGGGATGCGAGCGGAGGAGAGCTGCGTGGCGCGACAGGCTGACGTCGGCAGATACCGGTACTGGTCGGACCGGCGGGTGCGAGACGTGGCCGAGGAGGTCGGCCTGGCCCTGGAGCGCGACTGGCAGTGGTCGTTCACACTCGGCCTGCCCATGGCGCAGTTCCAGCTCGGCGAGGGTGCCCGCGCCCAGAACCGGCTGCGCACGGCCGAGCGAATCGTCAAGAAACTCGGCAGCCTCGCGGCAACCGACTTCGACCGGCCGGCACCCGTGCAGTACGCCCGAGGTACCGGCCGCGTGGCGTTCGCCCAATTCGTCGGCACCTACGCCTCGAACGATGCCGCGCTCTGCCACATCCGCACCCAATGTGGCGAGGGCCGACAGGTGGACGTCGTCCTCTTCGGCAGCCTGGAACACGTCGACGGGTTCCGGGCCGGCGACGCGATCGACGACGGCTGGGTCTCGTCCGCGGCCCCCGCGATCGAGGAGCTGCTGCGCAGCCGAGGGACCGAGAACACCTCGCAGTGGGACGACGACCAGACCCGTGCCGTAGAAGCTCTCACGATCGCCCTGCAGCAAGGCGAACTGCCCGGCCAAGACCACGAAGGACGGCCCTGGACCCGCGGCTACACCCTCGGCCATGACCACCAGGCCCAATGGTGCGCCGAAATCTACGCCGACGTCGTCCTGGACGACGCCCGCTGGTGGCGCCTGCAGGACGACCCTTTTCTTCACGGCGCCCACCGGATCGTGATCGGCGCGCCGCTATGGGTACGGGCGCTCCGCCCCGATACCCTCGTCCGGTACCAGGGCGGAGCGTCCGGACGGTTCCGCCGGCTCCTCGGCCGCCGACAAGCCACCGTGCCGTCGCCGTGACCCATCACGGAACACCCGCAGCCCCGGCGGCTAGCCGTACCCTTCGCCGAGTTCGAGCGCCGGAATGAGGACGGTCGCGGCGTCGCAGTCACGGCAGGCCCGCGCACCAGCTCGCATCAACGCGTCCAGGGCCTCCAACGTGCTCAGCTCCTTGCCCCCTTTGCCGACGACGTAGCGGCAGGCGGCGTCGTGCACGACCGTACGGCCGCGGCGCTCGGGTGCCGCCCCCACCACCCAACCTGGCGCTGGCGGCGGAGGCCGACGGCGAGTCGGCACGGCTGAGAGGTCCACGCCCTCGATCGGCGTGAGCTGCCGGTCGGTCACCCAGACCGTGTACTCGGCGGCCTCGACGCCCTCCGGCCTCGCGGTCCACGCCGGCACACCCACCAGGTATCGCCATCGGTACGGACCGGGGACCTCCTGACGCTCGTGGAGCCGGACCCGCACGGTCTGCCCGCCGGGCAAGGTCAGCGTCATTTCGGCAGGGGCGGCACCGGCCTGCCGCTGGTCACCGCCCAGGCCACCCACCTACCACACCCCAGACTCCAGCTCACGCGCCCGTACGCGCAGGGCCACCCGGTGACCGGTCCCGGCCTCGCGCCAATACGGGTGCCACCGCACCTGCACCGACAGGTCCAGCAGGCGCCGCCGCAGCGCTGTTGTCCGTCCTCGCTGAGCCGGATCGGAGAGCGCACGATAGGTACGGTCCCATGCGCATTGCGGTGATCAGGTCCTAGGGGAAAGCAGGGCATCGCATACGAGCTATTGCATCATGTGTTCGATTTCTGTCGCATCTGGGCTGGTGGACGTGGTGGTAGATCGCTGTGGTTGCGACCGCGCTAGGCGTCACATTTGGCCGCCGCCGTGGCCTGCGAGGAATGCCGTGCCGAATCGCGCTCGGCCGGCTCGTGTGAGGCGACGTGCTGATGAGTGGCGCTGCTGCTGCCGGGGAGCGGCAGCAGCGCCAGCAGCCCTACTCCATGACGGCGTGCAGGATGGTCACGGCCGTACCGAACGCTCCGAGCGCCGGAAGCGGTCCCGCTGCGAGGAACGCCACGCCAGCCATCCCAGCGCCGGCGATCAGGATGACCGCCCATCGCTGCGGAAGCCGTTCCGGACCGGGCGAGGAGTTTCCGGATGTTGTACTTCGTCGTATCCTTGCCATTGACAGCTACCAATCAAGAGGTTGGTGTGAAGCGGCCCCGGTTGCCCCCGGGGCCGTTCGCGTTTTCGGCGAACGACGTGCCGCTGAGCCCTCCCGTTGAGCGGCTCACTCTCTATTCTGATGCTCCCAAAAGGGGGTCAGCCGAGATTCGATCAAGGCTTTGACCCGCACGTGACAATAACTGGATACTCTTATGTGCGGGTCAAAACACCTGGATCAAAACCTTGATCGGATCGACTATGTCTGGGGAACTTGAGGCCGTAGTACGCCGGGTCCGCCGCCTGGAGCAGCTGAAGAAGGACCGCTCCGTGCAGCGCGCGAACCGGGTCCTTCAACGGGTGTGGGATGCAGGGCGCCGCCCGGAGAAGATCACGTTGCGCAGAGGGCTGCTGCTGTCCGGCCGGCAGGATCCCGCGCCTCCGCTCACGCAGCTCCTCCGACCCCGTGGTGTCGCGCTTCGCTTCTACCTTCTCGCCGTGTTCGAGGCCCAGTGCCGCCTCGGCGTGGGTGACGAGTGGAACCGTACGGACAGCCCGCCGCTCAAGGGCCCCAACTCCTGGTCAGACTTCGTGGCGATCGACGGCGCCTACGACAAGCCGAGTAACACCTACATGCCCGCCACGACCTGGGACCGGGACATCCAGACGCTGCGCCGGCAGCAGATCCACGGAGCGCTGCGGACGCTGGAGGGCCTTGGACCCGATGCCGAGCGCGCCCTCGTCGAGGTACCAGGTAGACGGAAAGGCGGCCGGGACTACGCGGCCTTCTCCCTCATGCAGGAGACGGGGCGCGGTGACGCCCAGACACCTGCCCTCTACTTCGCCCCGGCGAACACCTGGCACGCCACCTTCACTGTGCCCGCCGAATTCTTCCTTCACGGCTGGATCCAGGTCCTGCAGCCGTCCGAGGTGGCCACCTGGATGATCTTGCGGTGGCTCGCTCAGACCTTCCCGAGGAAGCACGCTGAGTCCGGCGTATACCTGTACGCGAACGACCGCACAGGCTCGTTCCGGCTTCGCCGGGACTCGTACGAGGACGCCTGCAACCGGCTGTGCGAATTTGGACTGATCCAGTACGCCCGGGCGGACTTTGCCGTCCGCTCGAGCTCCGGTCCCTCGTCGAGCCTCGGCCCGGAGGCCGAGGCGCAGCAGTTCCTCATGAGCTTCAGTCAGCCGACCCGCCCCGACATCCACGAGCCCGATCACTACCAGGTGACCGACGAGGGACTTGCCAACGACGCCCTCGAAACATGCAACAAGGAGCTACTCCTCCGGCAGAACAAGCTCCGGCAGCGCGCGCGTGCCGAAGCCCCGTCTTCGAGCTGACCAGGCCGGTCAGGGGCGGCGGCCGACCTGGAGGGGCGACCCAAGTCTCTCCGCGCTCGATCGCGGCGAGCAGCACCGGCTCCCATCCAGCGGCCACGAGCGCGACGTTCACGGTGAAGCCGCCCCGTCCACCTCCTGCGAGTCGCAGTTCGCTGGGGGCAGACGGGAAAGATCCACGAATGACTGGCCAACGTGTGCAGGGGCATGTCAACGTAGACGACCTTCCCCGGAAACACCAGGTCAGAGAGGTGATTGCCCGTGACCGTGGCTCCAGTGAGCCCCGGATTCTCCACCACCGTCGAGGCGCTGCGGCTGCGTGGGTGGCAGCTCGGCCCGGGCCAGCCCACGGTCGTCATGGATCAGTTCTCCGCCGACGACTTCAACCTGGTCGTGGACGATCGCGCGGACGTGCACGTCAACTCGAAGGACGGCCGTTTCTATCTCGGCTGGTTCCCTCTCGGGCGCCCCGGCACCGACGGTGAGGGATGGAAGATCGCCGTCACCGGTACGGCGAAGGTGCGCGGCTACCACGTGTCCTTCGACACCGAGACACCGGCCGATATCGTCGCCGCTGCCGTGGCGCGCGTGCTGGAGACCTCCCGGCGCCTGTAACGCCAGAGGCTCGAGTTGGAGGCCCTCCACGGAGGCTGCTCTACGCCCCTCCGGCGGCCTCGCCAGTCGCCACCCCCACCCGCTTTCCCTCATGCAAGGAGCTGTCCGTGGAGCACACGGAGATGACCGTCGGCGATCTCATCGACCTCTTGTCCGCCTGCGACCGGAGTGCTCCGGTGCGGCAGGCGATGAATCCGTTCTTCCCGATGGCGCACCGCCTCGCCCAGGTCGTCCAGGCCACGGACGAGACCGGGCAGCCCGTCGTCTACCTCGCTGAAGGCCGGGACGCGGATACGCAGCTCGGCCATCTGCCGCCCGAAGTCGCTGTCGAGCTGGCCTGGCAGGATCCCGTCCTGGCGCCCCCGCGCCGTCCACGCCGCACTGCCGGCGGCAAGTAAGACCCCATCAGCCCTTTGGAGGCGCCCCTGCACCCCGACTTCCCGTTCGACCCGTCCACCCCGGCCCGCGCCCAGTCCGTGTACTGGGTTGGTCCCCGGCATCTGGCCGGGGACGACGGACGTCTCTACGACGCCGTTGCCGACACGCTTGCCGGCCTCGGCTGGACGAGCCTGACGATCGTCCGCGGGCGACAGGAGCCGGATGAGGCGCCGGAGGACCGGCAGGTCCTGCGCAGCACCGTCCTGCACATCAGCCCCGACACCCTCCGGTGGGCCCAGTGGGTCCTGCCGGACGAGCCGTTCCACCTGGGGGAGTTGCCGATCGCCTGGCTCGTGTCCGCTCGCGCGGACACGAGCAGCCCGCTCGCCCAGTGGTCGGCCTACTTCACCCCCGATGTCCCCGGGGAGGTCCTCGTCGACTTCCTCGTCGCACTCGACGCCCGTGAACAGCCCGCCGTGCCGCTCGCGCGCCCCGAGCTGGTCCTCGACGCCGTCACGGCGCACGGTTGGCTCCGTGACATCGACGAGCCCGGTGCGGGGGCGATGGACCCGACCTTCACCTCCCACCTCAGCCACGGCGAGGTGCCGCCCCTCATTCAGGACGCCGACCCGCGCGCTCTGCTGGCCGAGGCCGACGAGGCGGGCCCGGCCGGGTGGCAGGCATGGGCCGAGCCCGTGCTGGGCGCGCAGTGCTTGTGGGCCGCGTCGTTCGGCGCCAGCGTGCCGCACGACCTCGTCGCGGCGTTTGCGGCTTCCCTCAGCTCCACCGCACCGGTCCTGCGGCGGGTGCTCCCCGAGAGCACGCGGGATCGGCTGCTGCGCGCCCCGGCCGGCTGACGTCCGGGGACCCCCTGGGCCACTGCGAGCCCTCACGCGGCGAACGATGCCCGGCCATCCGCCGCCCACCCCGCACAAGCGAAGCTCGGCCCCCGATTCGGGGTGGCCGAGCTTCGTGCGTGCTGGGCTGCTGTTCACCGCGAGGGGTGAACACGCCTTCGCATGCGGGGCGTGGAATCCCGAACACGAGCGCGGGCTGCACCGTGAGCAGCACACTGGCACCGCAACTGCCCAGCGCATCGAAGGAGATGTCGAAGTGACCGAACGGACCACCGCACGCGAACTGCGGACGGGCCGCTGCCAGTGCGGTGATATCACGTACGACGTGACAGGCGTTCCGGACGATCCGCTTGTCGGCGCAGATCGGTCGTGTCCCATTAGCTGAAAGCCCCAGGCGAGGGGCACGGGTTTGGGCCTGGTGCTCGCCCGTGTCCCTTACCTAGGTTCAGCCGGGTGCACCTGATCTTCTACTCCAGCGAGGGCTGGCAGTCCTGGGGGCTTGGCGCCAAGCCGCTGATCCCCGAGGGCATGCCGGTCCTCATTGATGCCGACCTGTTGCTCGAGGACGCCGGCCGCCCCCGTGCCACCGTGGTGATCAACCGGTGGCTCCGCGAGCTGCCGGGTCTGGGAGTCCCGGCACGGAAGTCCTGGGAGTACTACGCGCGGGTCCTGCGGGACTGGACACGCTTTCTGTCGGAGCACGGTTGCAACGTCTTCGCTGACCGGCAACAGCTGAAGTCGGTGCTGGGCGCGTACGCGGTGCACCGGGCGAGCGGGCCGGTCGACGTGCGCCTTGCGGCATCGACCTGGAACCAGCATGTGAGCGTCCTGTCCATGTTCTACCGGTGGTCCGTGGACGAGGGGCATGCGTCAGCAGAGCCGTTCAGGTACCGCCAGGCTCAGGTTCTGTTCGACAACGTCGTCCGGCACCTGCTGCTCGCTGAGTACCGTAACTACCAACAAGGCGTCATGCCCTCCGGCCCGGGCGCCCGGCAGCTCATCGACTTCTTCACGAGCGTCGATGGTCAGCTCGTCGCAGAAAGGCCCTCCCCGGCGGTCTGGGGCAGCGACCAAGAAGTACGCGCCCTGATCTCGCAACGCGCCAGCACCCTTCACCTCGGTGCCGCGAACTACTGCTGGTTCACCGACCCGAGCAAGGCATTGTGCCTGCAGCTGGCCGGCACCCCGAAGGCCGACCGGCCGCTCGCCGGACTCTGCGACTCTGCCCGGTGCCCGCAGGCCACGCACCATCCCTGCCACCGTCCAGTCTGGATAGAGACGGTCCGCACCAACAAGGCGTTCATCGACGGTCTCCCTCGCGTGCAGAAGGCCGAGCGCACCCGGCTCACCGCAGCAGTCGAACGGGGCGAGCGGGTCGTGGCCGAGATCGACGCCGCCGCAGGGGAGCGCGAAGACCAGGGAGAAGATGCCTGATGGGCCGCATCAGCGAAGAGGAACGCGCCGGCAACGAGCACGCCATCCGGGCCGCCATGGACCGCGTGCTGGCAGGGCTGCTTCGCCCCGGCCAGCGATGCGATCTCAAGACCCTCGCTCAGGAGGCAGGCGTCCCACGAACCGGCTTTTACCCCAGAAAGACCCCGGACGGCTCCGTCCGGCCCGGCCCTTACGAGCACCTCGCTCACGAGTTCCAGCGTCGCCTCGACGCCCAGCAGAAGGCGGGCACGATCGCTGACCCCCGCGCTGCCCAGATCGAACGACTCAAGAGCGAGGTCGAAACTCTCAAGGCACGTCTCGCGACCCGAGAGGCCGCGATCACTGAACTCACCGAGTTCAAGACGCGGGCCCTGAGCCAACTCGCCGCCCAGCACGCAGAGATCGAACACCTTCGATCCCAGGCAAATGGCCAGCTCGGCACGGTTCGTCAATTACTGAGTCACCCCCAGCCACCAATGTGATCTGCATCACGCGTTGCGGCTCGGGAAACCGACAGCTGCATCCTTCAGTAGTGGTCACAGGCGGAACTATCGTGCTGAAAGGGGCGGGTCACACATCTGTTGGCAGAGGAATACTCGAGCCCCACCGAGCTCCGGCGCCGTGTCGGGTCATGACGTCGTTGGCCACTTGCCGCTTGGGCCGGTCGGCGGCAACTATGCCTTACCTATTCACCGGAACACGCGGCACAGATTGCTGTTCCGGCAGCGATGCAGAGGACACCATTCGACGCGAGAGCCACGGCGTGGACGGGGACGAGCTGGTCGACCACGTCCACGGGACTTCCCGAGGCGTCCCAGATTCGTACGGTTCGGTCGTTGCTGCCGGAGACGATGACGTCCCGGTCGCCGACACGGCCCACCGCCACCGCGCTCACGCTACCGGTGTGGCCCCGGAGAGGGTCGCCGATGGGCTGGCCCGTTGTGGCGTCCCAGATTCGTACGGTTCGGTCGTTGCTGCCGGAGACGATGACTTCGCGGTCGCCGACACGGCCCACCGCCACCGCGCTCACGCTGTCGGTGTGACCGTACAGGGTATCCGTGACGGTCTGCCCGGTGACAGCGTCCCGGATTCGCAGGGCCTGGTCTTGGCCGCCGGAGACGATGATCTCTCGGTCGCCAGCTTGCCCCACCGCCAAGGTGTTGACCGGGTGACTGTGCGAGATTGGGTTACGGATGGGCTCGTGGGTGTCTGCATCCCAGACCTGCAGATGTGTCCCCACTCCACAGGCGATGATGCTCCGGCCAGCGGCGCATCCCAGCGCGACCGCCCGCACCACTGCGCTCGCCGTGACCAGTGGTTCGCGGATGGGCTCGTGGGTGTCTGCGTCCCAGACCACCACTCTGCCGTCGCTGCTACCGGAAACGATGATGTCGCGCTCGGTAACCCTGCCCGCCGCTACAGCTCGCACTGTGCGGGTGTGGCCTTCGAGCCGGTTGCCGATGGGCTGGCCAGTAGCAGCGTCCCAAATTCCTACGGAATTATCGTTGCTGCCGGAGACGACAACGTGGCGGCCGCCGGCGCGGCCCACCGCCACCGCCCGTACCGCGTTGCCGTGGCCTGCGATTGGGGTACCGACCGGATCGTCCCAGACCATCACGGTGCAGTCGCTGCTGCCGGAAGCGATGATGTCGCGGTCGCCAGCGCGGCCCACCGCCACCGCTCGAACTCTGCCGTGGTGGCCGACGATGGGGGCGCCAACAGGTTCGTGGGTAACGGCGTCCCAAACCTGCAGAAGCCGATCACCGTTGCCGGAGACGATGATGTCGCGGTCGCCGGCGCTGCCCACGGCCACCGCGCTCACGCCGCCGTGGTGGCCGACGATGGGGGCACCGACTGGGTCGTGTGTCGTGGCGTCCCACACCCGTACTTGCGCCGCAGGGTCATTGCTGGCGGAGACGATGATGTCGCGGTCGCCGGCGCTGCCCACGGCCACCGCGCTCACGCCGCCGTGGTGGCCGACGATGGGGGCACCGACTGGGTCGTGTGTTGTGGCGTCCCACACCTGCAGCGTCTCGTCTTCGCTGCCGGAGACGATGATGTCGCGGTCGCCGACACGGCCCACCGCCACCGTCTGCACCCCCCCGATGTGGCTCTCCAGGGGGTCGCCAATGGGGTCGTGTGTCGTGGCGTCCCAAATCTGCAGCGTCTCGTCTTCGCTGCCGGAGACGATGATGTCGCGGTCGCCGGCGCTGCCCAACGCCACCGCGCTCACGCTACCGGTGTGGCCTTCGAGAGGGTCGCCGATGGGCTGGCCCGTCGTGGCGTCCCAGATTCGTACCGTGTGGTCGTTGCTGCCAGAGGCGACGACGTCGAGTCCGTCGACCCCGCCCACCGCCACTGCCCGCACGGTGCCCGTGTGGCCTTCGAGAGGGTCGCCGATGGGCTGGCCGGTCGTGGCGTCCCAGATTCGTACCGTGTGGTCGTTGCTGCCGGAGGCGACGACGTCGAGTCCGTCGACCCGGCCGATGGCCACAGCTCTCACCGTTTCGTCGTGGCCTGCCAGGCTTTGGTGCGGAGTACCGATGGCGTGTGACCAGCGTGGTACCAATCCGCTACCGCAGGCATCTGCCAATCGCCGATGGAGTTCATGGAGACCGTTGCGGGCGGCGGTGAGAGCAAGCAGCCGAGTCCGTTGCGAAGACAGCAGCGAGTTCGCCTCAATGGAGATTTGGCGTAGCACCGCGACGATGGGTGCGAGGCTGTGATCTGGTCGTGCTGGTAGGAGTGGAAGAAGCCGTGTGAGGTCGGCGACTGCGAGGAACTGTGGGTCGTCCAGCAGAGTCGGCAGTTGATCACAGGCAGCGGCGTGGTCGCTAGCGTAGCTGCGGGCGTATCCACTTGCCTGCGACCAGTCGCCGTCTACAGAGGAGATGAGAACCTTGAGTAGGCGGTGCTCGTCACTTCGGCGGCTTTGACGGCGCTGAAGTAACTGGTCGGTGAGGGCTTCGTGGAACAGTCGGGTGACTGGGATCCCGTTGTCTGCATGGGTGGGCTGAAGCAGATAATCTGCAGCGGCCGAATGAAGGAGTTCATCGAGGTCCTCGATGCTGACGGGGTAGCCGAGAGCCCTGGCGAATTGGATCCACAGATCGTTGTCAATGCCCGGGCCACGGGCGTAGGCCAAGGTACTCAGTAGACCGAGTACCCGCACACGGTGGCGTTCGTCCAGCCCGTCCAGGTACTTGTCAAGCGCCTCTCCCACGCTGGACGGAATCATGGCTCGATCGAATCCAGGAGCGGCCGGGTCTACGACATTGGGCTGAGTCGACAGCAAGTAGGCAGCCATTGCGACGACCAGGTAGTTGCGGTCGGCCCGCTTGGTGATTGCCGAGGCCAACCGGGCACGCAAGGCAGGGTCAGCTCGGTAGGCGGACCAGGCGTGACCGGGCGGGCCCGGATGTTCGGCGCCAGACTGGTTGAGCAGCGCCGCCGCGTAGTCGTACAACCCAGAGGGATCGAAGTAGCGGTCGGTGTCCAAGTCGACCAGTTGCTGACTGTCGGGTGAGGTGACGCCAAGGGCAGGCAGCAACTCACCCAAGCGGTACGGGTTTTCCCGTGGGCCTGTTGCGAGCGCGCGAGTGGCGACCGCCACCCGTAGGCTGGGAAGGACTGCCAGTTCCCCGAGCAATTCGGCGATTTCTTTCCGTTCCTCTCTGGTGAATGCTTCATCCAGGGCGTCGACTACCACCAGCCAGGGCCCGTCAGAACGTGCTTTGAGAATACTGATCAGGTCGTAGGGGGAGTTAGCGCGTTCCACTCCGGTCAAATCGGCAACGACCTTGAGTAGGTCAATGTGGGTGGCACCGCGAGCGTGGAAGGCTACACCGGGCCCCCGCCCCTTGGTCTGCAGGTCAAGGACTGCGCGAGCGACAACCGCGGACTTACCCGCGCCCGGCTGCCCAGTTACCACTAGCGGGCAACCCGGCGCTTCGTTTGCCATCAACATCTCACGTACCGCGGTCAGAGCGGCATGCCGCCCACGGAACAGGTCCCCACCGCGCGCCAGGCTGCGCTGACCAAGTGCCCGCAGACGGAAGTGCTCCACTTCGCCCGCCGGGTCCGATCCACTCAGCATCCACGGCCGGGGCAAGTCAGGATGGCATTCGGCGATTACGCCCGCTGGCACGAATCGGTCGAACTGGAGCTTTACTGACCCTTCGACAAGCACCCCGACCACAGCGCCGGTGAGCGGATCGAGCACGGGGCCGCCGCTGTGGCCCACCTGCGTGCCGACCGGCCGTACCCAATCCAGCTGCACGGTGCCGACTGTCGTGGGGCCAGACGTGTCAAAGTCACGCCACACACCCTTGAGCTCCTTCTCATGCCGAGGGAACCCAAAGACTCTCACCTGTTTCGGCACTCGCCTTGTTGGCGAAAGCGGAATTGGCGATGGCAGCCACTCCGGCGACTGTTCGCCCAAGTCAAGCACCGTGGCATCTACGGTTATTGGGCCTGACTGCGGCAGAACTCGCTGGACCTGTACTTGCGCCTCGCCTCCCTCTGATCCAACGATGCTGGGAAACTGCACCTGGACTTGTCCGGTCGGCGCTGTTTGACCCAGGGGCTTCACCACATGAGCGGCAGTCAGTAGATACCGCTGATCAATTAGCACAGCCGTTCCAGCGAAGTGCCCGTTCACGAACACGGCCGCAGTCGCTCGCACCTCGGGGCTGTTGGTCACTGTGACCGGTCCCGTGATGGCGACCATCGCAGCGTTACCTTAATGGTGCCTTCCGCCTGGTTCTTGACGAAAAACCACCAGTTCACCTCGCCGGCTACCTTCAGCCCGAATTCCAACTCGACTTCATCAGGCGCTAGTGTCTCGTGATCCTGTTCGGGGAACCTGAGGCTTCCGTGATCGTTGAGTCTGGTATGGATCTCTCCTCTGAACAGATGGCGGAACTGCGGGAGTTGGCTGGGTCTCGGGATGTTCCGGCCGATGTGGCGCTTCGTGCGCGGATCGTGTTGTGGTCCGGCGAGGGGCGGCGGCGCAAGGACATTGCCGAGCTTGCAGGTGTGGCGCCGCTGACGGTGGACCGTTGCAAGGCCCGTTATGCCGAGCTGGGTCTTGCCGGCTTGGAGGAGAAGCGCCGTGGCGGGCCGCGTACCCAGGTGCCGCCGCAGGTGCGGGCTCGGGTGATCGCTTTGACGAGGATGTCGCCGCCGGTGGATTCCGGCCTGTCGCACTGGTCGACGCGAACGCTGGCCGATCATCTGAAGCGGCGGGAGGGCATCTTGGTTTCCTGGCATTACATCGCCCGCATCTGGCGTGAGGAGAATCTGAAGCCGCACCGTTCGGGCACCTTCAAGATTTCGAAGGACCCGGCGTTCGCGGAGAAGGTCACCGATGTGGTCGGCCTGTACCTGGCCCCGCCCGGTGGCGCGGTGGTGCTGTCGGTCGATGAGAAGACGCAGGTGCAGGCGCTGGACCGGACCCAGCCGGTGCTGCCGGTGACCTTTGCGGCGACCGAGAAGCGCACCCACGACTACGTCCGGCACGGCACCACGAACCTGTTCGCCGCGCTGAATGTCACGACCGGCGAAGTGCTCGGCGAGTGCAGGCCGAACCGGAACGGCGCGACCTTCCTGGCGTTCCTGAAGAAGGCCGTCAAGCCGCATGCGGACAAGGAGATTCATGTCGTCCTGGACAACCTGTCCACGCACACCACCCCGGACGTGAAGGCGTGGCTGGCGAAAAACCCGCACGTCCACTTCCATTTCACCCCTGTCGGGTCCTCGTGGTTGAACCAGATCGAAATCTGGTTCGGAATCATCACCCGGCAGTCCATCCGCCGCGGCACGTTCTCCAGCGTCAACGTCCTGATCAAACAGATCCGCGACTACATCAACTCCTGGAACGAGAACGCAAAACCCTTCACCTGGACCGCCACCGCCGACGAGATCCTCGCCAAGGTCCGTCTCGTCCAGACCAGCGTGAAGAAACTCGTCAACAACAACGCGAAGTAACAGAAATAGGATCACGAGACACTAGTCGCGACCGCAAGGATTCGGCCACCTGTTCGGCTGCTGCTGAGACCGACTCCAGTCGGGTCTGCAATTGTCCGCCGTCGACAACACCTGGCTGCCCGCCGTGGAGGTCCACAAGGTCACTCTCTGCCGACTCGAACAGCACCTCCGAGCCGTCAGCAAGCGTATATTTAACGAATTCTGCCATATCAGAGAAATGTACCTTCTAGATCTCAATGGGCGTAGATTTGCGGCGCGATCCGGTGACCGTGTCGTCGTGCAAGCAGGTCGCCCAACGCACTCCCTTGGGCAAGGGTTTCTCAGGCCCACAGGTCGCCATCTATAGAGGGCCGCCCCAACACGAGCCGACAGGACACGGTTTCTGCCGAGACAAACCCTCATCTGTGTTCCTGTGAGCACTGCACTCTGTTGTCCGGCTCACCGGCGATGGCGTGGGTCGGGTTCCGTCGGGAGACGCTGAACTGGACCGGCCGCAGCGGGGAGCCGACGTGGTACGCGACCTGGCCGACCCTGCGCCGTGGCTTCTGTCCGCGCTGCGGTACTCACCTCGTCTCGGTTGCCGACGGCTCGGACATGGTCATGGTGACGACGTTCAGCCTCACTGATCAGAACCGCGGCCTGGAGCCCGTGGGGCACAGCTTCCGTCAGCGTGCCGTGCCGTGGCTAGCGGTCACTCTCGCCCCTGATCCGCTCCACTCGTAGCAGCACCGAGCTGAGAGCCGAGCGCACTGGCGCCCCCGACCGCGGCTGGTCGGGGGTGCCAGTGTCGTCATGTGGCCCGGTGTCAGCGGGCTGCTGTGGCCTTGGCGAGGGCCTTGTCGAGGTGCCGGTCGACGAGGGCTGGCGAGCCGGAGATGATCAGGAGCACGCTGCCGTCGCGGATAGCGGTCTGCTTCACCACGGTGTCGCGCCTGTCGGTGGAGAAGGTCAGGAGCTGGCTCCACTGCTCGTCACCGAGCTGGGGCGCGGTCATCTCTTGCGTGGCCATGTCGATCGCGGTGCCGCCGACGAGGACTTGGTACTCCGGGCAGCCGGTCATGGCATCGAAGATGCGGCCGGTGCCGTCGGACAGCTTGTCGGCGGTGTCGCTGTACAGCTCCTCGGAGACCTCCGAGTTGCTGCTGCCCGTGTAGGTGAAGGTGGCCTTCGCCTGGCGGTGGTAGTCGAGCGGGCCTCCGGTGGCCGCGTCGCCGCCCAGGTCGTTCAGGGCGGGGCAGCCGAGGACGGTGACGTCGTCGTGCCGGGCGGGGCGCTCGGGCTTGCGGGTGTATCCGGCGCCGAGGTCGCTCTCGTCGAGCAGGCGCGTCTCCAGCGCGGCCGATGACAGCGGAGAGTCGCGCTGGTCGGCGTTGGCCGGGTTCCCGGCGCCGGCGGAAGACGTGGCGGAGGGCTTGGCCTCGGTGGTGTCGGTGGAGCAGGCGGGCAGGGCGAGGACGGTGACGGCGGTGAGGGAGAGGGCGGTGGCGACGCGAACGCGCATGGTGGAACTGACCCCTTGGTGCTAGGTGACGGGTGGTCAGTACGGGCCCGTGGGCCGGTGGGGTCGTAGGAGTGGGGTCAGTGGCCGAGGTGCCGCAGGCAGTCCTCGAACGTGTCATGGTGCGCGTCCGCAGGGCCGGCGTGCCGGTTGTACCAGGCGGTGTCGAGACGCGTCTCGTGCTGCTGGTGGCCCGTCCGGCAGCGCAGCCAGACCTGATCGCGGGTGGAGAGGATGAGCCAGTCCCGGTATGCGCCGCACTCGGCGCAGGCGACCATCTCGCCGTCGAGGACGATCGGCTGCGTCCAGGGCATCATCCGGCCGTCGAGCTGGTCGTGGCTCGGGACGCGCAGCTCCGGCGGGAGGAAGTCGTCCACGAGGGGTGCCGGCTCGGCGGGCTGCATCGCGGCCCGCATCCGTTCGACCTCCGGCGGCACCTGACCCTCCAGCCGCGCCCACATCTCGAAGTGCTGGCGCTGCATCTCGCTGGGCTCCTCCGCACGGCGGCGGCGTATCCGGTGAAACACCCTGGCGTCCTCCCTCATCTCGTCCTGCACGCGTCATGATCGTGCCTTAACTCCCCGACCTGCTTCAATTCACAAAGTCCACAGTCACGGCCGTCCGCGCCGGGCCCCGGATCGTCCCGGTGCCTGCTGTCCCGCCTGGTGTGCTGTCCCGTCCCTCGGCATCTTGTCGTTGTCCCGGTTGAACTTGTCCGGTACGCCGTTCGTCCCAGGGGATGTTGTCGCGTACCGCGTCCGCCAGGGCTCCTGGCCCAGGGTGACTTGCCGATCGCCTGAGCTTGTCCTGTGTCGGCAACCTCGGAGTGTGCCCACCGAGGTATGGATGATCCGTACGCGCCGAGCACACACGAAGGGTGGCTCTGCGCGGCCACCGTCGTCCGGATTCCGCTGAGCCAGACCCGGGGTTGTCAGGCCCGGCCTCAGAACTCGCACTCGGCGTCATCGAAGATGACGCAGCCGATGGCGGTGTTATACGGCACGGGGGCCACGATGATCAGGTCCTGCTTGGTCCATGCGACCCGCAGCACCATGCTGACCGGGGCCACGGTCATGTACTCCCACGGATCCCCCTGCGGCTGGTGCATCCCCTCGACTGCGACGGCGATGCAGTGCCCGAGCCCCTCGGTGTAGACGTACCAGGGAGCCAGCTCGGGCGGCAGGGGCCGCGGGTGGGCGCGGCCGGGCACGACGGATTCGCCATCGCATGCCCGGGACAGCCGAGGCACGCATCCCGTCACACGACGGCCGCGGCGTCGCGGACCGCAGACGGCACGGCGGTACGGGCCAGCCCAGCGCCGTGCGTAAGAGCGGCCGGCCACGCCCACCCCCTCTCCCATCCGCCGAGGAGCCCAACGGTCGCGGGCCATCGGCGGACCACACAGCAGGTGCTCCCTCCCCACTCATGACGGACGATGCTAGGTGAACCGATCACGCTGCGCTACAGCGGGTGCTGGACCTCCTCGACCGCTGCTCGGCGCGGGCGCGACGAGGATGACAAGACCGGGGCGGCGACCAGGAAGAGGACGATGGGCCGGGGACGGCCGAGGCGAGGAAGCCGGTGAAGGCGGAGAACGGGCGGGAGGCTGTGGCGGCGGGCCGGTGACGTGAAGTTGCTGGCGCTATCGCGTAGTTCGCTTTTTCGTGCCGGTTTTGTGGGAGGGTCGGCCTGAGTAATCTTGCTGCTCATGGCGAGCGCGGAAGACCTGCTGAAGGCAGACGACTGGTACGACCACGACGGCCCCCACCGCAACTTCGGGGTGTGCAGGGGCGCGATCGTCGGGTACTGGTACGGCCAGGCTGACTGGCAGCAGAAGCGTCGGGGGGATAGGTCGGGCGTGCCGGCCTGCGAGGTGTACACCCTGGACGAGGTGAAGGCCTGCTGTTCGGCGTACGGGTTCCGCAAGGGATATCGGTTTCGCTCGAACGACTACTCCGACCGCCGGAGCGAGGAGGAGATCCACAGGGTGCAGGCACCCAGCGACGTGCACCTGCACGACCCGTTGTCCTTGGCCAGGGGGATCGCCATCGGGTTCGCGTACGCCAGGGCTGGCAATCTCCGCCCCGATACGGCCCCCGCCGACCTGATCCAGAGCTGCTGCGCACGGTATGGCTTCGGCCAGGGATTCGAGGCCGGAAACTTGGTCTTCTTCGAGCAGGCGACCGAAGCGGAGAAGGCACGGTACTTCGACGGCGACCGGGCGCAGCGCAATAACTACGGCTGGGGATAGGGCACTGCGGCGCGGATTGCGGAGCCTGCGCGCCGGTGAGGCGGTGTCGGGCGCGTGAGGAATTCAGCGCCAGATGCCGCGGGCGCATCAGGTCGATCTGCGGCTCGGTGACGTGCTCGCGGGACGGCGGACGATGGGGATGTCCGCCAGGGGCCAGAAGGCGTCGGGCCGTGGCCGTAGAGGCGCGTTTACTGGTCGATGACCCTGTCGGCGTGATCACTGTTTGAAGGCCAACGCACGTATCGTTGCCTGTCCCGGCGTGCCCTACGAGCCCATCAGGGTTCTACGACGGGGGAAGGCTCCGGTCTCACGCCCGTGGGATCTGGGCACGAGCGCAGTGAACGTGTGAGCCAGCCGGTGTGCGAGGTCTGCGGGCCTCCTCCCTGTCCCCGGACTGCGCCGATGTCGGTCCCCTTCTCCACGAGTCACCCCCGCACACCGTTCGTGTTCCTCCCGCCGAACCGGACCGGTGAACAGGCAAGACACCTCATCGCCCACGAGCTTGGACATTTCATCCTTCGCCACAGTCGGCTCGGAAGCCGCGACGCCCACTTCGAAGCTGGCAAATTCGCCGCAGCGCCGCTGAGTTGATCGCCCTCCACATCGACCAACCACCGCGCTGGTCGGCGCAGCCGCGTTCGCTCCCCGCCGACAACGAAGAACGGGACGACGACCCCGCAACGCCACCCAACGACAACAAAACCTCGGATGCCTGCTGCCAACGGCACTCACAGTGAATTACCTATCCCCTGGTCAGCGGGGTTTCCGGGAGGGAACGTGAAGCGGGACGGGACAGCCCCGCCCGGCGTGTCGAGCGTTCCGCTGCGTGACTGCCGCTCACCGTGTCGCTGGTGTCGGTGGGCAGGTCCGCGGCCCGGCGCACCCTCCACACCAGTACGTCGCTGACGGACTCCGCGGTGTCGAGTTCCCGTCGCCCGGCAGCGTCGGCAAGGAGGGCGGCCGGGTCGTGGCCGGCGGCCTCGGCGTCGGCAAGGGTCGCGGCGAGGGCGTACCAACCGGGCTCGGTGAGGATCCGCTCCGCCAGCTCCGGCATCGCCTCACGCAGGACCGACGTCTGCCGCTGCTGTAGTGGGCGGCCCAGGCGCCGGCCGCGCTGGTAGAGGGCGCGGAGGGGCTGGGCAGCGGCGGTCTGGTAGGCGGTGCGCAGGTGCTCGGCGGCGCGGTGGGCGGCGGCGGCCTGCTGCGCGTGGCCCTTCTTCGCGTGCCAGTGGGCGGCGGCGGTGATGAGGAAGAACAGCATGTCGATCGCCATCGCGGTCGTCGCGCCGTCTTCGCCCCGCCCGAGGGCGGGGCCGCCGTGGACGAGGTCGCGGGCGGCCTGCCGCAGGGCCCGGTCGTGCCCGCGCTCAGCGCGGACATGGGAGCGGGAGGCACGCTCGAACGCGAAGGCTGCTTCTCGTAGTTCGCGCCGTGTGTGGGCGGCGGAGGTCTTCGCGAGCGCGTCAAGGACCTCACCGGTAGCCGCTATGTACGCGGCGGCAACCGCGTCCTCGCCGTGCTCGACAACCAGCACCGCCTGCCACGCTGCCGACGCGGTTCGCCGGCGGGCGTCGGCCGGGCCGTCCGGTGCCGTACGGACGGGAGTATCCGTCGGGGCGTCCTGGTCGCGGGCATCGCCGGACCAGCGCTCCCGGATCCGGGGCAGGGACAGGTCCGGCGCGAGGCGTGCGCCGGGGTAAAACACCGGCTCGTCCTGGGCGTTGCGGTCGTCGGGGAGGGCGACCTTGTAGCCGAGCAGGTTGCCCGAGGGGGCGACGCGCTTGCGGATCAGGAGGCCGGCGGCGGCCAGCCGGTCGAAGAACTCGCTCTCGCTCTGGGCGCCGGCCACCGCGCGCCGCACGGTCTCGCGCAGCTCCTCACGTGCGGTGCGTTCCCGGCCCTGGCGTTCGGCCTTGTGGCGCTCTGCGCTGGTGGGGCGCTGGGCAGCAGTGCCGTCGCCGGGGGCGACCTGGTGCAGGCCGAGTTCCTTCTCGATGAGGCGGCATTCGGCCTGGGCGCGTTTGCCGGAGCGGAAGTCGTCGGGGCGGCCGCCGTCCTCACAAATGAGGGTGGCGACGATATGGATGTGATCGTCGGCGTGGCGTACTGCCGCCCAGCGGCAGCCGGGCTGCCCGTCTCCGGGGTCGATGCCGGTGGAGGCCACGATCCGGCGGGCGATGTCGCCCCACTCCTCGTCGGTGAGGATCCGGTCGTCCGCGGTCGCACGTACGGAGGTGTGCCAGACGTGCTTGGCGGGACGCGCGTGTTTGGGGAGAGCCTGGACGGGCTGGTCGAGGAGCTGCTGGAGGTCCTTGAGGGTGGCCTTCGGGTCGCGGCCGGGGTCGGGGGACATGCCGTCGAAGGAGGCCACGAGGTGCGGGTCGGTGTGTTCCTCGTGCTTGCCCGGACCGTAGAGGTAGGCGAGCAGGCCGATCGTTCGGGAGCCGGACTCGTTGACGCTGGGGATCACGAGGCGCGCTGCTCGATCAGCCGCGCGGAGGCTTCATGGACGCTCTCGGCGGCGCGCCGGACGGCGGCGACCGCCGCTTCGAGCTGGGGGGTCTCGGCACCGGAGTTGAGGGCCTTGACTGCCTGGTTGAGATTGCTGCCGGCCCAGCCGAGCCTGCGGCGGCTGTCGAACAGGGCTGTGATCACTTCGCGTTCGTCGGCGATCTCAGCGCTTGTGCGGTCGAGGTCGCGGGCGGCGGTGAGAGCGGAACGGGCGAGGAACCCGGCGACGGACAGGTTGCACCGGGCGGCGGCGGACTTGATCAGGGCGAATTCTTCTTCGTTGAAACGCGTGTTGGGCTGGTGCAAGCGCTTCTTCTCGCGCGGCTGACGCGGACGCTGACGGGCGCGGACAGCGCGCTCGCGGCGGCTGCGGCGCTCGTTCGGCTTCTCCTCCTGCCCTGGCTTCGATCCGCCCTCGGTCGAAGCCAGATGGACCTGCGCCCCCCGGTGCAGGTCCTCTCCCGCCCCCTCGGGGGCGGGTTTGGCGGAAGCTACGCTTCGGCCCCAACTTGCTCGCCCCGAGACCGAGTTGAGGTCCCGAGCAGGTTCCGGGGTGGTGCCGTTCTCGTTCGGGTTCGTCATCGGGTGCGGGCTTTCGTAGAGCGGATGCGGTGCTGGATGGTGGCGGCCAGCTCGACGATGTCGGCCGGTCCCGCGAGGATGTGGACGGGGCCGTTGGGCTCGTGCTGGACGAGCCACTGGCCGTTCGGGGCGAGGACTGCGGCGTGCAGGAGCCGCCGACGGACCAGGACGTCCGCCCAGGCCCCCGCCTCGGTGGCCGTTGGCGTGGACGAGCGGGTGGGACGGGGAATCACGAGGTGCCTCCTAGAGCGGTGCGGTGGCCCGGCGCAGAGCCCGGGCCACCGTTGGCGATAGGCGCCATGACCTGCTGTTTCGTGGGTCAGCCGCACTCGGGGCAGCGCCCGACGTGGCCGCTGAGAGCCCGCGCCATCCGGGCCTTCGTCGACTCGGCGTGCTTCGCGCTGGACTTCGCCGACGGCCTGCCGGCATGCCGCTCGGAGTGGGCACTCAGGAAGCCGATCTCCCGCTCGTACTCCTCACGCAGGGACGCGAATCGGGGGCAGGTCTTCATCGTGCGGTGTTCCTTGTCTTCGTGGTGCTGTCGTCGCTCCGCAGTTGCTGGAGGACGAGGCTCAGCCGGTCGTTCCGGCCGCCCTTGAGGCCCTCGCGCCGCAGGATCTCCCGCAGCTGGACCCGGGTGACGGCCTCGTTGCCGTCCCGCGCGAGCAGGGCGGGGACGTGGGGGCGGACCTGCTGGACCAGGTGCTCCACGGACTGCTCCGGCTCGCGCGGCGCACGCTGCGTCTGCGGGCTGCGGGACCGGCCCCGCTTGCCCTTGGCCTTCGAGGTCGGCTGCCGCCGGTGAGGAACCTTGTGTCCCCGGTCCCCGGTGGGCTCGGTCCCCGTGTCGGTGTCGCTCGGTCCCCGGTCCCCGGTGGGCTCGGTCCCCGACTCGGCGGCCCTCAGTCCCCGGTGCGTTTCAGCGGCCTGAGCAGGCAATTCAACCGCAGCGCGGTCGGTCCCCGCCCGGTCTTCGAGTCCCCAGCGCCGTTCCGGCTTGGCGCCCTCGGTCCCCGCTTCGGCCCCTTCCATCGGGCCCCTGGTCCCCGCGTCCCGGTCCCCTGTATTGGGGACCGGTCCCGTCTCCTTGTACGGTCCCCGGTCCCAGCTGGACTCGGCGCGGGTGTGGGGACCGCCGCTGGGGACCGCGGTGCTCTGGTCCTTCGGCGCGGGGACCGTGGCGGTCGTGCTGCTGTCGTGGTGCGGGAACCAGGGGGAGGGCAGGGGGACCGTGGCGAGGGCGAGTGCGTGTCGGCGGGCAGCGAGCTGGTCGAGCAGCTCGGCACGCTGGGCAGGGTCCGTTCCGACCGAGGCCCTGCCGATCGCCTTCGACAGCCGCCGCGTGAGTTGTCGGCCGCGTCGGCTCTGCCGTTGCTCGGGGGTGCGCTCGGCGAGGCGGGCGGCGAGGGCGACGGCGCGGGCGGTGGCTCGGTCACGGGTGATCTGTGCGGCGTCGCGGTCCCGCGCGGCGATGCCGAGGCGGGACAGCAGCCGCTCGCGCGCCTCCCGTCCGAGAGTGGCGATCAGGCTGTGGGAGGAGGCTCCGGGGGTGCGCAGGCGTAGTTCGATGCCCATGGCGAGGTGCCAGAGCATTGCCGCCATGACCGGGCCGACAAAGGCGCGGACCGTGCCACCGACGGGGCCGCTCTCGGCGTAGGCGGGGATCACCTGCACGCTGGTGATGACCCAGACCAGGGTGCCCGGCAGCCCCGGTGCCCCCTGAGTGGCCAGGTTCTGCCGCGCCATGAGCGCGGTCGCAAAGAGCCCCATTTCGGCGGCGGCGAACATCCCGATGCGCTCGGCGGTGCCGGCCATGTCGAGGTAGTCGGCGGCGAACCGCCAGCTCGTATCCGCGCTGTAGGCGGTGCAGCCGAGGGCCGCGACCGCTGCGGCCTTGACTGCCAGGCTGCCGAGACGTTTCTGCGGACGCTTTCCCTGCCGCCAGATCGCCCAGCCAGTCAGGGCCAGGACCAGGGCGGAGACGGGGACGCCGAGGACGAGAAGAAGGGACGGGTCCGGGACAGCACCGAGGGACAGAGCGGTGGGGTGGGTCATGCTGCCTTTCCGAGAGGGCCCTGCGCGGAGGTGGACGTCGCCGCATGGGACGTCGGCTGCTTCGTGCCGGGCTTGGTGGTCGCGGGCCGGCTGCCTGCCGAGGCCGCCCGCTTCCGCTTCTCCTTGTTCTTCTTGCGCCTCGGCACGCCGAGGGTCCGGTCGCGGTCGAAGACCTTGTTGGCGGCCTGCCGCAACAGGTCCCGGGCGTGCTTGTGGCTGATCTGCAGGGCCGCGGCGAGCCGGTCGGGCCGCCAGCCCCGGACGTAGGCGTGGTCGATGACGACCTGGCGTTCGGCTTCGGTCAGGTGCACGTCGCGTCCGTTGAAGAAGGCGATCACGCGGCTGTAGTCGAGGCGCTGGGGCAACCCGTCGTGCCAGGGTCGCCGCTCGGCCTCGGTCAGTCCGCCCCATACGCCCTCCTTGAGGACGTTCTCCAGGGCGTAGTTGAGGCAGTCGCGGCGGACCGGGCACCAGCCGCACAACTCCTTCGCCTCGGCGATGGCCTCGTGATCCCGGGGCAGTGGGAAGAACACGGCGTCGGCGTCCTCGGGGTCCATGCCGTAGCACGCACCGCGGGTGTGCCAGCTGGTGTCGCCGATGCCGCGCAGGCCGGTGGCCGGCGCGTTGTGGGTGGTGATGGTGCGCAAGGTGATCTCCGATGTGCTGCCGCGTCGGCCGGTCGGGGTCCGGCGGCGGACAGACGCGGCGTCGGGTGCCGGCTGCGGCGCAGGGGCGGGCGCCGCAGCCGGGGCGGGACGGTGGTGTGGCGGTGATGCACCGGACGGGGTGCAACCGACGGGGGTGGGCCGGTCAGGCCATCGCGGGCTGCTGGACCTGCTCGGTCTCCTGGGCCTGCCGAGCAGCGGCGAGGTCGAGGCGGCCAGGGTGCGGGGTGGCGCGCGGGGCGTTGCCGCGCGCAAAGCCGTCGCGGTCGATCCGTCGGCGGCGGCACGGCTCGCCGACTGGGGCCTGGCACCACTCGCATCGGACGCCGAGGGCATCGGGCTGCCCCTGGGCGACGGCTGCCTCGCGTACCGCTCGGGCGGGCCGGTAGGGCGCGAGGGCAGCTCGGGCTTCCGGTGGTATGCAGGAGCCGACCTCCCGCAGTCGCGCCTCCAGTTCCGGGTCGATCCGACCGCTGGTGATGGCCCGGTACTGCGCGGGCTGAGCGCCGCCGGTGGCGACGGCGCGCCTGGTGCCGACCAGCTCGGCTGTCCAGGCCGCCTGGTCGTCCGGGTCGACGGACGGGGTGGGGTCGGTGTGCCGGTTCAGGCGGTCGCGCTTGTAGCTCGCCCACGGTCGGCCGATGTCCGCAGGCAGGATCTGGTACGGCGAGACGCGGATGTGCTGCTGGGCGGCGACGCGGGCGTCCCAGCCGTGCGGGGTGGCCATCGGCACGCCGCCGAGTAGTTCGTGCCACTGGGCGAGCTGGTCGCGGGCCTCGCCTTGGTCGGTGCGGATGGTGCGGGGGTCGAGTCGGCCGATGTAGGCCAGCAGGGCGGCGATTTCGCGGCGGTCCATGGCTACTCCGTTCCGGTCGGCTCGTCGAGGGCGGCGAGCAGGGCTGCGGTGTGGGCTTCAGCGCGGGTCATGCCGCCGGGCTGGGCGTAGAGGTTTGCGCGGCCCGGGGCGTGCTCTCGAGCGACCCAGGACCGCCAGTCGGCAGCCCAGGCACCCGCCGAGCGGGGCTTGAAGTCGGCGCGGTGCAAACGCCACTTCGCGTCGGCGGCGGCGAGGCCCTCCTCGCCGAGACGGTCGAGGTGGCCCTGCTGGCGGGCCCAGGCGTGGGCGGCGGGGTCGATCTGCCACGCGCTGGCCGGGGTGACGGCGGTACCACTACTGCTGTACCTACGGTTCACCTTCGGTTCACTACGGTTCTGTGTGCCGGTTTCCGGTACATCCTTGTGCCGGTTTCCGGTACGGCGCTGTGCCGGTTTCCGCCGTGAGGTACCGGATTCCGGACCTGCCGGTTTCCGGTACGTGCCGGAGGTTTCCGGTACCTCGCGGGGGCGGATTCCGTACCGCCGCAGGGCCGAGAGCCGAAGCGTCACGCCGACCTCGGGCTCGTCCGTCGGAGCGGCTTCGTCGCCAGCCTTCTGCTCCCCCGCAGCATTGGCGACGGCCTTCGCGGCGAGGGGCAGACGGTAGACCGTGCTGCGCTGCGGGCCGGTGAGGTCGTCGAGCTGCTCCAGCTCGCCGCCGTCGAGCAACCGGTCGAGGGCCTCGCGCACCGTGGACCGGGAGGCGTTCGCGCGCTCCGCCAGGCTCGTCAGGGAGGCCCAGGCGATGCACTGCTCGTCGGCAACCCGGTCGGCGATCGACAGCAGGACCAGGCGCGCGGTTCCCCGGCTGGAGCTGTGCTCCCACACCCACTCGCGGGCATCGCTGCTCATCGGCCGCTCCCGCTCACGACGCGGGACCGGCGGCTCGCCGAGGCCGTGGTGGTGTGCTCCGGCCCGGGGCGGGAAGGCGCCGAGGCGAAGTTGGCTGCCGCGCAGGCCAGGCGGTTGGGCCTTTTGCGCAGGGCAGGAGGCATGCAACAATCCCCTTTGCAGTGTTGCCACGCTGACGCGCCCGGTGGAAAGGGATCAGCGTGGTGATGGTGGGCAATCTCCGCCCTTGCCGGGGCGGGTCGTGCCTTTAAGCGTTCGGCGTCCGGGAGTTCGTACCTCTCGGGCGCCGCCGCTGTATCGGGACCTATACGGGCGGGTCGATGCGGATATCGCTCCTCACGATCGCGGTGCCGGGCGGGTCGCCCGAGGGACGACGAACATACGCACGCCCCAGCGTCAAGATCCAGACTTGGTTCAAGAACTCTCCACTACTCGCAGCGTGCTCGGCAGCTACATCAGGCCGCGGACCCTGCTGATGATGAGCTGGCCATGTCACGCCTCGTGCCCTCATTGAGGACAGCGATTCTGTAGAGGCATGACGGACTCCGGGGGCTCGAGCGGTGCAGGAACGAACCTGTTCGATGCGCGCGCAGGATGAGGGCTCGGAGGTAGGCTGAGAAGCTCACCCCGATCGATGAAACGAAAGTATCCTCGTTTAGTCGATCGATCAAGTGGCTACAGTATTGACGCAGACCTCATCGGACCAGGAAGGACGGGTTGGATGCCGGCACGCCGGTTCGACGCCGCGCGCGTGCTGCTCACCCGCCGGGATGCCCGCCTCAAACAGAGCGACGTGGCGCTCGGCATGCGAGTCAGTGCTGCTCGGGTCAGCGCCTGGGAGACGGAACGCTCGGTTCCCGATCCGGAGAAGCTGCCTCGCTTGGCCGAGCTCCTTGGGCGCGGACTGGACGACTTGTTCCCGCGTGCGGGGCGTCCCGACCTTGCCGACCTCCGTGCCGATGCCGGCTACTCGCAGGCGGATACCAAGCATCTGACGAAGACCAGGACGGCTGGCCCGGTGGCCGCCGCGGAGAAGGGTCAGCGTCGCCTCGCCGAGGAGTACCACGCACCGTTGGCCAAGGCGTACGGCGTGGGCGTGGATGCGCTGCTCCGCGCCCAGGAGCGCTCCTTCGGTATTGACGTGCCCGAGCCTGGCGAGCAGCCGGAAACGCCGCAAGTCGCTGGCGACGGGCTGCCCGAGACTCTCGCGGAGAAGATCACCTATCTGCTGGAGCAATTGCCGTCCCCGCTGTCGGACGCGGAGGTCGCGGCCCTGGGCAACAGCCGTACGGGGGCGGAGATCCTCGACGAGGACCTGGTGCGCGATCTGCGGACCGGAGTGGTGACGAGCGCCTCGGACGAGGAGGTGCTGCATGCGTTGGCCGAAGCGCTGGATACCACTCCGCTCATCTGGTCGGCCGACGCCGACGTGCAGCGGATCATTGCGGAAACGATGCTGCTCAGGGGCCAGGTCGCCGCACTCGCAGCGCGAGGTGGCGGACAGGAAGGGCTCTCGGCAGAGCTGCTGCAGTTCATCCTCAAAGAGGTCGACAAGGCCAGAGTGGACGTCCAGGGGAGCGGCTCCTCTGGGACCGTCTGACTGACCAGCCCCTGAATTGGCGTGCCCGGCACGAGGACCATGCTTCCTCGTGCCGGGCACACGGTCTTACAGGCGGATGGAGACCTCCATCAGGGTCTGGCTGGCATGGGCGGTGAGGGCGGCCTGCCAGACCTTGGTCAGGTGTGGGGGGATCAGGCCCGGCTCCATGGCATCGGGGTGGCAGAACCGGTACTCGCTCAGCTCGGTCTCCTGCAGCACGATCGCGGCCCGATCCTTCTCGCCGAGGATCCCTCCGTCGTAGACGTAGAGAACCTGGGCGCCTCGGCCGGGGACGGCGAGCCAGGCGTGCACGAGCAGGCGGCCAACCGGGGGCGTGATACCGAGTTCCTCTCGGACCTCTCGTATGGCGGCCTCGTGCGGCGTCTCGTCGTGGTCGATGTCGACTGCCCCGCCGGGCAGGTTCCAGTGGTCCTTGTATGTCGGATTGACGATGAGGACGGCGCCCTCTGTGTCGAAGAACAGGGCGGCGGCGGAGGCGCTCAGGTGGGAGGAGGTGGCACTCATGGTTACATCCTGGAGGTGTGCGGGACGGGTTGCTCGGTGACGGTGCTGCCGATGAGCGGAACGGCGGCAGGGCGCGCCGAGTGGTAGACGTCGGCGACACGCATCAGCCAGGCGACCTCCGAGGCGAAGTCGCCGCCGGCGGTCTCGAACCTGACTGGCGCTCCGGCGGGGTGGCGGATGGCGCCCAGCGCCGACTTGAGCCAGTGCGCTTCGGCCACGGCCGCCGCGTCTGTGCCCCGGTGTCCTTCGGCTTCGGCGAGTTCGCGGGCCCGTGAGAGTAGGTCGGCCGGCACCCGGCGCCGCAGTTCGTGGGTGACATCCCGGATCTCGGTGACGTAGCGGCCGAGCCGGATCTGCGGGGTGGCATCGTGCCACAGGACGTCACGGGCCAGGTTCACCAGGACAGCGGCCCTATGGCCGCCCAGCAGCAGGCTGGGCTGGTATAGGGCGATGCCGTCCACTGCGAGTACGAGGTCACGCCACAGCGGATGCAGGCGGACCACGGTCCGCATGCACTGGATTCGCCCGATGAGCGCCCGGGCAGCAGGGGTGACAGCCCCGACCAACCACAAGAGGAAGCCGGCGTACAGCACGGCATCGGTGATCTGCTCCTGCTGAACCACGGCTGCGGTCGATGGGGGCACCACCGCAGTGGGGATGAGGAACGCGGTACGCAGGACGGCGTACAAGATGATCACGACCATGCCGGCGGCCATCATTGCCAGCCCGGCTCGCAGCGGCCATCGGCGGGCATGCCGTGCGGCCCTGCCCCACTGGTAACCGCACACAGCTGCTGCCGCCGCGGTGTACAGGTAGAGCAGGCCCATGTAGAGGACTAGGCCGGGCTCGCCGATGTGCCGGCCGATGAAGTACGGGCTGTCTGTCCCGGTTTTCGTCCGGTCCAGGGCGAGGAAGAACACGCCAGCTAGGCACAGCATGGTCGCCAGGGAAGCCCGGGCGGCGATGCGGTGCGCCAGCGACGTGATCTTGATGTGGCGGGCGGTGGCGTCCTCGTCGGCGTAGACGTCCGTGACGTAGGTCAGCAGTCCGCAGATTCCGATGATCGCCAGGATGTGCTTGAGGAGGGTGGGCAGGTCGTTGATGCCGAGCGGATCGATCACCGCGCGGCCGAGGTCGGTGCGTAGCCACCATGCAGTGGCGAAGGCGGCGAAGGCACCCCACAAGGAGCGCTCGCGACGCCGACCGCGTATAGCTGCGGGGATACGCACGATGACCTGCAGGAGGAGCAGGACGACGATAAGAGTGATGATCGCGTCAGGTGCGGACACGGTTCTTCCGGTCGTTGCGGGGGCGGGGAACTAGGGTCTGTTGCGAAAGTGCTGGTCGCAGAAGTGCGTTGTCGGTCGTGTTGTGCTTGCATACCCCGGTGAAT
>NZ_JANAVP010000048.1 GCF_024213665.1 Streptomyces sp. A3M-1-3
TCACCGGGGTATGCAAGCACAACACGACCGACAACGCACTTCTGCGACCAGCACTTTCGCAACAGACCCTAGGACCCCAGGATCGTCGTGAGGAACTCGCCCGTCCAGGACAGCAGTTCGCGGCCCACCACCGGCTTGCCGCCGATCTTGCCCGTAGTCGGGCGCGGGACCAGGATCTGGTGCGTGGCCGGCTTGATGACCGTACGCGGATAGAGCCGCTTCAGCCGCAGCTCCTGCGACTCCCGCAGCTCCACCGGTCCGAAGCGCACGTTCGGACCCTGCAGCGTGATGTCCGCGACCCCGCAGGCGCGCGCCAGCATCCGCAGGCCCGCCACCAGCAGCAGGTTCTCGACCGGCTCCGGGAGCTTGCCGTAGCGGTCGGTCAGTTCCTCGCGGACGGCCTTGATGTCCTGCTCCGAGTTCGCGGAGGCGATCGAGCGGTACGCCTGGAGGCGCAGCCGCTCGCCCGGTGCGTAGTCGTGCGGGACGTGCGCGTCGACCGGGAGCTCGATCTTGACCTCCAGCGGCGGCTCCTCCTCGACGCCGCCCTCCAGCGAGGCCCGGTAGTCCGCGACCGCCTCGCCCACCATCCGTACGTACAGGTCGAAGCCGACGCCCGCGATGTGGCCGGACTGCTCGCCGCCGAGCAGGTTGCCCGCGCCGCGGATTTCGAGGTCCTTCATCGCCACGTACATACCCGCGCCCATCTCGGTGTGCTGGGCGATCGTCGCGAGGCGTTCGTGCGCGGTCTCGGTGAGCGGCTTCTCCGGCGGGTAGAGGAAGTACGCGTATCCGCGCTCGCGGCCACGGCCCACCCGGCCGCGCAGCTGGTGGAGCTGCGAGAGGCCGAAGTTGTCGCCGCGCTCGACGATCAGGGTGTTGGCGTTGGAGATGTCGATGCCGGACTCCACGATCGTCGTGGAGACCAGCACGTCGAACTTCCTCTCCCAGAAGTCGACCACGACCTGTTCGAGGGCCGATTCGCCCATCTGGCCGTGCGCGAGAGCGATCCGCGCCTCCGGCACGATCTCGCGGAGCTTCGCCGCCGCCCGGTCGATCGACTCGACCCGGTTGTGGATGTAGAAGACCTGGCCCTCGCGCAGCAGTTCACGCCGGATGGCGGCGCCGATCTGCTTCTGCTCGTACGGGCCGACGAAGGTCAGCACCGGGTGGCGCTCCTCCGGCGGGGTGGTGATCGTCGACATCTCGCGGATGCCGGTGACCGCCATCTCCAGCGTGCGCGGGATGGGGGTCGCGGACATCGTCAGGACGTCGACATTCGCGCGGAGCTTCTTCAGCTGCTCCTTGTGCTCGACGCCGAAGCGCTGCTCCTCGTCGACGATGACCAGGCCCAGGTCCTTGAACTTGGTCTCGGAGGAGAACAGGCGGTGCGTGCCGATGACGATGTCGACCGAGCCCTCCTTCAGCCCTTCGAGGGTCGCCTTCGCCTCGCTGTCGCTCTGGAAGCGGGACAACGCCCTGGTCATGACCGGGAATTGGGAGTACCGCTCGGAGAACGTACCGAAGTGCTGCTGGACGAGGAGCGTCGTCGGGACGAGGACCGCGACCTGCTTGCCGTCCTGGACGGCCTTGAAGGCGGCGCGGACGGCGATCTCCGTCTTGCCGTAGCCGACGTCGCCGCAGATCAGCCGGTCCATCGGGACCGACTTCTCCATGTCCTCCTTGACCTCGGCGATGGTGGTGAGCTGGTCGGGCGTCTCCACGTACGGGAAGGCGTCCTCCAGCTCCCGCTGCCACGGGGTGTCCGGGCCGAAGACATGGCCGGGCGCCGCCATCCGCGCCGAGTAGAGCTTGATGAGGTCGGCGGCGATCTCCTTGACCGCCTTCTTGGCGCGCGCCTTGGTCTTGGTCCAGTCGGCGCCGCCGAGCCGGTGCAGCGTCGGCGCCTCGCCGCCCACGTACTTGGTGACCTGCTCCAGCTGGTCGGTGGGGATGTAGAGCCGGTCGCCGGGCTGGCCGCGCTTGGCGGGGGCGTACTCGACGAGGAGGTACTCGCGGGTGGCGCCCTGCACCGTGCGCTGCACCATCTCGATGTAGCGGCCGACGCCGTGCTGCTCGTGGACGATGTAGTCGTCCGCCTGGAGGGTCAGCGGGTCGATGGTCTTGCGGCGGCGGGCCGGCATCCGGCCCAGTTCCTTGCTGGCGGTGCGCTGGCCGGTGAGGTCGGTCTCGGTCAGTACGGCGAGCCTGAGCCCCTGGTCGACGAAGCCGTAGTCGATCGAACCGCACGACACATGAACGACGGACGGGGAGATCTCCCCGAGGTCACCGTCCAGGCGGGCCGCGATGCCCTCGCCACTCAGCACTTCGACGGTACGGGCCGCCGGGCCGTGGCCCTCGGTGACGTACACCGTGCGCCAGCCGTCGGCGATCCAGCCCTTGGTGTCGGCGAGCGCCCGCGCGGTGTCGCCGCGGTAGGTCTCCGGCGCGTGCATGCCCAGCTTGAGGGTGTCCGCCGACAGCGACCCCGCCGACTCGTCGGCTGATGTGAACGTGGCGGCGAACGGGGAGACGGTCCACCACATCATCCCGAGCTCGCGGGCCCGGTCGCGGACGTCCGCGATGCCCCACAGCGAGGCGGCGCCGACGTCGATGGGCGCATCGCCGCCGCCGGCGGTGGCCGCCCACGATGCCTGCAGGAACTCGTGGCTGGTGGCAACCAGGTTGGCCGCCCTGGTCCGGACCCGCTCGGGTTCGCAGACCACGGCCATCGAGCCGGTCGGCAGCACGTCGAGCAGCAGTTCCATGTCGTCGACGAGCACCGGCGCGAGGGACTCCATGCCCTCGACCGCGATCCCCTCGGCGATCTTGCCGAGCAGCTCGCCCAGCTCGGGGTGCGCCTCGGCGAGGGCCGCCGCCCGTTGCCGTACGTCGTCGGTCAGCAGCAGCTCGCGGCACGGCGGCGCCCACAGGCCGTGCTCGGCGACCTCCAGCGAGCGCTGGTCCGCGACCTTGAAGTAACGGATCTCCTCGACGTCGTCGCCCCAGAACTCCACCCGGAGCGGATGCTCCTCGGTCGGCGGGAAGACGTCGAGGATGCCGCCGCGCACCGCGAACTCGCCGCGCTTCTCGACCAGCTCCACCCGGGAGTACGCGGCCGCCGCGAGCGCCTCGGTGATCTCGCCCAGGTCGGCGCTCTGCCCGGTCCGCAGCGCCACCGGCTCCAGGTCTCCGAGCCCCTTGACCTGCGGCTGGAGTACGGAACGCACGGGCGCGACCACCACGCTGACCGGACCGGCGGACGGGTCGTCCTTGCTCGGGTGCGCCAGCCTGCGCAGTACGGCCAGCCTGCGCCCCACCGTGTCGCTGCGCGGCGACAGCCGCTCGTGCGGCAGCGTCTCCCAGGACGGGTAGTCCACCACCTCGTCGGGGGGCAGGAGCGAGCGCAGCGCGGCCGCCAGATCCTCCGCCTCCCGCCCGGTCGCGGTCACCGCGAGCACGGTCCGCTCGGTACGGCGCGCGAGCGCGGCGACGGCGAAGGGCCGGGCGGCCGGCGGACCGACGAGGTCGACGTGCATGCGGTTGCCGTCGGCGGCGGCCTTCACCGCTTCGGTGAGTGCGGGGTCCTGGATGACGGCGTCGAGCAGACCGTGCAGGCTCATGAAGAAGGCTTTCCGTCCGGGGGCCGGCCGAGGGAGACCGAGGGGTGGGCAACGCGAAGGGCCCGACACGTCGCACGGGCCGGGGGTTCCAGCCTACGACGTGGGCGGGTCACTCGCGCGAGGGAATCGGGTCACTCCGGAGAGTGAACGGGCTGGCTTGGGCACCGAGGGGACCGCTAACCTAAGTCCATCACTTAGTCCACCAAGCCCGAGAGGCCGCCATGGATGCAGCCCGGCAGTACAACGTGCACGAGGCCAAGACGCACTTCTCCAAGATCCTGGAGGTGGTCGCCACCGGCGAGGAGGTGATCATCAGCAAGTCCGGGGAACCGGTCGCCAAGGTCATCCCCCTGAAGGGGAAGGTCCAGCGGACCGATTACGGCTCGCTCAAGGGGCAGGTCGCAATCGCCGACGACTTCGACGAGCTCCCGGACGGCTTCGCCGAGGCATTCGGAGTCGACACGTGAAGCTGCTGCTCGATACGCACGTCGTCCTCTGGTGGCTGAACGGGGAACTCCCCGATGAGACCCGCGACCTGCTCGCCCATGAGCGCTGGGTCCATGTCAGCGCCGTAACTCCCTGGGAGATCTCGGTAAAGCAGGCGACGGGCAAGCTCAACGGCCCGGGCGACATGGCCGAACGTGCCCGGGACACACAGTTCCAGGCACTGCCGATCGTCGCGGATCACGGCATCCGCGCCGGACAGCTCCCGCCCCACCACCGGGACCCGTTCGACCGGATACTGATCGCCCAGGCCCAGGCCGAGGGACTGACCCTCGTGACCCGCGACAAGTTCATCCCGCTCTACGACGTGCCCGTCATGGCCGTCTGAGACGGCAGCCGGCCCCGGCGCGCTTGCCGAAGCGCGCCGGGGCCGGGTCCCCCGTGGTACCAACCGCCGTACGGCCGCCGCTACTCGGTCGCGATGGCGTTCAGTACGTTCATCCGCCCCGCCCGGAAGGCCGGGACCAGCGCCGCGAACAGGCCCACGAAGGCCGAGCCCACGAACACGGTCAGGATGGTCGGCCACGGGATCTCCAGGACCCCCAGGCCCTCCAGCGCCAGCAGCTTCTGCGCGGTCGCGCCCCAGCCCATGCCCAGGCCCAGGCCCAGCAGGGCGCCGAAGAGTGCGATGACCACCGACTCCAGGCGGATCATGCGGCGCAGCTGGCGGCGCGAGAGGCCGATGGCGCGCATCAGGCCGATCTCGCGGGTCCGCTCGACGACCGACAGGGCGAGGGTGTTCACCACACCGAGCACCGCGACGATGATCGCGAGCGCCAGCAGGCCGTAGACCATGTTGAGCAGCTGCCCGATCTGGTCCTTGAGGTCCTGCTTGAAGTCGGTCTGGTTCTGCACCTTGTACTGGGGGTACGCGGCGAGCGAGTCCTTCAGGGCGGCGTACGCGGCCTTCTCCTGGCCGTCCTCCGCCTTCGCGAACATGATCATGTTCTTGGGCATCTTCTCGGCCGGTACGTACTGCTCGACGGTCGTGATGTTCACGTACATCGCGCCCTTGTCGACGTTCGTGTCGTCGGACGTGATCGCCGCGATCTTCAGCTTGGCGGTCTCGCCGCCCTTGAACGCGACCGTCATCTCGTCGCCGACCTTTACGCCGCGCCACTTGGCGTAGGCGTCGCCGACCGACATGGCGTTCTTGCCGTACGCCGCCGAGAGTTCACCGGCGACCGTCTCGCGCCGCAGGTCCTGCGCGTACGTCGGGTCCGCGGCGGCCAGCGCCCCCTCCTCCGTCTCTCCGTCGGGGGAGGTCAGCTTGGCTTCCACGAACTTGTACTCGGTGACATGGGCGATGCCCGGGGCCGCTTCGAGGGCCTTCTGGGCCTGCGGCACGACCGGCTGTCCGTTGGCGGACTGGATGATGAAGTCCGCGCCGACCGACTTGTCGAGCTCGTCGGTGGCCGAGGCCACCATCGAGGAGCCGACGACCGACAGGCAGGCCACCAGCGCGAGCCCGATCATCAGCGCGGCGCCGGTCGCTCCGGTACGGCGCGGGTTGCGCAGCGCGTTGCGCTCCGCCATCCGCCCCACGGGGCCGAACATCCGCAGTACGACCGTGCTCAGTACCTTCACCACACCGCCGGCCAGCAGCGGGCCGATCACCACGAAGCCGATCAGCGTCAGCACCACACCCGTACCGAGGAACAGCGAGCCCTGGCCCGCCTTGTCGGCGGTGGCGGCGAGGAACAGCGCGGTCGTGCCGATGCCGGTCAGGACCAGTCCGAGGATGCCCCTTACCCAGCCCGCCTTGCGGTCGCCGGGCGTTCCCGCGTCGCGCAGGGCGGCCATCGGGGAGACCCTGCCCGCACGCCGGGCGGGGACGGCCGCGGCGATAAGGGTGACGACCACGCCGAGCACCACTCCGACAACCGGCGTCGTCCACTTGATCGTGAGGTCCGCGGTGGACAGCTCCATGCCCATGGAGCCCATCAGCTTCATCAGCCCGACGGCGATGCCGACCCCGGCCCCGACACCCAGCACCGAGCCGAACACACCGAGCAGCAGCGCCTCGATGCGTACCGACTGGTTGATCTGCTCGCGGCTGGAGCCGAGGGCCCGCATCAGGCCGATCTCGCGGGTGCGCTGGGCGACCAGCATCGAGAAGGTGTTGAAGATCAGGAAGATGCCGACGAGGAAGGCGATGGCGGCGAAGCCGAGCATCACGTACTTCATCACGGAGAGGAAGGAGCCGACGTCCTCGCGGCCCGCGTCCGCGGACTCCTTCGAGGTCTGGAACTTGTACGGGCCCTCGACCGCGGCGGCGACGTTCCGCTTCAGCTGCTCGTCACTGACCCCGTCCTTCGCCGTGACGGCGACGTTGGTGAACAGACCCGCCCCGCCAAGGAGCTTCCGCTGGGCCGTGGCGGTGTCGAAGTAGACGACGGCCGCACCCGGGTTGGTCACCTTGAAGGTGGCGATACCGGAGATGTTCGCCCTGATGTCACCGGTGACGGCGATGGTGCGCAGTTCGTCGCCGAGCTTCAGGCCGTGCTTGTCGGCGGTGTCGGCGTCGACCATCACGTCGGTGGGGCCGCGCGGCGCGTGGCCGGAGGTGATATCCATCGACTTGAGGTCGTTCCGCGTCCAGTTGCCGGCGATCGTCGGAGCGCCGGTGGTGGAGCCGAGGTTCTTGTTCTCGCTGTTGACGACGGTGACGCTCATGGAGACGACCGCGCCCTCGGCGGACTCCACCCCGTCTGCCTTGGCGACGTTCTCGACGACCGAGGCGGGCAGCGTCTCGGGCTTGCCGGTCTGCGAGATCTCCTCGCCGTCCGCCGCGGACTTCGGGCTGACGGTGACGTCGGCCGAGGTCGCGGCGAAGAGCTTGTCGAACGTCGTGTTCATGGTGTCGGTGAAGACGAGCGTGCCGCACACGAAGGCCACCGACAGCAGGACCGCGACGGCGGACAGCGCCATGCGTCCCTTGTGCGCGACGAAGTTGCGCATCGAGGTCTTGAGTACGGTCATGACGTCCGCCCGCGCGCGTCGAAGTTGGGGGCCTGGGGGCCCGCGGCGTCAGCCACTGATGTCACAGCCCCAGAAAAACGCAGCATGCGGTCGAGGACCTGATCGGCCGTCGGGTTGAACATCTCGTCGACGATCCGGCCGTCCGCGAGGTACAGCACACGGTCCGCGTAGCTCGCCGCCACCGGGTCGTGCGTGACCATCACGATGGTCTGGCCCAGCTCGTCCACCGACTTCCGCAGAAAGCCCAGCACTTCGGCCCCCGCCCGCGAGTCGAGGTTTCCGGTCGGCTCGTCACCGAAGATGATCTCGGGCCGGGCCGCCAGCGCACGAGCCACCGCCACCCGCTGCTGCTGACCACCCGACAGCTGCGTCGGCCGGTGCTTCAGCCGCCCCGCGAGCCCGACGGTCTCCACCACCCGGTTCAGCCACTGGGCGTCGGGCTTGCGGCCCGCGATGTCCATCGGCAGCGTGATGTTCTCGAGCGCGTCCAACGTCGGCAGCAGGTTGAACGCCTGGAAGATAAAGCCGATCCGGTCCCGGCGCAGCTGCGTGAGCTTCTTGTCCTTGAGCTTGGTGATCTCGGTGTCGTCCACGTAGATCTCGCCCGAGGTGACCGTGTCGAGGCCGGCGAGGCAGTGCATCAGGGTGGACTTGCCGGAGCCGGAGGGGCCCATGATCGCGGTGAACTGCCCGCGGGCGATGTCCACGTCGACATGGTCGAGCGCGACGACGCGGGTCTCCCCCGACCCGTACGCCTTGACGACCTGTCGCGCTCGCGCGGCGACGGCCGTACGCCCTCCAGTGCCCTCGTGCCTGGGAATGGTCACAGCCGTTGTCACGGTATTTCTCCTCGCTGGACGTGTGGTGCATGCCTGGAACAACCGGGTTCGAGTCTGGTGCGCGCAGGGGGTCGGGCGCGCTGGTGCGCATCGCCGTATCCGTACGGGGGTTAGCCCCACCTCCGGGGTGTGGCGCCCCGCCGTTCCGCTGCGTATGAACCAGTTAAGAACCGATCCGCGACCGTCTCCTCCTCCACCTGGACGAACGTCCCCTGGCCCGAAGTGCGGAGGTCCCCCTAAGGGGAGTACGCCTTCCGGCGGACCCGGTCTCGGGGTCCCCACCCCCCTCCCGCCGCACATGGTGTGGATGAGAAGGTGTCCCGAGAAAATACGTGCACGGTGAAAGGATCTAGGTGAGCGGCAGCGGGAGCGGCAGCGGCAGCGGCAGCGGCAGTACGGAAGCCCTTCCCGGCACCCGGTCCGCGCCCGCAGCCGACCGCGGGCGCGGACCGGTCGTCGCGGCGCTGATGCTCGGTATGGCGCTGGCCGCCCTGGACGGCACGATCGTGTCCACCGCCGTCCCCCAGATCGTCGGCGACCTCGGCGGATTCGCCGTCTTCTCCTGGCTCTTCTCCGGCTACCTCCTCGCCGTCACCGTCACCCTCCCCGTGTACGGCAAGCTCTCCGACACCTTCGGCCGCAAGCCGGTCCTGATCGCCGGCATCGTCCTCTTCCTCATCGGCTCGGTGCTGTGCGCGGCGGCCTGGAACATGGCGGCGCTGATCGCCTTCCGGGTGGTCCAGGGACTCGGCGGCGGCGCGATACAGGGCACGGTCCAGACGATCGCCGCCGACCTCTACCCACTGAAGGAACGCCCCAAGATCCAGGCTCGGCTCTCCACCGTCTGGGCGGTGTCCGCGGTGGCCGGCCCGGCGATCGGCGGGCTCCTCGCCGCGTACGCCCACTGGCGCTGGATCTTCCTGATCAACCTGCCGGTGGGCGCGGTGGCGATGTGGCTGATCGCCCGTCACCTCCGCGAACCCGCCCGCAAGGCCCCGGCCGTCCGCCCCCGGATCGACTGGGCGGGCGCACTGACGGTCTTCGCCTGCGGCGGCCTGCTGCTGACCGCGCTGGTCCAGGGCGGAGTGGCCTGGCCCTGGCTGTCCGCGCCGTCCGTCTGCCTGCTGGCCGCCGCGGCGGTCCTGGTGTTGCTCATCATCGTGATCGAACGGCGGGCCGCGGACCCGATCATCCCCGGCTGGGTCTGGCGCCGCCGCACCATCGCCGCCGTCAACCTCGCCCTGGGCGCGCTGGGCCTCGTGATGGTCGCGCCGACGGTCTTCCTGCCCACGTACGCCCAAGCCGTCCTCGGCCTGGGCCCGATCGGCGCGGGCTTCGTCCTGTCCATCATGACCCTGAGCTGGCCCATCTCCTCCGCGCTCAGCCAGCACGTCTACACCCGCATCGGCTTCCGCAACACGGCGATCACCGGCATCTCGCTCTCGGCCGCGATCCTCCTCGCCTTCCCGCTCCTCCCCTACCCCGGCTCCCCCTGGCAGCCCGCCCTGATCATGCTGCTGCTCGGCGGCGCGCTCGGCCTGTTCCAACTGCCCCTCATCGTGGGCGTCCAGTCAACGGTGGGCTGGTCGGAGCGAGGCACCACCACCGCCTCCGTCCTCTTCTGCCGCCAGGTGGGCCAGAGCGTGGGAGCTGCGCTGTTCGGCGCGATCGCCAACGCCACCCTGGCGGCCCGCCTCTCGGCCGCCCCCACGCCGGGCCTCCCCACAAACCTCGACGAGGTCTCGCAAGCCCTGGAGCACCCGGACTCACTCACCGCGGACGCCTCGGACTACCTGCGCCGCGCGGTCGACACGGCGGTGGACCACGTCTACGTGGGCGCGGCGGTAGCGGCGGGTCTCGCCCTCCTGGCGCTGGTGCTGATCGCCCCACGTCGCTTCCCGGTCATCGCGGAGCATGATCGATGTGACAGTTAGGTTTTTTCCTACCTATGCTGTCGGCATGAACATCACGCACTCCAGGTTCGTCACGCTGCCCGTCGCCGATCAGGACCGGGCCAAGGACTTCTACGTCAACACCCTCGGCTTCGAGGTGCTCATCGACCAGCAGGCAGGCCCCATCCGCTGGATCCAGGTCGGCCCGAAGGGCGCACAGACCAGCTTCGTCCTGGCCACCGCAGAGATGGGCTTCACCCCGGGCAGCGCGAAGGGGATCATGCTGGAGACCTCGGCCCTGGATGCCGACTGCGCGCAGCTCGTCGGGGCCGGCGTCACGGTCGAGGGTCCCGAACAGTTCCCCTGGGGCCGACAGGCCAACCTGACCGACCCGGACGGCAACACCCTCACCCTCGCCGCCGCACAGCCCAACGGTTCCTGAGAGCCGCCCGGATGCGCACCGCGGCACAAGCACCCGAGGACCGGATTTTCGCGGCGCTCGCCAGCCCGGTGCGCCGCGAGGTACTACGGCTGCTGCGGGAGGAAGGGCCCCAGCCGGTCGCGCAGCTCGCCGACTCTTTCGACATGGCCCGCCCGAGTTTCTCGGAGCACCTGCGGGTGCTGCGAGAGGCCGGGCTGGTCAGTGAGCGAAAGGTCGGCCGGCAGCGGCTCTACCGGCTGGAAGCGGTCCCGTTGCACGAAGTGCAGGAGTGGCTCAGCCCGTACGAGCGGTTCTGGCGCGAGAAGCTCACCAGGCTGCGGGATGTGCTCGACTCGATGGATGACGATGAGTCATGACCGAAGATGATCTGACCGAGGTCCGCGTCGACCAGTTCCTGCCCCACCCACCCGCGAAGGTGTGGCGGGCGCTGACCGAGCCGGAGTTGATCGCGCAGTGGCTGATGCCTGGCGACTTCCGGCTGAGGGTCGGCCACCGCTACACCATGCAGGCGGTCGCCATCCCCGCCACCGGCTTCTCCGGAACGGTCCAGGCAGAGGTACTGGCGTTCGAAACCGAGCAGATGCTACGCATCGGCTGGCAGGACGCCGCACCGGCGGACGGCCTGCAAGTGGACTGGACCCTCACCTGGACCCTGCAGCCAGAAGGCAAAGGCACCCGCCTGTTCCTCGTCCACGAGGGCTTCGACCCCGACAACCCCGTACAGCAACGCGCCCGCACCATCATGGGCGGCGGCTGGAAGTCCCACGTAGCGAAGCGCCTGGAAGCGGTACTCGACGGGATGTGAGCGCGCCCGCCGGGTCTCAGCGGCGCAGCGCCGAGACCCGGGACTCCACCCGTGTGGAGTCGGGGCCGGGGGCGCCTCAGGAAGAAGGAACCAGGCGGCGAGACCTCACGCAGCACGTCACCCCAGGACCAGTGATTCATCGCCGAAGTCGGCCACCAGCTTGAGCTGCCCGCCCAGAGCTGCAACGAATGCGGCGAGAGTTTCGACCTCGGATCGACTGATGGCGCCCTTCTCTATGGCCGAGATGCGCCCTTGAGTGACTCCTAGGACCTTGGCCACTGCTGTCTGCGTCATCTTCTGACGCTTGCGAACCTCAGCGAGACGGTACGCGCGCACCTCGGACAGCAATGCAGCGGTGCGCTGCTCAACTTCCTTGGTCTCTTCAGGGGAGAAGCCAAACTCGTCCTTGAGATCCTCCCAGTCGACGGCGCCGGCCGTCTTCGGCTTGGCGGCGTTCATGACTCCTCCATTCCCGGTCTTCATTCCTGGTCTTGCTCATACGCCCTGTAGGCGACTTCCGCTTCCTTGATCGCTGTTCGATACCACCCGGACCAGTTACCGGCTTTGTCGCCGCCCACGAGGATCACCGCCTTGCGCTCAGGTTCGAACACGAACAGGACCCGAACCTCGCTTGCCCCGGAGGGCATCCGCTCTCCCACTCACCGAGGCATTACAGCTGCATAATATCACGCAGAGATAATATATGGGAGGCGGAAGCGCGGAGCGCGCTAGCGCTGTCGTGCGCGGTACAGGTCGCGTATCAAGGCGATCTCGGCTCCGTGGTGCAGCAGTTCCTGATTGACCCACCAGACCGTTTCGACAAAGGGGTCGTCCGGGTCGCTGCCGTGGGGATAAGTGCTGAGCCCCACCGTGTCGAGCGTGCAGTCGTCGGAGCTGAGCAGTGCTTCCCGCCATGCCGTGGCGCCGGAGTCGAAGGCCGCGATCGCCCCGGCAGCATCTGCGTCGACACGGTAGTCGTCCCGGGTCAGGGTGTGGCTGCCGATCGTGTGGTCCGCGCGGAGAGTCAGCAGTTCGCTGAGGTGGCTCAGGCGCCACGCGATGGTCGTGAACGGCGGCGGCGAAGGGTGTGGGGCGTGCGCGGCGTCGCGTCCCCAGTCGCCCGCACCGGACAAGAGGGTCGCACCCGGCCCTGGACCTGCCGTACGCCGGCGGACCGACCAGCAGTCGGGCACCGGCTCCCAAAGATATTCCTCGTCGGTCATGGGAGTGACTTCGACGTCCGCGCCGTTGCCGCTGTCCATGACCGGGCCCGCCAAGCGGTCGGTGAGGCGCTCGCGCGCAAAGTCAAACTGCTGGAGCAATGGGATCAGGCGCGGTGGTGTCGTCATCGGACGTTCCTGTGGTGGGGTGGGTCGGCGTTGGGGGGATGACACCGTGACACTCAGTCGGGAAGCGCCGCCGTGAGATCCACCTCCACGAGCTGGCCGGTAAAGCCGAGTTGGGCGACGCCCAGGAGCGTGCTCGCGGTGGTGAACGCCCCACCGATGACCGAGTCGGTGAGCCTGCGCCATGCGCCGCCCAGGACGTCGGTGTCATCGCTGCGCACGTAGATCACCGAGCGGACGACGTGCTGCGGCTCGGCACCCACCGCCTTCAGGGCAGCCAGTGCGTTCGCCGCGACCTGGTCGATCTGCACGTCCAGATCCCCCGGACCCACAAGGGATCCGCTCCGATCGAGCGGGCACTGCCCTGCCAAGTAGGCCGTCCTGCCGGCCTCGACCACGGTGACGTGGTGGTAGCCGGGGGTCGCATGCAACTGCTCGGGGTTGATGCGGGTGATCTTCGCACTCATGCCCGCGAGTCTGCCGGACCTGCCGCCAGGGCGCACCGCAATATGCCGGCCCGAACAGCTCAGCCGCGCATCGCCGCACGAGCGGCAGCGGCACCCCGCAGAGCCACCAGAGCCTTGCCCACCGGGGCGCGCAGCGGCGACTCCGCCCGCGTCTGACGGCACTCGCCGCAGTGCGTCTCGTCCGTCACCGGCCGGAACAGACGCGGCTGGGTGTGGCTGCCCGCGCACTCCCGCATCAGCGCGACGCGTGGAGTCGGCACCTCGGCCGGCGGCGCGGGCGGCGGCGGGACCTCGCGCAGGAGGTGGCGCACCAGCCCACCGGGCCGGTGAATCCGCAGCCCGGGCGCGGGCAGCCCCTGCCGTACCGCCGTCCGTACGTCCTCCACGGTGTGGCCACCCGCCAGCCACTGCGCGGCCAGCGCCGCGAGCTGCTGCAGCATGCCGCGCGGCACCCGCAGGCGCTCGTCGACGAGGTGCAGGTCCGCGACCGCCCTGCAGGCGTCGCCGCCCGGCTCGGGCTGGTGGGAGGTGTTCTCCTCCGGAGTATTGAGGGGATGACGGCCGACGGCCCGACCGGTCGGCTCACCGGCGGCCGGAACACCGCCCGTCGGTGCCAGATCCCTGTCCCCGTCCCGTACCTGGGCCGCCTCCTCGGCGCTCAGCGGAACGCTGGAGACAAGCTGCCGGGTCACCCAGCGCCCGCGTTCGTCCTGCTGCCGCCACTCGTGGACGTACCCCTCGGCCTTGAGCTGCTGCTTGGCACGAATGAAGGCGACCTTCTTGATGCCGGCCCGCTGGGCGGTACGCGACAGAGGCTCGTCGGCTTCCTGCGGCAGCGAAAGCTGCCAGGTCAACAGCCGGACGGCGTCCGAAGAAAGGCGCGGATGGCGAATGATCTCGTTCGACACCTGCGAGAAGAAACGGACAGGAGCGATAACATGGCGAAGCATCGCGGTGGACTCCTATTCCACTCAACGGTGTAGGCCCTCGGAGCTGGCTGCTACCAGCGACGGGGGCCGTCTTGCGCTCACCGTACAACAACATCCGTACACACACGGTCACTTCACGTGATCGCGCACAGTGGGCACAAACAGGGCGGAAAACGCCCGGCATTCTCGATCGCGGCAGCGTCCCGCGCGGGCTCGTACGTCGCCCTCGGCCCCCACGTCCGCCCGCCGTCCCGCGAGACACGCAAGGTCAGGGTCGCACCTAAGCCGTCACTCACCAACGCCCCCCGTACCGCGCCGCCTTCTGCCTCAGCCATTCCCTCACCTGTTCCGTTTCCTCGCGGGAGGCGGCGCGCAGGTCACGTACGGCGATGGTGGCGACGAAGTGCACGAACCGCACCCGCCGCAGCTCCCCGCCAGCGCCCTCCACGCCGATCACCTTGCCGGGGCCGTAGACGTCCGTGCCCGCATGAGCCACGAACGCGCCCTGGTCGTGCAGCGTTGCCATCGCATCGCCTCTCGCTGTGTGTGCTGATTCAGTCACAGCGTGGGATCGCCGCAGGTACTCTCGCCAGGGGGACAGACGTGACAATGCATGTGGCACACCAGGGAGTTGCCATGGCGATCGAGGACAACCCGGAATCCCGTACGAAATACGGCGAGGAACTGAAGCGCCGCCGCGAGGCCGCCGCGCTCACACAGGAGGAACTGAGCCAGCGCGCGGTCATGTCGCGCACGCACATCGCCCACATCGAGGCGGGCCGCCGCAGACCGGACGTGGAGGACGCGCGCCGGCTGGACCGGGTGCTGGGGACGGGCGGGTTCTTCGAGAACTTCTGCCGACGCTGGGCGAGGGCAAGGTTGCCGAACACTTCGCCGAAGCACTGGAGTTGGAGCGGCAGGCGAGAGTGATCAGGGTGTACGCCCCCAAGCTGGTACCGGGCGTTCTGCAGACGGAGGCGTACGCACGGGAAGTGCTCCAGTCAGGCTTCCCACCCAAGACCGACGACGAACGTGACAGGCTCCTTGTCACACGCCTTGAACGAGCCCACATTCTCGACGACTTCGAGTCGCCGGTGCTCTGGTCGCTGTTCGACGAGGCGGTACTGCGGCGCCCCGTCGGCGGTCCAGCCACCATGTGCGAACAGCTCAGTCACATCGTGGACTTGGGAGAGAGCCGCCGCATGCGCGTGCATGTCCTCCCCTTCGACGTGGGCCTCCACGCGCTTCTGGAGGGCTTCGTCTCGCTGATGTGGTTCGACGATCTGCCGCCCGTCGCATACGTGGAGGGCTTGAAGACGGGCAAAGTGCTGGAAGTTCCGTCCGTGGTGCGCGCGTGCCAAGCCGTCTACGATCACGCTCTGGGGGACGCACTGTCACACCGCAAGTCCCTGGCTCTGATCAGGTCCATCGCAGAGGAATACGAGCATGCACAGCAGTAAGCACGTCATCCCGAACGCCTCGGCCCTGTCCATGTGGCGCAAGTCCAGCTACAGCGGCGGTGACAGCGGCGAGTGCCTGGAAGTCAGCGACGCCTACACCTCCTGGCGCAAGTCCACCCACAGCGGCGGCACCAGCGGCGACTGCCTAGAAGTGAACGACGCCTGCACCACCTGCGTCCCCGTCCGCGACAGCAAGAACCCCCACGGCCCCGCCGTCGTCTTCACCCCCACCGCGTGGACGTCCTTCGTCACCGCCGTGAAGTCCGGCGCTCTCCACGCTTAGCCCTGGGTATTCAGCGGAATTGGGCGATCTAACGCCCTGATAGCAGAAAGGTGCCGCTGACCTGCGCGGATGCGAGTGTCTACGTCGTATCCGCTACAGAAGTCAGGGCACCAATCTGGTGAGCGAGCCTACAGGGTGGGACCGTCGGCTGTCCGTGGTGGCTGACGGGAAGGGGTTGATCGGGTATGCGGGGGCGGTGCTGCTGCGTCGGCTGGCCGACCGTACGGGGCTGACGGCCGCCCTGGCAGGGGTGCTGCCCGGCACAGGCGGTCACAGCTGGCGGGAACGCGGTGCGGTGCTGGTCCAGCTGGCGGTCGCGATTGCGCTGGGCGCGAGGAGCCTGTCGGAGGCTGAGGCCCTCCAAGCCCACTACCACGGGTTGTTCGGGCGAGCGGTATCCGACTCCACCACCCGCCGCGCGCTCGCCGCGCTGGATGAGGAGGCGCTGGCCGCGCTCGCCCGGGTGCGGGCGAGGGTGCGGCGGCAGGTGTGGTCGCTGCTGCATCTGCGGCCCGGCGGTTTCCCCTGGCTGTCCATCGCGGGCAAGCACCTGCACCACGAAGGAGCAGGCGGCCCCGACCTGGAAGAAGACCTTCGGTTTCCACCCACTCGCGGCCTGGTGCGCGAACACCGGCGAGTGCCTGGCGATACTGCTGCGGCCGGGAAACGCGGGCTCCAACACGGTGGCCGACCACCTCACCGTGCTCACCGATGCCCTGGCCCAGACGCCCGGGGCGTCCACCGCCAAGATCCTGGTTCGGGTCGACGGGGCGGGAGCCACCCATGGCCTGCACGAACACCTCCTCGCGCTCAACACCCGGCGCCGCACCGTCCGCTTCACCACCGGCTGGACCATCACCGACGCCGACGAGAAGGCCATCGCGAAACTCCCCGAAGGTGCATGGGAGACCGCGCTGAAATAGGACGGGACCCTCCAAGAGGGCTACTTCGTGGCGGAGTTGACCGGCCTGAACACCCGGCTAGACTGGATTAAAGGGATGCGGCTGATCGTCCGCCGGGTCAAGCCGTCCGGCCGGCAGATGCGCGACATGACCGACTTCGAGAAGAAGACCGGCTGGAAGTACTCGATCACCGCCACCAACATCACCAAGATGACCCGCGTTCGAGGGTCCCACCAGGCGCAATGGCTCGATGCCGTCCACCGCAAGCACGCCGTGGTGGAGGACCACGTGCGGACGAACAAGGCGATGGGCCTGCACAACCTGCCCTCGAAGTCCTTCACGATCAACCGCGCGTGGATGCTGACCGCGAACCTCGCCTGCGACCTCGACGCCTGGCTCCGCCTCCTGACCCTGCACGATCAGGACGGCCTGGCCGACGCCGAACCCGAGACCATGCGGTTCAGGATCTACCACCTGCCCGCCCGACTCGCGGCCCACGCCCGCCGCCGATGGCTATGGATCGAGCGCACCTGGCCCTGGGCCGACGCGTTCACCACCGCCTGGACCCGCATCACCGACCTCGCCGCCGTCACCTGACAGCCAGCCCCGCCCCGACGAAGACCAGAACGGAGGACACCCGCGCTACCCCGGAACCGTGGAATCCGGCGCAGCCGCAGCGACACGCGAAGACCCCACCCGGCACCCACGGGAACAAACGGGGCGAACCGATCACCTCAACAAACAGCGATCACCACTGACGAATCGAGGCGCCGATGAGCGAGAGGCACACGGTGGTAACACACAGACTGGGCGTCTCTATACGTCGAAGCACTGGCTCCGGCGCTTCCGAGCCGGAGCCAGATCCACATCTTCAGCTATCTCCTAGACGAAGAATCCCGCCACCCCATGGCAGTTCGTCTTCAAATTCGCATGCAGCGACTGCCCGTCGCCCAGAATTCCACAAACATTCCAGTACGGATCGAATGAAATCCACGAACGATTGAATGCCAACATCGTCGCCTGCCTCACATTCCAACACCACAGGCCACTGCACAAAATCGTCAGCCGAAGGAGCAGAGTCCACCGAGTAGTCGTTATTTGCCACTCGAATCAACACGTCGTCGGATTTCAGACCAGAGAAGATAGGAATGCTTCCGGGGAGTGACGCGAGGAGGAATCCGAGCACGGCTTCCGGTTGCTTGACCTCGACATAGATCGCACAGTCTCGATACGATCCGGGGTCGTCAGTCGATGTCGATGAATGGCCCATTATCGAACTGCCCTCCAATCTTGATTATAGAGACATCGACGTGATCCACAGTATTCCCCAAGACTCTAGAAATTTCATCTCGCATGCCACCGAGTTTCGGGCGAGCATCTCCAGCGGTTATCTTACCGGTCTTGATTGCGTGCTCCATAGTGCGGGCGTTAGAGCTCCCAGGTCTTGGATTTGACCAGCGTTTCCCAATCAATTCATGAAATATCTCAGGAGACACCCGTACGGCGATATCGATATCCGATCCGCCGGTGACATTCCCGGTAACTCGACTGCCTTGAACGGCTACATTAGCATCAATTTTTAGACCCCCACGCACGGCAGCAGCCACACCCGAGAACTGTTCCCGCGTGAGCCCTTCGGGGAGTCGAACCGCTTGATTCCAGCGAGTGCCAGACCTCAGTCCGAAGAACCCGACTGAGCCGCCGGTCATTCCAGACAGCATGCCGAATTTATACATTTCATTGCGGGCCGAGCACACCCACGCAGGATCTCCCTTGAGGCAAGGGAGGTCAGCTATTTCGGCGCCATTTGATTCATGGGAGACCCGTTCGCATCCACTTGCCATTGCAAAGATACAGACACCATTTGGCGCTTCGTATCGGTATTTCTGCGGCTCATCGAAAAATGTGACAACAAAGACCGTGCCCGAGCTGCTGGTGGGGGCAGTGCCTCCCCCACCACCGCTGACGTTCGCATCTGTAGAGACCCAGTCATCGGAGCAGCTGCTGCCGCTGCAGGTCACCACTCCTCCTCCGCTCCCGCTCCCTCCTCCGCCGCCGCAAAAGCGCCCGCCAAGGGAGTAGCCGCATACCGGCGCGAGACCAGTCGGGTCGGATGCCGTGCTGGGGTGTTGATTTGCGTAGCTGTATCCGTTGAGTGCCTGGTGCTGGTCGAGAAGGAGGAGGGGATCGACGCTGATGAACTGACCGACGGCCGGGTCGTATTCGCGGGCGCCGATGTGGGTCAGGCCGGTGGTTGTGTCGGCGGGTTTGCCGAGGAACGCCTTGTCGTCAGGCCACGTGGTGGGCTGGGTGCCGCGGGGGGCGCCGAAGGGGGTGGTGTAGCGCTTGGTGATGGCCAGGGTGGCGTTGTCGATGGCGAGGCTGGAGGTGCCGTGGTGGTCGCCGGCGAGGAAGTTGAGCTTGGTGCCGGTGACGCCTGCGGTGGCGGTGCGGACTGCGATGGACTGGCCTGCGGCGGTGTAGTAGCGGCTTCCGGACAGCGTCTTGGTAGTGCCCTTGGTGGTGAGCCGGACTTCGGTTGCGCCGAGGTAGAGGACGGTGTCGCCGTCGGTGGTGGTGGGGCGGCGGATGAGGAGTTCACCGGCCGCGTCGTAGAGGTAGCTGGTGCCGAGGGCAGGCTTGGTGCCTGCCGCGGGTTCGGTGGTGGTGGCGAGTTCGCCTTCGGTGTTCCAGGTCAGGGTCTGCTGGGCCTGGGTTCCGGGGCGGCTGGTGGTGTTGCCAGAACTGTCATAGCCGTAGGTCTTGGTCGTGGTTCCGGCGACGGTCTTGGCCAGCGGATGGGGCTGGTTGGTGGGGGTGCCGTAGGTGTAGTCGGTGGTGGTGTTGCCCGCGGCTTTGTGCACGGTTTCGGTCTTGCGCTGGCCGGCGGTGTTGTAGGTGTAGCTGGTCCAGTACGGTGCGGCGCCGTCGAGGTTGGCGGTGGTGCGGCCGGTGGCGGCGCAGTCGGCGGTCTTGGGGGTCCAGGCTTCGAGGAGGCGGCGCTCGCCGTCGTAGGTGAAGCACTGGTTGTCGGTCTTGCCGGTGCCGCCCAGGGTGGAGGCGTCGAAGATGGAGGTGACGTTGCCGGCGTCATCCTGGGTGAACTTGAGTTCCTGTGCCGCGTAGTTGTGGACGTCATCTGTGACCCTGGAGCTGGTCAGACGCCGGGTGCCCTCCTCGTAGTCGTTGGTGAGGTAGACGTTCTTGCCCGCGGTGGGGTTGGTGGCGAGCGTGAGCTGGCGCAGATCGCCCTGGGGTGAGTAGACGGCGCCCTGCAGGTAGGGGGTAGTGCCCTTGGCGGTGAGCTGCTGGCCGGTGGCGTTGTAGGTGTTGGAGACCGTTTCGGTGGCGAGGCCCGCGACGGCGGGTTCGCGGTGCTGGCTGACGGCACCGTCGAGGCGGTAGCCGGTGGTGAAGGACAACGTGGCGGGTACACCTGCGGTGACCAGCGGATCGGTGCTGGGCAGGATCAGCTGATTGGCGGTGACCTGGTACATCGCGTCATAGGCGGTGACCTTGTCGGTGTACGCCTTGCCGGTGACACCGCCGTCATAGCGGATGGCGGTGTCCTGCTGGCCCTTCTTGAGGGTGTCGAACTCCCAGGCGGCGAGCTTGTTGGCGTCGGTCTTCGACGTCTGCCACATGCCGGTCTTGCGGCCGAGTACGTCGTACTCAGTCAGCAGAGTCTTGTTCCGAGCGTCGGTGGTGCTGATCATCTGGTCGAGCTCGTTGTACTTCGTGCTGGAAGGGCCCTTGTCCGGGTCAATCGCCGATGTCTGGCGGCCGAACAGGTCATAGGCGTAGGTCCACTTGGCCTGGTCGGGGCCGGTGATGGTGTCCTGCTGGCCGGCCGGCGTGTAGGTGAAGTCGGTGGTGGTGTAGTTGGTGCTGACCTGCGGGCTGCCGTATTCCAGGCGTTTGGTGGTCTGGCCCAGCGCATTGGTGACGATCGCGGTGGCCTGGCCTCCAGTGGGCGCGGTGGTGGTGGTCGTGTCGCCGGTGTAGCTGGTGTTGACGGTCCAGCGGGGGGTGCTGCCGGTCTTGGTGGCCTGCTTGATGGGGCGTCCGGCGCCGTCGTAGGTGGTGTCGGTCTGGATCGGCGGCTGGCCGCCGTCGACCTGCACCATCGTGTCGGACGGAGCCGATGTGTGGTCCCAGATGTCGGCCTGCGAGGTCACCGCGAGGCCGCGAGAGTCATACAGCGTCTGAGAAACGAGCCGGCCGCCGACCGGGGAAGGCGTCTGGACCTGGCGGGGGCGGAGCTGGGCGTCGAAGAACTCGTAGGTGGTGTTGTAGCCGGAGGCGTCGCCCTTGATGGTGCCGGTGGCCACCCAGGACGGGTCGGTGGAACTGACCTTGTAGACGTAGGTGTAGTTGGCCGCCTTGCCGCCGAGCCGTGCGCTGTTGGGCAACCAGGTGCTGGTGACGCGGCCGAGGCTGTCATAGGTCGACTCGGTGATGCTGTTGTTCGGGTCAGTGACCTTGAGGGAAGCCCCGAAGGCGGGATCGATTTCGGTGACGGTCGTGTAGAGCTTGGCGTCGGCCACGCTGACCGAGGTCAGCGGTCCCGTGCCGCTGGGGGTGTACGTAGTGGTGGCGGTGGTGGTGCCGAGGGGGTCGCTGACCGTCTTGATACGCCCCAGCGTGTCGTACGTGCTGGTGGCGGTCTTCTCCCAGATGGGGGCGTTGGCCGTGGTGTATCCCTTGGCCCGGCCCGTCCACTGCGGCTGGCCCTTGGTGGGGGTCTGGGTGGAGGACCAGGCGGTGGTGTCGTAGGCAACGGCCGTGTCGGAGATGACCGCACCGGCGCGGGAGGCGTCGGCCGGCAGGTCGAGATCCGCGTCGGTGATGGTGCACGGGTCCACGACCGGGGCGGTCTTGTTGTTCGAGGTGACGCGCGTGCGGGAGACGAGGGAGTTGATGCCCACGGTGTCGTTGCGGGCGTACCAGGTACGACTGCAGGTCTCGTCGCCGACCTTGGCGTTGTCGCCCTTGTCCGACACCGTCTCGGCCATGCCGTAGGAATCGTAAGCGGTCGCGACGGTGCGAACCCGGTCGGTGGGTGTGCCGGAGGTGATGCGGGTGCGGGCGTGGGTGGCTGCGGTGCGGATGAAGTACGCCTCGGTGTCGGCGTAGGACTTGTGCTGGGTGGCGGTCTTCAGCGACCAGGGATCGTTGACGGTGCCGGACACTTCATCAGCGCCGTTGTAGGTCGCCTGCTCGCGGGTGAAGCCCGCGTACTGGTCGGTGTCCGTGATCGCCGCTGCCTTGATGCCGGTGACGGAGACGGACTTGCGCTTGTCGGGGTCGAGTTTGCCATCCGCGCCAAGGACGCGGTCGCCGTTCATGCCCTGCAGGTAGACGGTGACGGTCTTGGACTGCGTCGCTGTCGGCTTGCCGGTCAGGTGGGTGACCTGGCGGTAGCCGCGCCAGTCCGACCAGGTGCGCTCCTTCTCCTTGGTGAAGGGGTCCTCGTTGTAGTGCCAGGCCGCACCGGAATAGGTGTAGGTGTGGGCGACTGCTTCGGCGCCGCCGGTGGGGTCGGTCGTCGACACTGCGGCGACGGGGTACTTCTGGAACCAGTCCAGCTGCGGGTCCGGTCCGCCGTTGGGCGACCAGTACACCGGGTAGCAGCGCTTGGTATTGGCATCGGCCGCGGGCTTGGCCTGCGCGGCCAGGCATTCGGGGTCGGTGTAGGTGACGATGGTCTGCGCCCCGGCCTCCGACGTGATCGTCTTCAGTCGCGGCTTGGCGAGCGGCAGGATGTCGTCCGTGGGGCCGTCGACCCGGTTGTCCATCCAGTCGTGGGTGAACTTCACCGGGTCCAGGGCGAGGTCGGTGCCGCGCTTGCCGGTGTGCTTGAGCTCCTTCAGCCACAGCGACTGGTCGGAGGAGTCGCCGGTTTCGCCCGGGTCGAGGTAGGTCTGGGTCAGCTCCCACGCATCCACCGCGCTGTAGCCGGGGGTGGTTGCGGCGGCGTCCCAGAAGTAGGTGGTAACGGCGGTCAGACGCTTGCGGGTGAAGAACGTGGGGCCGACATTGCCAGTGCACTTGTCGCCGCTGGCGCACACAGCGTCGTAGGGGACGTCGGGCCAATTGTCGCGGGTGCCCTCGGTCAGCGCGTCGCAGCCCGTACCGGAGGCGATGCAGCGTTCGGCGTGGCTGAAGACGACCTTGTTGGAGGCGGCCGGGGTGGCGGTGAACAGGGCGCCGACGCGCTGGCCGTAGCGGATTTCCTTCAGGTAGCCGCCGCGGGTGTACGCGGTGCCGGTGGTGTCGTCGCCGAGGGTGTCGTAGTGGTTCAGTTCGGCCGCGTACCAGTAGGAGGAGGCGTTGTCGTGGGTGTCCTCGACGTAGTCGAGGTTCCACCGCCAGGCCTGCTTCTTGTCCCGGCCGGAGAACGAGGTGCCATCGGCGTAGCCGGGCTCGCCCGCGTCGTCGCCGAACACGGGCACGGTCCAGGTCGAGTTGGTGCGCTGGTCGGCCGGAGCCCCGTTGAGTTTGTTCAGACCGAAGGTGTACTGGGTTCCGTCGCCCGTGGTGATCCGCCAGTGCTCGCCGTTGTCGTCACCGTTGTCCGCGCCGGTGAGCTGCTCGACGGTGGAGGCGTCGTCGTTCTTCAGCCGCCACTTGCCGGAGGTGTCGTCCTTGACAAGCTCGGACGCCTTGCCGTTGAGCACCAGGGAGGCGTTGTCGTACTTCCAGCACAGGTCGAACTTGTCGGTCTGGCCGTCATCGTCACAGGAGCCGTACTTGCGCTCGATGTAGGAGGAGGTGAGGTCGAAGCCCTCGCCGATCGCGGAGCCCTGGTTGTTGGTGTTGGCGGTGCGGCCGTCCACTGACCCGGAGTCGTACGAGATGGACAGGTCCGGCTTGGGGCCGGCCGCGGACGGCGGAACCCGCAATGGATAGGACCAGGTGAAGGAGCCGGAGGAACCGCCGGCCTCCCAGGCGGAGGATGCGGCCAGGGGGGGTGGCCTTGTAGTCGCCGCCGCCGGACTTGGTGGCCGCGGTCACCGCCATGACCTGAGTCGCGCCGCGGGGTGCGGCGGCGAAGGACAGCGGCGCGGTGAGCTGTTCGTCCGCGCGGTCATTGGTGAACTGCAGGGGCGTGCGGGTGCGGCACTGCTTCTTTTCCGGCGTGGTCAGCGCGCATGCGGGCAGTTTGACGAGCTGCAGGCGTCCGGCCCAGTCGCCGCCGTAGGCGGCGGCGAAGGCAGAGTAGTCCAGGCCCAGCCGCGCCGCGCCGCCCTCCTTAGGGGCAGTCGCGGTCAGGAGGACGCCTTCGATGCCGGTGCGGCGGGTCTGCTTCTGGTCCAGAACCGCGAGTTTCAGCGCGGCCGCGGCCTTGGGCTGCTTGCCCTTCTTGACCGGTGTGGGCTGGGCGAGCGTCAGGGGCAGGGAGCCAGGTTTGGCCGAGGCGCTACCGCCATTGGGTATCTGCACAGTGGCGGCGCCGGCCATGGGCCAGGTGACGGTGCGAGCTTGATCGGCTCGGGCCCGGCGGGCGTCGGCCTCGACGGCCCGCTGACCCTTGGCGACCTCGGCCGCGGCCTTCTTGTTCACCTTCGCAGTGAACGGGGAGACCTTGTTCGCCTGGGGTGCCTTCAGCTTGGGCTTGCCGAGCGGATCCGCTTCGGCGGCGACGGCGATCGGGGTCAGCAGACCCGGCAGCATCGCCAGGCCGAGCAGGGCGGCCAACTGCTTACCCCAACGGCCGCCTGTCTTGCCTCTGCGCTGCCTGATCGCTTGTGTCCTTGGTCGAACATGGCTCATCTGTCTCGTCCCACCCGCTTGCGGCCTGTGTGTGGCCATAGGTATGCGCACCGCCCCAGCTCAGCCGGGGCAGTCATGCCCGATGTTGTGGTTGCTTCGAAGCCCGATAGAGACCGGTGGGGTGCGGTGGCTCGGCGACCGCGCCCCACCGGTGCGTCAGCTGCCCGTGCCGCTCGGGGCGGTGATCTTCTCGTAGACCTGGTCGGCGCTCATCGCACCGGTCCACACCCTGATCTCCTCCAGGGCGCCTGGCAGGTAGCTGCCGGTCACTCCTGCGGTGGTGCCCCGACCCGCCGACAGGTCCCCACTGCCTTGCTGGGCAGCGGCGAAGCCCGCGTTCGCTCCGGCGTGCTGCTCCGCATCACCGACGTAGAGGTGGTTGACGCCGTAGCTCCCAGAGACCTCATCGGGCTGGTGCGCGTCGAAGACACCCGTGACCTGCACCGAGGTGTCCATCTCCGCCACGGCCTCCTGGGCCTCCACGTGGGACTTGGTCAAGTTGCCCGCGGAGTGGACTGCCGTCCGGCCGAAGCACCAGTAGATGCCGTTGCCGCGCTTCTCCGCCCACAGCGCCCACGACGCCTCGCCAGCTGTTCCAGCCCGCTGCGCGGCGATGACCGCTTGGTAGCCGACCGGCTTGTCCGCCCACTTGAGGCTGTCCAGCCGTGCCCGCGCAGTGACGGTGAAGGAGCCGGTTTCATCCACAACAGGGCCGGTCATCCTGGCGTACCCGGTGGTGCCGTCCAGCATCAGGGTGCTGCTGGCGCCATCCAGCGTCGCACCGGACGCCGACAAGGTCATGCCCGCCACCGGATAGGGGGACATCTCCTTGATCGTGCTGCCGGTGGAGACGGTGGCATCCCACGCGGCGACCAACTCAGGATGGGGGAGGTCGCCCTCGAGGGCCTGGGTCTCCAGCCGGATCAGACTCTCGCTTCTCGCTTCGCCCCACAGAGCGACCTCGTCCAGCCGGCCCTTGAAGTAATCCCCGCCCGCTCCGGCCTTGACCGAGCGGCCGAACTGCAGCCCCCCGCCCGCCTGCCACGGCTCATATGAGGAAGCCTCCGCGGCGAGCGCCACCGGCGCGCCCTGCGGGCGGCCGTTGACGAACAACTGAATGGTGTCGTCTGACGTGCTGGTGTCGCTCCCGGTGTCGAACACGCCGGTCAGGTGCGTCCACACCTTCAGCGGCGGCGAAGCGGTATCCGCCTTCGACGGGATGACCACCGAGGCAGCGACGTCCCTGTCCGCCCGGCTGAAGACCCACTTCTTGTCCGACGCCGAATAACCCAGGGTAAACGCGGAAGCATTTGAACCAGGGGCGGAAAGCGCCACCCGGTTCGCCGTGGCATCGGTCAGATACACCCACGCGGAGGCGGTGAAAGACTTACCGGTGTCCACCGCCGCCGGTGCGGCAGCGTACCCCTGCTGCTTGACCGGATCAGTGGTGTCATTGAGCCATAGCGAGTAATCGTTGGCCCCGCGGCGCGCCAACTCATTCCACTCAGAGCCGGCGTTGAACAGCGTCGCATTGTGCCGCGTGCCTTCAGTTGCGCTGTCCTTGGCGACGGTGACCTTCGTCTGGCCCGACTGGGTGGGCGGGGAGTCGTTGAAGTTCCAGCGGCCCTCTGCCCCGCCAGGCGGTGCAACTTTAAACTTGAACTCCGCCCGGTCACCCCACCGCTCCCGCACGTCCCTGGCCTGAACCCACAGCGTTTGCTCCCCCTCCATGTCCGGCGTCACCGTCTGCGGTGGCGGCGTTGACCCGTCCACCTCCTTCACGTCGGCCGCCGAACCGCTGATCAGGCCATACTTGTAGCCGATGATGTCGCTGTCAGCAGCGTTCGGCTTGAACGTGAACTTGCCGGACAGACCGGGACCACCACAGGCCGTGACCGCGCAGTCCTTGTACGGATCGCCGGGCACGATCTGGGGGGCCTTCGGCCGCGTAGTGTCGATCATGAAGTAGCACCAGGGCGAGGACGCGGAGCCCTTGTAGGCGGAGTACAGGTCGTACGGGTTGCCGTTGAAGGTCACATGCGACTGGGTGCGTGCCTGGTAGCGGTACACCAGCCCGTCCGCGCGATGCGGGATGCGCAGCGCCTGCAGCGTGCCGTCCGGATCCCAGCCGACGGTGGGCGACTCACCGCTCCACGTGCCGACCCATGTGCTGCTGCCCGGCGGCTCCTGGCGCTGTACCACGAACTCCGCCTGCAGCGCGCCCTTGTGCTCAGCGCTCGTCGGCTGCACCTGGGTCTCCACCTTCGCGCGCACGAGCGGATCGGTCCGCGTGACGAACAGCGGATCCGACACCGTCGTCGCCGGGCAGAAGGCGGTGTTGCCGTCGCCCGGCACGATGCCCACCGCGGACGGCAGGCCAGGTCGGACCATGTAGGTGACGGACAGCTCAGCGTTGTCGTCGAACCGCTTCCACGCCGCCGCATCACCCTCGTCGTGCGCCTTCAGCATGAGCGTGAGCCGTGAGAATTTGCCGTCCGCGAAAGACCGCACCGTGTCGCGCAGGTTCTCGTCCGACTCGGACGGACTGTCGTTGAACTCGATCCACGAGTCAGGCTGCGACGGCGAGCACAGGTCGCCGCGGCCGGCCGAAACGCTGCGATCACCCATCAGATCCAGATGCTTCGGGCCGGGCCACTTGGTGCCCTCGGAGATGTTGTCGGTGCGTACCAGGTCCAGCATGTGCGGCTGGCAGTCGAACGACCACGTCTCCTTGGCCCGGAAGGTGGCATCGAGCACGTACTTGCCGGCCAGCTTCGTCGGGGCGAACTCGAAGTACATGCGGTTGGTATAGTTGCTGCCGCAGTAGTACGGCCCCGACACGCTGCAGTTACCGACGCCGTGGTCACCGTCGAACTGCCAGAAGGAATCGCCGTCGGACGACAGGACAGTGCGCTCCGAGACCGTCAGTCCCACGGAAGGGTCGATAAACACCGGATACACCGTCTCAGAGGGCGTTTACGTAGCTTCGTTTCGATATGCGGCTTTCGTCGGTGCCCCGCTTCGTCCAGGTTCATTCGATACAT
>NZ_JANAVP010000049.1 GCF_024213665.1 Streptomyces sp. A3M-1-3
TCAGCCGGTCAAGCGATCACTCACCGCCTACGATCACTGACCGCAACGACACCCCTTGGACTCATTCATCTAGCCCCGATCGTTCGGCATGGCGTGTGTCCTCCAAGGACCACAGTGTGTCCAACCCGCACCGGCTGACGGCATTCGCCATCGGCATGAAAATCAACGGTTTGACACGCGATCAGCTGCTAGGTCACGTTGCCTATAACGACGAGACGAGCAGCAGAACGGCGCACCCTCAAATTTCCGAGGGTATTCCGGAGGGCTTTGAGCTGATCAGCGGAGGATTTCGCGTTAACTGGCCTCCTGGAGCGGGGAACCTGGCGACCGCTTCCTTCCCTGAAATCGGTTCCAGATGGCGAGCCCGGTCCAAAGATCACACCCACTCCAGCCCTGCCACCATTACCGCGTTCTCCATCGCACTGAGGAAGAGCCTGCCTGGCGTCGGCACGGTCCAACGCGGGGAAAGCCTCACCACCAGCTCCCAAGCGGCGCATCCTCAGACCCAGACCTTGATCGGCACAGACTTCGCTCTGACAGGAATTGGTGCCGAGGCACTCACTAACGGCCCGGGCCAACTGCTGTGGCGTCTTGAACCGGTTCTGTCTAAACAGCAGCCGGGAGCAGCGGTGGGCTCCAAGGACCACGAGCACTCCTCACCAGGCACCGTCAGAGCTTTCGCGCTCGGCATCAAGATCGTGGGATGATTTTGAAGCCCTGATGGGCTCGGGTTCACCTGTGGCGGCGGGCGGCGGGGTCGCGCTCGGCGACGTGCCGGGCGACCGCGTCGACTCCGGGGCGGGCGTACCGCTCCAAGGAGCGGACGGAGGCGTGGCGCGAGCGGGCCAGCAGCATCGGGGTGGAGGTGCCGCCCTCGGCGTCGTGTGTCAGGGCACTGTGGCGGAGCCGGTGGAGCGTCCAGCCGTCCAGGTCCTCGATGTCCTCGGGTGAGGCGAGCGGGTTGGCCAGCAGCCGGGTGTTCTCCTCGAAGATCTCCTCAGCCCGGCGGTAGGAGAGCCGGGCCCGGCCGGTCTCCGGGCACACGTCGAGCGTCGGCGTTCCGGCGGGGGCCTTGCGGTCGGTGAGGAACAGCGGGCCGCGGGTACGGCGGCCGATGATTCGGGGCAGCAGCTGGGCGGTGCCGGACTGCCAGTGAATCCACTCGGTCGCCCCGCCCTTGGCGGTGATCTTCCCGCGCTTGTCGGCCGCGTGCAGGTCTTCCACGTTCAGGCACAGCACCTCATCGGCCCGGGCGGCCGATTCGTAGAGCATCTTCCAGAACGTCTTCTCCCGGAGCCCTGCGTCCAGGCGCCACAGGGCGGCGATCTGGTTCTCCGCGAGGGCCTTGGTGCGGTCCGGTGGAGCCGGCCGCCGCTCGATGCCGATGGTGGGGTCGCAGGCGATCCAGCCCTGGCGCTGCCACCAGCCGATCGCCTTGCGTGCGATGGACAGCTCGCGGTTGACGGTGTCGGCGTCCATCTCGTCCGCCCGGGCCGCCGCCAGCTCGGCCAGCACCTCCGGCAGCACCGCGTCGTCGATCGCGGCGACGGGGAAGAAGGGCGGCTTCGCGCCCCGGCGGGCCGGTCCGGTCGGCGCCGGTTCGCCGGCGAACATCCACCCCCACGTCGTCAGCGAGATCCGGTAGATCCGCGCGGAAGACTTCGCGATGCCCGCGCCCGTGAGGTACCGCTCGACCGCCGCGGTGTACGACGCGGGAGGGGCGGACAGAGGTACGACGCGGGCGCGCGGCAACCGCAACGCGCCCCCGGCCCCAACTTCGGCCACTCGTTCGACTGTCATCGTCGCCCACCTCTCCACCGCTGCCGCAGTAAATGCGTACACCTCGCCCCGACGGCCGGAAAGTCCCGCCGCAGGTCGCGGTGATCACGGTAGAGGCTCCGCCGCAGTAAATCCGGCATTTACTGCGGCAGGACCCTGACGGCCCGTCAGTCGATGGAAGTGCGATAAGCCGACCCCGAAGCGGAATCAGCGCTACCGCCATCCACTGCCCCGTCGGTCCTCGCCCGGGTGTGCCGATCGACTGCCGGGCGGAGGGCCGATACGCGATGATCACCACCCGGACGTCGAGCGGCGAAGGACGAGTCATGGCCAAAGGCACACGGATCACCGGCGAAGCGCGCGACAAGATCGCGGCAGACATGAAGAAGGCGTATGAGGGCGGCGCGAGCATCCGGGCGCTGGCCGAAGACGCCGGGCGTTCCTACGGCTTCGTCCACCGCATCCTCACCGAGGCCGGCGTCACCCTGCGAGGACGCGGCGGAGCCACCCGCAACCAGCCCGGCGCGTAACCAGCGGCGTACGCAAAGCACCCGCACGTTCCGCCCGGCGTCGGGGCACGCCCGCGGACAGGCGGCCGGGGTCGTCGGCGGAAGCGGGATCTCATCCGGGTCGACTGCACGCACCTCACCTCCATCGGCACCGGCATCGGCCCTACGCTGTCCGCCGTGGCAGATATCAGGAACACCCAGGCGTTCAAGGCCCTGGCCGCCCAGACGGAGGCCGAACTTCTCACGCGCGGCCTGGACGTGGTCCCCGTGGCGGTACACAACGTGCTCGCCCACGCCGTCACCACGGTCGCGGACCGCCTGGACATCCAGCCCCGCTCTGCCCTGCGCTACATCGAGCCGTCCGCGATCGCCGATCAGATCGCCAAAGCCGGCGACCCGGCCGCCGAGGGCGCGCAAGACGTCCACGGCGTGCGGCCCGTACGCATCGACGAGCGCACGGTTCCCATGCCCCGCTGGGTATGCACCCGCCCGCTGATGGCCCTGGCCCAGACCGTGAAGTACGCCGCCAACAACGGTGACTCCCGCACCGTGCAGCACGTCGCCGACCTGATCTTCGAACTCGGCCTGGTGATCGGGGACGACCCCGACAGCGCCGATGTGCAGATTCCCGTCGGTGTCCTCGACGAGACCGCGCACGCCCTGGAGCACGTCGCCGCCCAGATCGAGACGAACGGCTGGAGCCTGTGCCCGTGCGGCGAGGACCACGGCCAGGGAGCCGTCGACGCCAAGGTCCCCGAAAGGCTGCGCAGCGATGCCGAACTCGCCCGGAAGATGCGGGCCAAGGCCGACGGCTGACGCCCGCTACGCCCCGGAACGCTGACCGAGCAGGGCCGCCAGGCCCAGCTCCGCGTCCGAGGCCGCCATCACGGCGTCGATGGTGCCCTTGGCCAGCTCGTCGGCGAGCTCCAGCATCTTCTTGTTGAGCTCCCGCAGCTCGGCCAGCTGCTCGTTCAGGGTCTTCAGCTTCTGACGCCTGGACGGGCTGAGATCCGGGAGCTGGCCCCACGCTGCCGCCTGTTCCTCGAACAGGGTCAGGTCGCCGGCCTGCTCGGTGTAGACCCGCTTCACCCGGTCCACGTCGGTATCGGCAAGGACGTGCGGCTTCGTCCGGGCCTCCTCCAGCGAGTCGGCATTCTCCTGCACATCGGCCAGCCACCGCCGGGTGTGCTCGACGAAGAACTCCAGCTTGCTGATGGGGTGCCAAATCCGCTCGGGCATCACGCCGATCCTCTCGTACGACAGCAGACCCGCCGACCCTAGCCGCCCACGTCAGCCCGCCACCCAGGTTCAGCCCAACGCCCACGATCGTGCGCCTGACGTGCTAGGCGACCAAGATCAATCTCACCGATACTGGCTGTTCCGTTGGTCCCCAAGGCCAGCCTCCATCTCGCGGTCCCCGCCCCGGCCGACCCCGAACCGGAACCGGAGCCGGCTGCGGCCTGATGCGATGTCAGTGCCCCACGCCACACTGGCCCTCTCGCCGACCAGGGCCGTCGCCGTAAAGCCGAGTTGGTCGGTCTGACCCGCTGGTACCTCTGTCTCTGGGGACCGTGGTTCGTCGCCGGCGTCCTGGCCTTCACCGCGGCCACCGTGCGGTATCTGCGCCGCTACGACGGCCGCCGCGAGGTCCGGCGCTACGGCGCGGTGGGGCCGCTCGTGGCGCTGCTCCTCCCCTTGCTCTCGACGGCCGGCGGGATCGGCTGGCCGCCGGCTCGCTTGCGCAGCCGGCGCTCCTCCTCGACCGCCCAGCGCTCGACCCGGTCGGGGTCGAGCGGAGTGCCGTGGCCGACGTGCAGTCTGGTCGGCTTCAGGGCGAGCATCCGGCGCAGGCTGGCCAGGTTGCCAAAGGGGTCGTCGTGGAAGGGCGGGTTGGCGGGCCGGCCGGTGATCAGGCCCATGAAGGAGTTGGCCACCAGGTCGCCGGCGACCAGGTCTCCGGTGTCGGTGAGCACCGAGACGGAGCCCGCGGTGTGACCGGGGGTGGGCATGATGCGGGCCTCGACGCCGTAGTCGAACAGGTTCCGCTCGCCGCTGACCACCACCTCGGGCTCGACCGGCTGGACCGGGACGTGCAGGCTCCGGCTGCGGTTCATCAGCCGACCCATCGGTCCGGTCGGACGGTACGGTTCGCGGGCTCGGCCGGTGCGGTAGGGGATCAGGTCGTCGGCGTGGCCCGCGACGGGTGCACCAGTGAGGCGGTGCAGCTCGGTCGCGGAACCGAAGTGGTCGATATGACCGTGGGTCAGGACGATCAGTGCGATGTCCTCGGGGTCGACTCCGTGGCGGGCGACCTGGTCGTAGATCTTGCGGCCGCTGCCGGGCATGCCCGCGTCGACGATGACGGGGCGGCGGCCGAGCAGCAGGTAGGCGTTGACGGCGTGCCTGCCAAGGACGGGAATGGGGATGATCTTCGTGTCGGACACGGGTTCTCCATGGCTTGGCGATCAGTCGTTGAACGGGACGGCGGCGATCAGGTCGAGGAGACCCGCGTGCTGGATCAGGGCGGCGACCGCCGAGTGCGGTTTGGCCGTCGCCTGGCCGGCCAGCGCCTGGCTGACGTAGGCCGAGAACCCCTGCCGGGGGTGGAGTTCGAGCACCTCGGCGACCAGGCCGGGCGGCAGCTGGTCCAGCTGGAGGCCGGCGACGTCCGCCGCCGCGCCCAGGTGGACCGCGGCCACCTCGGGACGGGGGTCGTCGGCCGTGCTGATCTCCAGGTGCAGAGCGATCGCGTCCCGGACCAGCCCGACCAGTTCGGGCCGGGCCCCGCGGGTGGTCAACTCCTGTGCGGCCAGACGGGATCCGTGCAGTTCGAACGCGGTGTCGGGGTCGTCGTACGCCTCGACCAGGGCCAGGTCGTGCAGGGCGGCGGCGATGAACAGGGCCTCCGCGTCGAAGGCGCGGTGCTGTCCGTCGAGGAGGGCGGCACCGAAGCGGTAGGTGCGGTGGCAGTGGGCCACCAGGGTCGGCGGGCAGGCGGTGCACAGCAGTTGGTCGGCGGCGCGGGCGAGCGGTGAGTCAGGGAACGGGGACAGTGTCACGGTGTGGGCTCTCTCTTCGTTGGTCGGGGTGCCGGAAGCGGCGGCGGTACTCGGCGGGGGTGGTGACGAGTCGTCGGCGGAAGGCCCGGTGCAGCGTCTCCACCGAGCCGAGGCCGCTGGCGGCCGCGACCTCGGGCAGGCTCTGCTCGGTGTCCTCCAGCAGCCGGCGCGCGGCCTCCACCCGGACGGCTTCGATGTACGCAGCCGGTGTGCTGCCCGTGCGCTGGCGGAACAGCCTGGAGAAATGACGCGCGCTCAGGTGCAGTTGCTCGGCGAGCGCCTCGATCGACAGGTCGTCGGCCAGGTGCTCGCCGATCCACAGCCGTAGCGCGTCGATCTGGTCGCCAGCCGGCGTCTGCAGCGAGAGCGGCACGCTGAACTGGCTCTGTCCGCCAGGGCGTTTCAGGTACATCACCATCATCCGGGCGGTGGCCAGGGCGAGCTCCTGGCCGTGGTCCTCGGCGACCATGGCCAGGGCCATGTCCATCCCCGAGGTGACACCCGCACAGGTCCACACCTGCCCGGTCCTGATGAAGATCGGATCCGGGTCGACGGCGACCCGCGGATACCGGGAGGCGAGCCGCCCGGCGGTGAGCCAGTGGGTGGTGGCCGGCCGGCCGTCCAGCAGCCCCGCCTCGGCCAGCAGATGCGCACCGGCGCAGACCGACCCGATCCGCCGGGCCCGCGGCGCCACCGAGCGCAGCCAGTCGACGACTTCGGCGTCGATCACCGGCTCGACGACTGCGCCGCCGTAGCCGAGCAGCTCGATCGCACCCGAGACGAGCACAGTGTCCAGCTGCCCATCCAGCTCCGCCAGGAGCCGGTCGGCCACCAGCCGCACCCCGCTGGAGGTCCGCACCGCACCGCCCTCGGCCGTCGCGACCTCGACCCGGTAGCCGGGGCGGCCGGTCCCGGCGAGCCGGGAGGCGACGGAGAAGACCTCGGCCGGACCGGTAACGTCCAGGAGTTCCACGCCGGGAAAGGCGACGATGACGACGCTGCGTGATTCGGGCACGTGGCCGATGATTCCGTTCCCACCCGATGGCCGCAATGACAGGTTTCTGTCAGATCCAGCCATCGGCTCGGTGCCGGCGGCCGCTACTCGGTGCGCAGCACGGTCGCCGTCCGGGTCACATCAAGAAGAAGCACCGGCCGATCGACGGGTACCGGACCGACGTCGTCGAGACCACCCCGGCCGGCGGCTCCGCCCGCTGTTCCTCTGGCGGCCCATGCACCTGCACCGCCCCGCGGCTCGTCGCGAAGATCGCGAACGCCGAGTACCCGGCCGAGCCAAGCCAGCAGATGGGCCCGGCCGCCGCGCTTTACCGCGCCGAGCCCGGCGCCAAGGTCCCTCGTACCGTCCGCCGCAGGCGCGGCACTGGCAGCAACCCGCCCATCAGCCAGACAACCAGCACAGACCGGTGAGAACAACCCAGAAAGCTACTGCCGGGTTACTTGTCACCTGGTTCGCCGCTCGTTAACGGCACCCCTTATGAGAGGGCGTTTTATGAGTCTTGGGCGGTTCTCGTAACTGCTTTCATGAAAGGCTGTCATGTTATATTGTACTTTTCATGAATTATTGACCCATCCGAGTGGCATTCAGATCGCGAGCGTTCACGAAACCTCGAACAAGGGACATTCTGCTTAACAGGACCCCTCCACTCGAACAAAAGAATCCCTAAAGGGAGAGAACTCGTGGCAGGTCTGGAATTCAGACGCAGTGGCTTTCTGTTCATCGGGAACGGTCAGCAACAAGAGATGGCCTTCGACTTCGGCAGGGATCCAAACGTCTTCTCCTGGATCCGGCCGTCCGTGTACTTCCATGCCTTCACCGACCGGGACTCTCGGCTCCAATATGTAGCCGAGCACGCGTACTGGGATGGAGGCCACCCGATTCCGCCCTTCTGGAGTCTGGCCCTTCGGTCGACCGGAAACTCCCAGTTCGTCTTCACCATGGCCCTTGTCACCCCGTAAACAGAACGGAGGATCCCGCCATGCGTGCTTACGCGGCATTCCGGGAAGACGGACAGATCGTCGCGCTGGCAGAGATCATTGAGGAGGGTGACGAGCGTATCGGCGTTCGCCTCCTTCCCGGCGAAGATAGCAAGATCGCAGAACTTGAACTGCCGCCCGAGTGGACCGAACGGCCCCTCGCCGAAATGGTCGCCAGGTACCGCGTGGAGTATGCGCCCGACGGCCATCGCCTCGCGCCAGTGGCGTCTGGCGCGTGACTTCAGCTGAGCCAGGTGAGAATAAGTTGCGTGGCCGCGCCCTTGACACCGCAGCTCAGGCGAGGTGTTCGGACGCAGCTTATTCTTCTGCGGCCCCAGGGCTTCGGCGTTGTCGCGTGACGTCCGGTTTGTGATCACGTGAGGCCGAGGAGTGCGAGGGGGCGGCGGGGGTCGCGGGCATTGCGGCGGAGGTCGGCCGCGATGTTGTTGACTCCAGCTGGTCCAGCGCGTCGCCGTCGATGCGGGCCAGCAGCCGGCGGACTGTTGTCTCGGCGGGCAGGACGCGCGTGGGCAGAAGCGGATCAAGATGGGCGCCGGCCTGTTCCAGCACGTGCGCCGGGGCGTCGGCGATCCACTCCCCGACCGCCAGCAGTGAGGTCGCTCCGGCGAGCACGGCACACGCGGTGAGTGCGAGCACACAGGCGGTGGCGAACCCCGCGCGGATCACGCGGGTCCGGTACCTCGGCGAGGCGCTCGCGGAGTTGGTCTAGGACAGGCGGTGTTGCTTGCCGTTCAAGATGATGCGTCGGCAGGCACGGTCTTCCACTCGGATCACGGGCGTAGAGAACTCCATGATCTTGGAAGTCCGTGCCTGTCATGTTCCGGGGTGAAGCTGAACTAGCAGATCACCACGAACCGGGCGCCACGCCAGTACGCCGAAGCCCTGACCCGACCCCCCTAAACCCATTTTCCGCTTGATGAATTCCAGGACACCATAAAACCATGATGACCGAACCGGTGAATCTTCAGAAGACGCTCGACACCTTCAGCGAGCCGTGGAGCCCGCGCATTGTCGCCCAGTTCAATGATTACGATGTCCGTGTTGCGAAATTCCACGGAGAATACCTGTGGCATTCCCACCAGGACACCGACGAGCTGTTCATCGTCGTGGCCGGCCGGCTGGTGATCCACCTGCGCGAGGACGGTACGGAGCGCACCGTGACGCTCCACCAGGGCGATGTGTACGTGGTACCGCGCGACACCGAGCACAAGCCGGTGTCCGACGAGGAGTCCCACATCCTCATGGTCGAACCCACGGGGACACTGACGGTCGGGGACACCCACGAGGAAATCCCCGATTATGTCGACGCGACGACGGGGCACCACCTCGGCTGAGCCGGATGAATTCCGCGCATGCGAATGCCGGACCTTCGGGAGAAACCCGAAGGCCCGGCATTTTTCACACCGAACGGCGGACTATGCGACCGAAATCTTTGGGTGTGGGCGGCGCGCACCGCGTCCGCCCACTGGGCCAGCTGCTCCTTGGTGTGTCCGCGCCGCACGAAGTGCCCGTTGAGACAGCTCGCGAGCTGGAACACCGCGAGGTGCCTGCCGGCGTCCCGCGCGAGCGCGCGGACCGCGACCAGGGCGGCGTGCTCGGCGTCCAGCCAGTCCAGCGCCGCTTGTCGGGACGCCGGTTCCTCGGGCACACAGCCCGCGCCCGCCGGCGCGAGGCGCAGCTCGGGGTGGTGTGGAGCGATCAACCGGTCCGCCTGCTACGCGGTGTGCAGATGATGGTCCACCAGACGGCGTCGCGCCGCGCCGTCGCCGCAGCCGGCGACCTGCCGGTGCGGGACGCCCGGCCGGACCCGGAACCGGCCCGGCGCGGTCCGCTCGCACAGCCCGTCGGCCACGAACCGGTCCAGCAGCGTGGCCGTGCGGCCCACGTCGAGGGCCAGCAGCGAGGCGGCCGCCGGCACGGCGATGTCCCCACCGGGCGCGAGGTGCAGCAGATGGAACGCGTGGTGGTATGCGTGGCTGGTCGGCCCGTACCCGGACAGGGGTCCGTCGTCGGCGGGGGTCGCGTCCCCGGACACGTTCTCCCTCGCGGACACGCGAACCTGAGAGATCGCACCGAAGGCACCCAGGCCAGGCCCGAATAGGCGACCTCCCCGTCCGGAGCGAAGTGCGCGGCCCGACCCCGTACGGGGCGCCCGAACTGGAACTGGTCGTAAGGGTCACCGAGGGCAGTGGCCTGGTGTCCGGCGGAAGGTGAGCGAGCCGCCACTCATGCAGGGACGTCGCCGTCGCCGATGGCTGTCCGCTGGACCGACGCGACTTCCGCGCCGTGCGCCCCCTGACCGGCCACCAGGCATTCCGCCTTCTGCCCGAGGACCTGTAGCCAGACCGCGGGCCGCGGGAGAGTGAGCTCGCGCTGCGCGCTGACGATGCCCGCTTCGTGGCGGCGCGCCGGTCACCGACGCGGCTCAGTCGACGGGTTGCTTCGGCGTTTCGGCCACCGGCAGCCCCTCGCTCCGAGGACGGCGCCGGGTGCGGACCACGGCGACGACGGTCAGGAGCGCGGAGACCCCTGCCACGACGAGGATGACCCAGGTTCCGTTGTGGTAGCCGGACAGCGTGATCTCCGACGTGTCCGCTGCTGCCATGTTCGCGGTCACCACCGCCAGCACCACCGCCGCACCGACCTGGTACCCGGTCTGGAGGATGCCGGCGGCCAGGCCCTGTTCCGACTCGGCCACGCCCGACGTCGCCTGGACGTTCGCGGCCGTGAAGGCGAAGGGGAAGCCCGCGCCGATGAGCACCATGCTCGGAAGGATCACCACGGCGTACGACGACGTGTCGCCGATGCGCAGGAAGAGCAGGAAGGCAACGGTGTAGGCAGCCATCCCGCCGAAGATCATCCAATGCACACCGAGGCGCCCGACGAGCTTTCCTGCGCGCGGCGCGAGGATCATGATCAGGAGCCCGATCGGCAGGAACGCCAGGGCCATCTCCAGAGGTGACCACCCGCGATAGGTCTGCATGTACAGGCCGCCGATGAACTGGTAGCTCATATAGGTGCCGAGGATCGCCGCGGCGATGAGGCTCGCCCCGACCAGGCCACGGTTGCGCAGCAGACCGAGGCGCAGCAGCGGCTGGGGCGAACGGTGCTCAATCACGGCGAACGCCGCCAGGAGGAGCACAGCGACGGCGAAGATCCCCAGCGTCCGTCCTGAGAACCAGCCGGCGGTGGGCGCCTCGACGATCGCGTACACAAGCAGCAGCATCGCCCCGGTGACCGTGATCGCACCCGCCACGTCGTAGTTCCGCTTGTCACGGCCGCGTTCCGGGTCTCGGGGGACCAGGAACATGCCGCCGACCAGGGCCGCCAGCGCCACCGGCACGGGCAGCATGAACGTCCAGCGCCAGCTCAGCTCGGTGAGCAGGCCGCCGACAATGACGCCGGTGGAGTACCCGAACGCGCCGCAGGCGGTGTAGATGCCGATCGCACGGTTGCGCTGCGGGCCCTCGGGAAACGTGCTGACGATGATCGACAGGGCAGAGGGCGCGGTCAGCGCGGCGCCGATGCCCATGACGAAGCGCGCGGCGATCACGAGCACGCCAGTGGTGGAGACGCCTCCGAGGAACGATCCGAGCGCGAGGATGGCCAACCCGGCCAGGAACACACGCCGCCGCCCGAGCAGGTCCGACATCCGGCCGCCCAGGAGCAGGAAGCCACCGAAGCTCAGGACGTACGCACTGACAACCCACTGTGCGGCGGCGGTGGTCATGTCCAGTTCCGCCTTGATCTGCGGCACCGCGATCCCGACCATGATGTTGTCGAGCGCGTCCAGGGAGAACGCCCCGCAGACCACGACGAGCATGGCCCACAACCGGAATCCCCACGAGGGCGCGGCGCCCTCCGTCTCGTTTCCGGTCGGCGCTCCGTCCGGCGACACGTCGTCTGCGAAAGGCATGAGAACGCTGCTCCCTAGTGTGCGCCGGCCGTAGGCAGTGCCGGGTGGAGAGTCACCGAGTCGTAGAGTCGCGACATCAAGCGCTCGCGACGGGCCTCTACTTTTTGTGTCGAGCGTTACGGAAACATAGTGGGTCCACCACCTGTGGTCAAGGAGGAGTGATGAGCACCCGCGGACGTCCCCGCACGTTTGATCGCGACGCGGCCCTGCACGCAGCCATGGTCGTGTTCTGGGAGCATGGCTTCGAGGCCACTTCGATGTCCGACCTGACCAAGGCCATGGGGATCAACTCCCCCAGCCTGTATGCCGCCTTCAAAAGCAAGGAGGAGCTGTTCCGGGAGACGGTGGAGCTCTACGAGAACACCGAGGCCGAGGCGCCGCACCGGGCGCTCATCGAAGAGCCCACGGCACGGGGCGCTGTCGAGGCCCTGCTGCGCGAGAGCGTCGTCAGGTTCACCATGGAGGGCAGGCCGAGCGGCTGCATGATCGTGCTTGCGGCGACCAACTGCACCTCGGAGCACGAAACCGTCCGCGATTTCGTCATGCGGTGCCGCAGACGGACCGAGGCCGCCATCCGGACACGCCTGGACCGCGCAGCGGACGACGGTGAGCTCCCGCAGGGCACCGACACCCACCGGCTGACGAAGTTCTACGCGACCGTCCTCAACGGCCTGTCGGTGCAGGCCCGCGACGGCGCTCCCCGGGAGGAGCTGAACTCCATTGTGGACATGGCGATGACCGCGTGGGACGGTCGGCCGGTGCCGGTGCCGTAGCGAAGGCGGCGCCCTGCACGACGGCCGGCGGCCCAAGGCTGCGCCGCGGCGTCCGGCAGCGAGCGCGATGCTCCTCCTGCCGCACGCCGGCGGTGTGCCTCCGTTCTGGATGATCCGCGATGGACCGGCCCGCCCTCCTATGCGAACTGCGGGATGACGTGCTCGGCAAAGAGATCCAGTGAGCGGCGGGCCTCGTCGATGGGGAGCCCGGGTGCTCTGCCGAAGAAGATCACTCGGTCCACCTGGCCCAGGGACTTGAGCCGTTGGCGGAGGCCGTCGGCGATGGCGTCGGGCGGCCCCACGAGGAACATCTCGCGAGGGAGTTCGTCAGCGGACGCCATGGTGGGATTCCCGAACCACTCCATGTACGTGTTGAGAAGGTACAGATAGTGTTCCTTGACCTCCTCCCAGCCCTGTTCCGCGTCCTCGCACACGTAGATGCCGGGCGACACGACAGCCGTGACTTCGAAGTCTGCGGGGTCGTGTCCGTGCTCCCGCAGAGTCGACCGGTAGAGGTCGACGATCTCGGCGGGAGTGCCCAGGTCCGGCAGGAAGTGGCAGCCGTAACGGCCAGCCCGGACGGCCGCGGCCCTGCTGCCGCCACCGATCCAGAGGGGCGGATGCGGTCGCTGGAGCGGCTCCGGCGTGACGGTCACGTCGTTGAACCGGAAGTGTCGGCCGGTGAAGGAGAACGGGCGGCCGGCCCATGCCTCGCGCAGAATCTCCACCGTCTCGTCGGTACGTGAGCCCCGCTCGGCACGCGGGACGTCCAGGGCGTCGAACTCCTTCTCCCGGTAGCCCGGTGCGATGCCGAGCTCGAGTCGGCCGGAGGTGAGGAGATCGGTGACTGCGGCGTCCTCGGCGAGTCGCAGCGGATGCTGCAGCGGCGCGAGCAGCATGGCCGTACCGAGGCGGATCCGCTCCGTCCGGGCGGCTATCGCAGCGAGAGCCGGGAAGAGCGAGGGGAGATAACCGTCCTCGGTCAGATGGTGCTCGGACAGCCACACCGACTCGAAGCCGGCGGCCTCGGCCTCGCTGGCGAGCGAGAGAGAGTCCTCGTAGATCTCGGACCACGGTCGCTTCCAGCGCGGCGGGTTACGAAACTCCAGCCAGATTCCGAACTTCACTCGGTCCTCCTCAAGGTGGGATTCTCCCTTTCGCTCCGCCGCGCCCCGACATCCGTGATGCTCGCCCGCTCCACGGTTCCCGGGCCGAGAGCTGTGTGCGGCCACGCGTCCTCCCACGCGTGGAACGTGCCGTCCAGGAAGATCAGTGGCGGTCGGCGTCGCTGCCCGCCCGCGGCCAGGACCTCGCCGATCACCACGGTGTGATCACCCACATCCCGCTGATCCCTCAGCGCGCACTCCATCCATCCCAGGGAATCGAGAACCAGCGCCCCGGTGTGCTCTCCGGGGGACTTCGACAGTGTCTGCAGGGCCACGGCCCGGATCTCCCGGCTCTTGGCGAGCAACTTCGCGATGTCATCCCCTGCCACGTCCAGGATCGACACCGCCCAGGCCTTCGTCGCCAACAGATCGTCGAGGAAGGCAGATCCGCGACGCAGGCACACCGACACCAGCGGCGGCTCCGACGAAAGGGCCGTCAACGAATTGACCGTCAACGCATCGTGACGCCGCCCCTCGTTGTCCTGGGCATAGGTGGTCACCACGCACACCCCAGTGGCGAAGTTGCGCATGGTGGCGCGCAGGTCCACTGCCAACTTCCGGCCCCTCAGCCCTCGATGTCGACATCCGCATGAGGCTCTGTCTGCTTCAGGCTACCGACGGAACTCATGGCGTTCTCTCGCGTGCGCGCACCCGGTCTGTGCAGTTCGCGCACGCCCGGACATGCGGGCAGCGTGCAGGCCGCGGTTCAGGAGAGAGGGCGGTCCGCCGCGGGGTGATCCCGCGGATGAGCCGCGAGCCGCCGGGCGAGGGCGCTCCGCTTGAGTTTGCCGGTGCCGGTCTTCGGCACCTCGTGCTGTGCCACGGGCTCGATGTGGTCGACCTCGAGCTGGAACCGGGACAGGATCCGCGCGCGGACCAGCCGGGCTGCCTCGGCCGGCTCGACGCCGGACCGCGGATGGAAGAAGACGGCCGGCCGGCCGGCGGTTCCGTCCGGGCCCGCGATGGTGCACGCGACCGTGTACGAGGGCTCGACGAAGGGGAGTTCCTCGACGGCCGCCTCGATCTCGTGCGCGTGGTAGCGCGTGCCGTTGACCTCGACGACATCGTCCGCCCGCCCTGTCACCGTCAGCACACCGTTCTCCACATACGCCAGGTCGTCGGTCGTGAACCAGCCGTCCGCGGTGAACGACTCCCGGTTCTGTTCGGGGTTGTCGAGGTAGCCGGAGCTGACCGGCAGTCCGGTGACCTGGAGCCGTCCCACCGTCTTCTCGGGCTGGATCCGGCCCTGCTCGTCGACGATGCGCAGCGATACGCCGGGGTGCGGGGTGCCCACGGGCACGAACCGGTCCGTATCACTGCTGGTCTGCGGAGAGAACACGCAGTCGATCACGCCCGCCGACGTCTCCGACATCCCCCAGCCGGGATGGATGGCGGTCGGGGACAGGCCGTACGGAGCCAGCACATCCAGGAAGCGGCGTGCCACGCGGGCCTTGACCGCCTCACCACCGTTCATGATGTACCGCAGGTGGCGCAGATCCCAGTACCTGCCGGTGGCCTTTCCCGCACGGTCGGCGACGATGCCGAACGCGAAGTTCGGCGCCCACGTGGTGTCGGACCCGTACCGGCTCATCGCGTCCAGCCATCGCAGCGGATCCTCCAGCACCCACCAGGTAGGTGCGTGCACCTGATGGCAGCCGAGATACACGTCCCGTATGTGGAACATGACGAGCCCGCCCACGTGGTCCAGCGGCATCCAGTTGAACGACCGGGTCGCCGAGTCGACTCCGCGTACCAGCGCTGTGGCCTGGGACCTGCTCATGATGTTGCGGTGGGTCAGCATCACAGCCTTGGGGCGGCCGGAGCTGCCCGCCGTCAACATCAGCAGGGCCAGGTCGTCGGGGGTACCGGCGTGCCGGTGCCGGTCCGGGAGGGTGCCGCGCACGTCGCTCAAGCTGCCGAGCCACCTGTGCGCGAACGCCCTCCCGGCAAGATCCTCGTCGGCGATCATCCAGGCGTCGCCCACCGCACGCCGCACGCCGGCGAGCGGTTCGGTCACGGACGGCGTGCCGTTCTGCGACGGTGAGCCGTTCCGCGCCGTCGTACCGCTCACCGGCACCGGGACGAACCCGCCGAGGACGCACGCCCAGAACGCGATGAGCAGGTCGGGAGCGTGCGCGAGCCGGAGCACGACCCTGCCGCCCGTCGGCACCCCCGCGGCACGGATGCCGGCCAGTACGTGCGACGCCTCGTCGAGCAGGCCCGCATAGCTCTGGCGGTACTCCGCACCGTCCGCGGCGAGATGCCGTATGTCGCCGGGCCGGTCCATCTGCGCTGCCCTCACCAAGGCGTCGCCGAGGGTGGCCACGGCCGGCGCCGGCAGCGGGCCACCGTGGACCAGGGCCGGCGCAGTGGTCTCGTCGATCTCCGTCACGTCGTTCCACCTCCGCTGCGTCGTGCTCGCCCGGCGCTGTCCGGCCAGGGGGTGTTTCTCGGATCTCCGTGGGAGAAGGAGCGGGGTCTGGTGCGTGCGATCGCAAGGCGCCGGAGTGTCCTGGTAGCGGAACTACTCGGGCATTTCGGCGACGCGGCGAGCGTGCGTGCCAGGGCTCGCGACGCCGCGGAGATCCGAGAAGCACCCCCTGGCTAGCGCACGATGCCAAGGCTGTACGGGTTCTGCGGCGTGCCGCCGAGCAGGAGCGCGCCTGCCGACTGCAGCACCTGGTCCTGCGCGATGACGTGCTGACGCATCGTTGTAAGGTCGCGCAGCCAGCGGTCGAGCGGCGACGGCCGGTAGACGGCTGTGGTAGCCACAAGGTCGTAGAGGCGGGACACGATGGACCGGGCCACGCGGAACGCGTTGACTCGAGCCAGCACAGTCGCCACCCGCTCGTCCTTGTCGAGTTCGGTCTCCGAGGACAGCAGCTCCCACTGCCGGCGCAGACTGCCGTACACCGCGTGCCGCGCCGCGCCCAGCTCCATCTCCGCCTCGGCGATGGCCACCTGCACCCGGTAGGTCTCCGCCCACGGCTTCCGGGTCGCGCGCTCCACTCGGTTCCCGGCCAGCTCCCGCACATGGTCCAGCGCGGCGCGGGCGACGCCCAGCGGAACACCGGGCATATTCCGCAGGATCGCCTCCGGTGTGGCGAGCGGCCCGCTGCGGCGGGGGCTGGCGAAGCTGAAGGAGTGCTCCTCCGGGACGAAGAGGTCCTCGGCCCGGTAGTCCCGGCTGCCGCTGCCGGCCAGGCCGGTGGAGAACCAGGTGTCGATGATCTCGAAGTCCGTACGCGGCGCGAGCATGATCCGCCAGTGCGTCGGCTCGCCGCCCGGGCTGGGCTCCGGCTCGCCGTTGTCGTATACGAAGCAACCGGCCACCACCCAGTCGGTGTGCGTGATCCCGCTGCCGAACTGCCATCGGCCGGTCACGCGGTAACCTCCGGAGACCCGCTCCGCCCGGCCGACCGGCAGGATCAGCCCTGCCGTGATCAGGTCCGGGTCGCTGAACGTCTTCCGCGCGACGGACTCGTCGAGGAACCCCGCGTACAGCGGGGTGTCCATCCCGATCATGGCGCACCACGCCGCGGAGGTGTCCCCGGTCGCGAGTGTCTCGATCACCTTGGTCTGTTCCACGGAGTCGAGCCCCGGGCCTCCCCAGGACTTCGGCACGCCCATGCGAAATACTCCTGCGTCGCGGAGCAGTTCGACGATGTGTACCGGCAGGCGCCTCGCCTCCTCGATGTCGTCGGAGTGTTCGCGCAGTACGGGCACGAGCGCCCCGGCGCGGGCCAGGATCTCGTCTGCGGTGTCCGGCGCCGACCCGGCGCCCTTGGCGGTCTCCATCGTTTGCGAACTGGCCATCTCTGATGTCCTTACGTTGCTCGGTGGGCGGGCACGATCAGCGGTAACGGCCCGGCGCGATCGCATTGTTCGGATCGATCACTGCCTTGAGTTGCCTGGTCAGGGCCAGAGCGCGAGCGTCGGCGCTGAACTCGTCCATCAGGTGGGCGTGGTCGACGTCGAGCCGGTAGGGGGCGAAACCAGCCTCCGCGAACAACCGGTACAGCAGGTCGAGCGCACGGTGCGCGCGCTGCGCCTCCTCGTCCTGGCGGTCGAACTTGACCGCCACGACACAGTCGATCAGATCCGGCCCCAGGATGTGCAGGGTGGCGCTGCACCTGGCCCCGGTCTGCGCGCGTACGCGCTCGAGCAGCCCGTCGGCCTGCGTGACCGCGTACCCGGAGAACGGCAGCAGGGGAAGGAAGAACAGAAAACCGACGTGCTCGTCAACCTTGTCCGCCGGCTGGCCCATCTTCGCTTCGAAGAGGGTGTCGGCGAGGTCCGGGTCTCCTGCGTAGCCGCGCTCCACGAGCACGGCCATCTCGTGGTTGGGGTGCGCGGGATCGGTCGCGTCCGTGTGCGACGCGTCCGTGAACAGTCCGGATCTGCGCGCCTCGTTGGTGACCGCCGCGACCAGCGCGTCGACCACCTCGGCCGTGCCGTCCACGCAGATGTGCACCAGGAACTCCTCCCCTGTGCCGCCGTACCAGCGTGCGGCGGCCGGGTCGAACACCCTCGGCACGCCGCGGGTGAGTCCTCCGCTCACCCAGCGCCGCAACTCGGTGACGGCATCGGCGAGTGCAACCGGCGGGAAGCTCAGCCGAACGAGTCTCAGGGCTTCCGGCCTCGGCTGCAGCCGGATGGCGGCGGCGGTCACCACGCCGAGGTTCGACTGTACGAACAGCGGCAGCAGCGACGGTCCGAGCCCGTGCGGGTACACAGGAGTCGGCCGACCGGGGTCCGGCCACCAGCCCAGGTGGACCAGCTCGCCGCTGGGCAGAACGACTTCGAGCCCGGCCAGGTCGTCGACCCGCTCATGCCGCAGGCCGACACCGCGGTCGAGCGTGTTCCCGATCACGCTGGTGGCGGCCGCGGAGACCGTGACGTTCAGCATGCGTGTGGTCCCGTCGAGCAGCTGGGACAGCCGTCCCTGGGTCACGCCCGGCTCGACCACCGCCCAGCCGCCCTCCAGGTCGATGTCGCGTACCTGGTCCAGGCCGCCGAGGTCGAGTACGGCCATGTCGTCCTGGGCCGGTTCGTGTGATCCGAGGCCCCAGTTGCGGCCGGTGCTGATCGCATGGAGTGATCCGGCCTCGGCCGTGCGACCGTATACCTCCACCACCCGGCGCACCTGCCCGGTGGTACTCGGCCGGATGACGCCGACGGTCCGCCGGGACCGGAACATGCTCGTGTTCGGCCCGAGCAGGCCGGGCGCGGAATCCGACTCGCCCGGTCGCAGGATCCGGTCCGGTCCCACGATCCGCGCCGCCTCTTCCAGCGCGCTGCGCATGCCGGCGCCGTCGGGCGTTGCTCTTGCGCCTCTCGCCGCCCGTGACTCGAACATGATCCCTCCCACGGTCGCACTCTCAGTTGACGTCCTTGACAGAGCCTGGTCCGCGACCGGCGCCGCCGGCCGCCGCTCCCCGGTCGTGTAGTACCTGCCGCGCAGAGAGATCAGCGGGCAGCGCCGGTCCTGCGAACCGGTGGCGAGAACCTCGCCGATCGCCACGGTGTGGTCACCGGCGTCGATCTTGTCGCGCAGCGCACACTCCAGCCAGCCGAGCGAGTCCAGTACCAGTGCACCGGTGCTCTCCCCCGGCGAGGCCGGCAGTGTGCTCAGTGCCGCCGCCCGGTTCTCGCGGTCCCCGGCGAGGCTCTGTGCGACGTCGTCTGCGCCGGTGTCGAGGATGGACACTGCCCATACCCCGGTGGCCTGCAGGTCCGCGAGGAAATCCGAGTCCCGCCGCAGGCACACGGACACCAGTGGCGGTTCGAGCGAGACGGACGTCAACGAGTTGACGGTGACCGCATCATGCCGTCGGCCCTCCGGAGTATCGACGTACGTGCTCACCACGCACACCCCGGTCGCGAAATTGCGCATCACGTTGCGCAAGTCGAGTCCCACTGCCGGTCTCCCCGGTTGAAAGTGAACGACCCACGCTGCCGGTGAACGATCGGCTGCGGTGCCGCTCGTCCACGCTAGAGGTTCGCCCGGCGGGCCGGTGGTCCCAGAGCGCACCCGCACTACCGGGTTCGCGCACGCCCTCCTGCCGCCTGCCCGAGCAACGAGCGGCTTCCCGCGGCGGCCCGTCGCCGCGCGGGTACGGCCCTCACGCCGCCGCGTTGCGCCGGCTACTCCTCGAGCAGATCCGGCTGTTCGTGCGTGATCTCGTCCCACAACAGCTGGAAGCTGAACCAGCCGAGTTGCGGATCGCCGAAGCCGTCGCGCGCCGCGCGCGCCTGCTTGTCGTCCATCGGCTGCGGGGTCCCCGCCATGGAAGCCAGGAGCTGCACCTTGGCGCAGCTCTCGTAGGTGAAGAACCAGTGCACGGCTTCGTCGAGGGAGCCGCCGACCGTGATCAGGCCGTGGTGCCGCAGCAGGATGGCCCGTTTGTCCCCCAACTGCTCCGCGATGTCCTGGCCCTGCTCCAGCGTGATCGACGGTCCTTCATAGGCGCTGTAGAGGACCTGGTCGTCGTAGAAGGCGGCAGACTCCTGATCGATCGGCTCGAGGAGCCGCCCGAGTGCACCGAGCGCCCGCACGTACGGGGTGTGCCCGTGCGCCGCGGCAGTGGCGTCGGGGCGCAGCTCGTGAATTCTGGAGTGGATGACGAACGCGCTCGGATTCACCCGGTGGTGCCCGTGCACCACACGGCCCTGGGCATCCACACAGATAAGATCGCGCACGCGGGCCCGGTTGAAGGAGACACCGAACGGATTGACCCAGAAGCGGTCCGGGTACTGCGGATCTCGTACCGATATATGGCCGGAAATGCCCTCTCCGAAACCGTACTTGCCAAACAGGCGGATGGCCGCGGCCAGTCGCTGCTTGCGGTGCCGGCGCTCGTCCTGCACCGTGTCGAATTCCGGTTCGGTGGGCAGGGGCAGACCGGTGTGGGTGTCGGCCAGGTAGCTGGCCCGCCCATCGACGGCGTTGTCCGGCATCTGCATATCCTCTCTGTCATCGTCCGGGGCGCAGTGGTCTGAAGGTGCGGGCCTCGTGCCGGGCGGGGATCAGACGGTCTGCATGGTGCCGCCGCGGATCGTCCTGGCCGCCGCGTCGGCGAGGACCGCTTCGGCGATGTCGTACGCCCGGTCCACCAGTGAGGGCACTCCGAAGGTGAAGAAGAGTGAGCCGGCGGCGAGGTCACCGAGTGCGTACAGCAGTGGGTCCGGCCTGCCTTGGACCGTGAGCCGGCTGGTCGTCCGTTCGACATGCAGGCCGCCGCGCGGGTGGCGGCCTGCCATGCCGCTGTCGACGAGCGAGGTGATGAGCGACGTGGCCCCCGGCGGGATGCGGTGCGCCGGCGCGTTGACCGCGTTGACCACGACGCCGGCCGTCCGGGGTCCGTCCGGGGTCCGGGCAAGGAAGCCCCTGCCGGGTACCGGGGTGATGCGCTCCACTCCGCGTACGATGTCCAGCTGACCGCTGTCGACGAGGCCCAGCAGCGTGGCCGCGCTGGCCGGAGGCATCGGGCAGCACAGGCTCATAATCGTGCGGTAGTGGTCCCGGATCAGGATGGACTTGTCTTGTTCGGGGAGCAGCGGCCAGACGTCGGGCCCGGTGTCCGGCACCGCGCGCTGCAGTATGCGCAGGCCCAGCCCTTCGTCGTCCACGGCGGCCAGATGACGCCTCATCCGGGCGACGGGATCCTCGTCCTCGGCGGCGAGGACCTCGCGGGTGACGTCGTCCATCCTGGCGCCTGCGTCAGCCAGTTCGGCCTGCATCACCGCCACCGCGTCGTCGAGTCTGAGCGTTTCACGTCGCGCCGCCATGGCCCGGAACCTCGCCGGGGTGAAGTGGCGCAGCGTGTAGCCCACCGGGCGCTGCCGGACTGCGGGGAGCACCCCACGCCGGGACAGCAGCGTGATCCGGCCCAGGTGGCCCGAGGCGGCCAGCGTCAGCACGACGTCGGCCGCGGTCAGCCCGCTGCCGATGACGGCAACGTCCTCGTCGGAAGCGATCTGGGACAGATGGCGCACTGCCGGGTAGGGGTCGGGTAGGAATCCTGGCAGGCCGGCCAGCTGGTACGGATCGGCCGGCCGGCCACCCCCTACGCACAGCACGGCGTAGTCGGCCTCATGGGACACCCCGTCACAGGCGCGTAACTCCAGCCCCTGCGCGGTGCGGTCGATCGCCGTCACGGCCGCGCGGACCAGGCTGATCCGCCAGCCACAGCCGACCAGCCGGATCAGCGCGGTACGCGCCGTCTGCTCCAGATAGTCACCGAAGACCGCGCGGGGCACGAACGGGGCGCCGCTCCAGGGGTCCGCATAGTCGGTCTCGGCGCCCAGGAGGCAGCTGCGCGCCTCGACCCAGTTCTCGAAGTGGTGCACATCGCCGAAACGCACGGACATGTCGTCCGGCGGTGCGTTGACCCGCAGCGTCACCGAATCCGGCTGGTAGGCACGGCCGCGCCACAGGTGCGGCGAGGGTTCGAAGACAGTCACCGTGCCGGGTACGGCGTCCCGCCGGCTCAGCGTGTCGAGCAGACATACCGCCGACGCCCCGCCGCCGATGACACCTATTCTCGCGGATGCGGACATTTGAAGAACCCCGTTCGCGAACACACATGGCTGCTGGAGAGGCGAGCCGGGCCACGGTTCTGCCGCCAGGGCGAAGAGACCGCAGGGTTCGACCCGATATCCGGTCGGCGCCCCAACTCCCCACCCATGCCACCGGTTTCAGCCTGGTCGATCTCAGCTCGCAGTGTTCGTGTGAATACGCATGAGCTCTAGCACGTCCGCGCACACGACTACGGCTCTCAGCCAGGGCTACCAAGTCGTCACGGCATGTCTGCCATCTCGGCATGCGCGGCCGGCAGCGGGCTTCCAAGCTCGCGAGGCATTCGACGGGCGACGACGCCGCTCTGCCGGCACGCCCGGCGCCACTGCGTCGGTGTGAGGTCGTAGCCCTCGCGGAAGAGCCTGCTGAAATGAGAGGCCCCGGGCAACCCCCAGCGCTCGGCGATGTTCGCCACCGTGAGGTGGGCGAGGCGGGGATTGCGCAGGTCGTCGCGGCAGCGCGCGAGTCGCTCGTTACGGATCCAGCGAGCGGGGCTGGCATCCTCTTCCTGGAACAGGATCTGCAGATAGCGCAGGGACATGTTGTGCCGCCGGGCAAGCATCGCCGGGCTCAACGCAGGGTCGCCGAGATGCGCCCTGGCGTACGCCTTGATCCTCAGCAGGAGCGCCCGTCGGGCGAACGCCGTATCGGTGACGGTCTCCCGGGGGGAGTCTGCGCACAGGGCCGAGATCAGGCTGGCCACGCTGTCCCCCAGCCGGTCGGCGGTGGATGTGCTCAGCTCGGTCATCTGACCCGCGAGGCCGTCCAGAAGGCGGGACAGCAACACACCGACGCCGTGCTGCCCTGACCAGGTCGCAGCCTTGAGCAGATGCCCCTCGCCGGGCTCCAGGCCAACCAGCCGGTGCTCGAACTTCACTGTGACCATACGGATCGGCTTCCGCATGGTGAGCGTGAAGGGCCGTGAGCTGTCGAAGAGGACGAGTTCGCCGACGCGCGCCGTGGTCACGTGTCCCTCCTGGTTCACGCGCGCCTCGCCGTCGAGCACACAGCAGATATAGAGCGGAGCCCAGTCCGCGCGCCTGATCAGGCGTTCCGTACGTTCCACGGCATGCGGCGCCGCCGCGATGGAAGCCACCTGTACAGGGCCGAGCTGGCCTTTCACCATCAGGCCGTTGAACTCTTCGTCGTTTCCGCGGACGACCCGCAGTGGCCCGCACGTGAGGTGGACCAGATCGCCCCAGACGCTGAAGCGCCGGGCGGGCGCCGCTTCCTTCGTGTCGAAGACTTCGACAAACGGCGCGCCGGCCAGCTCCTCCACGTTCAGGAACGGCATCCGGCTGTCCTCGGCTCGCCCGTCCCACCTCGGCGTATTCGTGCTCCGGTCCGGTGTCTGCGGCGCCGGCGTCCGGGGGCGTCCTCGGTGGCTGTTCGGTCGGCAGCCGGTCTCGGGCAGGTCGCGCACCCGGAGGCACGGACGGCAGGGACAGTTCGACGAGCTCCGAGCCTCATGGCAGTCCTCCCGGGGACCGTTCGGTTCGAAGAAGCTGAGTGGTGGCGCCTGGGCATGAGGATAGGGGGCGTCAGCACCGTAGGCCATATTGGTCCCCCCTCCCGTTCTGCACGCTTCGGCGAGCGCCGGCTGTTCCTCCCCTCGCCGTGCAGAGGCCGTGACTGCAGGGGGAAAGGGGAGCCACTGCAGTCAAGAGGCCCGAGTTCGACGCGGAATTCCGTGCGGGGGCTGTGCGGATCACCGCTGCGGAGGTCGGCCGGGGCCTGTGGAGCTATGGAGCCTGCAGGCGTGTTGGGGGGCTGGGGCTTACGGGACCGGCGCGAGGCTCCTCCGCGATACCGACAGTCGCCGCTGGTCTAACGGTCTGATTCTCCGGGCCTGCCAAGGACAGTGCTCAGTACCGCTCGGCCCCGAGCCCCGCCTTCTCAACATGGCACAGACGTTGACGCATCGCAGACGGCACCGGGACAGGCTCGACAGCCCGTATCTGTGACCAGCACTTTCACCACGGGCCTTGGCCAGGAAGGGAAGGACACCTCCACCTGACAGACTGCGCAGCGCTCCCTTGACGTACACAGGGGTCCAACATAACTTGCTTCCGCATCATAGAAATCTCCTTTCATAATATAAGCGTTGTAATTCTCGGGCTCCGCAGCAAGGCCGCCTTGCAACAAGCCGACGCCGGAGTGCTCGATGCCTCGAATGACCGCCGCTCGTGCGGCATTGGAGATCCTCGAGCGCGAGTGCGTGACACCCGGGCGGGCCCGGACAACGTCGGCGGAGGCGAAGTCTCTGCCCGCATCGCCGGTGCTTCGCCGTAACCGGCCCGCTGACAAAGGACACTCACCATGGGCCGCCAGGCCTTGCCCCTGCGGTACACCGCTGCCCTCGCCCCGATGATCTGGGGCACCACCTACATCGCCACCACCGAATGGCTCCCCCCGGACCGCCCGTTGTTCGCAGCCCTGATGCGAGCGCTGCCCGTCGGCATCCTGCTGCTGTGGCGCGGCGCCGCTCCTCGAGGCGCCTGGGTCTGGCGGGCGCCGGTCCTCGGCACCCTGAACATTGGCGTGTTCTTCGCGTTGCTGTTCGTCGGCGCCTACCGGCTACCGGGCGGCGTTGCCGCGGTGGCCGGTTCGTTGCAGCCGATCGTCGTCATCCTGCTGGCGGCGCTGGTCTTCGGATCCGGCATACGGCTGCTCCAGATGGCCGCCGCGGTCCTCGGCACCGTCGGCATGGTGCTGCTCATGAGCGGATCGGCGGTGCACCTGGACGTCATCGGCATCGCCGCAGCGCTCGGCGGTGCCGTCTCCATGGCCTGTGGCACGGTGTTGACGAAGAGATGGGGACGTCCTGACGGAATCTCGCTGCGGGTATTCACCGGCTGGCAGTTGTTCAGCGGCGGCCTCGTGCTGCTGCCCCTCACCTTGCTCATCGAGGGCGTACCGACGCATCTTTCCCCGGTGAACGTCCTCGGGTACGCCTATCTGGCGCTGATCGGGGCCGCGCTCGCATACGCGCTGTGGTTCCGGGGCATCGAGCAGTTCACGCCCGCCGCCGTGACCTTCCTCAGCCTGCTCAGCCCGGTGGTCGCCTCTCTGCTCGGCTACTTCGGGCTGGGCCAGTCCTTCACCTTCTGGCAGCTGACCGGAATCGCGGTGATCCTCGTTGCCGTGACCGCCGGCCAGCTGGGGCCGGCGTCCGCGACGTCGAAGCCTGACGCTGCGCCCCCACTCGACCGGATCGGCCGCTAGAAGGCTGATGAAGATGTTGGGTTCTGGCCCCGCCGCGTCAGCGGCGGGGCCAGACTCGTTGTTGTGGTTCAAGGGGGAGTGGGTCGGGGAGACGGCCGGGCCTGATGTGTGGGCGACGTGCCGGGAGTTGATTCCGGCTGGGAGTGTGTTCGCGTTCCTGGCCGAGCACCGTGGCCGGTTGTTTCCCGCGGAGATGTTCGCGGACATGTATCCGTCGGCGAACGGGCGGCGTCCATGCCGCCGTAGATCCTGGCCGCGGCGATCACGGTGCAGGCCCTGCACGGCATGTCGGACTTCGAAACGGTCCAGGAATTACGCTGTGACCTGCGGTGGAAGGCCGCCTGCGGGCTCGGTCTGCATGACACGGCGTTCGACCCGTCGCTCCCCGCGCGCTTGGGAACGTGCGCCGCGGATCGCCGCGAGGGCCTTCGGGCCGGAGGCGGCGAGTGTGTCGACGAGACGGGAGACCGTCGGATCGGAGGCCACCGGGCCGAACACATCCGGCTCGGCCCGCAGCATGCCGACGTCGGCCAGGCAGTCCCCGCCGAGGGCGACGGCCAGGGCCACATCCAGCAGGATCTTGCCCGGATCGTGCACGGCCCGCGGCTTGCGCCACGGCGTGAGTGGCTTTCTCCCGCTTGCGGGAGGGCCGCAGCAAGGTGATGCCGTACCCGGCCAGCAGCTGCTCGAAGGACCGGCTGGCGAAGCCCTTGTCGGAGATCAGCAGGATGCCGTCGTGCCCGGCGACGACGCCCGCCTCGACCTCCAGCATCGCTGCCAACACCTCGCGCTCGCCGATCTTCGGATCCGCAAGCGCCCACAGGATGGGCATCCCTGCCGGGGTGCACACCAGGTACAGCCGCAGTCCCCAGAAGAACCGGGAGCGGGAGGCGCAGTAGCCGTATCCGGCCCATCCGGCCAGGTCGGAGCGCTTCACGGTGGGCCGCGACATCCCGCACGGCACCGGGGTGGAGTCGACGATCCAGCAGTCGTCCAGCCAGAAGTCGCTGGACCGGGCGAGCAACCGGATGACCCGCTCGACCAGGCCGAGCGCCGCGCGCAACCGCTTGTTGTAGCCGGACTGCTGCGGCGGGTACGGGAACACTCCGGTCAAGTGCTTGCGGGCGTAGCGCAGCCAGTGGGCCTCGGAGGTGAAGCCCAGCATCGCCTGGGAAACCGCGACGAATACGAGCTCGGAGTCGGTCGGCAACGGCGGCCTGCCCAGCCATCGCGGTCCTCCCAACTCGTCGTCGATCTTCACGTACAGTGCGGTGATGAGGGTCTCGAGGTCGTACGTCACACATCGACCAACGAGACCCTCACCCTTTGCACCCGAGGGGACTTCAGACTTACTCGACCTAGGGTCTGTTGCGAAAGTGCTGGTCGCAGAAGTGCGTTGTCGGTCGTGTTGTGCTTGCATACCCCGGTGAAT
>NZ_JANAVP010000004.1 GCF_024213665.1 Streptomyces sp. A3M-1-3
CCGGGGACCAGTGCGCCCAAGACCGTTCGGGGCGTGCGGCTGAGCGGGCTCACTCCTGCTCAGTCAAGAGGAACGGTTGCAGGGGATGCAGAAGTCGACCCGGTCGGCCGGCGGCCCGGCCACCACCCGGAACGGGTCCTGCCGGTCGTCGGCCGGGGACCCCGGAACCAGGCGGTTGAGCATGGCCCAGGACGGACTGTGCGCGGTGCTGTGCAGCTGGGACACGGGATGAGATCTCCTTACGGTCAGGACGTTCGGCGCTCAGCGCGGACGGCGCCGGAGCAGCAGGGCCGCGCCCACCGCGGCGCCGGCGAGGACCGCCGCACCGCCGGCGAGCAGGGGCACGAGGACGCGCGGCGAACCGGCGGCGGCCGCCGACACGGTGGTACGGGGCACGCTCGCCGGCGGCGACGGAGGCGTCGGCGCGTCAGGGACCGCGTTGGCGACACCGTTCGCGCCACCACCGGGGAAGACCACGTCGGAGCACGAGTAGTAGGTGTCCGGGGTGTCCGTGTTCCGCCACACGGTGTACAGCACATGGCGGCCCGTCAGCCCGGTCGGGAGGGTGCCGCTGATCCGGTACGCACCGCCCGCGAGCTCCGGATCGGTGACGGTGGCGAACGGCTCCGCCGCCAGGTCCGCCCACCGCAGCGGTACGGCAGGATCGTGGCCCTCCTCGGTGAGGTAGAGACTAAACGTCCCCCGGTGCGGGATGGTCGACCGGTACGTGAGCGTGAACCGGGCCCCGGCCGTCAGCTCGGTCGCGGGCCAGTCGGCCCGCGCGAGGTCCAGCCCCCGGTAGGCGTCGATGCCCGCACTGCACAGCTTCCCGTCGGGCACGACCTCGCGGTCGCGGCCCCCGACACCGGCGACCCGCAGGTTGTCCCACGCGTCGAACGCCCGCCCCCCGTTCGCGGCAACGGCCGCGCGACAGGCCGGCGCCCCCTGCTGCTCCCCCTCGGGACCGCACGCGGCGACCCGGCTGACGGGATCGGTGGGCGCCCCGTGCGCGTACGCGGGCCCGGCCGCCAGGGCCGTGAGCAGAAGCGGTGCGACACCGGCGAGCGCGGCGGTGGCAGTGCGGTGGGCGGTCATCCGTGGCAGACCTCCTTGGTGGGCCCGGCAGCCTGCCGTGTATTACGGCCTGGTCACGCAGACCGTTCAACGGACGGAAGAACCAGCTCCGCACACGGCCCACCAGTCACCCGGTCACCGCTTCCTGGCTGCGGTCCTGCCGTAGCCGCGATCTCCTGGAGTCATGGCAGACCACCCACTGATCCAGTTCACCAACGAGCTGATGCGCCTCACCGACAACCTCGACCAGACGACCGCCGCCGACTTCGTCCAGCGGGTGTACGACGCCGGCCGGGAGACGGGCATGAAGGAAAAGGCAATCGAAAGCCCACCGTGACCACGCCTCGGCCGCGACCCCGATCGTGCGGCTTGGTGGCTCCGCTGTGACTAACCGTCCGTCGAACTGGCGGACAGGGTTGGTGAATTCGCAGGGCGTTCGCAGAACCGGCGCTTGTAGGGAACGCGCAGCAGTGCGGCATAGAGGACACCGAAAGCTGTCCACGCCAGATAGAGGCCCGGAAGGCCGAGCCCGGCGTGGACACCGAGGAGCCAGCCGAGCGGGACGAGCAGCGTGTAGTCGCTGGTCACGGAGGCGATCATGACGGTCTTGGTGTCACCGGCAGCGCGTAGCAAAGCAGCGTGGGACATGGCGAGCGCCAAGGGGGCCATGCTGAGCAGCGCCAGCGGTGTTGCGGTCCAGGCGTGATTCACGACTTCGGAATCGGTGGTGACCTGGGAGAGCAGTGGTCGGCCGAGGGCGAGCGCGGCAGCGGATGGCAGGGCGAGCATGAGGAGGAGCAGCTTGGCTCCGGTCCGTTGCCAGGCGGCGGCGCGTTCGTGGTGGCCGCTGCCGAGTTCCTGGCCGGCCAGGATGGTGATCGCCGTGGAGGCCGAGGCGAGGAAGGTGAAGATGACGAGGGTCAGGTTGTCCACGATGCGGTAGGCGGCCAGGTCGTGGGTGCTCATGCGGGCGGCGAAACCTGCCATCAGGGCTTCGTTGACATAGCCGATGCCCAGGGTGCTCATCTCGGGCCAGCCGATGCGCCACAGTTCCCTGGTGCTGGGGTGTGCGTTGTCCAGGTCTTCGGTGCGCCGCGGCAGCCGGTTGCGGCTGTACAGGAGCAGGTAGCCGGTTCCGGTGGCGGTGGCGGCGAGGGTAGCGAGGGCGGCGCCGGTGACGCCGAGGCCGGCGTGGAAGATGAGGAGCAGGCCGAGGGGAAGGTTGACCAGGTTGACGAGTAGCGCGGTGTACATCGAGACGCGTGTGGCGCCGATGCCGGCGCAGGCGGCCTGGAGCGTGAAGGAGACGGCGGCGAACGGCACGGCGATCGCCATCAGTCGCAGGTAGGTGCTGCCGGGCCCGAGGACGTCATCGGGTGCGCCCAGCACGGTCAGGGCGAGGGGGGCGACGGCGTACAGGACAGCGCCGAGGGCTGCGCCAACCCCGATGGAGGTGACGATCCCGGCGCGCACGACCTGGGCGACCTCGCCGGGCCGTCCTGCGCCATGGCTCCTGGCGACCAGGACCTGAACGGCGGTGGCCCAGCCGCGAACGACGATCAGGGCGATGAGGTACACGGGGGCGGCGAGGGCGAAGGCCCCCAGAGCACGGGTGGACAGCCGGGCGAGCATGACCGTGTCGACGATGTTGAGGGTGATCTGGGTCAGCCCGGCGATGAGCAGCGGATAGGCCAGGGTCCATGCGCGGCGCACGGTGGGGCGTTCGGGGTCGTTCACAGTGCGGCCTGGGCGGCTTCCAGCAGTTCGACGTCGCGGTCGAGGAGGATCAGGGTGTCCACGCGTGAGTCCTTCCAGGCCAGGATCCGATCGATGATGGCCGGGAGGGGGCCTGGCAGCGCGAATTGGTCGAGCAGCGTGTCGGGGACCGCGGCGATGGCGTCGGGCTTGTGACCATCGGTGAGGTGCTTGCGGATGGTGTGCGCCGGGCCTTCGTATCCCACCCGGCAGGCCACATCGAAGTAGGTGTTGCGTCCGCCTGGTCCCACTGCGCCGAACAGGTGCGCGAACAGGGGGCGCAGTTTGTCGCGCCCCTGTTCGACGGTTTCGGCGCGGGCCACGTACAGGATGGGACAGATCTTGATGTCGGCGGGGGTGCGGCCCGCGAGGGCGAGGCCCTCGTCCAGGGGGCGGGTCAGTGCGGCTTCATGTTCGGGGGCGTACATGCCTGCCAGCCAGCCGTCGGCGATCTGTCCGGTCAGCCCGACGTTCCGAGGGCCGATCGCGCCGAGGTAGAGGGGGATGTCGGGGCGCAGGGGTTTCATGTCGGACCTCACCGGGCGGGCGCTGCCGCTGGAACCTGGTCCGCGGTAGGGGAGCTGGTAGATCTCGCCGTCGTGTTCGACACGCTCTGTGTGGGTGACGGCTTTGCGGACGATCTCGACGTACTCGCGAGTGCGCCGGAGCGGTTTGGCGTAGGGCTGGCCGTGCCAGCCTTCGACGATCCACGGGACGGACAGGCCCAGGCCGAGCTGGAATCGTCCGCCGGAGAGCATGTCCAGTGTCATGGCGGTCATCGCGGTGGCGGCGGGGGTGCGTGCCGGGATTTGCATGATGGCGGTGCCGAGCTTGATGCGGCTGGTGGTGGCGGCCAGGTAGCCGAGGATGCTCACGGCGTCGGGGCCGTACTCTTCCACGCTCCATACGGAGTCGACACCGATCTGTTCGGCTCGCTGGACTGTGGGGAGGAGTTCTTCGATGGGTTCTCCGCCGTAGCCCAGGGCCAGCCCGAGACGCATGTAGTGGCTCCTTGTCGTAGTGCCGAAGCGTGTGTGGGTGAGGATCGGTCGCGTCAGGAGAACGGCAGGGGGTCGTGGACGAGTCCGGTCGCGGTGGGCGGTCGGGGAACCCAGCCGCGGGCGACGGGTTCGCGGTAGAGGCGCACACCGCCGAGGAAGGAAAAGGCGGCCGGGGCGTTGCAGGACAGGCCGGGCACCATGACGCGCGCGACATGCAGTCCTGCGGCTCGCACCTCCGGGGTCGTCAAGTCGACCGTGATGGCCCGCAGCCCCTGCGCGGCGAGCACTTGGAGGTAGTCGTCCAGTCCGGTTGCGAGGCGGCCGCTGTCCTGCGACTGGTGCCCCCGATGCGGGCTTCGGGGGGTGCGGAGCCGGTCCAGCCGGGTGTCCTGCATGCGTGGGTCGAGGTAGACCTGAAGGTGCAGGCGTACGTCGTTGACGTCGCGCCAGTCGGGTCGGAAGTCTTCCCGGTAGGCACGGTCTTCCCGGTGGGGCCGGTAGGGACGGTGGTCGATGCGGCCGGCGCGGACGGCGCTCCAGAAACCGCTGTCGTGGTCCAGCAGTTCCAGGCCGGTTTCGTGCATGCCGATGGCCTCGGTGAATGCCTTGACCGCGGACGCCTCGGGAGTGGAGCGGCAGGCGCTGCCGAACGCGACCAGGTGCCGCTCCAGGTCCTCGATGAACACACCGGCGACGGTGATGTCGAACGTGGACGGGATCCGCAGGAAAGTCACGCGGAGGCCGGAGGCGGTGGCCTCGCCCAGCGCGGTGGCGAGCGGCCCGCTCAGCTCCAGGGGCAGGAGGCCGGCGGGGGCGCCGCTGAGCCACCACAGGGTGACTGCGTCCCGTTCCAGCACCTCCCGCAGTGCGGCGAGTTGCGCTTGCTCCTGGCTCGTGCCGGCTGCTGTACCGGCCAGAACCGGGTAGTTGGTGGGTGGTTCGGCACGGCGCGCGCCGCGGAAGTAGTTGACGTACGTCAGCGACGCGGGAACAAGGATCTCGTTGTCGTCGCGGAGGTCGCGACCGGTCGCCCAGGAGATCGGCAGGTCAGGGGTCATCGCAACGAACGGGAAGCCGCGTTGGGCGTACTGGGCAGATGAGTACAGGGCGAACTCTCGGGGATCGACACCCGTGTGGCCTGCCCGGGACAGCTGGGCGTAGGACGCGGTCGGCAGTGTGTCGGGGACGACGTTTCCGCAGTAACGTTCGACCGCCTCACCGATGGCCGCGCGGCGTGCCTGCTCGTGGTCGCCGAGCGCGGCGCCGCCGGTGACGGTGTCGACCGCGGCCGGGGCGAGCTCGGCGTGCGTCGACAGGTGGGCACTGTAGGAAATACAGCTCGGCACTGTTTCCACGCGTGGAAGGTCCTGGACGACCCGTCGGATCAGACGGAGTCCGGTGTCCCCAAGACGGCGGGCGCCATTGTCTGCGCCGGCGGCCCCGCGTTCCACCGGTGTTGTTCGGCCGGATGGTGCCACAGGTAACTCCACACTCCTCGGTCCGTGGAACGGAACGGGCACTCACTGGGCTGTCATTGGCTCACGACGTACGGCGGGAGGCGACGAAGCCGCCACCTCCCGCCGCCCGGTTCAGCTCGCGGTCTGCTCGTCCTCGACGTCCTCACGCCACTCGAACGGTGCGTCGACCGCCGGCGTGTGGGACTTCAGGCAGCCCGACTGCGGCTCTTCGGGTTCCTGCCAGCCTGCGTGTGCCATGTGCGTCCTCCTTGAGATCGGCACAGGAGGCACCTTGTTGCACATCCTGTGCAGTTACAAGTGCTGGGCATGAAGGCTAAGGGGTGGGCTCGGGGTGCTCAACACCCCTAACGGGCCAGGGTGGTGCGTTCCGGCCGCTCGTACTGACGGGACGGCTCATGGCATGAGTGCGGTCAGCGTCCCGCGCCTGAAACGGATGGGACAGTGATGACAGGCCGCAACACAGGAGGCACAGGCCGGACCGATCAGCATGAGCGGGCTCGGCCTGTTGCCACGCCTGCTCACGGAGTCTGGTTGGCGTGTTTTCCTCCGTTCAGTCGCTCGTTGCTCGCCCACTCGAGGCCGGGAAGAACGGTGACTTGCGGGATCCCGGTGCGGGGGTGTTCGGTCACCTCCGCCTTGACGCGGTAGATGTCGGCCAGCAGCGCCGGTGTGAGGACCTCCCCGGGTGCTCCGGTGGCCACCATCCGGCCGCCGTCCATCACGCAGATCCGGTCGCAGAAGGATGCGGCCAGGTTGAGGTCGTGCAGTGCGATGACGGAGGTGGCGCCGAGTCTGCGGACGAGCCGGAGCGCGTCGAGTTGATGGCGCAGGTCCAGGTGGTTGGTGGGCTCGTCCAGGACCATGGTTCCGGTGCCCTGCGCGAGCGCGCGGGCGATCAGTACCCGCTGCTTCTCCCCGCCCGAGAGCCGGTCGAAGGGCGCGTGTGCCAGGGCGGCGACATCAAGTTCGTCCAGCGAGCCCAGGATGATGTCGCGGTCGTCGGCATCGTCGCCTGCGAAGGCCCGCTTGTGCGGGGTGCGGCCCATGGCCACCACGTCGTACACGGTGAGCTCGAAGTCCCCGGCAGTTTCCTGCAGCACGGCCGCAAGCCGCTGCGCCAGGCGCTTGCCGGGCATCCGCCATACGTCGTCGCCGTCCAGGAGTATCCGCCCCGACGTGGGGCGCACCGCTCGGTAGATCGTGCGCAGCAGGGTGGACTTGCCTGCGCCGTTGGGGCCGACGAGGCCCACCACCTCACCGGGTTTCACCTGCAAGGAGACCTGGTTCACCAACGGCCGGCCGTTCACGACGACGGATACGGCTTCGGCTTCGAGGGCGCCGGGTTCAGGTATCGGCCTGTCCGTCATCGCGTCGCCTTCCGCCGCATGAGCCAGAGGAAGAACGGGCCACCGACCAGGGCGGTGAGGATGCCGACGGGTATCTCCTCCGGGCTCATGAGCGTGCGCGCGGCCAGGTCGGCGGCGATCAGGAAGGCTGCACCGAGAAGCGCGGCGGCGGGCAGCGCACGGCGGTGATCGGCGCCCACCAGCAGCCGCACCACGTGCGGCATGATCAGGCCGACGAAGCCGATCTGGCCACTGACCGCGACGATGGTGCCGATCATCAGGGCGACCAGCGTGAACAGGGCACCGCGGAAGCGGTGTACGTCCAGGCCGAGGGCCGCGGCCGCTTCCTCCCCGGCCAGCAGCAGGTTGAGCGGACGGCAGACGCCCAGCAGGATCGCCGTACCGAGCAGCACGGCGCCTACGGGGATCCATACCGTCGTCCAGGTGGTGCCGGCCAGTCCGCCGAGCATCCACCGCAGTGCCGACTGCGTCTTCTGGGGGTCGTTGGAGGTGACGACCAGGAAGCTGGCCACTGCCGAGAGGACTTCGGCCATGGCCACGCCCGCCAGCACCAGCCGTACCGTGGTCATCCGCCCGCCGGACCGAGCCAGGAAGTAGACCGCGAGCAGGGCGGCCAGTGCCCCGCAGAATGCCGCCGCGGGCAGGGAGAACATGCCGAACAGCGTCACGTTGAGGACCAGGACGAGCACCGCTCCGACCGACGCGCCCGACGACACCCCGAGCAGCATCGGATCGGCCAACGGGTTGCGGACCAGGGCCTGCAGCGCCATCCCCGACACCGACAGACCGGCGCCCACCACTCCGGCCAGCAGTACTCGGGGCAGCCGCACGTCGATGACGATCGTCTCCCGGACCGGTGTCCAGGTCGGCTCGGCGAGTGCCGGATGCATCCGGTGCAGCAGAATGCTCCAGACCTGGTCGGCCGGGACGCTGATCGAACCGACCGCGATCCCGGCCGTCGCCGTACCCGCCACGAGGAGGCCCAGGAAGGCGAGCACCATCGTGTAGGGGATCCCCGGCCGGCGGGCGGTGGCTTCCCCGGCTCCTGTTCGTGTGCTGACGGCGCCGGCTGCCCCGGGTGCTTGCTTCACATCGGTCACTGGAAGCGGTCCGGGTGGATCTGACGGGCCAGCGACTCGACGGCCGACGGCACCCGGACGCCGAGCACGGTGGACGACAGTGGCAGCACCGCGAACCGCTTGTTCTTGATCGCGGGCACGTCCTTCAGCGCCGGGTTGGCGAGCAGGAACTTCTTCTTGTCCTCGACGGGCTGGTCGCCGTAGTCGTAGATGACTATGACGTCGGGAGCGCGTTCGGCCACCTGCTCGAACGACACATCGCCGAAGGCCTTGTTCACGTCGGCGAAGAGGTTCACCCCGCCGGCGCGCTTGATCATCTCGTTGCCGATGCCCTTGCCGCCGGCGGTGAAGGCGGTTTTGTCTCCGCTGTCATAGACGAAGAGCTTGGTCGGAGCGATACCGGCGAGCTTGTCCTCGACTCGCTCAAGGGTGCCGTGCAGTTTGTTCACCTGCTGTTCGGCCCGCTCCGGTACGCCGAAGATCTTCGCGACGGTGCGGATCTCCTCGTCCATCTTGGCCATCGTCACGGGCCCCGTGGAACATTCCTCGATGTTGAGGTGGGTGTTGATCCCGGCCTTGGTGAATGCGGGGCGGCTGCGTCCCTCCTTCTCGTCGAAGGTGGTGGCGAAGCCGCCGTAGATGAAGTCCGGTTCGGCGGCCAGCAGCGTCTCGAAGGACGGGTACTCCTTGGACAGCACCTTGATGCTGCCGTAGGCGGCCTGATACTCCGGCAGGATCTTGTCGTCGAGATAGCCCGTGCCCACCATCGACTTCTCCAGCCCCAGCGCGAGCATGACCTCACTCGCATGCTGGTTGAGCGACACCGCCCGCTGCGGAGGACGCTGATAGGTGGTCTTCACGCCGCAGTTGGACACCGTGACCGGAAAGCCCTTGGCAACGGAGCCCGCCGAGTCGGCGTCGTTCCGGGCGCTGCCGCCACAGCCGGATATCAGCAGAGTCGACGCCATGGCCAGCAGCAGGGACAACGAGCGTTTACCCATCATCTGGTGGGTCCTCTCACAGCATGGTGGATCGGATGGTCATCGCGTGTCGCGAAACGGCCCGGAACGGGCGCGCGCCGCATGGAGTGGAGACGTCGGGCGGAAGCGATCAGGCCGGCGGCTTGGCCCGCCGAGCCCTGGCTCAACGCCGGATCGCCTGGTTGGCCGCTTGCTTCATGAACTGCCCAACCCCCTTCTCCCGAGGGAATCCGGCCAGCATCTCGGTTCACCCACCCCGCACTGCTGCACGTTATTGGCAAGTACCAAACAACTGCAATACGCCAATGTCTGGAGGGGAGGGCTCACAGGTGCACGCCAGGTCGCGCTCGGGGCGACGCGCCCCGGGACGTGACCGACGTAGCGCCCGCAGCCGTCTGCGGCTTGGTGAGAAGGAAACGGACGAGGCGGCCGACCAACCCGGCCGAGATGGTCCTGCACATGCCGGCCGTTCCCCTGGACGATGCCCGCGAGGCCGCCCGGCGCCCCCTGCCTGACCAGGCCCGACCGAGGCGCATCAGCCCGCTACACCGTTCGAGTGGACCTCGCGCGGACGCTGGACGCGTCTGCGACTGTCCGAGGACAATGCGATCGGCCGCCAGGATGCCCGGTTCCACTACCCGGGGAACGCAAGCCAACGCTACGGGCCTGTCCCCCATCGGCTTTCGCGCCTTCATGGCCATGAATGGTCGTGACTGAACCTCCGTCAACAGGCAGCCATCGGCTGAAACGCGTCATGGTCGGGCGCGGACGTCGCGCTGCTGCACTTCCTTGATAACCGTGGCCACAGTGGCGAAGTCGTTGTGATGTACCCAAGGGTGGGGTGGTGAGCATGTCCGTTCCCCAGATCGACCTTGATGACGAGACGCTGGCCGAGTCGATGCGCCTGATGGGCGTGACGACGAAGAAGGAGACCGTCAACGCGTCTCTGCGGGATTATGTGGCTCGTATCAGGAGGCTTGAGGCTGCCGAGAAGCTGGCCGAGCGGGGCGAGCGCGGCGAGTTCGAGGAGGCCGCAGCCGCGTACGACGCTGCTGAGCGCGCACGGCGGGGCTTTGGGTGATCACCTATCTTGTTGACACCTCTGCGCTGTGGCACCTGTTCCGCACCCCTGGGGCGCTGCATCCCTCGGACGGGCACATCGCCGCCGGCATGTTCCGTATCTGCGAGCCGACGCGTACCGAGTTTCTGTGCTCGGCCACCAGCCCGTCTCACCGCGACGAGTTGGCGGGGGGCTGGATGCTCTTTGCCAGCTCTCGCCGGTCCCGAAGAACGCGTGCCTCTGGAGCCATCGATCTCCTGGTATGCGCGACAGCGGTCCATCACGGCGACACCGTGCTCCACCGTCGCGGGAGTCTCGGTGAAGAGGGGTCGGCGCGAAGCCGGATGGGCGAGCTCGCCCAAGGCTCGCAGCCCTGTTTCCACCGCATGCGACGACCAACCCTGATCACCCCAGTAGGTCACGCGCGCCCCCATCGGGCATCCACTACATTTCGGACGCGCGGCGTCCACTGTGCGTCCACTTGATCTTGGTTCGGGGCTACAGTGAGGGCCCTCGGGGATTCCCCGAGGGCCCTCACTCCTGCGTTTTCGCAGGTCAGAACGATTCTGCGTCACCACTGCACGGTGGGGCGGGTGGGACTCGAACCCACGGCCGACGGATTATGAGTCCGCTGCTCTAACCGGCTGAGCTACCGCCCCTAACGGCGCGTCGCGCACATTTGTGCGCGCCGTCTGCCGCAGCATAGCCGCTCATACGATCTCCTGCCTCGGGTGGTCGGCAATGCATGACCATGAGGACTGCGCTGCCCCCTGCCCGGTTCCGGGAGACACGGAACCGGCACGAAAGAGGCAGGTTGCGGCAGGTTGGAGACGCGAAAAAGGACCCTCTGGAGGGTCCTTGTTTCGGTTCTGCTCCCCCGGCTGGACTCGAACCAGCAACCCTCCGGTTAACAGCCGAATGCTCTGCCAATTGAGCTACAGGGGATCGCGCTCCCCCGACTGGACTCGAACCAGTAACCTGCCGGTTAACAGCCGGCTGCTCTGCCAATTGAGCTACAGGGGATTGCTGCGTTGCCTCGAACGTACCCCCCTCCGGCTCTGCCGGGCGGCGCGTGCTCGCTGCGACACATACATTAGCGCAAGCAGGGGGGTGCTCCGCCAATCGGTTCGCCCCTGGGTGATCACGGGCCCCGACGGGTAGGCGGCCAGCACCGACGCAAGGGAAGGGTGGCAGCCATGCGGTACAGGCTCACGTTCGTCGCCGGACTGGCCCTCGGATACGTACTCGGCACACGGGCTGGACGCGAGCGCTACGAACAGCTGAAGAAGTCCGCACGGCAGGTCTCTCAGAACCCTGCCGTGCGCAACGCCGCCGAGGCGGCCGCGCAGAGCAGCCGCGAGGTGGCCGGGAAGGCGTTCGCCAGCGTCAGCGACAAGGTCGGGGACCGGATGCCCGAGTCGGTCGCGCAGCGGGTGCGCTCGCTCCGGGAGCGCGGCACGAACGCCGAGGACGACTGGGGAACCACCAATACCTAGTGGTGCTGGCCGGCCCGGCCGTGCGGCAGAATCTTGCGGCATGGGGATAGTCGCCGGGCTGGACAGCTCTTCCGCCTTTACACGCATCGTCGTCTGCGACACGGACACGGGTGCCGTGCTGCGACAGGGGTATGCGCCCCATCCCCAGTCCGGAGCCGCCGGACCGGAGGGCAAGCCGACCGAGGTCGACCCGCAGGCCTGGCTGCTGTCCCTCGGTGAGGCCGCCACCGGCGGGCTGCTCGAGGGGGTCCAGGCCATCGGCGTATCGGCGCAACAGCACGGTCTGCTCCCGCTGGACGCGCAGGGCTCCCTGGTACGTCCGGCCCTGCTCGGCAACGACAAGCGGGCGCAGGTCGCCGCCGCCGATCTGATCGACGCGCTCGGCGGGCGGCAGGCCTGGGCCGAGGCCGTCGGCTGCGTACCGCAGTCCGCCCAGCCGGTGGCGAAGCTGCGCTGGCTGGCGAAGAACGAACCCGAGGCGGCCCAGCGCACGGCCGTGGTGATGCAGCCGCACGACTGGCTGGTGTGGCAGCTGCTCGGGCGGCCCGTGCGAAGGACCACGGACCGCGGGGCCGCGTCGGGCACCGGATACTGGTCGGCCGCGACCGGGGCGTACCGGCCGGATCTCGTCGAACTGGCCCTCGGGCACCAGGCGCTGTTGCCCGAGGTGCTCGGCCCGGCCGAGGCCGCCGGCACCACCCCCGAGGGGCTGCTGATCTCCGCCGGGACCGGCGAGACGATGGCCGCGGCCCTCGGGCTCGGGCTCGGTCCGGGTGACGCAGTGGTCTCGCTGGGGGCTTCCGGTTCGGTGATGGCCGTGCACCACGAGGCGCTGGCCGACTCCCAGGGGCTGATCACCTCCTTCGCCGACGCGACCGGGATGCACCTGCCGGTGGTGCACACGCTCAATGCCGTACGGGCCCTGCGGGGGACCGCCGAGCTGCTGGGTGTAGACCTGGAGGGGCTGTCGACGCTCGCGCTGAAGTCGTCCCCCGGTGCGTACGGGCTCGTACTGCTGCCCTATCTCGAGGGCGAGCGGACCCCTCAACTGCCGCACACCGCCGGATCGCTGAGCGGGCTTCGGCGCGAGTCGATGAAGCCCGAGCACCTGGCGCGGGCCGCCTTCGAGGGCATGCTGTGCTCGCTCGCGGACGCGATGGACGTACTGCGGGGCCGGGGGGTCGAGGTGCGGCGGGTGTTCCTGCTGGGGCAGGCCGCCGAGCTGCCGGCAGTGCAGGCCGCGGCGCCGATGCTGTTCGGCACGCAGGTCGTCGTACCGCAGCCCGCCGACTACGCGGCGCTGGGCGCGGCCCGGCAGGCGGCCTGGGCGCTGGGCGTCGCGCAGGGGACGCTCGCCCCGCACACCCCGCCGGCCTGGCAGGGCGCGGCGGCGCAGGTCTTCGAGCCGGGCGAGGAGCTGGCGGTGGGTCGGGCGGTACGGCAGCAGTACGTCGCGACGCGCGAGCAGCTCCACCCGGGCGCCTTCGGTCACGCCGCTACCTGACACGGCCGCTTCCTGACACGACCGCGTCCTGACACGCCCTTGGCTTAATCGCTTGAGGTTCCAGGGGGCGGTGGGCGGAAGATGGGGCGACCGCCCGATCATGCCGACCGGAGAGCCTGCGCGTGCTCATACGACTCCTGCGGACCTACCTCGGTCCGTACAAGAAGCCCATCGGCCTGCTGGTGCTGCTTCAGCTGCTCCAGACCAGTGCCACGCTCTATCTGCCGAACCTCAACGCGGACATCATCGACAACGGTGTCGTGAAGGGCGACGCGGGCTACATCCTCGCCTTAGGCGGCCTGATGATCGGCGCCAGCCTGGTCCAGGTGCTGTGCAACGTCGGCGCGGTCTACTTCGGCGCGCGGACCGCGGCGGCGCTCGGGCGCGACGTCCGGGCCGCCGTCTTCGACCGGGTGCAGAGCTTCTCGGCCCGTGAGCTGGGACGGTTCGGGGCGCCGACGCTGATCACACGCACCACCAACGACGTCCAGCAGGTCCAGATGCTGGTGCTGATGGCGTTCACCCTGATGGTCTCGGCGCCGATCATGTGCGTCGGCGGCATCGTGATGGCCCTCGGCCTGGACGTGAAGCTGTCCGGAGTGCTGCTGGCCGTGGTGCCGGTGCTGGGCATCGCCGTCTCGCTGATCGTGATGAAGACGCGGCCGCTGTTCCGCCTGATGCAGGAACGCCTCGACACCGTGAACCGGGTGCTGCGTGAGCAGATCACCGGCAACCGGGTGATCCGCGCCTTCGTACGTGACGCGTACGAGAAGGAGCGGTTCAGGGACGCCAACACCGAGCTGACGGATGTCTCGCTGTCGACCGGGCGGCTGCTGGCGCTGATGTTCCCGACGGTGATGACGGTCGTGAACGTCTCCAGCATCGCGGTGGTCTGGTTCGGTGCGCAGCGCATCGACGGCGGCGCGATGGAGATCGGCGCGCTGACCGCGTTCCTCGCTTATCTGTTGCAGATCGTGATGGCCGTGATGATGGCCACCTTCATGTTCATGATGGTGCCGCGCGCCGAGGTGTGCGCCGAGCGGATCGAAGAGGTGCTGGGCACCGAGTCCAGTGTCGTACCGCCGGTGGAACCGGTGCGGGAGCTGCGCCGGCACGGCCATCTGGAGCTGCGCGGCGCGGACTTCTGTTATCCGGGCGCCGAGGCGTCCGTACTGCGTTCGGTGGATCTGGTGGCCCGGCCCGGCGAGACGACGGCCGTCATAGGGTCGACGGGCAGCGGGAAGTCGACGCTGCTGGGGCTGGTGCCGCGGCTCTTCGACGCGACGGGTGGCGAGGTGCTGGTGAACGGCGAGGACGTACGGCGGATCGATCCCGTACTGCTGGCCAGGACGGTGGGGATGGTGCCCCAGAAGCCGTACCTCTTCTCGGGGACGGTGGCGACGAACCTGCGGTACGGAAGGCCCGGCGCGAGCGACGCCGAGCTGTGGCAGGCGCTGGAGGTCGCGCAGGCGAGGGAGTTCGTGGAACTGCTGGACGGCGGGCTGAACGCGCCGATCGCGCAGGGCGGCACGAATGTCTCGGGCGGTCAGCGGCAGCGGCTGGCGATCGCGCGGACGCTGGTGCAGCGGCCGGAGATCTACCTCTTCGACGACTCCTTCTCCGCGCTGGACTACGCGACGGACGCCGCGCTGCGGGCCGCGCTCGCGCGCGAGACGGCCGAGGCGACTGTCGTGATCGTCGCCCAGCGGGTGTCGACCATCCGTGACGCGGACCGGATCGTGGTTCTGGACGAGGGGCAGGTCGTGGGCGTGGGACGCCATCACGAGCTGATGGAGGACAACGAGACCTACCGGGAGATCGTGCTCTCCCAGCTGACGGAGGCGGAAGCCGCGTGAGCGACGCGCGCGCGGCCGCCGGGTCGCAGCCGACAGCGAAAGCCGCACCTCTGCGCCGCGCGGGCGGCGATGGGGGCACGCCCGGGCCGAAGGCTCTGGGGGAAAACGAAAGGCGCACAGCGTGAGCGGGCCCGGTGGACGCATGATGATGGGGCCCGCGCAGCGGTCCATGGACTTCATGGGCTCGGGCAAGCGGCTGCTGCGGCAGCTCGCGGCCGAGCGGGCCACGCTCTGGGGGATGCTCGTCGCCGTCGTCGGCGGCGTCGCCCTCTCGGTGGTGGGGCCCAAGATCCTCGGGCAGGCCACCGACCTGGTCTTCGCCGGGATCATCGGCCGGCAGCTGCCCGAGGGGCTGACCAAGGAGCAGGCGCTGCAGGGCCTGCGCGACCGGGGTGACGGCGGGACGGCCGACATGCTGTCCGGGACGGCCTTCACGCCGGGGCAGGGCATCGACTTCGACGAGGTCGGTGCGGTCCTGCTGACCGCGCTCGTCGCCTTCACGGCGGCCGGGCTGCTGATGCTGGTCGCGACCCGGCTCTCCAACCGCGCCATCAACGGGACCATGTTCCGGATGCGGGAGGAGATCCAGGCGAAGCTGTCGCGGCTGCCGCTGTCGTACTTCGACCGGGCCAAGCGCGGCGAGGTGCTGAGCCGGGCCACGAACGACATCGACAACATCTCGCAGACCTTGCAGCAGACGATGGGCCAGCTCATCAACTCACTGCTGACGATCATCGGTGTGCTGGTGATGATGTTCTGGATCTCGCCGCTGCTGGCGCTGGTCGCGCTGGTGACCATACCGGTCTCGGTGGTCGTGGCGACGCGGGTGGGCAAGCGGTCGCAGCCGCAGTTCGTGGAGCAGTGGAAGTCGACCGGCAAGCTGAACGCGCACGTGGAGGAGATGTACTCCGGGCACGCACTGGTGAAGGTGTTCGGGCGGCAGGAGGAGTCGGCGGAGGCCTTCCGGGAGCAGAACGAGGCACTTTACCGGGCGAGCTTCCGGGCGCAGTTCGTCAGCGGCATGATGCAGCCGCTGATGTTCTTCATCTCCAACCTCAACTACGTGCTGGTGGCGGTTGTCGGTGGGCTGCGGGTCGCCTCGGGCGCGCTGTCGATCGGTGATGTGCAGGCTTTCATCCAGTACTCGCGGCAGTTCTCGATGCCGCTCACTCAGGTCGCCTCGATGGCGAACCTGGTCCAGTCGGGTGTCGCGTCCGCGGAGCGGATCTTCGAGCTGCTGGACGCGGAGGAGCAGCAGCCGGACGCCGTGGCCGGGCAGCGGGCGGACGGCCTCGGCGGTCGCGTCACGCTGGAGAAGGTGGCCTTCCGGTACGAGCCGGAGAAGCCGCTCATCGAGAACCTGTCCGTGGACGTCGAACCGGGCCACACGGTCGCGATCGTCGGTCCGACGGGCGCGGGCAAGACGACGCTGGTCAATCTGCTGATGCGGTTCTACGAGGTGACGGGCGGCCGCATCGCCCTCGACGGCGTGGACATCGCGCGGATGTCACGGGAGGAGCTGCGGTCCGGGATCGGCATGGTGCTCCAGGACACCTGGCTGTTCGGTGGCACGATCGCGGAGAACATCGCGTACGGCGCCTCCGGCGATGCCACCCGGGCCGAGGTCGAGGAGGCTGCCCGGGCCGCGCACGCCGACCGCTTCATCCGCACCCTGCCCGACGGTTACGACACGGTGATCGACGACGAGGGCACGGGCGTCAGCGCGGGCGAGAAGCAGCTGATCACCATCGCACGGGCGTTCCTGTCCGACCCGGTGATCCTGGTCCTGGACGAGGCGACCAGCTCGGTCGACACCCGGACCGAGGTACTGATCCAGAAGGCGATGGCGCGCCTCGCCCACGGCCGTACGAGCTTCGTGATCGCGCACCGGCTGTCCACCATCCGCGACGCGGACGTCATCCTGGTGATGGAGAGCGGCTCGATCGTCGAACAGGGCACGCACGACGAGCTGCTTGCGGCGGAGGGCGCGTACGCCCGTCTGTACGCGGCCCAGTTCGCGCAGGCGGTCGCCGAGGTGGACTGAGGTGAGGGGCGTTTCGGGGGCCCGTCGGCGCGCGTGCGCGTGCCGACGGGCCGGACTCGTTGGTTGGGGCTCCGGTCCGGACGTAGCCTGAAATCGGACGTGCCACCCACTCCCGCTTGGCAAGGTGATCGTCGTGACACTCGACATCGATCGCATCGCTGAGTCCATCGCCCGCATGGACAACGACGACCTCGGCAAGAGGGCGGACCTGCATCCCTCCATGCTGTGGGACTTTCCCGAGGGCAGCGACACCCGCAGGCAGATTGAGGCCCTGCTCGGCCACGTAATCGAGGCACAGGAAGCCTACGAACGCCGCTGAGCGCGGTGCCCGCCGCCGGCCCAGGCCGTGAACCGGCGGCCGAAGCACTACGCTCGGTTTGTACGGATATTTGCCCAACCGAGGAGGCGTCCATGAGCCAGTACGACGAGTATTCGACTCCGTCGCAGGCCGAGGGCGAGCGGCTGGAAGAGGACATGGATCCGGGCGAGGAGCGGCACCCCGCGACGATGCGGACCACGCCGTCCCAGGCGGAGGGTGAGCGCCGGGCGGAGGAGGACGAGAGCTGACAGGGCTGACAGGGGTGACAGGGGTGACAGCTGATCAGGTCAGACCCGCGCACGCGGGCCGGACCTAGTCCAGGTAGCCGCGGAGCTGGTCCGCGAAGGCGTGGTCGCGCAGCTTGTTGAGGGTCTTGGACTCGATCTGCCGGATGCGCTCACGGGTCACCCCGAAGATCCGGCCGATCTCCTCCAGCGTGCGGGGCCGACCGTCCGCCAGGCCGTAACGCAGCTGCACCACCTTGCGTTCGCGCTCGCCGAGGGTGGAGAGCACAGCCTCCAGGTGCTCACGCAGCAGCAGGAACGCGGCGGACTCGACCGGGGACGCGGCGTCGCCGTCCTCGATCAGGTCGCCGAGCGCGACATCGTCCTCCTCGCCCACCGGGGCGTGCAGGGACACCGGTTCCTGGGCGAGGCGCAGGACTTCGCTGACCCGCTCGCCGGAGAGGTCGAGCTGGCCGGCGACCTCCTCGGGCGTGGGCTCGTACCCGCGCTCCTGGAGCATCCGGCGCTGCACCCGTACGACCCGGTTGATCAGCTCGACCACATGGACCGGGACGCGGATCGTGCGGGCCTGGTCGGCGAGGGCGCGGGACATGGCCTGGCGGATCCACCAGGTCGCGTACGTCGAGAACTTGTAGCCGCGGGCGTAGTCGAACTTCTCCACCGCCCTGATCAGGCCGAGGTTTCCCTCCTGGACCAGGTCGAGCATGGTCAGGCCGCGGCCGACGTACCGCTTGGCAACGGAGACGACCAGGCGGAGGTTGGCCTCGATCAGTCGGCGCTTGGCCATCCGGCCCATGACGACCAGGCGGTCGAGGTCGACGGCGAGCTGGGAGTCGAGGTCGGGGGTGCTGCTCAGCTTCTCCTCGGCGAAGAGTCCGGCCTCGACCCTGCGGGCGAGGTCCACCTCCTCGGCGGCGGTGAGCAGCGGAATGCGGCCGATCTCGCGCAGGTACTGGCGGAAGAGGTCGGAGGAGGGCCCTCCGGTGTCGGGGCGGCCACGCGGCTCCGGCCGCTCCGCCCGCTCCTCCACCGGTTCGTCCACCGGTTCCTCCGCGACGACTTCGGCCGCGGCCGCAGCCGGTTCCGCCTGCGTGGCTTCGGGCCGGTGAACGGTCCGGCTGCGCGGTGGGACTGCCGTGGCGATGTCGGTCAGGGTCTGGGTCTGGGTCTGGGTCTGGGTCTGCACGGGGGCGACCTCCAGGGTGATCGCTGCCGGTTCGGGGGCGTGCGGCAGCGGGACGGTTGCGGCCGAGCCGCCTTCCGTCCCGTACAAGTTGAGCGGATCCGCGGGAAGATCCGGTCCCTGCTCCAGCGACCGGCCGCGCTCCGAGGACTCAGGCACCGGAACCCAGTGTGGGGTACGACACATCGCCGCCACGAGGGGCGTGCGGTGACTTTTTGAAGCCGGTTCGTGACCGGGCGGATACGCGGGGGCGGCCACACGGGGGCCATGCCGGGGGTCCGGGGGTTGCCCCCGGGAGACCGCAGCGAAGCCGGTCCGTGACCGGGCGGATACGCGGGGCCGACCGTCAGAGCGCGTCGGCGCCGCGGTTGCGCAGGGACTGGCCGTACTGCTGGAGCACCCACAGCTCGTTCTGTACGGCCGTCAACTGCTCGGGGTCGCCGTGGCCGCCGAGGCGGGCCAGGCTGCCCTGAACGTCGCGGATACGGCGGTCCAACGCGCGCAGGCGGACCTGGACGAGCTGGACGCCCGCGTACGCCTCGTCCACGTGCTTGGAGTGGATCGCCTCGACCGCGAGCTCGGTGACCATCGCGCGCACGGTGTCGTTCGGCGCCGCCTCCCTGACCCGGGCCAGGTAGTCCTCCGCGCCCTGGGCCGCGCCGCCGGCCTCCTCGATGCACTGGCGGACCGCGGCGTACGGCGGGGCGGTGAACTCGTCGATGCCGTACGCGTCGAAGGCCGGGGAGACCAGCTCCGGACGCTGGAGGGCGAGCTTGAGCAGCTCCCGCTCGGTCCGGTGTGCGGGGCTGCGCAGATTCAGCGCGGGGCCGGACACCGCCGCGGGCTGCTGCTGACCGTACGGCTGGGGGCCGCGCTGCGACGCGGGGGCAGCCGGGCCCCGGCCGCCACGGTCCCGGGCCCAGCGGGCCAGTTGGGCCACCCGCTTGACGACGAACTGGGTGTCCAGGATGCCGAGCATGCCCGCGAGCTGCACGGCGGACTCGTGCTGGATGGCGATGTTCTTGATGTGGGCGACGATCGGCGCGGCCTCGTCGAGCGCGGCGGCCCGCCCGGCCGGGGTGTCCAGGTTGTGCCGGTCCACGACATGACGAATGGCGAACTCGAACAGCGGTGTACGGGACTCCACCAGCTTCGCCACCGCCGGGTCCCCCTCCGCGAGCCGCAGGTCGCAGGGGTCCATGCCGCCGGGCGTGATCGCGATGGACGTCTCGGCGGCGAACTTCTGGTCGTCCTCGAAGGCACGCAGGGCCGCCTTCTGGCCGGCCGCGTCACCGTCGAAGGTGAAGACGACCTCGGCGCCGGAGTTGTCCATCAGGAGCCGGCGGAGGATCTTGATGTGGTCGCCGCCGAAGGCCGTACCGCAGGTGGCGATGGCGGTCGTGACGCCGGCCAGGTGGCAGGCCATGACGTCGGTGTAGCCCTCGACGACGACGGCCCGGCTGGTCTTGGCGATGTCCTTCTTCGCCAGGTCGATACCGTACAGAACCTGGGACTTCTTGTAGATCGCGGTCTCGGGGGTGTTGAGGTACTTCGGACCGTTGTCGTCGTCGCGGAGCTTGCGCGCGCCGAAGCCGACGACCTCGCCGGTGATGTCGCGGATCGGCCACATCAGCCGGCCCCGGAAGCGGTCGATGGGCTTTCCGCTGCGGCTGTCCTGGGCGAGGCCGGAGAGGATCAGCTCCTTGTCGCTGAAGCCCTTGCCGCGCAGGAAGCGGGTGAGGTGGTCCCAGCCGGCCGGGCTGTAGCCGACGCCGAAGTGCGTGGCCGCGGCCTGGTCGAAGCCGCGCCCGGCCAGGAACTTGCGGCCGATCTCGGCCTCGGCGCAGTCGAGCTGCTCGATGTAGAACTGCGCGGCGGCCCGGTGCGCCTCGACCAGCCGGATGCGCTCGCCGCGCTGGCTGCCGGGGTTGTAGCCGCCCTCTTCGTACCGGAGCGTGATGCCGGCCGTGCCGGCCAGCCGCTCGACCGCCTCCGAGAAGGAGAGGTGGTCGATCTTCATGATGAAGTCGAGGGTGTCGCCGCCCGCCTGGCAGCCGAAGCAGTGGTAGAGGCCCTTGCTCGGGCTGACCTGGAAGGACGGCGACTTCTCGTCGTGGAACGGGCACAGGCCCTTGAGGTTGCCGCCGCCCGCGTTGCGCAACTGCAGGTACTCGGACACGACGGCGTCGATCGGGACCGCGTCCCGGACCGCCTTCACGTCGTCGTCGTTGATCCTGCCTGCCACGCCAGAAGTGTACGGGCGTGCGCCGACACTCCCGTCAGCCTCCGAGAGACTCCAGCGGTACGGCCGGATCCGCGAGCCGGTCGGGATCGACCTGCCCGCCGGAGCGGATCAGCCGCTGGATGGACTCGGCGACGTCCCAGACGTTGACGTTGAGCCCGGCGAGCACCCGGCGGTCCTTCAGCCAGAAGGCGATGAACTGCCGCTTTCCGACGTCTCCGCGCAGGAGCACCTGGTCGTACGTGCCGGGGGGCGCGTAGCCGGAGTATTCGAGCCCTACGTCGTACTGGTCCGAGAAGAAGTACGGGATCCGGTCGTACGCGACCGCCTGGCCCAGCATCGCGCGCGCCGCCGCCGGTCCGCCGTTCAGCGCGTTGGCCCAGTGCTCGACGCGCAGCCGCACGTCGAGCAGCGGGTGGTGGGCGGCGGCGACGTCGCCGGCCGCGAAGATGTCGGGGTCGGAGGTGCGCAGGCTCGCGTCCACGGCGATTCCGCCACCGTGCGCCCGGTCGACGAGGGCGAGGCCGGCGGCCTCGGCGAGCGCCGTCCGGGGCGCGGCGCCGATGGCGGCGAGGACGTGGTGCGCGGGGTGCTCCTCTCCGTCGTCGGTACGGACCGCCAGGACCATGCCGTCCTGGCCGGTGATCTCGGTGAGGCGGGCGCCGAAGTGGAAGCGGACGCCGTGCTCGCCGTGCAGATCGGTGAACAGCTGGCCCAGCTCGGGCCCGAGCACGGCGTGCAGGGGTGTGGGCTCCGGCTCGACGACGGTGACCTCGGCCCCGTACCCGCGGGCGGTGGCCGCGACCTCCAGGCCGATCCAGCCCGCTCCCGCGATGACGAGATGCCCGTTCTCGCGGCCCAGGGACGCCAGCACGCCGCGCAGCCGTTCGGCGTGTGCGAGCCGGCGCAGATGGTGGACGCCCGCGAGGCCGGTGCCCGGGATGTCCAGTCGGCGTGGTTCCGCGCCGGTGGCGAGCAGCAGCCTGTCGTAGTGGATGGCGGTGCCGTCGCCGAGGCGGACGGACTTGGCCGTGCGGTCGAGCCGGACGGCCGGCAGGCCGAGGTGCAGCTCGACCTCGGAGCGTGCGTACCAGGAGGGCTCGTGGACGAAGACGCTGTCACGCTCCTCCTTGCCCGCCAGGTAGCCCTTGGACAGCGGGGGGCGTTCGTAGGGGTGGTCGCGCTCGTCACAGATGAGGATCACCCGGCCGGTGAATCCCTCGGCCCGGAGGGTTTCGGCGGCCTTGGCGCCCGCGAGCCCCCCGCCGACGATGACGAATGTCCGATGTGCGTCGACCACTTGATGCCTCCTCGCCGGGGATCCGGGGCCCGCGGCGTCAGCCGCTCATGCAAGGGTCCCCGGACGAACACAGCCGTGCCGCCACATGTGAGCGTCCCGCACCGAGCGTGATGCGGGAAGGGGGAGTGGACCGATCAGGTCACACGCGGTGCGGCAGGTGTTCGAGGGCGGCAGGCATGGCGATGACCCGCGAGCACTCCCCCGTGGAGCGCCCCGCAGGCCACCGGAGCGGGGGACAGCAGGTACGGGCGGCGCTCGCCGCCAAGCAAGCTGACCGGACGGCGGCCGCGCTGATGCGGATCGCGCCGAGCGCCGTGTACTTCCCGGACTTCCTGACGCCGGGGCGCGGCACGGCGGAGCTGGAGACCGGGCTCGACCTGGTCGCGGCCACGCCGAAGCGCCGGCCGGCGGAGGAGCTCGGCCGGATGTTCACCGGCGGGCCGGGCGAGGCGCCGGTCCCGGCGGGGGTCCGCCGACTCGCCGTGGCCGTGGAGCCGTACCTGCCCGCGATCCGCGCCGCCATGGCCGCCGACCGGCCGGTGCGGGCGGAGGCCGCGCTGGAGGCGGGGCCGGACGGGCTGCTGGAGAGCTACCAGCCGCAGCTGATGTGGCGCCACGGGGTGCTGGAGTCGTCGTATCCGGTGGATCGGGAGCTGAAGCTGCGCGGCCGCTCCCTCACCCTGATCCCGTCGTTCTTCTGTGTCCGGCGTCCGGTGGCGCTCGCCGACGAGGAGCTGCCGCCCGTGCTGGTGCACCCCCTCGCGCCGGAGCCCGGCTGGCTGGAGCGGTCGGCCGCTGACCCGGCCGAGCTCCCGGTCGGGCAGCTGATCGGGGTGACCCGGGCGCACGTACTCGAAGCGCTGGAACATCCACGGACCACCGGCCAGTTGGCGGCGGCGCTGCGGGTCACGCTGTCGACCGCGAGCCGCCACGCGACCGTGCTGCGGGAGGCCGGTCTCGTCGCGTCCGCGCGGCGCGGGAATTCGGTGGTGCACATCAGGAAGAAGCTGGGCGACGCGCTGATGAACGGCGTGCTGTGAGCCTCGCGTGCAGGGAGCGGGCCGAGGCGTCCGTCAGTACGGAGATCTGGTCGACGACCACCCGCTTGCGGGCCCGGTCGTCGGGCGCCTCGTCGAACAGCGCGCGGAACTGCGGATCCAGGCCCTCGGGGGCGCGGGCCGTCAGCGCCTCGGCCAGTTCGGCGAGGACGATCCGCTGGTCCGCGCGCAGCCGCTCCTGCTCGTCGCGCTGCATGACGTAGCGGTCGGCGACGGCTTTGAGGACCGCGCACTCGTTGCGGGCCGCGCGGGGGACGACGAGCTCGGCTTCGTACCGGGTGAGCCGGCCGGAGCCGTACGCCTCACGGGTCGCCCCCTCCGCCGCCAGGCAGAACCGGCCGATGAGCTGGCTCGTCGCGTCCTTCAGCCTGGCCTGGGCGACGGCCGAGCCGTCGTACCCGTGCGGCCACCACTCCTGCTCCAGGAGCCGGTCGAGTGCCTCGCGCAGCTCTTCCGGATCGGTGTCCTGCGGTACGTACCTGCCGATCGCGACCGTGTAGATCTCCCGGCGCTCGGGCTCGGCGAGGAGGAGGTTGGGATCGAGGTGGCCGGCGTGCAGGCCGTCCTCGACGTCGTGCACGGAGTACGCGACGTCGTCCGACCAGTCCATGACCTGGGCCTCGAAGCACTTGCGGTGCTCGGGGGCGCCCTGCCGGAACCACTCGAACACGGGCAGGTCGTCCTCGTACACCCCGAACTTCACGGAGTACGGCTCGGTGGGGTGCCCGCCGCGGGGCCAGGGGTACTTGGTGGCGGCGTCCAGGACGGCGCGGGTGAGGTTGAGCCCCACGCTGACCAGCTCGCCGGACTGCTCGGAGCGCACGAACCGCTTGGGCTCGATACGGGTCAGGAGGCGCAGCGACTGGGCGTTGCCCTCGAAGCCGCCGCAGTCCTTGGCGAAGTCGTTGAGCGCCTGCTCGCCGTTGTGGCCGAAGGGCGGGTGGCCCATGTCGTGGGAGAGGCAGGCCGTCTCGACCAGATCGGGATCGCAGCCGAGGGCCGCGCCCAGTTCCCGGCCCACCTGGGCGCACTCCAGCGAGTGCGTCAGCCGGGTGCGCGGGCTGGCGTCCCAGTCCTGGTGGCTGATTCCGGGCGTGACGACCTGGGTCTTGCCGGCCAGGCGGCGCAGCGCGGCGGAGTGCAGCACGCGGGCGCGGTCGCGCTGGAAGGCGGTGCGGCCGGGACGTTTGTCGGGCTCGGCGGCCCAGCGTTCGGTGGCGGACGGGTCGTAGGGCGGATCGTAAGGGGTGCCTTCCATGCCCCGACGTTAACCGGAGCCGATGACAATTGGACGGTCAGGCCGTAGCCAGTTCGCGCCGGGTCTGCGCTACCGCCCCGGTCAGCGCTTCGTCGTAACGGTGCAGGAGCAGCCGGGCCAGGGCCGGATGCGCACCGAGCGGGGCGGAGGCGATCCAGGGCGCGCGCTCGGCGCACTGGGTGGCGAACCGTCCCGGCGCGGCGAAGTACGACGCCACGGCCACCCGGTGGCGGCCACGGGCGGTGAGCGCGCGCACCGCCTCGGGGACGGTGGGGGAGGCGGCGGAGGCGTAGGCCGGCAGCACCGGTATTCCGCCGAGTCGTTCGCTGAGCATCTCCGCCGTACGGCGGGTGTCGGCGGCGGACTCCGGGTCGCGGGATCCGGCGGCGGCCAGGACGACGCCGGCCCCGCTCGGCGCCCGCTGCCCGTCCGGCCAGCCGGCCTCGACGAGCCGGGCGTACAGCGCCTCGACGAGCAGCGGATGCGGGCCGAGCGGCCGCGCGATGCGGGTGTGCAGGCGGGGGGCGGCGGCCGCGGCCTGCGGAAGGTCCTGCTTGACGTGGTAGCCACGGCTGAGCAGGAGGGGCACGAGGACGGCCCGGCCGATGCCGCCGGTGCCGGTGCCGATGCCGGTGCCGCCGGTGCTGAGTGCGGCGAGGGTGTCCGGCAGAAGCGGCTCGTTCAGCTCGATGTGCCCGAGGCGTACGGAAAGCTGCGGCCGCAGCTCGCGGACCCGCTCGAGGAGCGCGGTAACCGTGCGAAGCGCCTGCGGATCGCGGCTGCCGTGAGCGACGACGACCAGGGTGGGCGAGGGCATGGGCCTACGGGTTCCGTTCAGATGGACGTGGCTGAGCTGGCTGCCGAGCTGGGTGGTGATCCGGCTGAGCAGTTGCGCGGTGGTGTCGAGGGGGCTGCTGAGTGGGCTGTCGGGGGGACTATCGAGGAGACTGTCGAGGGGCAGGGACTCGCGAAGGTGTGCCGACTCCGTCATGAACCGATCCTGACGCCCGGAGGTTGCCGGGTCATTGCGCGAGAGTGACGGGTGTTTTCCAGCGCCTCACGGATGGGGGTGGGGGCGCGTGCGGGGGCCTTCGGGCGCGGGGTAACCCGGGGCCGCCCGGCTTGAGAGTCTGGCGGGCCCCGTCTCCCTGTAAAGGGCACTCCCTCCGGTCGCGTCGCTGCGCGATTCCGCTTCGCTGCACCCTTGACAGTGAGCCGTGTCCCGCTGCTGCGGATAGACGTCGGGCGGCCCCGGGGAGCGGGGCCCCATCGAGCTGCTCGGGCGGCCGGGCTTCGTTCAGTGGCGGTCGGCCGGTGGGTGGGCGAGTAGGGGCCCGGCCCGGCTCAACGGCCGCCGCCCACCGAACCGTTTCGGGCTGGTTCGCGTCTGATCGTTTTGAGGGCTGCTCAGATCACAAGGGAGACATCCATGCGCAAGCTGCGGTTGCCACGCGTGCACTTCCGGCTTCGGCCGGCCGGCGCGGCGGCGCGCCGTGCAGGGCCTGATGCTGGGGTGCGTGCTCGCGCTGCTGCCGTCCGCCTGGACCCATGTCGTCGCCGCCGACCGCATGCACAGCACCGCCACCGCACCGGCGACCGACGTCGCCGTCGTCTTCGGGGCCGGGCTGTGGAAGGGCAGACCGACGCCGTACCTCGCGCACCGGCTCGACGCCGCCGCCGAGCTCTACCGGCAGGGCAAGGTCAAGGTCGTACTGGTGACGGGGGACAACGGACGGGTGGAGTACGACGAGCCGGACGCGATGCGCGCGTACCTCGCGGCACGCGGCGTGCCGGACGGGCAGATCGTCAGCGACTACGCCGGCTTCGACACCTGGGACTCCTGCGTCCGGGCCAAGGAGATCTTCGGAGTGAACCGGGCGGTGCTCATCAGCCAGGGCTTCCACATCCGCCGGGCGATCGCGCTCTGCCGGGCCGCGGGCGTCGAGTCGTACGGGATCGGTGTCGCGGCCGTGCACGACGCGACGTGGTACTACGGCGGCGCCCGTGAGGTCATCGCGGCCGGCAAGGCGGCGCTGGATGCGGCGGTCAAGCCCGAGCCCCGCTTCCTCGGACCGGAGGAACCCGGCGTCAGTGAGGCACTTGCCACGCACGAGCGCTGACAGGACGGGACGGCTCTGGCAGACTGACGCGGCCAGCAGCGATATGCCGAATAGGCATATCCCTTTCTGTACGACCTGACCGTAAGAGGTGTGAGTCGTGGCTGTTGTGGATCTGAGCGGCAAGGTCGCCGTCATCACCGGCGGAGCCCGCGGCCTGGGCGCCGCCGCCGCGCAGGCCGTCGTGGACGGCGGCGGGCGGGCAGTGATCACCGATGTACTGGAGGAGGACGGCGCCACGACCGCCGCCAAGCTGGGCGACGCGGCGCGCTTCATCCGCCACGACGTCACCAGCGAGAGCGACTGGCAGGCGGCGCTGGACTTCGCGCCGGCCCTCACCGCCGGATACGGCGCGTCCAAGTGGGGCGTGCGCGGCCTGTCGAAGATCGGCGCGGTGGAGCTGGCCGAGGCGAAGATCCGTACACCCCGGCATGACCCTCACACCGATGACCGCCCCCGTCGGCATCCAGGTGGGCGAGGGCAACTACCCCGGCACCCCGATGGGCCGGGTCGGCGTCCCCGAGGAGATCGCCGCCGCCGTAGCGTTCCTGCTGTCCGACGCGGCGGGGTACATGACCGGCGCCGAGCTGGCGGTCGACGGCGGCTGGACGGCCGGGCTCACCGTCAAGTACCTCACGGGGCAGTGAGACGCGACAGGAGAGCGGCGTACCGGGGGCGTAACCCGGAACGCCCATCGCCGTAACACGGCCGTCGCACGCTGGGCAGCATGCTCGCACCGAACTCCGCCACTCCGACCCCGACCCCGACGCAGACCCACTGTCCGTACTGCGCCCTGCAGTGCGGAATGGGACTGCGACCCGACCCGGTCTCCATCGTCGAGGTCGTGGAGCGGCCGGACTTCCCGGTCAACCGTGGCGCCCTCTGCGGCAAGGGGCGTACGGCACCCGCGGTGCTCTCCTCCCAGGTACGGCTGACCGGGCCCCTGGTCCGCACCCATGCCACGGGCAGGCTCGAACCGGCCGCCTGGGAGGAGGCCCTCGCGCGGATCGCCGAGGGGCTGACGGGGACGAGGCAGCTGTACGGGCCGGACGCGGTCGGCGTCTTCGGCGGCGGCGGGCTCACCAACGAGAAGGCGTACACGCTCGGGAAGTTCGCCCGGCTGGTGCTCGGCACCTCCCAGATCGACTACAACGGCCGCTTCTGCATGTCCTCGGCCGCGGCGGCTCATGGCAAGGCGTTCGGGCTGGACCGCGGGCTGCCCTTCCCGCTCGAGGACATCCCGCGCACCGGATGCGTGATCCTCGTCGGGTCGAACCTCGCCGAGACGATGCCGCCCGCGCTGCGCTACCTCACCGAACTGAAGGAGAACGGCGGCACGCTGATCGTCATCGATCCGCGCCGCACCAGGACCGCCGAGCAGGCGGATCTGCACCTCGCGCCGCGGCCCGGCACCGATCTCGCGCTCGCGCTCGGGATGCTGCACCTGGTGATCGCGGAGGGGCGTACGGACGAGGAGTTCATCCGGGAGCGGACGAGCGGCTGGGACGAGGCCAGGGCAACGGCGATGGCCCACTGGCCCGAACTCGTCGAGCGCATCACGGGTGTTCCCCTCCCGCAGCTCCGCGAAGCCGTCCGGATGTTCTGCGCGCCCGAGGCCGCGATGGTGCTCACCGCGCGCGGCCCGGAGCAGCAGTCCAAGGGCACGGACACGGTCGGCGCCTGGATCAACCTCTGCCTGGCGACCGGCCGGGCGGGCCGGCCACTGTCCGGTTACGGCTGCCTGACCGGCCAGGGCAATGGCCAGGGCGGACGCGAGCACGGTCAGAAGGCCGACCAGCTGCCCGGCTACCGCAAGCTCACCGATCCGGCGGCTCGGGCGCACGTCGCCGAGGTCTGGGGCGTGGACCCCGACACGCTGCCCGGTCCCGGACGCAGCGCGTACGAACTCCTCGACGCGCTCGGCGGTGAGGTGAAGGCCCTGCTGCTGATGGGCTCCAACCCCGTCGTCTCGGCGCCGCGCGCCGCGCACATCGAGGAGCGGCTGCGCTCGCTGGACTTCCTGGCCGTCGCGGATGTCGTCCTCTCGGAGACCGCTGCGCTCGCCGACGTCGTACTGCCCGTGACGCAGTGGGCGGAGGAGACCGGCACGACGACCAGCCTGGAGGGGCGGGTCCTGCTGCGCCGGCAGGCGATTCCGGCACCACCCGGAGTGCGCACCGACCTGGAGGTGCTGCATGCACTGGCGGGCCGGCTGGGCTGGGAGAAGGGTTTCCCGACGGACCCCGAGGAGGTCTTCGAGGAGCTGCGCCGGGCGTCGGCGGGCGGGCCCGCGGACTACTCCGGCATCACCTACCGCCGGATCGCGGACGAGGACGGTGTGTTCTGGCCGTGCCCGGAGACGCCGCTGCCGCTGGAGGCGGGCACGCACGCCGACGACGCCCACGCCGACCCGTCCAGCGACGCCGGGGCAGCCGGGCCGGCCCCCGATGCGCCCGCGCCCGCGGCCGCGGGCGTGCCCGCACCGCATCCGGGTACGCCCCGGCTCTTCCTGGACGGGTTCGCCACCGACGACGGGCGGGCCCGGTTCACCGCCGTCGGACACCGGCCCGCCGCCGAGGAGACCGACGCCGAGTACCCGTTGCTGCTGACGACCGGGCGCGTCGTCGCCCAGTACCAGTCCGGGGCGCAGACCCGCCGGGTGGCCGAGCTCAACGCGGCCGCTCCAGGGCCGTTCGTCGAGCTGCATCCGCGGCTCGCGGACCGGATGGGGGTGGCCGAGGGGGACCCGGTCGCGGTGGTCTCCCGCCGCGGCCGGGCGGTCGCCCCGGCGCGGATCACCGGGACGATCAGGCCGGACACCGTGTTCATGCCGTTCCACTGGCCGGGCGAGGGGCGGGCGAACACGCTCACCAACCCGGCGCTGGACCCGACCTCGCGCATGCCGGAGTTCAAGGTGTGCGCGGTCCGCGTCGAACCGGCGAAGGACGAGGACCGGGACCGCGGTTGAGCCAGTCGCCTCCCGGGATGACGTCCCCGTTGCGGCGCAGTTCCCGCTCCACCCGCGCCGCCGCGACGTACACCCAGGCGCGTACGGCGGTCCCGTCCGGCCGTACGGCGTCCCGCGCCACCCGGTCGTACACATTGAGCGGATGACCGGGGCCGTAGAACTCCTCCAGCGTGTCGAGTACGGAGAGCAGCTCGCCGTACTCGGCGGGCGCGGCGATGACGAGGTCGCCCACGACCGCGCCGGCTCCCTCACCGGCGCGGCGCTCCTCGATCACGTACGGGTAGCCGGGCCCGTCGTAGAGCAGCGCGCCCGCCAGCGTCGCCGGCTCCTCCGCCGCCGTGCGGCCGCGCAGGAACAGGTGGTGGTTGTACTGGCCGGGGCGCAGCGTCCCGTACACGAAGAAGGGGAGCGGCTGGGAGGTCAACGCGTCTCCTCCGACACCCAGCCCAGGTATTCCGCGCTTCCGCGCACGACGGGGGTGGCGATGATCTCGGGGGTGTCGTAGTCGTGGACGGCCTTCAAATGCGCTTCCAGGGCGTCGTACCGTGCGGCCGTCGTCTTGAACAGGACCTGCCACTCCTGCGCGGTCTCGACGTCCCCGCCCCAGCGGTAGACGGAGGTGACCGGGCCGGCGATCTGCGCGCAGGCCACCAGCCGCGCCTCCACCGCGCCGCGAGCGAGGGCCGCAGCCTTCTCGGCGCTGTCGGTCGTGGTCAGCACCGTCAGCGCGGCGGGTGCGGTCGGTTCGGCCGGTGTCACTGGTCGTCTCCCTCGGGCAGTAACCCTGCTGTGTCTGTGCGCACGAACACCGTACTCAGCCGCCGTAGGGCCGGACCGCCTTGGCATCCCGCAGTGCGATCGCCCACCACGCCAGCTGGTCGAGCATGGTCTTGGCGGCCGCGTTGGCGGCCTCCGGATCCTTGTGCTGTCCGTCCTGGTCGAAGTGGGCACGTGCGTTGTGGAAGCTGACCGTGTCGCGGACCGTGACGGCGTGCATCTCGGCGAACACCTGGCGCAGTTGCTCGACGGCGCGCAGGCCGCCCGAGATCCCGCCGTAGGAGACGAAGCCGACGGGCTTGGCCTGCCACTGGCCGTAGTGCCAGTCGATGAGGTTCTTCAGGGAGGCGGGGAAGGAGTGGTTGTACTCGGGCGTGACGACGACAAAGGCGTCGGCGGCGTCCAGCCGGGGTGAGACCCGGTCGAGGACCGCCTTGACCACGGGGTCCGGGTCGTACGAGAGGGAGGTGGGCAGGTCCACCTCGGCCAGGTCGACGAGGTCGATGTCCAGGTCCGCGCGCTGCGCCGCGAGGGACAGGAACCAGTCGGAGACGGCCGGGCCGAAGCGGCCGGCCCGGTTGCTGGCGAGGATGACGGCCAGCCTGAGGGGGGCGTGGGCCGATGAGGATGCGCTCGTGTTGAGATCCATGAGGGGAGCTTCGTACCTGAAGCTTGGTTGAGGTCAAGCACCGCCGAGCGCCGTCGGCGCCCGTCACCCGTTCGGCGAGCTGGGTCCGGCCGGCCGCCCCGCCGCCTTCCACCGCACTGACCTGCCGGAACGCGATCCGATGGGGGCGACACGACGGTCCGTACGGTCAAATCTGACGGGTCATCAGCATGCGCGCTCGGCGTGCCGCCCGTTTCCTCGTATACAGGAGCACTGACATGTCCGGCCCGGACCGGTCGGGCTCCGCCTGTGCCACCCGACCACTCACCCGACCACTCGGAGGAGCACCCGTCATGGGACGTACGCGACGCACCGCGCCTCTCGACGTCGGCGGTGGCACGACGACGATCACCGACACCACCCAGGTCGCGGCGGGAGTGGCCGACCGGCCACAGCCGCCGTCGGCGGTACCAGGCTCCTGCGTCGCCGGGCGAGCGGCACGCAGAGCTGACCGGACGCCCATAGTCCACCGGTGCCGCCCCGTCCCTGCCTCTGGAAGCCTCTCGCTTCCGGAGGCAGGTCGACGAGCCATCAGCGGAGCGTTCAGCCGACCCACTGGTCGAAAGCCAGCTTCGCGATCAGCGAGAAGACCACCACCAGCAGCACCCCCCGGACGAACCCGCTGCCCTTCTTCAGCGCCATGTGCGCGCCGACCGTGCCGCCGAGCAGGTTGAAGAGCGCCATCAGTGCGGCCAGCTTCCACAGCACCGTGCCCTGGTAGGCGAACATCGCGAGCGCGCCGGCGTTGGTGCAGACGTTGACGATCTTCGCGGTCGCCGAGGCCGTCACCAGGTCCATGTGCAGGACGGCGGTCAGCGCGAGAACCAGGAAGGTGCCCGTGCCCGGCCCGAACAGCCCGTCGTAGAAGCCGATCCCGACACCCGCGAGCAGGATCGCGGCGATGGTCCTCTGCCGGGTGGCGGGGCCGGTGGCCGGGGCGGTGCCGAAGGCGGGCTTCAGCATGACGAAGGCGGCGACGCCGAGCAGTACGACCATGATGACGGGCCGCAGCACCTCGCTGTTGATCCCGGCCGCGAAGAAGGCGCCGGTCATCGAGCCGGCGAGGGCGGCGAGTCCGATCCGCACCGCGATCTTGACGTCGACCGGCGCTTTACGTACATACGTGACCGCCGCACCGGTCGTCCCGACGATCGCCACCGCCTTGTTGGTACCGAGGATGTGCACGGCGGGGACGTTCGGCAGCCCCAGCAGCAGCGCCGGCAGGAGCAGCAGCCCGCCGCCGCCCACCACGGCGTCGATCCAGCCCGCTGCGGCCGCGGCGAGGCAGAGGACGACGATCATGGTCAGCGGTATTTCGGGCACGGTCGCGACCCTATGGACGGGATACGTGTGGCGTCCAACGATCCCGGGAGAGTTGAGCCACATCTGAGGTTCGGCGACGGTACCGGGGACGGTTCCGGCGGCGGTCCCGGCGGCGGCGCGCCCTCACACGCCGCGGCGCCCCACGCTGAGGGCAGCGTTCCCCGGGGGAAACAGTGGGGATGCGGGAGGGAAACAGCCGCAGCGCAGGCTTCGGGCATGACCTCGGAAACACGTGTGGTGGTGATCGGCGGCGGAATGGCGGGCGCGCGACTCGCCCAGCAGCTCGCGCCCGCGCCCGGCACGGCAGTCACCGTCCTCGGCGAGGAGTCGCACGCGCCGTACAACAGGGTGCTGCTCGCAGAGGTCCTCGCGGGCCGCTACGGGCCCGACGTCATCGCCCTGCCCTCCCCGGGCCCGGCGCTCCGGCGCGGGGTACGGGCGGTCCGGGTCGACCGCGCCGACCGCGTGGTGCAGTGCGACGACGGCAGCGTCGTCGGGTACGACACGCTGGTCCTGGCGACGGGGTCGAACCCCGTACTGCCGCCGCTGCGCGGTCTCGGCCGCGAACTGCCCTCCGGGGTCCACCCGTTCCGGACGATGGACGACTGCGTCGCCCTCTCCGCCGCCGCGAGCCCCGGCACCCGCGCCGTCGTCATCGGCGGCGGGCTGCTCGGCGTATCGGCGGCCCGGGCGCTGGCGGAACGCGGCGCGCAGGTGGTACTGGCCCACCAGGGCGAGCACCTCATGGAACGCCAGCTGGACCCGGCGGCCTCGGCACTCCTGCGCACCCACCTGGAAGGGCTGGGCGTAGAGGTCCACGCAGAATGCCGCGTCCGCGGCCTGCGCTGTGCGCCTCCGGTTGGGGGCGCGGGGGCCGGTGCGGCATCGCCGACCGGGGCGAGGTTCGGCACGCCGTTGTCCGGCACGGGCCTCGCGCCCGGCACGGGCCTCGCGCCCGGCACGGGCCTGGGGGCCGGCGCCGCCCTCGGCGTCCCAGCCAGGTCCGGCGCCCCGGGGTCCGGTGCGGACAGGCGCCACGCGACTCGCCCGGGGGCCGGCGTCGGTCCGAGGTCCGGCACGCCGGGCGTCGAGGCGGGCAACGCAGCCCGCGCGGCCGGCGCTCCGGCGTCCGGCGCCGGGGTCGTCAGCGCCGTCGAGCTTGCTGACGGGTACGCGCTCGATGCCGAGCTTGTCGTTCTCGCCTGCGGCGTGCGGCCGAGGACCGGGCTCGCGCAGGCCGCCGGGCTCGACGTGCGGCGCGGCATCGTCGTCGACGACGAGCTGCGTACGTCCGATCCGTACATCCGCGCCATCGGCGACTGCGCCGAACACGCCGGCAAGCTGTACGGCCTGGCCGGCCCCGCGCTGGAGCAGGCCGACGTCCTGGCCCGGCTGCTGACCGCCGGAGAGGCATCCGCCCGATACGCCGGCACCCGCGCGCTCACCCGGCTGACCCTCGCGCACCCCGGCCAAGGGCCCCGCCCCGGCCAGGACACGCACGCGGGCCCCGGCCCGCTCGACCTCGCCGCGTTCGGCGAGACGACCCCGCTTCCCGGCGACGACGTCCTGCACCTGGCCGATGCCACCCGCAGCACGTACCGCAAGGTCGTCGTCCGCGGCGACCGCCTCGTCGGCGGCGTACTGCTCGGCGATCTCGGCACCGTCGGTGCCCTCGCCCGTACCTGGGAGGGCGACGAGCCGCTCCTGGATTCCCCGGCGAATCCGCTGCTCCACCTGCTCACCAACGATGGAGGCTCCTGATGTCCGCCCAGTCCAACCAGTCCGCTCCGACGATCGTCCTGGTCGGCCACGGGATGGTCGGCCAGCGCTTCCTGGAGGCGCTCGCCGGCCAGGGGGTGACCGAGCGGGCCCGCGTCGTGGTGCTCTGCGAGGAGCCGCGGCCCGCGTACGACCGGGTCCAGCTGACCTCCTACTTCGCCGGCCGCACCCCCGACGACCTGTCCCTCGTCGAGGCCGGCTTCATGGAGCGGCACGGCATCGAACTGCACCTGGGCGACCCGGCGGAGACCATCGACCGCACGGCGCGCACCGTCACCTCGCGCGCCGGTCAGGTGTTCGCGTACGACACGCTGGTGCTGGCCACCGGCTCGTACCCGTTCGTACCGCCCGTGCCGGGCAAGGACGCGACGGGCTGTTTCGTCTACCGGACCATCGAGGACCTGCTCGCGATCGAGGAGTACGCCAAGACCAGCACCACCGGCGCGGTCGTCGGCGGCGGGCTCCTCGGCCTGGAGGCGGCCGGGGCGCTGAAGGGGCTCGGACTGGCCACGCACATCGTGGAGTTCGCGCCCCGGCTGATGCCGGTGCAGGTCGACGAGGGCGGCGGCGCGGCGCTGCTGCGCACCATCGAGTCGATGGGTCTCGCCGTCCACACGGGCGTCGGCACCCAGGCGGTGCTCGCCGACGAGGCGACCGGCGCGGTGACCGGGATGCGGCTGTCGGACGGTTCGACGGTCGCCACCGACCTCGTCGTCTTCTCGGCCGGCGTACGCCCCCGTGACCAGCTGGCCCGCGACTGCGGACTGGCGGTCGGCGAGCGGGGCGGCATCATCGTCGACGAGCAGTGCCTCACCTCCGATCCGGCGGTGTACGCGATCGGTGAGTGCGCACTCGCCGCCGACGGGCGGGTGTACGGACTGGTCGCGCCCGGTTACGAGATGGCGGAGACGGTCGCGGGCGCCCTGGCCGGGTCGGCCGGTTCCTTCACCGGCGCCGATCTGTCGACCAAGCTCAAGCTGCTGGGCGTGGACGTGGCATCGTTCGGTGACGCGCACGGCGCCGCCGAGGGCTGCCTCGACGTGGTCTACTCCGACTCCCGCTCGGGCGTCTACAAGAAGCTGGTGGTGGGCCCGGACGGGACGCTGCTGGGCGGAGTGCTGGTCGGCGACGCCGACTCGTACGGCATGCTGCGCCCGCTCACGGGTTCCGTACCGCCGGTCTCGCCGGAACAGCTGGTGCTGCCCGCCGGCATCGGCGCCCCGGCGGCGCTCGGCCCGTCCGCGCTGCCGGACGAGGCGGTCATCTGCTCCTGCCACAACGTCACCAAGGGCGCGATCCGCGGCGCGGTCACCGAGCACGCGTGCACCACCGTGCCCGAGGTGAAGAAGTGCACCAAGGCCGCTACCGGCTGCGGCAGTTGCGTCAAGGTCCTCACCACCCTCGTCAACGACGAGCTGGAGACCCAGGGCGTGAGCGTCGACAAGGGGCTGTGCGGCTGCTTCTCCTACACGCGGGCCGAGCTGTACGAGATCGTCCGCACCCTGCGCGTCACGTCGTTCGCCGAGCTGCTCGACAGCCACGGCCGCGAGGAGGCCCGCGGCGGCGAGGGCTGCGAGGTCTGCAAGCCGACTGTCGGCTCGGTCATCGCCTCACTCGCGCCGACGATCGGCGCGGACGGCTATGTGCTGGCCGGCGAGCAGGCCGCGCTCCAGGACACCAACGACCACTTCCTGGCGAACATGCAGCGCAACGGCTCGTACTCGGTCGTGCCGCGCATCCCCGGCGGTGAGATCACCCCGGACAAGCTGATCGCGATCGGCGAGGTGGCCCGCGACTTCGGGCTCTACACGAAGATCACCGGTGGCCAGCGGATCGACCTGTTCGGAGCCCGGGTGGACCAGCTCCCGCTGATCTGGACCCGGCTGGTGGACGCGGGGTTCGAGTCGGGGCACGCGTACGGCAAGGCGCTGCGTACCGTGAAGTCCTGCGTGGGCCAGACCTGGTGCCGCTACGGCGTCCAGGACTCCGTACGCATGGCGATCGACCTGGAGTTGCGCTACCGGGGGCTGCGGGCGCCGCACAAGCTGAAGTCGGCCGTCTCGGGCTGCGCGCGCGAGTGCGCGGAGGCGCAGAGCAAGGACTTCGGCGTCATCGCGACGGCGAGCGGCTGGAACCTGTACGTCGGCGGCAACGGCGGCGCCACGCCGCGCCACGCGGACCTGATCGCGCAGGACCTGTCGGACGCCGAACTGGTCCGGCTCATCGACCGGTTCCTGATGTTCTACATCCGTACCGCGGACCGGCTGGAGCGCTCCGCGGCGTGGCTGGACCGCCTGGAGGGCGGCCTCGATCACCTCAGGGACGTGATCGTGCACGACTCGCTCGGGCTGTGCGACGAGCTGGAGGCCCTGATGGCCGACCATGTGGCCCACTACCGCGACGAATGGGCCGAGACGATCAACGACCCGGACCGGCTGCGCCGATTCGTCTCCTTCGTCAACGCGCCCGACGCGCCGGACCCGTCGGTGCGGTTCGTACCGGAGCGCGACCAGGTCAAGCCGGACCTGACGGTCCTGTCCGGCCCGGTGATACCCGTCCGAACGCTTGAGCTTGAGCTTGAAGGGACCACGGCCCGATGACTCTCCAACTGATGCTCCAGGACGACGACAACAGCGACTGGTTCACGGTCTGCGATGTGTCCGCGCTCACCCCCGGCCGGGGGGTGGCGGCGCTGCTGCCGGACGGCAGCCAGGCGGCGGTCTTCCTGGACCGGTCGGGGCGGGCGTACGCGATCGCCAACCGCGACCCGTTCACCGGCGCGCAGGTCCTCTCCCGGGGCCTGCTGGGCTCCCGGGACGGCCGGCCGTTCGTCGCCTCGCCGCTGCTGAAGCAGCGCTTCGACCTGGAGTCGGGGCGCTGCCTGGACGACGAGTCGGTCGCGATCGAGGCGTTCCAGGTACGGGTCATGCGTCGTCAGGCAGCAGCCTGAAGGCTGTGTGGTGGGTGAGCGGCCGAATTGCGCGGAGGTCCCTGCGGTCCGTCGTCAGCATCGTGTCCGTGCGGTAGTCCGCAGCCAGTACGACGTTGACCGCGTCGGCGAGGTCCAGGTCGAGGGCCGCATAGCGATCTCGGACGCCTTCCGCGTGGTCCAGGGTGTCCGGAGTGATCTCAGGGATCACATAGCGCAGAATCCTGGCGTTGCGGCGGATGTCGCCCATCACGAAGCGCGTGTTGTTCCGCCCGAGTCGTGCCGTGCCGACATGGTCGACTTCCGCCAGTACCAACGCAGAGACGACCACCAGGGAAGCCTCATTCAGAGCGGATTCGCAGCCGTTCGTGTCCTGGTGGTCGGCGTCGTACGCAGCGATGATCGCGCAGGTGTCAGCGACGAGGATCATTGATCGCCCGCCCCTGATCCCTTACGCAGCACGCCTTCGACGACCGCCTCTCGGACGTCCTGCCTGGTCAGTTGCCTACCGCCGCCACGGAACTTCCGCGAGACTGCGGGCTCGTCCCACGTGCGTTCCGAGAGTGCCGCCAAGTGGATTGCTTTGCGGATTATCTCTGCCTCGGAGATCCCCTTGCGTGTCGCGGCCTCCTTGATGATCGCCAGGTCCTCGGCGTCGGCGTACACGTTGGTTCGCTTCAGTGTCATGTACCAAAGGTAGTACATACCACGGCCCCGAGTGCCGGGGCGATGCGGCGGGAGCAGCTCTGCCGGCGTGGCGTTGGGGGCTCAGGCGCTGAGTCCTGAGCCCCTCGTAGGCTGCGCGTCCGTCGTGGTGCGGCTCGTGGTAGGCCCTCGGGGGTCAGCCCTGCTGCTGCACGGCCGACGGGTCCATCCACATGACCTCCCAGAGGTGGCCGTCCGGGTCCTGGAAGGAGCGGCCGTACATGAAGCCGTGGTCCTGGGGCTCGTTCGCCTCGGAGCCGCCGGCTCCGAGGGCGCCGTCGGCCAGCTCGTCGACCTTGGCCCGGCTTTCGGCGCTGAGGCAGAGGACGACCTCGGTGCTCTTGGAGGAGTCCGCGATCTCCTTCTTCGTGAAGTCCTTGAAGCGCGGCTCGGTGAGGAGCATGGCGTAGATCGTGTCGCTGATTACCAGGCAGGCAGAGTTCTCGTCACTGAACTGGTCATTGAAGGAGTAGCCGAGCTTGCTCCAGAACGCCTTGGTGGTCTCGAGGTTCTTGACCGGGAGGTTGACGAAGATCATCGTGGTCATGAGCTGTCTCTCTTCTCTCGTTCGCTTGCGCGCGTGCCGGGTGGCCTTGCTTTCGAGGGGTAGACCGGGGCGCTCCACGGAACTCATCGCTCGACGGAAAAATAATCCCGGTAGTTCGCGCCGACTGCGGACGGACCGGCATAACCGCTGGTCAGAGCGGAGTGGGCCACCAGGCCGGTGGACGGGTGGGCGGCTCGGGGGCGCGGTCGCTCGGGCATGGGCCCGGGCTCGGATGACGGCCGCCGGGTGGGCGGTGGGTGGTTACGGGCGCGGTCTCTCCGGAACGGGCCCGGCCGGCTTGGCGGCCGGCAGGCCGGTGGTCGTGGGTGCGCGCGGGGCCCAGTGGCGGGTTGTTCGGGGATGGGGGCCGCCCGAGGGGGATTGTGGCGGCCCCCATCGCCGAAGCACTCGCTACCGGACCAGCCCAACCGCCCCCACCCACCGGCCTGGCAGCCGCTGAGCCCGGCCGGGCCCCTCCCCGACCTGCCGCGTGCCTTGCCCAACCCTCCGGCCGGTCGCCACTGAACAAACCCGCGCCGCCCACCAGGCTCAGGTGGGGCCCCGCTCCCCGGGGCCGCCCGACGTACATCCGCAGTAGCGGGACACGGCTTCCTGTCAAGGGTGGAGCGAAAGCGGAATCGCGCAGCGACGCGACCGCAGGGAGCGCCCTTTACAGGGAGACGGGGCACGCCAGACTCTCAAACCGGGCGGCCCCGGGTTACCCCGAACCAGGCACCCCCGGCCGCCGCACCCGCACCCGCAGCCGCGGCCCCGCCGCACACGCCCCCTACCGACTTCTCCGCTTTACCGGTTGTTGCTGCACCGTCAATTCGGTACTTCTAGGTTCCCGTAGCGCGCGACCCCGCAGCTGTCCGGCACGCGGGGCACCTCCACCTCTGGAGTGACCATGGAACGTCGCAGCCTCCTGCGCGCAGCAGTGATCGGCACCTCGGCCGCCGTCTTCGGCGGCACGCTCTCACACGGCGCCGCCTACGCCGCGCCCGCCCAGCCCGGTCCCAGCCCGTACGGCGCGCTGGGCGCGGCCGACTCCAACGGCATCATGCTGCCGAGCGGTTTCACCAGCCGGGTGATCGCCCGTTCCGGGCAGACCGTGTCCGGCACCTCGTACACCTGGCACAACGCCCCCGACGGCGGCGCCTGCTTCGCGGACGGCAGCGGCTGGATCTACGTCTCCAACTCGGAGATCAACCCCGGCGGCGGCGCCAGTGCGGTGAAGTTCAACTCCTCCGGCACCGCCACGAGCGCCTACCGGATCCTCTCCAACACCCGGCAGAACTGTGCCGGCGGCGCGACCCCGTGGAACACCTGGCTGTCCTGCGAGGAGGTCTCGCTCGGCTACGTCTACGAGACCAACCCGTGGGGCGGCACCAGCACCCGCCGCGACGCCATGGGCAAGTTCAAGCACGAGGCCGCCGCCGCCGACCCCGTTCGCCAGGTCATCTACCTGACCGAGGACGAGTCCAGCGGCTGCTTCTACCGGTTCATCCCGACCACCTGGGGCGACCTCTCCTCCGGCACCCTCCAGGTCCTCAAGGCCGGCACCGCCACGTCCGGCTCGTTCACCTGGGCCACCGTGCCCGACCCCGACGGCTCCCCCACCGTCACGCGCAGCCAGGTCTCCGGCGCGAAGAAGTTCAACGGCGGCGAGGGCTGCCACTACGCCGACGACACCGTCTGGTTCACCACCAAGGGCGACAACCGCGTCTGGCAGGTCAACCTGCTGAACAGCACCTACGAGCTCGCCTACGACGACTCGCTCGTCCCCGGCGGCGCCGCACCGCTGACCGGCGTCGACAACATCACCGGATCCTCCTCCGGCGACCTGTTCGTCGCCGAGGACGGCGGCAACATGGAGATCTGCATCATCACGCCGGACGACATCGTCGCGCCGTTCCTGCGCATCACCGGCCAGTCCGGCTCGGAGATCACCGGACCGGCCTTCTCCCCCAACGGCTCGCGGCTCTACTTCTCCAGCCAGCGCGGTACGAGCGGGAGTTCGTCCGGCGGCATCACCTACGAGGTGACGGGTCCCTTCCGCGCGTAACCGGCACACGCCTCCATCGTGGCGCCGCCCCTCAACAGGGCGGCGCCCAACGGCGTCACCGTATGCAGGACGGAGTTGCCGTGCCGCAGGGTGGCGACCAGCCCCGCCTCGCGCAGCACGCACGCGTGCTGGCTGGCCGAGGCCAGTGACACCTCGGCGCGGCGGGCGAGTTCGCTGGTGGTGGTGCCGTTGCCGATGGCCCGCAGGACGGCCGAGCGGGTGTGGCCGACGAGCTTGCCGAGCGACTGGCCGGGGTCGGCCCGGCCGGGCGCCGAGGTGTGCTGGGCCGGATAGACGAGCACCGGCGGCAGCGCCGGATCGTGCAGGGTCACCGCGGTCCGGCGGCAGAAGAAGGAGGGCTGCAGCAGCAGTCCCCGGCCGTCCAGCCGCAGATCCCGGTCGACCGGATAGTCCACCTCCAGTACGGGCGCCTGCCAGCGCAGCATGGGCGGCAGCGAGGCCAGCAGTTCGTCCGCGCCGCCGTCCAGGAGCGCCCTGCCGCGCACCGCCCGCTCCGCCTCCACCTGGGTCTGGATGTGCGTCCAGTACGGCTCGATGGCCGCCCGGTGGTAGTTGCGCAGGGCGCCGAGCAGCCGGCCGAGCGGCTGTACGCCGCCCTCGGACAACGCCCGCAGCCAGCCCGGCAGATGGCGGCCGGCGGCGAGCAGGCAGAGCTCGGAGCGCAGCCGCTCGCGGGGAGTCCCGCGCAGCACGTCCAGAGCCGTGTCCATACCGTGCAGGCCCTCGGCGGGCGTCAGAAAGTCCGGGAAATAGCCCCGCGCCGGTATCAGCGGGGCGAGCAGCCGTGTTTCACCATTCAACCGCGCACGGGTTTCCCGGCGCCATTCACCGAAGACCATGGCGCCGCGCCGGTCTCTTATTCGGTGAAAACTGAGAATGGTTTCCCACATGGCGTCGGGTCTGGCGGCCATCCGCACCCGGGCCAGGTCCACTCCAGTGAAATGGATGCGCAGCACCCGAACCCCCACCTGTTGCAACCGCAATCGTCCCGCCAACGAGTATGCACATCATCACAGGACGTCACCACGCCCTTTCGGCCACAGTTGAAACGCCTCGCGGCGTTCCCCGTCGAACGGAATGCTGTAGCTCGCCGGGCACACGCCAGAGCGTTCGGAAACGCACCGCGAAGGCCGTGGGGGGCTTTGCGGAGCATGGCGGCGGACGCTTTGGAAGCGCTTGACGTGTCCGGCAGCGTGACAGGAGGCGGCGGGTGGGTGGGGATCCGCACGCCGCCTCCTGCTGAACCGTTCACCGGTCTCCCGCAGACCGCACGCAGAATTTCTGCAGAATTCAACCTCTTGAGTTCTGTACGGCGAAAGGGCTTTCCGGGAGGGGGCAGAAAATACCGACTCCCCGCATGCCGAAGGGGCGGCACCCCGCACAGGGTGCCGCCCCTTCTCTGTGGTGCGCCGGAGTCAGCGGCTGTCGCTGCCCTTCGACTCCGCCGCCGCGCGGCCGGCCTCCAGGCGGGCCACCGGGATGCGGAACGGCGAGCAGGAGACGTAGTCCAGGCCCACCTCGTGGAAGAAGTGCACCGACTCCGGGTCGCCGCCGTGCTCACCGCAGACGCCGAGCTTCAGGTCGGGGCGGGTGGCCCGGCCGGCCTGGACGGCGTTGCGTACGAGCGAGCCGACCCCGTCCTTGTCGATGGTCTCGAACGGGGAGACCCCGAAGATGCCCTTCTCCAGGTAGGCGGTGAAGAAGCTCGCCTCGACGTCGTCGCGGGAGAAGCCCCACACGGTCTGGGTGAGGTCGTTCGTACCGAACGAGAAGAACTCGGCGGCTTCGGCGATCTGACCGGCGGTCAGCGCGGCGCGCGGCAGCTCGATCATCGTGCCGATGGTCAGCTTGAGTGCGGTGCCGGTGGCGGCCTCGACCTCGGCGATGACCTGGTCGGCCTCCTCGCGGACGATCTCCAGCTCCTGGACGGTGCCCACCAGCGGAATCATGATCTCCGCACGCGGGTCGCCCTTGGCGTTCTTGCGCTCGGCCGCTGCCTCGGCGATCGCCCGTACCTGCATGGCGAACAGGCCGGGGATGACCAGACCGAGGCGTACACCGCGCAGGCCCAGCATCGGGTTCTGCTCGTGCAGCTTGTGCACGGCCTGGAGGAGGCGCAGGTCGTTCTCGTTGGCGTCCTTGCGGGACTCGGCGAGGGCGACGCGGACCGACAGCTCGGTGATGTCGGGCAGGAACTCGTGCAGCGGCGGGTCGAGCAGCCGGACGGTGACGGGCAGCCCGTCCATCGCCTCGAACAGCTCGATGAAGTCCTTCTTCTGCAGCGGCAGCAGGGCGCCGAGGGCCCGGTCGCGCTCGTCGTCCGTGTCGGCCAGGATCAGCCGCTCGACCATCTCGCGGCGCTCGCCGAGGAACATGTGCTCGGTGCGGCAGAGGCCGATGCCCTGGGCCCCGAAGCGACGTGCGCGCAGGGCGTCCTCTGCGTTGTCGGCGTTGGCGCGTACGCGCAGCCGCCGCACCCGGTCCGCGTACGCCATGACCCGGTGCACGGCGGCGACCAGCTCGTCGGCGTCGTCGGCGCCCGCGTGCATCCGGCCCTCGAAGTATTCGACGACCGGCGACGGCACGACGGGGACCTCACCGAGGTACACCTTGCCGGTGGAGCCGTCGATGGAGACGACGTCGCCCTCTTCGATGACGATCCCGCCGGGCGCGGTCATCCGGCGCCGCTTGGTGTCGACCTCGAGCTCCTCGGCGCCGCAGACACAGGTCTTGCCCATGCCGCGGGCGACGACGGCGGCGTGCGAGGTCTTGCCGCCGCGCGAGGTCAGGATGCCCTCGGCGGCGATCATGCCGTTGAGGTCGTCGGGGTTGGTCTCGCGGCGGATCAGGATGACCTTCTCGCCGGAACGGGACCACTTGACGGCGGTGTACGAGTCGAAGACGGCCTTGCCGACCGCCGCACCCGGCGAGGCGGCGATACCGCGGCCGAGCTTCTCCGTCTTGGCGGACTCGTCGAAGCGCGGGAACATCAGCTGCGCGAGCTGGGCGCCGTTGACGCGCTGGAGCGCCTCGGCCTCGTCGATGAGGCCCTGGTCGACGAGCTGGGTGGCGATCCGGAAGGCGGCACCGGCGGTGCGCTTGCCGACACGGGTCTGGAGCATCCACAGCTGGCCGCGTTCGATGGTGAACTCGATGTCGCACAGGTCCTTGTAGTGCGTCTCGAGGGTTTCCATGATCTGCATCAGCTGGTCGTACGACGCCTTGTCGATCGACTCCAACTCGGCGAGCGGGACCGTGTTGCGGATACCGGCGACGACGTCCTCACCCTGCGCGTTCTGCAGGTAGTCGCCGTACACGCCCTGGTGTCCGCTGGCGGGGTCGCGGGTGAAGGCGACGCCCGTACCGGAGTCGGGGCCGAGGTTGCCGAAGACCATGGAGCAGATGTTGACCGCGGTGCCGAGGTCGCCGGGGATGCGCTCCTGGCGGCGGTAGAGCTTGGCGCGGTCGGTGTTCCACGAGTCGAAGACCGCGCGGACGGCGAGGTCCATCTGCTCGCGCGGGTCCTGCGGGAACTCCCGGCCGGCCTCGCGGGAGACGGTCTTCTTGAAGTGCTTGACCAGCTTCTTGAGGTCGGCGGCCTCGAGGTCCACGTCACTGGTGACGCCCTTGGCCTGCTTGGCCTCTTCGAGCGCGTCCTCGAAGAGTTCGCCGTCGACGCCGAGCACGGTCTTGCCGAACATCTGGATGAGGCGGCGGTAGGAGTCCCAGGCGAAGCGCTCGTCGCCGGCCTGGGTGGCGAGACCGCTGACGGACTCGTCGGAGAGGCCGATGTTGAGGACGGTGTCCATCATGCCGGGCATCGAGAACTTGGCGCCGGAGCGGACGGAGACGAGCAGCGGGTCGTCGGCCTGGCCGAGCTTCTTGCCCATCTTCTGCTCGAGGGCGTCGAGGTGCGCACTCACCTCGTCGCGCAGTGCGGCCGGCTCGGCACCGCTGTCGAGGTAGACCTTGCATGCCTCGGTGGTGATGGTGAAGCCGGGAGGAACCGGCAGACCGAGGTTGGTCATCTCGGCGAGGTTCGCACCCTTCCCGCCGAGGAGGTCCTTGAGGTCCCTGTTGCCCTCGGTGAAGTCGTAGACGAACTTCTGGGGCTCGGGCTGGGATACGTGGGGATCTTTGTTTTCCGACACGGGATCTCGACTCCTCGAGCGACGGCTGCCCTGACGGCGAGGAACATACCCAGATCGAAGGCGTCTGGGTACGTCCACTTGGCCGTCATACGGCTGTAACCACTCGTCCGCCACCAGATCGAAAGTGACTGCCGAGTAGCTGGCTCACCTGAGCGCTTTCAACCCTTGAATGAATAGGCACATGAGGTGACGACCGATCCGCTCAGCACTACGGAGAGTGAAGAAATGATCGATCATCTGAACGAGAAACGGGTGGCACTCAGTGCCACCCCTTCCGGAGATGCAATCGGGCTCTGAGTGCTCATCTGAGCGCTACCCCTATCAGGGGTGGCGAGAATCACGCCGTCCTCGGTGCCAGGATTCCACGATTCGGACCGCGAAACCGGCCCTTAACCGCCCGAGGTGTCCAGCTCAGCGTCGGAGCTGACCCCCGCGCAGTCGTACGGGTCCTTCAGCCAGCCGTCCGGCAGCACGACCCGGTTGTTGCCCGACGTACGGCCGCGCGGGCCGTCCGCGCCCACCGGCCACGGCTGGTCCAGGTCGAGCTCGCTCAGATGAGCGTCGATTTCGGCGAGCGAGGAGGTGATCGCGAGCTTCTTGCGCATCTCCGAGCCGACCGAGAACCCCTTGAGGTACCAGGCCACGTGCTTACGGAAATCGATCACTCCGCGCGTCTCGTCCCCGATCCACTCCCCCAGCAGTTCCGCGTGCCGCCGCATGACGACGGCGACCTCCTTGAGCGTCGGCGTCGCGTACACACCCGTGCCCTCGAAGGCGGCCACCAGGTCCCCGAACAGCCACGGCCGCCCCAGGCAGCCGCGCCCCACGACCACCCCGTCGCAGCCCGTCTCACGCATCATCCGCAGCGCGTCGTCCGCCGACCAGATGTCGCCGTTGCCGAGCACCGGGATCTCCGGGACGTGCTCCTTGAGCCGCGCGATGGCGTCCCAGTCCGCCGTACCGCCGTAGTGCTGGGCTGCGGTCCGCCCGTGCAGCGCGATCGCCGTGACGCCCTCCTCGACCGCGATCCGGCCCGCGTCGAGATAGGTGGTGTGGTCGTCGTCGATGCCCTTGCGCATCTTCATCGTCACCGGCAGGTCACCGGCGCCCGCGACGGCCTCGCGCAGGATCGAGCGCAGCAGGTTCCGCTTGTACGGAAGGGCCGAGCCGCCACCCTTGCGGGTGACCTTGGGCACCGGGCAGCCGAAGTTGAGGTCGATGTGGTCGGCCAGGTTCTCGTCCACGATCATGCGGGCCGCCTTGCCGACGGTGGCCGGGTCGACCCCGTACAGCTGAATCGAGCGCGGCTCCTCGCCCTCGTCGAAGTGGACCAGCTGCATGGTCTTCTCGTTCCGCTCGACCAGCGCCCGCGTCGTGATCATCTCGCTCACGAACAGCCCCTTGCCACCGGAGGCCGCACCCATCGGGGGGCGACCCCCGAACCCCCGCACGCCTTCGGCGAATTCGCGGCAGAGGGTCCGGAACGGCGCATTGGTGATGCCGGCCATGGGAGCGAGCACCACGGGGGGCTGTACCGCGTGCGGGCCGATCGAGAGCATCGTGGACGGGGTGGTCATTCGCCCATTGTCGCGCACGGCGGGCGTCGTCAGTTAAACGTACGATTCACGCATGCCCGAGACAGGCCCTCGCAGGCGGCTGCTCGTGCTGGCGATCTGCTGCATGAGCCTGCTCATCGTCAGCCTCGACAACACGGTTCTCAATGTCGCCCTGCCGTCCATGCGGAACGAGCTGGGCGCGAGCGTCGCGGGCATGCAGTGGACCATCGACGCGTACACCCTGGTCCTGGCCTCGCTGCTGATGCTGGCCGGCTCGACCGCCGACCGGATCGGCCGCCGCAAGGTCTTCAAGGCCGGTCTCGTCCTCTTCACCCTCGGCTCGCTGCTCTGCTCGCTCGCGCCCAACCTCGAATCGCTCGTCGCCTTCCGCATGGTGCAGGCGGTCGGCGGCTCGATGCTCAACCCGGTGGCGATGTCGATCATCACCAACACATTCACCGAACCGCGCGAGCGCGCCCGCGCCATCGGCGTGTGGGGCGGGGTCGTCGGCATCTCCATGGCCGCCGGGCCGGTCATCGGCGGGCTCCTGGTGGACAGCGTCGGCTGGCGCTCGATCTTCTGGATCAACCTGCCGGTGGGGCTGGCCGCCCTGCTGCTCACCATCCGGTACGTCCCGGAGTCGCGCGCCCCGAAGCCGCGCCGCCCCGACCCGGTCGGGCAGCTGCTGATCATCGCGCTGCTCGGCTCACTGACGTACGCGATCATCGAGGTGCCCTCGGACGGCTGGAGCTCGCCGCTGATCGTCGGTTGCACCGCGCTCGCCGTGCTCGCACTCGTCGGCCTGCTGCTGTACGAGCCGAGGCGAGCCGAACCGCTGATCGATCTGTACTTCTTCCGCAGCGCGCCGTTCAGTGGTGCGACGATGCTCGCGGTGTCCGCCTTCGCCGCGCTGAGCGGCTTCCTCTTCATCAACACCCTCTACTTGCAGGACGTGCGCGGGCTGTCCGCCCTGAGTGCCGGGCTCTACATGCTCCCGATGGCAGGCATGGCCTTCCTCTGCGCGCCGCTGTCGGGCCGGCTGGTCGGCACCCGGGGGCCGCGGCTCCCGCTGCTGGTGGCGGGGGTGGCGATGGCCGCGAGCGGGCTGCCGTTCGCGGCGTTCGGAGCGTTCGAGGCGGAGTCCGGCGATGCGCTGATGTTCACCGGGTACATACTGTTCGGCCTCGGCTTCGGCATGGTGAACTCGCCGATCACCAACACCTCGGTGTCCGGCATGCCGCGCGCGCAGGCCGGGGTCGCGGCAGCCGTGGCCTCGACCAGCCGGCAGATCGGCGCCACCCTCGGCGTGGCCGTGGTCGGCGCGGTCCTGGCGGCAGGGGTGAACAGCGCCCCGTCGTACGCGGCGGGGTTCGTCGACGCGAGCCTGCCCGCCTGGTGGATCATCACCGGCTGCGGCCTGGCCGTCCTGGTGGTGGGGGCGCTGACCAGCGGGCCCTGGGCGCAGGAGACCGCGCGCCGCACGGCCCGGCGGCTGGAGGCGCCGGCCGACGGCCGGACGCCGTCCTCGACCCATGCGTAAAGGCCCGGACCGGCGATGAGCGGTCCGGGCCCGTACGAGACCTGTAAGGGATACGAGGGAGGCGGTCAGTCCTGCGCGGCCGTCCGGTCGCCCGCGTTGTCCGCGTCGTCCGCGCCGGCCTGACTGGCCTCGGCCCGCTCGCGCATCTTGCGCAGCAGCTCCTGCTTGTGGTCGGCAGCGGCCTTGCGGTCGGCGTTGCGCGCCGGACCGTTGCCCTGCTGGTCGGCGCGGGACAGCTTCTTGCGCTGTCCGCCGACGCCGAGAAGGTTGTTGCGGCTTTTGGCCACGGGGTTCTCCCGAAGTGATGAGAAGTGATCTGCGGATTCGTCTGGTGGGGGGCGGTGCGTGACCGCCGCGCTCTCACTCGTAGATCTGGAAGAACATGCACGTGACGCTACCACTGGGCAGCTTGCGCGGTTCACCGCTTTTCTGGCGCCCGCGGGGCAGCCTCTATGACTGCTGGGGGTCCACCGTCGCCTGATGTGCCTCGGCGAGGTGCTCCTCGGCCTTGAGCCAGGGCAGGAACTGCGCGCTCTTGCGCCAGCCGCAGGTGTCGCAGGTCAGCGCCTTCTGGATGCCCGCCTTCCGCACCCGTACGACATGCTCACGCCCGTGCTGGTCCCATCTGCTGACTTTGCTGGTGGTCATGGACGGCATCTGTGCCTCCTGGAGACGATGGGGCCCAGTGTGCTGCACAGCCCGACCGCCCCTCAGCCGTTTCCCGGAAGGCGAAAGCCCCCGGCTCCGTCCAGCGGATCCGGGGACTTTCGCCCTGCCGTACGGGCGGTCAGCAGCCGAGGAGGCGGCCGCCCAGGTAGGACTGGATCTGGTCCAGCGAGACGCGCTCCTGCTTCATGGTGTCGCGCTCGCGCACGGTCACCGCGTCGTCGTCGAGGGTGTCGAAGTCGACCGTGACGCAGAACGGCGTACCGATCTCGTCCTGGCGGCGGTAGCGGCGGCCGATGGCGCCCGCGTCATCGAACTCGATGTTCCAGTTCTTGCGCAGGTCGGTCGCCAGGCCCTTGGCCTTCGGGGACAGCTGCGGGTTGCGGGACAGCGGCAGGACCGCGACCTTGACCGGGGCCAGCCGCGGGTCGAGGCGCATCACGGTGCGCTTCTCCATGACGCCCTTGGCGTTGGGAGCCTCGTCCTCGATGTACGCGTCGAGCATGAAGGCCAGCATGGCGCGGTTGACGCCGGCCGCCGGCTCGATGACGTACGGAGTCCAGCGCTCGCCGGCCTCCTGGTCGAAGTACGACAGGTCCTGGCCGGAGGCCGCGGAGTGCGCCTTGAGGTCGAAGTCGGTGCGGTTGGCCACACCTTCGAGCTCGGAGAACTCATTGCCGCCGAAGTTGAAGCGGTACTCGATGTCGGCGGTGCGCTTGGAGTAGTGGGAGAGCTTCTCCTTCGGGTGCTCGTACCAGCGGATGTTCTCCTCGCGGATGCCGAGGTCGCGGTACCAGTTCCAGCGCTGCTCCATCCAGTACTCGTGCCACTGCTCGTCCTCGCCGGGCTTGACGAAGAACTCCATCTCCATCTGCTCGAACTCGCGGGTACGGAAGATGAAGTTGCCGGGAGTGATCTCGTTGCGGAAGGACTTGCCCATCTGCGCGATACCGAACGGCGGCTTCTTGCGCGAAGTCTGCTGCACGGCGGCGAAGTTGGTGAAGATGCCCTGCGCGGTCTCCGGCCGCAGGAAGGCGCGCGAGCCGGTGTCCTGGGTCGGGCCGAGGTGCGTCTCGAGCATGCCGGAGAACTGCTTGGGCTCGGTGAAGTGGCCCTTGGTGCCGCAGTGCGGGCAGTTGATGTCGGCGAGGCCGTTGGCGGGTTCCCGGCCGTGCTTGGCCTCGTACGCCTCGATCAGGTGGTCCGCGCGGTGCCGCTTGTGGCACGCGGTGCACTCGGTCAGCGGGTCGGAGAACGTGGCGACATGGCCGGAGGCCTCCCAGACCTCGGGAGCCAGGATCACCGACGAGTCGAGACCGACCACGTCCTCGCGCGACGTGACCAGGGCGCGCCACCACTGACGCTTGATGTTCTCCTTGAGCTCTACACCCAGCGGTCCGTAGTCCCAGGCGGCACGCTGACCGCCGTAGATCTCGCTGCACGGGTAGACGAAGCCACGGCGCTTGCTCAGGCTGACGATGGTCTCGATCTTGTCGGCGGCCACGGTGCTCTCTTCATTACGACGGCGAACGGCGAATGGTTCAGATTACCGGCGCCCGTACCCCCCATATCAAATCGGTCCGCGTTCGAGCGGGAGGGCGGCGGGAGGGCGGGTGCCGAGTCGGACGTTTGTTGACAATCGTTTCCAGTTTTGTTGAAAATGAGTGTCATGAACGTACGACGCCTCATACCTGCCGCCACCATCGCCGGCTCCGTGACCCTCGGCATGGTGGCCCTGTCAGCCTGCTCCTCCTCCAGCGCGACGGGCAAGGACAGTGGCAAGTTCGACGTCGTGGCGTCGTTCTACCCGATGCAGTTCCTGGCCGAGGAGATCGGCGGTGACCATGTCGCCGTGAGCAGCCTCACCAAGCCGGGCGTCGAGCCGCACGACCTCGAGATCACCCCGCAGCAGACTGCGGCGCTCGGCGAGGCCGACATGGTCCTCTACCTCAAGAGCCTCCAGCCCGCGGTCGACAAGGCCGTCGAGCAGGCCGCCGTGAAGAACACCGTCGACGTCGCGACCCTGACCAAGCTCGAGGAGCACGGCACCGGGCACGCGGAAGAGGAGCGCGCCGGGGACGAGCACGCCGGCGAGGAGCACGCCGAGGAAGGGCACGGCGAGGAGGGGCACGGCCACGACGAGGCCGGCGCCGACCCGCACATCTGGCTGGACCCGGCGAAGTACGCCGAGGCCGCCAAGGGCGTCGGCAAGGCCCTGGAGAAGGCCGATCCGGACCACGCGGCGGACTACAAGAAGAACACCGACGCGCTGGTCGGCAAGCTCACCGCCCTGGACACCGAGTTCAAGGACGGCCTGAAGAACACCACCACGAAGACCTTCATCACCACCCACTCCGCCTTCGGCTACCTCGCCGAGCGCTACGGGCTGGACCAGGAGGGCATCTCCGGCCTCGACCCCGAGTCCGAGCCCAGCCCGGCCCGGATGAAGGAGCTCCAGAAGATCGCCGCGCAGGAGAAGGTCACCACCGTATTCTTCGAGACCCTCGCCAGCGACAAGACCGCCAAGACGCTCGCCGCGGACACCGGCCTCAAGACGGACGTGCTCGACCCGCTCGAGGGAATCACCGACAAGTCCCAGGGCGATGACTACTTCGGCGTCATGCGGGCCAACCTGGAGAACCTGAGGAAGGCGCTCGGCGCGAAGTGAGTCCCATGACAGCGGTAGTTCAGTGACAGCAGTATCGGAGGCGCGAACCGTGGCAGCCATGAGTCCCCCGGACCAGCCCGTCATATCCCTGCGCGGAGCCACGGCCTCGCTCGGCTCGCGTCCCGTGCTGCGCGGGGTCGACCTCACCGTGCACCAGGGTGAGGTCGTCGCGCTGCTCGGCGCCAACGGCTCCGGCAAGTCCACCGCCGTACGCGCCGTGGTGGGGCAGGTCCCGCTCTCCGGCGGCGAGCTGTCCCTCTTCGGTACGGAGTACAAACGCTTCCGGGACTGGTCGCGCATCGGCTACGTACCGCAGCGGACCACTGCCGCGAGCGGGGTGCCCGCCACCGTGCGCGAGGTCGTCTCCGCCGGGCGGCTCGCCCGGACGAAGCTCGGGCTGCTGCGGAAGGCCGACCGGTCCGCCGTCGACCGGGCCCTGGAGCTCGTCGGTATGCGGGAGCGGGCCAAGGACTCGGTGAACGCGCTCTCCGGCGGTCAGCACCAGCGGGTGCTGATAGCCCGGGGGCTCGCCGTAGAACCCGATCTGCTGATCATGGACGAGCCGATGGCAGGAGTCGACCTGGCCAGCCAGGAGGTCCTCGCGGGCACCCTGCGCGAGCAGGTCGCTGCCGGCGTCACCGTGCTGCTCGTACTGCACGAGCTCGGCGCGCTCGAACCGCTCATCGACCGCGCGGTCGTCCTGCGCGACGGCTGCGTCGTGCACGACGGGCCGCCCCCGGAGGCCGTCGGCCAGCACGCGCTGCCCGGCCACGACCACGTACACCCGCACGAGGCGCACCACGCCGAGCCGATCCGGACGGGGCTGCTGACCTGATGGACATCCTGACCTACGACTTCATGCAGCGGGCGCTCCTGGCCGCACTGCTCGTCGGCCTCACCGCGCCCGCCATCGGCACGTATCTCGTCCAGCGCCGCCAGGCGGTCATGGGCGACGGCATCGGCCATGTCGCCATGACCGGTGTCGCCCTCGGCTTCCTGCTGAACACCAGCCCGGTGTGGATGGCCACGCTGGTCGCCGTCCTCGGCGCGGTCGGCATGGAGGTGATCCGCTCGCGCGGGAAGACCAGCGGTGACATCGCGCTCGCCATGCTCTTCTACGGCGGCCTGGCCGGCGGTGTCATGATCATCAACCTGGCGCCGGGCGGCTCGACGGCGAATCTCACCAGCTACCTCTTCGGCTCGATCACCACGGTGTCGAACGAGGACGTCACCGCGGTCGTGATCCTCGCCGCGTTCGTGATCGCCGTCACGCTCGGGCTGCGCAAGCAGCTGTTCGCGGTCTGCCAGGACGAGGAGTTCGCCCGGGTCACCGGCCTGCCGGTCCGGCTGCTCAATCTGCTCATGGCGGTGACCGCCGCGGTCACCGTCACGGTCGCCATGCGCATCGTCGGTCTGCTGCTGGTGAGCGCGATGATGGTGATACCGGTCGCGGCGGCCCAGCGGGTCACCCGCGGCTTCGCCGCGACGCTGGGCCTGGCAATGGGTCTCGGCGTCGCGGTCGCCGTGAGCGGCACTGTCACGACGTTCTACGTGGACGCCCCGTCCGGAGCCGCCATCGTGCTGATGGCCATCGGCGTCTTCCTGGTGCTGTCGGTGGCCGCCGCGCCACTGGCCAGAAAGCGCGCCCAGGCCGTACGGGCAGCGGAGGCGGAATGCACACTGGACATGCCCGGTTCGCGTCGTACGCACGACGATGTGAAGGTCTGACCACGTCCGACCACGGCATCGGGCCCGTGCCGCCTGGCACAATGACCCGACGGCTGATGTGAGGAGGCACCTGTGGCGACTGCGCCTGGCGAAACGAACACAGCGCCAGTACGAGGACGATCGACCCGGCAGCGTGCCGCTGTGGCGGCGGCACTCGACGAGGTGGACGAGTTCCGCAGTGCCCAGGAGCTGCACGACATGCTCAAGCACCGCGGCGACTCGGTGGGACTGACCACCGTCTACCGGACGCTCCAGTCCCTCGCCGACGCGGGCGAGGTCGACGTACTGCGCACCAGCGACGGCGAGGCCGTCTACCGGCGCTGCTCGTCCGGCGAGCACCATCACCACCTGGTGTGCCGGATGTGCGGCAAGGCGGTCGAGGTCGAGGGCCCGGCGGTGGAGAAGTGGGCCGAGGCGATCGCCGCGGACCACGGCTTCGTGAACGTCGCGCACACGGTGGAGATCTTCGGCACCTGCGCGGAGTGCGCGGCGGCGGCCGCGAAGAACTGACCGTCTCGCAATCCCGGCCCTGCCGCCGGTGCTGCCGGTCCTGAGTACGCGTACTCAGGACCGGCAGCACCGCTTGCTGCAGGCGGTCAGGCGAGCGGCTCCTGCCCGTCCACCTCGTTCGGCAGGGCCCCGCCGAAGCGGCGGTCGCGCTGGGCGAACTCCAGGCAGGCCCGCCACAGGTCGCGGCGGTCGAAGTCCGGCCACAGCACGTCCTGGAAGACCATCTCCGCGTACGCGCTCTGCCAGATCAGGTAGTTGGACGTGCGCTGCTCGCCGCTCGGGCGGACGAAGAGGTCCACATCCGGCATGTCCGGGTAGTACAGGTACTTGGCGAAGGTCTTCTCGTTCACCTTGGACGGGTCGAGCGTGCCCGCCGCGATGTCACGCCCTATCGCCGCCGCCGCGTCCGCGATCTCGGCACGGCCGCCGTAGTTGACGCAGAAGTACAGCGTCATCGCGTCGTTGTTCTTCGTCTGCTCCTGCGCGACCTGGAGCTCCTGGACGACCGACTTCCACAGCTTCGGCATCCGGCCGGTCCAGCGGATGCGGATACCCAGCTCGTCCATCTGGTCGCGGCGGCGGCGGATGACGTCGCGGTTGAAGTTCATCAGGAAGCGGACCTCGTCGGGCGAGCGCTTCCAGTTCTCGGTGGAGAAGGCGTACAGCGAGAGGTTCTTGACGCCCATCTCCAGACAGCCGTTGAGGACGTCGAGCACGACGGACTCACCGACCTTGTGGCCCTCGGTGCGCGGCAGCCCGCGCTCCTTGGCCCAGCGGCCGTTGCCGTCCATGACGACCGCGACGTGCTTCGGCACCAGCTCACCGGGGATCTTCGGCGGGCGCGCCCCGGAGGGGTGCGGCTCGGGTGTCTTGTACTCGCGGCGGGGGCGTCCCAGAATCCCGCGTCGTGCCATGGGGTTCACAACTCCTGTTTCTCGACGTACCTCAGCGAGCGCAGCCCGCGCTCCAAATGCCAGTGCAGATAGGCGGACACCAGCCCGCTGCCCTCCCGGACATGCCGCGGCTCACACGCGTCCGCCGTCCCCCAGTCCCCCGTCAGCAGCGCGCTGAGCAGGCCGATGGCCTCCGCAGAGGGTACGACGCTTCCGGGCACCCGGCAGTCGGCGCAGATGACGCCGCCCGCCGCGACGGAGAAGAACCGGTTCGGGCCGTGCATGCCGCACTTGGCGCAGTCGTCGAAGCTGGGCGCGTAGCCGTTGACGGCGAGCGAGCGCAGCAGGAACGCGTCCAGGATGAGGTGCGGCTCGTGCTCACCCCGTGCGAGGGTGCGCAGCGCGCCGACGAGCAGCAGATACTGCTGCACGGCCGGCTCGCCCTCCTGATCGGTGAACCGCTCGGCGGTCTCCAGCATCGCGGTGCCGGCGGTGTAGCGGGCGTAGTCGGTGACGATGCCGCCTCCGTACGGAGCGATGGTCTCACTCTGCGTACACAACGGCAGCCCGCGCCCGACAAGTTCGCTGCCGCGCGCGAAGAACTGCACGTCGACGTGCGAGAACGGCTCCAGCCGCGCGCCGAACTTCGACTTCGTACGCCGTACCCCACGAGCGACAGCCCGCACGCGCCCGTGCCCACGGGTCAGGATCGTGATGATGCGGTCCGCTTCCCCCAGCTTCTGGGTGCGCAGCACGATGCCGTCGTCGCGGAAGAGACTCATACGGCCCATTGTCGCGTACGCGGGCGGAGGCCGGGCCGGATGCACAATGAATGAGGTATACTGATACACATCAGCGTGTACATCAAAGGAGCCAAGGAGCCACTCGTGAGTCGCACGGTTATTGATCTTGACGACGAAGCTCTCGCGGCGGCCGCCGAGGAACTCGGCACGACCACCAAGCGGGACACCATCAACACTGCCCTGCGGGAGGTAACCGCTCGCTACCGGCGACTGCGCGCCCTCGAAGAGTCCCGCGAGCTCGCCGCGGATGGTGCCGTTGATCTGGATATCCTCCTGGACAAGCGCAGATATCGGGGCGTACGGGAGGAGTCGGTTGATCTGCACAGGAGCGCGTGAATGAGCGTCGCCGACTACCTCATCGACACATCGGCCCTCGTTCGTGTACTGCTCGGCCAGGCCACCCGCGAGTGGGATAACAGGATCGGTGCAGGTCTCGTAGCCATCTGCGACTTCACCGAGCTCGAAGTGCTCTACTCTGCCCGTTCGTCAGCCGACCGCGAACAGATGAAGAACGCCTTCGCCGCGTACTACACCTGGTGCCCCACGCCGGACGGCATCTACAGGCGCGCGCGCGTGGTGCAGGAGCAGCTCACGGCCAAGGGCGAACATCGCAGCGCGGGGCCCGTCGACCTCCTCGTCGCCGCCGTCGCCGAGGAGTCCGGGCTCACACTCCTGCATTTCGACCGGGATTTCACGACGATCGCCCGCACCACCGGCCAGCCTGCCCGCATGATCGACCTGCGGAGCTAGCGCCGTCCGGTCACTGCGCCGAACTGGCATGGCGCCCGGTACGAGACGGCACAGGCCGGATCAAATCACTTCGGTACCGTGGAGCCGAGCCCGCCGGCGCCTTCGGCACCCAGCCGGGCACGGCCGTCACGTCCTTCGGATCGGGCTCGCCCATCTTCACTCGCCAGCCGTCCTCGCAACCGATGCCGTCGAGCCGGTTTCACGCGCCGGACTGGAACCAAAGGAGCGCGGATTCCCTCCGTGGCGTTCGGGCGGCCGCCGAGGGCGCCGGTACCGGGTGGAGGGAACTCACACCGTTTGCCGGTTCCGCCACTGGGCGACCGGTATACGGTACGAGAACCCGCGCCCCGTCCACGCCGGAGGTCCCAGTGAGCGCGCAGCACGACGGCCCGTACGGACCCCTGATCCCCATGCCCGACCTCACGACAGAGGCCCTCCGGGCCGCTGTCGCGAAGATCGCCCCGAGCCGGATCCCAGCTCTCACCCAGCACCTGTTCGAAGCGACGACGAACGCGCAGCAGACCCAGAGTCTGGCCCCGCTTCGGGCGTTCGTTCACTCGTGGGCGGTGTTCGTGGCGATCGAGCGCCATCCAGAGCGCGCCGCTCGCCTGCGGGAGCTGGAGCGGCTCGTGGATGCGGGCGAACAGGATCCGACGAAGGCGATCGCCGAGATCCGCCGCCTCCGGGGGGCGGCCGAGGCCGAGGCCGGTCTGTGACCGACTGGACGTGGGACTACAACCCCGGCGAGGAGTACATCACCGAAGGGCTGCCGCCCGGCGTGGTGGCGGAGGTGGAGCGACTGGCCACCGAACTCGCCGCGCTGGGTCGAGGCGCGACCACGGTAGGCAGGCCCACCGACCGTGAGGGCGGCCTGAGGGAGTTCGACATCCTCGCCGGCCGGGGCTTCATCTCCTTTCTCGCCGTGCCCCGCCAGGAGTGCGTCTACGTCTGCAACGTCACCTGGTACGGCTGAGGTCACGACACCTCGCCCCGGCTGCGCGCGTTGACGTACGCCGTCACCGCACTCAGCCGCTCGGCCGCCGTGGCCTCCCGTACCGCGTCCGGTACGCAGTCCCACTCCCGGCCCCCGCCGATCGGCCTGAGCTGTACGTACGGGCCCACGTGCCCCATGACCGTGCCCAGCCTCCCTGTACGGATGTCGACGGCGTACGACCCCACGGCGGCGCTCACCCCTCCCCCGGCAGCGCGGCGGCCAGCAGCCGGGCCGTTTCGGCGGTACAGCGGCCCAGTTCGATGAGCGCCGGCCGGTCGGTCGGGTCGGCGTACGAGAGCGGGTCGATTCCGAGGGAGGGGAGAATTACTCCCGCGCGGGCGAGCGCGGCCCGCAATTCGGTGACCGCGGATTCGGCGACTTCGAGCTTTGGTGCATTTCCGTTTTTCATGCCTCCAGCGTGGGGATTTCTCCCTACCATCGACAGGGGCGCACGCACTACAACGACGGGGCAGCACAAAGGAGTTAACCCATGGGGAACGGTTCGCGGCAGGCCGCGTGGGAATTCTTCGGGGCGGAACTGAAACGACGGCGCGAGGTGGCCGGGCTGACGCAGGCGGAGCTGGGCCTGCGGGTCTTCGTATCCGGCGGCTACATCGGCCAGTTCGAGCAGGCGATCAGGAAGCCGCAGCGTGATGTGGCCGAACGGATCGACGAGGCGCTGCAAACCGACGGTATTTTCGAGCGGATGTGGCGGAAGCTCATCAACGACTCGCGGTACGCGGAGTATTTCGCGGCGGTTGCGGAGCTGGAGGCGCTGGCGGCGAAGATCTGCGAGTTCGCCCCGGCGGTCGTGCCTGGGCTTCTGCAGACGGCCACATACGCGCGAGCCATCACGAGGGCGTTCAACCCGTTCGCCTCCAGCTCACATATTGAGGAGAAGGTGTCGGCCCGTATGGACCGCGCGCATGTCCTCAACAGCACTACACGGCCCATGCTTTGGGCGATCCTGCATGAGCACGTACTACGCGTCCCGGTTGGCGGACCTGCAGAGATGGCAGAGCAACTGGACCACATCGCAGCGCTCGCACACGACGGCACGGTACTGATGCAGGTGCTTCCGTTCTCAGCCGGAGCGTGCGCCGTGATGACCGGAATGATGACGCTCATGGAGTTCGAGGACGCACCGCCAACTCTCTATACAGAGACGGAGTTTTCGGGGAACCTGCTGGACGATCCGGCCCTGGTTAAGCGGGCACAAGAAGCCTACGATCTACTCAGGGCCGCCGCACTGTCGCCGGAGGTGTCCCTGGCCCTGATCGAATCGGCGGCGGAGGACTACAGACGATGCACGAGTACGACCTGAGCACCGCTCAGTGGCGCAAGAGCAGCTACAGCAACGGCGACGGTGGCAGCTGCGTCGAGGTCGCGTACGACTTCGCGGGCTCGGCCCAGTGGCGGAAGAGCACGTACAGCGACGGCACCGGCGGCGACTGCGTCGAGGTGCTCGACAACATCCCCGGCGTCGTCCCCGTCCGGGACAGCAAGAACCCCCACGGCCCCGCCCTGATCGTCACCGCCACCGCCTGGGCCGCCTTCGTCGCCGGCATCAAGCGCTGAACCGCACTACCCCCGGTGCGTTCCGCATGCCCGTAGGGGCTTGGCCTCCCTGCCACCGCGGTGCTGCCCCGGCGCGGGTGCGACCGCGCCCTCGGCTGACGCGATTCACATGATGCGGCCGCTGCGGGGCCCCGGTTACTCCCCCGGGAGTACGGGCCGGGCGGCGGCCAGCAGCAGCCTGGCCGTGTCGTCGGCGCACAGTTGCAGCGCGGTCCCGACGGTGGCGAGCACCTCGCGCTCGGCGGGGCTGTACGGGCCGTCGGCGAGGGCGATACGGGCGCCCTGGAGCAGGATCGACTCGCGTCCGGCGGGGGCGAGATGCGGGGCGAGCGGTTCGAGCGCCTCGTGGAGTTCGATGGCGAGGGCGGCTCCGCACGGTTCGGGCGACGCGTCGTACATCCCGGGCAGCCGCCCGGTGTCCGCGGCGAGCGCCTCGATCAGCATGGTGAGCTGGTCCTCGGTGCAGTCCTCGAACCCGGCGGAGCGGACGGTGAGGACGGCTGCCTCCCGGACCGTACGCGAGGACGTGCCGCCGGCCGCGAGTACAGCGAGCGCGACGGTGTGCACGGCGTCGCGGAGCATCGCGGAGAAGCGGGTGGTGGTGGGGTGGTCCAGGGTGTCGGCGCCGAAGTGGGCGTGACAGGCGGCGCACTCGACGACGGGTCCGGCGTGGCCGCGCGGCAGCAGGGGAACGCCGAGGAGGGTGAAGCGCCTGCGGCCGGTGCGCCGCCGGTAGTTGCGGTCGCCTCCGCAGTCGGGGCAGAAGAACTCGCCGTCGCCGACGGTGGTCCAGGTGGTCCGGATGCCCGAGATACGCAGTTTTCGGCCGCTTGGCCCCCGTTCTGGCAGCACATTCCACCTCCATACAGCTCCGGACACCCTTGTCGCGTTGACGTGATGTTAGCCACATCCGTGATGTGACGTCAGCACTGTGGCGGCAGGTTCCTCCGCCGGGGCGCAGACATGGCCGAACCCCGCCCTCCGTGATCGGGGGGCGGGGTCCTGGAGTTGACCTTGAAGCGGGAGGTCAGCGGCGATCAGCGACCGGCGCGGTTGACCGCCGAGACGACCGCCTTCAGCGAGGCACGTGTCGTGTTCGCGTCGATGCCGATGCCCCACAGGACGCGGCCGTCGATGGCGCACTCGATGTACGAGGCCGCCTGGGCGCTCGCGCCCTCGCTCATGGTGTGCTCGGTGTAGTCCAGCAGGCGGGCGTCCACGCCGACCGCGGCCAGCGCGTCGAAGAAGGCCGAGATCGGACCGTTGCCGGTACCGGTCAGCACGGTCTCGGTGCCGTCCACGACCGCCTCGACGGTCAGCGTGTCCGTACCGTCCTTGTCGGTCGTGGTCTGGCCGGAGCGCAGCTGGATCCTGCCCCACGCGTTGTCGGGGTTGGGCAGGTACTCGTCCTGGAAGACGGACCAGATCGCCTTCGGCGTGACCTCGCCGCCCTCGGCGTCGGTCTTGGCCTGAATGATCTTCGAGAACTCGATCTGCATCCGGCGCGGCAGATCCAGCTTGTGGTCGTTCTTCAGGACGTACGCGATACCGCCCTTGCCGGACTGCGAGTTGACCCGGATGACCGCCTCGTACGAGCGGCCGACGTCCTTGGGGTCGATCGGCAGATACGGAACGGCCCACTCGATGTCGTCGACGGTGACGCCCGGGCCCTGGGCGGCCGCGTCGGCCTCCATGGCGTCGAAGCCCTTCTTGATGGCGTCCTGGTGGGAGCCGGAGAAGGCCGTGTAGACCAGGTCGCCCGCGTAGGGGTGGCGCGGGTGGACCTCCATCTGGTTGCAGTACTCGCTCGTCCGGCGGATCTCGTCGATCTGCGAGAAGTCGATCTGCGGGTCGACGCCCTGCGAGAACAGGTTCATGCCCAGGGTCACCAGGTCGACGTTGCCGGTGCGCTCGCCCTGGCCGAACAGGCAGCCCTCGATCCGGTCCGCGCCGGCCATGACCGCCAGTTCGGCGGCGGCGACGGCGGTGCCGCGGTCGTTGTGCGGGTGGACGGACAGGCACACGTACTCGCGGCGCGAGAGGTTCCGGGACATCCACTCGAACCGGTCCGCGTGCGTGGACGGCGTGGAACGCTCCACGGTGGCCGGCAGGTTCAGGATGATCTCGCGGCCCTCCTCGGGCTGCCAGACGTCCATGACCGCCTCGCAGACCTCCAGCGCGAAGTCCAGCTCGGTGTCGGTGAAGATCTCCGGGCTGTACTGGTAGCCGAAGGTGGTCTCGGGGCCCAGGATCTTGTCCGCGTACTCCATCACCGGCCGGGTGCCGTCCACGGCGATCTGCTTGACCTGGTCCTTCGAGCCGCGGAAGACGACCCGGCGGAAGGTGGGCGCGGTGGCGTTGTACAGGTGCACGGTGGCGCGCCGCGCACCGACCAGCGATTCGACGGTGCGCTCGATCAGCTCTTCGCGGGCCTGGGTCAGGACGGAGATGGTCACGTCCTCGGGGATCGCGCCCTGTTCGATGATGGAGCGTACGAAGTTGAAGTCGGTCTCACCGGAGGAGGGGAAGCCGACCTCGATCTCCTTGTAGCCCATGCGCACCAGCAGGTCGAACATCTCGCGCTTGCGGGCGGGGCTCATCGGGTCGATCAGGGCCTGGTTGCCGTCGCGCAGGTCGGTGGAGAGCCAGCGGGGCGCCTTGGTGATGCGGCTGTCCGGCCAGGTGCGGTCGGGGATGTCCACGGCCTCGTACTGGGCGTACTTGTGGACCGGCATCCCGGAGGGCTTCTGGGTGTGGGTCGCGGTGGTGATGGGCGTGGCGCGACCGACAGACGTTTCAGACATTGCGTGGGCTCCTCGTGTGTCCGCTGGGACGGCCGACGGTCGTGAAACCGCAACACCGGACTCCGCGGGGAGGGGGTCGGCCTACGACTACAGACCCTCGCCGCGGCAGCTAAGGAGAAGCAGCCCGAAACGCATGATGTGCCGCAGCCTAGCCGAGCCGCGCTGTCGGCGCGGGGCCGTATCAGTATGCGGGATCACATACAGGTAACGGCCAAAAGGTGACCTATCACTCCATTTGGCTAATCGCTGTCGCAGCTAGTGACAGCGGCATGACCCAGTGCCACATTACGAGCCATGACCTCCCACAGGTTCCACCACCCTGTCTTCTGCACGATCGTGCCGCCCCACCTCCTCGACAAGCTGGCGCGGGCCGACGATCCCGCGCTCGCCGGGCCCGCCCGGCGCACCCTGGTGGCGGACGCCGCCCAGCGCACCAGGCGCCGGCTGACCACCGTCGTGGGCGCCCCGGCCGTGGCCCCGCCGCCCGAGGCCGCCGCCGACGAGCCGCGGCGTTCCATCCACGACGCCGACCACGGGCGCGACCTGCCGGGCCGCAAGGTGCGCGGGGAGGGCGAGGCGCCCGGCCAGGACGCCACCGTCAACCGTGCGTACAACGGTCTCGGCGCGACCTTCGACCTCTTCCTCAAGGCGTACGCGCGCAACTCCATCGACGGCAACGGCCTGCCGCTGGTCGCGACCGTCCACTACGACGAGAGCTACGGCAACGCCTTCTGGGACGGCGAGCAGATGGTCTTCGGCGACGGAGACGGCGAGATCTTCCTCGACTTCACGCTGCCGGTGGACGTCATCGGGCATGAGCTGGCGCACGGCGTCACCCAGTACACGGCGAACCTCACCTACTTCGGGCAGCCGGGCGCGCTCAACGAGTCGGTGTCCGACGTCTTCGGCTCGCTGATCAAGCAGTACACGCTGGACCAGACCGCCACCGAGGCGGACTGGCTGATCGGCGCGGGGCTGCTCGCCGAGCGCGTGAGCGGGGTCGCGCTGCGCTCGATGAAGGCGCCCGGCACGGCGTACGACGACGACGTACTCGGCAAGGATCCGCAGCCCGCGACCATGGACGAGTACGTCCGCACCGGCCGCGACAACGGCGGGGTCCACATCAACTCCGGCATCCCCAACCACGCCTTCTACCTGCTCGCCACCGAGCTCGGCGGCCGGGCCTGGGAGCGGGCGGGGCAGATCTGGTACGACGTGCTGACCGGCGGCGAGCTGCAGGTGGACGCGAGCTTCGCCGAGTTCGCCCGGCTCACGGTCGCCGCGGCGGACACCCGCTACGGGGAGGGCGAGGAGCAGGAGGCGCTGCGCAAGGCCTGGTCTCAGGTGGGTGTCCCGCTCGCCGTGGCGGGATAAGCATGGAGCCATGCGTATCGAGGTAAGGCGTACAGGGGGCTTCGCCGGCATCGAGCGCCGTGCCGAGGTGGACACCTCGGGGCGGCCCGACGCGGACGAGTGGCATGCCCTGGCCGAGGAGGCGGTCTCCGACGGCCGGGCGGTGCCACCGGCTGGGGTGCCGGACGGGTTCTCGTACCAGATCACGGTCGACGGCCGCACAGTCCACTGCGCGGACCCGCGGCTCACGGAGGCGCAGCGGAAGCTGATCACGCGGGTACTGAAAGAGGGTGCCTGACGGGGGCGCGCGGTGTTTGGATGGCCGCCGTGACTCTTGATCAGCTTGCGCGGCTTCAGATGCTCGAACAGTTCTACGACGCCGTCCCGCGGTCCGGCGCGCGGTCCGAGGACTTCGGACCGCTGACCCTCTTCGTACGGGAAGGCCCAGGCTGGCCGTTCTACGCGCGGCCCACGCTCGGGCATCCGGAGGTGGCGACCGCGGCGGACGTGGACCGCGTCCGCGCGCGGCAGCGGGAGCTGTCCATACCCGAGGCTTTCGAGTGGGTGCACGAGACGACTCCCGGACTGCGCAAGGCGGTCGAGGAGTCGGGGCTGACCGTCCACGCGCACCCGCTGATGGTGCTGGCCGATGACGCGCCCGCCCCTGTCGCCGCCCGCGTCGCGGAGTCGTCCGTGTCCGTACGTGTGCTGGGCGCCGAGGACCCGTTCCTGCAGGCCGCGCTGACCGTCCCGCACCTCGCCTTCGCCGTGCCGGGCACCGCAGTCGGCCCCGCGGGCCCGGCGGAGCTGGCCGCGGAGGCGCTGGCACGTGCGGGGGACGGCTCGGTGGAGCAGCTCGCCGGGCGGATCGGGGACGGGCTGACGGTGGTGGCCGCGGCGGTGGAGGACGGCGTGGTGCTCTGCGCCGGCCAGCACAACCCGGTCGGCGGCGTCACCGAGATCGTGGGCGTGGGCACCCTCCCGTCCGCCCGCCGCCGGGGCCTGGCCCTGGCTGTGACGGCGGCGCTGGTGGCGGACGCGCGGGCGCGGGGCATCGGCACGGTGTTCCTGTCGGCGGGCGACGAGGACGTGGCCCGCATCTACGCCCGCCTCGGCTTCCGCCCGGTGGCGACGGCCCTGATCGCGGAACCGGCGGAGTAGGCGGGTGGAGTAGGCCGCCTGGCGAACGCCGGCCTGCACGGGCACAAGTACGCCCTTGACGCGACTGTCGCCGAAGTCGCCCTCCGGCAGGCCGGGCCAGTCGCCATGCTGGCCTCGGACCTCGACGACATGTCGAAGCTCTGCGGCGGCCGGGTCCGGCTCGTCGCCCTCTGAGAGACGCCCGAACGAGAGGTTCTGGCGGCACTCTTGACACTCCGTCAGACTGCTCGCGACCATCCCGGGATGACGCCACGCCCCCGCCCTCCGCCCGGCCTCCGCTGCCGCCCTTTCCCGAGGACTTCCTCTGGGGCGTGTCCACCTCCGCCCATCAGATCGAGGGCGCGGTCGACGAGGACGGCCGCGGGCCCTCGTCCTGGGACGCGTTCACCGCGCAACCCGGCCGGGTCAAGGACGGCAGTACGGCGGCCGTCGCCACCGACCACTACCGCCGCTACCGCGAGGACGTCGCGCTCATCCACGGCCTCGGCGTCGGCGCGTACCGCTTCTCCGTCTCCTGGTCCCGGGTGGTCCCGGCCGGGACCGGGCCGGTCAACCAGGCAGGGCTCGACTTCTACGACCGTCTCGTCGACGAGCTGTGCGCGTACGGCATCCGCCCGGCCCCCACCCTGTTCCACTGGGACACCCCGCAGGAACTGGAAGAGTCCGGCGGCTGGCTGGTCCGCGACACGGCGTACCGCTTCGCGGAGTACGCGGACGCCGTCGCCGCCCGGCTCGCCGACCGCGTCGGCCTGTGGATCACCATCAACGAACCAGCCGAAGTCACCCTGCTCGGTTACGCGCTGGGCGAGCACGCGCCGGGCCGCCGACTACTCTTCGACGCCCTGCCCGCCGCCCATCACCAGCTCCTCGGCCACGGCCTGGCCGTGCAGGCGCTGCGCGCCCACGGGGCCACGCGGATCGGCATCGCGAACTCTCACAGCCCGGTGCGCGCCGCCTCTCCCGCGACGGCGGACAGGGAGGCCGCGGACCTCTACGACATGCTCACCAACCGGATGTTCGCCGACCCGGTGCTGCTCGGCCGCTACCCCGACGACGGACTCGCGGCCCTGCTGCCGGGCCCGGTCGACGCCGACCTGAAGGTGATCTCCGAGCCGCTCGACCGGTACGGGATCAACTACTACCAGCCAATGCTGATCGGCGCGCCGAACGCCGAGGCCGGCGAGTTCGCGGGGATCGGCCTGCCCGCCGAACTCCCCTTCTCGATCCGGGAGATCGAGGGCCGGCCGCGTACCGCCTTCGGCTGGCCGGTCGCCCCCGAGGGCCTGGCCGAGCAGCTCACCCTGCTCCGGCAGCGGTACGGCGACCGGCTGCCGCCCGTGGTCGTCACCGAGAACGGCTGCAGTTACGACGGCATCGACGACCAGGAGCGGATCACCTACCTCGACGGGCACCTGCGGGCCCTGCACGGGGCGATGGCGGCGGGCGCCGATGTCCGCGGCTATTTCGTCTGGTCCCTGCTGGACAACTTCGAGTGGGCCGAAGGCTATGCGCAGCGCTTCGGGCTGGTCCACGTCGACTACGACACGCTCGTCCGCACGCCGAAGGCCTCGTACCACTGGCTGCGCGAGGCGCTGCGTGGCCTCCGCGACTGAGGACGGTGCGGCGGCCGCGCGTGATGCCGGCGCCCTCGCGGAGCCCACCGAACGGGTCGGCCGGGGCTGGACCGCTGCCCTCTCCCTCGCCAACGGCGGGATCTGGGTGGGCTGGTTCGGGCCGATCCAGATCCTCCTCGCGCTCCAGGCCGCGGAACTCCACCCGGCCGGAATGTCCAAGGAGACCCTGCTGGCCTGGGTGACGGGCGTCGGCGCGGCCGTCTCGCTCGTCGCGAACCCGTTCTTCGGCGCCCTGTCCGACCGCACGGCCGGCCGCTTCGGCCGCCGTACGCCGTGGATCGCGGCCGGCACGGTGGGCGGCGCGGCCGGGTTGGTGCTGCTGTCCGGCGCGGACAGCGTCGCCGCCCTGCTGGGCGGCTGGTGCCTGGTGCAGCTCGCGCTGAACGCCGCGTTCGCCGCCGTGACGGCCGCCGTTCCGGACCGGGTGCCGTACGGCCGGCGCGGCTGGGTCGGCGGCTGGCTCGGGCTTGCCCAGATGCTGGGAGTGGTGGCCGGGACGGGCCTGGCGACCGCCGCCGGGGGGATTACGGCGGGCTATCTGGCGTGCGCGGCCTTCACGGTGCTGGCCGCCGTCCCGTATCTCCTCCTGGGGAGGGACCTGCCGCTCGCGCGGCGGCCGCCGTTCACCTGGCGCGGCTTCGCCAGGGGATTCTGGATCAGACCGCGGGCGTACCCCGATCTGGGCTGGGCCTGGCTGACCCGTTTCCTGATAAACCTGGGCAACGCGGTGGCGCTGCTGTATCTGCTGTACTACCTGCGCGACGTACTGCACTACGGCGGCGAGGACGGCAAGCCGGAGGACGGGGTACTGACCCTGACCGCCGTCAACGCGGTGATGGTGCTGGTCACGGTCGTCGTGGGCGGGATCTGGTCGGACCGTACGGGCCGCCGCAAGCCGTTCGTGCTGTGGTCGGGCGTACTGATCGCCGCCGCCACCGGGCTGCTGGCGTTCTGGCAGACCTGGGCGGGCGCGGTGACCGCGGCGGTGCTGCTCGGCATCGGCTTCGGGGTCTTCACCGCGGTGGACTTCGCGCTGATGACCCAGGTGCTGCCGGCCGCGGCGGACCGGGGCAAGGACCTCGGCGTGATCAACATCGCCAACGCGCTCCCCCAGGTCCTGGCCCCGGCGATCGCCGCCCCGATCGTCACGCACCTGGGCGGCTACTCCGTGCTGTACACGGTGGCGGCACTACTGGGCCTGGCGGGCGCGGTGCTGGTGCACCGCATCCACGGCGTGGACTAGGGGGTGTCCCCTAGGCCCGGGACCGTTTCCCCCGTGCCCACTCTCGCACCGCTCGGCCCCAAGGGGCCTCACCGGCTTCGAGCGGCCGCGCCGACCCCCGGCCGACGGTGACCGTCTCGCTCAGAAACCGAACTTGCGCAGCTGCTTCGCGACCACGTCCCCGTGCCACCCTCGCACCGCTCGGCCCCAGGTGGCCTCACCGGCTTCGAGCGGCCGCGCCGACCCCCGGCCGACGGTGACCGTCTCGCTCAGAAACCGAACTTGCGCAGCTGCTTCGCGACCACGTCCCCGTGCCACCCTCGCACCGCTCGGCCCCAGGTGGCCTCACCGGCTTCGAGCGGCCGCGCCGGCCCCCGGCCGGCGGTGACCGTCTCGCTCAGAAGCCGAGCTTGCGCAGCTGCTTCGGGTCCCGCTGCCAGTCCTTGGCGACCTTGACGTGCAGGTCGAGGAAGACGGGCGTACCGAGGAGTGCCTCGATGTGCTTGCGCGACTTCATCCCGACCTCCTTCAGCCGGGAGCCCTTCGGGCCGATGATGATGCCCTTCTGGCTGGGGCGCTCGATGTAGACGTTGGCGTGGATGTCCAGCAGCGGCCTGTCGGCCGGGCGGTTCTCGCGCGGGAGCATCTCCTCCACGACGACAGCGATGGAGTGCGGCAGCTCGTCCCGTACGCCTTCGAGCGCGGCCTCGCGGATCAGCTCGGCGACCATGACCATCTCGGGCTCGTCGGTGAGGTCGCCCTCCGGGTAGAGCGGCGGGCTCTCCGGGAGCAGCGGGGCGATCAGGTCGGCCAGCAGGGAGATCTGCTTGTCGCCGACGGCTGAGACCGGGACGATCTCAGCCCACTCGAAGCCCAGCTCGCCGGCCAGCCGGTCGATGGCGATGAGCTGCTCGGCGAGCTGCTTGGAGTCGACGAGGTCGGTCTTGGTGACGATCGCGATCTTGGGGGTCTTCTTGATCCCCGCAAGCTCCTTGGCGATGAACTTGTCACCCGGGCCGAGCTTCTGGTCGGCCGGCAGGCAGAAGCCGATGACGTCGACCTCGGCCCAGGTGGTCCGTACGACGTCGTTGAGCCGCTCGCCGAGCAGCGTGCGCGGCTTGTGCAGGCCGGGGGTGTCGACCAGCACTAGCTGCGCGTCGGGCCGGTGCACGATGCCGCGCACGGTGTGCCGGGTGGTCTGCGGACGGGTGGAGGTGATCGCGACCTTCGTCCCCACCAGTGCGTTGGTCAGGGTCGACTTGCCCGCGTTGGGCCGGCCGACGAAGCACGCGAAGCCCGCGCGGTGCGTGGTCGCGTCGGGCTCGGGTGTGGACGAGGAAGGAGCGCTCATGCGCCCCATTCTCCCCGATCCCCGGACGGCCGCCGACCAGCGGGCCCGCGGGGCGCCCCGGCGCGAGGGCAGGGCGGCGCGAAGCAGGACGCGCCCCCGCAGCTCGCCCCCGCCCGACTGCGCGCGCAGCGCCCTGGCGTAGGCACGGGTTCCGGTTGCCGTCAGGACACCGCTGCCCGGCGGCGGCGCCTGCGCCGCGACGCTTCCAGGCAGGCTCCCGTCGCTACGGCCGCGTACAGCACGCCGAGGGCGCCGCCCGCCAGCTCCACCCAGTCGACGGCCCGGCCGGCCGTGACCGCCCTGGTTTGCGCGGCGGCCATCCAGAGGCCCGTGCCGATGACGACCGCGCCGGCCGCCCGGTGCGCGATCCGGGCCGGGCCCTGGTGGCCGTACGCCTTCAGCAGCTCGTGCGCGGCGAATCCGACGAGTGCGAACGGCCAGATACCGATCGCCCGTATCTCGCCGCCGGTAGCGGGCTCCATCAGGCCGGCCACGCCGGCCACCGTGCCGCCGACCAGCATCACCCAGGCTGCGATCCGGTCGAAGCCCATCAGCCCGCGGTGACCGTGACCTTGAGGCCGCCGTCCGGGCCGGCCAGCAGTACCGGGGTGTCCGGGCCGCCCAGGTCCCGGACCGCCGCGCGGTCGGCGTCCGACGGCGTGTCCGCGTCGGTCACCACCGCCGCGGCCTCCAGCGACTCGGCGCCGCTCGCCACCGCCATCGCGACCGCGGTCTGCAACGCGCTTAGCTTCAGCGAGTCCAGCTCGACGGTCCCGGCGACGTACGTACGCCCCGTCCCGTCGCGCACCGCCGCGCCCTCGGGCACGCCGTTACGGGCGCGGGCGCTGCGCGCCAGCGTGATGATCTTGCGGTCCTCGGGGCCGATCTCGGTGCTCTGGGTCATGTGCCGAGCATAAGGAGCGGCCAGCCGTGATCCACCAGACACCCCACCCCTAACCCGCCAGGGGATACATCGCGCCGCGCCGCCCCTCCGGCGAGCACAGCCACTCCAGCTTCGCCGCCGTGTCCACCTGCGGCAGCGGGGTGTGCAGCACGATCGTGAGATAGGGGCGGGCCGGTACGCGCAGCTGCGTGGACTCCACGAACAGCGGGCCCACCAGCGGGTGCTCCATCTCCTTGGCCAGCTGGCCGCCGGGCGCGATGTCCCGCCCCGCCCACAACTCCGCGAACTCGGGGCTGCGTTCCTTCGCCTCCGCGATGACCGACTGGAAGCCCTCGTCGTCGGGGCACTCCGAACAGGCCGCCCGGAACTGGGCCACGACCTGGCTCGCCACCTGCTGCCAGCTCTTCGCACGGGCGCGGTAGAGCGGATCGGTGAAGAACGCGATCAGGCAGTTCTGCGAGATCTCGGTCCGCATCCCGAGGGCCAGCGAGGCCGCGTCGTTGTACAGCACGGTGTTCCAGTACGCGTCCATGATGTGCGCCGGGAATGGCATCCATGCGTCGATCAACCGGTGCAGGCCCGCGCACATGTCCGCGTCGCCCGGACATCCCCTGAGCGCGGGGCCTGCGCCTACGGGCGGTCCAGGCGCAGGCGTTCCGCCTTCGGCAGGCCCGCCACCACCAGGTCGTACGAGTCCTCGATCATCTCCCGGACCATCCGGTCCGGCAGCGATCCGTCCAGCGTCACCGTGTTCCAGTGCCGCTTGTTCAGGTGGTAGCCCGGCACGATCGCCGGGTGCTCGGCGCGCAGCTGTACCGCGAGGTCCGGCTCGCACTTGAGGGAGACCGTCAGCGGCTGCTCCTCCAGCGCGCTGAGGGCGAACATCTTCCCGCACACCTTGAACACGGAGTGTTCCGGCGTGAACGGGAACTCCTCGGCCGTGCCGTTCAGTTCGAGGCAGAACGCCCTGAGCTCACCCGGGGTCATCCGGCCGGCTCCACCAGCACCGTGACGATCTTGTTGCGGCGGCCGGCCGGGGACTCCGCGGTCAGCCGAAGCGATCGGCCGTCGGGGAGTTCGACCGCCGCCGACGCGCCCGCGATCGGGACCTTGCCCAGCGCCTTCGCCAGCAGACCGCCGACCGTCTCCACATCCTCGTCGTCGAGTTCGTCCAGGCCGTACAGCTCGCCGAGGTCGCCGATGTCGAGGCGCGCGGTGACCCGGTAGCGCTCGTCGCCCAGCTCCTCCACGGGCGGGAGTTCACGGTCGTACTCGTCCGTGATCTCGCCGACGATCTCCTCGAGGATGTCCTCGATCGTGACGATGCCGGCGGTGCCGCCGTACTCGTCGATGACGACGGCGACGTGGTTGCGGTCCTGCTGCATCTCGCGCAGCAGATCGCCCGCGTTCTTGGTGTCCGGGACGAACGCGGCCGGCCGCATCGCCGTGGAGACGGCCTCGGCCTCGGCGTCGCGGTTGATGTGCGTCCTGCGCACCAGGTCCTTGAGGTAGACGATGCCGACGACGTCGTCCTCGTTCTCCCCGGTGACGGGGATCCGCGAGAAGCCGGACCGCAGCGCGAGGGTCAGCGCCTGCCGGATCGTCTTGTAGCGCTCGATGCAGACCAGGTCGGTGCGGGGGACCATGACTTCGCGGACGAGCGTGTCGCCCAGCTCGAAGACGGAGTGCACCATGCGTCGCTCGTCGTCCTCGATCAGCGACTCCTGCTCGGCGAGGTCGACCATCGCCCGCAGCTCGGCCTCGCTGGCGAAGGGGCCCTTACGGAAACCCTTGCCGGGCGTCAGGGCGTTGCCGAGAAGGATCAGCAGCTGCGGGACCGGGCCCATGATCCTCGCGAGCGGCAGCAGTACGTGCGCGGCCGCCGTGGCGGTGTTCATCGGGTGCTGGCGGCCGATGGTGCGCGGGGAGACCCCCACCGCCACGTAACTGACGAGGACCATCACACCGATGGCGACGAGCAGCGCCGTCCAGGTCTCCTCGAACTCCTCGAGGCAGGCGTACGTGACCAGCACGCCCGCCGCCATCTCGCTCGCGACCCGCACCAGCAGCGCGACGTTGAGGTAGCGGGTCGGGTCGGCCGCGACCTGCGCGAGCTTCGCCGCGCCGCGCCGCCCGGACCGCACCGCCTCCTCGGCCCGGAAGCTGGAGACGCGGGCGATGCCCGCCTCCGCACACGCCGCCAGCCAGGCGACGACGACCAGCGCGACCGCGCCCAGGATGAGTTGGACGCTCACGAGACGGTGGGCGCCGGGGAGGGCCCGGTCAGGCCGTGCTCGGCCCGCCAGCCGTCGACGATCGCCGCCTGCAGGCCGAACATCTCGGCCTTCTCGTCCGGCTCCTCGTGGTCGTAACCGAGGAGGTGCAGCACCCCGTGGACGGTCAGGAGCTGGAGCTCCTCGTCCATGGAGTGCTGCGTCGCCGCTTCCTCGCCCTGCTTCTTGGCGACCTCCGGGCAGAGCACGATGTCACCGAGGAGCCCCTGCGGGGGCTCCTCGTCGTCCTTGGCCGGCGGGCGCAGCTCGTCCATCGGGAAGGACATGACGTCCGTCGGGCCTGGCAGGTCCATCCACTGGATGTGCAGCTGCTCCATGGCGGCCTCGTCCACGACGATCACCGACAGCTCGGAGAGGGGGTGGATACGCATCCGCGTGAGCGCGTAGCGGGCGATGTCGAGGATCGCCTGCTCGTCGACCTCGGTCCCGGACTCGTTGTTGACGTCGATCGACATGGTGCCGGCTTGTCTGCTCTCGTTGGATGTCACAGCCCGTTGAGGGTGTCGAACTGCTCGTACGCGTCGACGATACGGCCGACGAGCTTGTGCCGGACCACATCATGGGACGTGAGCCGGGAGAAGTGCACATCCTCGACGCCTTCCAGGATCCCCTGGACCTGGCGCAGACCGCTCTTCGTGCCGCCCGGCAGGTCGACCTGGGTGACGTCACCCGTGACGACGATCTTCGAGTCGAAGCCCAGCCGGGTGAGGAACATCTTCATCTGCTCGGCGCTGGTGTTCTGCGCCTCGTCGAGGATGATGAACGCGTCGTTGAGCGTATTGTGCGTCAGCAGGTAGTCCTCGGTGACATAGAGCGAGTCGGCGGCAGCCACTTGGATGCACACCGCCTCCTCACGGCCCGCGGGTTCGATGCTGTCGATGAAGCGCATCGGCCGACCACCGCCCCCGGCCTCCCGGTACTTCTCAAGTTTGCGCGAAAGCCGGAAGGGCTCCATGCCCGCAGGCAGCCGGATGTCGAGAACATGCGCGTCACGCCGGTAGTGGACGTCATGGCCGTGGGCCTTCCCGGGCGTCCGGCCTTCCGCCGCCCTGCGGCGGCTGTACGCGACGCCTCCCAGTGACTGGACCAGCGCGATGACGTCGTCACGGAGCAGGATCGATGTCGTCGTGTACTGGATGCGGCATGTTCGGCCGGCCTGGGCCACTGGTCCTCCGTCCGAGTCAAGGAGACCCTGGAGCAAGGCCAGCCGAACCTCCGCGGCGTTGTGGAGGTAGTCGTCCGGCACGAACTTTGAGCATGACCTCGTACCGAGCAAGTCCAGAGCCCGCAGCGTGCGCGTGACCGGATTCTCCAGCGTGACGACATCGCCGGGTGCCCTCACCCGGTTGAGGGTGTAGTTCACCCGGTCCTTCCACCGCACGGAGACGCCGGGCAGTGCTGTTTCCAGCGCGGAGGCGAGTTCCAGGTCATCGGTGGCGAACGAGGGCGTGGTGCTGCCCGTCAAACAGCCATCGCCGAGCAGCAGGCCCAGCGCGTAGGGGTCCATGGGGACTTCGCGCCCCGGGAAGCACACCGGCTTGCTCAGCAGCGGCAGCTCGTACCTGCGGGCGTGGGCGGCACGGAGGTTCCCGATCATTTCGTTGGTCTCGAGGACCCGCCAGGGCTTGTCACGACGGCGATCCGATGCCGTCCTGACCGTCCACAGGTGGTCGCCACAGCAGAGCGTCGAAGACCCGTCCTGGGCCGTGACGCGGTAGATGTCCTTCTCGCCTTGCGGGTAAACGCCCAGGACGGGCGTTGGCTCGCCGTTCGATCCGACGACCAGGTCGCCGACCTCCAGGTCTCCGATGGGACGGAAGCCGTCCGGCGTCAGCACCTTGGTAAAGACAGGCTGCGCACGGCCTCGCATGTACGCCAGCGGCGCGACCTCGATCGTGCCCGACGCCATCAGACGCGGGATCGAGTCGGGGTCGACCATGTCGTGCAGCGCGTCGTAGAGCGGCCGCAGATACGGGTCGATCTTCTCGTAGAGCGTGCCGGGCAGGAAGCCGAGCCGCTCCCCCGCCTCGACGGCGGGCCGGGTCAGGATGATCCGGGTGACCTGCTTGGACTGCAGGGCCTGGACCGCCTTGGCCATGGCGAGATAGGTCTTTCCGGTACCGGCGGGCCCGATGCCGAAGACGATCGTGTGCTTGTCGATCGCGTCGACGTACCGCTTCTGGTTCAGGGTCTTGGGGCGGATGGTGCGGCCACGGCTGGAGAGGATGTTCTGCGTGAGCACCTCGGCGGGTGTCTCGTCCGGGCCGTTTCCGTTCTCGCTCGCCTTGAGCATGGCGATCGAGCGTTCCACTGCGTCCTCCGTCATCGGCTGTCCGGTGCGGAGCACCAGCATCATCTCGTCGAACAGGCGCTGGATCAGGGCCACTTCGGCCGCTTCACCGGCCGCGCTGACCTGGTTTCCCCGGACGTGGATGTCGGTGGCCGGGAACGCCTTCTCGATCACGCGCAACAGGGCGTCACCCGAGCCGAGGACCGTCACCATGGGGTGCTTGGCGGGGACGGTGAAGTGGGCTCGTGCCTGCCCCTGCGCGGGGCTGTGGTCTGTGGGTGTCTGAGTCATGGGCCGGCTCTGTGGCCTGCACATACCTCCCGTTGCAGGGTTCTCGCTGCTCGGGAACCTCTGGAATACCAAGAGTACGACGCGCCACGGACAAGACCGAGGGGTTTTACCGGCGGGGGATGGTTGCGCGATGTGCCGGCAGCCGATTACGCGGAGTGGCGGCGTGCGATTACGCGGGGTGTCGGAAGCCGATCGTCGGCACCGCCCGGCGCAGCGGCCACGGCCGGCCGTCCGCGGGCAGCAGGTCCTCCAGGAAGACATAGCGCCGCAGCGCCTCCGGGTCCCCGCCCGGCAGCGAGCGCACCTGCTGCCACCAACCGGCCACCTCGGCCCAGCCGGGCGCCGACAGCGAGCCGCCGAACTCCTGCACCGACAGCGCGGCGGTGAGCCCCGCGAAGGCCAGCCGGTCGGCGAGCGGCCAGCCGGCCAGCGTCCCGGTCAGGAACCCGGCGACGAAGACGTCCCCCGCGCCCGTGGGGTCGAGGGCCTCCACCAGGATCGCGGGCACCTCGGCGGTCTCGCCGCTCGCCCCGTCCACGGCGTACGCGCCCTCCGCACCCAGCGTGACCACGGCCAGCGGCACCTTGTCGGCCAGCGCCCGGGCGGCGGCGCGCGGGCAGTCGGTGCGGGTGTAGCGCATCGCCTCCTCCGCGTTGGGCAGGAACGCCTCGCAGTGCTGGAGGTCGGCGAGGCCCGCGAGGTCCCAGCGACCGGTCTCGTCCCAGCCGACATCGGCGAAGACCCGGGCGCCGCGCCGGGCGGCGGAGGCGATCCACTCCTCATGGCGGCCGGGCACGAGCGAGGCGACCGCGGCCCGCGCACGGGGCGGGCAGTCCGGGAAGGGGCCGGAGCCGGGCGGCGGCGGGGCCTCGTGGCCGTGCGAGACCATGGTGCGCTCGCCCTCGTACGCCATGGAGACGGTGACCGGCGAGTGCCAGCCGGGGACGACGCGCGAGCGGGCCAGGTCGATGCCCTCGCCCTGCTCCAGGGCGTCCCAGCAGTATTCGCCGTAGTGGTCGTCACCGAAGGCCGCGGCCAGCGAGGTGTGCAGCCCCAGCCGGGACAGGGCGGTGGCCATGTTCGCGACTCCGCCGGGGCTGGAGCCCATGCCGCGCGCCCAGGACTCGGTGCCGCGGACGGGGGCGCTGTCGAGGCCGGTGAAGATGATGTCGAGGAAGACCGTGCCGGTCAGGAAGACGTCGCAGTCGGGGTCCTCCGGCGCGCGCAGCCCGCCGAGGGGGTCGAGGGCGGCGCGGTCGAGAGCGGCGCGGTCCGACTCCTGTCCATCGCGAGTGATCACGGCGTGCTCCCCGTTCCTGGTGGAGAAAATGGCCAGTTTTACCCTCGCGCAACCGGCCCAAACAAATTGTGACTCATGTCACGCCCTGGCCTCTCTTTTCCTCAACTCCACGCGCTTGATACAACTTGGGCCGCGTTCCTGTCATCGGCAGCCGCTCCTCCCCCCTTTTTCCGGGTTTCCCGGGATTCGCCCGTTCATCACGCATGCCCTCAGGAACGTCCGGTGTTCTCGCGCCCGCACTCGCGTCCCCCGTCGCACTCGCGCCCGCACGCGGCCTGGCCGCTGGTCGCCGTCTTCACCGCCGGCTACCTCGCCGCGTACCTCCTCCCCACCGTCGTCGGCCGCCTCGACGACAGCCTCGGGCTCACCCCTTCCCAGGCCGGCCTCGTCGGCTCCACCCTGCTGCTGTGTTCGGCCACGGCGGGCTTCACGCTCCCCTCGCGGGTGGAGCGGTACGGGCCCCGGCACCTGGCCCGCCTCGGCCTGCTGCTGGCGATGGCCGGATACGGGAGCGCCGCGCTGACCTGCTGTCCCGGCCGCTGGCCCGACCACTGTCCCGGCCGCTGGCCCGACACCGTACGGCTCCGGAGACGGCTGCGGCTCCGTCGGCGGCCGGTCAGCCGAAGTCGTACGCCTCCACCTCGGCGAGGTAACGCGCCCGGCGTTCCTCGTCGTGGTCGAGGAACGCCGCCAGGAAGGAGTTGCGGGCCAGCGCGCGCAGTTCCTCGTTGCCGAGCCCGAGTGCCTCGTGGACGGCGTAGAACGTCTCGCCGACGTACCCGCCGAAGTAGGCGGGGTCGTCGGAGTTGACGGTGACCAGCAGGCCGGCCTCCATCATCGACCGCAGCGGATGCTCCTCCAGCGTGTCGATGGCGCGCAGCCGTACGTTCGACACCGGGCAGAGCGTGAGCGGCACCCGGTCCCGCACCAGCCGCTCCACCAGCTCCGGGTCCTCCATCGAGCGCAGCCCGTGGTCGATCCGTTCGACACCGAGCACGTCCAGGGCCTGCCAGATGTACGCGGGCGGCCCCTCCTCCCCCGCGTGTGCGACCCGCCGCAGCCCGAGGGCGGCAGCGGACTCGTACACCTCGTGGAACTTCGACGGCGGGTGGCCGGCCTCCGCCGAGTCCAGGCCGACGCCCGCGATCCGGTGCAGATACGGCCTCGCGGCGTCCAGCGTGCTCGTCGCGGATTCGGCGGACTCGTCACGCAGGAAGCACATGATCAGCTGGGTGGAGACGCCGTACTTCTCCTCGGCGCTGTCCAGCGCGCGGGCCAGGCCCTCGATCACCGTGCCGATGGGGATACCGCGGCCGGTGTGGGCCTGCGGGTCGAAGAAGATCTCTGCGTGCCGTACGCCCTGTTCGGCGGCGCGCGCCAGATAGGCGTCGGCGAGTTCGGTGAAGTCGCGTTCCGTCCGCAGTACGGCGATCAACTCGTAGTACAGGTCGAGGAATGACTGCAGGTCGTCGAAGAGATACGCCTTGCGCAGCTCCGCGCTGTCGGCGTACGGCAGCACAACGCCGTTGCGCCGTGCCAGCGCGAAAGCGTGCTCCGGTTCGAGCGTGCCTTCGATGTGGAGGTGGAGTTCTGCCTTGGGGATGGGCACGGGGGTCTCGCTCACTGGTGGCGTTTGGGGAGGGGGACGCGAAGCAGGTCGCGGGCGACGGTCAGTTCCCCCTCGAAGCCCGCGACGCGCGCCTGCCCCTCGAAGAGGTCAGGGTCGCTGTACCGCTGCGAGAAGTGTGTCAGTACCAGATGCCGTACGCCCGCGTCCCGGGCCGTCCGCGCGGCCTGCCCCACGGTCAGATGCCCGTGGTCGACGGCCAGTTGTTCGTCCTCGTCGAGGAACGTCGACTCGATGACCAGCATGTCGCAGCCCTCGGCGAGTTCGTGGACGCCCGGACAGAGCCGGGTGTCCATGACGAACGCGAAGCGCTGCCCCGGCCGCACCTCGCTCACCTGCTCCAGGGTGACGCCGTCCAGCACGCCCTCCCGCTGCAGCCGTCCGACGGCCGGACCCTTGATGCCGAACGCGGCGAGCCGCTCGGGCAGCATGCGGCGCCCGTCGGGCTCGGTCAGCCGGTAGCCGAAGGACTCGACCGGGTGCGAGAGCATGCGCGCTTCGAGGGTGTACGCGGGTGTGGCGGCCAGCACCCCGTCGGCGGCCACCGGCACCTCGTCCAGCAGCACGGTCTCGCGGTAGGCGGTCGCGTACCGCAGCCGCTCGAAGAAGTGCTGCCCGCTCGCCGGGTAGTGCGCGGCGACAGGATGCGGAACCTGGTCGAGGTTGATGCGCTGGATGACGCCGGCGAGACCGAGGGAGTGGTCGCCGTGGAAGTGGGTGACGCAGATCCGGTTGATGTCGTGCGCGGCGACCCCGGCGCGCAGCATCTGACGCTGGGTACCCTCGCCCGGATCGAAGAGGATGCCCTCGCCGTCCCAGCGCAGCAGGTAGCCGTTGTGGTTGCGGTGCCTGGTGGGGACCTGGCTCGCGGTGCCGAGCACCACCAGTTCTCGTACGGACAAGGTGCTTATCCAGGGGGCCAGTTGAGGCCGCGGCCGCCGAGCAGGTGGGCGTGCGCGTGGAAGACGGTCTGGCCCGCGCCCGTGCCGGTGTTGAAGACGATACGGAAGCCGGTGCCGTCGACCTTCTCCTGCGCGGCGACCTCACCGGCGGCGACCAGCAGGTCGGCGGCGATCTGCGGCTCGGCGGCGGCAAGCGAGGCGGCGTCCGGGTAGTGCACCCGGGGGACGATCAGGACGTGCGTCGGTGCCTGCGGATTGATGTCGCGGAACGCGACGGTGGTCTCGGTCTCCCGCACCAGGGTCGCCGGCACCTCCCCCGTGACGACCTTGCAGAACAGGCAGTCCGCCTGCGGTTCACCCGCCATGCCCGGGCCTCCTCGGAGCGTCGATCAGGCTGTGTCGAATCAGGCTGCGTCGATCATTGCGGCCCATGCTATCCGGCCCACTCCCCTCAGCGCGGTTCGCATACGGTGAGCCCATGCCCCGCAGCGATCACGCCACCCGGCGCCTCGTCGTCGACGACACCACCTATCTGTGGTCGCTGCGCCACAGCCACCCGGCCGGCAACGGGTACGGCGACCACTGCCGGGAGTCGCTCTCGCTGCGCCGCGAGGGCTCGCGGCACCGGCTGCTGCTCGTGTTCCGCAACGGACCGGGCCGGATGGTCTCCAACGGGTGCTGGTACGGCGGCTCGGTGGGCGACACCCAGGGCTATCTGCTGAACCTTCACACACCGGGGGTCGTCCGCAGGTTCGTGGACGAGGTGGCGGCCCGCGGCCTGTGGGACGGCATCCGGGACGCCGAACTCGACGGCCGGCCGCTCTTCTTCGCGCTCCGCGCGCAGGACGAGCCTGCCCCACCCGTCGGCACGGCCTGGTTCGGTCGATGCCGTACGCTCGGCCGACGCGGGCGGCGGCGGCCTGCATCCGGTCCCCCTACCAGGTGGGGCGGGTGGGCCGTGCCCCGTCCGCGGTCGGACAGGGTCAGGACCAGCGGCCCGTACGTCCCAGCAGCAGCGCGGTCGCCGCCGTGCCGGCCGTGGAGGTGCGCAGTACGCTACGGCCCAGGCGGTACGGCTTCGCGCCGGCCTGCGCGAAGGCCGCCAGCTCCTCCGGGGACACCCCGCCCTCGGGGCCCACGACCAGCACGATCGAACCCTGCTCGGGCAGGACGGCGGTGGCCAGCGGCTCGCTGCCCTCCTCGTGCAGGACCGCCGCGAAGTCCGCGGTGGCCAGGAGCGCCGCCACCTGCCTGGTCGTCATCGCGTCCGACACCTCGGGAAAGCGCACCCGCCGCGACTGCTTGCCCGCCTCGCGGACCGCACTGCGCCACTTGGCCAGGGACTTGGCGCCCCGGTCGCCCTTCCACTGGGTGATGCAGCGCGATGCCTGCCACGGCACGACCGCGTCAACGCCCGTCTCCGTCATCGTCTCGACGGCCAGCTCGCCGCGATCGCCCTTGGGCAGGGCCTGGACGACGGTGATGTGCGGTTCCGGGCCGGGCTCCTCACGGATCTCGTGCAGATCCATCACGACGAGCCGGTCCTTGCCCTCGGCGGCCCGGACGATGCCCTCTGCCCACCGGCCGCGGCCGTCCGTCAGGACGACTTCCTCCCCGGCGCGTAGCCGCTTCACCGAGACGGCGTGCCGCCCTTCGGGCCCGTCCAGTACGAACTCCGGTCCGCCCGGGACCTGATCGACTACGAACACGGGGGCGGTCATGACGCCCTCCGCAGCATCAACGCGGCCTGTGCCTCGGCCAGTTCGGCGGCGAGCACCTCCACCAGCTGCCCGGCGGGCAGCTCGCGCGCCATCCGGTGCCCCTGCCCCGCCCACAGCGCCATGCCCTGCGCGTCGCCCGCCTTGGCGGCGGCCTTGCGCAGCCCGGTGGTGAGGTGGTGCACCTGGGGGTAGGCGGCCGGCGCGTACGGGCCGTGCTCGCGCATGAACCGGTTCACCAGACCGCGGGCGGGCCGGCCGGAGAAGGCCCGGGTGAGTTCCGTCCGTACGAACAACGGGTTGGTCAGGGCCTGTTTGTGCAGCACATTCGCTCCGGACTCGGGACAGACGAGAAACGCCGTGCCCAGCTGCGCGGCCTCCGCGCCCGCCGCCAGCACGGCCGCGATCTGCGCGCCGCGCATCAGCGCGCCCGCGGCGATGATCGGCAGCTGTACGCTCTCGCGCACCAGCGACACCAGGGACAGCAGCCCGAAGCCGGACCCGTCCGCCTGCGGGTCGTCCCGGTGCGTCGACTGATGGCCGCCGGCCTCGATGCCCTGCACGCAGAGCGCCGCGGCGCCCTGCCACTGGGCGGTCTTCGCCTCCTCGGCGGAGGTCACGGTGACCACGGTGACGGTGCCGGCCGCGGCGAACGCGTCGAGCACGGCGCGGGCCGGGCAGCCGAAGGTGAAGGACACCACCGGTACGGGGTCCTCGAGGAGGGTGGCCAGCTTGGCGTCGTAGCCGTCCTCGCTGTCCGCGCACGAGTCGGTGTCACCGAGCGGGGTCTCGTACCAGGACGCCTCGCCGGCCAGCTGGTTGCGGTAGACCTCGATGGCGGCGGGGTCCGCGTTGTTGGGCTGCGGCATGAACAGGTTGACGCCGTAGGGCTGGTTGGTGAGCCCGCGCAGCTGTTTGATCTCCTGGTACATGCCGTCCGCGGTTTTGTAACCGGCTGCCAGGAAACCGAGTCCGCCCGCTTCGGACACGGCGGCGGCGAGCTGAGGACAGGAGGCGCCGCCCGCCATGGGGGCCTGCACGATCGGATACCGGCAGAGATCGGTCAGTGCGGAGGACATGACGGCATCGTGCCACGTCCCCCGCACAGCTCCGAATCGAGCATTTCGCCTGGCATAGTCCAGTGCTCAGCGCCCGTTGAACGCGTCCTTCAGGCGCGAGAACAACCCCTGCTGCCCAGGCTGACTGTGCCGTCCCGGGGGCCACCCCCCGGACCCCCGGCCGGAAAGACGGCCAGCGCCTACCTCCCGTTGAACGCGTCCTTCAGGCGCGAGAACAACCCCTGCTGCCCAGGCTGGAACTGGCCGAGAGGCCGTTCCTCGCCGCGCAGTACGGCCAGCTGGCGCAGCAGGTCCTCCTGTTGCGGGTCCAGCTTGCCCGGGGTGGTCACCTCGACGTGCACGATCAGGTCGCCGCGCCCGCCGCCGCGCAGATGCGTGACGCCGCGCTGGTGCAGCGGGATCGACTGGCCGGACTGCGTGCCCGGCCGGATGTCGATCTCCTCCAGCCCGTCCAGCGTTTCGAGCGGGCACTTCGTGCCCAGCGCCGCCGCCGTCATCGGGATGGTCACCGTGCAGTGCAGATCGTCGCCGCGGCGCTGGAAGACCGGGTGCGGCAGCTCGTGGATCTCGACGTACAGGTCGCCGGCGGGGCCGCCGCCGGGGCCGACCTCGCCCTCGCCCGCGAGCTGGATGCGGGTGCCGTTGTCGACACCGGCCGGGATCTTCACGGTGAGCGTGCGGCGGGAGCGGACGCGCCCGTCGCCCGCGCACTCGGGGCACGGGGTCGGCACGACCGTACCGAAGCCCTGGCACTGCGGGCACGGCCGCGAGGTCATGACCTGGCCCAGGAAGGACCGGGTGACCTGCGAGACCTCGCCGCGGCCGCGGCACATGTCACAGGTCTGCGCGGAGGTGCCGGGGGCCGCGCCCTCGCCCGAGCAGGTCGTACAGACGACCGCCGTGTCGACCTGGATGTCCTTGGTCGTGCCGAAGGCCGCCTCGTCCAGCTCGACCTCGAGCCGGATCATCGCGTCCTGGCCGCGCCGGGTGCGGGACCGCGGGCCGCGCTGGGACGCCGTACCGAAGAAGGCGTCCATGATGTCGGAGAAGTTGCCGAAGCCACCCGCTCCGAAGCCGCCCGCGCCACCGCCGCCGGCGGCGGACAGCGGGTCGCCGCCGAGGTCGTAGACCTGCTTCTTCTGCGGGTCCGACAGCACCTCGTAGGCCGCGTTGATCTCCTTGAAACGCTCCTGCGTCTTGGGATCAGGGTTCACATCCGGGTGCAGCTCGCGCGCGAGCCGGCGGAACGCCTTCTTGATCTCGTCCTGCGAAGCGTCCCGGCGCACGCCGAGTACGGCGTAGTAGTCCGTGGCCACTTACGACTCCGCCAGGATCTGTCCGACGTAACGTGCCACTGCGCGTACCGCTCCCATCGTTCCGGGGTAGTCCATGCGGGTCGGTCCGACCACGCCGAGTTTGGCGACTGCCTCGTCGCCCGAACCGTAGCCGACGGCGACGACCGATGTGGACGTCAGCCCTTCATGGGCGTTCTCATGCCCGATACGTACGGTCATTCCCGAGTCCTTGGCCTCGCCGAGCAGCCTGAGGAGCACAACCTGCTCCTCCAGCGCCTCCAGCACCGGCCGGATCGTCAGGGGAAAATCGTGTCCGAAGCGGGTGAGATTGGCGGTTCCGCCGATCATCAGCCGCTCCTCCGTCTCCTCGACGAGTGTTTCGAGGAGCGTCGCGAGTACGGTCGAGACCGTCCCGCGGTCCTCCTGCTCGAAGGAGTCCGGCAGGTCCTGCACCAGCTGGGGCACATCCGCGAAGCGGCGGCCCACGACCCGGCTGTTGAGCCGGGCCCGCAGATCGGCCAGTGACATTTCGCCGAACGGCGCCGGGCAGTCGACCAGGCGCTGCTCGACCCGTCCGGTGTCGGTGATCAGGACCAGCATCAGCCGGGCCGGCGCCAGCGCCAGCAGTTCCACGTGCCGCACCGTCGAGCGGGTCAGCGAGGGGTACTGGACGACGGCGACCTGCCGGGTCAGCTGGGCCAGCAGCCGCACGGTCCGGCCGACGACGTCGTCGAGGTCGACGGCGCCGTCCAGGAAGTTCTGGATGGCCCGCCGCTCGGGCGAGGACAGCGGCTTGACGCCGGCCAGCTTGTCGACGAAGAGCCGGTAGCCCTTGTCGGTCGGGATCCGTCCGGCACTGGTGTGCGGCTGGGCGATGTAGCCCTCGTCCTCCAGGGCCGCCATGTCGTTGCGCACCGTGGCCGGCGAGACGCCGAGGGCGTGCCGCTCGGTGAGCGCCTTGGAGCCGACGGGCTCCTCGGTGCCGACATAGTCCTGGACGATGGCGCGCAGCACCTCGAGTCTGCGTTCGCTGAGCATCCGCGCACACCTCCAGCTGTGGTCCTCGGTCGGACAGTCCCGGGCTTGGCACTCGCTGTGTTCGAGTGCCAGCGTTCTCCCGGCCAGTGTACGGCGGGTGGATACACCGCTAGCAAGGGCGGCCCGTCACGCTACCGTGCGACGCCCCTGCTCAGCAGGCGCGGGTGGGCGCCGTTCGACTAGCGTCGCGGTATGGACGTCAGTTGGGAAGAGCTGGGCTGGGAGCGGCTTGCGGCGGGGGTCGGGCGGCGCCGTATGCCGGGCTGGGACTGCACGATCGGTCTGGTGGCGGGGGACGACGCGGCGCTCATGGTGGACGCGGGTTCGTCCCTGCGCGAGGGCGCCGAACTACGTACTCAGGCACAGCGGCTGCTGGGCCGCAGGGTGACGCACCTCGCACTCACCCATCCCCATTTCGACCATGTGCTGGGGGCGGCCGTGTTCTCCGGGGTGGAGGTGTACGGCGCGGTCGGGCTGGACTCCGTACTCGCTGCGGAGCGCGACGAGATCTGCGCGACGGCGGTACGGGAGGGGCTGCCGCGCGCCGAGGCCGTGGAGGCTGCGGATCTGCTGGTGCGGCCGCAGCACGCGGTGTGCGGCGAGTGGACGCTCGAACTGGGCGGTCTGCAGGTGCTGCTCGCGAATGTCGGCCCCGGTCACAGCGGCCACGACCTGGTGGTGCTGGTGCCGGGCGCTCCGGACACTCCCGGCACTCCTGGCTCGCGGGAGATCGTGTTCTGCAGCGACCTGGTGGAGGAGTCGGGTGAGCCCCAGGCGGGCCCGGACGCGGTGCCGTCGCGTTGGCCGGCCGCGCTGGACCGGTTGTTGGACCTGGGCGGCGAGGACGCGATGTACGTACCGGGGCACGGTTCGGTGGTGGATGCCCGTTTCGTCCGTGCCCAGCGTGATGCGCTGGCGGCGCGTTTCGGCGTGTCGCCGCGCTGACCCTCCCCTTCTTCCTACTGTCTGTCGAATGCGCAGCCGACAGACAGGGCGACAGTACGGGCCCGACCTGACCCCGCCGTGGAAGAAGACCGCCCCCGCCCCCGAGGTCCCGGCCGAGGCGGGTCTCGTCGTCGAGGAGGCCACGACAGGCTTCTGCGGGGCGGTGATCCGGTGCGAGAAGACCGCCCAGGGGCCGACGGTCACCCTGGAGGACCGCTTCGGCAAACACCGGGTCTTCCCGATGGAACCGCGCGGCTTCCTGTTGGAGGGCCGTACGGTCACGCTCGTCCGCCCCTCGTCGGCCGCCCCGCGCACGCCTGCCCGTACCGCCTCCGGGTCGATCGCCGTCCCAGGGGCACGGGCGAGGGTGGCGCGAGCGGGCCGTATCTACGTGGAAGGCCGCCACGACGCCGAACTGGTGGAGCGGGTCTGGGGCGACGACCTGCGCATCGAGGGCGTGGTGGTGGAGTACCTGGAGGGCATCGACGACCTCCCGGCGATCGTCGCCGACTTCGCCCCAGGGCCGGACGCCCGCCTCGGTGTCCTGGTGGACCACCTGGTCCCGGGCTCGAAGGAGTCCCGTATCGCGGCGCAGGTCACGGACGCGGACCTGCTGGTCGTCGGGCACCCGTACATCGACGTGTGGGAGGCGGTGAAGCCGTCCTCGGTGGGCATCCCCCGCTGGCCGAAGGTCCCGCGAGGCGAGGACTGGAAGACGGGCATCTGCCGGGCACTGGGCTGGCCGCAGAACACGGGCGCGGCGTGGCAGCGCATCCTGTCGTCGGTACACAGCTACCGGGACGTGGAGCCTGCGCTGCTGGGCCGGGTGGAAGAACTGATCGACTTCGTCACGACGCCGGCCGACTAGTCCACGAGGTCGCGGACCACTCCGTCCGCCAGCAGCCGGCCCCGGAGGGTGAGGACCGCGCGGCCCTCGGCGTACGGGCCGGGTTCCAGGAGGCCGTCGGCCAGGGCGCGGCGCGCCGCCGCCAGGCCCGCCGGGGCCAGCAGGGACAGCGGGCAGCCCTCGCGGAGCCGCAGCTCCAGCAGGATGCGTTCCACGCGGCGGTCCTCCGCCGGGAGGACCTCGCGGCCGGCGCCCGGGGAGCGGCCCTCCGCCAGCGCCGCCGCGTACGCGCCCGGGTGCTTGACGTTCCACCACCGCACGCCGCCCACATGGCTGTGCGCGCCAGGCCCCGCGCCCCACCAGTCCGCGCCGCGCCAGTACAGCTCGTTGTGCAGGCAGCGGCCGACGTCGGAGGTGGCCCAGTTCGACACCTCGTACCACTCGAAGCCCGCCGCGGACAGCGCCTCGTCCGCGATCAGATAGCGGTCGGCGTGCACGTCGTCGTCGGTCATCGGCACCTCGCCGCGCCGGATGCGGCGCGCCAGCTGCGTCCCCTCCTCAACGATCAGCGCGTACGCGCTGACGTGGTCGGGGCCCGCCCCGATCGCCGCGTCCAGGGACGCCCGCCAGTCGTCGTCGCTCTCACCCGGCGTCCCGTAGATCAGGTCGAGGTTCACATGGTCGAAGCCAGCGGCCCGCGCCTCGGCGACGCACGCCTCCGGCCGCCCGGGGGTGTGCGTGCGGTCAAGGATCTTCAGTACGTGCTGCTTCGCGCTCTGCATGCCGAAGGACACCCGGTTGAAGCCGCCGGCCCGCAACCGGGCCAGGTACGCGGGGTCGACCGACTCCGGGTTGGCCTCGGTCGTGATCTCCGCGTCGGCGGCGAGTCCGAACTCGTCGCGGATCGCCGCCAGCATCGCCACGAGGTCGTCTGCCGCCAGCAGGGTCGGCGTGCCGCCTCCGACGAAGACCGTCCGTACTTCCCGCGGGTCGTCGCCGAGCACCTTGCGGGCGAGGCGGACCTCGTCGACGAGCGTGTCGGCGTAGTTGTCGCGGGACGCCAGCACGCCGCCCGAGCCACGCAGCTCGGTCGCGGTGTACGTGTTGAAGTCGCAGTAGCCGCAGCGCGTGGCGCAGTACGGCACATGCAGGTAGAAACCGAGCGGCCGGTCCCTCGCCCCCTCCAGGGCATGCCGCGGCAGCGCCCCGTCGTGGGGCACGGGCTCACCGTCGGGCAGTGCAGAAGGCATGCCCCTATTGTCCAGCACGCGAGGGAGCGCCCCTACCGCGCGCGGGCGGGGTCGTGGGGACCCCACCCGCGGCAGGCGGGTCACGCCTCGCGCGTGCCCGCGTACATCTCGTCGATCAGGTGCTTGTACTCGCGCTCGACGACCGGCCGCTTCAGCTTCAGGCTGGGCGTCAGCTCGCCGTGCTCGATGTCCAGATCGCGCGGCAGCAGCTTGAACTTCTTGATCGTCTGCCAGCGCTGCAGGCTCTCGTTGAGCCGCTTCACATAGCTCGCGATGAGCGCCTCCGCCTCCGGGTGGGCCACCACCTCGGCGTATGACTTGCCGTCCAGGCCGTGGTCCTTGGCCCAGCCCAGGATGGCCGCCTCGTCGAGAGCGATCAGCGCGGTGCAGAAGTTACGGTCCGCGCCGTGCACCAGGATGTTGGAGACGAACGGGCACACCGCCTTGAACTGGCCCTCGACCTCGGCCGGCGAGATGTACTTGCCGCCCGACGTCTTGATCAGGTCCTTCTTGCGGTCGGTGATCCGCAGGTAGCCGTCCGCCGACAGCTCGCCGATGTCGCCGGTGTGGAACCAGCCGTCGGACTCCAGGACTTCGGCGGTCTTCTCGGGCAGCCGGTGGTAGCCCTCCATGATGCCGGGGCCGCGCAGCAGGATCTCGCCGTCGTCCGCGATCCGCACCTCGGTGCCGGGCAGCGGCTTGCCGACCGTACCGGTGCGGTAGGCCTCGCCCGGGTTGACGAAGGACGCGGCGCTGGACTCCGTCAGGCCGTAGCCCTCCAGGATGTGGATGCCGGCGCCGGAGAAGAAGTAGCCGATGTCGGGCGCGAGCGCGGCGGAGCCGGAGACGGCGGCGCGCAGCCGGCCGCCGAAGGCGTCGCGGAGCTTGGAGTAGACGAGGGCGTCGGCGACCTTGTGCTTGGTGCTGAGCCCGAAGGGGGCGGTGGCCGTGCCGGTGCGGCGGAAGTTGTCCTGGGAGACCTTCGCGTACTCGCGAGCGACCTCGGCGGCCCACAGGAAGATCTTGTACTTGGCGCCGCCGGCGGCCCGTGCCTTGGCCGCGACCCCGTTGTAGACCTTCTCGAAGATGCGCGGCACGGCCGCCATGTACGTCGGCTGCACCACCGGAAGGTTCTCGATGATCTTGTCGACCCGGCCGTCGACGGCGGTGACGTGTCCGACCTCGATCTGCCCGGAGGTCAGCACCTTGCCGAAGACGTGCGCGAGCGGCAGCCAGAGGTACTGGACGTCGTCCTTGGTGGCCAGGCCGGTCGCCGCGATGGCCTTCGCCATGTACGACCAGTTGTCGTGCGGCAGCCGCACGCCCTTGGGCTTGCCGGTGGTGCCCGAGGTGTAGATGAGGGTGGCGAGCTGGTCGGCGGTGATGGCCTTGACCCGGTCCCGGACGGCTTCCGGGTGCTTCGCCAGGTACTCGGTGCCGCGCGCCTCCAGATCGGCGAGCGAGAGCACCCACCCCTCCGGGTCGCCCTCGGCCGGCTCGGCGCCGGCCGGGTCGATCACGACGACGTGGGCGAGCTTCGGCAGGTCGGCCCGCTTCTCGCGCGCCTTGGCCAGCTGGCCGGCGTCCTCCGCGATCAGCACCCGGCTGTCGGAGTCCGAGAGGATGTACGCGGACTCCTCGGCGTTGGTGCTGGGGTAGACCGTGGTGGTCGCGGCGCCGGCGCACATCACGCCCAGGTCCGCGAGGATCCACTCGACCCGCGTGTTGGAGGCGAGCGCGATGCGCTCCTCCGGCTGGACGCCCAGGTCGATGAGGCCGGCGGCGATGGCGAACACGCGCTCGGCGGCCTGCCCCCAACTCAGCGACTTCCAGTCGTCGGGCCCCTGCGCGGAGGCGGCCGGCACCGGATAGCGGTAGGCCTCGGCGTCGGGCGTCGCCGCCACGCGCTCGAGGAAGAGGGTCGCCACGGAGGGCGGCCGGGTCTCGATCAAGGTCTGGGTGTCGCTCACGAAATCCTCCGGGCCCGCGACAGTGCATACGACTGGCTGGTGCAGGTTGTTTAACTGGCGAGTAACCTTCGAGCGTGATCAGAGTAGAGCGCACATGGCCGTCGCGTAAGAGGCTGCGGGACGCCGCTTGATAACGAACGGGCCCCTGCGCAGCGGCGCAGAGACCCGTTCGATGTAACGGCCAGGTATCCCCCCGGCCACTCCTGTTACTTGCTGTCGCTTCCCGCGTACTGCCTGCGTTACTTCTTGCGTTACTTCTTGCGCTACTTCTTGCCCTTGCCGCCGCCGGAGTCGTCACTGGAGAGCACCGCGATGAAGGCATCCTGCGGCACCTCCACGGAGCCGACCATCTTCATCCGCTTCTTGCCTTCCTTCTGCTTCTCCAGCAGCTTCCGCTTACGGGAGATGTCACCGCCGTAGCACTTGGCGAGGACGTCCTTGCGGATGGCGCGGATCGTCTCGCGGGCGATGACCCGCGAGCCGATGGCGGCCTGGATGGGCACCTCGAAGGCCTGGCGCGGGATGAGTTCCCTGAGCTTGGCGACAAGCCGCACGCCGTACGCGTACGCCGCGTCCTTGTGCGTGATGGCGGAGAAGGCGTCGACCTTGTCGCCGTGCAGCAGGATGTCGACCTTGACGAGCTGGGCGGTCTGCTCACCGGTGGGCTCGTAGTCGAGCGAGGCGTAACCACGGGTCTTGGACTTCAGCTGGTCGAAGAAGTCGAAGACGATCTCCGCGAGGGGGAGGGTGTAGCGGATCTCGACGCGGTCCTCGGAGAGGTAGTCCATGCCCAGCAGCACACCGCGGCGGGTCTGGCACAGCTCCATGATCGAGCCGATGAACTCGCTGGGCGCGAGGATCGTGGCCCGCACGACCGGCTCGTACACCTCGGAGATCTTGCCCTCGGGGAACTCGCTCGGGTTGGTGACGACGTGCTCGCTCCTGTCCTCCATGGTCACGCGGTAGACCACGTTGGGAGCGGTGGCGATCAGGTCGAGCCCGAACTCGCGCTCCAGGCGCTCCCGGATCACGTCGAGGTGCAGGAGGCCGAGGAAGCCCACGCGGAAGCCGAAGCCGAGCGCGGCCGAGGTCTCCGGCTCGTACACCAGGGCGGCGTCGTTGAGCTGCAGCTTGTCCAGGGCCTCGCGCAGGTCCGGATAGTCCGAACCGTCCAGCGGGTAGAGGCCGGAGAACACCATCGGCTTGGGGTCCTTGTAACCGCCGAGCGCTTCGGTGGCACCCTTGCTCAGGGTGGTGATGGTGTCACCGACCTTGGACTGCCTGACGTCCTTCACACCCGTGATGATGTAGCCGACCTCGCCGACGCCGACGCCGTCGGAGGGCGTCATCTCCGGCGCGGAGACGCCGATCTCCAGCAGCTCATGGGTGGCGCCGGTGGACATCATGCGGATGCGCTCGCGCTTGTTGAGCTGGCCGTCGACAACTCGTACGTACGTCACGACGCCGCGGTAGGAGTCGTACACCGAGTCGAAGATCATCGCGCGGGCGGGGGCGTCCTGGACGCCGACCGGGGCCGGGACGTCGCGGACCACGCGGTCCAGCAGGGCCTCCACGCCGAGACCGGTCTTGGCGGAGACCTTGAGCACGTCGGAGGGGTCGCAGCCGATGAGGTTCGCCAGCTCCTCGGAGAACTTCTCGGGCTGCGCGGCCGGGAGGTCGATCTTGTTCAGCACCGGCACGATGGCGAGATCGTTCTCCATCGCCAGGTAGAGGTTGGCGAGGGTCTGCGCCTCGATGCCCTGGGCGGCGTCGACCAGCAGGACCGTGCCCTCGCAGGCCGCGAGCGAGCGGGACACCTCGTACGTGAAGTCCACGTGGCCAGGGGTGTCGATCATGTTGAGGATGTGGGTCTTGCCCTCACCCTCACCCGTGGTGGGCGCCCAGGGCAGACGTACCGCCTGGGACTTGATCGTGATGCCGCGCTCGCGCTCGATGTCCATACGGTCGAGGTACTGAGCGCGCATCTGCCGCTGGTCGACCACACCGGTCAGCTGAAGCATCCGGTCGGCAAGCGTGGACTTGCCGTGGTCGATGTGCGCGATGATGCAGAAATTGCGGATCAGCGCCGGGTCGGTACGGCTCGGCTCGGGCACGTGGGTAGGAGTCGCGGGCACGCAGGGTCCTGATTCTTGAGACGCCGGGCGTCTCGTCTCGGGCGATGTCGGATCGATACGTAGGCTCCATGGTCCCACGGCTGCGGTCCTGAGCCCGGTTTGGGCCGGTAGCGGGGCTACTGGTACCGTGGGCAGCTGTGCCTCGTGCCCTCTCAGTACGAGGCACTCATCGAAATCCAACGAACCTGAGAAGGCTCTTTCGTGGCGAACATCAAGTCCCAGATCAAGCGGAACAAGACGAACGAGAAGGCGCGCCTGCGCAACAAGGCCGTCAAGTCCTCGCTCAAGACCGCGATCCGCAAGGCCCGTGAGGCCGCTGCCGCAGGCGACGTCGAGAAGGCCACTGTGGCCGCTCGCGCGGCCTCGCAGAAGCTCGACAAGGCTGTCAGCAAGGGCGTCATCCACAAGAACGCCGCTGCCAACAAGAAGTCGGCCCTCGCCAAGCGCGTCGGCAGCCTCGCCGCCTGAACGACTGTGATCGACGGGGCTCTCTGAGCCCCACCAGTCCGCCCGGACCCAGCGGCCCCTCTACCGCTCCGGAACGACACCCCGTGCCGCACACGGCCTGCGTTCGCCACGCGGGTGCGGCACACCAAGCACCGAGCCGAGGCCCCGCTTCCGTCCTTCCCCAGGACGTGAGGCGGGGCCTTCGGCGTACGCAGGTATCCGCGCCGGGGCCGGGGCCCGCGGGGCGCTGGTGCGGAGGGTTCGCGCGGCGCCGAAGTGGGGCGGGGGCCCCCGGCGCCGGGCGGGGCCGGGCACGCGCGGCGCTGGGCGCTGGCGCTGGCGCAGGGCCGGGGGCACGCGCGGGGCGCCGGGCCGGGGCACGCGCGGCGCCGGGGCCGGCGCTCGGCGCCGGCTGGGGCGGGGCCCGCGTGGTTGGGGCGGGGCCCGCGTGGTTGGGGGGACCAGCGCTGCGGGCCGCACGCACCGGCCGGGGGCTCAGCGGCCGGCTCGGGCTGCTCTTGCCACTGCCACTACCGCCTTTTCCAGCGCGTACTCGGGGTCGTCTCCCCCGCCCTTCACACCCGCGTCCGCCTCGGCGACAGCCGTGAGGGCCGCTGCCACCCCGTCCGCCGACCAGCCGCGCATCTGCTGCCGGACCCGGTCGATCTTCCACGGCGGCATGCCAAGATCCCGGGCGAGATCGCCGGGCCGGGCGCCGCGGGGGGCCGACGCGAGTTTGCCGATGGCCCGTACGCCCTGGGCCAGCGCGCTTGTGATCAGGACAGGGGCCACCCCGGTGGCCAGCGACCAGCGCAGCGCCTCCAGGGCCTCCGCCGCCCGGCCCTCGACCGCGCGGTCGGCCACCGTGAAGCTGGAGGCTTCGGCCCGGCCGGTGTAGTAGCGGCCGACGACAGCCTCGTCGATCGTGCCCTCGACGTCCGCCACCAGCTGGGTGACCGCACTGGCCAGCTCCCGCAGATCGCTGCCGATCGCGTCGACCAGCGTCTGGCTCGCCTCGGGCGTCGCGGACCTTCCGAGCGCGCGGAACTCCGACCGTACGAACGCCAGCCGGTCCGCCGGCTTGGTCATCTTGGGGCAGGCGACCTCGCGCGCCCCCGCTTTGCGTGCCGCGTCCAGCAGCCCCTTCCCCTTGGCGCCGCCGGCGTGCAGCAGGACGAGGGTGATCTCCTCGGCGGGCGCGCCGAGGTAGGACTTCACGTCCTTGATCGTGTCTGCCGAGAGGTCCTGCGCGTTGCGGACGATGACGACCTTGCGCTCCGCGAAGAGCGACGGGCTGGTCAGCTCGGCCAGGGAGCCGGGCTGCAGCTGGTCGGGGGTGAGGTCGCGCACGTCGGTGTCCGCGTCCGCCGCGCGGGCGGCCGCCACCACCTGCTGAACGGCGCGGTCCAGCAGCAGGTCTTCCTGCCCCACGGCGAGGGTGAGGGGAGCGAGCGGATCGTCGGTCGAATTCTTCCTGGTGGCCATCGCGGACCAGCATCCCACGCCGCACTGACAGTCCCGGGCAGTCCTTGCCGTAGCGGAGAATGGTCCGGTGAATGACGCGAGACATGTACTGGTGCTGCCCGACCGCGATGCCGCGGAGGAGGTCGCCGAGGAGCTGGCCGGCCGCTTCGGGCTCCCCGAACAGCCTCAGCTCGTGCGCGACGCACTGGCCGGCGAGGACGATGCCGAGGACGCGCAGTGGCTGGTCGTGGTGGAGGACCCGGCGGGCCGGCTCGACTCAGCGGCGCTGGACGCGTTCGCCGCGGAGCACGAGGGATGGCTCGAGGCGCCTTAGCTTAGCCGGTCCGGCGGGTGGGAGGCGGGTCAGCCGGCCGATACCTCCGGCACGCGGTCGAGCGTGATCCCGAAGTGGTCCCGGTACGCGGCCAGCACACCGGCATCGCCGCGCACCGCCTCCTCGGTGCGCTCACCGGCGACCGTCGTCACCAGCGTGCGGCCGCTGAGCGTGATCCGGCCCTCGTCGGTGAGCCGGGAGCAGACGAGGGACTGCGTGAAGTGGGAGGCGGGCGAGGTGCGGTGGTACCAGGCGCCCGCCTCGAAATCCGCGAGCGCGCACGGTCGTTGGTCGAGTCGGTACTGCGGCTTGCCGTCGCGCAGCACGTCGAAATCCCCGTCGGCCGCCTCGACGATACGGAACGTCCCGCCCGGATCCTCCTGGTCCCCGCGTTCCCCGATCGCCAGCGGATAGTGGCTGTGGTCGCCGAACCCCACGTCGGCGAGCCAGACGCCGTCGTCCGGGTCCGGTGCCACGACCCGCAGGGCGAGATGGTCGTACGGGATTCCCAGCCGGCCGTCCGGAGTGTGCACGCGGGCCTGCAGCCGGGTCACCCGGTAGCCGAGCGCCTCCAGCAACACCGCGAACGCTCCGTTGAGTTCGTAGCAGAAGCCGCCCCGCCGACCGTCCACGATCTTGTCGAGAAGCGGCTTCTCCTCCAGAACGATGTCCTCCCCGAGGTGGATCGAGAGATTCTCGAAGGGCACGGTTCGCAGGTGACGCAGCTGGAGATCGCGCAGCGCCGCGGCGTCGGGGTGCGCGGGGCGCTCGGCGCCGATCCGCCGGAGGTAGGCCTCGGTCCGTCTGGTGTCCATGTCTCAGTGTCCCCGGTCATCCCTCCGTCCACCATGATCCATCGGTCCTGGGACCAGCGCCCGAGGCGGCCCGCACCGGACGCCCCCTAGCGTGCCCGGCATGACGACTTACGCGCCGGCGCGCAGCCGGGACCAGCGCAGGCAGGACGTCCACGAACGGCTGGCGAAGGACGAGGACGCCTGGGTCGCCACCGCGGCCGCGGACGGCGACCCGTGTCTCGTTCCGCTGTCGTTCGTCTGGCACGCGGGCACCCTGCTGATGTGCACCCGGCGGACCAACCCGACGGCACGGAACCTGACACCGAGCGGCCCGGTGCGCGTCACCCTCGGGCACACCCGTGACGTCGTGCTGGTCGAGGGTACGGCGGAGACCGTGGCCGGCAGGGAGCTGCCCGCCGAAGCCGCCGACGCGTTCGCGGCGAAGCTCCGCTGGGATCCGCGCGACCGGGAGCCCTGGGTGTACGTACGGATCACGCCGCACGTGGTCAAGGCCTGGCAGGAGGAGAACGAGCTGGCCGGGCGGGAGTTGATGCGCGACGGGGTCTGGCTCGACTGATCCGACGGCCCGAGGTCAGCGCCCGCAGACCCGGCCCCGCCCCCGTCACCGCGATCGCCCCGTCGGTGTCCGTGCGCAGTACCGCCGCCCCCTGGACGCGCAGCGCGGCGATCGTACGGGGTGAGGGATGGCCGTACGTGTTGTCCTCGCCCACCGGGATCAGCGCCAGCCGCGGCCGGGCCCGCCGCAGCAGCCCGGGGTCCTGATGGGCCGAGCCGTGGTGGGCGACCTTGAGGACATCCACGGCCGGCAGCGCCGGATGCGCCCGCAACAGGGCCTGCTGCGCGGGAGGTTCGAGGTCGCCCAGGAGCAGCAGGGTGAGCCCCGCGATGCGGACGAGCAGGGTGACGCTGGTGTCGTTCGGCCCCTCGGGCACCGGCTCGGGCGGGGCCGGCGGCCACAGCACCCGCCAGTCGAGCGGCCCGGCCCGGCGGCGCTCCCCCGGGCCCGCGCGGATGACGGGAACACGCGCGGCGGCGGCGGTCCTGCGGACGAACGCGGCCTGGTCGGGTGGTTCGTCCCGCACCGTTGTCTGGATCACGCCGACGCTGCGCCCGCGCAACACGCCGGGGAGGCCCGCCACATGGTCGGCGTGGAAATGGGTGAGCAGCAGCAGCGGAACGCGGGTGATGCCCAGAGTCCGCAGACAGCGGTCGACGAGGACCGGGTCCGGCCCCGCGTCGACCACGACGGCGGTCCCGTCCCCCGCCGCGAGCACAGAAGCATCCCCCTGCCCGACGTCGCACATCGCGTACCGCCAGCCCGGCGGCGGCCAGCCGGTGATCACCCGGGTGAGCGGCGCGGGCCGTAGTACCGCGAGGACGAGCAGCAGCGCGGCCGCGACGCAGAGCCAGGGGCTGCGCGGCAGCCACCGGGCCACCAGAACCCCGACGGCGGTCATCGCGGCCAGCAGCAGCCCGCCCTGCCAGCCGCCCGGCCACTGGGCCTCCGCGCCGGGCAGCGCCGCCCCGGTACGGGCGACCTTCGCGATCCACCCGGCCGGCCAGCCGGCGCACCAGGCCAGGGCCTCGGCGGTCGGCATCGCCACCGGAGCGGCCGCCAGGGCGGCGAACCCGAGCACGGTCGCGGGCCCCGCGGCCAGTTCGGCGAGCAGGTTGCAGGGGATGGCGACCAGGCTCACCCGGGCGGCCAGCACCACGACGACCGGCGCGCACACCGCTTGTGCGGCCGACGCCGCGGCCAGCACTTCGGCCGCCCTCGGTGGCATCCCGCGCCGCTGGAGGGCGGCGCTCCACCGGGGGGCGAGGGTGAGCAGCGCGCCGGTGGCCAGTACGGAGAGCAGAAAGCCGTAACTGCGCGCCAGCCAGGGGTCGTACAGGACGAGCAGGAGTACGGCACCGGCCAGGGCGGGGATCAGCGATCTGCGGCGGCCCGTGCCGATGGCGAGCAGGGTGATCGCCCCGCAGGCCGCGGCCCGCACCACGCTCGGCTCCGGCCTGCAGACGACGACGAACGCCAGGGTCAGTGCGCCGCCGCAGAGCGCGGTGGCACGCAGCGAGATGCCCAGACGCGGTGCGAGCCCCCGCCGTTCGGCCCGCAGAGCGGTACCGGGCGGCCCGATGAGCAGGGCGAGCACGATGGTGAGGTTGGATCCGGAAACGGCGAGCAGGTGCACCAGGTCGGTGGCCTTGAAGGCTTCCTGAAGGTCGGGCGGGACGCGGGAGGTGTCACCGACGACGAGCCCCGGCAGCAGCGCCCGGGCATCGGGGGCGAGTCCGTCAGTAGCCTCCCGCAGACCTGCCCGCAGACCTCCGGCCGTGCGTTGGAGCCGGGTGGGCGGCGAGACGACGTCGGGCGGTACGCCTGGCGGTGCCCGCAGCACGGCCGCGATGCGGGCACTGCCGGGGAGAGGAGGCGCGAGCCGGGCCGCCACCCGCAGCCCGGTGGACGGCAGCACCCGCCGCCAGGCCGGCGCGTCCGCGATCACCATGACCGGCGTACGGGTGGCGGTGACCGTGCCGTCCGGCCCTGTGACGCGGGTGACTTCGGCATCCAGGACGACGGCCGCCGGAGCGGCGCCGCTGCCCGGTGCCCGGGGCCGGATGGGGCGCGGATCGGAGGTCACCGTCACCTCGGCGACCACATGCGCATGCCGGTCCGCGAGCCCCGGCACCGGCCCCCGGCGCAGGTCTGCGGTGTGCAGCGCCGCAGCCGTCGCGGCGGCCGCGCCGCACAGCAGAACCGCGGCGGCCGAGGTGACATTCAGCCGCCACCCGCCGATACCCACCCCGCCGCGCCGAGCATCGGCGGCACGCTCCGGTGAACGCCCGACTCTGCCCACGCGGATCCGCCGCAGCCGGCTGCCCGCCCATGCGGCACCGCCCCCGCCCGTCGCAGACGCGCCCGCAGACACCCGGCCGGGATGCCCGTCGGCGAAGGACCGCCCCGCGGAAGCGGCCACGGGACCGTCCCGAAGATGGGTTGGCTGCGCACCGCCCATCCCCTGTACACCCCGGAGCGCGCCGACCGTCCGCCCGCCGCGCGAGGACCGCCCCGCACCCACAGCCAACCGGCCGCCCCCGCCGCGGGAGGGCCCCGCAGCACCCAGCACCCGTACGCCCCGAGGCGCGCCGACCGTCCGCCCGCCGGACGAGGACCGTCCCACACCCACGGCCAGCTGGCCGCTCCCGAGACGGGGAGGCCCCGCACCCAGCGTCCGTACGCCCGGCAGCGCGCCGACCGACGGTCCGCCGGACCACGACCTCCCGGCACCCACCGGGCCGCCCCGGCGACGGGAGAGCCCCGCAGCACGCAGGGCTCTTGCACCCCGCAACGCGCCGGACGAAAACCGCCTCGAGCCCTGCACCCCGAGGCGGCTGCCGCGGTGGGTTGGGCGCGCGTTGCGCAGCAGGGGGGCGGCCAGTAGTGCGGCCGCCGCTGCCAGGGAGGTGAGTACGGCCGTCGTCGTCCAGTGTGTGGGGGCGGTCGTTGCCAGGGCCGCCGCTGCCCAGGCGGCCAGGGCCGGCGGTACCAGGCGCAGATCCGCTGGGCCTTCCTGGCGCGGGTGCGAGGCGCCGAGCCGGTGACCGGATGCTGCGTGCACGACCGGACGGCGCAGAACACTGCTCGGGACCGGGTCCGCGGCCCGGTTCCGGTTCCGGTTCATGGCTGTACCAGCTTGTGAAGATCCGCGAACCGGCCGTCGCCGATCCCTTCCACCTGGCGCAGCTCTTCGACCGAGCGGAAGCCGCCGTGCTCGGTGCGGTAGTCGATGATGTGCTGCGCCAGCACCGGACCGACGCCCGGCAGCGTGTCGAGCTGCTCCACCGAGGCCGAGTTGAGGCTGACCGGCCCGGCGGCGGGCGCTCCGCCTCCCGGCCCCACGGCAGGTGGCGGCTGCGGTCCTCCGACCACCACCTGCTCGCCGTCGGTGAGCACCCGGGCCCGGTTGAGCCCCGTGGTGTCCGTGCCGGCCCGGACACCCCCGGCGGCCCGAAGTGCGTCGGCGACCCGGGAACCGGCCGGCAGCCGCTGGATGCCCGGTGCGCGGACCTTGCCGCTCACGTCCACGACGATGCGCCCGGCCGACGGGGTCGGCGCGGCCCCCGGCGACGGCGCAGGCCGTGGGAGCGCCGCCGGTCCCGCCTCCACGCGCTCGGGGGCGCGCACCGGTTCCGGCCGCCCCACCCAGAAGTGCTGGGCGGCGAAGACCGCGGCCGCCACGAGGACGACGGCCAGCGCGGCGAGGGTCCTCGGTTCGAGGCCGCACCGCACCTGCATCCACAGCGGAAGCCGCTCCCGCACGGCAAGCCGCACCCGAGCCCGCCGCCCCGCATCGCCCGGCCGGACCGCAGGCATCGGCGGCGCCGCCCGAGTGCCCCGCGACGCCCCGGCCGCCCGAAGCGCAGCCACCGGTAACGGAGTGCTCGGCGTGGTCCCACTCCGCGGCCGGGCCCGCGCCGCCGACGCCCGCGCAGCCGACGCCCGCGGGGCGCCGTCCAGCAGAGCTTCCGCGCGGCGGCGCGTGGCCGCCGCGGCCCGGGTGGTGTGCCGGCGCCGCTCACTGCGGCGGCGGCGGGCCCGGCCGTCCGAAGCGGGGGCGCGGCCCGGGCCACTGGTTACGGTGTGTGATCGGAGAGCCATGCCACAAGACAGTAGGCATCTCCGCCCAATCCTGCCGGGCAGGCTCAATTCCGGTGGACAACAGGGCAGTTGTGGATAACTCGACCACCCTCGCGGCACCCCACAGCCCTCAGCGAGGCGAGATCACGGCTCCCAGCAGCCCCGGCCCCGTGTGCGCCCCGATCACCGCGCCCACCTCGCTCACATGCAGATCGACGAGGCCCGGTACGCGCTCACCCAGCCGTGCCGCCAACCGCTCCGCGCGCTCGGGGGCCGCCAGGTGATGCACGGCGATGTCCACGCTGCTCGCCCCCGCCCGCTCGACCGCGATCTCTTCCAGCCTGGCGATCGCCTTCGACGCCGTGCGCACCTTCTCCAGCATCTCGATCCGGCCGCCATCGAGCGTGAGCAGCGGCTTGACCGCCAGCGCGGACCCCAGCAGCGCCTGCGCGGCGCCGATCCGGCCGCCGCGCCGCAGGTAGTCGAGGGTGTCCACGTAGAAGTACGCGGAGGTGCCCGCGGCGCGCTTCTCCGCGGCCGCCACCGCCTCGTCGACCGTGCCGCCCGCCTCCGCGGTCTCCGCGGCCGCGAGCGCGCAGAAGCCCAGCGCCATAGCGACCATGCCGGTGTCCACCACCCGCACCGGCACGGGGGCGGTCCGGGCGGCGAGCACCGCGGCGTCGTAGGTGCCGGAGAACTCGGCCGACAGGTGGAGTGAGACGATGCCGGTCGCACCCGCCTCCGCCGCGGCCCTGTATGCCTGTACGAAGACCTCGTGGCTCGGCCGCGACGTGGTGACGGACCGGCGCTTCTGCAGGGCCACGGCCAGCGAGCGGGCCGAGATCTCGGTGCCCTCCTCGAGGGCCTCACCGCCGAGTACAACGGTCAGCGGCACGGAGGTGATGCCGTGCCGCTCCATCGTCTGCGGCGGCAGGTAGGCCGTGGAATCGGTGACGATCGCGACATGGCGGGACATGAGCGGGAGGTTACCCGCCACGACGGCCGGACGGCAGTGCGGCCCCGCCCCAACCGGTCAGTAACGGTCCAGAAGGATCAGGAAGACCCCGGAAACGGCGAGTAACGGTCAAGTGGTGCTCTCCGGACGCGCCGTCTTCTGCCACGGGTACTCGGTCTGCCGCAGCGGGTCCGGCCCGGTCAGCGCCTGCGGGTCGGCCAGCGTCGGCGTAACGGGCGGGGGCGCGGGCGCCGTTGCGGCCCCAGCTCCCGCCCCAGACGCGGCCCCGGCCCCAGCCCCAGCCCCAGGAGCAGGAGCAGGAGCAGGAGCAGGATCCTCCGGCCAGGTCTGCGCCCCGGCCGCCGCCCGCACGTCCGCCTCCGCCGGTGACGGCTCCGGCCAGGAGCCCTTCGACCAGTCCCGCAGCGCCCCCGACTCCACCTCGATCTGCGCGCTGAGCGCCGTCAGGTCGTCGTCCGCGAACTGCCGCGCCCGGTCCCTCGCCGCCCACCGAAGCGAGTCCGCGGCATGCACGATCCGCTCCGTGCGCTCGCGCAGATCGGACATCCGCTCGGCGACCCGCGCCCGGTCCGGTTCCCGCTCCAGGTGCTTGAGTTCGTCGTCCAGCTCGTGTCCATGTGCGCTGAGCCGCTGGAAGAGACCGATCGACTCCGACAGCGAGGCGTCCTGCCGTACGCCCTCGTTCAGGGCGTTCTGGGTGGATCTCATCGACGTACGCAGCGAGAGCCGCAGCTGTGCGAGCTCCCCCGCCAGACCGCCCTGCCCATAGCTCTTCGCCCGCAGCGTCGTCTCCTCGACCGTGCGGCGCGCCTGGCTGATCGTCCGGTCCACACCGCGCTTGGCGGCCCCGACCGCCTTGACGCTCATATACACCCCCAGGCCGACGAAGGCTACGAAGAGCAGCGTCAGGATGAGGATCGCGTGTTCCATGAGCGCCCCTTCGATTCGGTTTCCGTCCCCTCTACCGTAAACGGAACGGGCAGGTTGGGGGTTCCATCAGAACCCCCAACCTGCCCGTAGGGGAAAGCACCTACCGCAAACCGAAGCAGGAACGTGCGCAGGAAACTCACACAGGAACCTACGCAGGAACCTACGCAGGAACGATGTTCACCAGCTTCGGCGCCCGCACGATCACCTTGCGGATCCCCGCGCCACCCAGCGCCGCGACCACGGCCTCGTCGGCCACCGCCAGCCGCTCCAGCTCGTCGTCACCGATGCTCGGCGACACCTCCAGCCGCGCCCTGACCTTGCCCTTGACCTGCACGACACAGGTCACCGTCTCGTCCACGACATACGCCGGGTCGGCCACCGGGAAGTCCTGGTGGACCACCGAGCCGGTGTGGCCCAGCTTGCGCCACAGCTCCTCGGCGATGTGCGGGGCCAGCGGGGCGATCAGCAGCACCAGCTGCTCGGCGACCCCACGGGACAGCGGACCGCCGACCTTGGTCAGGTGGTTGTTCAGCTCGGTGATCTTGGCGATGGCCGTATTGAAGCGCAGCCCCGCCAGGTCCTGGCCGGCCCCGTCGATCGCCTTGTGCAGCGCACGCAGCGTCGCCTCGTCCGGCTCGGTGTCGACGACGGTGACCTCGCCGGTCGCCTCATCGACGACATTGCGCCACAGCCGCTGCAGCAGCCGGTACTGGCCGACCACGGCCCGGGTGTCCCACGGCCGGGAGACGTCCAGCGGGCCCATCGCCATCTCGTACAGCCGCAGCGTGTCCGCGCCATATTCGGCGCAGATCTCGTCCGGGGTGACGGCGTTCTTCAGGGACTTGCCCATCTTGCCCAGCTCGCGCTTGACCGGCCCGCTCTCGAAGTAGAACTTCCCGTCGCGCTCCTCGACCTCGGTCGCGGTGACCGGGAAGCCGCGGGCGTCCCGGTAGACGAACGCCTGGATCATGCCCTGGTTGTACAGCTTGTGGAACGGCTCGGCCGAGGAGACGTGCCCCAGGTCGAACAGCACCTTGGACCAGAACCGCGCGTACAGCAGGTGCAGTACGGCGTGCTCGGCACCGCCGACGTACAGGTCGACGCCGCCGTGCGGCTGCCCCTCGCGCGGTCCCATCCAGTACCGCTCGATGTCGGGGCCGACCAGCTTCTCGCTGTTGTGCGGGTCCAGGTAGCGCAGCTCGTACCAGCACGAACCGGCCCAGTTCGGCATGGTGTTGGTCTCGCGGCGGTAGCGCCGCACGCCCGCGCCGTCGCCCAGGTCCAGCTCGACGTCGACCCAGTCCTCATTGCGGGACAGCGGGGTCTCCGGCGACGTGTCGGCGTCGTCCGCGTCGAAGGTGCGCGGCGAGTAGTCGTCGACCTCCGGCAGCTCCAGCGGCAGCATCGACTCGGGCAGGGCGTGCGCGACGCCGTCCTCGTCGTACACGATCGGGAAGGGCTCGCCCCAGTAGCGCTGCCGGCTGAACAGCCAGTCGCGCAGCCGGAAGTTGACCGTCCCTTCGCCGATGCCGCGCGCCACCAGCCACTCGGTGATCTTCGCCTTGGCCTCGGCGACCTCCAGGCCGTTCAGCGAGATGTCGTCGTTGGCGGAGTTGATCGCCGGGCCCTGCCCGGTGAAGGCCTCGCCCTCCCAGCCCTCCGGCGGCTGGACGGTACGAATGATGGGCAGCTCGAAGGCCTCCGCGAACTCCCAGTCACGCTCGTCCTGGCCGGGGACAGCCATGATGGCGCCGGTGCCGTAGCCCATCAGGACGTAGTCGGCGACGAAGACCGGGATCCGGCCGCCGGTGACCGGGTTCAGGGCGTAGGCGCCGGTGAAGACACCGGTCTTGTCCTTGTGTTCGGTCTGCCGCTCGACATCGCTCTTCGTCTGGGCCTGCTTGCGGTACGCGGCAGCGGCCTCGGCCGGGGTGGCGGCGCCGCCGGTCCAGGCCTCCTTGGTGTCCGTCGGCCACTCGGCCGGCAGGATGGAGTCGATCAGACCGTGTTCGGGTGCCAGCACCATGTAGGTGGCGCCGAACAAGGTGTCGGGGCGGGTGGTGAACACCGTGATCTGCCCGGCGTCGTCGCCCTCGTGGCCCTCGACCGGGCTGTGGCCCTCGACCGAGAAGTGGACGCGCGCGCCCTCGCTCCGCCCGATCCAGTTGCGCTGCTGCAGCTTGATGGCCTCGGGCCAGTCCAGCGCCTCCAGGTCGTCCAGCAGCCGGTCCGCGTAGGCGGTGATGCGCATGTTCCACTGGCGCAGCTTGGCCTTGAAGACGGGGAAGTTGCCGCGCTCGGAGCGACCGTCCGAGGTGACCTCCTCGTTGGCCAGTACGGTGCCCAGGCCCGGGCACCAGTTGACCGGCGCGTCGGAGGCGTACGCCAGCCGGTACTCGCCCAGAACGTCGGCACGCTCGAGGGCGCTCAGCTCACTCCACGCGCGCCCGCTCCACACGCGCCCACCGGGAACAGCGCGCTCGCCACTCTCGAACTGCGCCACCAGCTCGTCGATCGGCCGCGCGCGCTTCGCCTCCTCGTCGTACCAGGAGTTGAAGATCTGCACGAAGATCCACTGGGTCCACTTGTAGTAGTCCGGGTCGATCGTCGCGAAGGACCGGCGCTTGTCGTGGCCCAGGCCCAGCCGCCGCAGCTGGACCTTCATGTTCTCGATGTTGGCCTCGGTGGACACCCGCGGATGGGTACCGGTCTGTACGGCGTACTGCTCGGCCGGCAGGCCGAAGGCGTCGAAGCCCAGCGTGTGCAGGACGTTGTGACCGGTCATCCGCTGGTGGCGGGCGAAGACGTCGGTGGCGATGTACCCCAGCGGGTGGCCGACGTGCAGGCCCGCGCCCGAGGGGTACGGGAACATGTCCATGATGAACTTCTTGGGCCGCGCGGCGACCTCTGCGTCACCCGCCAGGTCGCCACTGGGGTTGGGCGCCTCGTACGTGCCCTCGGCGTCCCAGAAGTCCTGCCAGCGTGCCTCGATGTCGGCGGCCATGGCCGCCGTGTAGCGGTGCGCTGCGGCCACCTCTGTAGCAGCGGAATTCATCTCGCTCATGATCCTTAAAGCTCCATCGATCGTCTCTGCCGGCGGGCCGTGACCACAACCGAGCTGCGACCACAACCAAATGAAAAAACCCCTCGCACAGGAGGGGACGCCGCGCCGATTCCGACCGGGTGTTCACCGGTCAGGACTGATCAGCGCGGCTCGCTAAGCAGAAGGCGTACGGCACGCATGGCGTCAGGGTACCGCAGGGCCCGGAGACGTTGCACGGAGTAGTCGCCCGGTGGAACTTCCGCCCTGGTTACCCCGCGTATCGGACGCTATCGGGGCAACCGCCAAGCACATGTTCCCCTTGACTGCTCTGCAAAAGCTCAAATCGCCTACTGCCTGGTATGGCTCGACCTAGCATGCCGATTCGGGACCGCTTTCCCGGAGCATTCGGAGTCGCACCCCATGAACCCTCATCGCAAGATCCGCTCGACCCGCGCTGTACCCCCCGTGAGCCGCAATCCGCGTATCGCCACATTGGTGGCGGCGGTGCTGCTCATCCCCCTCATCGCCGTCGTCGGGAGCGACGATTTCCGCCTCGCGCTCGACTTCACCACCGGCGTGCTCTCCCTGGTGTCACTCACCGCATCGGTCGCCTGGGGCCTGCTCGCCACCGACCGGCTGCTGCTGTCTCCCCGACACCGGCTGGTGGCCCAGGGCATCCACCGGACGACCGCGATCGCCTCGCTCGGCTTCCTGCTGCTGCACGCGTCGGTCAAGGTGTCGCTCGGGCATGCCTCGCTGCTCGGCGCCCTGATCCCCTTCGGGCTGGGCCTCACCGGCACAGCCGGCCTGATCGGCCTCGGCTCGCTGGCCGGCTATCTGATGGTCGTCGCGGCAACCACCGGCGCACTGCGCCGCGCGTTCGCCACCCCGGGCCGGATCGCCGGCCGCTGGCGGGCCTTCCACATGCTCGCCTACCCCGCGTGGTGCGCCGCCCTGATGCACGGGATGTACGCGGGCCGCCCCGCCGCCACCTGGGTGGTGGTCATGTACTCGCTCTGCCTGGCGGGTGTCGTCGGCGTCGTCGCCGTACGCCTGCTTCCGGCGCCGGTCCAGCGGGACCTGGCCGACCGCGTGACCGCGCTGGTCAAGCCCGGCAACGTACCGGCGGAGGCGCCCTTGCAGCCGATTACCCCGCAGCCCATGGCGCCACGTGCGGAACGTGCGGAACGCGCCGCGATGCCGCCGTTGCAGCGGATGCCCGCACCGATGCCACCGCTGTACGAGGCCCCGCCGCGGCCCCCGGCCAGGCTCACCGCGGGCGCCGACACCGGGATCTCGGCGGCCTACCGCGCCGTCTCCGCGTCGGCGGGCACCGGGCAGATCCCCCGGACCGAGAGCACCGGGCAGATCCCGCTGGCCGAGCGCATTCCGATGACCGAGGAGCTGCCCGTCGTACCTCCCGCACCCGACTACGCCCCACGATCCCAGCCGGGCGGCCGCTGGCCCGCGCCGTCCCCTCCCCCGCCCGCTCCCGTCCGCGCTCCGGACGAGACCGAACCCCTGCCGGGACCCTTCCAGCCGCCCCCGGCCGGTGAACCCTGGCACGCACCCGCAGGAGAACGACCTTGAACGCCCCCCTTCCCGATGTGCCCGAAGTCCGCGTGGTCGGCCTCCCCCAGCTGACGACCGGCTTCGACCTCGTCGAGCGGCTCGATCTCTCCATGCATCTCAAAGTGCACGGTCCGCTGGAGCCGGTGACCGGGGAGCGCCTGGCCCAGCTCGCCGAAGCGATATCCCTGCGCGGCCGCGGCGGCGCGGGCTTCCCCTTCGACCAGAAGCTGCGCGCGGTGGCCAAGGCCGCGATCCGCCGCGGGGTCCGTCCGGTCGTGGTCGTCAACGGCAGCGAGGGCGAGCCGCCGTGCCGCAAGGACACGGTCATGCTCAACCGCGCCCCGCACCTGATCCTGGACGGCGCCCTGCTCGCCGCCGAGGCGCTCGGCGCCCGGCAGCTGATCGTCGGTGTCACCCGTAACTCCACCGAGGCGTCCATCCGCGCCGCGCTGGCCGAGCGCGGCCTCTCCGACCGGCCGACCCGGCGCGGGAACCAGCTGCGCGCCCGGGTCGTACGCACCCCCGAGCGCATGGTCTCCGGCGAGGCGTCGTCGCTGATCCGCGCCATCAACGGCGGCCCTGCGCTGCCTCCCGGCCGCCGTGAGCGCGCCTCCGAGTCCGGTGTGGGCGGCCTGCCGACACTGCTGTCCAACGCCGAGACGTTCGCGCAGCTCGCCGTCGCCGCCCGGATCGGCACCGACCGCTACGGCAACACCGGCCTGCCCGGCGAGCCCGGCACCGTACTGCTCACCCTCTCCGGCGCGGTCGCCCGCCCAATGGTCGTCGAGGTGCCCACCGGCGTTCCGCTGCGTTACGTGCTCCAGCTGGCCGGCGCCCCGCCGCTGCCGCAGGGCGTGCTGACCGGCGGCTACCACGGCAACTGGATCGACGCGGTCTCCGCGCACGGCGCGGTCATCTCCCGCGAGTCCTTCTCCTCCGTCGGAGGCGCGCTGGGCGCGGGCGCGATCCTGCCGATCGGCCCCGAGACCTGCCCGCTCGGCGAGGCGCAGCGCGTCGCGAACTGGCTGGCCGCCGAGACCGCGGGCCAGTGCGGTCCCTGCCGGCTCGGCCTGCCGGCCGCCGCCGGGGGCCTGTCGGACGTACTGAACGGTGGCGGCCAGGCTGCCCTGGAGGCCCTGCGCGAGGTCATGCAGGCGGTCCGCGGCCGCGGCGCGTGCAAGCACCCCGACGGCTCGGTGCGCTTCTTCATGTCGACGCTGTCGGCGTTCACGGACGACCTGGCCGCGCACGTACTGGCCGGCGGCTGCGGACGCGAGACGACGGGCGTACTGCCCCTGCCCGCCCCGGGTTACGAGGAGGAGGGCATCCCCACCGGCGAGAAGATCGCCGTGGACTGGACGCTGTGCAAGGGCCACGGCCTGTGCGCGGACATCGTTCCGGAGCTGATCCGGCTCGGCCCCGACGGCTACCCGGCGCTCGCGGACGCGGCGGTGCCGATGCACCTGCAGGGACGCGCGGAGCGGGCGGTGGCCCGGTGCCCCGCACTGGCCCTGCGCATCGAAGCGGCACCGCCCGAGCGCCCCGCGCGCCCGGCACTGCCGCGTAGCGACCGGAAGGCCCTTGGCAGCGGCCAGGGTTGACGGACACACGAGAAGCGGGCCACCCGATCCGGGTGGCCCGCTTCTGATTTCCTTCTGTGGAGCTAAGGAGAATTGAACTCCTGACCTCCTGCATGCCATGCAGGCGCTCTACCAACTGAGCTATAGCCCCTCGCTGTGGTCCGCCCGGTTTCCCCGGCGGCGACGCCAACATTACACGGTCTTCCCGATGCTCCACCAAATCGTTTCCGGTGGGTACAGATTCGGACGCTACTGTCTGCGTTCGTGACCATGACCATGACCGTGATCGCGCGGACCGCCGCGCGCCGGGCTCTTGCCGAGCGCCCCGTCCTCGTCGCCGCCTCGGCCTGCCTGGTGTCCTTCGTGGTCTTCTGGGCCGCCCAGCGCGCGGCCCACGTCTCGATGATCGACCTGTCGGTGTACCGGGCCGAGGGGGAGGCCGTCCGGGCCGGCGCGGATCTCTACGCGATGCGTACGACCAGCGCGAACCTGCCGACGACCTATCCGCCCTTCGCGGCCCTGCTGTTCACGCCCCTCACGCTGCTCGGGGTCCCGGAGATGCGGGCCCTGGCCACCGCCGGAAACCTCCTCCTGGTCGTCGCACTCGCACATCTCTCGCTGCGCCTTGTGGGCCGGGACCGGCCGGGGGCAGCGCTGTGGACCGCCGCCGCCGCGGTCTGGTGCGAGCCGGTGTGGACGACCCTGCGGTACGGGCAGGTCAACCTGCTGCTGACGGTGGCGGTGCTGTGGGACTTCACCCGCCGGGACGGCCATCGCTGGGCGGGCGCCGGTATCGGCCTGGCCGCCGCGGTCAAACTCACACCCGCCCTGTTCGCCGTCCTCGTGCTGGCGGTGGGGCTCGTACGGGCGGCCCGGCAGCGAACCTGGAACCCCTGGCTCCGGCAGGCCACGGTGGCCGCCGCGGCCTTCGCGACTGCGACGGTCGCTGCCGCCGTCGTCCTCCCCCACGACTCCCGCCGCTACTGGACCGAGATGGTGTTCGCCGCGAGCCGGGTCGGCCACGCCGAGGACACGGCCAACCAGTCGCTGCGCGGGGTGCTGGCCCGGCTGCTGCACACCGGCGATCCGGGGATGTGGTGGACGGCGGCTGCCGGCCTGGCCGGGGTGGCTGGGCTCGCAGTCGCGGTGGCGGCGGCGCTGCGCGGCGACCCGGCCGGCGCGGTGGTCGGCTGCGCGGCGACAGCGCTGCTGATCAGCCCGGTCTCCTGGTCGCACCACTGGGTGTGGTGCGTGCCGATGCTGATACTGCTGGGCGCGCGGGCACGTACATCCTGGGTGGGCTGCATGGCCCTGGTCTTCTGCTCGTACGCGCTGTGGTGGATCCCACACGGTCCAGAACGTCCTGAACTCGCCCTCGACGCCGGCCAGATGGCACTCTCGGCCCTCTACTCGCTCGCGGCGGCCGGCCTGCTGTTCACGCTGTGGCGAACGAATAGAACCGCTTGAGCGTGCAGTGTTCGTCGAGCAGCCGGCCGTAGATCGGCTCCCCTTCGAGCTCCCGGTAGGTCTCGATGGGGTCGCCCTTTATGATCAGCGCCCGCGCGCACTCCTCGCACCAGTACTGAAAGTCCGGGTTGATCGGTTCCATGTCCCGGACGATCGGGGTACCGCTGCCGCACCAATCGCATTTACGCCTGTGTGCACCCATGCGTCAGCTCCAGCTGTGGCCGCAGGCCGTGCACACGTAGGAGATCCCCCCGTTGTCGCCGAGCACTTGGGCCACATGGCCGGAACCGCAGGACGGGCACTTGAGGCGGGTGCGGGCCGCCGCTCTGCCGAGCAGGTGGCGGACCTCCTCGAGGATGCTCGCGGGCATCACACTTCCCTCCCGTTCAGGCCGTCGTCCCCCTCCGGCGGTCCGATTCTGCCATGGCGCCGCAAGGGGGTCAGCGGGGTCGCCGTAGGAGACCGGCCACAGCACCGAAGATCGCCGCCACCGCCAGCGCGAGGGCGCACACCACCAGCGCGTCGGCGGACCCATGCGCCCCCGGCGCATCCAGCCGGTTCAGGAACAATGTCCCGAATATCGCCACCCGGTCAGCTGACCGAGCTGAGTGACCGTCACCAGCAGGCCGCCGGCATCCGCCGCGTCCTCCTGCCGTACGGCCGCCGGCGCGCCCGTGAGCGTGGGGCTGTACGCCAGTGCCAGACCGGCGAGAAACCGCCGGGGACGAGAGCCCGTTGCCACCCTGCGGGCCGGCGCCGCCAGGTCAGCCCCACCGCGCCGAAGACGACGGGGGTCGGCGCGAAGGTCAGCCCGGCGCGCAACGCGCTGAAGCCGAGGCCGCCATGTCGCTGCGCAGGCGCAGGCCCTGACAGCGGGACACGTCCGGGAGGCCTGTCCGGAACTACAGGATCCCGCCCCCCACGTGTGGGGGACGGGATCCGATTGTGGAGCTAAGGAGAATTGAACTCCTGACCTCCTGCATGCCATGCAGGCGCTCTACCAACTGAGCTATAGCCCCGCTGTTCGCTGTGTCTTCGGCGTTTCCGCGCTGCGAACAAGAAGAACCTTAGCCTGCGCCCAGCCAGAAAGTGAAATCCGGTCCGGGCATCTCAGTCGTCGTCGCCGAGCACCGGCTCCGGCAGCGTCCCGGCGTTGTGCTCCAGCAGCCGCCAGCCGCGCGCGCCCTGGCCCAGTACCGACCAGCAGCAGTTCGACAGGCCGCCGAGGCTCTCCCAGTGCGCGGAGTCCAGACCGAGGAGGCGCCCGATCGTCGTACGGATCGTGCCGCCGTGGCTGACTATCACCAGCGTGCCGTTCTCCGGCAGCTTCTCGGCATGGCTCAGCACGACGGGGGCGGCCCGGTCGGCCACCTCGGTCTCCAGTTCGCCGCCGCCGCGCCGCACGGGCTCGCCGCGCTTCCACGCCGTGTACTGCTCGCCGTACTGCCCGAGGATCTCCTCGTGGGTCAGCCCCTGCCAGGCGCCGGCGTACGTCTCGCGCAGGGCGGAGTCGTGCGCGACGTCCAGGCCGGTGACGGCGGCCAGCTCGGCCGCGGTGGCGGCCGCCCGCTTGAGGTCGGAGGCGACGATCGCGTCCGGCCTCAGCGAGGCGAGCAGCCGGGCGGACCGGCGGGCCTGGGCCACCCCGGTGTCGGTCAGCGCGATGTCCGTGGATCCCTGGAAGCGGCGCTCCAGGTTCCAGGAGGTCTGGCCGTGCCGCCACAGGACGATCCGGCGGCCGGTGCCGCCCTTGGTGCCGTTCAGCTCAGCTCACCGTCCAGATCGCCCTGGTGCAGCCGGGCGTGCTCCTCGGCCTTGCCGCGGGTCTTGAGGGCGTCATCGGGCAGCGGCAGCTCGGGGCAGTCCTTCCAGAGGCGCTCGAGGGCGTAGAAGACCCGCTCCTCGCTGTGCTGCACGTGCACGACGATGTCGACGTAGTCGAGCAGGATCCAGCGGGCGTCGCGGTCGCCCTCGCGGCGCACCGGCTTGGCGCCGAGCTCCTTCTGGAGCCGCTCCTCGATCTCGTCGACGATCGACTTGACCTGGCGGTCGTTGGGGGCCGAGGCGAGCAGGAATGCATCGGTGATCGACAGCACATCGCTGACGTCGTACGCGATGATGTCGTGCGCGAGCCGGTCGGCTGCTGCCTGGGCGGCGGCCTTGATGAGCTCGATGGAGCGGTCCGTGGCGGTCACAAGCCATGCTTTCGGGTCGGCGGTCAGATCACCTCAAGGGTCTCATGTACCGCCGACACCTCCCGCAGGTCCGAAGCGACCTTGATCACCGGGCCGTGACCGTGGAGGCCTTGATCACCGGGCCCGATCACCGGGCCTCGATCACTTGGCCTTGTAGTCCGTGCCCAGCACGACCGTGACATCCGCGTTCGTGGTGCCCTCGGCCTTCTTCACCGAGTCCACCGGCAGCCCCAGCGTCTTGGCCACCTCCACGGCCTTCGCCTGCTGCGCCGCGTCCCGGTACGTGACCTGCGAGGACGCCTGCGCCGTGGCCTTCCCGCCGTCCACGAAGGTGTAGCCGCCATTGACCAGCGCGACGCGGGCGTCGCCGGCCGCGGACCCGCTGCCGGTGGCGTCCTTCAGACCGACGCGCACGGCGGATCCCGGCTCGGGGCTCTTGACCGTGCCGCCGAGGACGTCCTTGACCACCCCGGACGTCGCCTCTTCGCTGAGCGAGCCGTCGTCCTGGACGGGCAGCACCGCGGTCTTGTAGTCGCCGATCTTGGCGTGCTCGGCGAGCTTGGCCAGCGAGGCGCCGAGGTCCTTCTCGGTCAGCGAGGGGTCCAGGATCTGCGCCAGGGTCTGCACGGTGATCGTCGCGGTCGCCGGGTCGTCCGGGATCTTCCGCAGGACGCCGTACATGACCTGGCCGAACCGCTGCAGCTGCTTCACCTCCGCCTCGCCCGGCTCGCGGTACGTGGCGTACGCGACGGCCATCGGGCCGCTCAGCGTCTGGGCCGCGCCTTTCTTGACCTCGGGCGTGCCGGCCTTCTTGTCCGCGGGCACCGCCGCGTCCGTGTCGATGTCGATGTTGCCGACCTGCTCGACGAGGTTCTCCAGGTACGGGGTGTCGAGCCGCCAGGTGCCGCCGATGCTGGTCCCGAGCACGGTGTCCAGCGAGTCGCGCGTGCCGGCGAGGCCGTCGTCGTCGACCGACTTCCCGAGGGTCGTGGCGGTGCCGTCGTCGGAGGTCACGGCGAGGGAGTTCGGGAGCAGGACGGTGGTGCCCTGCTTGGTCGTGGCGTTGTCGACGAGCAGCGCCGTGGAGGTGCCGCCCTTCTTGGTGTTGTGCAGATGCACCACGATCACATCGCGCTTCTGCGGTCCCGTCGCGGCGGTCTGCCTCTTGCCCTCGGACCCGGCGAGGCCGGGGAGCAGGCCCGCGTACCAGAGGTAGCCGACACCGCCCGCGACCACCAGGGCGAGGACGACAGCCAGGGCGACGACCCGGTTGCGGCCGCGGCGCTTGGCCTCCTCGCGCCGCTCGGTACGGCTCTCGGTGAACTTCAGCCAGTCGATGACGTCTTCGGAGTCCTCGTCCGGCTCCTCGATGAACGAGAACTGCTCGGTCCGGTACTCCTGGTCCGAGCGGCGCGGCTCGGGCACCGACGGGGCAGGTCCCGGATCAGGGCCCCGGACCGGCTCCGGCGCGGGGGCCTGCTGCGGGATCCACTGCTGCGTGGTGTCGACGGCCTGCTGCCGGCCGGTGGAATAGTCGTACCCGTAGTCCTGCTGGGGGGCGTACTGCTGGCCGGCGTACGGGTCGTAGGCGCCCTGCTGGGGCTGCTGGGGCGCGGGGGCCTGCTGACCGTACGGGTCGTATCCGTACCCCTGCTGCTGCTGTTGCTGCTGCTGGGCGTACGGGTCGTACTGCTGGTACACCGGCTGCCCGTACTCGTCGTACCCGACGAACCGCGGCTGTGGCTGCTGGGCGTACGGGTCCTGCGGCGCGTACGGGTCCTGTCGGTCGTTCACCGGTGCCCCTCTCCGTGCTTTCTCGTGCTCCCCGTACGGCCCGAACCGGCCGGGACGTCAGTCGCCCCGGTACAGCTCGCGCTTGTCGATGTAGCGCACCACACCGTCCGGCACCAGATACCAGACCGGATCGCCCTGCGCGACCCGGGCCCGGCAGTCCGTCGAGGAGATGGCCAGCGCCGGCACCTCCACCAGGGAGACTCCGCCCTCGGGCAGCCCGTCGTCCGTCAGCAGGTGCCCGGGACGGGTCACGCCGATGAAGTGGGCGAGCGAGAACAGCTCCTCGGCGTTCCGCCAGGTGAGGATCTGGGACAGCGCGTCGGCGCCGGTGATGAAGAAAAGATCGGCGTCGCCGCTGAGGGAGCGCAAGTCCCTGAGCGTATCGATCGTGTAGGTGGGTCCGGCGCGGTCGATGTCGATGCGGCTCACCGAGAACTGCGGATTGGACGCGGTGGCGATAACCGTCATGAGGTAACGGTCCTCGGCCGGCGACACCGTCTTGTGGGTCTTCTGCCACGGCTGCCCGGTCGGTACGAAAACCACCTCGTCCAGGTGGAACAGCGCGGCCACCTCACTGGCGGCCACCAGGTGGCCGTGGTGGATCGGGTCGAATGTCCCGCCCATCACGCCGAGTCGGCGCTTGACCGGACCGGTAGGCACTTCCTGCTCTCCCATGCGTGCAGAGCCTACTGGCCCGGCCGAGCGGCCCTGCCTCAGCGGTCGCGGTTGAAGCGGGTGGTGATCCACAGCAGGAGCAGGAGCGCGAAGAGCGCGCCGCCGCCGGTGAGGTACGGGCTGAGGCTGGCGTGTTCGCCGCCGTGCTCGCCGCCTTCGGAGGCAAGGGTGACCAGGCTGTGGGCAGTGCTCGTGAGGCTCATCTTCGGCAGGACCTATCGGGAGTCGGGAGTCGGAGCGGAGTCTTCGCGCACATCGTATGCGTGCGCTCCGGGCACGCTCACGCCGACTCAGTCGTTGTCGGGTTATCCGCGCAGCAGACAGGGGGACACATCCCATGACAGACAGCAGTCACGACAACGTGCCGAGCCGCAATCGCCGACGGTTCACCGGCATCTCCTCACGCGCGTACGAACACCCCGCGGACCGCTCTGCCCTGGTGGCCCTGCGTAGGCTCACCGGGTTCGACACGGTCTTCAAGACACTCAGTGGACTGCTGCCGGAGCGGAGTCTGAGACTGCTCTTCCTCTCCGACTCGGTCCGGGTGAGCGACGCGCAGTTCGCCCACCTCAACACCATGCTGCAGGACGCCTGTTACATCCTGGACCTGGAGAAGGTCCCCCCGATGTACGTCACGCAGAACCCCCAGCCGAACGCCATGTGCATCGGGCTCGACGAGCCGATCATCGTGGTCACCACGGGTCTGGTGGAGCTGCTCGACGAGGAGGAGATGCGCGCGGTCGTGGGCCATGAGGTGGGCCACGCCCTCTCCGGGCATTCGGTCTACCGCACGATTCTGCTGTTCCTCACCAACCTCGCCCTCAAGGTCGCCTGGATCCCGCTGGGCAATGTCGCGATCATGGCGATCGTCACCGCGCTGCGCGAGTGGTTCCGCAAGTCGGAGCTCTCGGCCGACCGGGCCGGGCTGCTGGTCGGCCAGGACCTCCAGGCGTCGATGCGCGGCCTGATGAAGATCGCCGGCGGCAACCATCTGCACGAGATGAACGTGGACGCGTTCCTGGCGCAGGCCGAGGAGTACGAGGCCGGGGGCGACCTGCGCGACTCCGTACTGAAGATCCTCAATGTGCTGCCGCGGACGCACCCCTTCACCACCGTGCGGGCCGCCGAGCTGAAGAAGTGGGCGGAGAGCCGCGACTACCAGCGAATCATGGACGGCCACTACCCGCGCCGGGACGAGGACCCGGAGACGTCCGTCTCCGACTCCTTCCGCCAGTCCGCCGCGCACTACGCGGACACGGTGCGCACCAGCAAGGACCCGCTGATGAAGCTGGTGGGCGACATCGCCGGGGGCGCCGGCGACCTGGGCGGCAAGCTGCGCGACCGGTTCACGGCCGCCGGCCGCAACGGCAGCGACACCGCCGACGGCCAGGGCGGGACCGGGGCATCCGGGGCTGCGGGAGCTACGGACGGGGACGGTCCGGGGTCGGCATAGCGTCGTCGGCCAGCGAGCCGCACAGCGCGGCCGTGGCCCGGCCGGTCGCATACGGATCCGTACCGGCCGGGCCCTCGGACGTCGCCTTCCGGCCCGGCAGCAGCGGCTGGAAGTGGCTGGAAGGATCGGGCGCGCATGCCTGCGGGCCGGCCTGTACGTACGACAGGTGCAGCTCGGCCCGGTGTGTCCGCAGGTCGTCCCGGTCGAAGCGCAGATGCAGCTCGCGCCGGACGGTGAACAGCGAGGCGCCGTCGGCCCGCCCCGGGCCGGCGCCGGCCTCCCACACGGCGTAGACGAAGGTGTGGTCGGTAACCACTTCGATCATGTCGGGGCCGGCCTCCGAGAAGCGCATGGTGCCCCGCACCCGCACCTCGGGATCGGCGAGCGCGATCTTCGCCGGGGCGAAGCGGACCAGCCAGCCGGTCGCCGCGTGCCTTCCGTCGTCGGCCGGGGAGTTGAGGCTGCGGTCGAACTGCGCCACCTGGTCCGGGTCGAGCAGGACCCGGACCGGCCGGTCCGTGCCGCCGCTGAGCACATCCGGGTCGAGGGAGGACTCCACGAGGTAGTCCTTGGCGGTGGACAGCGCGGTCGCCACCTGGCTGTCCGAGAAGTGCGCGGTGCGCCGCACGGCCGGCAGGGTGATGCCGGCCGCGCCGACCCGGAACTGCGCGGCCGGGCTGTGCGCGAAGAGGTCGGCGGGCGTGCCGCCAGGCACGGTCCCCTCGGGCGCGAGAGGGATCACGGTCATGCGGAGCGGTTCGGCCCGGTCGGCGGGCGGTGGCGCGTACGGGTGCCGCATGCCCATGTAGATCGCCATACCGAAGGCAAGCGCGATCACGAGGACCAGGGCCAGCGCCTGGGTGGGACCCCGCCTGCCCGCCCAGACGGGGCGGCTGCGGACCGCCGGGGCGTGGTCCGTGATGCGCTCCTGCGCCGAATACTCCTGAAGCCGGGCAGCACGTACGAACGACTCGTCGAAGACAACGGATCGGTATTCGTCCTCGCCGCCCGCCGGGACGCCCTCGGGTGTCCCCTCAGGTGGGTCTCCAGGCCCTGCCATACTTTCAGGGTAGGTCGGCGGGGGCCGGCGTAAACGCACTGCTTCACAGCAACTTGCTGTCAGGGCGTCCGTGGCTCCGCGGACACGGCGGGTGCGGCGGGTGCGGCGGGTGCGGAGTATTCCGCGGAGGCCGAGGGGTCGGTCGTGGCGGGCGGCGGGATCTGGTCCTGCCGGTTGGCGGCGGCGCCGCGGTATACGGCCGTGAAGGCCAGCGCGACCATTCCGATGCCCATCAGCAGGGCGAGTATCCAGGCCACCGGCCGGTGCCAGCGGGCCGGACCACGGTACGGGCGCAGGGCGCCGCCATGGCTGCCGTACGGGCCGTAGGCGTCGTCGTCCGGTCCCGTCGGGCAGTGTTCGTCGTCGGTGTACCGGCCGTAGCCGTACTCACCGGCGGCATCCGGCCCGTAGCCCTCGTCGCAGAGGTCCTCGTCGGCTGCGAGGCCGCGGGCCCTGGCCCGGGCCGCCTCGGCCTCGGCACGCGCCTGCGCGGCGGCCAGGAGCCGCTCGACGGCGGTCGGTTCGTGGACCTCGGCATTCCGCACGAAGTCCTCGTCGAACACCACGGAGGCGAAGTCGTCTTCCGCGCCCCCGCGGTCGTCGTCGGGCTCCCAGCCGTCCTGGAACGGCTTGCCCCCCACGTCGTCCGGCACGCGACCAGAGTAGACCTGGGGGCACGCTTTGGGCAGGGAGAGCGGCAATTCGCGTGCTCACCCTCCGGCGACGGTCGTCACCTTACGTGACCGTCGCCCGTGACGATGTACTTCGTCGAGGTCAGCTCGGGCAGGCCCATCGGACCGCGCGCGTGCAGCTTCTGCGTCGAGATGCCGATTTCGGCGCCGAAACCGAACTGGCCACCGTCCGTGAAACGCGTGGACGCGTTCACCGCGACCGTCGTGGAGTCGACCAACTGGGTGAACCGGCGGGCCGCGGCCTGCGAGCTGGTGACGATCGCCTCGGTGTGCCCGGACGTCCACTGCCGGATGTGGCCGACCGCCGCGTCCAGCGAGTCGACCACGGCGGCCGCGATGTCGTACGAGAGGTACTCGGTCTCCCAGTCCTCGGCGGTGGCGGGCACGACGGTGGCCTTGGAGCCCTCGCCGTACGCCAGCACCCGCTTGTCGCCGTGCACGGTCACCCCGGCCTCGGCGAGCGCGTCCAGGGCGCGCGGCAGGAACGTCCCGGCGATGTCCTGGTGGACGAGGAGCGTCTCGGCGGCGTTGCAGACGCTCGGCCGTTGCGCTTTGGAGTTGACCAGGATCTCCACGGCCATGTCGAGGTCGGCCTGCGCGTCCACGTACACATGGCAGTTCCCGGTGCCGGTCTCGATCACTGGGACGGTGGACTCCTCCACGACGGTACGGATCAGCGAGGCGCCGCCGCGCGGGATCAGAACGTCCACCAGGCCGCGGGCGCGCATCAGCTCACGCACCGAGTCGCGGCTCTCGCCCGGGACGAGCTGCACGGCGTCGGCCGGCAGCCCGGCCCCGGCGACGGCGTCGCGCAGCACCGTCATCAGGGCGGCGTTCGAGGAGTACGCCGAGGACGAACCGCGCAGCAGAACCGCGTTGCCCGACTTCAGGCAGAGGGCGGCGGCGTCGACGGTGACGTTGGGCCGGGCCTCGTAGATGATCCCGACCACGCCCAGCGGGACCCGCACCTGGCGCAGGTCGATGCCGTTGGGCAGGGTCGATCCGCGGACGACCTCACCGACCGGGTCGGGCAGGGCCACCACGTCCCGGACGTCGGCGGCGATCGCCCGGATCCGCTCCGGCGTCAGCGTCAGCCGGTCGATGACCGTCTCGCTGGTCCCGGCCTCGCGGGCGCGCGTCACGTCCACGGCGTTGGCCTCGACGATCTCGTCCGTCCGCGCCTCGAGCGCGTCGGCGATCGCCAGCAGCGCGGCGTCCTTGGCGGACCGCGGGAGTGGCGCGATCTCGGCGGACGCGGCGCGGGCCCGGTGAGCGGCCTGGATGACCGGGGACTGATCGTCGGCAGGAGTGAGCGAGGTCATGCTCGAAGAGTAATGCGGCCCGGACGCACGTCCGGCACGTATCCCACTCCCCGAGACGGGCGCGGGCAGGGCTGGGGCCCTTCGTTTGGATCAGGCCGGATCAGGGAGCGGGGTCTGGTGCCGTGCATCGCAAGGCGGAGGAAGGAGCCATGGCGGAGCCATGGCAACTGACGACAACGCGGCGAGGTGCGGTGCCAGACCCCGCGAGCCCGGCAAGATCCGAACGAAAGGTCCTAGGGCTCCCGGTCAGGCTGGGGCACTCCCGGTCAGAAGGGGTGGACCCCCACCGGTGCGGCCGGCGGCGGGCCGTAGCCCTCGGCGATGCGCTGGTGGTAGGTCTCGCGGTCGATGACCTCCAGGCCCACGATCTCCCACGGCGGCAGCTTCGCCGTGGACCGGTGCTCGCCCCACAGCCGCAGCGCCACCGCCGCGGCGTCGTGCAGGTCGCGCGCCTCTTCCCAGTAACGGATCTCCGCATGGTCGTTGGCGTACCTGCTGGTGAGCAGAAAGGGGTGGTCGTGAGCGAGCTGTTCCAGCCCGCGCCTGACCTCCTTCAGTGGTGTCTCCGCACCGGAGACGCTGAGCGTGATGTGCCACAGTCTGGACGCGTGGAGCTCCTTCCCACGGGAATCGGCCGGCTGTCGGCCTGCCTCGAAACTCGTCCCGGCTCCGACACTGGTCAGTGCACGCTCGTCCTCCCCCACAGCCCTGAAGGCGTGGGAGGTGCCCCCGTCCCGGGGCGTTGCCCCTGGGCGCGCTCGTCTCACCGGCGGCCTCCTGTTGAACGCTCATTGCTGTTCTGCGGCTGTTCTGCGTGTTCTGCCCCGCAACAAAGTTGACCAGCCCGCGGCCCGGCGCGTGGCGGTTTTGCCGAAGCTCTCCGTGTGAAGGCAGGACTTTCGGCCGTTTCGGGGAATTCCGGGGTGTCAGGGCTGCAGAAGTACCAGATCGTCGCGGTGTACGACCTCGCGTTCGTACTCAGGACCGAGTTCACGCGCCAGCTCCCGCGTCGACCGGCCGATCAGCTGCGGGATCTCCTTGGCGTCGAAGTTGACCAGCCCACGGGCGACGGCCCGTCCCGTGGTGTCTCGCAGTTCGACCGGGTCGCCCGCCACGAACTCGCCCTCCACCGCAGCGATCCCGGCGGGCAGCAGCGAGGTGCGGCGCTCCACGACCGCGCGGACCGCCCCGTCGTCCAGCGTGAGATGCCCCTGCGGGGTGGAGGCGTGCGCGAGCCACAGCAGACGGTCGGCGGAGCGCCGGCCGGTGCGGTGGAAGTACGTACCGGTGGCGCGGCCGGCGAGCGCGTCCGCGGCCCGGACGGCGGAGGTGAGGACCACCGGGATTCCCGCGGCGGCGGCGATCCGGGCCGCCTCGACCTTGGTGACCATGCCGCCGGTGCCGACCCCGGCCTTGCCCGCGCTGCCGATGGTGACGTGCTCGATGTCCTCGGGGCCGCGCACCTCGTCGATCCTGGACGTGCCGGGGATGCTCGGGTCTCCGTCGTACAGCCCGTCGACGTCGGAGAGCAGCACCAGCAGGTCGGCCCGGACCAGATGGGCGACGAGGGCCGCCAGCCGGTCGTTGTCGCCGAAGCGGATCTCGTCGGTGGCGACGGTGTCGTTCTCGTTCACGACCGGCAGGGCGCCCATGTCCAGCAGCTGGTCCAGCGTCCGGTAGGCGTTGCGGTAGTGCGCGCGGCGGCTGGTGTCGTCGGTGGTCAGCAGCACCTGGCCGACGCGTACGCCGTACCGCGCGAAGGAGGCCGTGTAGCGGGCCACGAGCAACCCCTGCCCGACGCTGGCCGCCGCCTGCTGCCGGGCCAGGTCCTTGGGCCGGCGGCGCAGGCCGAGGGGGGCGAGACCGGCGGCGATGGCTCCGCTGGAGACGAGCACGATCTCCTTCTCGCCGCCGCTGCGCGCCTTGGCCAGTACGTCGACGAGGGCGTCCACCCGGTCGGCGTCGAGTCCGCCGGAGGCCGTGGTGAGGGAGGACGAACCGACCTTGACCACGATCCTGCGGGCGTTCGTCACGCCCTGCCTTGCCGCTGACACGTAGGTCCCCAATTTGCTCGCCCGGCTGTCCCCGCTGTTGCCGGCAAATCTACGCGAGCCGCCGCGGGCCCCGCCTGCGCATTCCGCCCCGTGGACGGCTGCGGGGGCGCGCGGCCCGGGCCGCGTACGGAGACCCGTACAGCTGCGTACGGAACTGCGGACTCGGTCCCTTTCGCGTGAATGTCGCGGGGCGGCCATTTCCGGTGCCAGGTACCTGACGTTTACCAGCGAGTCCCCTCCGCGTAACCGGCTGCTTGGAGCCCCCGGCCTTGAACCCCGTACAACTCCTTGCCCCTGCCGTCCTTGCGGCATCCTTCGCCCTGCAGGTCGTGGGAGCTCTCACCCCCAACGCTCCGCTGCTCGTCGCCTCGACGCTGACCGGCCTGGCCGCCGATCTCGCGCTGCACCGCTGGCAGCGCGAGCTGGTCAACCTGTTCGCCCGGCTCCGCGCCGATGTCACGGTCCGTCAAGTGCTCCGGGACTTCCTCCTGGTATCCGGCCTGCTGAGCACCGGGGAGCAGCACCGGGGCGCGGCCTCGCTGCCGCTGGTTTTCGGCCTGCTCGCGTGCTACCTCCTGCATTTCGCCTGCCTGGGCGCCGCGGCGCTGGTCCGGCGCAGCCGCACCCTCCCCGTCGTCACCCGCAACATCGACGCCTCCGCGCTGCGGCTGATCCCCGCTCCCCCGGCGCTGCTGCTGCGCCGGCCGGGGCCGCGGATGCTGTGGTTCTGCCTGCCGTCCACGGCGGGACTGCTGCTGGCGGCCACGGCGGGGGTGCCGCACTTCGGAGCCGCCGGGATCGCGGTCTCGCTGGGGCTGGCGCTGACGGCGCTGGCCGAGCTGCTGGCGCATCTGCTGCCGGGCCGCCGCGCGGCGGGCGAGGCGGAGGTGCTGGCCTGGTTCGACCGGTGGCTGGAGGACTACCGCCCCACGGTCGGCATGTACTTCTCCGGCGGCGCCACTTCCGCGTACCAGGCGAACATGTGGCTCGGCCCGCTGGCCGGCCTGGGCGGCCGCCCGGTGATCGTGCTGCGCGAGCGCTTCATGGTGCAGAAGATCGCCGCGACGGACATCCCGATCGTGTGCATCCCCAGGGTGGCGCATCTGATGCGCCTGGAGCACTCCACCCTGAAGGTCCTGATCCATCCCGCGAACTCCGGCAGGACCTCACAGGTACTGCGCATCCCCACGATCAAGCACGCCTTCGTCAACCACGGCGAGAGTGACAAGCTCTCCAGCTGCAATCCGTACGCGAAGGCGTACGACGAGGTGTGGGTGGCCGGGCCCGCCGCGCGCGAGCGGTACGCGCAGGCCGACGTCGGTATCGACGACAAGGACGTGGTCGAGATCGGCCGCCCGCAGCTGGCCGCGATCAGCCCCTACGCGGGCCCGCCCGCCGGCGGCCGGATCACCGTGCTGTACGCCCCCACCTGGGAGGGCTGGACGGAGGACCCCGGCAACACGTCGGTGATCCTGGCCGGCGAGAACCTGGTGCGCGCCCTGCTCGCGGACCCTGGCGTACGGCTGCTCTACAAGCCGCACCCGATGACCGGCTCGGTGGACAAGCGCGCCGCGGCCGCTGACGCGCGTATCCGCGAACTCGTCCGCGAGGCGAACGGACGGCGCGCCGGTTCGCGTACGCCGTCGAAGGCGGCCGCCGCCGAACTCACCCGGCTCGCTTCGGCGTTGGACGCGCTCAGCGACGCCTCGTTCCACGACGACTCGGACGCCGCGGAGCGGATGAGGCTCCAGGGCGTCCCCGTCGCGGACAACGCATTGGCGGTGGAACGGGCCACCGAGGCGTGGGAGTCGGCCTTCTGGGCGTCCGCGCCCGCAGGGGAGCATCAGGTGATCACAGGGCCGCAGCCGAGCCTTTACTCCTGTTTCAACCAGGCGGACCTGCTGATCAGCGATGTGTCGAGCGTCGTCTCCGATTATCTGGCGAGCGAGAAGCCGTATGCGGTGGCCAACACCAGCGGGCTGCCGGAGGCGGAGTTCAGGGCGGCCTTCCCGACCGTACGCGCGGCGACGATCCTGCCGCCCGACGCCGCGGGTACGGCCGCGCTGCTGGCGTCGGTACGCGATCCCGCGCAGGACGGACTCCGGTCGGCCCGCGCCGAGTTGAAGGAGTACCTGCTCGGCCCGGCGCAGGCCGCCCCGGCGGTCCGTTTCCGCCGGGCGGCCCTCGCGCTCAGCGCCAGCGCGACGACCCACCGGGCGCGGATGGCTCAGCGCGGCGAGGCGTTGATCCCCGCGCAGCAGACGGACCGGGCGGACGCGGCGAGTCCTTCCGTACGGTCGTGAGCCGCGACAGGCTCGGCGGCAGGCGCACCGGGGTACGCGAGGACCCCACTGCCCGGCAGCGGGGTCCTCGGCTTCGGATCAGGCTTCGGCTTCGGTCTTGGACCGGCCGGCCGACGGCCGGGACGTCCCGCGCGAGCGCTGCGCTGGTATCCCGCCCGGCTCGGACTGCCGCTGATCCAGCCGCCGGTTGCGGGCCTCGGCCCGGTCGGCCAGCGAGCGTACGGCGGCGTTGAACCGTTCGATGGAGGTCGGCTCGTCCGGACCGAGCAGGTACGCCTTCAGCTCGCGCCGCGCGGCGGCCGGCCTGTCGGCGCCGGCGTCGAAGACCGCGGCAAGCAACTCGTCCGTCTCCTCGGCGCTGTTGGAGAGGATGACCGCAGCGCGCACAGCGGTGTTCTGCCGCTTGAACTCCTCGGCGCCCACCTGCGCGGAGTCCGTGACCGCGTACGGCTTGCCGCTCGCGATGAAGTCCGACACCACGCTGGAGATGTCGGAGACCATGCCGTCCGATTCGTTGAAACAGTCGTACAGGCGCGGCTCGTTGCCGGTGATGACCCGGTGCTCCCACCAGCCGAACGACCGCCAGTACGCGGCGTTCCAGGCGTCCCGCAGCTCGGCCACCTCGGCCTCGCGCACCGGGTCCGCCAGCGTGTCGCGCGAGGTCTCCGCCTCGTCGCTGCCCGGCCTGGCCCGGCCGCTCATCTCCCCCAGTTCGGCCTCGATCCGGACCAGTTCGGCTCTGGCGGCCGCCTGGTCCGCCTGCAGCTGCGCCGCCTGGGCCTGCCAGCGCGGGTCGACGGCACGCTCCAGCGCGGCCTTCTCCACCATGGACTTGATCCGCAGGTGCGCGGCCTTGGCCTTGGCGCTGCGGGTGCCGGTGAACGGGTGCGGCTTGTAGAGGACCCGGACCGGGGTCTCGGCGTTCAGCAGCCGCCGCACGATGTTCTCGCCGGCCAGGATCAGGGAGGTGTTGCCCGGGTTGTCGTCCCAGCCCTCCCAGGTGGGGGCGTACAGCACGGTCGGGACGGGGTTCTTGGGCTCGCCCGTCCACGGCTTTATGGGCGCCAGCTGCGGGCGTCCGACCTCGACGATGTCCTCGTCGCGGATTCCGACGTCGGCGAGCGCGTACCGGTCGCGGCCTGCGCAGCCCGCGGTCCACACCTCGTCGTACACTTTGCTGAACGGGTTGATGCTGGCGATCTTGTCGCTGTCGCCGTGGCCGATGAAGACGTGCTTCATGTGCGGCATGCGCAGCAGGTGGATGTTCTTGCCGACGTTGGCGGGATACAGCGCCACGCGTACCGACGACAGGTCCATCTGCATCACGTGCACGCTGCCGGGCACACAGATCACCGGGACCGCGGTCGAGTGGAGCTGGGCGATCAGGTTCGCCTCGCGTACGACGATCAGCGGCCGGCCCTCGACCTTGGCCATGGTGTCGAGCCACATGTTGACCTGGTACGCCGCTTCCTTGGCGCCGGAGAAGTACAGCATCGTCGTCGGCTGGTAGTCGCGCAGCCAGTCGTCCAGTGCCCTGAGTACGACGGGAGCCGGAGGAACGATCCGGCACTTTCGCAGATGCGGAACGAGCGCGAGCGTGTAGAGCGCGGCGAGGACCACGGTGACGCCCATGCCGAGGTAGCCGATGAGGTCCACACCGGCCGCGACCGCGACCAGGATGCCGAAGACCGCCGGTATGTCGAGGTGGAGCATCTTCTCGGAGGACCGGTTCATCAACAGGTAGGGCGGGGAGTCGGGGATTCCCAGCGGCGTCAGGTCGATGTTGCGCGTGGCGATCGGCATGCTGCGGCGCAGCCGGATGAGCGTGGCCAGCGCGCCGTGCGGTGCCTGGACGGCGAAGAGGATCAGGAAGCACGCCACCGTGGCGTAGAAGAGCGGGTCCTCCGCCTGGTCCATCCGGGCCAGCAGCAGGATCAGCATCAGCTGGCGCAGCAGGAACCGCATCGGCAGCCCGGCTCGCACCTTGGCGAGTCGGTTGAGCAGGTAGCTGCCGCGCCGGCTCAGATACCGGTCCGCGGCGTACGTCACTACGGCGGCCACCGCGAAGAACCAGAGGTTGGGAATCAGCGCGGCGAGCATGAGGCAGGGGAAGCCCAGCCCGAGGAGGGCTGCGGCGACCAGCTCGGAGACGCTGCCCACGCGGGCCAGACGGATGGCGGTCGAAATCAAGAGCCTGCTCCTGCCGGTTGTTACTGTCGGACGGGGATCGTGAAGACGGATTTACACATCCTCTTGCCGGTCGAGAACCGACGCGAGCGCCTGTTCGAAACCGGTGGCTTCGGAAGCCTCCCGCGTCGGGTCCTGCTGCCGTACGTCGACGACATGGCCGGTGAGGTCGGAGAGCAGCACATCCAGGGACGTCCTGGCGACCGCTTCGGAGGAGAGCAGGGAACCGGCGGGCTCGGCGCCGAATGCCTTGGTGCGCATGGGAGTTGCGGTGCGCTCGGGGTTCACGCAGTTGACCCGGATCCCGTCGCCCGCCCACTCGTCCGAGAGCGCCTGGGTGAGGTTCACCATGGCGGCCTTGGTCGAGGAGTAGAGGCTGTACTCGGCGCGTCCGCGCGTATAACTGCTGGACGTGTAGAGAAGCAACTGGCCCTTTGTTTCGGCCAGGTATTTGTAGGATGCACGGGCAATGTGGACCGGGGCCAGATAATTGACCTTCAGTGCTTCCTCGATGGTTGCGTTGTCGGTCTCTGCCAGCTTTCCTATACGCAGGACGCCCGCTGTGTTGATGACGTAATCGATACGCCCGGTCTCGGCGTACGCCTGCGCCAGCGCGTCGTCCACGTGCTCCGGGTTCTCGACATGGGTGCCGGTGGTGGAACGGCCCAGCGCGAAGACCCTGGCGCCGTACTGCTCCGCCAGCTCGGCGATGTCCGCGCCGATGCCGTACGAGCCGCCGAACACGACCAGCGTGCGGCCGGCCAGCAGCTCCCGGTAGGCGGTCTCGTCGGCCTGGCGCGGGGCGGCGGAGGAGGCCAGCTGGAAGAGCTTGTCCGCAATGAACACGTCGACCGGCTGGGTCACCTTCATGTTGTACTCGTCGCCCGCGACGACGTAGATCGGCACGTCCGGCAGGTACTTCAGTACGACCGAACAGTCGTCCGTCGCCTGGAAGTTTGGGTCGCCGGCCGCGACTTCGTAGGCCCGGCGGATCGTGGAGAGCTTGAAGGCCTGCGGGGTCTGGCCGCGGCGCAGCCGGGAGCGGTCCGGCACGTCGGCGATGAACTCGCCGTCCTCGCCGTGGGTGCGGGTCACGATGATCGTGTCCGCGGACGGGATGGCGACGTCGACGGCCTGGTAGCGCTCGAGGGCGTCGACACAGTCCTGGATCACTCGCTGTGACAGAAGCGGACGCACAGCGTCATGGAAGAGGACGTTGCGGTCCTCGCCCTCGGCGAGCCCCTCGCCGAGGGCGGCGATGGCGCGCTCGGTGGTCTCGTTCCGGGTCGAGCCACCCTCGATGATCCGGGTCACCTTGGTCAGGCCGGCCCGCGCGACGATCCGCTCCACTTCGGGCACGAACCCCGGAGCCATCAGCACGATCACGTCGTCGATGGACTCGGCCTGCTCGAAGCTCGCCAGCGTGTGCTCGATGACAGCCTTCCCGGCGATCTTGAGCAGCTGCTTGGGTATCGCGAGCCCGACACGCTGACCGGTACCACCGGCGAGCACGACCGCTGTGGTGCGGGGCTTGGCTTCGTGCGGCACAGACACAGACGACCTCTACGTTGCGTTGACTGGGGGACGGGGGGATCGTCGCACTCAGCGTGACGGTCCCGCAAGGCGGACGTCCACCGCCCCACACCCCCGCGAAACCCTCTGTTCACCGTGTGGCCAGGGAACTTGGAGGGGCACGGAGAGACTCCGTCGGTGACCGATCCCACAGACGCCGAAGCGCGCCCGAGCGGTACGCCGGCCACCTGCAACCCCAGTGGTAGAGCGGGCCTTGGCCTGCTGCGGCGGCGTTCCGGAGGGCTCGCGGACGGCCCCGCGCAGCAGGCCCCACGACCTCTTGCCGCACCGGCCGGGAGCAGCGCGGAGGTACGGCGCGGTCCTGTCGACTACGCCGGGCGAGAACCGGCCGATCTTCACCGGCTTCTCACCCGGCGTGTACCGGAGTCACAGGTTCCACACCGCTCCCACCCTCACCGGGCGGACTTTGACGACACCCTTAGAACGGGTCGAAGTCGTCGAATTCGCGCTGCGCCTCGTCGCGCTCCGCGTCCCGGTCCCGCCGGCGCTGCGCGGCGGGCCGCGGGGCCTCCAGACGGTGGTCCTCGCCGCGTCGGCCGAGCATCTCGGCGCCGGCCATCATCGTCGGCTCCCAGTCGAAGACGACCGCGTTGTCCTCGGCACCGATGGCCACACCGTCGCCCGCCCGGGCACCGGCCTTCATCAGGGCTTCCTCGACGCCGAGGCGGTTGAGGCGGTCGGCGAGGTAGCCGACGGCCTCGTCGTTGTTGAAGTCGGTCTGGCGGACCCAGCGCTCGGGCTTCTCGCCCCGGACGCGGTAGAGACCGTCCTCCTCCTGCGTGACCGTGAAGCCCGCGTCGTCCACGGCCTTCGGGCGGATGACGATCCGGGTCGCCTCCTCCTTCGGCTTGGCGGCGCGCGCCTCGGCGACGATGCCGGCCAGCGCGAAGGAGAACTCCTTCAGGCCGGTCCTGGCGACCGCGGACACCTCGAAGACCTGGTAGCCGCGTTCCTCCAGGTCCGGGCGGATCATGTCCGCGAGGTCCTGGCCGTCCGGGATGTCGATCTTGTTGAGTACGACGATCCGGGGCCGGTCGTCGAGTCCGCCGTACTGCTTCAGCTCCTCCTCGATCACATCGAGGTCGGTGACCGGGTCGCGGTCGGACTCGAGGGTGGCCGTGTCCAGTACGTGTACGAGGACCGAGCAGCGCTCGACGTGCCGCAGGAACTCCAGGCCCAGGCCCTTGCCCTGGCTGGCGCCCGGGATCAGACCGGGTACGTCGGCGATCGTGTAGACGGTCGAGCCGGCGGTGACGACGCCCAGGTTCGGCACCAGGGTGGTGAAGGGATAGTCCGCGATCTTCGGCTTGGCGGCGGACAGTACCGAGATCAGCGAGGACTTGCCCGCGCTCGGGTATCCGACCAGAGCGACGTCGGCGACGGTCTTGAGCTCCAGGACGACGTCCCGGGCCTCACCCGGCTCGCCCAGCAGCGCGAAGCCGGGGGCTTTGCGGCGGGCGGAGGCGAGGGCCGCGTTGCCGAGGCCGCCGCGGCCGCCCTGGCCCGCGACGAAGGTGGTGCCCTGGCCGACCAGGTCGGCCAGTACGTTGCCGTGCTGGTCCAGCACGACGGTGCCGTCGGGGACCGGCAGGACCAGGTCCTGGCCGTCCTTGCCGGAACGGTTGTCGCCGGCGCCGGGCTGGCCGTTGGTGGCCTTGCGGTGCGGGCTGTGGTGGTAGTCCAGCAGCGTGGTGACGGACTGGTCGACGACCAGGGTCACGTCTCCGCCGCGCCCGCCGTTGCCCCCGTCGGGGCCGCCGAGCGGCTTGAACTTCTCACGGTGTACGGAGGCGCAGCCGTGGCCTCCGTTACCCGCGCCGACATGCAGTTCGACGCGGTCCACGAAGGTGGTCATGGGTGTGCCTCCATTACGTACGGAAATGTCTCACTCAGTAACACGCCGAGGGCGGACCCGCTTCCCCGGTCACCGGGAAAGCTGCGATCCGCCCTCGGAAGGTGCTGTGCCGTTCTACGAACGCCGAGTTCAGCCGGCGATCGGAACGATGTTCACGACCTTGCGGCCACGGTGCGTACCGAACTGCACCGCACCGGGCAGCAGCGCGAACAGCGTGTCGTCGCCGCCACGGCCGACGCCCGTGCCCGGGTGGAAGTGGGTGCCGCGCTGGCGGACCAGGATCTCACCGGCGTTGACGGCCTGGCCGCCGAAGCGCTTGACGCCGAGCCGCTGAGCGTTGGAATCGCGCCCGTTCCGGGTGGACGATGCGCCCTTCTTGTGTGCCATCTCTCCTCAGTCCCTTACTTCGCAGCCGCGGGAATACCGGTGACCTTGATCGCCGTGTACTGCTGACGGTGACCCTGGCGACGGCGGTAGCCGGTCTTGTTCTTGTAGCGAAGGATGTCGATCTTCGCGCCCTTGTGGTGGTCCACGACCTCGGCCGTGACCTTGATCCCGGCCAGCACCCACGGGTCGCTGGTTACGGCCTCGCCGTCGACAACGAGCAGGGTCGAGAGCTCGACCGTGTCGCCAACCTTGGCAGTGGAAATCTTGTCAACCTCAACGATGTCGCCGACAGCAACCTTGTGCTGGCGACCACCGCTGCGCACGATGGCGTACACGCGGAACTCACTCTCGCTCGGAACCGGAACCCCTGATGCCAGCCGCTCGCACAGGACAGAGCCTGCGACGATCCGGAGTGGATGAGCGGCCTCTCCCGGCGGGCCGGGAGGGAGTTGCTCAGAGGTGTGACGCATAGGGAAACACGCCGAGGGTCAAGGCTACGGGCCCCCGCGCGGGGGGTCAAACCGGGTCCCCGTGATCCCGCGGCTGCCGGATGCCTCCGGACACTTGCCGTCGCGCCGCTAGACTGCTTACGGTCCGTGTTCCCGCCTCGATCGTGGAGCTGACCGGTGCCCCTACCCCGAATATCCGACGAACGACTCGCCACCGTCGCCCGCTGGGCGAGCGACCGGCAGGCGCGTTCGGAACGGTCCTCCGCCATGGAATGGCTTCTGGGCCTCTCGGGTCGGCACATCCAGGATGCCCGTCTCAAGGCCGACGTGCTCGTCGCGGCCGCCGAGGCCCAACTGACCCGCGGCCGCGCGCCACGCCACCTGACCGACGCCTGTGCGGCCGAGCTGGCTTGCGCCGACGCGCTCTACCGCGAGGGTGCGACGACGGCCGCGACCCGGTCGCTGTCCAAGGCCCTGCTGCTGGCGTTCCACCGCGTCGCGCAGGTGGACCGGCTGACCTCGCCGCTGTCGGACGCTCCGCGCGAGTTCACCGCATTCCTGCGCGACAGCGCCACCGCCCGTGCGGTCGCCGCACCCCGGGGCCGCAGCGCTCCGGCCGCTCCGCGCCCCGCCGGTCGCGCTTTGCGGCTGCTCGTCGTGACGCACGCCAATGCCAACTTCCTCCGCCTGATCACCGAGCGCTACGAGCAGCATCCCGATGTCGAGCTGCGGTATCTGGACCTCGCCTCGGACCCTGTCCTGGCACCGCTCGCCAAGGGCCTCCAGCGGATGACGGAGCTGCCGCTGGGCAGCCGGGCGGCGTACGGCGCCGAGGTCGAGGCCGCGCTGCGCCCGTATCTGGACTGGGCCGACACGGCCTTCGTCGAGTGGTGCGCCGGCGCCGCCGCGTTTCTGACGCTGGTCGACCCCGGCACCACCCGGGTCGTGCTCCGGCTCCACAGGTACGAGACGTTCACGTACTGGCCCCACGTCATGGACTTCTCCCGGGTGGACGACCTGATCTTCATCTCGGAGCACATGCGCGAGCTGACCACCACCGTGCTGCCCCGGCTGCTGGAGGCCGACGCGCCCCGGCTGCACACCATGGACAACGCCGTGGATCTCGGGCGCTTCGCACGGCCGAAGCAGGCGGCTGCCCGCTTCACCGTCGGCCTGGTGGGCATCGGGCAGATCGCCAAGGACCCGCGCTGGGCCCTGGAGGTACTGCGGCGGCTGCGCGCCCAGGACGAGCGCTACCGCCTGGTGGATGGTCGGCGGCGGTATGAACCCGGAGTCCAGCGAGGCGGCCAGGGCGTACCACGCCGAGCTGGAGCGGGAGGTCGTCGCCCTCGAGGAATCCGGTGCGGTCAGCCGGCTCGGCCCGAGTGACGACGTGCCCGGCGTGCTGACCGGCATCGGGGTGATCCTCAGCAGTTCCGTACGGGAGGGCTGCCACGTCGGGCTGATGGAGGGCGCGGCCGCCGGCGCCGTTCCCGTGGTCCGGGACTGGCCGTTCGTGGCCGGGCGCCCGAACAGCGCGCGCACGCTCTTCCCCGGCGACTGGGTCGTCGCCACCCCGCAGGAGGCGGCGGAGCGCATCCTCGCCGTCACGGCCTCTGAGGAACGGTGGCTCAAGGAGGGCAGCCTGGCCTCCGAGCACGCGCTGCCCCAGTGGGACTGGCCGGTGGTGCGCCAGACGTACGACCGACTGCTGCTCGGCGACGGCGGCTGATGTCCGGGCGCCCGGCGGCGGGCCGTATGCTCGCTCGTCGAGGATGACGTAGGAAAGGTTCGACAGTGAGCTACAGGATTCAGCCCACCGCTCAGGTTCACGAGAGCGCGGAACTCGGTGACGGAACCTCCGTGTGGGAACTCGCGCAGATCCGCGAGAACGCCCGGCTCGGCGAGGGCTGTGTCATCGGCCGCGGCGCGTACGTCGGTACGGGCGTGCAGATCGGCAACAACGTCAAGCTGCAGAACTACGCCCTGGTGTACGAGCCCGCCGAGCTGGCCGACGGTGTCTTCGTCGGACCGGCCGTGGTCCTCACCAATGACCACAACCCGCGCTCCGTCGACCCCGACGGCAAGCAGAAGCGCGGCGGCGACTGGGAGGCCGTCGGCGTCAAGGTCGCCGAGGGCGCCTCGCTGGGCGCGCGTTCCGTGTGCGTGGCCCCGGTCCGTATCGGCCGCTGGTCCATGGTCGCCGCCGGCGCCGTGGTGACGAAGGACGTCCCGGACTTCGGGCTGGTCGTCGGCGTCCCGGCCCGCCGTATCGGCTGGGTCGGCCGCGCCGGTGTCCGGCTGGTCGAGCGCGAGGGGGAGCCCGGTGTCTGGGTGTGCCCGCAGACGGACACGGTGTACGACGAGAAGGACGGCGCTCTGACGGAGCGCTAACCCCGCAAAGTCCCGCAAGACGGGCGAACGGCCGGACCTCCGAGGTCCGGCCGTTCGCCTGTCTGCGCGGAATCGGGAACCCAAAGGCGCGTTATGCCCTCTTCCGGCCCGAAAGATCGCGCGGGGGGCCGTGCGAGCAGGATCCTGACGGATCGTCAGGCCGAAGCAGAGGTAGTCCATATGCCAACCCTGTCCCGTCGAAGAGCCATCGGAGTGCTGGGCCTCGTCGGCGTCGCGGCGCACTCGCTGCGGGACAACGCCGTCGGCGAAGTCCCGGCGGTCCGTCCCGTCGTCCGGGAGGAGAACGCGCAACCGGGCTCCCGCGCCTGGGAGATGGGCCACGAGGGCACGCGCAAGGCGCAGGACACCGAGGGGCAGATCCAGGGCTACGCGTCGGCGACGTCCGTCTCTCCCGGCGACACGCTCGACTTCCACGTCTCCGTTTCCACGTCTCCGTGCGCCACGCCCAGGACTTCACCGTCGCGGTCTTCCGGCTGGGGCACTACGGGGGCGAAGGCGCGCGGCAGCTCACCACCAGCCCGCCGCTCGCCGGCACACCGCGGCCGGTCCCCGCCGCCGCGCCGGAGACCGGCACCACAGCCTGCGACTGGCCCGTCTCCTGGTCGCTCGACATCCCCGCCGACTGGGTGTCCGGGATATTCCTGGCGGTCTTCACCGCCGCGGACGGCCACCGCAGTTACACGCCCTTCGTCGTACGGGACACCTCGCGCCCCTCGGACCTGCTCGTCGTGCTGCCGTTCACCACGTACCAGGCGTACAACATGTGGCCGGAGGACGGCCGTACCGGCAAGAACCTCTACCGCGGCCAGCTGGACGGCAAGGTCGGCGGATTCGACGAGCGCGCGGTCGAGGTCTCCTTCGACCGCCCGTACGCGCAGGCGGGCCTCCCCCGCTGGTTCAACCTGGACACCACGCTCGCCGGCTGGGTGGAGCAGGGCGGGTACGACGTGACGTACGCCACCAGCGTCGACCTCCACGAAGGCCGGATCGACCCGTCGCGGCATCGCGCGATCATCTTCCCCGGACATGACGAGTACTGGTCGCGGGCCATGCGCAACGTCGCGGAGGACGCGGTGAAGGAAGGCACCCATCTCGCCTTCCTCGCCGCCAACAACATCTACTTCCACATACGCCTGGAGCCGGCCGCCGACGGCCGCGCCAACCGCATCGTCGCCTGCTACAAGTCGGATGCCGACCTGGGCCGGGACATCAACGGCCAGACCGGCAGGTGGCGGGATCTCGGCCGCTTCGGCCGGGCCGCGGAACAGGGCCTGCTCGGCGTGCAGTACAACGGCATACTCAGTCCGCCCGCGCCGCTCGTGGTCCGCTCGCCCGGCCACTGGTTCTGGGCCGGGACCGGACTGCGCGACGGTGACGAGATACCAGGACTCGTCGCGGTCGAGGCGGACGGCTACGACCCCGAATACCCGCTGCCCTCCCGTGTGACGCGCACGCTGCTCTCGGAGTCCCCTTACATGGACCGGAAAGGCCGCGGCCGGCGCGTCCAGAACTCCGGCCTGTACGAGACGGAGCAGGGCGCCCTGGTCTTCGCCGCGGGCACCTTCCACTGGCCGCTCGCTCTGGGCGCACCGGGGCACACCGACAAACGTGTTCAGACCGCCACGCGAAATCTTCTCACCCATATGCTCCGCGACACCGGACGATAGAACGGATTTCGCGCCCATGGCTGGGATTCTGGCGGGCACCGGGCAGGTACGGCTCCTGTAGAATGGCCCGCGCCACATCACGACGAAGGGTTTCATCGCCACTATGTCGCTCGGATCTCGGGGACGCCGCCCACGCGTGCTTTACCTCGCGTACTATTTTCCGCCCAGTCGCGCCAGCGGTGTATTCAGAGCTCGGGCCACCGCGAATCACCTCGCCGAGGCGGGATGGGACGTAACCGTCTACACCGCACCACGCGAGTTCTTCGAGAAGTATCTGAAGAACGCGTGCGACCCCTCCCTCGAAGAGACGATCGACCCGCGCGTGACCGTTGAGCGACCGGCGATGTCCTATTATCACTGGGAGAAGGACGTCCGGCAATTCGGAAAGCTTCGCAGGAACTTTCCGACCCTCGCCGCCACGATGTACAACCTCTTCCAGAGCAAAGTATTTCCCGAGCACTACCTGACCTGGATTCCCCAGGTCGTCAAGCGCGCTCTGAAGGCACATCGCAAGAATCGCTTCGACCTGATCGTCGCCACCGGTAACCCCTTCGCGTCCTTCGCCGCGGCTCAGTTCCTGGGGAAGCGGCTGGGGATTCCGTACGCGGTCGACTACCGGGACTCCTGGACGTTCAACCAGTTCACGGAGAAACTCAAGTTTCCCGAGTCCAGCAAGGCCTTCCAGTGGGAGGCCAAGGTCCTGCGTGACGCGGCCGAAATCGTGTTCGTCAACGACGGCATGCGGCAGTGGCACATCGACCGCTATCCGTACGCGCGCGACAAGATGACGGTGGTGCCGAACGGCTGGGAGCCCGAACTCTTCGGGGACCAGGAATTCGTACCGCCGGTCAAGGACCGACCCCTGCGCTTCGGTTACCTCGGCACGGTGACGTCGTACCTTCCGCTCGAGGAACTCTTCGACGGATGGCGCCTGGCGCGTCAGCATCCGCTGCTCCAGGACGCCGAACTGGCCATACACGGTCACCTCGGTTTCTTCCCGCACGACGCGGCGCCGCTGCTCGAACGCCTGCCTCTCGAAGAGGACATCGGCGTGAGTTACGCGGGCGCCTTCGACAAGGCGTCCGCCAAGTCGGTGTACAACGAAACCGATGCACTGGTGTTCTGCGTCCCCGGCGCCCGCTATGTGACGTCGGGCAAGGTGTTCGAGTACATGGCCTCCGGAAAGCCGATCGTGTCGGTGCACCGGCCGGACATCGCGGCCGTCGATGTACTGACCGACTATCCGCTGTGGTTCGCCGGCAGCGAGCTGACCGCCGAGCATGTGGCCAAGTCGTTCATCGCGGCGGCGGAAGCGGCCCACGACCTCGACCGCGATCAGTACCAGCGGGCCGTCGAGCACGCCCACCATTACACCCGGGAGGCCACTCTCGGCCCGTGGGAACAGCGACTTCGCAGCCTGGTGGAGGAGGCCCGGTGAATACCCCGAACACTCACGTCCTGTATCTCGCACTCGGCGAGTACCGGGTCGCGGCCACCCAGGCACACGTTAAGTCGCTGGCCGATTCCGGACGGCGGGTCGTCCTGGTCATTCCGGACAACGACCTGTGGTCGCAGGCACCGGACCTTCCGGACGTCGAGATCGTGCGGCTGAAGCCCGGCAAGCGCGGATCCGTCCACAAGGCCGCCCGGAAACTCCTCGCGGACAAGGCCGGCCCGCTCGCCGCGGCCGATCTCCTTGTCGCGGGCGACGCGCATGCGCTGCCCGTCGCCTGGGCCGCACTGCGCAAGCGCCCCGGTCTGCCGCTGCGCCTCGAGCCGTACGAGACCGACGGACGGCTGACCGAGCCCGCCGGTCTCGCGGTGCTCACCCCCTGGTACCCCTCGCCCAACAACCCGTTCGCCGGCGCGTTCGTCCGGTCGTCCACCGAGGCGGTCCACGGGCGTTTCGAACGCGTGTCGATCCTGCACACCGAGGACTGGGCGGGCAAGGCCGGCCCGGCCCTGCGGGACGCGATCATGGCCACCGCGGACCGGCTGGTCGGCGCGCCCGAACTCGTGCCCGTACTCGACACCGACGAAGGCGTCCTGACCAGGGTGCCGGTTCCGCTGATCGCCCGCGGCCAGTACGCCGACTGGGTCACCGCCCAGGAGCGGATGCTCCGCAAGGCCCTGCCGACCGGGTATATCGAGGCCCCGGTCATACACGCTCACACCGCCATCTACGGCGGCGTACTGGCGATGCGGCTCAGCAGGCCCGGTGCCCGGATCGTGGTGACCGAGCACGCCACCTTCCTCGACAAGATCTTCAAGCAGCCGGCCGCACGCGAGCTGTACGAGCAGGTCGTCGACCGCGCGGACGAATTCCTGTGCGTCGGCAGCGAGCTGCGCTCGAAGATCATCGCCGAGTTCCCGCGCTTCCGGGACAAGATCCGGATCGTCCCCAACGTCGTGAACTTCGAGCAGTTCACCGCCGGGCCCCAGCGGTCTGCCAACCTGCTCCGGTGGCTCTACCTCGGCCGTCTGATCGAGCACAAGGGCGTACGGACCCTTCTCGAAGCCTTCGCGGAGGTCGCCGAGAGGGAGCCCGAGGCCACCCTGACGATGGTCGGCTCCGGAAAGCTGGAGGAGGCGCTGCGCGCCCGGGGCGAGGAACTCGGTCTGGGAGAGCGGTTCCGGATCCTCCCGCCGGTACCCCCCGAGGACGTCAACGCGCTGATGCACCAGCACGATCTGCTGGTGCACGCGAGCCACTACGAGACGTTCGGCATGACGATCGTCGAGGCCATCGCCGCCGGGCTGCCCGTGCTGGTCACCCGCAGCTGCGGTCCGGAGGAGACGCTGGACGGCATCGAGCACCTGGCCGGCGCTCTGGTGGACGTCAGCGACGACCCCCGGGTGCTCTCCGGCGCGTACTGGCAACTGCGCGACCGGGTGGGTGAGCTGGATCTGCCGGGTGCCCGTGCGGCCCTGCTGGCCCGCTACTGCCGCGACGTGGTCGGCGACCGGCTCATGGAGCTGTACGAGGACCGGGCCCCGGCCGTCGCCCCCGCCGTCGCTCCGGCAGTCGCCCTCGCCGAGCCCGCCGGGAAGCCGGAGCAGACGCCGGCAGCACCGGTCAGCAGCGCGGAAGTCCCGGCGTCCGCCGAGGAGTCCGGTGCCTATACGGCCGGCCACGTGCCCGGCCGGGTGGTGCTGCTCGCCCTCACCCCGGCCCGGCCGCGCCGGGTCTCCGACTTCGCGAACTTCCTGGCCGCCCGGGGGGTCGCCGTCGACCTGGTGACGGCCAGACAAGGGGTCTGGGCACAGACCGGGCTCGACCCGAGCGTACGGATCATCAGCATCGAGACGGCGGAGCGGTATCTGCGCATCCCGCGCGGGGAGCGTTTCCTGGTCTACCGCGCGCCCCGCGGGGTGCTGACCCGCGCCGCCCGGGTGGCGACCCGTCCCCGCGGCACGATCGCGCCGGAGCTCGCGGTGGCGGCGGCGAGCCGGGGTCACAAGCGGCTGGCCGACGCCTTCCACAAGCGGGTCTTCCAGCGCGGCTACAAGGTGCTCCGGCCCACGATCCTGTCCCGTATCGCCAAGCGCGACGCGCTCCCGCAGTTGCGGCTCGACCAGACGGACCATGTGTTCGTCTGCGACGTGAACTCGACGACGGCAGGCTGGCGGATCGCCCGGGCCTATCCGCACCTGCCGGTGACCAACAGCATGGACACCGAGCTGTTCGCGCACCTGCCCGTGGTTGACCAGGATTCAGCTCCGGAAGCGGCAGGCGAACGGTGAAGGTCATCAGTATCGTCGGGGCACGCCCTCAGTTGGTGAAGCTAGCTCCCGTGGCAGCCGCCTTCGCGCAGACTGCCCATCGGCACCTGATCGTGCACACGGGCCAGCACTACGACGCGGATCTCTCGGACGTCTTCTTCTCAGGGCTGGGGATCCCTGATCCGGACATTCACCTCGGGGCCGGGTCGGGCAGTCACGGGGTCCAGACCGGTGCGGTGCTCTCCGCTCTGGACCCGGTGCTGTCCGCAGAGCGGCCGGACTGGGTACTCGTCTACGGCGACACCAATTCGACGTTGGCCGGTGCACTGTCCGCGGTGAAACAGCACCTGCCTGTCGCCCATCTCGAGGCCGGACTACGCTCGTTCAACCGTCGCATGCCGGAGGAGCACAACCGCGTGCTCACCGATCACTGTGCCGACCTGCTGCTGGCGCCCACCGAGGAGGCGATGCGGCACCTGGCCAACGAGGGTCTCGCACACCGGTCCGAGCTCGCCGGTGACGTGATGGTCGACATCTGTCTGAAGGTCCGGGACGCGGTCCTCGCCGACGCGGGGCCGCTGCCGTCGCTTCCCGACGGGATCGATCCAGCGCAGCCGTTCCTGCTGGCGACCCTGCATCGGCCCGACAACACCGACGACCCGGCCCGGCTGTCTGCCATCCTCGCGACGCTGGCACGACTCCCTGTCCCGGTAGCTCTCCTGGCCCACCCGCGTCTCGTCGCGCGCGCCGAGCAGCACGGCATCAAGCTGGAGCAGGGGGCGGTGCGCGTCGGCACGCCGCTCCCCTACGCCGGACTCATAGCGGCCGTACTCGCCTCCTCCGGAGTGGTCACCGACTCCGGTGGCCTGCAGAAAGAGGCCTTCCTCCTCGGCCGGGCCTGCACCACCGTGCGCCCGGAGACGGAGTGGATCGAGACGCTAGAAGACGGCTGGAACGCCTTGGTCCCCAGCCCGCAGGACTTGACTCCCACCGAATGGGCCACGATCGCCACCCGCCCGGCCCCCGCTGCCGCACGTGCCACCCCGTACGGAGACGGCCGGGCCGCTCAACGGGTCGTCCAGCTGATGGAACGAGCCGGCGGTCTTCAGCCGTAAGAAAGCGGACAGCTCCCTGGCCGGGAAGGGCCGGGGAGCTGTCCGAGGTACATCAGAAGATCACGAGAGATCGGCGAGCAACCGTTCGTACAGGGCGACGTACCTCTCGGTCTGAGCCTCCCAGCTCCACTCGTCCAGCATTCCGGGACGGTCGTACGGCCTGCGGAACCGCTCCCTGTCGCCCAGGACCGCTTCCACCGCACGGGCCAGGTCCTTGGTGTCCTCTGAACGGAAGACCAAGCCATTGCCCACCCGGCCGACCTCGTCGGCCATGGCCTTCACATCGCTGACCACCACGGGCAGACGAGCCTGCATGAACTCGAAGAACTTGGTGCTCAGCGCGACTTCGTGGTTGACCGGCCCCTTCCGGAGGGGGTGTACCCCGATGTCCGCCGTGGACAGGAAGCCCACCAGGACGTCGTACGGGACGTATGGCATGAAGTGCACTCGGTCACTCGCGCCAACCTTCGCGGCCTTCTTCCTGAGCGATGCCACGTAGGCCCCATCGAGGTTGTTGGTCACGAAGGCCGCGTGCGTGTGCGGAAGGAACTCCAGCGCTTCCACGAGGGTGAGCAGGCCGCGCTGCGGACCGGCGGCACCGCAGTAGACCGCGAGCTGTACCTCGGCGCTCAGGCCGCACGCCGCACGCACGTCGCGCGCACCGCTCTCCGTCGCCCATGCCGCGTTCTCGCTCGCCACCAGCTTGGGCGGAGCGTTCAGCGTCACTTCCGGACGCTCGACAAGGCTGTGTGATGCTTCGAGCATCTCGGCCAGTGCGGGCGAGACGGTGACGACGGCGTCCGCGTACCCGATGTGCTCACGCTCATAGCCGATCTGGGCCGCGAGCCACTTCTTGCCCGGCGCGTTCAGGCCGGGGACGAACTCGTGGGCGTCGTAGACGAGCCTGATGGTGCGGCCCGACCGGCGGGCACGGGCGACATAGCGCGCCGCTACACCGATCATCCGGAAGTCATGGGCGTGGATCAGATCCGGCTTCAGCCGGTCGATCTCCGCCTGGTAACTGATCTCGTAACGGTAGGGAAGCGGGTCCAGCCGCCGCCACGCCCGGTCCCCCATCAAGGCGGTCCAGACGCGGGCCTCGATGTCTTCGAGGGTTCCGTCGTGCTTCACCCGGGCGCCCAGCGCGACAGGCGTCTGCTTGGCCCGCGCCTCGATGAAGTCGCGACGCACCTTGGCTGCCACCCGCTGCACGACGAACGGCAGGCCGCGCGTGGTAGGACCCGCGGCGGATATGCCCGTGCGCGCTGCGGCGCCGATGCTACCGACCTGCAGTTCGGCGCGATCAACCTCGATCTGGTTGCGCTTGAACTCGGACCGGGCCTTCGACGGATACGCGAGGGGATAACGCAGCCGGTGCAGCCGCAGGCGCAGCGTCTTCCTAGCCACCAGGTGCTTCAGCGGAATCCGGTGAACCTGCGCCTGACCGATCTCATACTCGTCAGCCCCCGCGACCGGCGCCTTCCCCAGGAGGTGGACTTCCCATCCCGCATCGGCCATCGCCCGGGCGCTCTTCTGTACCCGCGAGTCGCCATCGATCGTGTTGTCCACGAGCATGACGACGCGTCCGGGACGCTTCGCTGGAGTCACTTCACTTCCTCGATTCGTCGGAAGGCGCCGAACAGCGGTTCAGCCACCGATGACGACGCGGCGGACACCTTCCCAGCGGGCCGGGTCCGTGGTGCGGCGGCCGTCGACCAGGACGCGGACGCCCGGCAGGTCGGAGGCGGCCAGCTCGCGGTACTCCGCGTGGTCGGCCTGCAGGATCGCCGCGGTGACGGCCTGGCCCTCGTGCGGGACGAGACCGTGCGCGACAAGCTCCTCGGCCGTGTACATCGGGTCGGAGACGAACGGCACCGCGCCGCGCGCCTTGAGCGCCTCGACGGTCGGGAAGACGCCGGAGAAGGCCGTCTCCTTCACACCGCCGCGGTACGCCGCGCCGAGCACCAGGACACCCACACCGTCCAGGTCGCCGTAGGCGGCGGCCAGCAGGTCGACTGCGTACGCCGGCATCGCGGCGTTGGCCTCACGGGCCGAGCGCACGACGGTCGCCTCCGGGTCGTTCCACAGGTACATCCGCGGGTAGATCGGGATGCAGTGGCCGCCGACTGCGATGCCGGGCTGGTGGATGTGGCTGTACGGCTGGCTGTTGCAGGCCTCGATGACCTTCTTGACGTCGATGTCGTTCCTGTCGGCGAACCGGGCGAACTGGTTCGCCAGACCGATGTTGACGTCGCGGTACGTGGTCTCGGCCAGCTTCGCCAGCTCGGACGCCTCCGCGGTGCCCAGGTCCCACACGCCGTTGGGCTGCGCGAGGTCGGCGCGCTCGTCGAAGTCGAGAACCTGCTCGTAGAACTCGACACCGTGCTGCGCCGACGCCTCGTCGATACCGCCGACGAGCTTCGGGTAGCGGCGCAGGTCCGCGAAGACGCGGCCGGTCAGCACCCGCTCCGGGCTGAAGACGAGGTGGAAGTCCTTGCCGGCGGTCAGGCCGGAGCCCTGCTCCAGCATCGGCGCCCAGCGGGTGCGGGTGGTGCCGACGGGCAGCGTGGTCTCGTACGACACCAGGGTGCCGGGCTTGAGACCCGCGGCGATCGCCTTGGTCGCGGAGTCCATCCAGCCGAAGTCCGGCACGCCCTCGCCGTCGACGAACAGCGGCACGACGACCACGACGGCGTCGGACTGGGCGACAGCGGCGGCGGTGTCCGTCGTCGCGGAGAGCAGACCGGCGCCGACGGTCTCCTTGAGCAGACGGTCGAGGTCGTGCTCGCCCGGGAAGGGCTCGGTGCCGGCGTTGACCAGCTCGACGACCTTCTCGTTGACGTCGGCGCCGATCACGCGGTGGCCCTTGGCGGCGAACTGCACGGCGAGCGGCAGGCCGATCTTGCCGAGAGCGACTACACAGATATTCATCGGGTTACTTTCCTCTTCAACCGGGACAGCTGGCGCCGGATTCGTACGCGGGTGGCGGGCTTGGGCTCCCACAGCGGAGCGGTCGTGATCGTCAGCCACCCTCTGGGGTTCGCGTTGGCGTGGATGCGATACGGGTGGTCGCGCCGCCAGCGGCGGGCCAGCGGCAGGGGCATCCCCTGGGTCTTGACCGGGATCTCGTATGTCGAGCCGGCCACGTCGAGATAGACCCGCACACCGAGCTTCGCCTTGCGGCGCTCGACCGGGATCCGGGCATGCAGGACCGCGCCGTCGGCATCCGTCTCACGGGTCAACTCCCCTACCACGGACGGGAGTTCGTTCCCCGCGGACAGACACCTGCCGGCGGCTGTGGTCGCGGTCCTGGGCAGCTCGCCGGGGACCAGCCGCACGACCGGGTTGCCGATGTCGCCGGCGGCCCGGATCCGTACGGAGACGGCGACGGAAATCTCGCCGTCCTCCTGCTCCCAGCCCGCCGAGACCAGCCGCACCGCGTCCGCGACCGCCTTGGGCTCCGGGTTCAGGATCTCGAACGTGCGGTCCGGCAGACCGAGTTCGTCCCGGAAGCCCGGGTAGCGGACGTACGCCCGCCCGTCCTCGATCAGCAGCGGCGGGGCGCCGCGCTCGGCCTCCGAGCTGATCGCCCGGACCAGCTCGGCCACGGCTCCGCGCCGGGCCAGGCTGATCCTGACCCGCCGCTTGACATCAATGGCATCGCGGACCGCGTCCGTGAAGTACGCGTCCGCCAGTTCGCGGATGCCGTCGCAGACTTCCTGCTGTACCTGCGGATCAAGGAGAAGGAAGTCGTCCTGGACGAGCTTGGGGATCTCCCAGGTGAAGTGCCGCTCGAAGACGGCGTCCTGCTTGGGGCCGGCCTCGATGAGCCCGGCCGCGAACTTCATGATCTCCGCCGTGCAGCGCAGCCGGACCAGATGGTCCGAGCGGTACGTGATGTTGCTCGCGTCGCCGCGCTTGACCGCGTAGTAGTACTTGTAGTCCGCGAGCACGGACACCTTCCGGGCCCGGATGCAGGCCTCGAGGGTGAACGGCATGTCGCTGCCGACCGGAAGGTCCTCGGGGAAGCGCAGCTTGTGCTGCTCCACGAGGTCCCGGCGGAAGAGCTTGATGTTGGCCAGCGTGAACGGCAGCGCCGAGTCGTACAGGCTGATGTCCGGGTCGGACTTCTGGAACAGCGCCTGATGCGCGTAACGCCCGTTGGTGCCGACCATCCTGCCGATCACCACGTCGGACTCGTGCTCGTCGGCGTAGGCGACCATCCGCTCCAGCGCCTCGGTGCCGAGGTAGTCGTCCGCGCCGATGAAGAAGACGAAACGCCCGGTGGCCACCTCCAGGGCCCGGTTGCTCGGAGCAGCCGGGCCACCGGAGTTGGCCTGGTGGATCACCTTGAAGGTGCCCGGATAGCGCGCGGCGAAGCGGTCGAGCTCCTTGCCGCTCTTGTCGGTCGACCCGTCGTCGACCGCTACGATCTCGAGCCGCTCCAGCCCGATGCTCTGCTTGACGAGCGACTTCAGACAGTCCGTCAGGTAGGGCATCGTGTTGTAGACGGCCACGATGACCGTGACGTCCGGCGTTCTGGTCATACCCCCGCCCCGTCGGCGACTTCCTGCTGTCCGGCCGCTTCGGCCACCACTCGCTCGCTGCCGGGCACCAGGCGCGTGTAGACGCGGTCCAGGTTCTCCGCCTGCGCCTCCCAGGTCCACTGCTCCAGCAGCCCCGGGGTGTCGTACACGTCCCGGTACTTATTGGGGTCGGCCAGCACGGCCTTCACCGCGCGGGTGTAGTCCTCCACATCCTCGGCCTTGAAGACCTCGCCCTGTCCGGTCTCCGCGACCATCGCGCCCATCGTCTTCACATCACTCACGACGAACGGCAGCCGTGCGTGCGAGTACTCGAAGAACTTGGTGATCAGGGCGATCTCGTGGTTCGGCCAGTGGTGGATCGGAATGACGCCGATGTCCGCCGCCGAGAGGAACGGGACGACCTGGTAGTGCGGCACGTACGGCAGGATGTGCAGCCGGTCGCGCACACCCAGCTCCTCGGCCCGCCGCGCCAGGCCCTTCATGTACTCCGAGTTGGGCCGCAGCACGACGAACGCCACATGCAGCTCGGACAGTTGCGGCAGCGACTCGACCATGATGTCGAGGCCGCGCTGCGGGGCCGCCGCACCGCTGTACACGGAGAGCGGGACGTCCGGGCCGATGCCGCACAGCTCGCGCAGGTCCGGAACCGGCTCCGCGGCCTGCTCGGGCGACACCTCCTCCTCGGGCGCGTTGAGCACGATCGACGGCTTCTCGCTGAGGTTGTGCCCCTCGGCGAGCATGTCCGCGAGCGTGTCGGAGACGGTCAGCACGGCGTCGGCGTACTTCGAGTACTCGCGCTCATGCCCGATCTGGGCCACGTGCCAGCGCGGGTGCGGGTCCCACGGCTTGATGCCCGAGACCAACTCGTGCGCGTCCCACACCAGCTTGACGTCACGGCCCGTGGCGCGGCCCCGGAGAGCCGCGCGGGCGCCGACGCCGAGCATGCGGAAGTCGTTGGCGTGGATCAGGTCGGGCTCGAGCGCGTCGAGGACCTTGCCGTACGCCAGCTCCAGGTCCCACAGGTACGGGTCGAGCTTGCGCCAGGCCCGGTCGCCCATGACCCGCAGCCAGAAGGCCGTGGTCAACCGGTCGAGGGTGGAGTCCATCTGCTTGCGGCGCTGCTCGAGCGCGTTCGTCTGCCGGACGCGCGCCCCGACCCAGCGGCTCTGCACCTTGGCCGCCACACGCGGCACGGCCAGCCGGAGCTTGGTCACGGCCGAACCCTGCTGCTGGGCCAGGATGAGCCGCATGTTGAGGTCGACCCGCCAGGCCCTGGCCTTCTGCCGGCGGTACGCGGCGAGCGGACCCACCGGGTAGGCCAGCGGCGAGCGGAGCACGGCACGACGGTACTCGTGCCGGCGCCGCTGCATCGGGCCGGGCACGCGCAGCAGCCTGACCTCCGCGTCACCGAGCTGCCAGCTCTGGCCCTTCCTGGTGGGCGACTTGCCGAGGAGGACGACCTCCCAGCCGGCCGCCGCCGCGGAGCGCGCTTCCTTCTGGACGCGCGAGTCGCCGTTCACGCCGTTGTCGACGAGCATGACGACGCGACCGCGGGTGCCTCGCTGCTGGCTCGGGATACGGTCAGGCTCCATCTGCCGCAAGCGCCTCTCTGTCCAGGGCCACGGTGAGTCCGTTCTTCGCCGATTCCAGCACGGCCGCGGCGACTTCCACCGTACGCAGACCTTCACGCAGTGTGGAGATGTTGCTCGGCTTGCCCTGCACGGCGTCGCGGAAGTTCTCGTGCTCGACCAGCAGCGGCTCACGCTTCGGGATCGCGTACCGGATCATGTCGCCCTCGGCGACACCGCGGAAGGCCTGCAGGGCCTCCCACTCGGTCTCCTGAGCGGCGTTCGAGTAGAACGTGAGGTCCGCGGTGAGGGTGTCGGCGATGAAGCAGCCGCGCTCGCCGGTGACCGAGGTGAATCGCTCCTTCAGCGGGCTCAGCCAGTTCACGAGGTGGTTGACCATCGTGCCGTCGGCGAGCTGGCCGACGGCCGCGACCATGTCCTCGTGCGGGCGGCCGCTCTTGGACACCGTGTGGGCCGCGATGGACACGTAGTCCTGGCCGGTCACCCACGCGGTGAGGTCGATGTCGTGGGTGGCGAGGTCCTTGACCACGCCGACATCGGCGATGCGGTGCGGGAAGGGGCCCTGGCGGCGGGTGACCACCTGGAAGACCTCGCCCAGTTCGCCGGCTTCGAGCCGCTTGCGCAGGCTCTGCAGCGCCGGGTTGAAGCGCTCGATGTGGCCGACGCCGGCCACCAGGCCGCGGGTCTCGAACGCCTCGACGAGACGGCGTGCGCCCTCGACGGTGTCCGCGACCGGCTTCTCGATCAGCGCGCAGACACCGGCCTCGGCCAGCTTCAGGCCGACTTCCTCGTGCAGGGCGGTCGGGCAGGCGACGACGACGTAGTCGACACCGAGCGCCAGCAGCTCCTCGACGGTGGACAGGACGGGCGCGCCGCCCGCGGCACCGAACTTGTCGCCCATCGGGTCGACGACGCCGACCAGCTGTACGCCTTCGAGGCTCGCGAGCACACGGGCGTGGTGACGCCCCATCGAGCCGAGGCCGATCAGACCGGCCCGCAGTCCAGCGGAAGTCACAGGTTCTCTCCAAGCGCGTTCACGGCGGCGGCAATGCGTTCCAGGTCACCCTCGGTGAGCGAGGGGTGGATCGGAAGCGAGACGACTTCGGCGGCTGCCCGCTCGGTCTCGGGCAGGTCCCAGGTGCGGCCGGCCTTCTGGTCCGGCTCCCAGTACGGCTTCAGCCGGTGGATGGGGGTCGGGTAGTACACAGCGTTGCCGATGCCCGCCTCGGTCAGCTGCTGCATCGCGGCGTCCCGGTCACCCTGCACCCGGACGGTGTACTGGTGGTAAATGTGGCGTGCACCCTCGGCGACCGGCGGGGTGACCACGCTCGACGTGGTGATGGCCTGGTCGAGGTACGCGGCGTTGGCGCGGCGCTGCTCGGTCCAGCCGTTCAGCTTCGACAGCTGTACGCGGCCGACGGCGGCGGCGACATCCGTCATCCGCATGTTGGCGCCGACGATCTCGTTGGCGTACCGCTGCTCCATGCCCTGGTTGCGCAGCAGGCGCAGGGTGCGCGCGACCTCGGCGTCGCCGGTGGAGATCATGCCGCCCTCGAGGGAGTGCATGTTCTTCGTCGGGTAGAAGCTGAAGGTGCCGCCCGAGCCGAAGGCGCCGACGGGGGTGCCGTTCAGGGCCGCGGCGTGCGCCTGGCAGGCGTCCTCGACGACGGCGAGCTTGTGCTTGGCGGCGATGGGCATCAGCTTGTCCATCGCGGCCGGGTGGCCGTACAGGTGGACCGGCATGATCGCGGCGGTGCGCGGGGTGATGGCGGCCTCGACGGCGGCCGGGTCGAGTCCGAAGCTGCCGGGCTCGATGTCGGCGAAGACGACATCGGCGCCGACCAGGCGGACCGCGTTCGCCGAGGCGGCGAACGAGAACGACGGGACGATGACCTCGTCGCCCGGGCCGATACCCAGGGCCAGCAGCAGCAGGTGCAGCGCGGAGGTACCCGAGTTCACGGCCACGCAGTGGCGTCCGTCGACCAGCTCGGAGAAGCCCTCCTCGAAGGCGGCCACCTCCGGACCCTGCACGACGCGACCGGTGCGCAGTACGCGTACCGCGGCCTCGATCTCTTCTTCACCGATCACCGGGCGCGCAGCAGGGATCGGCTGCTCGTTGACGCTCGACATGGACGTCCTCCTTCAGCACCGCAAGAGCTCTATGTGTGGCAGAGGTCTGGGGTGCGGACGTCTCTCGAGGCCGCGCTGTTCCCCTCCGGCACAAAGCCGACGCCCTACCGAGGAATTTCAGGACCGGTTCGTCCCGGACCGGGACCGGTTCGCCGACGGCAGTCTCCGTGGGGAGGTGCGAGTCGGCAACGACCGGCGTCACATTATCAGGAATTTCATGGGGCAAATCGCGGGTTGCAAACGCGTAAAGGCAACGATTCCGCCACGGAAAAGCGGTCCGCCCCGGTCAATCGAGGGCGGACCGCTTCCCCGCTCAGTCCTGTGTCGAAACCGACACCGACGACTGCGCCTGCTGCTGCGTGGCGACGGTCTTCTTCGTCGCCTTCTTGGCGGTCGTTTTCTTGGCCGCGGTCTTCTTGGCGGCCGTCTTCTTGGTCACAGCCTTCTTCGCCGTGGCCTTCTTGGCCGTCTTGCGTGCCGTCTTCTTCGCCCCGGCGGCCTCCGCCTCCGGCTCGGGCTGCTGCGCCTCGGGCTCGGGCTGCGACTCGGACGCCACCACGACGACGGCCTCGGCGGCACCGGCCGGCGAACCGGCGGGCGCGGTGACCTTGCGGGTCACCCGGCGCCGCGCGCGGGGCGCGGCCGGCTCCGGCTGCTCCGGCGCCTCCGGCTGCTCCGGCACCTCGGCGACCGCGACCGGGGCAGCGACCGGAGCCGGTGCCTCGATGACGATCTCGGCGGCGGCCTCGGGGGCCGCCTCCTCCGCCGGCTTCGGGGAACCTGCCGGTGCCGTGGCCTTACGGGTGGCCCGGCGACGGGTCCGGCCCTGCGGCGCGGCCTCCTCGACGACGGCCTCCACGGGCGCGGCCACGGGGACCTCGGCCGGGGCGGCCTCGACGACCGGCTCCGGCTCGGAGACCCGTACGGCCTCGGACGCGGGCGCGGGCACCGGCTCCTCCGTCGGCTCGGCCGACTTCGGCGCACCGGCGGGCGCGGTCGCCTTACGGGTCGCCCGGCGGCGCGAACGGCCCCGCCCGCCGACCAGACCCGCGGCGGCCTCGGCTTCCTCGACGCTGTTGAACAGCTCCTCGTCCATCGAGAACTCCGGCTCGGGCAGCGCCACCGGAACAGCCGCCTCGGCGGCGACCTCGGCCTCGGACTCTGCCTCCGCCTCGGTGTCCGCCGTCACGAACTCGTGCTCGTGCGCCTGCTCCGGCACACCGCCACGGGCGCGCTTCTTGGCACGCTTGCCGCCGCCCCCGCCACCGGCGGCAGTCGGCTGCTCCATGTGCACGATCACGCCACGGCCGTTGCAGTGCACGCAGGTCTCGGAGAACGACTCCAGCAGACCCTGGCCGACCCGCTTACGGGTCATCTGGACCAGGCCCAGCGAAGTGACCTCGGCCACCTGGTGCTTCGTACGGTCACGGCCCAGGCACTCCAGCATGCGCCGCAGCACCAGATCCCGGTTGGACTCCAGCACCATGTCGATGAAGTCGACGACGACGATGCCGCCCAGGTCGCGCAGCCGCAGCTGGCGCACGATCTCCTCGGCCGCCTCCAGGTTGTTCCTGGTGACGGTCTCCTCGAGGTTGCCGCCCTGGCCGGTGAACTTGCCGGTGTTGACGTCGATCACGACCATGGCTTCGGTCTTGTCGATCACCAGCGAGCCGCCGCTCGGCAGCCAGACCTTGCGGTCCAGCGCCTTCATCAGCTGCTCGTCGATCCGGTACGTGGCGAAGACGTCGACCTCGGAGGTCCACCGGGACAGCCGGTCGGTCAGGTCCGGGGCGACATGGTTGACGTAACCGTGGATCGTCTCCCACGCCTCGTCACCGCTGACGATGACCTTGGTGAAGTCCTCGTTGAAGATGTCGCGCACGACGCGGACGGTCATGTCCGGCTCGCCGTACAGCAGCGTCGGCGCGCTCGAGGCGCCACCGCTCTTCGACTTCTTCTGGATGTCCTCCCACTGCTGCTGCAGCCGCTCGACGTCGCGGCGCAGCTCGTCCTCGCTCGCGCCCTCCGCGGCGGTACGGACGATGACGCCCGCGTCCTCGGGGACGATCTTCTTGAGGATGGTCTTCAGACGCGCACGCTCGGTGTCGGGCAGCTTGCGGCTGATGCCGGTCATCGAGCCCTCGGGCACGTAGACCAGGTAGCGGCCGGGCAGCGAGACCTGACTGGTGAGGCGGGCGCCCTTGTGGCCGATCGGGTCCTTCGTCACCTGGACGAGGACCGACTGGCCGGACTTGAGCGCGGACTCGATACGGCGCGGCCCGTTGGCCATGCCCAGCGCCTCGAAGTTGACCTCACCGGCGTACAGGACGGCGTTGCGGCCCTTGCCGATGTCGATGAACGCGGCCTCCATGGACGGCAGTACGTTCTGCACCTTGCCCAGGTAGACGTTGCCGACGTAGCTGGTGGCCTGCTCCTTGTTGACGTAGTGCTCGACGAGCACGTCGTCCTCGAGGACGCCGATCTGGGTGCGCTCGCCGCTCTGGCGGACGACCATGACGCGCTCGACGGCCTCGCGGCGCGCCAGGAACTCCGCCTCGGTGATGATCGGCACCCGGCGGCGGCCCTGCTCGCGGCCCTCGCGGCGGCGCTGCTTCTTCGCCTCCAGACGGGTCGAGCCCTTGATGGACTGCACCTCGTCGGACGGCTCTTCGCTCTTACGGGACGGACGCGGCTCGCGGACCTTGACGACCGTACGCTCCGGGTCGTCGGCGCCGGCACCGGTCTCAGCCTCGGGACCGGCGTCACCGCTGCGGCGGCGACGACGACGGCGACGACGGCTGGAAGCCGACCCGAGCCCGGAGGAACCCTCGTCCTCGTGCTCGTCGTGCTCCTCTTCGTCCTGGTCGGCAGCGCCCTCGGCGTCCTCCCCCTCCTCGCCCTCGCCGGCCTCGTCCAGCTCGGCGGACTCGCCACGGCGACGGCGGCGGCCACCACGGCGGCGGCGGCGCGCGCGGCGGTCGCCGGACTCGTCGGTGTCCTCGTCCTCGGCGCGCTCGTCCTCGACGGACTCCTCGGCCTCCGCGGGCGCTTCGACCTCGGCGCGCTCGGCGACGGGCTCCGGCTCGACCGCACCACCACGACGGCGGCGACGGCGCGAGGCGGCCTGCGGCGCGGGGGCCGCCGCCTCCTCTTCCTCCGGCTCGGCGCGCTCCGCCGCCTCGGCGGCAGCGGCGGCGGCCGCGGTCTCGGGGGTCTGGAACACCGGCTCGGCGAAGACCGGCGCCTGGAACACGGCCACGGTCGGGCGCGTCGCACGGCGGCGCGAACGCCCGGGCGCGCTCTCCTCCGCCTCGGCCTCGGCCGGGGCGGCGGGCTGCGGAGCAGGGGTCACCGGCTGGCGCGTCGCACGGCGGCGGCCACGGCCCTGCGGCGCGTCGACGGCGTCGGCCACGGTGACGGCTTCGCCCTCGGGCTCGGCGGCGCGGCGGCGACGGCGGCTGCGCGTCCCCTCCTCGGCGGCCGGCTCCTCGGCGGCCGGCTCCTCGGCGATCTCGGCGGCGATCTCGGCAGCGGCGTCCGCGGGCAGACGCTCGCCGTCCTCGTCCACGGCCTCGTCCTCTGCGGCGGGTACCTCGGCCTGCGGGGCGGTCGCCTTGCGGGTGGCACGACGACGCGTACGGGCCGGGGCGGCCGGCTCGGTCGCGGCCTCGGCGGCCGTCACGACCTCGGCCTCCGCGTCAGGCATCGTCTCGCTCTCGGCGGCCTGCGGTGCACCGGCGGGCGCGGTCGCCTTACGGGTCGCCCGACGGCGCGTACGCGCCGGGACGGCCGGCTCGGTCTCGACCTCAGCGGCCGCTACCTCGCTCTGGGCGGCTGCGGCTGCTGCGGGGGCACCCGTCTCGTCGGCCTCGGCCTCGGGGCCCTTGGGCGCACCGGCCGGAGCTGTCGCCTTACGGGTCGCCCGACGGCGCGTACGCGCCGGGACGGCCGGCTCGGTCGCGGCCTCGGCAGGGGTCACGACCTCGGCCGCAGCGGCAGCCTCGGCCTCCGCGTCGGGCGCGGTCTCGGCGGCGGCCGGCGCACCTGAGGGCGCGGTCGCCTTACGGGTGGCGCGACGGCGCGTACGGGCCGCCGGAGCGGCCTCGGTCTCGGCCTCGTTGCCGGCGGCGGCATCCGCCGCCTCCGGTGCCGCTGCTGCCCCGGGCCCGTTCTCGGCCGCGACCGGCGGTCCCGCGGGGCGGGACGCCGCGCGGCGGCGGCGCGGAGGCAGCGTGTCGCTGGGGCTGTTGTCTACGGCGCTGTTGTGCACCGGCTCATTGGATTCGTTCGGCTCAAGCATGCGGGCGGTTCTCCCGTCGCGCTCCCGGGCGCCACGCCTGTTTCCGGTCCGTCACGGTCCGCGTGATAAACGCGGAACCGCCGTCCGGGGCGCGGGCGCCGCACGGGAGCTGTTGTCTAGCTCGCCGGTTCCGTACGCGACATGCGTACGGCCTGGCGAAAGTCTTCAGGTCAGTGCGCTGCCCGACCCAGGTGGCTCCCGAGTACCAGGGCTGCGCCAACGACGACCGCTTTTACGCGGAACCTTCCGGCGCCTTCGCGGCGGCGAGTCCGGCGGCCTTGGGTGGGGCGGCCGTGACTGCCTCGCGGTCGGGCGCGAGCGGGTCGGTCACCGTGCCGGACTCCTCGTCGAAGAGCCCCTGCGCCAGCCTGGTCACCGCTGCGGGGACCGGCGGCGCCAGGTCGGCCACAGCTCGGAGACCGGACAGGACGTCGTCGGGTCGCACGGCAGGTGTCAGGTGCCGTACTACCAGCCGCAGTATCGCACAGGCGTCGTCCACCGGCCTATCAGCCTGGGGAGGAAGCGCCTCCAGACCCGCTACCGCGCCTCGCGCGTCGAAGCTGCGCATGCCGTTCTTGGTGCGGCGCTGGACCTCGACGGTCTCGGCGGCCAGGAAGGTCTCCACGGCCCGTTCGGCGTCCGCGAGCGGGACACCGTCCAGGCGCAGCTCCCAGACGGAGGCGGTCAGCCGGTCGGCGAGTCCCGAGGTCCGGGCCTCGACGGCGTCGGTGATGTCGAGCCCGTCCGGCAGCGACTCGTCGAGCAGCTCGCGCAGCTTGTCGGGGTCGCGGGCCTCGGTGAGGGCGATCTCCAGGTACTCGGCCTCGCTGCCCGTGCCGGTGGGTGCGGCATTGGCGTACGACACCTTGGGGTGCGGGGTGAAACCGGCCGAGTACGCCATGGGCACCTCGGCTCGGCGCAGCGCCCGCTCGAAAGCGCGCTGGAAGTCACGGTGGCTGGTGAACCGGAGGCGGCCGCGCTTGGTGTAGCGCAACCGGACGCGCTGCACTGCCGGTGCGGGCGGCGGGCCTTCGGGCTGTCGCTTGCCCAGTGGTTCTTCTCCTCGGTGTGGGGCGGCGCGCTCGCGCGCCGCCCTCGGGACGTCAGGACGGTGCCGCCTCGGCGTCGCCCCGTCCGGCTCACCCCCGCATGTGCGGAGAGATCTCAGGAGCGGGCGCCGCGCCGGCGACAAGTCGTTGCACTACCCAGAGTACGCGCCGGGGGCCGTACCGGTTCCACGGCCATGGGCCGGGACTCCCCGCCTCACGTCTCAGTGGATCGATCCCGGCGCAGCAAGCCACTGGGTTCTGAGGCCGATGTGCTCGGCGACGGTCTCGAAGTCGCGGTCGTAGTGCAGCACCGTGAGGCGGTGGTGCATGGCCGTGGCGGCGACAAGCAGGTCAACGAGGCCCGCGGAGCGTCCGCAGCCGGCCTCCACCAGGAGGCGCTGCATCTCGAGAACCGACAACCAGGCGTCTTCCGGGACGACATGCCATGCATAGAGGTCCCCGAACGCCTCGCGCATCTCCCTGTAGTGAGCGGCCGACTTCGCCGAGTACAGCGCTTCCACCTCGGTCGCCGCACACATGCCGATGCGCCCCGCAGTGAGCGCGGACTTCCACATCGCCAGCGGTTCAGGCCGCATGATCCGGTGCGCCGCCGACGTGTCGATCAGGAAGCCAGCACCTCCTGGGTCTTCCACGTCTTGCGCACCTCCTCCTTGAAGCCGGGCTCGCGCCCCTTGTCGAAAGCACCTTCTTCATCGAGCTTGATGAGCTTCGCCAGAGCCCGCTCACGACGGACGCGTGCTCCTATTTCCTCGAGCGCCGCGTTGACGGTGTCCTTCTTCGTCTTGGTGCCGAGCGCCTGGGCCGCGAGCGCCAGAGCTTCCTCGTTGATGTCGATCACGGTCTTGGCCACCCGGACCACCTCCCTGAGTATTCATAAGCACGCACCTCAGGATATCCGTGACACCGCACTGCAGAAACCTTCCATCACGCCTCGAATAAACATGCCCCCCACCGATCCCGGTGGGGGGCATGCTCGTGGAGGGCTCAGGCGACGGTCACTTCACGACTGTCAGCGGCAGCAGTTTCTTGCCCGTCGGACCGATTTGAATATCCAGGTCGAGCTGAGGGCAGACGCCGCAGTCGAAGCACGGGGTCCAGCGGCAGTCCTCGACCTCGGTCTCGTCGAGTGAGTCCTGCCAGTCCTCCCAGAGCCAGTCCTTGTCGAGACCGGAGTCCAGGTGGTCCCAGGGCAGGACCTCCTCGTACGTACGCTCACGCGTCGTGTACCAGGCCACGTCCACGCCGAACTCGGGCAGCGTCTTGTCGGCGGCCTCCATCCAGCGGTCGTACGAGAAATGCTCACGCCAGCCGTCGAAGCGGCCGCCCGACTCGTAGACGGCGCGGATGACCGAGCCGATGCGGCGGTCACCGCGCGAGAGCAGGCCCTCGACGATGCCCGGCTTGCCGTCGTGGTAGCGGAAGCCGATGGAGCGGCCGTACTTCTTGTCGCCGCGGATCTTGTCGCGGAGCTTCTCCAGGCGGGCGTCCGTCTCCTCGGCGGAGAGCTGCGGGGCCCACTGGAACGGGGTGTGCGGCTTGGGCACGAAGCCGCCGATCGACACCGTGCAGCGGATGTCGTTCTGGCCGGAGACCTTGCGGCCCTCGGCGATGACCTTGACCGCCATGTCGCCGATCTGGAGCACGTCCTCGTCGGTCTCGGTCGGCAGGCCGCACATGAAGTACAGCTTCACCTGGCGCCAGCCGTTGCCGTACGCGGTGGAGACCGTTCGGATCAGGTCCTCCTCCGAGACCATCTTGTTGATGACCTTGCGCATGCGCTCGGAGCCGCCCTCGGGGGCGAAGGTGAGACCGGAGCGACGGCCGTTCCTCGTCAGCTCGTTCGCCAGGTCGACGTTGAACGCGTCCACGCGGGTGGAGGGCAGCGAGAGGCCGATCTTGTCTTCCTCGTACCGGTCCGCGAGGCCCTTGGCGATGTCGCCGATCTCGCTGTGGTCCGCGGAGGACAGCGAGAGCAGGCCGACCTCCTCGAAGCCGGTCGCCTTCAGACCTCGGTCGACCATGTCGCCGATGCCGGTGATGCTTCGCTCCCGTACGGGGCGCGTGATCATGCCGGCCTGGCAGAAACGGCAGCCGCGGGTGCAGCCGCGGAAGATCTCGACGGACATCCGCTCATGGACGGTCTCCGCGAGCGGGACCAGCGGCTGCTTCGGGTAGGGCCACTCATCGAGGTCCATGACGGTGTGCTTGGACACGCGCCACGGCACGCCGGACCTGTTCGGTACGACACGGGCGATGCGGCCGTCCGGCAGGTACTCGACGTCGTAGAAGCGCGGGACGTAGACACTGCCGGTCTTCGCGAGGCGGAAGAGGACCTCGTCACGTCCGCCCGGACGGCCCTCGGCCTTCCAGGTGCGGATGATCTCGGTCATGTCGAGGACGGCCTGCTCGCCGTCGCCGATGACCGCGCAGTCGATGAAGTCCGCGATCGGCTCGGGGTTGAAGGCGGCATGGCCGCCCGCGAGCACGATCGGGTCGTCGATCGTCCGGTCCTTGGAGTCCAGCGGAATGCCCGCCAGGTCCAGGGCCGTGAGCATGTTGGTGTAGCCGAGCTCGGTGGAGAAGGAGAGCCCGAAGACGTCGAAAGCCTTCACCGGGCGGTGCGAGTCGACAGTGAACTGCGGGACCTGGTGTGTGCGCATCAGCTCCTCGAGGTCCGGCCACACGCTGTACGTGCGCTCGGCGAGGACACCCTCGCGCTCGTTGAGCACCTCGTAGAGGATCATGACGCCCTGGTTGGGCAGCCCGACCTCGTACGCGTCCGGGTACATGAGTGCCCAGCGGACGTCGCAGCTCTCCCACGGCTTGACGGTGGAATTCAGCTCACCGCCGACGTACTGAATGGGCTTCTGCACGTGCGGGAGCAGAGCTTCGAGCTGTGGGAAGACCGTCTCGGCAGACATCTCGCGAACCTTCGTGAGCTGGCAGGGGGCGACTCACAAGCGTAACCCGATTGAGAGCCGCCCCCGGCACGGTGATCGACGGTCGCCTTGAGGCCCGGTACACCCCCGAATGGGCGGGGAAGCCCGTGCATGGATAAAACGACCGCCACCCCGAGCGGTTACGCCGTGAGCCCGTCGCGCAGCGCCGGCCGGGATGCCTTTGCCCACACCTCCGGCAGCTCCCGCTCGCGCTCCACCGCCTGTGCCTCCTCGTGTCCGTACAGCAGGCCCCAGGTGAAGGCGCTCTCGCCCGCCGCCTGCGCCTCGATGGCGAGGGTCCGCAGGGACTCGCGGGCCACCACGCTGTCCTGGTGGTCGCCGAGCAGGGTCTGTACGGACTTCATCCGCTTGGCGAACCGCCTCGCGGGCTTGCCCAGCGCCGGGTCCGCCAGTTCGGCGGCGTAGCGGGCGCGCTTGGCCGCCTTGCGGGCCTCGTGCATCGCCACGTCGCGCTCCTCGCCCGGGTCGAGGGCGAGCGCGTGCTCGACCCGGCCGGCCAGCCGGTCGTAGTCCCCCAGCACCGCCTTCGGGAGCAGCTTGTGCGGGGACCGGGAGGCGGCGGAGCGCAGCGGCGGGTCGGCGAGCAGGACGTCCAGCGACTCCAGCAGCGCGAGGTACCGCTTGCTGTCCAGTACATCGAGGGTCTTGCGGCGGGAGCCGGAGCGGCGGGACACGGTCCAGATCCGCAGCCGGGCGGCGACGGGGCCGAGCAGAAGCGTTCCGGGCACCTCGGCGATCCGGGACTCCAGCCGCTCGGTGAGTACCTCCAGGTCCCGGTCGACGCCCAGCTCCGCGCCGAGCCACTTGAGTTCGTCGCCGAGGGGGTCGGTGACGGTCCGGTCGAGGACCTTGCGGTACGTCTTGAAGGCGCTGCGCAGCCGGCGGGTGGCGACCCGCATCTGGTGTACGGAGTCGGGCAGGTCCCGCCGGACGGCGGGGTCGTGCGCGACGATCGACGCGACCTGCTCCCGGAGGTAGCCGAGGACGTGGCTCGCGGACGTGTTCTGGCCGGCTCCGCCGGTCGGCTTCGCGGGGGCCGCCTTGCCGCGCGGCTCGGTCTCGGCGAGGGCGCGGGCCAGCTTGGACGGGGCGTCCGAGACCCGCGCGCCCGCCTTGCGGAGCTTCTTCTCCACCGCGTCGAGGAACGCGGGGTCGCCGCCGTCCGCGAGTTCGACCTCGATCTCGGTCCATTCGGCCGTGCCACCGCCGGGTACGAGGCGTTCCGCGCGGACCGTGTCGGTGCTCAGTTCGGCGAGCAGCGTGCCGTCCCCGTCGACCAGGTGGAGGACGTCGCGGGAGGACAGCAGGCGTACGAGCGGGACGAGTTCGGTGTCACGGACCCGGGAGCGTACGAGGCCGAGGAGGTCGCGCGGCACCGCCTCCCCCGCGGTCCCGGCGGTGAGCGGGGCGCGGATCTCGTCGCGTACGCCCGGCGCCACCGGCAGCTTGAGGTGCCAGCCCTCGTCGGATCCGCCGGTTCTGCGGCGCAGCGTGATGGAGTCGGCGGCGAGCCGCCGGCCCGGGGTGTCGTAGTAGGTGGCGTCGAGCTCCATGACGCCCTGGTCGACTACGGCCGCCACCCCGGCCACCCGGGTCAGGTCGGGCAGCCGGGTCCGGCCGTCGGCCGCTGTGAACTCGAATTTCCGCTCGATCTCGCGCTTCGTGTCCGCCATAGACCGAATTTAGTCGCGAATGACTTCCCTTTGCAGGTCTACGCCGACATCGGACGTTGTACGCGGATGGACTGCAGCAGTCCGATCGCCACCCAGACCGCGAACATCGAGGATCCGCCGTACGAGACGAACGGCAGCGGAAGGCCCGCCACCGGCATGATGCCGAGCGTCATGCCGATGTTCTCGAAGGACTGGAAGGCGAACCAGGCGATGATCCCGGCGGCGACGACCGTGCCGTACAGCTCGGTCGTCTCGCGGGCGATCCGGCAGGCGCGCCACAGCACCACGCCCAGCAGCAGCAGGATCAGTCCCGCGCCCAGGAAGCCGAGCTCCTCCCCCGCGACGGTGAAGACGAAGTCGGTCTGCTGCTCGGGGACGAACTGGCCGGTGGTCTGCGAGCCCTTGAACAGGCCCGTGCCGGTGAGGCCGCCGGAGCCGATCGCGATCCGCGCCTGGTTGGTGTTGTAACCGACGCCGGCCGGGTCGAGCTCCGGGTTGGCGAAGGCGGCGAAGCGGTTGATCTGGTACTCGTCGAGCACGCCGAGCTGCCAGACCAGGACGGCGCCGATCGCACCCGTGCCGAGCAGGCCGAAGACCCAGCGGTTGGAGGCGCCCGAGGCGAGCAGGACACCGAGGACGATCACCGCCATCACCATGACCGAGCCGAGGTCCGGCATCAGCATGACGATCGCCATGGGCAGGACCGCGAGGGCGAGGGCCTTGACGACGGTGCGGTGGTCGGGATGGAGCTGGTCGCCGGCGTCGACCCGGGACGCCAGGAGCATCGCCATGCCCAGGATGATCGTGATCTTGACGAATTCGGACGGCTGGAGCGAGAAGCCGCCGCCGATCACGATCCACGCGTGCGCGCCGTTGATCGTCGCGCCGAGCGGGGTGAGGACCAGCAGCACGAGTACGACCGAGAGCCCGTACAGGACCGGGACCGCTCCCCGCAGGGTGCGGTGCCCGAGCCAGATCGTGCCGATCATCAGCGCCAGGCCGATGCCGGTGTTCAGGGCGTGCCGGAAGAAGAAGTAGTACGGGTCGCCCTGGTTGAGCTGGGTCCGGTTGCGGGTCGCGGACCACACCAGCAGCGAGCCGACGGCGGACAGTGCCAGCGACGAGAAGAGCAGCGGCCAGTCGAGCCTGCGCATCACCGAGTCACGGGCGGTGAGCTTGGACCAGACGCCGCGGTCGGGGGTGTACCGCGAGACGGAGAAGCCGTGGGTGCCGGCCATCAGTCCCTCCTCCCGACCGCGATCTGCTGCTTGTTCTCGTCCTCGGGCTTCGCCGGCACGTACGGCCTGATCTGCGGCGCGTAGATCGAACCGTCCTTCTCGATCTTCGGCAGGGCCTGCTGGGGCTGGGGCAGCAGCGCCTTCTTGAGGTCCTGCTTGCCTTCCTTGTCCAGGCCGTACAGCTCGTCGTAGATGTTGCGCACGAACGGACCGGAGGCCCCGGAACCCGTACCACCCTGGGAGATCGTCATCACGATCGTGTAGTCGTCGGTGTAGGTGGCGAACCAGGATGTCGTCTGCTTGCCGTAGACCTCGGCCGTACCGGTCTTGGCGTGCATCGGGATCTTGTCCTGCGGCCAGCCGCCGAATCGCCAGGCGGCGGTACCGCGGGTCGCGACTCCCGCGAGGGCATCGTCTATCAGCTTGCGCGTCTTGGCGTCCATCGGCAGCTTGCCGTGCGACTTGGGCTTGATCTCCTGGACCGTCTTGCCGTCCGGGCTGATGATCGCCTTGCCGACGCTCGGGTTGTACATCGTGCCGCCGTTGGAGATGGCGGCGTAGATGGTGGCCATCTGGATCGGGGTGACCAGCGTGTCGCCCTGGCCGATCGAGTAGTTGACGGAGTCACCGGCGCGCATCTTCATGCCTTCGAGGCAGTTCTCGTAGGCGAGCAGTTCGACGTAGGTGCCGCCCCTCTTGCCCTGCTTGCACCAGCTGTCCTTGTTGGCCGCCCAGAAGTCCTTCTTCCACTGGCGGTCGGGGACGCGGCCGGTGACCTCGTTGGGGAGGTCGATGCCGGTCTCCGCGCCGAGGCCGAACTGGTGGGCGGTCTTGTAGAACCAGTCCGCCGGGTTCTTCTTGGGCTTGTTGCCGCCGTCCTTCTGCCACTGCTGGTGGGCGAGGCCGTAGTAGACGGTGTCGCAGGAGACTTCGAGGGCCTTGCCGAGGCTGATGCTGCCGTGCCCCTGGGACTCGAAGTTCTTGAAGACCTGGCCGCCGACGGAGTACGAGCTGGGGCACGGGTAGCGGCCGTTGAAGTCGTAGCCCGCGTTGACCGCGGCGGTGGTGGGGACGACCTTGAAGATCGAGCCGGGGGCCGCCTGCCCCTGGATGGCACGGTTCAGCAGCGGGTAGTTGGATGCCTTGCTGGTGAGCCTGGCGTAGTCCTTGCCGGAGATCCCGCCGACCCAGGCGTTCGGGTCGTACGTCGGGTTGGAGGCCATCGCCACCACGCGGCCGGTCTTCGACTCCAGGACGACGACGGCGCCCGCGTCGGCCTTGTAGTTCGTGTTGGTGTTGCGGTCGTGCTGCTTGCGGGCTTCCTTCATGGCGGCGTCGAGCTGGTACTCGGCGACCGCCTGCACCCGCGCGTCGATGCTGGTGACGACGTGGGCACCGGGCTCGGCCGCGTCGTTGTTGGCCTCGCCAATGACCCGGCCCAGGTTGTCCACCTCGTACCGGGTGACGCCTGCCTTGCCGCGCAGCTCGCTGTCGTACGTCCGCTCCAGGCCGGAGCGGCCGATCTGGTCCGAGCGCAGCAGCGGCGAGCGGGTGTGCTCGGCCTTCTTGATCTCTTCGTCGGTGACCGGGGAAAGGTAGCCGAGGACCTGGGCGGTGTTGGACTTGCCGGGCGCGGGGTAGCGGCGCACGGCGGTGGGCTCCGCGGTGATGCCGGGGAAGTCCTCGGCGCGCTCGCGGATCTGCAGCGCCTGCTGCGTGGTGGCCTCGTCGGTGACCGGGATCGGCTGGTACGGCGAGCCGTTCCAGCAGGGCTGCGGGGTCTTGGAGTCGCACAGCCGGACCTTGTCCGCGACGTCCTTGGGCTTCATGTCCAGGACTTCGGCGAGGCGGCCGAGCACGGCCTTCCCGTCGTCCTTCATCTTCATCAGCTCGGTGCGGCTGGCGGAGACGACGAGGCGGGTCTCGTTGTCGGCGAGCGGGACGCCGCGGGCATCGAGGATCGAGCCGCGTACGGCGGGCTGGACGACCTGCTGGACATGGTTGTTCTTGGCCTCGTCGGTGTACTCCTCGCCGTTGCGGATCTGGAGGTACCAGAGGCGCCCGCCGAGGGTGAGGAGGAGGGAGTAGACGAGGACCTGGATGGCGACGAGCCGGATCTGGACCCGTGTGGTGCGACCCGTCTCGGGAATGTTGCTCACAGCCTCTTGACCCCCTTGATACGTCCTGCCCTGGCCGCCCTGCTCTTCGCCGCCCTGATCCGCAGGCCGCCGCGCTGGTTGCCGATACGCAGCCCGGTGCCCGAGGAGAGCCAGCCGGACGCGACATCGGTGCCGGCGCCGCCGCCCTTCTGGGTCTCGGCGAGCGGATCGTTCTCGGCGCGTCTCGCCAGGGCAATGATCAGCGGCACGGTGAAGGGGGCGAGCACCAGGTCGTACACGACCGCGGTGAACAGCAGCCCGGTGAGGCCGACATGACGGGCGGCGGTGTCACCGACCAAGGCGCCCACTCCCGCGTACAGCAGCGTCGAGCCGATCGCCGCGGCGACCACCACGGCCATCGGCCCGGTGGCGGAGCGCAGCCGCCCGGTCTCCGGCTTGGCGAGGCCCGCCAGATAGCCGGTCACGCAGAGGACGAGCGCGTAGCGGCCCGCGGCGTGGTCGGCCGGCGGAGCGAGGTCGGAGAGCAGTCCCGCGCCGAAGCCGATGAGGGCGCCGCTGACGTGTCCGTACACGAGCGCGAGGCCCAGGACGGTGAGAAGCACCAGGTCGGGGACGGCGCCGGGGAGTTGGAGCCGGGCCAGCACGGTCACCTGGACGACCAGAGCGACGACCAGCAGGGTGGTCGAGAGCAGGATCCGGTTGAAGCGCATGAGGTTCAGCTCCTACTGCTCGGTGCCGTCGGCCGGGGCGTTCGCCGAGGGGGTGACCGTGACAGTGACCGTGGGCGTGGGCTTCGGCGGGGCAGGCTTGGGCGGCAGGACCATGTCGCGAGGGTCCTCGCGCGGCGGCTGGACGACGATGCCGACGACGTCGAGCCGGCTGAAGCCGACGTACGGGCGGACCATGACGGTCCGGGTCAGGTCGCCGCCGGCCGGGTCGACGCGGATGATCTCGCCGATCGGGACGCCCGGCACGAACGGCCTTGCGCCGCGTGAGCCGAAGGTCACCAGGCGGTCGCCCTTCTTGACCTTGGCCTTGCCGTTGAGCAGCTGGACCCGCAGCGCGCGGTCGCCCTGGCCGGTGGCGAAGCCGAGTTCGCCGGTGTTCTCCAGGCGGGTGCCGACGGTGAAGTCGGGGTCGTTGGCGAGGAGGACGGTGGCGGTGTTCGGGCCGACGGTGGTGACGCGGCCGACGAGCCCGTCGCCGTTGAGGACGGTCATGTCGCGTCTGATGCCGTCGTTGCTGCCGGCGTCGATGGTGACGGTCCAGGAGAAGCCCTGGGCCGCTCCTATCGCGATGACCTCGGCGCCCTTGATTCCGTACTGCCCGGCGCCGGCCTTCTTGAGCATGTTGTCGAGCTCGCGGACGCGGCTGCGGTTGCGGTCGTCGCTGCCGAGCCTGGCCTTCAGCGCGGCGTTCTCCCGCTCCAGCTCGGTGATCCGGTTGTGGCGCTCACCGGAGTCGCGTACCGCCCCTATGGCGTTGCCGACCGGGTCGACCGCGGAGGCGACCCCGTTCTCGACCGGGCCGAACACCGTGGCGGCGGCCTGCCGGGCACCGTCGACCGGTGACTCCTCTCCGCCGCGGATGTCCACCGTGATCAGTGCGAACGCGATGGCGATCAGCAGCACCAGGAGCAGCCGGCTCTCTCGTGTGTCCCTCACGTGCGGCGGCCGTGCCTTCCTCGTCGAAATTACTGTGCGTGTATATCAACGATCCGCCGTACGGGAAGTCAGGCCCCGTACGGCGGATTCAGGGTGAATCGTCACGTGAACCGTCGCTGCGGGTCACCTACGGGGCTGAGCGTCCAGCACCTGCTGGAGCGCCTCGAACTCCTCCACGCACTTGCCGGACCCGAGTGCCACCGAGTCCAGCGGATCCTCCGCGATGTGGATCGGCATACCCGTCTCGCGGCGCAGCCGCTCGTCCAGGCCGCGCAGCAGTGCGCCGCCGCCGGTGAGGACGATGCCGCGGTCCATGACGTCGCCGGAGAGCTCGGGTGGGCACTTGTCGAGCGTGGTCTTGACCGCGTCGACGATCGCGTTGACCGGCTCCTCGATGGCCTTGCGGACCTCGGCGGCTGAGATGACCACGGTCTTGGGCAGACCGGAGACCAGGTCACGGCCGCGGATCTCGGTGTGCTCGTCCTTGTCCAGGTCGAACGCCGAGCCGATGGTGATCTTGATCTGTTCGGCCGTGCGCTCACCGAGAAGGAGGGAGTACTCCTTCTTGATGTGCTGGATGATCGCGTTGTCCAGCTCGTCGCCGGCCACCCTGATCGACTGAGCGGTAACGATTCCGCCGAGCGAGATGACGGCCACCTCGGTGGTCCCGCCGCCGATGTCCACCACCATGTTGCCGGTTGCCTCGTGGACCGGCAGGCCCGCGCCGATCGCCGCGGCCATCGGCTCCTCGATGATGTGCACCTGGCGGGCGCCGGCCTGGGTGGATGCCTCGATGACGGCGCGGCGCTCGACCCCGGTGATACCGGAGGGGACGCAGACGACGACACGCGGGCGCGCCAGATAGCGACGCTTGTGGATCTTCAGGATGAAGTAGCGGAGCATACGCTCGGTGATCTCGAAGTCGGCGATGACGCCGTCCTTGAGCGGCCGGACCGCGACGATGTTGCCGGGCGTGCGGCCGATCATCTTCTTCGCCTCGGAGCCGACCGCGAGGATTCCGCCGGTGTTCGTGTTGATGGCGACGACGGACGGCTCGTTGAGGACGATTCCCCGGCCCCTGACGTACACCAGCGTATTGGCGGTCCCGAGGTCGATCGCCATGTCACGGCCGATGAACGACATGTTGTTCCCCATGGAGATACGTCTGGCCTTCCCAGGTGGAGCTGCGGGCTTGTAGGTCGGCGAGGTGGGTGTGTGGGTGAAGGACCATCGTAGTGCCGCAGGTGCGACACCGCGCGAGGGGACTCCGTCAAAGTCTGCGGAACACGTACCCGCCCCAGTAATGGTGACGTTGCGTCGGGTCGATGCGTTCCCGGGATCGCCGTACGTATACCGAAGGGCGACCGAAATTAATTCGGTCGCCCCAGGTGGTGAGCGCTATATGGCTGATGCCTCGTCAGAACATGGCTCAGGAAAAGGAGGGGAAGAACAGCTTCAGCTCGCGCTCCGCGGACTCCTCGGAGTCCGAGGCGTGGATCAGGTTCTCCCGGACGATGGTGCCGAAATCGCCACGGATCGAGCCGGGCGCGGCGGCGATCGGGTCGGTCGGGCCGGCCAGCGCACGCACGCCCTCGATGACCCGCTCGCCCTCGACCACCAGGGCGACGACCGGCCCGGAGGACATGAAGTCCACCAGCGGCTCGTAGAAGGGCTTGCCCTTGTGCTCTCCGTAGTGCGCCTCGAGGGTGTCCTGGTCCAGCGTGCGCAGCTCCAGCGCGGGGATGGTCCAGTTCGCCTTGCGCTCGATCCGGCCGATGATCTCGCCGATCAGGCCGCGGCGTACGGCATCGGGCTTGAGCAGGACGAGGGTGCGCTGGCTCACGGTGCGAGCTCCTTTGTACGTACGTCGGTGAGCGGGTGCTCCGACGCCGAGGCTACAGGGCCGAATGGCGGAACGGTCACGCAGCGTCAGGCGCTACGCAGCGTCAGGCCCGGCGGACGCCTGGGCCTCGGCATGGGCGGCCCAGCGCGCCTTCGCCTCGTCGATCTGCCGCCCGTAGTGCACCGAGGCCCACCACAGCGCCGCGAAGACCGCGCCGAGGATGAACATCTCGGTGACGACGAACCCGCTAGCGATCAACCCGATCTGGAGCGCCCAGCCGGTCTGCACCGCGCCGGGGCGGCTCAGCATCCCGCAGAGCAGGACGGACAGCAGCATCCCGATGCCGCACACCGTCCAGACCGTGGCCGCGGACAGATCGCCCTTCATGGCGACCAGTCCCGCGAAGCCGATGACGAAGAACTCGCCGATGAGCGTGCTCGCACACAGCGTTCGCATGGGTCAGGCCCTCCTCAGGAGCAGCCGGGCCTCGCCGACCGTGATCACGGAACCGGTGACCAGCACGCCCGCTCCGGCGTACTCGGCCTCCTCCTCGGCGAGGGTGATCGCCGCCTCCAGTGCGTCGTCGAGCCGCGACTCGACCTGCACCCGGTCCGGGCCGAAGACCTCGACGGCGATCGCCGCGAGCTTGTCGGAGTCCATCGACCGGTGGCTGGAGTTCTGGGTGACGACGACCTCGGCGAAGATCGGCTCGAAGGCCTCGAAGAGCCCCTTCACATCCTTGCCGTCGCTCGCACCGACCACCCCGACGAGGCGGCTGAACCCGAACGCCTCGGTGACCGCCTCCGCCGTGGCGCGGGCACCGGCCGGGTTGTGCGCGGCATCGAGGATCACGGTCGGACTGCTCCGTACGACCTCCAGACGGCCCGGCGAGACCACCGAGGCGAACGCCTTGCGGACCGTGTCGACGTCCAGCGAGCGGGGCTGCTCCGCGCCGATGCCGAAGAACGCCTCGACCGCGGCGAGGGCCACCGCGGCGTTCTGCGCCATGTGCGCGCCGTGCAGCGGCAGGAAGATGTCCTCGTACTCGCCGCCGAGTCCGCGCAGCGTCAACTGCTGGCCGCCCACCGCGACCTCGCGCGAGACCACGCCGAACTCCATGCCGGCCCGGGCCACCGTGGCGTCCACCTCGACGGCCTTCTTGAGCAGCACCTGCGCGGCGTCCACCGGCTGCTGCGCGAGGATCACGGTCGACCCCTGCTTGATGATGCCGCCCTTCTCCTCCGCGATCTCGCCGGGAGTGGAGCCGAGGCGCTCGGTGTGGTCCAGGTCGATCGGGGTGACCACGGCGACCGACGCGTCGATGACGTTCGTCGCGTCCCAACTGCCGCCCATGCCGACCTCGACGACGGCGACGTCCACCGGGGCGTCCGCGAACGCCGCGTACGCCATGCCGGTCAGTACCTCGAAGAACGACAGCCGGTACTGCTCCCCGACGTCGACCATCTCCACGTACGGGTAGATGTCGCGGTACGCCTCGACGAACCGGGCGGCGTCGATCGGTGCCCCGTCCAGGCTGATCCGCTCGGTGATCGACTGGACGTGCGGGCTCGTGTACCGCCCGGTGCGCAGCTCGAAGGCACTGAGCAGCGTCTCGATCATGCGGGCGGTGCTGGTCTTGCCGTTGGTGCCGGTGATGTGGATCGAGGGGTACGCGTGCTGCGGCTCGCCCAGCACGTCCATCAGCGCCGCGATGCGCGTCACCGACGGCTCCAGCTTGGTCTCGCCCCAGCGGCCCGCGAGCTCGTTCTCCACCTCCCGCAGCGCCTTGTCGACCTCCGGGTCCTGCGGGCGGGCGGGCACGGGGTCGCCCTGCGGCGGCCCGGCCTGGGTGCGCAGCGTGCGGCTCCCGGCCTCGATCACCCCCAGGTCGGGATCACGGTCGGTTGCGGCTTCGACGATCTCGTCGAAGCGGTCGGTGGGGTCGGGCTGCTCACTCACAAGGCCAGTCTACGGAGAACCACCGACAGGACGGCCTACCGCCCTGCCGAAGCGGGGGGCGGGGGCGGGGCGGGGGCCGGGAGCGGGCCCGGGCCGCCGGCCGGGCAGGGCGTGGTCTGTCGGGTCGAGGCCGGGGGCGGGGGCGGGGGGGGCGGGGGCGAGGGCCCAAAGCCCGACGGCCCCCGGACCGGTGTGCGGTCCAGGGGACCTCGGGTTCGTTTCGCAGGCGCTGGGGAGTGCCGTCAAAGTAGCGTCGTCTGCCCGCGGGGCGGGCCGGACGTCGCCCGGCCGGGGACTTTGACGACAGGACCCAGGGGCGGTCAGGCCTGCGGCAGGCTCTCCAGCTGCGCCTGGATACGGGCGATGTCCGCCTCCGACTTGGCCAGCCGCCCGCGGATCTTGTCCACGACGTTGTCCGGGGCCTTCGCGAGGAACGCCTCGTTGCCGAGCTTGCCCTCCGCCTGGGAGCGCTCCTTCTCCGCCGCGGCAAGGTCCTTGGCCAGCCGCTTGCGCTCGGCCGCGACGTCGATCGTCCCGGACAGGTCCAGGGCGACGGTCGCGCCGGCGACCGGCAGGGTCGCAGTGGCGCTGAAGCCCTCGCCCTCGGGCTGCAGACGCAGCAGCTGGCGGATGGCCGCCTCATGCGCCGCGAGCTCCGTACCGGACAGGTCCAGGCGGGCCGGGACCTTCTGGCCCGGCTGCAGACCCTGGTCGGCGCGGAACCGGCGGACCTCGGTGATCACCTGCTGGAGGTTCCCGATCTCCCGCTCGGCGGCGGTGTCACGGAAGCCGCTGTCCTTCGGCCAGTCGGCGATCACGACGGACTCGCGGCCGGTGAGCGTGGTCCACAGCGTCTCGGTGACGAAGGGGACGACCGGATGGAGCAGCCTGAGCGTCACGTCGAGGACTTCACCCAGCACCCGTCCGGAGACCCGCGCCTGCTCGCCGCCCTCGAAGAACGTCGTCTTGGACAGCTCGACGTACCAGTCGAAGACCTCGTCCCAGGCGAAGTGGTAGAGCGCGTCGGCGAGCTTCGCGAACTGGTAGTCGTCGTAGTACGCGTCGACTTCCGCGACCGTGGCGTTCAGCCGCGACAGGATCCACCGGTCGGTCGCCGACAGCTCCTCGACGGGCGGCAGTTCACCCTCGACCGTCGCACCGTTCATCAGCGCGAAGCGCGTCGCGTTCCAGATCTTGTTGGCGAAGTTGCGGGAGGCCTGGACCCAGTCCTCGCCGATCGGCACGTCGGTGCCGGGGTTGGCGCCCTTGGCGAGGGTGAAGCGGACGGCGTCGGAGCCGTACGCGTCCATCCAGTCCAGCGGGTCGACGGCGGTGCCGGAGGACTTCGACATCTTCTTGCCGAACTGGTCGCGGACCAGCCCCGTGAGCGCGATCGTGTGGAACGGCGGCTCGCCATCCATCGCGTACAGGCCGAACATCATCATCCGGGCGACCCAGAAGAAGATGATGTCGTGGCCGGTGAGCAGGACGTCGGTCGCGTAGAACTTCTCGAGATCCGGGGTCTGTTCCGGCCAGCCAAGGGTCGAGAACGGCCACAGGCCCGAGGAGAACCAGGTGTCCAGGACATCCGGGTCCTGCGTCCAGCCTTCGCCGGCGGGCGGCTGCTCGTCGGGGCCGACGCAGACGACCTCGCCCTCCGGCCCGTACCAGACGGGGATCCGGTGACCCCACCACAGCTGGCGCGAGATGCACCAGTCGTGCATGTTGTCGACCCAGTCGAAGTACCGCTTCGACATGTCCTGCGGGTGGATCTGGACCTTGCCGTCGCGGACCGCGTCACCGGCGGCCTTCGCCAGCGGCTCGACCTTGACCCACCACTGCATGGACAGGCGCGGCTCAAGCGTCGTCTTGCAGCGCGAACAGTGCCCGACGGAGTGCGTGTACGGCCGCTTCTCGGCGACGATGCGGCCCTCGGCGCGCAGCGCGCCGACGATCGTGGAGCGAGCCTCGAAGCGGTCCAGACCCTGGAAGGGGCCGTGGACGGTGATGACACCGCGCTCGTCCATGACGGTCAACGACTCGAGGTTGTGCCGCTGGCCGATGGCGAAGTCGTTCGGGTCGTGCGCCGGGGTCACCTTGACCGCACCGGTCCCGAACTCCGGGTCCACGTGCGTGTCGGCGACGACCGGAATACTGCGGTTGGTCAGCGGCAGCTTGATCTGCTTGCCGATGAGGCGCGCGTACCGCTCGTCGTCCGGGTGCACGGCGACGGCCGTGTCACCGAGCATCGTCTCGGCCCGCGTGGTCGCGACGACGAGCGTGTCCGCACCCTCGCCGTACTTGATCGAGACCAGCTCGCCGTCGTCGTCCTGGTACTCCACCTCGATGTCCGAGATGGCCGTCAGACAGCGGGGGCACCAGTTGATGATGCGCTCGGCGCGGTAGATCAGCTCGTCGTCGTACAGCTTCTTGAAGATGGTCTGGACGGCCTTGGACAGCCCCTCGTCCATGGTGAAGCGCTCGCGCGACCAGTCGACACCGTCGCCGAGGCGGCGCATCTGACCGAGGATCCTGCCGCCGTACTCTTCCTTCCAGTCCCACACGCGCTCGACGAAGGCATCCCGGCCGAGGTCGTGGCGGGAGACGCCCTCGTTGGCGAGCTCGCGCTCGACGACGTTCTGGGTGGCGATACCGGCGTGGTCCATGCCGGGCAGCCACAGCGACTCGTACCCCTGCATCCGCTTGCGGCGGGTGAGGGCGTCCATGAGCGTGTGCTGGAAGGCGTGCCCGAGATGCAGGCTGCCGGTGACGTTCGGCGGCGGGATGACGATGGTGTACGCGGGCTTCTCGCTCTTGGGGTCCGCCGCGAAGTAACCGCGCTCTACCCAGCGCTCGTACAGCTTCCCCTCTACCTGGGCCGGCGCGTACTGGGTCGGCAAGCTTTGAGTAGGCACCGTGGGAGTGGATGCTGGCGTCTGCTGAGTGTTCTCGGTCACGAGCCACAGTTTAGAGGTGTCACAGGGCCGTACTGAAACGGGAATGTCCGTAACGCTGTGGCCCCCGGCGCCCCGCGATCCATCCGCTTCCGACAGGATGTTCGGAACACATAAGTATCTGGAGGGGAACCAGGAATGAGCTACAACCAGCCGGGCCCGTACGGTGGGCAGCAGCCGCAGCAGCCCGGACCGTACGGTCAGCCGGGTCCTTACGGTCAGCCGCAGGGCCAGCCGGGCCCGTACGGCCAGCAGCCGCAGGCCCCCCAGCCCGGCTACGGCTACCCCCAGCAGGCCCCGCAGGGCGTCCCGCCGCAGCAGCCGGGCTACGGCTACCCGCAGCAGGGCGGCTACAGCCAGCCCCAGCAGCCGGGCCCGTACGGCCAGCAGCCCCAGCCCCCGTACGGCCAGGTCCCGCCGCCGCCCGCGGCCCCGAAGAAGAAGACGGGCGGCCTGATCATCGGCGCGGTGGTGGTAGCGCTCGCGGTGATCGGCGGAGGGGTGTACTTCCTGACCGGCCGCGGGGGCAACGGTGCCGTCGCCGATGACACCAAGGGATACAAGCTCGTCGCGCCGGAGACGGTCGGGGAGTACAAGAAGAACCCTTCGAAGAAGTCCGACCCGTTCACCGACAAGGACAAGAAGGAAGCCGAAGCGCTGGGAGTCAAGAACGCCACGGAGGAGACCGCCGAGTACAAGAGCGGCAGCGAGGCCGATCCCCTCAAGGGCAAGGTGCTGACCCTGGGCGGCCTGTGGGGCGAGATCGAGGACCCCGAGAAGGCAATCGACGGCTCCTTCACCTTGGTGGCGGAAGGCGATGACGACGAGAAGGACAAGGACGTCACAGTTGAACTCGTCGGCAGCCCCAAGGCAGTCGAGCCGGCCGGGTTCGAAGGCGCTCTGATGAAGTGCCAGAGCGCCAAGCTCATCCCCGTCAAATCGTCAGACAACCCGGTGTCGAAGGAATTCGTGATCCCCATGTGCATCTGGGCCGACCACAGCACCCTCGGCGTGGTGAACGCCATCGACATGGAGCAGCTCTTCGGCACCGGCAAGGGCTTCACACAGGACCAGGTCGCCGAGCTGACGGCCAAGCTCTACAACACGTCTCGCACCAAGGTCTGAGGCAACAGCCCAGGGGCGCCCGGCCAGTTCACTGGCCGGGCGCCCCTTCTGCTTGCGTACAGCGGGAGTTACGCCGACTTCTCGTGTCGCTCGCCCTTGCCCAGGATCCTCGGCACCAGCGTCGGGTTCACGTTCGAGCGGACCACGTCCGCCGTGATGACCACGCGGGCCACGTCCTTGCGGGACGGCACCTCGTACATCACCGACATCAGCACCTCCTCCATGATCGCGCGCAGACCCCGCGCGCCCGTCTGGCGGAGGATCGCCTGGTCCGCGATCGCTTCGAGCGCCTCGCGCTCGAAGTCCAGCTCCACGCCGTCGAGTTCGAACAGCCGCTGGTACTGCTTCACCAGCGCGTTGCGCGGCTCGACCAGGATCTGGAGCAGGGCTTCCCGGTCCAGGTTGTGTACGGACGTGATGACCGGGAGGCGACCGATGAACTCGGGGATCATCCCGAACTTCACCAGGTCCTCCGGCATGACCTCCTGGAACTGGTCGCTCGCCTCGATCTCCCGCTTGGAACGGATCGTCGCGCCGAAGCCGATGCCCTTCGCGCCCGCCCGCGACTCGATGATCTTCTCGAGGCCGGCGAAGGCGCCGCCCACGATGAAGAGCACGTTCGTCGTGTCGATCTGGATGAACTCCTGGTGCGGGTGCTTGCGTCCGCCCTGCGGGGGGACCGAAGCGGTCGTGCCCTCAAGGATCTTGAGCAGCGCCTGCTGGACGCCCTCACCGCTCACGTCACGCGTGATCGACGGGTTCTCGCTCTTACGGGCGACCTTGTCGATCTCGTCGATGTAGATGATGCCGGTCTCGGCCTTCTTGACGTCGTAGTCCGCGGCCTGGATCAGCTTCAGCAGAATGTTCTCGACGTCCTCACCGACATAGCCGGCCTCCGTCAGCGCCGTCGCGTCGGCAATGGCGAAAGGGACGTTGAGCATGCGGGCCAGCGTCTGGGCGAGCAGCGTCTTGCCGGACCCGGTGGGCCCGAGCAGCAGGATGTTGGACTTGGCGAGTTCGATCGCGTCGTCCCGGGACGTGCCACCGCCGTTCTCACCGGCCTGGACGCGCTTGTAGTGGTTGTACACCGCTACCGAGAGGGCCTTCTTCGCGGGCTCCTGCCCTACGACGTACCCCTCGAGGAACTCGTAGATCTCCCGCGGCTTTGGGAGTTCCTCCCACCGCACCTCGGAGGTCTCTGCGAGCTCCTCCTCGATGATCTCGTTGCAGAGGTCGATGCACTCGTCGCAGATGTACACACCGGGGCCTGCGATGAGCTTCTTCACCTGCTTCTGGCTCTTTCCGCAGAACGAGCACTTGAGCAGGTCGCCGCCGTCACCGATGCGTGCCACGAGGTGCTTCCCCTTCGCCTGGGAGACGCCTGGTTCAGCGGCTCCTGGTGCCTCATATCCGACGGTACCTTGCCGGGGCCCCCGTTCGGGCCCCCCTTGGCGTGGTTCACATTGACGTGAATCACTCCGAATCACACCAAGGGGTGGCAAGTCCTTGGGCAGCTGGTCAGCCGAGCGTTGCGCCGGTGCTCTTGCGCGTGGAGACGATCTGGTCGACCAGACCGTACGCAAGGGCCTCTTCAGCGGTGAGGATCTTGTCGCGCTCGATGTCGTCGCGGATCTTCTCGATCGGCGTCGTGGAGTGCTTGGCCAGCATCTCCTCGAGCTGCGCACGCATCCGCAGGATCTCGTTGGCCGCGATCTCCAGGTCGGACAGCTGCTCCCGGCCGGTCTGGCTGGACGGCTGGTGGATCAGCACACGCGCGTTGGGCAGAGCCATCCGCTTACCGGGCGTACCGGCGGCGAGCAGGATGGCCGCGGCGGAGGCCGCTTGGCCCATGCAGACCGTCTGGATGTCCGGCTTCACGAACTGCATCGTGTCGTAGATCGCCGTCAGCGCGGTGAACGAGCCACCGGGGCTGTTGATGTAGATCGAGATGTCGCGGTCCGGGTCCATCGACTCCAGGCACAGCAGCTGCGCCATGACGTCGTTGGCGGAGGCGTCATCGATCTGCACGCCGAGGAAGATCACGCGCTCCTCGAAGAGCTTCGCGTACGGGTCGTACTCACGCACGCCCTGCGAGGTGCGCTCCACGAAGCGCGGCACGATGTAGCGGTTGTCCACCTGCGGCCCGGTGTACAGGCCGCTGGCGCTGAGAGAAAAGTCGTTCATGTCGGTGTTCACCATCCTGGTGGCGTTCTGTCGGCTGTCGGGCTCGGCTGCGAAGCGGTGGTCCGGGGGCCGGGATCAGGCCCCGGTGCCGCCGCCGCCCGGAACGCCTGCGGCGTTGGTGATGATCTGGTCGATGATGCCGTACTCCTTGGCCTCCTCGGCGGAGAACCAACGGTCACGGTCACCGTCGCGGATGATCGTCTCCTCGGTCTGGCCGGTGTGGTGCGCGGTGATCTCCGCCATGCGCTTCTTGGTACGCAGCAGCTGCTCGGCCTGGATCTTGATGTCCGAAGCGGTGCCGCCGAGGCCCGCGGAGCCCTGGTGCATGAGGATGTCCGTGTTGGGCAGCGCGAAGCGCTTGCCCGCGGTGCCCGCGGTGAGCAGGAACTGGCCCATCGAGGCGGCGAGGCCCATACCGATGGTGACCACGTCGTTCGGGATGTACTGCATGGTGTCGTAGACCGCCATGCCGGCCGTCACCGAGCCACCGGGGCTGTTGATGTAGAGGTAGATGTCCTTGTCCGGGTCGGCGGACAGGAGAAGCAGCTGCGCCGTGATCTTGTTGGCGATGTCATCGTCGACGGGCTGGCCGAGGAAGATGATCCGCTCGCCGAGCAGCCGACTGTAGACCTGGTCGCCGAGGCCACCACCAATGGACGGCTCGCCGGCGGCGGAAGGCATCAGATTCGTCACGTATCCACCTGCTCGTCTCTGACGGCTACGGCCGTCTCAGCGTCTTCGTTCTGGGGCGCGGGGGCCGGCTGCCGCACTGGCGTGAAACCGGCTTCCGGGTACTTCCGTGCCCTCGTATTCATGGACCCTAACGCGCAGGTAGGACAACGCCATCCCGGTTCCCGAACTGTTCGCTCGGAGCGCAAGGTGCGGGCCTTCGTATACGTACGACAAGAGGCCCGGACGCGCACGCGACCGGGCCTCTTTACGTTGAATCCTGCTGAGGCTCAGGCCTCGTTCTTGCCTTCGGTGACGTCACCCTCGGTGGCGTCACCCTCCGTGGCGGCCTCGGCCGTCTCGGTCTGGGCCTCGTCCTCGTCCTCGTCGTCCAGGTCGACGACCTCACCGTTGGTGTCGACGACCTTGGCGGCCTCGACGACCACGGCGAGCGCCTTGCCGCGGGCGACCTCGCCGACGAGCATCGGCACCTGGCCACCCTCGACGACGGCCTGGGCGAACTGGTCGGGGCTCATGCCGGAGGAGGCAGCACGCCGCATGAGGTGCTCGGTGAGCTCCTCCTGGTTGACGTTCAGCTTCTCCTTGTTGACGAGCTCGTCCAGGACGAACTGCGTCTTGATGCCCTTGACCGCCTGCTCCTTGGTCTCGGCGTCGAACTCCTCGACCGTCTTGCCCTGGATCTCGAGGTACTTCTCGATGTCCAGGCCCATCTGGCCGAGCTGGTGGTGCTCCAGGTTGTGCTTGCGCGTGTTGACCTCTTCCTCGAGGAGCTTCTCGGGGATCGGCACCTCGATGAGCTTCAGCAGCTCCTCGAGCACACGCTCCTGGGCCTGCGTGGCCTGGTCGTACTGCTTCATGTTCTCCAGGCGCTTGCGGCTGTCCGCCTTGAGCTCCTCGAGGGTGTCGAACTCGCTCGCCAGCTGGGCGAAGTCGTCGTCGAGCTCCGGCAGCTCACGCGCGGCGACCGCGGTGACCTTGACCGTGACCTCGGCGTCCTTGCCCTCGGCGCTGCCGCCCTTGAGCTGGGAGGTGAAGGTGGCCTCGCCGCCGGCCTCCAGGCCGGTGACGGCCTCGTCGATGCCGTCGAGCAGCTCGCCGGAGCCGATGGTGTACGAGACACCGCTCGCGACACCGTCCGGCAGGACCTCGCCGTCGACCTTGGCCTCGAGGTCGATCGTCACGACGTCGCCCTCGGCCGCGGCGCGCTCGACCGGGTTGGTGGAGGCGAAGCGCTCACGGAGCTGCTCCACCGACTTCTCGACGTCCTCGTCGGTGACCTCGACGGCGTCGACGGTCACCTCGATGCCCGAGTAGTCCGGGATCTCGATCGCCGGGCGGATGTCCACCTCGGCGGTGAAGGCGAGCAGCTCGCCGTCCTTCAGCTCGGTGATGTCGACCTCGGGCTGGCCGAGGACGTTGAGCTCACCCTCGTTGACCGCCTCGGTGTAGAACTTCGGGAGGGCGTCGTTGACGGCCTCCTCCAGCACAGCACCACGGCCGAACCGCTGGTCGATGACTCGGGCCGGGATCTTGCCCTTACGGAAGCCCTTCACCGTGACCTGCTGGTTGATCTTCTTGTACGCCGCGTCGAGGCTGTCCTTGAGCTCCTCGAAGGGCACCTCGACAGTGAGCCGAACCCGAGTCGGGTTCAGGGTCTCCACGGCGCTCTTCACGGTTCGGTCTCCTTGGTGGCTGACTTCTTGGGCTTCTTGGGGTTCTGCTGATGCTGCGATTCAGCGGTTCAGCGGATCGGGCCCGGTACATCAGACACACGGGCACGCAGCTTGCATAGTAACCGCAAGCAGCAGGAGGCCCACAACGCGATCTTGCTGGTGGTCGGGGTGGCCGGATTCGAACCGACGACCTTCCGCTCCCAAAGCGGACGCGCTACCAAGCTGCGCCACACCCCGTCGGTGCGACACGTAGGGTACATGCCCGCACGCGGTGCGGCTCGCGCTTTGCTGCCGCGCGAGCCGACGAGAGGAAGCGGTGTGCGCCCGGCCACTCCGACCCGCTACGATGCTCTTCGTGCCGCAGTCACACCACCTGTGGCGCGACGTGTGCGGGCGTAGCTCAATGGTAGAGCCCCAGTCTTCCAAACTGGCTACGCGGGTTCGATTCCCGTCGCCCGCTCTGTACAGAAGATCCCCTGCCGGGAGTGACAGCAGGGGATCTTCTTTTTGGCTAGAAATTGATCTGGTTGATCGTGTCCGCTATCGAGTTCAGGAAGCGGTTGACCGACGGCGCCATGTCGGTGGACGCGAGGAAGAAGCCGAAGAGCACCGCCACCAGGGCGGGCCCGGCCTTCAGGGAGCCTCCGCGGATCAACACCACCAGGATGATCGCCAACAGCAGCACCACAGACAGTGAAATGGCCACAACTGATCACACCCTCGGTCGGTCCGCCTTGCCGGCCGGGGAGCATGCGGCCCCGCACACCCCCACATGCACCATCGTGCCACCAACAGGCCGGTGGTATCCGCCGCGTGACGAATCGTCGGCAATCAGTTCACGCCATCGGGGCGTCCGGCGCGCGGCCCTCGCGCGTTCCTGGGGTCGTCTCTGCTCGACGGAGTTGACGGCGGAGGCCGGCGTCGGGGGCCGGGTTTACCCGTCCGCGGAGCACCACTAGGGTGCCCTGGATGTTCCACAGCCCCACACTGTCACGGACCGTAGTTCCTCCACAACCGGCCGCCCCACCGGCCGAACTCACCGACAAACGGCGCGACCCGTACTTCGACAACGCCAAATACCTGGCCATCGTGCTGGTGGCCATGGGCCATGCCTGGGAGCCGCTGCTGGATGGCAGCCGGGCCGCCGAGGCGCTCTACATGGTCGTGTACGCGTTCCATATGCCCGCTTTCATCGTCATCTCCGGTTATTTCTCCCGCGGGTTCGAGATGCGGCCCGCCCAGCTCCGGCGGCTGGTCGGCACCGTGGTGGTGCCCTTCGTCGTGTTCGAGGTCGCCTACTCGCTGTTCTACCGCTGGGCCGGAGACGCGCCCAGCCAGCAGATCAGCCTGCTCGACCCCCAATATCTGACCTGGTTCCTGGCCGCGCTGTTCGTATGGCGGCTGACCACGCCGCTATGGCGGTCGGTACACCGGCCGCTGCTCATCGCAGTCGCCATCGCCGTTTTGGCGTCGGTGACGCACATCGGGAAGGACCTCGACCTGCAGCGCATCCTGCAGTTCCTGCCGTTCTTCGTGGCTGGGCTGTATCTGCGTCCCGAGCACTTCGAGGCGGTACGGCGGCGCGCGGTCAGGCTGCTGGCGCTGCCCGTCTTCGCTGGTGCGCTCGTGGCCGCGTACTGGGCCGCCCCCCGGTCCACCACCCGCTGGCTGTACCACACCAGCAGCGCCCAGGAGCTGGGACAGCCGTGGTGGACCGGGGCAGGGATGACGCTCGTCCTGCTGGCCGGCTCGGCGCTGCTGAGCGTCTGCTTCCTCGCCTGGGTGCCGCGCCGGAAGATGTGGTTCACCGCGCTGGGGGCGGGCACCCTGAGCGGCTACCTCCTGCACGGCTTCCTGGTGAAGGGCTCGGGTTTCCTCGGCTGGTACGAGACTCCCTGGCTCGGCCGACCGCTCGGCCTGGTCGCTCTCACCGCGGTCGCCGCGGTGCTGGTGACGGCGATGTGTACGCCGCCGGTGCGGCGGGCCCTGCGGTGCGTGCTGGAGCCGCGACTGGAGTGGGCGTTCAAGGGCGCCGGCCGCCAGGATTCGGGGAGGGAGCGGTCAGGGGTGCCGGTCGCCCGTCAGTCCTGATCCGTTGGTCGTGGTGTGTTAGTCCTGATCCGTTAGTCCTGATCCGTCAGGCCGAGCAGCCGGCGCATGTGCGCGTACTTTTCGGTCAGGCGGTTCCGGGTCGGCTCGTCGAGTCTGGCGAGCCGGTCCGGGTCGGCGTTGTGCGCGAGATCCGCCTCCTTCACCAGGAGCGCCCCAGGCGTCGCCAGGATGCGACCGGTGTACGCCTCCACGGACTCCCCCGGCCGCTTGGTGACAGCGAGGACCATGTCCTTGGTGGCCTGCGGGAGCGCGGCGCCGTCCAGCCAGTCCTGTGAGAGCGCGTCGTCCTCGATGGAGTCGTGCAGCCAGGCGGCGGCGATCTGCTCCGCCGATCCGCCGCGGGCCCGCACACCCTCGACGACCGCCTGCACATGCTCGGTGTACGGACGTCCGTCCTTGTCGGTCTGCGTGGCGTGGGCGGCGCGGGCGATCGCCTCGACCTCGGCCAGGCTCAGATCGGGCACAGGACTCCCTCGCTCTCTGTTCGCTTGTTGACCGCTATTGGACGCGCGGTCTGACGGAAACACTCCACCACTAACGGGCTCGTCAGGGACGGGTGACCGCGGTGAGTTCGTAGTGCAGGGTCCGCCAGTGCTTCCTGCGGTGCATGAACGGTACGAGAACGCCGTGCAGGAAGCGGTACTTGCGCGCCAGCGCCCGGGCGGCGCGCTCGGCCTCGGCACCGGTGAGGAGGGTGGCCCGGGCATGGAGGGCGGGCCCGGTGGGCTTGCCCGTGGAGGTGGACGGTGCGATCTCGACCTCGGGGTTGTTCCGCATCCGCTTGGCCTTCCACGCGGCGTCGTAGGTCCGTACGAAGGCGCGTCCGCCGTCGACCGCGATGCTCACGGCGGTGCCGACCGCGGTGCCGTCCCGCTTGTAGGTGGTGAGCAGGATCGTCTTCTGCCGGGCGTACGGGGCGAACGGTGAGGAGGTGGGGGTGGGGGTGGCCGGGGGCGTGGGGGTGGTGGACATGGTTGCCGGCTCCTGGTCTCGGTCTCGGTCTGGCTGTTGGCCTCTTACTGCTGAGACGTGGAGCGGGCTGCGGTTGTGACATCCCGGGGCGCTCCGGGCGGTGTGAGGATCACCAGATGGAGACCGTGCGCCGACTGGGCCTGATACTCGTGGCAGCCGCCGTCCTGACCAGCGCGTGCGACACCCAGCCGCCGCCGAAGTCGGCCCCCGGCCCGAGCAGGTCCTTCCCGCCCCTCCCCGGGGCCGCCCGACGTACATCCGCAGTAGCGGGACGCGGCTCGCTGTCAAGGGGGGAGCGAAGCGGAATCGCGCAGCGACGCGACCGGAGGGAGTGCCCTTTACAGGGAGACGGGGCCCGCCAGACTCCCAAACCGGGCGGCCCCGGGTTACCCCGAACCACGCACCCCCGGCCACCGCTCAGCACCCTCAGTCGCGGCGGATCAGTAGCAGTGCCCTGTCGTCGTTTACGTCCTTCGCCACCGCTTCGATCAGGTGCCATGCCGCGCCCTCGAAGCCGGGGGCCACGTAGCGTTCCGCCTCGCCCGTCAGTCGGTCGATGCCCTCGCTGAGGTCGCGGTCCGCCGTCTCCACCAGGCCGTCCGTGAACAGCATCAGCACGTCACCCGGGCGCAGCGAGCCCTTGACCGGGTCGAACTGCGCCCCGTCGTACACCCCTAGCAGCGGGCCCTCCGCGGCCTTCTCCTCCCAGCGGCCCGTTCCCGCCGACAGCTGGAGTGCCGGGAGGTGACCGGCCGACAGGAGTTCGTAGTCGCCCGAGTCCAGGTCCAGTACGAGGTGGATCGAGGTGGCGAAGCCCTCGTCCCAGTCCTGGCGGAGCAGATAGCCGTTGGCTGCGTGCAGGAAGCCGTGCGGCGGGAGCGAGCCGAGCAGGCCGCCGAAGGCGCCGGACAGCAGCAGCGCGCGCGAGCCCGCGTCCATGCCCTTGCCGGAGACGTCGGTGAGGACGACCTCCAGGGTGCGCCCGCCGTTCGTCCGGGCCGCCACCACGAAGTCGCCCGAGAAGGACTGGCCGCCCGCCGGCCTCAGGGCCATCTCGCGGTGCCAGCCCTTGGGCAGGGCAGGCAGTTTGCTCTGCACCCGGATGCGTTCGCGCAAGTCGAAGAGCATCGTCCCGCCGCGCCGCCACGGCACGCCGACCCGGCTGCGGAACTGTGCGATCAGCAGCCCGAAGAACCCGCAGGCCGCGACCACCAGGACCGTGCCGGGGGTGACCCGCGCCGCCCCCTCGGTGTACGGGCCGAGCTGCACGGACTCGACGATCAGCGCCAGGGCCGCCGCCGCGTACAGGCCCAGCAGGCTGGCCGGCCGCAGCAGCAGGCCGCCGGCCACGATGGGCAGCACCAGCGCGGCGGGGGCGCACCAGACCGGCATCGCGATGGTGCCCCACGCGATCGCCGGAATGGTGAGCAGCAGCCCGGCCAGGGCGATCCAGTCGGAGCCGTCGCCGCGGAAGTAGTCGACGCCGGATTTGCGCAGCGCGGTGCGGACCCGGTGCGCCGACTTGCGCATCCGGGCCGTGAACGAGTCCGCTCCCACGCCACCGGCCATTGCACCGGGACCCTATCCACCCGGCGCGACGTGGCGCAGGGGGACCCCCAGACATTGCGTTCGAAATCGGCTCGCCCGGACAGGAGCGCCCTGATAGGGATGGCATATGACGACAGAGCTGCGGGAGCTGCGCCCGGCCGAATGGGACTACTGGTACGGCAGGTTGGAGCTCGCCTTCGGCGGCGTCGCGGAGCCTCCCGAGGAGCGTGAGCTGTACCGCGACCTGACCGAGTACGCACGCTCGATCGGGGTCTGGGACGGCGAGGAGTGCGTCGGCACCACCGGGGCGTTCAGCTTCCGGCTCTCCGTGCCGGGGGGCGCGCTGGTGCCGACGGCCGGCGTGACGATGGTCAGTGTGGCGGCGACCCACCGCAGGCGCGGCGTCCTCAGCGCGATGATGCGGCACCAGCTCGACGACGTACGCGGGCGCGGCGAGCCGCTCGCCGCGCTCACGGCCTCGGAACCGGACATCTACGGTCGTTTCGGATACGGCATGGCCACCCAGCAGTTGTCCGCCGAGATCGACACCGCCCGCGTCCGGCTCGCGGTGCCGGAGGGGACGGACGCGGTACGCCTGCGTTTCGCCGAGCCGGCGGCCGTACGGGACGTCTGTGAGGCCGTGTACGCCCAGAAGGTCGCCGGGCGGCCCGGGATGCTCGCCCGCCGGACCGGTTGGGAGCGGCTGCCCGTGATGGACCCGGAGAGCGGGCGGGACGGCGGATCGCCGCTGCAGTGCGTGCTCGCCGAGCGGGACGGCGAGGTCGTCGGTTACGCGCGTTTCCACAACATGCCGGAGTGGGACGCGGCCGGCCCCAGGGGCACCATCGTGCTGCGGGACACCGAAGCCCTGGACCCGGCCGCCTCCGCGGCGCTTTGGCGCTTCCTCTTCGACATCGACCTGACGTCGACGCTCCGGGTGCGCAACCGGCCGGTGGACGACGGCTGGCAGCACCTGGTCTCCGACATACGCCGGTGCGGGCTGCGGTTGAAGGACTCGCTGTACCTGCGGCCGGTGGACGTGGGCCCCGCGCTCGAAGCCCGTACGTACGCCGCGCCCGTCGAGGTCGTGTTCGAGGTCGAGGACCCCTTCTGCCCCTGGAACGAGGGGCGCTGGCGGCTCACCGGCGACAGTACGGGCGCGTCCTGCAAGCGGACCGACGACGACGCCGATCTGGCGCTTTCCGTACGGGAGTTGGGCGCGGCCTACCTGGGCGGCGTCTCATTCGCCTCGCTGGGAGCGGCGGGCCGGGTGCGGGAGCTGCGGCAGGGCGCGCTGGCGGAGGTGTCCCTGGCGTTCTCCTCCGCGGTCGCGCCCTGGCTGCCGCACGGCTTCTAGCCCGCACGGCTTCCAGGCCGCACGGCTTCCGGGAGCGGCTCAGGTCTGCTGGCAGGCCGGGCACCAGAAGAGATTGCGGGCGGCGAGACCGGCGGTGCGGATCTCGCCGCCACAGATGTGGCAGGGCATGGCGGCCCTGCGGTACACGTACACCTCGCCGCCGTGGTCGTCCACGCGCGGCGGGCGCCCCATCGCCTCCGGGGTGTGCTCGGGGCGGACCGTGTCGATGCGGTTGTTCCGTACGCCCTCGCGCATCAGGGCGGCGAGGTCGGCCCAGACTGCGTGCCACTCGGCCTCGGTGAGGTCCTTGCCCGCGCGGTACGGGTCGATGCGGTGCCGGAAGAGCACCTCGGCGCGGTAGACGTTGCCGACGCCCGCGACGACCTTCTGGTCCATCAGGAGCGCGGCGATGGTGGTGCGGCTGCGGGAGATCCGGCGCCAGGCTCTGCCCGGGTCGTCGGCGCGGCGCAGCGGGTCGGGGCCGAGGCGGTCGTGTATCGCCCGCTTCTCGGCGCCGGTGATCAGGGCGCAGGTGGTGGGGCCGCGCAGATCGGCGTAGTGCTCGTCGTTCCGCACGCGCAGCCGGACGGTGTCGGAGGGCGGCGGGGCCTGTCCCTCGCCGAAGCCGAGCTTGCCGAAGAGGCCGAGATGGATGTGGACCCAGTCGGCGCCCTCGAAGCCGAGGAAGAGGTGCTTGCCGTGCGCGTCGACCCCGTCCAGGACCCGGCCGTCCAGGAGCGCCGCGCTCTCCGCGAACCTGCCCTGCGGGCTGCTGACCCGCACGGGCCACCCCGCGAAACGGGTGAGGTGGTCCTCGGCGAGGCGGTGGATCGTATGCCCCTCGGGCACGGCGGCTGCTCCTCGTTTCCGGTCCGGTCCGGTCTGGTCCTGTCCGGTTCGTCGCATGCCTGTGCCGCCGGGGGCGCCCGGCGGCACAGGGGTGGAACGGGGTGGGTCAGCCCTGCTGCGGGTGGTGGGCCGGGATCGGCGGGAGGGCACCGGTCGTCTCGTACGCCGACAGCATCTCGATGCGGCGGGTGTGGCGCTCCTCACCCGAGTACGGCGTGGTCAGGAAGATCTCGACGAACTTCGTCGCGTCGTCCTGGCTGTGCATCCGGCCGCCGATGGAGATCACGTTGGCGTTGTTGTGCTCGCGGCCGAGCGCCGCGGTCTCCCGGCTCCAGGCCAGCGCCGCCCGTACGCCCTTGACCTTGTTCGCGGCGATCTGCTCGCCGTTGCCGGAGCCGCCGATGACGATGCCCAGGCCCTCCGGGTCGGCGGCCGCCCTCTCGGCGGCACGCAGGCAGAACGGGGGGTAGTCGTCCTGGGCGTCGTAGATGTGGGGGCCGCAGTCGACGGCCTCGTGGCCGTTGGCCTTCAGCCACTCCACAAGGTGGTTCTTGAGTTCAAAACCGGCATGGTCGGATCCGAGGTACACGCGCATGTTCCGAGTGTGGCATGCGGGATGCCGGGTAGGCGCCGCCGGGTCACGATCCGGAGTCAGGGTCTTCCGTCCGGGCGAATGTCAGGTTTGAATGCACGGGCTCGTAACCCGAGAACCTAAGGATTACGCATGACCACGCAGTCGACCCTTACGAAGGCAGGCGAAAACCCCGGAAACACCGGGGAAACGCAGCCTTCCGATGGTCTGAAAGCCGGCCTCAAGAACCGTCATCTGTCCATGATCGCCATCGGCGGTGTGATCGGCGCGGGCCTCTTCGTGGGCTCCTCCGGCGGCATCGCCAAGGCCGGCCCCGCCATCCTGGTGTCCTACGCGCTGGTCGGCGCGCTGGTCGTGTTCGTGATGCGGATGCTGGGCGAGATGGCCGCCGCCAGCCCCAACTCGGGGTCCTTCTCCGCCTACGCCGACCGTGCGCTGGGCCGCTGGGCGGGCTTCTCGATCGGCTGGCTGTACTGGTTCTTCTGGGTGGTGGTACTCGCCGTCGAGGCGACCGCCGGCGCGGTGATCCTCGAGGGCTGGATCCCTGCCGTGCCGCAGTGGGCCTGGGCGTTGATCGTGATGGTCGTACTGACGGCCACCAACCTCGCCTCGGTCTCCTCCTACGGTGAGTTCGAGTTCTGGTTCGCGGGTATCAAGGTCGTCGCGATCGGCGCCTTCGTGGTGATCGGTCTGCTCGCCGTCTTCGGCGTGCTGCCGGGCTCCGACAACCCGGGCGCGGGCTTCGCCCACCTCACCGACGCGGGCGGGTTCCTGCCCAACGGGGCAGGCGCCATCCTCACCGGTGTGCTGATGGTCGTCTTCTCCTTCATGGGCAGCGAGATCGTCACGCTGGCCGCCGGTGAGTCCGAGGACCCGCGGCGCGCGGTCACCAAGGCCACCAACAGCGTCATCTGGCGGATCGGCGTCTTCTACCTGGGCTCGATCTTCGTGGTCCTGACCCTGCTGCCGTGGAACCACAAGTCGATCGTCGAGAAGGGCTCCTACGTCGCGGCCCTGGACTCGATCGGCATCGCGCACGCCGGCCAGATCATGAACGTGATCGTGCTGACCGCGGTGCTCTCCTGCCTGAACTCGGGCCTCTACACCGCCTCCCGCATGGCCTTCTCGCTGGGCGAGCGCGGCGACGCGCCGAAGGCGTTCGCCAAGGTCAACGCCAAGGGCGTGCCGACCGTCGCCATCCTGGCCTCCGTGGTCTTCGGCTTCGCCGCCGTCTACTTCAACTACGCCTTCAAGGACACGGTCTTCCTCTTCCTGCTGAACTCCTCGGGCGCGGTGGCCCTGTTCGTCTGGCTGGTGATCTGTTTCACCCAGCTGCGGATGCGCGGGATCCTGCTGCGTGAGGCTCCGGAGAAGCTGACCGTGCGGATGTGGCTCTTCCCGTATCTGACCTGGGCGACCGCCGCGATGATCACCTTCGTGCTGGTCTACATGCTCTTCGACGACGCCAACCGCGAGGTGGTGCTGCTGTCGCTGCTGGTGGCAGCGGCCGTGGTGGCCGTCGGTGTGGTCCGCCAGCGCCTGAACAAGGCCGTGGCGAGCAAGGCCTAGCCGTACGTACGAAGGGGCCCGCACACCGGTGACGGTGTGCGGGCCCCTTCGTACGCAGGCATACGGAGCGTACGTAGTCGTACGTACGGACGAACTCAGCCGCGGCGGCCGAGGAGCTTCCAGGCTGCGGGCAGCGCGCCCATGGCGAGCGCGGCCTTGACCGCGTCGCCGATCAGGAACGGCGTCAGGCCGGCCGCGACGGCGGCGCCGAAGGAGAGGTCCGCGGCGGCCATCAGGTACGGGACACCGACCGCGTAGATCACCGCGGAGCCGATCGCCATCGCACCGGCGGTACGGAGCACCGAGCGGTCCGCGCCGCGGCGGGCGAGCGCACCGACGACGGTCGCGGCGAGCACCATGCCCAGGACGTAGCCGAAGGAGGCACCGCCGGCGCCCGAGGTGCCGTTCGCGAACCACGGCATACCCGCCATGCCCACCAGCGCGTACAGCGCGAGGGCGAGGAAGCCTCGGCGGGCGCCGAGCGAGGTGCCGACGAGCAGGGCCGCGAAGGTCTGGCCGGTGACCGGGACCGGCGAGCCGGGAACCGGCACGGCGATCTGGGCGGCGATACCGGTGAGCGCGGCCCCGCCGAGCACGAGCGCGAGGTCCCTGACCCGGGCGCGCGAGGCGGTGGAGGCGGGCAGCAGGTCGGCGAGGACCGCTCCGGGACGCGAGGTGAGGGAAGCAGCGCTCATCGGAACTCCTGGGGTGAGGCAGTCGGGGACACCGTGACGCTAACCCGGGTGTCAGCGCTCGATCACCGTCAGCCAACGACAAAGCCCGCAGCGTGTCGTTGGTGGGGATCACACAAAGGTCATCCGCCATGCGCGAGTTGACGTGACACTCGTCACTGAAGGTGGGAGCGGAGGCGGTCCGTTTTGCACCAACGGGCCCCGCTCGGAGAGACTGTGGGATCCCACCAAACCGCTGAGCCCCTTGCGAGTACGAGCGCCATGCACGACGCACTGCCTGCCGAACCCCTCTCCCATGGGCTCAAGCAGCGCCACCTGACCATGCTCGGCCTCGGCGGGGTGATCGGTGCCGGACTGTTCGTCGGCTCCGGTGCCGGGATCGCGGTCGCCGGCCCCGGGATCGTCGTCTCGTATCTGATCGCGGGCACGCTCGCGATGCTGGTGATGCGGATGCTCGGCGAGATGTCCGCAGCGATGCCCGCTTCCGGCTCCTTCTCCGTGCACGCGGAGCGGGCGATGGGGCGCTGGGCCGGGTTCTCGGTGGGATGGCTGTACTGGTTCCTGCTGGTCGTCGTCCTCGCCGTGGAGGCGACGGGCGCGGCGCGGATCGCGAACGGGTGGGTGCCTGGGGTGCCGCAGTGGGCCTGGGTGCTGATCTTCATGGTGGTGTTCACCGCCGCGAACCTCGCCGCCGTGAAGAACTTCGGGGAGTTCGAGTTCTGGTTCGCGGGCCTGAAGGTCCTCGCGATCGTGCTGTTCCTCGGGCTGGGCCTGCTGGCGATCCTCGGCGTACTGCCGACGGCGTCCAATCCCTCTGGGGAGCCCGTGGGGATGACCAACCTGACCGGACAGGGCGGCTTCCTGCCGAACGGCTGGGAAGGCGTGGTCTCGGGTGTGCTGGCCGTCGTCTTCGCCTTCGGCGGCCTGGAGGTCGTCACCATCGCCGCCGCGGAGTCCGACGATCCGGCGCGCGCGGTCAGCCGGGCGGTGCGCAGCGCGGTGTGGCGGATCCTCTTCTTCTACGTCGGTTCGATGCTTGTCATCGTCACGCTGCTGCCGTGGACCGCGATGAACCCCGGGCAGAGCCCGTATGTCGCGGTGCTCGACTCGATCGGTGTGCGGTCCGCCGGCCAGATCATGAACATCGTGGTGTTCGTGGCCCTGCTGTCGGCGCTGAACGCCAATCTGTACGGGTCCTCCCGGATGGTGTTCTCGCTGGCCGAGCGCGGCGAAGCACCGAAGGGGCTGCTGAGGATCTCGGGCGGCGGGGTGCCGCGCCGGGCGGTGCTCGCCTCGGTCGCCTTCGGATTCGTCTCCGTACTGCTCAATCTGAAGTGGCCCGACTCCGTCTTTCAGTACATGCTCAACGCGGTCGGCGCGGTGCTGCTGTTCGTCTGGGCCCTGATCGCGGTCTCGCAGCTGCGGCTGCGCCGCCGGATCGAGCGGGAAGCCCCCGAGACGCTGACCCTGCGGATGTGGGGCTTCCCCTGGCTGACCTGGACGGTACTGGCCGCGATGGCCGCCGTACTGGTCCTGATGCTGACGGACGACGTGGCCCGGCCGCAGGTGCTGTGGTCGGCGGCGGCGGCCGCCGCGGTCCTGCTGGCGGCGGGGGTACGGGAGTTGATCGCGCGCCGCGGGTGATCTCGCGGTGGGCCGTCACCATCGTCGTTCCGGCCGTTCCGGCCTGATCGGCGGTCTGCGCACGGCCTACCTCGCGCCAACCGACGCCTCACGCACTTCCACCAGCTTCTGCTGTTAAAGTGCACTTGCAAGTCTTTTGCAATAAGAGTTGTCGAAGGGCGTTGTCGATCATGGCCATCTACACACTTCCGGAACTTCCGTACGACTACGCGGCGCTTGAGCCCGTCATCAGCCCGCAGATCATCGAGCTGCACCACGACAAGCACCACGCGGCATACGTGAAGGGCGCGAACGACACCCTCGAGCAGTTGGAGGAGGCGCGCGACAAGGAGGCGTGGGGGGCCATCAACGGCCTGGAGAAGAACCTCGCGTTTCATCTCTCCGGGCACATCCTGCACTCGATCTACTGGCACAACATGACCGGTGACGGCGGCGGCGAGCCGCTGGAGAAGGACGGGGTGGGCGAGCTGGCCGACGCCATCGCCGAATCCTTCGGCTCCTTCGCCAAGTTCAGGACCCAGCTCTCCAAGGCGTCCGCCACCACCCAGGGTTCGGGCTGGGGAGTCCTCGCGTACGAGCCGGTCAGCGGCCGCCTCATCGTCGAGCAGGTCTATGACCACCAGGGCAATGTCGGCCAGGGATCGGTACCGATCCTGGTCTTCGACGCCTGGGAGCACGCCTTCTATCTGCAGTACAAGAACCAGAAGGTGGACTTCATCGAGGCCATGTGGCAGGTCGTCAACTGGCAGGACGTGGCGAAGCGTTACACGTCCGCCAAGGAGCGTGCCCACAGCCTGCTGCTCGCCCCGTGATGATCTAGCCACCAGAGCGTCCTGCTCGTGATCGTCTTCTCAACCTTCACGTGCGGGCGGATGGAAACGGAAGGCTCCCGCGAGGACGTGACTCGCGGGGGCCTTTCGCATGCGGTGCAGCTCAGTCGAAGATCGGACCTTCGGTCCGGGTGCGCTTGATCTCGTAGAAGCCCGGCGTCGACGCCACCAGCAGCGTGCCGTCCCACAGCTTCGCCGCCGCCTCGCCCTTCGGCGCCGGGGTGACCACCGGGCCGAAGAAGGCGATCTGCTCGCCGTCCGCGCCCGGGACCGCGATCACCGGGGTGCCGACGTCCTGGCCGACCTTCTCGATGCCCTCCTGGTGGGAGGCCCGCAGCTCGGTGTCGTACGTGTTCGAACCGGCGTACTCGATCAGCTCGGCCGGCAGCCCGACCTCCTCCAGCGCGCCGGCAACGGCCTCGAGCGTCGGACCCTCGCCCCGGTTGTGGAAACGGGTACCGAGCGCCGTGTAGAGCGGGCCGGTGATCTGCTCGCCGAACTTCTGCTGGGCGGCGATGACGACGCGGACCGGGCCCCAGGCCTGGGTCGCGAGCATCTCGCGGTACTCCTCGGGCAGCTCGTCGACACGGTTCTCGTTGAGCACCGCGAGGCTCATGACGTGCCAGCGGACCTCGACGTCGCGGACCTTCTCGACCTCCAGCATCCAGCGGGACGTCATCCACGCCCACGGACAGAGCGGGTCGAACCAGAAGTCGACGGGGGTCTTGCCGGTCGGAGTGTCGGACATGTCTCTCCTCGAGAAGAACGTCGGTCGCGCGCGTCGTACGTGGAACGTCGTACCGCGCAACACCGCCGGTGACCGGTGTCATTCCCGGGTGCCCGGCCACGAGCGCCCGTGGGAGGATTCGAACGCTGTAATCGCTGTAGGTGAACACGCACGAACACGCACGAAGGAGTGCCTGTGCCCGGTGAGAATCTGACCCGCGACGAGGCCCATGAGCGGGCCGCACTACTGTCCGTCGACGGGTACGAAGTGTCGCTCGACCTGCGTTCCGCGGTCGGTGAGGACGAATCCGGGAACGACCCGCGCACCTTCCGTTCGGTGACCACCATCCGCTTCCGTGCCGCCGTGCCGGGGGCGGCGTCCTTCGCGGACCTGGTGGCGCCGTCGGTGAACACCGTGCGGCTCAACGGCCGCGAGCTGGACCCCGCCCTCGTGTTCGACGGAACCCGGATCGCGCTGGACGACCTGGCCGCGGAGAACGTACTGGTGGTCGACGCGCAGTGCGCGTACAGCCGCACCGGCGAGGGCATGCACCGCTTCGTCGACCCGGAGGACGGCGAGGTCTACCTCTACACGCAGTACGAGCCCGCCGACGCGCGCCGGGTCTTCGCGAACTTCGAACAGCCCGACCTTAAGGCCCCCTTCCTCTTCGAGGTCACCGCGCCCGAGGGCTGGACGGTGTGGAGCAACGGCGCGACCGGGTCGCAGCTGGGCGAGGTGTGGCGGTTCGCCGAGACGAAGCCGATCTCGACGTACATCACCGCGGTCGTCGCCGGTCCGTACCACTACGTCACCGACTCCTACAGCCGCAGCTTCGACGACGGCACGACGCTGGAGATTCCGCTCGGCGCGATGTGCCGCAAGGGGCTCGCCCGGTACTTCGACGCCGACGACGTCTTCCTGGTGACGAAGCAGGGCCTGGACTTCTTCCACGACCACTTCGACTACCCGTACCCCTTCGGCAAGTACGACCAGGCGTTCGTCCCCGAGTACAACCTCGGCGCGATGGAGAACCCGGGCATGGTGACCTTCCGCGAGGAGTACATCTTCCGCGGCAAGGTGACGCAGGCGTCGTACGAGCGCCGGGCGAACGTCATCCTGCACGAGATGGCGCACATGTGGTTCGGCGACCTGGTCACCATGCAGTGGTGGGACGACCTGTGGCTGAAGGAGTCCTTCGCCGACTTCATGGGCTCGTTCTCCATGGTGGAGGCGACCCGCTTCGACAACGGCTGGGTCACCTTCGCCAACAACCGCAAGGCGTGGGCGTACCGCGCCGACCAGCTGCCCTCCACGCACCCGGTCACGGCGGACATCCGTGACCTGGAGGACGCCAAGCTCAACTTCGACGGCATCACGTACGCCAAGGGCGCGTCGGTGCTGAAGCAGCTCGTCGCGTACGTGGGCCAGGACGCGTTCCTGGAAGGCGCCCGGCGCTACTTCAAGCGGCACGAGTACGGGAACACCCGCCTGGGCGATCTGCTGTCCGTACTGGAGGAGACCTCCGGGCGGGACATGGCCGGCTGGGCCAAGTCCTGGCTGCAGACGGCCGGGGTCAACTCGCTCACCCCGCAGGTCACTTATGACGCCTCCGACCGGATCACCGAGCTGGCGATCCTCCAGGAGGCCGCGGGGTCTCACGCGGTGGAGCCGCATAATCGAGCACAGTCGGAGCTGCGGCCGCACCGCGTCGCCGTGGGCCTCTACCGGCGGCGGGACGATGACGGCGCGCTCGTACGGTACGCCCGCGCCGAGGTGGATGTGGCCGGCCCGCGCACCGTCGTGGAGGGACTGGCCGGATCCGAGCGGCCCGCGCTGGTGCTGGTCAACGACGACGACCTCACGTACTGCAAGATCCGCTTCGACGAGGGCTCGCTGGCCACCCTGCGGGGGCACCTCGGTGAGATCACCGACCCGCTCGCGCGGGCGCTGTGCTGGTCCGCCATGTGGAACCTCACCCGGGACGCGCTGATGCCGGCCCGCGGCTTCGTGGCGCTCGTCCTGAGCTTCGCGGGGCGCGAGTCGGACGTGGGCGTGCTCCAGATGCTGCACACCTGGGCGCGTTCCGCGATCACGCACTACGCCGCGCCCGAGTGGCGCGAGCAGGGCGGCCGGGCGCTGGCCGAGGGCGCGCTGCGCGAGCTGCGGCTCGCCGGGCCCGGCAGCGAGAACCAGCTCACCTGGGCGCGGTTCTTCGCCGCGACCGCCACCACCGAGGCCGACCTCCAGCTGCTCCAGGGTCTGCTGGACGGCACGGCGAAGATCGACGGGCTCGACGTCGACCAGGAGCTGCGCTGGTCCTTCCTGGAGCCGCTGGCCTCGCACGGCGTTGCCGACGAGCAGGCCGTCGACGCGGAGCTGGCCCGCGACGACACGGCTTCCGGGAAGCGGCACCAGGTGCGCTGCCTGGCCGCCCGTCCCGCGGCCGAGGTCAAGGCGCAGGCGTGGGCGGCGGTCGTCGAGTCGGACGCGCTCTCCAACGCGCTGGTGGAAGCCACGATTTCGGGCTTCGCGCAGGCGGGTCAGCGGGAGCTGCTCGCCCCGTACACGCCGAAGTACTTCGAGGCGATCGAGCGGGTGTGGACCGAGCGTTCGATCCAGATCGGCATGGATGTGGTGCGGGGCCTGTTCCCCTCCCTCCAGGACGACCGGGCGACGCTGGACGCCACGGACGCGTGGCTGGACGGCCACCGGGACGCGGCCCCGGCTCTGCGCAGGCTGGTCCTGGAGGCGCGCGACGACCTGGCGCGCGCGCTGCGCGGACAGGTGTGCGACGCGGCGGCAGCTGACGCTGTGTGACCGTACGACGGCCGGTCTCTGACGCGGTGTGACGAAGTGCTGATCAGGCGCCTGGACGGAGGTACCTGATCGGCAGTCGAACGCCCGTACTTTAGGACGCCCTTGTCCGGATTTGTCGACGGGCGTGTAACAGCGGTTAGGGGGCGGATCCCGGGCGGGAAACCCCGGGTCATGAACCACAACACCCCGCTCTCCCCCCGCCCCCTCCGCCACCTCTGCGACGTACAGCGCCGCGTCGTCGGCGTCGCGCAGCTGCGCGAGCACGGCGTGACCGCGGCCGACGCCGCCGAGCGCTGCCGGGCCGGCGGGCCCTGGCAGCAGATCCTCCCCGGTGTCTTCCTGCTCCACCCCGGTCCGCCCACCAGCGAGGAGCGGCTGCACGCCACGCTGCTGTACGCCGGACGCCCGGTCGCGGCCGCCGCCACGCCCTCCCCCACGCCCTCCCCCACGCCCTCCGCCAGGCCCGCCGTCGCGCCCGCCGTCCTGCCCGAGCAGCCGGCCGCGCCCGACCAGGCCGCTGCCGCCCGGCCGCGCTACGGCGAGGCCGTGATCACCGGGCTGGCGGCCCTCGCCCTGCACCGGTTCGCCTCCGCTCCCCCGCTGATCTCGCTGGACCGGATCGATGTACTGGTCCCACGTACCCGGCGGCTGCGGTCCACCGGCTTCGTGCGGCTGGTCCGCACCCAGGCGATGCCCGACCCGGAAGAGCTGACCGGGGTGCCCGTCGCGCCGGTGGCCCGGGCGCTCGCGGATGCCGTCGGGCACCTCGCCGACGCGAACGCGGTACGGCGGCTGCTCACCGAGGCGGTACGCGGCGGCCACTGCGAAGCCACCTCCGTCGTACGGGAGCTGACGCGGGCCAGACTGCTCAACCAGCCGCACGTCGTGGACGCGGTCGACTCGCTGGTCGCGGAGGGCCGGGCGATCGCCGAGGACCGGCTGTACGAGATGGTCCGTGCATACGGCCTGCCCGACCCGCTGTGGAACGTGGACCTGCGCCTGCCGGGCGGGCCCCACCTGGGCGGGGTCGACGCGTACTGGCCCGACCAGGCAGTCGCGGTGGAGCTGGACACGCGGGCGTCCCGGCAGGGGCACCGGCAGGGCCACCGGCTGGAGGAGGACGCGCAGTGGTCCGAAGTCGCCCGTAAGCGCGAGCACTTGGAGCGGCTCGGCATCACGGTCGTGCACATCACACCGCGCAAGCTGCGCGATGCGGCCGACCAGCAGGCGGCGGTGGTCAGGACCGCGCTGATGGCCTCCGGAGACCGGGACCCGGCCGCGTACGTGGTGGTACTGCCGCGGTGACGTCGTACGCGGGGCGGGATCTTGCGGCCCCGCGTACGACGCGCCCGCGCCCCCGTTACTTGCGGCAGAACTCCGCCTCGACGACCGCCTGCGAGTCGCCCGCCCAGTCGCCGTTGAGGTTCATGGCGAGGGTGTGGCTCGCGTCCCGGGTCGCGAGAGCCTCGGACGAGGAGCCATGGATGCCGCCACCGTGGCCCCAGACCTCCTTCCCGCAGGAGAGCTTCTGCCGCATCAGCCCCAGGCCGTAGCGGAAGCCGGGCAGCTCGTCGCTCACCGCCACGGTCGTGGTCATCTCCTTCAGCTCCTGCTTCGGAAGCAGCTTGCCCCGCAGCAGCGCGCGGTAGAAGCGTTGCAGATCCGAGGAGTTGGAGATCATCTCGCCGGCCGCGCCCGCCGCGGACGGGTTCAGCTCGGTGACGTCGTGGATCTTCGTGGCTGCCGGGTCATCGGTCAGCTTGGAGTAGGCGCGGCCGCTGGGCTTCGGCATCCGGGCGTCGGTGCCGGGCACGGAGGTGGCACGCAGGCCGAGCGGGCGCAGAACTCGGCGCTCGATCTCGGATCCGTACGGGCGGCCGGTGACCTTCTCGATGACCATCCCGGCGACGGTGTAGTTGGTGTTGGAGTAGTTCCAGCTCGTACCGGGCTGGAAGTCGGGCTTGTGGGTCATGGCGAGGCCGACCAGCTGCTTCGGCGTCCAGGTGTCGTAGCGGTGCTTGAAGAAGCCCTCGCCGAAGACGTCCTGCACAAAGCCGGGGTCGTTCGTATAGCTGTAGATCCCGCTGGTGTGGTTGAGGAGCTGCCGGACGGTGATGTCGCGCCCGTCGTGGCCGTTGCCGCGCACGAGGCCGGGCAGCCACTGCTCGACCGTGTCGTCCAGGTCGATTCTGTCCTCGGCCTGGAGCTGGAGCAGCACGGTGGCGACGAACGTCTTGGTGATGGAGCCGACGCGGTAGCGGTCCGCGGCCTGGCGCTCGCGCCCGGTCCGGCGGTCCGCGACTCCGGCGGTACCGGTCCAGGTGCCGTGCCGGTCCTGGGCCTGCGCCACCACTCCGGGCACCCCTGCCCGCACTGCCGCCTCGATGGCCTGCCGGGTGCCGTCATGGCCGGTCCCGGCAGACGGTGCGTCCGCTGCCGCCGGCGTGACGAAGGCGGTGGTGGCGACGGCCGCTGCGACGACCGTTCCGGTCAGTGCGGTCAGTGCGGTCCGGATCGTACGTACTGGCATGCGATTCCCCTGTCTGCGACTGCGGTCGGCGGACAGGACTCCGTACCGGCGGGCGCAGTTGCGCCGGCCGGCAGGGGTTGAGCGTGTTTCAGCCGTTCGCCGGGCATACGGCCGCGCGCCCCGCCCTCGGTCGGCCCAATTCCCGGGATATGGCCAGTTGTCCGGCTGCAATGGAACGTCATTTCATCCCACCGATCGGAGAGAAATATGCCGTTCCGTACTGCAGTCCTGGCCGCCGGCCTGGCCGCCTGTGCCGGGGTCCTGGCCACTTCCGGAGTCGCTGTAGCCGACTCCGAGGCCAACGGCGTCGCGGCCCACTCGCCGGGCGTCCTGTCGGGCAATCTGATCCAGATCCCGGTACATGTGCCGATCAACGTGTGTGGCAACAGCATCAACGTGATCGGGCTGCTCAACCCGGCGTTTGGCAACTCCTGCATCAACGACTGAGCAGGACAGACCGCGGCCGCGCCGTCACCCCCTCGGGGGAGACGGCGCGGCCGTACCCTCACGGATTGGCGGGTGAGAACTCCGGAGCGGTCCAGCGCAGCGGGCTGGCGTGCGGGGTCTCCACCACCTCCTCGACCGTGAAACGGGTCGTACGGCCCTGCTCGCCGAACTCGGTCCGCGCGGTGCCGGTGAGCTGGAGCGTGGTCCCGGTGGACCAGTCGAGGAAGAGCAGCCCGGCGCGGGGATCGGTCTGAAGGTTCCCCAGGGTCAGGAACATCGAGTTGCCCTGATAGTCGAGCCAGGCGATCTCATGCGGCGAAGTGACCTCCACGAAGCCCGGGTTGCCGCCCCGGTGGCTGGCGTCGGCGCCGTCCGCAGCGGCGGTGGCGATGAAGAAGGTGTCGGCGGCGCGGATGAGCTTCTCCTGGTCGGGGAGGAGCGCCCCGCCGCGCCGCACGACACCGGTCCGGGCGGGGTCGGGTGCTTCGAGCTCCCGCCGTTGCAGATACTTCGGGCAGTTGGCGAAGACCTGCTCGGCCTCCACGGCAAAGCCGCGCGCCGTCGGCGTGGCCGTGCCGTTGAGGCGCATCCGGCGGCGGGTGCGCGGGTCGAGCGCGATGGTGCCGACCGCTGCCCCGCCGGCGGCGAGCACCGCGGCGAGCGGGTCACCCTCCGGCGGGCCGCCGGTCACCGAGACCCGGCGGGGCCCGGTGGCCCGTACGAATCCGGGCTCGCCGGTGAGCAGCGAACTCCACATACGGCCGGCCTCGTCCGCCGCGCCGATGACCAGCATCGGCTGCAGGCCCAGGAAGGCCGCCGCGACCTCGCGGATGTCCTGCCCGATGGAACGGCCGACATGGTCGGCCTGTTCGCGCACGCCGACGCGCGTCTGCACCGCGCGCGAGCCCTCGTGGTACGGGTCCACGGTGTTCACTCCCTCGTAGGAACCAGAAGCCGGATGTCTAGAAGAAGCCGCAGGTCGGCGCGGCCGCCACCGGGGCGGGTGCGCCCTCCACGCCGGTCGGCACGGAGATTTCCAGCCGGATGCCGTCCGGGTCATGGAAGAAGATCCCGCCGGAAGCCGCCCCTTCGCCGTGGGCGACCACGCCGTCGTACGCGAAGTCCACGCCGGCCTCCCGGAGGCGGCTCTCGTACGCCGTCACCTCGTCGAGCGATCCGGCGTCGAAGGCGAGGTGGTGCAGCCCGGACAGGCCCGGTGCGTACGCGCCGTCCGCCTGCTGCCACAGCGTGAGGGTGAGCTGCCCGTCGTGCCCGAGGAACGCGAAGCGCCGCCCTTCCTCCTTGCCTTCGCCGAGGAGGCCGAAGCCGAGCACGTCCCGGTAGAACGCGAGCGAGCGCTCCAGGTCGGTGACGTTGAGGCCGATGTGCCCGGTCGTGAGTGTGCTGATCGCCGTCATGGCGGGTTCCTCTCCCTCGGTCCTTCTAACCTCTTAATTAGACCTTAGAGGTTAGCCATGGCGGAGTCAACCGGTCACGTACTCTTGAGTGGTTAGCCCGGAGCAAAGGAGCCAGGGATGCCCGCGACCGACCCGCGCCCCCTCGTCGGAGAGCCCGTCTCCCTCGATCTGCTGAACACCCGCTGGATGCGGGACGGCGAGGTCCAGGACCTGCTCACCGGCGTCCACGGGCTGCGCATCTGGCTCGCGAGCAACGGACTCGACGGCCGCTTCCGCGCCGACGCCGCCTCCCTGGACCATCTGCTGACCGCCCGAGAGGCACTCACCAGGGTCGTCGACAGCCCCGGCGACCCGGCCGGCCCGGCACGCGTCGACGCCGTACTCGGCCACGGCCGGATCCGCGCCACCCTCACCACCGCGGGGCCGGGCGAGCAGCCGGAGTTCGAGGACGTCTCCTGGGGCGCGGCCTGGACCGCCGCCCGCGACTACCTGGACCTGCTGCGCACCGCACCCGACCGGATCCGGGCATGCGCCCATGAAGCGTGCATTCTGCACTTCTTCGACACCTCGCGGAACGGCACCCGCCGCTGGTGCTCGATGGCCGCGTGCGGCAACCGCGCGAAGGCCTCACGTCACTACGCGCGCACACGTGAGAACTGAGAGAGCATCAGACCGGACACTGGTCGAGCATTCAACGATCGGCTGATCCCGCTATCACCCGTTACGCCACCGCTGACGCATCCCGCGCGGTGGCGGATGTACGCCATGTCGGCGCTCCGCCCCTGACAACCCTCCCCAAACAGTTGTCACTTGCGCAAAGCTGACCGGTCATCCGGCACCGAATTCCGGACCCGTTCTTTCACATACAGGGATGCAGATGACCCTCGAATCCCCCAGCTCCATATCCGGGGCGAGACGCGCGGCCCGTATCGCGGCCGCTGCCGGCCTGGTGGCCGCTCTCGCCGCCACCGGACCCGTACCCGCTTTCGCCGCAGTCGCGGACGACCCCGCGACCGCACCGGTCAAGTCCTCCTCGGACAAGCTCGGAGACGCGGACGCCGCACTGCTCGCCGAGGCCGAGGCCGAGGGCGAGAAGAGCGTCACGCTGATGGTGGCCACCGCTCCCGGCGCCACCGAGCAGGTGGCTCAGCAGCTCGACGGCGTCCAGGGCGCCACGGTCGGCCAGACGTACGACAAGCTCGGATACGTCCGGGCCACGGTCCCCACCGCGAAGGCCGAAGCGGCCATCGCGTCGGCCGCGAAGCTCTCCAGCGTCCACGGCATCGACCTCAAGCACGAGATCGAGCTCGACGACCCGACGCCGGCCGCCGACCGCGCCAAGGGGGCGGACGCCGCGGCGCGGGGGACCTACCCGGCGCCCGGCAGGAAGACCCCGGCGGAGAACCCGTACAACCCGTCCTTCGAGACCGGTGCGGTCGAGTTCGTCGAGGACAACCCCAAGGCCGACGGCCGCGGGGTCACCATCGGCATCCTCGACTCGGGTGTCGACCTCGGGCACCCCGCGCTGCAGAAGACCACCACCGGTGAGCGCAAGATCGTCGACTGGGTGACGGCCACCGACCCGGTCGCGGACGGCGACGGCACCTGGCTGCGGATGAACGGCGCCGTGACCGGCCCGACGTTCACCTCGGGCACCCGTACGTACTCGGCCCCCGCGGGCTCGTTCATGTTCCGGAACTTCGCCGAAGCCGCCACCACGGGCGGCGACATGGCCGGAGACCTCAACCGGGACGGCGACACCACCGACGTCTGGGGCGTGCTCTACGACCCGGCCGCCGGGACCGCCCGCGTGGACCTGAACAACGACGCGGACTTCACCAACGACGCCGCCATGAAGCCGTACAAGGACGGCTTCCAGATCGGCTACTTCGGCACCGACAACCCGGCCACCGAGGTCGTCGAGCGCATCCCGTTCGTGGTCGAGATCCGCAAGGACGTCGTCCACAACGCGGCCGGCGCCAAGTCCGACTACGTCAGCGTCGGCGTCATCGAGGGCTCGCACGGCACGCACGTGGCCGGCATCACCGCCGCCAACAGCCTCTTCGGCGGCCGGATGAACGGCGCCGCCCCCGGCGCCAAGCTGGTCTCCTCGCGCGCCTGCACCTGGTCCGGCGGCTGCACCAACGTAGCGCTGACCGAGGGCATGATCGACCTCGTGGTGAACCGCGGCGTGGACATCGTCAACATGTCCATCGGCGGCCTGCCCGCGCTCAACGACGGCAACAACGCCCGAGCGGAGCTCTACACCCGCCTGATCGACACCTACGGTGTCCAGCTGGTCGTCTCGGCCGGCAACAGCGGCCCCGGCGTCAACACGATCGGCGACCCGGCCCTGGCCGACAAGGTCATCAGCGTCGGTGCGGCCATCTCCAAGGAGACCTGGGCTTCCAACTACGGCTCGGCCGTGGAGAAGAAGTACGCGATGCTGAACTTCTCCTCGCGCGGTCCGCGCGAGGACGGCGGCTTCACGCCGACCATCACCGCGCCCGGTGCCTCCATCAACACCACCCAGACGTGGGCGCCCGGTGGCCCGGTCGCCGAGGCGGGCTACCAGCTGCCGGCCGGCTACTCCATGCTGCAGGGCACCTCGATGTCCTCGCCGCAGACCGCGGGCGCGAGCGCGCTGCTGCTCTCGGCCGCCAAGCAGAAGAAGATCGACCTCACGCCGGCGAAGCTGCGTACCGCGCTGGTCAGCACGGCCGACCACATCCGCGGTGTCCAGGCACACGAGGAGGGCGCCGGCCGGATCAACATCGTCGACGCCTGGGAGGCCATCGAGGACGGCGCCGCCGCCCACGAGTACACCGTCAAGGCTCCGGTCGACACCGCGATCGACCAGTTCCTGAAGACCCCGGGCTTCGGCACCGGTCTGTACGACCGTGAGGGCGGCCTCGCGGTCGGCCAGAAGAAGACGTACGACATCACGGTCACCCGCACCACGGGCCCGGACCGTCCGGTGCGTCACGAGCTGCACTTCGAGAACAACGACGGCACCTTCCGGATCGTGGGCGACGACGAGATCTCGCTCCCGCTGAACCAGCCGGTCACCGTCAAGGTCGCGGCCAAGCCCGGCACCGCCGGCGTGCACAGCGCGATCCTCGAGGTGAGCGACACGCGCACCGAGGGCATCGACAAGCAGATCCTCACCACCGTGGTCGCCTCGAAGGCGCTGGCCAAGCCGTCGTACGCGTTCTCGGCGTCCGACTCGGTGCAGCGCAACAGCAACGAGTCGTACTTCGTGACGGTGCCGGAGGGCGCGCGGTCGCTGGAGGTCGCGCTCGGCGCTCTCGCGGCGGGCAGCCAGACCCGGTTCATCTCCATCCACCCGTACGGTGTGCCGTCGGACCCGACGTCGACGGTCAACTGCTACCCGAACTACACCAACCCGGCGAACACCTGCCGCCCCGACCTGCGGTCGTACGCGAACCCGCAGCCGGGCGTCTGGGAGATCGAGGTCGAGTCGCGCCGTACGTCGCCGCTGCTCGACAACCCGTTCAAGCTGGACGTCTCGGTGCTGGGTGCCTCCTTCGACCCGGCCGTCCAGGTCCTCCCGGAGGCCAAGGTCGGCACGCCGGCCCCGGTCCAGTGGACGGTCAGCAACGGCTTCGCCGCCATCGACGGCAAGCTGAAGGGCGGCTCGCTCGGCTCTGCGAAGGTCACCAAGCCGACCATCGCGCACCACGAGACGCAGACCAGCACCGTTGTCATCGGTGAGGGTGTCGAGCGCCTCGACATCGCCATCGGCAACGTCTCCGACAAGGCGGCCGACCTGGACCTCACGGTCAAGAAGGACGGCAAGACGGTCGGCTCGTCCGCCGACGGCGACTCCGAGGAGGCGGTCAGCCTCATCAAGCCCGCCGCCGGTACGTACACCATCGAGGTCGACGGCTACTCGGTCCCGGCCGGGTCCACCACGTACGACTACCGGGACGTGTTCTTCGCGTCCTCGCTCGGCATGGTCAAGGTCGACGAGTCGGCGACGGTGAAGATCGCCAACGGCGCGTCGGCGCAGGTCGCCGCCGAGGTCGTGGTGAACAGCGCGGCCCCCGAGGGCCGGCAGTTCTTCGGCGAGGTCCAGCTGCTGAACGGCCGCGGCACCGCCGCGGGCACCGGCAGCGTGCAGATCGAGAAGGTCACGCCGTAGCGACGGTGTGATCCGTACGACAAGGGGCGGGCGCCTTACGGGGCGCCCGCCCTCCGTCGTCCTGCCTGGAATGGTCCAGCCCTCTCGGACAATGGAATGGATTGGACAAGGCGGCCCGGGTCATACGCATCATGGAGACACCCGCAGCACCCGCCAGCCAGCAGATACGTACCAAGGAGTCAGCGTGAGGGTCGCAATCGTCGGAGCCACCGGTCAGGTCGGCGGAGTCATGCTCAAGATCCTCGCCGAGCGGAAGTTCCCGGTCGACGAGCTTCGGCTGTTCGCCTCGGCGCGCTCCGCGGGCTCCACGCTGGAGTGGCAGGGCCGGCAGATCACCATCGAGGACGCGTCCACCGCCGACTACTCCGGCCTGGACATCGTGCTCTTCTCGGCGGGCGGCGCCACCTCCAAGGCCCTCGCGGAGAAGGTCGCCTCCCAGGGCGCCGTAGTGATCGACAACTCCTCGGCCTGGCGCCGCGACCCCGAGGTGCCGCTGGTCGTCTCCGAGGTCAATCCGCACGCGATCAAGGACCGCCCCAAGGGCATCATCGCCAACCCGAACTGCACCACCATGGCCGCGATGCCCGTGCTCAAGCCGCTGCACGCAGAGGCCGGGCTGACCGCGCTGGTCGTCACCACCTACCAGGCCGTCTCCGGCTCGGGTCTGGCCGGTGTCGCCGAGCTGGACGGCCAGGTGAAGAAGGTCGTCGAGCACGCCGCCGAGCTGACCCACGACGGCGAGTCGGTCGCGTTCCCCGAGCCCGGCGTCTACAAGCGCCCCATCGCCTTCAATGTGCTGCCGCTCGCGGGCTCCATCGTCGACGACGGCTCGTTCGAGACCGACGAGGAGCAGAAGCTCCGTAACGAGTCCCGCAAGATCCTGGAGATCCCGGAGCTCAAGGTCTCCGGCACGTGCGTCCGGGTCCCGGTCTTCTCGGGCCACTCGCTCCAGGTCAACGCCCGCTTCGAGCGTCCGATCAGCGTGGAGCGCGCGTACGAGCTGCTGCGGTACGCCGCGGGCGTCGAGCTCTCGGAGATCCCGACCCCGCTGCAGGCGGCCGGAAAGGACGCCTCGTACGTGGGCCGTATCCGCAACGACGAGACCGTCGAGAACGGCCTCTCGCTCTTCCTCTCCAGCGACAACCTCCGCAAGGGCGCGGCACTGAACGCCGTGCAGATCGCGGAGCTGGTGGCGGCCGAGCTCAAGGGCTGACGCCGGTACCTGATGAGACGAGGGGGCGGGCGCCGCGACGGCGCCCGCCCCCTCGGACATGTCAGAGCGCCAGGTGCCGCCGGAGCGCCACGTCGATCTCGGCCATGCGCTGGCGCGGAACCGAGCCGACCCGGTGCAGGAAACGCTCCAGGGCCATCGCCCGCACCTGCTCGCACTGGACCTTGGAGTCCTTTGGGAGTCCGCATTCAGCGGCCGGGAGCAGCACTTGGAACGGGTAGACGCGCGACGTGTTCGACGTCAGCGGCACGGCGGTGATCACGCCGCGCCCGGTCCGCGTCACCACCGCGTTGGCGCCCTCGTTCGACACGATCACCGCCGGGCGCGCCTTGTTGGCCTCACTGCCCCGCACCGGCTCGTAGTCGACCAGATAGATGTCACCGCGCCTCATCAGTGATCCCGTCGCCCGAGAACCGGTCCCAGAACGCGGCATCCTCGCTCGCGTCCCATTCGGCGAAGGCTGCCTCGTAGTCGGCCTCCAGGCGCGAGGCACGAAGCAGCTCAATGGCGGCGTGTATGACCGCGGACCGCGACTCCGCGGAGGTCTCGTCCGCGTACTCGTCGACGAAGGCCACATCCTCTTGGGGCAGGCTCACACTGATCTTCATACCAAGATGCTACTGGGGTAAGCCATCATTTGCCACCCCGCCTGGGCGGACGCCCGTGGAAGGATGGCGGGCAACGTCACCATCGAAGGAGATGAACGCGTGCCTGGCACGAATTTGACCCGCGACGAGGCGCAGCAGCGGGCGCGCCTGCTCACCGTTGACTCGTACGAGATCGATCTCGATCTGAGCGGGGCGCAGGAGGGCGGCACCTACCGGTCCGTGACCACCGTGCGCTTCGCGTCCGCCGAGGCCGGCGCCGAGACCTTCATCGACCTGGTCGCGCCCGCGGTGCACGAGGTCGTGCTGAACGGGAAGTCGCTGGACGTCGCCGCGATTTTCCGGGACTCCCGGATCGCGCTGCGGCACCTGGCGGCAGGCCCGAACGAGCTGAAGGTCGTCGCCGACTGCGCGTACACCAACACCGGCGAGGGCCTGCACCGCTTTGTCGACCCGGTCGACCAGCAGGCGTACCTCTACACCCAGTTCGAGGTGCCGGACGCGCGCCGCGTGTTCGCCTCCTTCGAGCAGCCGGACCTCAAGGCCACGTTCCAGTTCACGGTGAAGGCCCCCGCGGGCTGGACCGTGATCTCCAACTCGCCACTGCAACATTCGGACGGGGCTGAACCGGGCGACAGCGTCTGGCGCTTCGAGCCGACGCCGCGGATCTCGTCGTACATCACGGCGCTGATCGTCGGCCCGTACCACTCGGTCCACAGCTCGTACGAGAAGGACGGGCAGTCCGTGCCGCTGGGCATCTACTGCCGGCCCTCGCTCGCCGAGTTCCTCGACGCGGACGCGATCTTCGAGGTCACGCGGCAGGGCTTCGACTGGTTCCAGGAGAAGTTCGACTACGCGTACCCCTTCGCCAAGTACGACCAGCTCTTCGTGCCGGAGTTCAACGCGGGCGCCATGGAGAACGCGGGCGCGGTGACCATCCGCGACCAGTACGTCTTCCGCTCGAAGGTGACGGACGCGGCGTACGAGCGGCGGGCCGAGACGATCCTGCACGAGCTGGCCCACATGTGGTTCGGCGACCTGGTCACCATGGAGTGGTGGAACGACCTGTGGCTGAACGAGTCGTTCGCCACCTACACCTCCGTCGCGTGCCAGGCGTACGCGGAGGGCTCGAAGTGGCCGAACGCGTGGACCACCTTCGCGAACTCGGAGAAGACCTGGGCGTACCGGCAGGACCAGCTGCCGTCCACGCACCCGATCATGGCCGACATCCGTGACCTCGACGACGTGCTCGTCAACTTCGACGGCATCACCTATGCCAAGGGCGCCTCGGTGCTGAAGCAGCTCGTCGCGTACGTCGGGCAGGACGAGTTCTTCCGCGGTGTGCAGGCGTACTTCAAGGCGCACGCCTTCGGCAACACCCGGCTGTCCGACCTGCTGGGCGCGCTGGAGGAGACCTCCGGCCGCGACCTCACCAGCTGGTCGAAGGCATGGCTGGAAACAGCCGGTATCAACGTCCTGCGTCCGGAGCTGGAGACCGCCGAGGACGGCACGCTCACCTCCTTCGCCGTCAAGCAGGAGGCCCCCGCGCTGCCCAAGGGGGCGAAGGGTGAGCCGACTCTGCGCCCGCACCGGATCGCGATCGGCCTGTACGACCTCGAAGACGGCAAGCTGGTGCGCACCGACCGTATCGAGCTGGACGTCGACGGTGAACTGACCGCCGTACCCGAGCTGGTGGGCCGCAGGCGCCCGGCCGTCGTGCTGCTCAACGACGACGACCTGTCGTACGCGAAGGTCCGCCTGGACGCCGAGTCGCTCGCCATGGTCACCGAGCACCTGGGCGACTTCACCGAGTCGCTGCCGCGCGCGCTGTGCTGGGCCTCCGCGTGGGACATGACCCGCGACGGCGAGCTCGCCACCCGCGACTACCTCTCGCTCGTCCTCTCCGGCATCGCCAAGGAGTCGGACATCGGCGTCGTCCAGTCGCTGCACCGCCAGGTGAAGTTGGCGATCGACCTGTACGCGGCGCCCGACTGGCGTGAGGCGGGCCTGGCGCAGTGGACCGAGGCGGCGCTGACGCACCTACGGGCCGCCGAGCCGGGCAGTGACCACCAGCTGGCCTGGGCGCGTGCGTTCGCCGCCGCCGCCCGTACGCCGCAGCAGCTCGACCTGCTGACGGGGCTGCTGGAGGGCAAGGAGACGATCGAGGGCCTGGCCGTGGACACCGAGCTGCGCTGGGCGTTCGTGGAGCGGCTGGCCGCCACCGGTGTCTTCGACGAGCAGGAGATCACCGCCGAGTACGAGCGGGACCGGACCGCGGCGGGCGAGCGGCACGCCGCCACCGCGCGGGCGGCCCGGCCGACCGCCGAGGCCAAGGCGGCGGCCTGGGCCTCGGTCGTCGCATCGGACAAACTGCCCAACGCCGTACAGGAAGCGGTCATCGGCGGGTTCGTCCAGACCGATCAGCGTGAGCTGCTCGCCCCGTACGTAGGGGAGTTCTTCGCGGCGGTAAAGGGCGTGTGGGAGTCCCGCAGCCACGAGATGGCCCAGCAGATCGCGGTTGGCCTGTATCCGTCGCTTCAGGTCTCGCAGGCGACGCTGGACGTGACGGACGCGTGGCTGGCCTCGGCCGAGCCGAACGCGGCGCTGCGCCGCCTGGTGTCGGAGTCCCGCGCCGGTGTCGAGCGGGCGCTGAAGGCCCAGGCGGCGGACGCCGCTGCCGGCTAGCTTCTCGCAGCAACCGGAACCTGTCCGCCCGCCCAGTGCGCCCCGCATTGGGCGGGCGGTCCGCGTTCTCACGTCACCCGGTTCGGTGAACTGGGTGACGTACGGTCAACTTCCTTTGCCGCAAGCCGTTATGCTCCCGCCCATCGTCATAAGATCTTCTCTTTCGATGGTTTGAGGGTGCTGATGGTCCGAGAGGAATCGCCGCCCGGAATCGCGCGGTCCGCGGCGTCGTTCATATGGCTGCTGCCTGCCGTTGCGACCGCGGCGGCTACCGCGCTCGTCGTGGCCCTGGTCTCCTCGTCGGCGCGTACCCCGGTGGCCTGGATCGGCGGGGCGGCTGTTGTCGCCGTCGCCGTCGCCGCCGGTGAGGCCGCCCGCCGAGGCCGGCTCGTGGCAGAACTCTGCGACAAGGTCGCGGCACAGGAGACAGCGCTGTCGCGGCAGGAGGACGAGACCATCCGGCTGGCCTCGGAGCTGCTGCCCGAGGCGATCAAGCGTCTGCGCAAGCACGAGTTCCCCGAGGACGTACTCGCCGCGCTCACCTCGGGGGACGCACGCGGCTTCAACGACCAGGGGCTGACCCCCGAATTCCGGGCGGCGCACCGGGCGGTGCTGAGCTCGGCGCTCGATGCCGTTGTCGCCGAGGAGGACCTCCGCGATTCAGCGCAGCGGGCCTTTGTGAACATCGCCCGCCGGGTGCAGGCGATCGTCCACCAGCAGGCGCAGGAAATGCGGGAGATGGAGGACCGGCACGGCCGGAATCCGGATGTCTTCGGCGATCTCCTGCGGCTCGACCACGGAACGGCACTGATCGGCCGGCTCGCCGACTCCATCTCCGTACTCGGCGGGGCGCGTCCCGGCCGCCAGTGGAGCAGGGCGGTTCCGTTGTACAGCGTGCTGCGCGGCGCGATGTCGCGGATCATCGACTACCAGCGGGTGGACCTCCACTCGGTCTCCGAGGTGGCCGTCGTCGGCCCCGCCGTCGAACCGCTCATCCACGCGCTGGCCGAGCTGCTGGACAACGCCACCCGCTACTCGCCGCCGCACACCAGGGTCCACCTCACCGCCGTCGAGGTGCAGTCGGGCATTGCCGTGGAGATCGAGGACGGCGGTGTGAACATGAGCGAGGAGGCCCGCAAGCGGGCCGAGCGCATGCTCTGGCAGGCCCAGCAGGGCATCGACCTGAACGACTTGGGTGAGACCCCGCGGCTCGGCCTCGCCGTGGTCGGCCGACTGGCACAGGCGTACAACTTCCAGGTCGCGCTGCGCTCTTCCGCGTACGGCGGTGTACGGGCTGTCCTCATTGTTCCGCAGGACCTGATCACCACCGCCTCGGCCGCGACCGGCGTGGCGCACGGAATCGGCACCTCCTCCGGGCCCCGGGCGGCCTCACCGCCACGGCAGCAGCCCCCTCGTCAGGCCACCGGACCGCTGCCGCCTGCGCAGGAAGACGACGCGCCGCTCGTCACCGAGCGGTCCCCGAACGGTCTGCCGCAGCGGCGCCGCAAGAACCGGATCACTGAGCCGGCCGCCCCCGTCCGGACGGCGCCCGAGCCGGAGCCGGAGCCGGAGCAGGGGCCGGAGCCCGCATCGCAGGTGGAGCCCGGTGTATGGCTGGCTGCCTTCCAGAGCGGCCTGTCCGGTGGCCCCACACAGGACAGCGACGGCTCTTCGACGTCGGCAAGCAAGGGGAAACAGCAGTGATTCAGCAGCGGGCCAATATGGACTGGATGCTCAAGGACCTGGCGGCAGGCGTTCCGCAGACCCGCCACGTGATCGTCCTGTCCGCGGACGGGCTGCGCATGGCCCAGCACGGCGCGGACACCGACACCGCCGACCGGCTGGCCGCCGCATGCGCGGGACTGCAGAGCCTCGCGGGCGCAGTCGGCGCCGAGCTCCCACACAGTGAGGGGAGGATGCGCCTGGTCGTCATCGAGATGGACGGCGGCTTCTTCTACCTGATGGCGGCGGGCGCCGGGGCCTTTCTCGCGGTGCTGGCCGACGAAGGCGTGGACGCGGGCCTGATGGGACAGCGGATGCGGGACCTGGTGATCCGGATCGGAGAGCACCTCAGCAGTCCGCCCCGGCACGACGGGCAGACCGCGTGAGCGACTCGGGCCAGGGTTGGGAAGACAACAGCCCCGAGCGGCTCTACGTCATCACGGGCGGCCGCAGTGGTTCGTCCGCTCCCATCCGCCTCGACCTGGTCACGCTGATCGTGGCCAGGTCCGGGCCCAAGCCCGGGATGCAACCCGAGCAGGCGGCGATCATCGGGATGTGTGAGGCGCCGCTCTCGGTTGCCGAGATCTCCGCGTACACCGGTCTGCCGGTGAGCGTCGTGACCGTGCTGCTCAGCGATCTGCTGGCCGAGAAACGGGTGCTGGCACGCGCGCCCGTCCCCCCCGCCCAACTTCCCGACCGCGCTTTGATTGAGGCAGTGATCGATGGACTTCAGAAACTCTGAACCACCTGCGGGGCCACGGCGCGAGGACATACTGCCGGATACGGCCACCGCCGCGGTCAAGGTGGTGATCGTGGGCGGCTTCGGAGTCGGCAAGACGACCCTGGTCGGCTCGGTCAGCGAGATCCGGCCGCTGACCACCGAGGAGACGATGACCCAGGCCGGAGTCGGGGTCGACGACACGGTGGGCGTCGAGCGCAAGACCGCCACCACGGTGGCGATGGACTTCGGCCGAATCAGCATCAACAAGGAGCTGGTGCTGTACGTCTTCGGCACCCCCGGCCAGGAGCGGTTCTGGTTCCTGTGGCGCGGCCTGTTCGAGGGCGCACTGGGCGCGGTTGTGCTGGTCGACACCCGCAGGCTGGAGGTCAGCTTCGAGGTGATCGGCCGGCTGGAGGAGCGCGGAGTGCCCTTCGTGGTCGCCGTCAACTCCTTCCCCGACGCGCCCGAACACTCTCTCGATGATCTGCGGAGCGCCCTCGATCTGCCGGCGTCCGTACCGCTACTCGTGTGTGACGCCCGACGACGTGAGTCCGCCCGTGACGTCCTGATGACCCTGATGCACTACCTGCACTCCCTAGCCGTAACCCCGGAGGCATCGTGAGCACTCCCCCTACCCCGCCGCCGGGCTGCCCGGCGCACGGTCTCGGTCCCGACGGTCTGCGTCGGTTGTACGGTCCCGAGGCCGAGACGGACCCGATGGGTCTGTACGAGAAGCTGCGCGCCGAGCACGGCACGGTGGCCCCGGTCCTGGTGCACGGCGACCTGCCGGCCTGGCTGGTCCTCGGTCACCGCGAGAACTTGGACGTCACTCGCACTCCGTCGCGTTTCACCCGTGACCCCCGCGGCTGGCGCGAGCGGCGGGAAGGCAGGGTCCCGGCGGACCATCCGCTGAACCCCATGACCACCTGGGTGCCGGTGTGCACTTTCGTCGACGGAACAGAGCACCAGCGCCTGCGCGGTGCGCTCACCGACTCCCTCGACCGCTTCGAGGGGCGCGGTGTCCGCCGCTATGTGAACCGTTTCGCGGGCCAGCTGATCGACGCCTTCGAGTCGGACGGGCACGTTGATCTGATCGCCGACTTCGCCGAGCCACTTCCGATGCTGGTGATGACCCAGCTGGTGGGCATGCCGGAGGAGTCCGGGCCGCGGCTCGTCGAGGCAACCCGCGATCTGCTCAAGGGCACCGAGACCGCCCTTGCCAGCAACGATTACGTCATGGGAGCGCTGGCGCAGCTGGTGGAGCGCAGGAAGAGCGTTCCCGGGCACGACCTCACCACCTGGTTCCTCCAGCACTCCGCCGGGCTCACTGACGAGGAGATCGTCACGCATCTGCGGGTCGTGCTGGTCGCGGCGTTCGAGACGACCGCCAACCTGATCGCCAGCACTCTCAGGCTGGTCCTCACCGACCGCCGGTTCCGCGCCAGTCTGTCGGGCGGCCATATGACGCTGCCGGACGCACTGGAGCAGGTCCTGTGGGACGAGCCGCCGCTCACGGCGGTTCTGGCGCGCTGGGCGACCGGCGACACCACGCTCGGCGGCCAGCAGATCAAGGACGGCGACATGCTGATCCTCGGACTGGCGGCCGGCAATGTGGACCCGGAGATCCGCCCCGATCTGTCGACACCGGTCCACGGAAACCGCTCGCATCTGGCGTTCAGCAGCGGTCCGCACGAGTGCCCCGGCCAGGACATCGGCCGGGCCATCGCGGACACCGGCATCGACGCGCTGCTGACCCGGCTGCCCGATCTGGAGCTGGCCGTACCGGAACCCGAACTGCAGTGGCGCGGGACGCTGATGTCCCAGCATCTGACCGCACTTCCGGTGACGTTCACTCCGTGTCCGAAGGGTGGCGCGGACCGGGCGGCGCAGCCCGCGCAGCCCGCGCCCGTAGCCCGGCCGCTGCCCGCGGCCGCGGCACCGGAGCCCGGGCAGCCGGTCACCGTACCCGCGCCCCGGAGCGGGCGGCGTGAGCGGCTGCGGTCCTGGTGGGGCAGTCTTTTCAGCCGTCGCTGACGGCTGAGGTGTGCGAGGGCCCCGCGGGGAGCCGCGGGGCCTTCGTCCTGCGGGGCTCGCTCAGTCCTCCAGTTGCTGCCACCACCACGCGAGTGCGGGCACCGGAAGGGGCTCGGTGCTCGCATCGCTCGGAGTGTCGCGCCAGGTGATGTGGTACGAGGCGCCTTCCACGGGCAGCTCGTGGCGGTTGCGCGGGCTGGCGTAACGGGGGGCCACGTTGTGGTACGCGATGTTGCCCGCGAGCCAGTGGCCGAGTGCCACGAGGTACCGGCCGAGTTCCTTGCCGGCCTTCCTCGCGAGCTGTTCGCGCAGCGTGATGAAGAGCGTCATCGCGCGGTCCCGTACGGCCACTGCCGCAGGCAGCGCCTGCGCGGGGGTGCAGCCGAGTTCCTGGGCCACGACGTTGATGAGGTTCTGCTCCCAGGGCTCCTGATGGTCCTCCTTGTTGTACGAGAAGACGTCGTTGTCGCAGCCGACGATGAAGCCTGCGGCGTCCGTGAGGGCGCGCACGGGAGCTGCGTACAGCTCGTCGGGCGGGACATGGATGCCATTGGCGGCCTCGCACCAGGCGACGGTGAATCCGGTGCCGTTGATCGACATACGGATCGCCGAGAAGTCGTTGAGGCTCGGCATGACCCCGCGCTCGCTGTTGGAGGTCTGCCAGCCCTCGCCGAACAGCCAGTCCCGGGTTCCCTCGGTGAATCTGCGCAGCTGGAAGGGCGAGAGCGCGGCACGGGTGCGGGCGGCGAGGTCTTCGAGGGCTGCGGTGTGCGGGCCCGCGGGGAGCACGCCGGGACGCGGGATCTCCAGGGTGCGGGCCAGCCGGACAGCGTGGTCGGCGATGTCCGCGCTCCGTGAGGTGGCCGATCCGGCGTTCTGCCAGTCATCCACGGCGAAGGCCCAGTAGTTCCACTCGACGAACAGGAGCATCATCTCCACTTCGCCGTACGGGATGATCCGGCTGGTGAAGTCGGCGCTGCGGGTGGCAAGTCCCCAGGCCCGCTCGATGGCGTCGGGGTAGAGACCGAACGAGTCGAGCCACTCCACGGCCCGCTGTTCGAGCTCATCCGACTTGGGGTGGATGAGCCTCTCGTCAAACGGGCAGTAGAACGGCGGAAGTTGCCAACCGATGCGGGAGGGATGACCGTGCTCGGAAGTCATGGTCAGTTGCCTCCCAGCCGGAAGAGCAGCAGCCGGGTCTCCAGGGCGTGGTCCCGCCAGATGCGGAACAGCTTGCCGTGCGTGATGGTGGATTCCTGAAGTCGCTCGCGCGTCCAGGCGGACCGGACTCCAGAGGCCTCGACACGGTCCAGCTCGGCGGTGTTCCAGGCCATGGACTGCACCCAGAACTCGGCGACCCGGTCGGTGACGTCCTCGTCCTGCTCCAGCTCGAAGCCGGCCGCCTCGGCGGCGGCGATGTACTCGGGGAGCGTGCCCAGCCGTGTCTTGTAGTAGCCGTCGATGAACTCGGTCCACTCGGGCCGGCAGATGAAGTGCTCCTGGATCCCGAACCAGCCACCCGGCCTCAGCGCCCTGGCCACGACCTTGAAGAGCCGCTCGCGGTCCATGTAGCCGGTGCTCTCGTTTGCGTACGCGGCGTCGTACTTCCGCTCCTCGTCGAGGTCGTGAATGTCGCCGAGGAGGGGGGTGACCCGGTCGGCCACACCGGCCTGTCGCGCGAAGTCCTGGATGACGGTGAGGTGTTCGACTGCGACGGTGAGGCCGGTGACTCTCGCGCCGTGCTCCTGCGCCCAGTAGAGCGAGCCGCCGCCCACACCGCATCCGATGTCGAGGAGATGGGCCGGCGGTGCACTGTGGGCCCCCCAGGCGCGGGCCGCGTGCTCGACTATCGCCTCCTGGGAGGCAACTATGCGGCGCTTGAGTATGCGCTGGGAGACGGTGGTGTTCGGCCTGGCGTCGTGGCCGAACATTCCCACATGGAAGTGGACACGCGGTCCTGGCCCGTACTTGTGGAGGATGTCTGCTGTCTTGCGGCTGTAGTACAGCGGGACTTGGCTCTCGTCGAAGGCCTGGCCATCAGTGGGGGGCTGGATGACGAGGTTACTGTTCATCGGTTCTCCGGATCCTGGGTTCACGTGGGGGGCGTGTTGCTAGCGGCCCCACTCTGCCCACAACTGATCGATAACACTCCTCACTAGCCTGTGTGTTGAGCATACTCACAGCCAAGGACCCTGTAACTTGGATCGATTGATGACCTATCGGTTCACCTTCTGGTCCGCCCGCACCGCGGCGACCTCCCGCAGCGCGCCGAGCACCCGCGCCACCGCGAGCCCTTCCTCGGCCCCCCGCCGTACCGCCGCGACAACATGGCGGCGCGGCTGGTCGGCGTGCAGCACCCGGACGGCGACCCCCGACGCGCGGCCGGCGACCGCCATCCGCGGTACCAGGGCGATGCCCATCCCGGCCTCGACCATGGCGAGGATCGCGGTCCAGCCGGCCGCCGAGTGGGCCTGCTCCGGGACGAATCCCGCCGCCTCGCAGGCCGTTGTGGTGATCTCCGACCAGGGCCCGCTGCCGCCGAAGATCCAAGGCTCGCCGGACAGATCGGCGAGCCGCAGCCCCGGCGCGTCCGCGAGCGGGTGCCCGGCCGGCAGGGCGACGTCCAGCGGATCCGCGAGCAGCGGAACCCGGGCGAACTTCGGGTCCCGGGCGGTGGGGGCGTGCGCCGCGAGGGAGAGGGCGAGGTCCACGGCCCCGGACGACAGCAGCTCGTACGCCTCGGCCGCCTCCGCCTCCCGGACCCGCACCTCCAGGCCCGGACGGCTCGCGCGGAGCCGTGCCACGGCCGGGACGACCAGGGCCGGTACGGCGGTCGAGAACGCACCCACCCGGACCTCGCCCGCGTCGCCCCGCAGATACCCGGCCAACGCGGCGTCAGCTCGCTCCAGTTGGGCGAAAACCCCATCCGCGTGCCGCAGCACGAGATGCGCGGCGTCGGTGAGCCGGACCCGCCGCCCGTGCGCCTCCAGCAGGGTGACGCCGAGCTGCCTGGCCAGGTTGGTCAGCTGCTGCGAGACGGCCGAGGGCGTCATCATCAGCACCTCGGCCGTCGCGGTCACCGTGCCGTACTCACTGAGAGTCCGCAGGATCCGCAGCTTCTTGATGTCCCATCTGTCCCACTCGGCCATACCCGCAGCGTACGGGCTTACTTCGGGCGCCCGGCGCCCCACATGACCCCGCCGAGGATCAGCGCCATGCACACGATCTGCATCGGGCCGGTCGCCTCGCCCAGGACGGCGAAGGAGAGCAGCGCGACGCAGACCGGCTGGAGGTAGTACACGACCCCGGCGCGGGTCGCGCCGATGAGCGCGACCGCCTTGTTCCAGGCGAAGAACGCGACCGCGGAGGAGAACACCCCGACGTACAGCAGCGGTCCGACCGTCCCGGCGGTGGGCTCGAAGCCGCCCTGCGCCGCGAGGCTGACCCCGTACGCGGGCAGCAGCATCAGCGCGCCGAGCACGAAGGTGGCGAAGAGGAAGGCCAGTCCCCCGAGTTCGGCGGGCTTGCGGCGGAGCAGCGCGCTGTACGAGGCGAAGCTGAGGGCCGCCGCGATCATCCACAGATCGCCCGGCGCGAAGTGCGGGGCCGCCGAGCCCTTGCTGACCAGGAGCAGCACCCCGGCGACGGCGATCAGCAGGCCGGTGGTGCGCCGGGCGCCGAGCCGTTCGCCGCCGATGCGGGCGAACAGGGCCATGAGGACCGGCGAAGCGGCCATGATCATGCCCATATTGCCGGCCGAGGTGGAGATTCCGGCCTGGTTGACCAGGGTGTTGTAGACGGTGACGCCGAGCAGCGAGGCCAGGACGACGAATCTCAGCCGGCGGCGGAGCAGCCGCCGTTGCCGCCACGCCTGCCCGGCGGCGAAGGGTGCGAGGGCGACGAGCGCGACGATCCAGCGCCAGAAGGCGGCCTGGACGGGCGGGACGCTGTCGTGCAGGGCCCTGGAGGTGACAAAGCTCCCGGACCACACGACCGTCGCCACACCCGCGAGGACGAGCCCGAGGCCGGCGGCCCCGTTCGCCCCCTTCACCTTCGTGAGCTGGTGCGAGCTGGTACGGACGGTGTCCAGGACTGCCACGGGTTATCCCTTGCCCCTCTGGGTGCTGATGCTGACGGGGCCTACCGTCGCACCCCAGAAATGCTCAGGTCTATCGAATCTTTTCGTACATTTCTTTCAGCAGAACTGAACGATTAATCTGCAAACGCACCGAGGGCGCCCTCGTCGTATGACGAAGGCGCCCTCGGGGAGAGAGTCCGGGCGGGGTCGGGGTCAGCCCTGCTTGCGGGACTTGTCCCCGGCCATCACGAGGCCCGCGATCACCAGGAAGAGCAGGATCGGCGCACCCACGTACAGGCCGAGTGTCTCGGCCACGCTCAGGCCGGGGCCCGGGTCGTCACCGTCGTCGGGGATCGCCGCGAACGCGGGGGACGACATGAGCAGCATCATCAGCGTCGTACCGGCCGTGACAGCGCCGGCGCGCAGGGCGTTCTTCTTGTCCACGGTGCAAACGTAGCGAACGCCTAAGTGCGCCGCGCGCCCGGGGGTGCCGTACGGGGTCGGAGCTCGGCCTTCAGGGCGTCCATCAGCACATGCAGCCGGGGCGAGGCGGCCAGTTCCTCCAGCGTGACGGGTCGCCCTTCGGCGTCGGCGACGGGCAGCCGCCAGTTCGGGTACTGGTCCCAGGTGCCGGGAAGATTCTGCGGGCGGCGGTCGCCGACCGCATCCGGCAGCCAGACGCCGACCATCCGGGCGGGGGTGGCGAGCAGGAAGCGGTAGACCGCGAGGACCGCGGCCTCCTCGTCGTGGCCGCCGTCCGGCAGCATGCCGAACCGGGTCAGCAGCGCCAGCCACTCGTTGACCTCGACCGCGTCCGCCGCGCGCTCCTCCGGCAGCGGCCGGGTGAGCAGGCCGAGCCGGTGGCGCAGCTCGACATGGTCACCGCTGAGCCGGGCGGCGGTCGACGGCAGATCGTGCGTGGTGGCCGTGGCCAGGCATGCCTCCCGCCAGCCCGCCGCCGGCAGCGGGCGGCCGGTGCCGTCCCAGTCCCGCTCGAACCACAGCACGGAGGTGCCGAGCACGCCCCGCGCGGCCAGGGCCTCGCGCACGCCCGGCTCGACCGTGCCCAGGTCCTCTCCCACGACCAGGGCTCCGGCCCGGTGTGCCTCCAGGGCGAGCACGGCGAGCATCGCCTCCGCGTCGTAGCCGACGTACGTCCCCTGCGTCGGCTCGCACCCCTGCGGAATCCACCAGAGCCGGAACAGTCCCATCACATGGTCGACGCGCAGCGCGCCCGCGTGCCGCAGGAGTCCGCGCAGCAGGCCCCGGTACGGGGCGTAGCCGGAGGCGGCGAGAGCGTCCGGGCGCCACGGCGGCAGACCCCAGTCCTGCCCGCGGGAGTTGAAGGCGTCCGGCGGGGCGCCGACCGACATCCCGGCGGCGAACGCGTCCCGCTGGGCCCAGGCGTCGGCGCCGTCCGGGTGCACGCCGACCGCCAGGTCGTGCACCAGCCCGATTCCCATGCCGGCGTCGAGCGCGGCGCGGTGCGCGGCGGCGAGCTGCGCGTCCGTCAGCCAGGCGAGCCAGCAGTGGTAGTCGATGCGGTCGAGCAGTTCACGGCGGGCCCGGTCGGTCTCGGGCGATCGCGGGTCGGCCAGCCCGGCCGGCCAGGAGCGCCGGTCCCAGCCGTACACCTCGGCGAAGGCGCACCAGGTCGCGTGGTCCTCCAGGGCCTGCCCCTGCTCGGCGAGGAAGTCGCAGTACGCGGCCCGCCGGCCGGGGCCGAGCGGGACTTTCCGTACCAGATCGAGCGCCTCCCTTTTGAGCGCCCACACCGCGTCCCGGTCGATCAGCGCGCCCTTGCTCAGGACGGACTCGCGCTGCAGAGCGGCCTGTTCGGTGATCCGCTCCAGCTCGGCCCGGTCCGCGTCCGCCACGTAGGCGTACTCCGGGACGTTCTCGACCCGTAGATGTACGGGGTCGGGGAAGCGGCGGGAGGACGGCCGGTACGGGGACGGGTCGGTGGGCGTCCCTGGCACGGCCGCATGCAGCGGATTGACCTGGACGAACCCGGCCCCCAGCGCCCGCCCCGACCAGGCGGCGAGTTCGGCGAGGTCTCCGAGGTCGCCCATGCCCCAGGAGCGCTGCGAGAGCAGCGAGTAGAGCTGGACGAGGAAGCCGTGACTGCGGCCGGGCGGCTGCGGCAGCCGGGCTGGAGCGACGACGAGGGCGGCCTGCCCGGTCCGTCCGTCGGGGGTACGGACATGCAACCGGTGGACGCCGAGGGGCAGTTGTCCCGCCTCCGCGCCGTCCGGGCCCGTGGCCGGGGCCCAGTCGACCGTCTGCCCCTGCTCCGTCTCGACCCGGAGAGCCGTGTCCGGCGGGAGGGCCGTCAGCGGGTCGGGGAGCGGTGCGTGCGGCCACACGACCACAGTGGGGGGCAGCAGTCGCTGCGCCACCGCCGACTCCTCGGCGGCGAGTGCCGTACGTACGGCCGCGGGGGTCGACGCGTCGACGCCCAGCGCGGCGAGCACCGTGGCGACCGTGCTGTCGGGCACCTGGACCGTGACGTCCGGGGACGGCGCGTAGGAGGTTGCGACACCGTGCAGTGCGGCGAGCCGGGCAAGGGCCATGGCGACAGTCCCCCGGAGAGGTGGGCCGGATGAGTGAGCCGTTACACGCCCATGTCCGAGGCCGTGCCCATGGCGGTCGGCTCACTCGTCAGCGGGGCGGCGTCGGCGAGCGGCGGCTCGCTGGTCAGCGGGGCGGCGTCGGCGAGCGGCGGCTCGCTGGTCAGTGGCGGCTCGGCGCAGCCGCAGGCGCAGGTCCCCTCGGGACCCGGTACCTGTTTGGAGAGGGCGGAGAGGAGCAGTTCGGCCGACGTGGCCATGGAAGCCTCCATGGTGTGGGGAGCGGGACACCGCAGGCCTACCCAGCGGGAGCGGCCACAGACGTATACAACGCGAGAACGTGTCCCGGGTCACAGCCAGTTCACCGCACGGGTGGACACCCGCCCGCAACACCCCGGGCAAATCAGGCACAACGGCCACACACATTGACACCTCTTCGCGCGGGTGGTGGGCTCGGGCTCGTCCGTACCGAACGCGCAGCCGAGCGCAGGCAGACGCGCAGTACGAGCGCAGTACGAGCACGAGCGACGACGAGGAGACGCAGTGCAGCTCCGGCGCAGGAATCGCGCGACAGCCGTCGCAGTGGCGGTCATCGGCGGACTTCTCGGCGGCGCGCCCGGCGCACACGCGGCACCGCCCGCCCCCGGAACGCCTGCCCCCGGTACGCCCGCCGTGACCGTGCCCGACCAGGACGGCGGCGCGCTGCCCTCCGTCTGGCCCCGGCCGCAGTCGGTACGCGCCACGGGCACGGCGGTGCCTCTCGGCGACGAGGTCTCACTCGTCACCCCGCCCGACGCCGATCCGTACGCCGTGGCCGCCCTGCGGACCCTGCTGCGCGAAGCCGGGGTGCGTACCGTCCGCACGCTCACCCCTCTTCAGCCGCTGCCCGCGCACGGTCCGGTGGTGCACGTGGGAGGCGCCGGCGCCGAGCAGGCGCTGCGCGCCCTGGGGGCGTCGGCCCGAGACGACCTGCCGGCGGGCGGCTACCGGATCGCGGCCGGCCGGGCCGCCGGCCGGGACACCGTCGCGCTTGCCGGGGAGGGCGCGGACGGGCTGTTCCACGCCGTACAGACACTGCGTCAGCTGGTGCGGAAGGGGACCGCCGCCGGCGTCGTCGTACGGGACTGGCCCGGCACGGCCGTACGCGGCATGACCGAAGGGTTCTACGGCCGGCCGTGGACGCTGGACCAGCGGCTCGCGCAGCTGGATTTCATGGGCCGTACGAAGCAGAACCGCTATCTGTACGCGCCCGGCGACGACCCGTACCGCCAGGCCCGCTGGCGTGACGCGTACCCGGCCGGGCAGCGGGCGGAGTTCCGGGCGATGGCCGAGCGCGCCCGCGCCAACCATGTGACGCTCGGCTGGGCGGTGGCACCCGCGCAGGCCATGTGTCTGGCGTCGGACCACGACGTCAAGGCGCTGAAGCGCAAGATCGACGCGATGTGGGCGCTGGGTGTGCGGGCGTTCCAGCTGCAGTTCCAGGACGTCAGCTACAGCGAGTGGCACTGCCGCGCCGACCGGAACCGCTTCGGTTCGGGCCCGGAGGCGGCCGCGAAGGCGCAGTCCCGGGTCGCGGGAGCGGTGGCGGAGCATCTGGCCGCCCGGTACCCGGACGCCGGGCCGCTGTCGCTGATGCCGACCGAGTTCTACCAGGACAGCAGTACGGAGTACCGGCAGGCGCTCGCCCGCGAGCTGGACGCGCGGGTCGAGGTGGCGTGGACGGGCGTCGGGGTCGTACCGAAGACGATCACGGGACGTGAACTGGTGGGCGCGCGGGAGGTGTTCCGCCACCCGATGGTCACCATGGACAACTACCCGGTCAACGACTACGCGCAGGACCGTATCTTCCTCGGCCCCTACACGGGCCGCGAGCCGGCCGTAGCGGGCGGCTCAGCCGCGTTGCTCGCCAACGCCATGGAGCAGGCCGCCGCCTCCCGTATCCCGCTGTTCACGGCCGCCGACTTCGCCTGGAACCCGAAGGGCTACCGGCCCGAGGAGTCCTGGCGGGCAGCCCTCGACGATCTGGCCGGCGGGGACCCGAAGGCCCGGGAGGCGCTCGGCGCGCTGGCCGGGAACGACGCCTCGTCCGTGCTGGGCGGCGACGAGTCCGCGTATCTCCGCCCGCTGATCGACGGCTTCTGGAAGGCCCGGCGTGGTACGGACCGGTCGGCGCTGGATACGGCGTCGGACCGGCTGCGCGCCGCGTTCACGGTGATGCGGGAGGCTCCGGAGCGGCTGGCGGGGGCGGCGGACGGCGCGCTGGACGACGAGGTGAAGCCCTGGATCGACCAGCTGGCCCGCTACGGCAGGGCCGGCGAGCTGGCGGTCGACACCCTGCGCGCCCAGTCGCGCGGGGACGGCGCGGCGGCGTGGCGGGCCTCGCTGGAACTGGCGGAGGCGCGCCGTGAGGTGTCGGAGAGCCGGGTCACGGTGGGCAAGGGTGTGCTCGGCCCGTTCCTGGCGAAGGCGGCCAAGGAGTCGGACGCCTGGACGGGTGCGGACCGCGGTGCGGGCACGGTGACGGAGTCCCCCGGCGCGTACACCGTACGGCTGGAGCGGCCGCGGCCCGTCGAGACGGTCACGGCCATGACGGCCCCGGGCGAGGGGGGCGGAGCGGCCGTGGAGGCGCACGTACCCGGTGAGGGCTGGCGGAAGGTCGGCGATCTGTCGGGGGACGGCTGGACGCAGACGGACGCCAAGGGCGTCCGCGCCGACGCGATACGGCTGGCCTGGCGCGGGGACGCGCCGGCCGTCCACCGGGTGGTGCCGTGGTTCGCGGACGAGCCGGACGCCCGGTTCGAGCTGGCGCGCGGCGAGACGGACGCGGAGATCGGCGGCCGCCCGCAGCGGGTGGCGGCGGAACTGGCGGCCCTGCGGGCGGGTGAGGTGCGCGGCAAGCTGGCTGCCAGGGCGCCCAAGGGCATCAAGGTGAAGGTGCCCGCACAGACCACGGTCCCGCGCGGCGCGCGGGTCGCGGTGCCGGTGGAGGTCACGGTCCCGGAGGGGACCCCGGCGGGCAGCTACGAGGTGCCGGTCTCCTTCGCGGGCGAGGAGCGCACGCTGACGGTACGGGCCTTCCCGCGCACGGGCGGCCCCGATCTGGTGCGCGGCGCCAGGGCCTCGTCGTCCGGCGACGAGACCGCCGACTTCCCGGCCTCGGCGGCGGCCGACGGCGACCCGCGGACCCGCTGGTCCTCGCCGGCCGAGGACGGCGCGTGGTGGCAGGCGGAGCTCGCGGGTCCGGTACGGCTGGGGCAGGTCGTCCTGCACTGGCAGGACGCGTACGCGGCGGCTTACCGCATCCAGGTCTCGGCGGACGGGCGCGTCTGGCGTACGGCGGCCACGGTGGCGGACGGCGAGGGCGGCCGCGAGCCGGTCCGGATGGACGCGAAGGACACCCGTTTCATCCGCATCCAGGGCGACCGCAGGGCGACCAGGTTCGGATACTCCCTGTGGTCGGTGGAGGCGTACGCGGTCGAGGAAACCGCCCGGGAAAAGGCCACCCCGGCCCCGTAGCGGCCACCGGCCGGCCGCGCCGGGGCTGGATGACAAAGGCCCGGATTCGTCAGGCAGAGATGCCGTCGATCCGGGCCATCGCGGCCTCCGCGCCGTACGGCTGCAGGTAGGGCAGCCAGCGCGGGTCCCTATGACCGGTGCCGATGATCCGCCAGGCGAGGCCGGACGGCGGGGCGGGCTGGTGGCGCAGCCGCCAGCCCAGTTCCAGCAGGTGGCGGTCGGCCTTGACGTGGTTGCAGCGGCGGCAGGCCGCCACGACGTTCTCCCAGGCGTGCTGCCCCCCGCGGCTGCGCGGGATGACGTGATCGACGCTGGTGGCGACGCCTCCGCAGTACATACAGCGGCCGCCGTCTCTCGCGAAGAGGGCGCGGCGGGTGAGTGGAACGGGCCCCCGGTAGGGGACCCGCACAAATCGCTTGAGCCGTACCACGCTGGGAGCGGGGACGACCCGGGTAGCGCTGTGCATGAAGGCGCCGGACTCCTCGAGGCATATGGCCTTGTTCTCAAGGACGAGGACGAGCGCGCGGCGGAGCGGTACGACGCCGAGCGGCTCGTACGACGCGTTGAGGACCAGGACATGCGGCACGGATGCCTCCTTGTACGCCGGCGGCGCGTGGCTCGCGCCGGGACGATCTGCTCTCAGTCTCTCCTCCTGGCTGGTCGAAGCGCCACCACGTCCAGGTAACGGGCTCAGAGGGTTCGCCCGGCCCGCCCTGGCCCATGCCCCTTCACGCCCCTTCCCACCTGTAGTTCCGGCCGGGGGTCCAGGGGTTGTCCGGCGCGGATGTGCGGTCGGCCACACTCCGTACATCCCCAGGTGACGCTTGTCTCTCCCTCGAACACTGCAGGGGGAACAGAGAATGCCCCGTTAGTGTGGTTGGTCTGCCCGCACACCCCTTCCGGCGGGCAGACCGCTACACCTGGAGGTTCCTGCCGTGTCGTTGTCCGCCCTGTGGGCCGGCCCCGTGCCACAAGCGCCCGCCACCCTCGGCGAAGCGCAGGAGACGGCCACCAACGCCGCGGGCTGGGTGGAGGAGAACTGGTCGGTCTGGCTGAGCATCGGCCTGCGCATCCTGCTGATCGTCGTCATCGCCACCATCCTGCGGAGCGTGATCCGCCGGGCCATCACCAAGCTGATAACGCGGATGAACCGCAGCGCCCAGGCCGTCGAGGGCACCGCCCTCGGCGGGCTGCTGGTCAACGCGGAACGCCGCCGGCAGCGGTCCGAGGCGATCGGCTCTGTGCTCCGCTCGGTCGCGTCCTTTGTGATTGTCGGCACAGCCGCCCTGATGGTCCTGGGCGCCCTGGACATCAATCTGGGCCCGCTGCTCGCGAGCGCCGGTGTCGCGGGTGTGGCGATCGGCTTCGGCGCCCGGAACCTCGTCACCGACTTCCTCTCCGGCGTGTTCATGATCCTGGAGGACCAGTACGGCGTGGGGGACTCCGTCGACGCGGGCGTCGCCTCCGGCGAGGTGATCGAGGTGGGACTGCGCGTCACCAAGCTCCGCGGTGACAACGGCGAGATCTGGTACGTACGCAACGGCGAGGTGAAGCGGATCGGCAACCTCAGCCAGGGCTGGGCCACCGCCGGGGTGGATGTCCAGGTCCGCCCGAGCGAGGACCTGGAGCGCGTGCGTGCGGTGATCACCGAGGTCGCGGAGGGGATGGCGAAGGACGAGCCGTGGAACGAGCGGCTGTGGGGCCCGATCGAGATCCTGGGCCTGGACGCGGTGCTGCTGGACTCCGTGACGATCCGCGTCTCCGCGAAGACCATGCCGGGCAAGGCCCTGGGTGTGGAGCGCGAGCTGCGCTGGCGCATCAAGCTGGCGTTCGACGCGGCCGGCATCCGGATCGTCGGCGGCTTGCCGGTGGCCACCGAGGCGGCCGCGCCGGACCCGGCGGCCACGGTGGCGGCTCCGTCGGCGCTCGCCAGCCCGACGTCTCCCCAGTCGCTGGCGGCCTCGCCGATCCCGCAGCCGAACCTGGCCAAGCCCTGACAAAGCCCTGCCCAAGCCCTGACCCCGTAGCGAAAACGCTCTCTGCGCCCCCGCAGGTAACACTCTGGTTGCCTCGGGGGCGCAGACCATTGACTGCTCCCCGACGTGCGCCTTACGTTCCTTCCATGAAATAGGAAACTTTCCTAACAGTGGAGGTGAGGTCATGGCCGGTACACGCGGAACACCGCGCGTACTGCGGGCCATGAACGACCGGGCCGCGCTGGATCTCCTGCTGGAGCACGGGCCGCTCTCCCGTACGAAGATCGGCAAGCTCACCGGTCTGTCCAAACCGACCGCCTCCCAGCTGCTGGCCCGCCTCGAAGCGGCGGGACTGGTCGTCGCCACCGGTACCACCGAGGGGCGGCCGGGCCCCAATGCCCAGCTGTACGCGGTCCACGCGCGGGCGGCCCACGTCGCCGCACTCGACGTGACGCCCGAGCGGACCCTGGCCGCCGTCGCGGACATCACCGGCGAGACCGTCGGCGAGTTCGAGCTGCCCACGCCCGGCCGCCGGGCGGACAGTGTCGTACGGCAGGTCTGCGAGGCCCTCGACGGCGCGGTCAGGGCCGCCGGCCTCACCCGCACCGAGGTGCACCGCCTCGTCATCGGTACCCCGGGCGCATTCGACCCGGGCACCGGACGGCTGCGGTACGCCAGCCACCTGCCCGGCTGGCAGTCCCCCACCCTGCTCGACGAGCTCGCGGCCGTCCTGCCGATGCCCGTCGAGTACGAGAACGACGTCAACCTCGCGGCGATCGCCGAGCAGCGCCTCGGCGCCGCCCGCGGCCACGAGGACTTCGTCCTGCTGTGGAACGAGGAGGGAATCGGTGCCGCCCTGGTCCTCGGAGGCCGGCTGCACCGGGGCTGGACGGGCGGTGCGGGAGAGGTCGGGTTCATGCCCGTACCGGGCACCCCGCTCGTCCGGCAGGTCACCAAGGCCAACAGCGGCGGCTACCAGGAACTGGCAGGCGCGCAGGCACTGCCCCGGCTGGCCCGCGAGCTCGGCATCGAGGGCGTCGGCCACGGCCCGCACACCGTGGTGGCCACGGCGCTGGTGACCCGGGCGGCGGCGGCCGCGGCCGACGGCCCGTACCGCCGACTGCTCGAAGCGTTCGCGACCGGTCTGGCCACCGGTCTCGCCTCGATGGTGGCCGTCCTCGACCCCGAGATCGTCGTGCTCTCCGGCGCGGTCATCGCCGCCGGCGGGGAGCCCCTGCGGGAGCTGGTCCAGGCAGAACTGGCCGAACTCGCCGCGTCCCGGCCCCGACTCGTCATCGGCGAAGTACAGGAACACCCCGTGCTGCGCGGCGCGTTGGAGAGCGCCCTCGCCACCACCCGCGACGAGGTCTTCGACACCTCCCGCTGACCCACCGCAGCACCCCTGCTCCGCCCGCCCCCCTCATCGGAACCGTCCGCCTCAGGGAGACACCGCCATGCCCAGACTCGCCCTGCGCGAAGGCCGCCGACTGACCGCTGCCGTCGCCGTCGCCGCGATATCCGTGCTCGCCTCCGCATGTACGGGCCGGACCGGCACCGCGGCGGACGACGACCCCAAGAAGGACGTCACGATCAGCTTCTGGCACGGCTGGAGCGCGCCGGGCGAGGTCAAGGCCATCCAGGACAACGTCGCCGCTGGTCCAAGCCCGCGCTCACCGCGCTCGCGCTCTGGGGCGTCGGCGACCTGATGGTGATCTTCATGGCCGCTGCTCGACGTACCGAAGGAGCAGTACGAGGCGGCGGACCTGGACGGGGCCGGCGCGTGGCAGCGGTTCCGCTTCGTGACCCTGCCGAACATCTCGCCCATCGTGATGTTCGCCGTGGTCACCGGAGTGATCCGGACCATGCAGTACTACACGCAGCCGCTCGTCGCGGGGAAGGTCGCCTCAGGGAATCTGACCATGGCGGCCACCATCCTGGTCATGGCACCCGTCATCGTCCTCTTCTTCTTCGCCCAGAAGGCATTCGTCGAGGGCGTCACGCTGACCGGAGTGAAGGGCTGACCCCAGATGAAGCTCGCAGTAGTGGGTGGCGGATCCACCTACACCCCTGAACTGATCGACGGGTTCGCCCGGTTGCGGGACACCCTCCCGGTCACCGAGCTGGTCCTCGTCGATCCCGCGACCGACCGGCTTGAGCTGGTGGGCGGGCTGGCCCGCCGTATCTTCGCCAAGCAGGGCCACCCGGGGCTCATCACCACGACGTCGGATCTGGACTCGGGCGTCGCAGGCGCCGATGCCGTGCTGCTGCAACTGCGCGTCGGCGGGCAGGCCGCCCGCGAACAGGACGAGACGTGGCCGCTGGAGTGCGGCTGCATCGGCCAGGAGACGACGGGCGCGGGCGGGCTGGCCAAGGCGCTGCGGACCGTCCCGGTGGTCCTCGACATCGCCGAGCGGGTCAGGCGGACCAACTCCGACGCCTGGATCATCGACTTCACCAACCCGGTCGGCATCGTGACCCGGGCCCTTCTCCAGGCCGGCCACAAGGCCGTCGGCCTGTGCAATGTGGCCGTCGGCTTCCAGCGCAAGTTCGCGAAGCTGCTGGATGTGGTGCCGGCCGATGTGCATCTGAACCATGTGGGCCTCAACCACCTCACCTGGGAGCTGGGTGTGCGTCTGGGCGGCCCGGACGGCGAGGACCTGATGCCGAGGCTGCTCGCCGAGCACGGCGACGCCATCGCCGACGACCTGCGGCTGCCGCGGGCCGTGCTGGACCGCCTGGGCGTCGTCCCCTCGTACTACCTGCGGTACTTCTACGGGCACGACGAGGCCGTACGGCAACTGAGGACCAAGCCCTCGCGGGCGGCCGAGGTCGCGGCCATGGAGAAGGAACTCCTCGCGATGTACGGCGACCCGGCGCTGGACGAGAAGCCCGCGCTGCTGGGCAAGCGCGGCGGCGCCTTCTACTCGGAGGCGGCGGTGGATCTGGCGGCCTCGCTGCTGGGCGACGGAGGTGGCGCGGTACAGGTGGTCAACACGTACAACAACGGGACTCTGCCCTTCCTCGCCGACGACGCGGTGATCGAGGTGCAGGCGCGGGTGGACCGTACCGGGGCCGTGCCGCTCGCCGTACCGGCACTCGACCCGCTGTACGCCGGGCTGATCGCCAACGTCACGGCGTACGAGGACCTGGCGCTGGAGACGGCTCTGCACGGCGGCCGGGACCGGGTCTTCAAGGCGCTGCTCGCGCATCCGCTGGTCGGCCAGTACGCGTACGCGGAGGCGCTCACCGACCGTCTGATCGCCCACAACCGGGAGCACCTGGCGTGGGCCTGACCGACAGCACCTCTCCCGCGGTACTCGCCATCGACGCAGGCAACAGCAAGACCGACGTGGTGGTGGTCGCCGCCGACGGCAGCGTGCTGGGGAAGGCCCGCGGGGGTGGGTTCCAGCCACCGGCGGTGGGGGTCGGGGCGGCCGTCGACGCCCTCGCGGAGACGGTCGGGGCGGCTGCCGCCGCGGCCGGCCTCGCGGACCTGTCCGGTGCGAATGGTGCGGGCGTTGGGGGCGGTCCCTTCGTCTCGCACGTCTCCGCCTGTCTCGCCAACGCCGACCTCCCGGTGGAGGAGCGCGAGTTGGCGGCGGCCCTGCAGGCGCGCGGCTGGGGCCGTACCAGCGAGGTGCGCAACGACACCTTCGCGATCCTGCGCGCAGGACTCCCGGGGGACGCCGAACCGCGCGGCGTGGCCGTCGTGTGCGGGGCCGGCATCAACTGCGTCGGGATGCTCCCCGACGGCCGGACCGCCCGCTTCCCGGCGATCGGCCGGATCTCGGGCGACTGGGGCGGTGGCGCCGGCCTGGCGGAGGAGGCCCTGTGGTTCGCCGCCCGCGCGGAGGACGGGCGCGGCGAACCGACCGCTCTGATGCGGACGCTCCCGGCGCATTTCGGCCTCGACAGCATGTACGCCCTCATCGAGGCGCTGCACCTGGGCCGCCTCCCGTACGCCCGCAGGCACGAACTGACCCCGGTGCTCTTCGCCACGAGCGCGGCGGGCGACCCGATCGCCCGGTCGCTCGTGCGCCGGCTGGCCGAGGAGGTCGTCGCCCTGTCGACGGTCGCGCTGTGCCGCCTCGGCCTGCTGGACGAGGAGGTGCCGGTGCTGCTGGGCGGCAGCGTGCTGGCCGCCCGCCATCCGGAACTCGACGAGCAGATCGCGAAACTCCTGGCCGCTCGCGCCCCGAGGGCGGTCATCCGCGTGGTGACGGCTCCGCCGGTGCTGGGTGCGGCCCTGCTGGGCCTGGACCATCTGGACGCGCCGGCGGAGGCGATGGTCCGGCTGCGGGCGCACTTGGGGGTGACGAACGGGACGGAACGGGAACCGAACTGATCTCTCCGGCGTATTCATGGTGGGGAGTTCGGATTGGGTTGGATTGGATCGGATCGGTTCGAATCGATTCGATCAAGATCCAGGCATCAGTGGTGTGCATGAAGGACCCTCCCGCCATACTGCTGGGCGGGAGACGGGCCACCGTCAAGTGACCAAGGGGGAGGTCAAGTGACACAGCCATCGAGTACGGGCACGGCACCGCAGCCGCCCGTGCCGCCCTCGGCACCGCCACCACTGCCCGCGCCACCGCCCGCGCGCCGCAGCGCCTGGGCCGAGGGCGTGGACCGGCTGCGTGCGGCGGCCACGACCGAGCCGGGCCGGCTGCGCATCATCGGGGCCGTGATCGCCGCGCTGGTCGTGGCGTTCGGCGCCACGACGGCGTGGCAGATCTCCGACCGCGCAGCCGCCGCCGACGACGTGGTGAGCCGCAGCCAGCCGCTCAGCGCCGACGCCGCGAGCATCTACCGCTCCCTCGCCGACGCCGACACGGCGGCGGCGAGCGGTTTCCTGGCCGGCGGGCAGGAACCGCACGAACTGCGCGAGCGGTACCGGAAGGACATCGCGAACGCGTCACGGCTGCTGGTGAAAGCCGCTGCCAGCACGGACAGTTCGGGCGACTCCGGGAAGCAGATCGCCCAGCTCAACGAACAACTCCCGGCCTACACCAGCCTGATCGAGCAGGCGCGGGCGAACAACCGGCAGGGCTTCCCGGTGGGCGGCGCCTATCTGCGCCGGGCGAACGAGAAGATGAGCACCGAACTGCTGCCCGCGGCCAAGGATTTGTACGAGTCGGAGACCGAGCGGCTCTACCAGGACTACGACGACGCCAACTCCTGGCCGTTCATCGCGCTGGGTTCGGGCGTACTGTCGCTCGGTGGCCTCGCATGGGCGCAGCGCCGCAACTACCACCGTACGAACCGGGTGTTCAACCACGGGCTGGTGGCCGCGACGGCCGCCTCCGCCGTCGTCCTGCTCTGGCTGGCGGTCGGGCACACTCTGGCCAGGTCCGGGCTGAACGAGTCACAGGCACACGGCCAGGAGTCCCTCAAAGTCCTCAACAACGCCCGGATCAGCTCGCTGCAGGCCCGTGCCAATGAGAACCTCACCCTGGTCGCGCGCGGAGCCGTGCTCGCCGAGGACGGGAAGTCCGACAAGTACGAAGCAGAGCACAACAGCGCCATGAAGACCCTCACCAGCGGGCTCGCCCGGGCACAACGCATCGCCGACGACAGCGAGGGACGCGAGCCGGTGGCGGGAGCCCAGGCGGGCATGACTGAATGGAAGAAGCGGCACACGGCCGCCAGGGACACCGACAACAAGGGTGACTACGACGGCGCCCTGGCGCAGATCATCGGCGCCAAGAACAGCACCGGCGAGTGCTTCGACGAGGTGGACGCCTCGCTGGAGAAGGCGCTCGCCCATGAGCAGCGTGAGTTCAAGCAGGCTGCGCAGGACGGCCGAGGCGCAATGACCGGGCTCGCGCTGGGTGCGGCCGTGCTGGCCGTACTGGGCGCGATGGCCGCCGTCCTCGGCATCGGCCGCAGGCTTTCGGAGTACAGGTGAGAGGGGGAGCGGTGACCAGGACCAGCAGATTTCGCGGCTGGGGCGGCGTGACGGGGATGGCCGCCGCCTGTGCGCTGACGGCCGCCGCCGTACTGCTGCCGCTGACCGTGGCCGGAGGGAACCCGGACGCGGGGGCCGCCGGGGCCGCCGCCGCGCACGGCTCGGCGGGTGCGCAGCCGGCCAAGGCCGACACGTGCCAGAACCCGGAGGCGAGCCTGACTCCGTCCGCCGCGGACGGCGCCACCATCGACCGGATCAAGAAGGCGGGCAAGCTCGTCGCCGGCGTCGACCAGAACAGCTTCCGCTGGGGTTACCGCAATCCGGCCACCGGGCAGCTCGAAGGCTTCGACATCGATCTGGTCAGGGCCGTAGCGCAGGAAATCCTCGGTGACCCGGAAGCGGTCATCTACCGGGCCATTCCCACCAGTCAGCGCATACCGGCGCTGAAGGACGGCCGGGTTGATATCGTCGTCAGGACGATGACGATCAACTGCAAGCGCCTGGCGGACGTCGCGTTCTCCACCGCCTACTTCGAGGCGGGCCAGCAGGTGCTCGTCCCGGCCGGGTCGTCGATCAAGGGGTACGACGCCACCCTCAAGGGCAAGAAGATCTGCTCCGCCAGCGGCTCCACGGCGGAGACGGCGCTCAAGGCCAAGTCGTTCGGCGCCGATATCTCCGTCACCGTGCCCAACCAGCTGGACTGCCTGGTCAGGCTGCAGCTGGGCGAGGTCGACGGGGTCGTCACGGACAACGCCCTGGCGGCGGGCCAGGCCGCGCAGGACCCCTCGGTGAAGCTGGTGGGCACACCGTTCACCAAGGAGTTCTACGGCGTGGCGATGAACAAGGAAGCCACCGACCTGGTACGCCGGGTGAACAAGGTTCTGGACGGCTACCGCCAAGGCGGCGCGAACAGCCCCTGGATGGCGGCCTACCGTAAATGGCTGGCCGCCGACATGCCGGACCTCACCGGACCACCGGCCCCGAAGTACCGGACGGGCTGAGCGTATTGGGCGGATCCGGCCGGACAGGGACACAGCTCGACGGCAACTACGACGGCAGCAACGTGGTCAGAGACTCGGAGGGGTGATCGATGGGCGGCGCGGGACCCTCCCCCCACTTCGCGGGGGGACCACCGGGCCCGGTGATGGACCGGGACGAGGTGGACCGTGCGCTGGCTCGGCTCGGCGCGGAGCACGAGGCGATCGAGACCTCGCTCCTCGCCCTCCAGGACCACGCGGGCCGCAGGCTCCTCGAAGGCGCCGAGCTGACCGGCACCACCAAGGACCGCTGGGCCGGGACCGAGCAGGCCGTCTCGCTGCTCTGGTCCTACTTCGACGCGTACACCGCCGCTCTCACCGATGCCCGCGAGAAGCGCGGCAGGCGGCGCTGGCCCACCCGTGAGGACCTGACCGAGCTGACCGAGCTGCTGCGCGGCCGCTGCGTCACCATCGCCGGCGGCACCTCCGGGCATGCCGCCCCCTCGATCACCGGACCCGCCAAGCTCACCGAGGAGTTCACGCTCGAGGAGCTGGTCGGCCGGATGAACGAGCTGTACGCGCAGTCGCTGGACATGGTGGTGGCGGCGGACGCGGTGTGGTCCGCCCTGCCCGCCCGGATCGACCTGCTCTCGGCCGAGCTGCACCGCACCCGTTCGCTGGCGCACTCCGTCGGCGTACGGCCGGGCGAGCACCCCTCGGGCGACGACCTGGAGTCGATCACGCATGAACTGACCACGCTGCGCGCGCAGGTGGTGTCCGACCCGCTGGCGTTCTGGGTGCCGGCGCCCCGCAGTTCCGCCCCCGGTGGCGGACGCCCCGACACCGGACGGTACGACCGGGCGGCCCGGGCGCTGGAGGATGTCCGGCGCGAGATCGAGGCGGTCCTGGACGTCCGTCAGGACGCCGAGCAGCGGCTGCTGAGCCTGCGCGATGTGCTCTCGCGTGCCGACCTCACGCTCTCCGAGGCGCGGGCCGCACGCGGCGAGGTGCTGGCCAAGATCGCCGCCTCCGAGGTGCCGGCGGTCAGCGGCCCGTCGACCGCCCTGCAGGAGCAGCTGGCGACGGCGGCCGAGTACCGCAGGCACGCGCAGTGGCACCGGCTCTCCCCGCTCCTGGAGTCCCTGGAGCGCCGCGCTGAGGACGAACTGATGCGGGCCCGCGAGTCGTTGACCGCGGTCACCGCGCCGCTCGCGGTCCGGGCGGAGCTGCGCGGCCGCCTCGACGCGTACAAGGCTAAGGTCGCCCGGCACGGCATGGCCGAGGACCCGCTGCTGATCGAGCGGTACGACGCGGCCCGGCGGATGCTGTGGAGCGCGCCCTGCGATCTGCGCGCCGCCGAGCAGGCGGTCCTGCGCTTCCAGCAGGCCGCGGCAGAAGTCCTGGTCCCGCGACAGTCCGGGCCCACCGACCGCAGGGGGGAATCATGAGTGAGGCGGCGAAGTGCCAGCGCCCCGGGTGCGAGGGCTCGTACGAGGACATGGGCGGCGGGGAGCTGTACTGCGGCACGTGCGGGCTCGCCCCCGTCGTCGCGCCGAACGGCGGCCTGACCTCCCCGCCGACCGGCATCACCGGTGGCCGGGGCCGCGGCAGCAACAGCAGTTCGGCGCGGAGCGGTTCGCAGGGGTCCGCGCGCTCGTCCCACTCCTCCCGCTCCTCCCGTTCCTCCCGTTCCTCCACCTCCCGGCGGTCGGTGTCCGGGCGGCTGTCCCGCTCGCTCTCCGGTGTCGGCAGCGCGCGGTCCGTCTCGGTGCGCAGTTCCGGATCCACCACGTCGTCGTCCGGGCGCAACCGGCTCGGTGCCGGGCTGGTCGCCGTGCCGGAGGTGCCGCGCCCCGATCCGGCGGCGGCGGTGCTGGAGAACCCGGAAGTTCCCGAGCGGAAGCGGTTCTGCTCGCGTTCGGACTGCGGGGCGCAGGTGGGGCGCTCCCGCGGTGAGCGGCCCGGCCGCACGGAGGGCTTCTGCACCAAGTGCGGGCACCCGTACTCCTTCGTGCCGAAGCTGCGCACCGGCGACATCGTGCACGGCCAGTACGAGGTGGCGGGCTGCCTGGCGCACGGCGGCCTGGGCTGGGTCTACCTCGCCTACGACCGGGCGGTCTCGGACCGCTGGGTGGTGCTGAAGGGTCTGCTCGACACGGGCGACCAGGACGCCATGGCCGCGGCGATCTCGGAGCGACGCTTCCTCGCCGAGATCGAGCACTCCAACATCGTCCGCATCTACAACTTCGTCGAGCACCTGGACCAGCGGACCGGCTCCATGGACGGCTACATCGTCATGGAGTACGTCGGCGGCAAGTCGCTCAAGGAGATCGCCAATGACCGGCGCGGGCCGGCCGGCCGGCGTGATCCGCTGCCGGTCGAACAGGCGTGTGCGTACGGCATCGAGGCGCTGGAGGCGCTCGGCCATCTGCACAGCCGGAACCTGCTGTACTGCGACTTCAAGGTCGACAACGCGATTCAGCAGCAGGACCAGCTCAAGCTCATCGACATGGGCGCGGTCCGCAGGATGGACGACGACGAGAGCGCGATCTACGGCACGGTCGGGTACCAGGCGCCGGAGGTTGCGGAGGTGGGCCCGTCCGTCGCCTCCGACCTGTACACGGTGGCGCGCACGCTGGCCGTGCTGACCTTCGACTTCCAGGGGTACACGAACGTCTTCGTGGACAGCCTGCCGGACCCCGACAACATCGAGGTCTTCCGGACGTACGAGTCCTTCTACCGGCTTCTGGTCCGGGCGACCGACCCTGATCCGGCGCGGCGGTTCGCCTCCGCGCAGGAGATGGCCGAGCAGCTGACGGGCGTGCTGCGCGAGGTGGTGGCGCTCCAGACAGGCCGTCCGAGACCTCAGCTGTCGACGCTGTTCGGCCCGGAACTCAAGGTCACGGACTCAGAGTTGTTCGCCGAACTGGCGGACGACGTCACCCAGCTCGGTGCGCGTACGCCTCCGGCGCGGCGAGGAGTACGCGGTCGCGGTCGCGGAGCGGCCCGTACCGCCCTGCCGCCGGGCGCGATCCCGGCCCAGCCGGTGGGCGGCGGAGCCGCGGTGGGCGGCGCAGCCGCGGTGGGCGGCGGAGCCGCCGGCGGCGCGGGAACCGCTGTCGGCGCCGGGACGACGGGCGCGCCCGCCCTCGGCACAACGGCCCCGCACCTCCCGCCCGCCGGCCCGGCCGCCGGATCCCCGTCCGGGAGCAGCGGGGGCGCCCCGTACGGTGCGGGCATCGTCGGCGCCGCCGCAACGCACGCCGCAGGCAGGGCGGTCGGCACTTCTGGTGCCGGGCAGCACCCCGGCGCCGCAGGCGGGAGCGCACCCCATGGCGGCGCAGCCGCCGGAGTCGGCACCGCCGGCGGCGGGGCGCATGTCCTGGGTGCCGCGCCCTCGGGCGCGGGACAGGGCCCCGCCGGTGGGGGCCCCTCCTACGGCGGCGCGACCCCGCCCGGCGTCGCCGCAGGCGCCTCCGGCGTGGGCGGAATCGCGCCGTACGGCAGCGGGGCGGCTGGCGCCTCCGGCACTCACACGTACGGCAGCCCGGGGACTCCCGGTGCCGAAGGCACCCCCGGGTACGGCGGCTCGTCGGGCGGCGGGGTGGCCGGCGGCAGCGGGCACGCCTATGCGGCGCCCGGCCACCCGGTATCCGGCACCGCGTACGCGCCCACGCACGCCGCGCTCCCGGTACCCGGCGCCGCAGGCGCCCCCGGCACCGTGGGGGGCCCGTACGCGCACGCGTACCTCGCTTCGCTCGACGCTCGGGCGACCTCGCTCGCGCTGCCCGTGCCCCGCGTCGATCCGAACGACCCCAACGCGGGGTTCCTCGCCGGGCTCATGGCCTCCGCGCCGGCCGAGCTGATAGCCGCCCTGCACTCCGCGCCCGCCAACTCCGTGGAGCGGCGGCTGCGTGAGCTGCGGGCCCGGCTGGAGATGGGCGAGCCGGCCTCCGCCGCCAGAGCGCTGGAGTCCCTGGAGGCCGACCACCCGGACGACTGGCGGGTGGTCTGGTACCGCGGTGTCGCCTCGCTCGTGACGGGCGACAACGAGATCGCGGCGCTGTCCTTCGACGCGATCTACGACGCGTTCCCGGGCGAACCCGCGCCGAAGCTCGCACTCGGCGTGTGCGCCGAGGTCCTCGGCCAGCTGGACAACGCGGCCGAGTACTACCGCCTCGTCTGGGCGACCGACCCGAGCTACGTGAGCGCCGCGTTCGGCCTCGCGCGGGTACAGCTGGCCGCCGGGGACCGGGCGAGCGCCGTACGGTCCCTGGAGTCCGTACCGGAGGCGTCGATCCACTACACGGCGGCGCGGGTCGCCGCCGTACGGGCGCGGCTGCGCCAACGCGCCGCGCACGACCCGCTGCTGGACGATCTGACCGCGGCCGCGGGGCAGGTCGAGGCCCTGCAGCAGTTCGGGCTGGATGCCGTACGCCGCGAGCGGTTGTCGACCGAGGTTCTGGGTACGGCGCTCGACTGGGTACTCTCCGGTAGCCGAGGGGCGCGTCCCGTACAGACGGCGCTGCTCGGCAGTCAACTGGACGAGCGGGGCCTGCGCTTCGGTCTGGAGCGCTCGTACCGCGTCCTCGCCCGGCTTGCACAGCGTGGCGAGGAAAGGATCGAACTGGTGGAGCGGGCCAACCGTCTCCGACCCCGGACGTGGGTGTGATTGATGTCGCGGATGCACCAACTGTCTGCCTGCCCCAGCTGTGAGGAACCGCTGGAGGAGGGTGACAAGTTCTGCGGTGTCTGCGGGTACGACCTGTCGGCCGTCCCGCAGCCGCCCGGCGACCACCCCACTGTGGCCCTCAACGGGTCGGGACCGCATGCCCCGTTGGAGTGGCCGGACGCGCCGGAGTTGGGCAGTTCCGACTCGCCCGCGCCGGTGCACCGGCCCGCCGACCTGCCCGGTACCGACTCGGGCGGGAGGGAACTCCCGTCGGCGGTGAGGTTCGACGGGCCGCCCGCCCCGGACGAGTACCCACTCGCAGCCCCCGCTCCGGCCCCGGCGTCCGCCCCGGCCCCGGCGCCCCCGGCCGCCCCCGCACCGGTCCCGGACCCCGCCGCGGACCCACGGACCGCCGCGCCCGGGACACCGCCGGCCGGCCAGGCCGCGGGGCCGGTCTGTGTGGCCTGCCGCGCGGGCCGCGTCGACGACGACGGGTACTGCGAGAACTGCGGGCACGCCCAGCCGCGCGAGCGCGACCACATGGAGCAGGAGCTCGGCGCGGTCGCGGCGGTCAGCGACCGCGGCCTGCGCCACCACCGCAACGAGGATTCCTTCGCGGTGTCCGCCACCGCGCTGCCGGACGGCTCCCCTGCCGTCGTGGCGATCGTCTGCGACGGTGTGTCGTCGGCAAGCCGTCCCGACGAGGCCTCGGCCGCCGCGGCGAGCGCGGCGAACGAGTCCCTGCTGGCCGCGCTGCCGCGCGGTACGCACCCGCAGCAGGCCATGCACGAGGCGATCGTCGCCGCCTCGGAATCGGTCAACTCCCTTGCCCAGGCGCAGTCCGACGCGCTGGAGCACGACCCGCACCGCCACCAGAACGCCCCGGCCTGCACGCTCGTCGGCGCCATCGTGGCCGGCGGCCTGCTGATCGTCGGCTGGGTCGGCGACAGCCGCGTGTACTGGGTGCCCGTCGACCGTACGACCCCGCCGGCCCGGCTCACGGAGGACGACTCGTGGGCCGCGCAAATGGTCGCGGCGGGCCTGATGAACGAGGCCGAGGCGTACGCCGACGAGCGCGCCCACGCCATCACCGGCTGGCTGGGCGCCGACGCGTACGAACTGGAGCCGCACACCGCGTCCTTCAAGCCGGACCGGCCGGGTGTGGTGGTGGTGTGCACGGATGGCCTGTGGAACTACGCGGAGGCGGCCGAGGAGATGGCGCGGGTGCTGCCCGCCGATTCCCACCACAGGCCGCTGCACAGCGCGCAGGTGCTGGTCGGCCACGCCCTGGACGGCGGCGGCCACGACAACGTAACAGTGGCCGTGCTGCCGTTCCCCGTGCCGCCGCAAGGGGCAGGATCGGCCTGAACGAACCGTCCCCCGCCGGACGGTGACCCGTCGCCGAACGTCACAGTTCCCGGGATCCATTTGTCTACTTGTCACTAGCCTGCGGAGCCTCAAGGAGTCGATTCGATGGCCAACTTCTCCAAGTCCCACGTGCCGCAGTTCTCCGTCGAGGTGTACCAGAACGAATACCTGCCGGAGGGCGGCCGCGAGGTCAACGCGATCGTCACCGTCACGTCCACCGGCGGCGGCACCAGCGGTGGCGTGCCGCTGACCGGCGTCGGGGCGTCGCCGTCGTCCATACCGGGGCAGGCACCCGGCGCGGCCGTGGTGATCATGGTGGACTGTTCCGGTTCGATGGACTACCCGCCGACCAAGATGCGCAACGCCCGCGATGCGACGGCCGCGGCGATCGACACCCTGCGTGACGGCGTCGCCTTCGCCGTCGTCGGCGGCACGCATGTGGCCAAGGAGGTCTACCCCGGCAACGGGCGGCCGGCCTCGGCCGACGACCAGACCCGCGCCCAGGCCAAGGAGGCGCTGCGCAAGCTCAGCGCGGGCGGCGGCACCGCCATCGGGACCTGGCTGCGGCTGGCCGACCGGCTGCTCGGGTCGGCCGATGTCGCGATACGGCACGGCATCCTGCTCACCGACGGCCGTAACGAGCACGAGTCCCCCGAGGACCTGCGGGCCGCCCTCGACGCCTGCGCGGGCCGCTTCACCTGCGACGCACGCGGTGTCGGCACGGACTGGGAGGTCAAAGAGGTCACCGGCATCGCCTCGGCGCTGCTGGGCACGGCAGACATCGTCGCCGACCCGTCGGGCCTGGCCGCGGACTTCACGCAGATGATGGAGAACGCGATGGGCAAGGAGGTCGCCGATGTCGCACTGCGGCTGTGGACCCCGGTGGACACGGAGATCAAGTTCGTCAAGCAGGTGGCGCCCACGGTCGAGGAGTTGACCGACCGCCGTACGGAGGTGGGCCCACGGGCCGGCGACTACCCGACGGGCTCGTGGGGCGACGAGTCCCGCGATTACCACGTGTGCGTGCAGGTGCCCGAGGCCGGGATCGGCCGGGAGATGCTCGCCGCCCGCGTCTCGCTCGTGCTGCCCGATCCGTCCGGTGGCGCGCCGCAGACCTTGTCGCAGGGTCTCGTACGGGCCGTGTGGACCGACGACATGGCGGCCTCCACCTCCATCAACCCGCAGGTCGCCCACTACACAGGTCAGGCCGAACTGGCGCAGGTCATCCAACAGGGCCTGGATGCCCGCAAGTCGGGCGACTTCGACGGCGCGACGGCCAAACTCGGCCGGGCCGTGCAGCTCGCCGGCGCCTCCGGGAACGAGGACACCGCGAAGTTGCTGGCGAAGGTGGTGGACGTCGTCGATGCGGCGACAGGTACTGTGCGGCTGAAGGCGAAGGTCGCGGACGCGGACGAGATGACCCTCGAAACGCGCTCCACCAAGACAGTTCGCGTGAAGAAGTCCTGATTTGCGGTCCCGGTGAGGGGCCGGACATGGAGAGGGGGAAGTGCCGACATGCCGACCTGCCCGAACGGACACCAGTCGGGTTCCGACGACTGGTGCGAGGTCTGCGGCCATCGCATGGCCGGTGCGGGCGCGCCCCCCGGCGCCATGCCGCCCCCGCCGCCCCCGCCGCCCGCTCCCGGATACGACGGCTACGGCTTCCCGCCGGCCGGCGGCGAGCCCACCGCCCAGGCGGAGCTGTGCCCGCAGTGCCGCACCCCGCGCGAGGCCATGGCCCCGTACTGCGAGGAGTGCCGGTACAACTTCCTGACGCACACGGCGACCTCCTACACCCCGGTCGCGCCGCCGCAGGCGCCCAGCCTCAACCTGCCCCCGGGCTTCCAGTCCCAGCCGCAGCAGCCGCCGCGTCCGCAGGACCCGTACGAGTACCAGAGCTCGCGTCCCTCACAGATGAACCGCCCGGCCGAACCGCTGGCGCCGGAGCACCCGGCGCCGTACCAGCCCATGCCGGGCCCCCCGCCGCCGCCCGGGTACCAGCAGCAGCCACCGCCGCAGCAGCACCAGCACCAGCACCAGCACCAGCACCAGCCGCAGAACGGCGGCGACGACTGGATGCTGCCGCCGCCGGTGCAGCAGACGCCCCAGCCTCAGCCTCCGCAGCAGCAGCAGTACCAGACGCCCGCGGGCTGGACGGCGACGATAGCGCCGGACCGCGAGTACTTCATGGCGATGATGCAGCGCAGCGGACCCGACGCGGCCGGCCTCAACCTGCCCGCCTACTCTCCGGAACAGCACCTTCCGCTGTCCGGCAACCAGATCACCATCGGCCGCCGCCGGCACTCCACGGGCGAGTCCCCCGACATCGACCTGTCCGTGCCGCCGGAGGACCCGGGCGTCTCCCACCAGCACGCCGTCCTGGTCCAGCAGCCGGACGGCACCTGGGCCGTGGTCGACCAGAACTCCACCAACGGCACCACGATCAACGGCGCCGAGGACTCGATCCAGCCCTATGTCCCGGTCGCGCTGAAGGACGGCGACCGGGTACACGTGGGCGCCTGGACGACGATCACGGTCCGCCGGGGCTGACCCCCACACTCCCCGGGTCAGCCCGCCGGGGGCCCAGCGGCCAGGCGTACGGGCCCTGCGGGTCGTCCAGCCAGGCCCACTGGCTGGTCGCCGTCACGGTCACCCCGAACCGTTCCCGCCCGGGGCGGTTCTCGCGTCGCCAGAGCGAGAGCGCCTCGTGCGGGTCCAGCGTGCCCGCGGTCAGCGTGAGCAGGAAGCGGAACAGCTCGTTCTCCAGCGCCTGCCGCGGCAGCCCGCCCACGTACGGCGGCACCAGCCCGGCCGCGCCCCCGCGCAACGGGACGAAGTACGCCGAGGTGCGCAGGAAGCACCCCTCCGCAGAAGTCGCGTCGCGGACCCGGAGTGCGATCAGGCCGGTGGACAGCGGCGCCAGGATGCGCGCTCCGGGCCGGCACTGGCCGAGCCAGGCGTGCGGTACGGCGGGCAGCGTGCAGGTCGCGACGATGCGGTCGAAGGGGGCGCGCGACGGACAGCCACGGGCGCCGTCGCCGGTGACCACCTTCGGGTGGTAGCCCGCAGCGGCGAGGTGACGACGAGCCGACTCCGTGATCTCCGGGTCGAGGTCGACCGTGGTGACCAGCGAGTCCCCGAGCCGGTGGCAGAGCAGCGCCGCGTTGTATCCGGTGCCGGCGCCGATCTCCAGTACCGCGTCCCCGTCCCGTACTTCCAGCGCCGCGAGCATCCGGGCCATCAGCGACGGCTGGCTGCTGGACGAGACCATCTCGCCGTCCCGGACCAGGGTGGCGATGGGGCTGTCCGCGTACGCCCCCGTCAGCCAGCGGGCCCGCTGCTCCGGGTCGGGGTCCTCGGCCCACAGCCGCTCGTAGCCGCCGGGCCGGCCGACGTAGTAGTACGGGACGAACAGATGCCGCGGCACCGCCGCGAACGCCGCCCGCCAGGCGGGGTCCGACAAGGCCCCGGTGGCGTCGATCTCCCGTACCAGCGCGGCATGCGCCGCTTCCTGCGCGTCCAGGTGTGCACCCATGCCTCCACTTTCCTGCGCGGGGGGCGGCGGGGCGAGTACCTGGGCGAGTAGTCCTAGGGGGTGTCCGGCGGATCTTGGCCGGGGCCGAGATCCGCCGGACACCCCCTAGGGCCGGAGTCCTCGGCCGAAGCGTCTGAGACGATGGAGGCGTGAAAGAGATTCCGCGCGGCACGCTTCAGGAGCAGACCTTCTACGAGCAGGTCGGCGGCGAGGAGACCTTCCGGCGCCTGGTACACCACTTCTACCAGGGAGTCGCGTCTGACCCGCTGCTCCGGCCCATGTACCCGGAGGAGGATCTGGGCCCGGCCGAGGAGCGGCTCGTCCTCTTCCTGATCCAGTACTGGGGCGGCCCCCGCACGTACAGCGACAACCGGGGCCACCCCCGCCTGCGTATGCGGCATGCGCCGTTCACCGTGGACAAGGCGGCGCACGACGCGTGGCTGAGGCACATGCGTGCGGCGGTCGACGAGCTGGGCCTGTCCGCGGACCACGAGCGGCAGCTGTGGGACTACCTCACCTACGCGGCCGCCTCGATGGTGAACGCCGACGGCTGACGGGCCGCGATGCTTCCTTCCGCGCCGCTCAGGCCGGAGTGACCGTCAGGGGGCCGAGGCCGGTCCGCCGACGGGTGGCGATGGAACCGTACGGCGTCCGCAGCCGTAGCCAGCTGCCCGCCGCCAGCAGGGCGACCGGCTCCGCGGCCGGGCCCGTGGCGGGCTGCTGAGGCACCGCGGTCCGTATCAGACGCAGGAAGCCCAGCGACTGCGCTGCGTGCACCGCGCGCAGCGGCAGTTCGGTGTCGCCGAGCGTCCGGGACCAGATCTCGCTGCCGATCCGGTCGCGCTCGGACCGGGTCCGGTGCTGCGGCGGCAGGGCCTCGTCCCGGGCCCGGAACTCGGCGACGGCCGCGCCCACGGCGGCCCGCATGGCGTCCAGTCCTGGCAGACCGGGCACCTGGCGCCAGCCGCTGCGCGGTGGCAGCACACCCGCCCACGGCGGACCGGTGACGGCGGTCGGCACCACCGCGGTGCCCGCCGGCTCGTCGAGGGACTCGAGCAGCTCACCCGCGGAGACGGTGACGTCGAGGACTCCGGAGACGAGGAGGCCACTGGGGGCGGCGAGACGCGCCGTACGGATGGCCAGTACGTCGAACGACGGCGGCCGCCCGAAGACGGCCAGAGCGTCGCCGCCGGCCTGCAACCGCACCGCGGCGGCGCGGTCGTAGTGCACCAGACGGCCCAGGAAGGCGGCGAGGTCCGCCGCCTCCCCGGAGTCCGCGAAGTGGAGCAGCTGGGGCCGAGGTGCCGTCATGCGGCGACGGCCTCGTCCTGCCGGCCGTCGTCCAGGTACTCCTCGAGGAAGGCCTTCTCCTCGGGCGTGATGCGACGGGGCCGCGACTCGGCGAGGTTGAACGGGACGACGACCGTCGAGGCCCGCACATACACCGTGTCCTGGTCCTTGATCTCGTACGCGATCGTCAGCGACGCCGCGCCGATCTTCGTCACCCAGGACTCGACGGTCACCGGTTCGTGCCGGTGGACCAGCGGCCGCACGTAGTCGATCTCGTGCCGGGCCACGACGGACCCGCCGGTGAACGAGGCGCTGCCCTCCCCCGGCGCCAGCCGGAACATGAAGTCGATCCGCGCCTCTTCCAGGTACCGCAGGAAGACGACGTTGTTGACGTGCCCGAAGGCATCCATGTCCGACCAGCGCAGGGGGCAGGGGTAGATATGCCGGGTCACATCAGCCCCGGGTCAGCTTCTTGTACGTGGCGCGGTGCGGACGGGCCGCGTCCGGGCCGAGCCGCTCGATCTTGTTCTTCTCGTACGACTCGAAGTTGCCCTCGAACCAGTACCACTTCGACTCGCCCTCGTACGCGAGGATGTGCGTCGCGACGCGGTCCAGGAACCAGCGGTCGTGGGAGATGACCACGGCCGCACCGGGGAACTCCAGCAGCGCGTTCTCGAGCGAGGACAGCGTCTCGACGTCGAGGTCGTTGGTCGGCTCGTCGAGGAGCAGCAGGTTGCCGCCCTCCTTGAGGGTCAGCGCCAGGTTCAGGCGGTTGCGCTCTCCACCGGAGAGCACCCCGGCCGGCTTCTGCTGGTCCGGGCCCTTGAAGCCGAAGGCGGAGACGTACGCCCGCGAGGGCATCTCGACGTGGCCGACGTTGATGTAGTCCAGCTCGTCCGACACGACCGCCCAGAGGGTCTTCTTGGGGTCGATGTTGGCGCGGCTCTGGTCGACGTAGCTGATCTTGACGGTGTCGCCGACCTTGATCGCGCCGGAGTCCGCGGTCTCCAGCCCCTGGATCATCTTGAACAGCGTGGTCTTGCCGGCGCCGTTCGGGCCGATGACACCGACGATGCCGTTACGCGGCAGCGTGAACGACAGGTCGTCGATCAGGACCTTGTCGCCGAAGGCCTTCGAGAGGTTGTTGACCTCGACGACGATGGAACCGAGGCGCGGGCCCGGCGGGATCTGGATCTCCTCGAAGTCCAGCTTCCGCATCTTGTCCGCCTCGGCGGCCATCTCCTCGTACCGGGCGAGACGCGCCTTCGACTTGGTCTGGCGGCCCTTGGCGTTGGAGCGGACCCACTCCAGCTCTTCCTTGAGCCGCTTCTGACGCTTCTCGTCCTTGCGGCCCTCGACCTTGAGGCGGGCCTGCTTCTTCTCCAGGTACGTGGAGTAGTTGCCCTCGTACGGGTGCGCGCGGCCGCGGTCGAGCTCGAGGATCCACTCCGCGACGTTGTTGAGGAAGTACCGGTCGTGCGTGACGGCGACGACGGCGCCCGCGTACTTCGAGAGGTGCTGCTCCAGCCAGTTCACCGACTCGGCGTCGAGGTGGTTGGTGGGCTCGTCGAGGAGCAGCAGGTCGGGCGCCTCGATGAGCAGCTTGCAGAGCGCGACACGGCGCTTCTCGCCACCGGAAAGGTTGGTGACAGGCCAGTCGCCGGGCGGGCAGCCCAGCGCGTCCATGGCCTGCTCGAGCTGCGCGTCGAGGTCCCAGGCGTTGGCGTGGTCGAGGTCCTCCTGGAGCTTGCCCATCTCATCCAGCAGCGCGTCGGAGTAGTCGGTCGCCATGAGCTCGGCGACCTCGTTGAAGCGAGCCAGCTTGCCCATGATCTCGGCGGCGCCGTCCTGGACGTTCTCCAGGACCGTCTTGGACTCGTCGAGCTTCGGCTCCTGCATGAGGATGCCGACGGTGTACCCGGGCGAGATGAACGCATCGCCGTTTGAGGGCTGCTCCAGACCAGCCATGATCTTGAGAACGGTGGACTTGCCGGCACCGTTCGGGCCGACCACACCGATCTTCGCGCCGGGCAGGAAGTTCAAGGTGACGTCGTCAAGGATCACCTTGTCGCCGTGCGCCTTGCGCGTCTTGCGCATGGTGTAGATGAACTCAGCCAAGAGAAACCGTCCGGCAGGTCGAGAAGGGCCAATGTGCGGCTCCGCCGCGTGAGGGCAGATACACCCCATCTTGCCTGACGTCCACCCCCGCGTGGAAACGGGCTCCTCCCCGGCCCGGGCCCGGCCGTACGGGACGACCGCCCGGGCCCCTGTCCTCCTCTGGCTACTCGTCGGTACCGGTCGGCTTCTTCTTGCGGAACAGGAAGACCGCGACGCCGCCGACCAGCACCAGGATCAGTGCGATGCCCGCGATCACCGGGGTGGCCTCGGAGCTGCCGGTTTCGGCGAGATCGAGGCCGTCGTCGTCGGCGACGCCGCCGGCCGGGCTCGGCAGGGAGGACGGCTGCTCGGGCGCGCCGACGGTGCTGCCGGCGGTCTTGCAGTCGAGGACACCTTTGAACTGCTTCGTGAAGCCGCCGGGACCCGTGAGGGTGAAGTCGTACGTCTGGTCTTCGCGCACCGGGAGGGTGACGGTCTGCGACTGTCCGGCCGCGATCGTGTGCTTGAAGCCCTTCAGCTCGAAGGTGAACGCCTCGTCGCCCTCATTGGCGGCCGTGATGTCCACGCCGTCCTTGGCGCAGTTCTTCCTGGCCGAGAGGGCCGGTATCGGTCCCTTCTTCGCCCAATTCGCCGTGGCCGTGGCGGAGACCGTCGACTCGCTGGAGCCGGCCAGGATCTGGGTCTGGCTCCTGGACTCGCCTGCGAAGGCCCGGCCGACCGGGACCTTGGTGGTGGCCTGCACGCTCAGTGAGGTCGAGCCGTCCGGGGTGCCCGCGGGGACGTCGAGGAACAGCTGCGCGCCGTCGGCCGCGGCGGTGACCGGCTTGCCGTCCTTTCCGACGATCCTGACGCCGGGGTGGGCGAGATCGGTGGCAGCGGCCACGGTCACGTACTGAGCGTCGGTACGGACGGTGACCGGGCCCAGCATTTCGCCCGCCTTCCCGGATACCGCACTGGTGTCCAGGGTCAGCGAGGCCTTGGGCTCCGCGAGGTTCTTCGCCTTCCTCTGGAGGTAGTCGGCGAGCTTCTCGGCCTGCGGGTCGAGCGCCTCCACCTCCGCGCCGTCCGAGAAGCGCCAGATCGCGACCTGCGTGCCGGCCGCTGCGGTCTCCCTGCTGAGTACGGTGGCACCGGCGGCCCTGGCCAGCCCGGCGAGGTCGTTCACCTGCGGGTAGGAGTGCTGAAGGATCCAGCGGATCCGGCCGGCATCGGGATTGCTGCCCAGCGAGGTGCCGTTCCAGGGCGTCTCGACGTACTTCGCTTCCTTCTGCGTCGGGTTGTGGATGTCGACGCAGTAGGTCTGGAGCGTGCCTCCGTCGTCGACCCTCATCTCGAAGAGCCCGGCTGGTATCTGCCGCTGCGTACCGTCCATGGTCACGACGGCGCGGTCGAAGGCCTTCAGACCGTCCAGGGTGGCGCTGGCGCCCCCCTGGTGCTGCGGCGCTTCATCGGCTGCCGCCGCACCGGCGGCGGCAATCGTCCCGGACGCGAGGAGTCCGGATACCAGGAGTGCCGCGGCAACGCGGGCGGGACCTCGCCCCCGTCCTGAGAACGAAACGAACGCAGAGAACGCAGAAAACACAGAATTCCCCTCCGGGCGAGAAGCGTTCGCGCTGGTGCGCGTGTGGGGGGAGCCGCCTCGCCTGAGACTCAAGTGCCCCGTGAGTACCACGGAATCCTAGAGAGGGAGCTGAACAGGCTCCCCGGTCATGCGCTCCCATAACCATTCCGAATCGGAATCGTTATGGCGTCCGCCCTCTCCACCCTGACACTGTCGACAAATCGCCGTGCGCCGGGTCCGAGCCGGCTTCGCCCGGGCTCTGCCCGCCGCCCCGAACATCTATATCACCGGGGCCTTCTGAGGTTCAGTCAGGGATGGCTCCCCCTTGACCACCCGCCGGAACGCCGACGTACCGCGCGTCAGGTCGTGCCCCACCGCCAGTGCCTCGATGTCGGCCGAGAACCACCGCTTCCCGTCCCCGTGCTCCTCGTCGCGCACCTTCAACCGACCGTGTACGACCAGTGGTTCACCCACGGACACCGACCCGGCCAGATTCGCCGCGAGCATGCGCCGGGCCCACACCGTGTAGAAGCTGGTGGCTCCGTCCGTCCACACGTCCTTCCCCCGGTCCCAGCGCCGCGCGGTCACCGCGAGCCGGAAGCGCGCCACCGTACCCGTCGCCGCCTCCTTGTACTCGACCCGCGTGGCGACATTGCCCACCAACGTGACCATCGTGTCATTCATGTGCGGTCCCCTCCCCGTCCCCGTCTCTGCTGCCCCTGCGGCCCTTCCCGTCTGCCCCCCATAGTGCGCCGACCGGCCAGAACTCGCTCCGGGCTGTGGACTACTGACCGGTTGTGGACAACCCGGCCACCGTCACGTACTGCTGCCGCACCTCCTGGTAGCGCAGCAACTCCGCCGCCACCGGCTCCAGCACGCGCGCACGCCCACACCCGGCCGCCGCCTGCCGCAACCGCCGTTCGGCGTCCTGCCCGTACCGCCGGGCCGGCCCACGGGCCGCCATCGAGCACGTCCACTCCACCAGCGGGCCGCCCACGATCCCGGCCAGCATCAGCAGCACAGGCGGCAGCAGGCCCGGCTCGAACACGCCGATGATCTGTCCCAGCAGCCACAGCCCGCCGTAGATCTGCAGCAGCGTCATCGAGGCCTGGGCGAGCACCGCCGCCGGCCACCAGGCGGGCCGCGGCGGCCGGCCGCGTGGCACGCCGGCCGTCACCGACAGCTCGTCCAGCGTCTCCGGCAGCCCCTCCGCCCCCCGTACCGCCGCCTCGCGCACCGCCTGCGCCCACGGGGTGGGCAGCCCGGTGGCCGCGTCGTCCGCGACCGTACGCACGGCCTGCTCCACCCGCTGGCGCGCGGTGATCCCCTCCTCGGCGGGGGCGGACGGGATCAGCGAACGCGCCACGGCGCGCGGGGAGCGCTGCGTCTCGTACCACCGCCACAGCCGCAGCCACGGCGTACCGCACGCCCGCCCCGCGTTCCGCCGCCAGGCGCGCTCCGCCGCCTGCCCGGCGGCCAGCGCGCCCACCGCCTCCGCGAGGTGGTTCTCGAACTCCTCGCGCGCCACCGCACCGATTTCCGGCCGCCCGTCGGCCATGTACACCGGACGCAGCCGCCAGGCCGCCCCGTCCACATCGGCGGAGAGCCGCCGTGTCGCGGCGCCCCGTTCCTGGGTGAACTGGCCGAGCAGTTCCCGCAGTTCCCCGACGCCCTCACCGGTGAGCGCGGAGAGCGCCAGTACGGTCGCCCCCGGCTCGCCGTGTTCGCCGAGCGCCATACCGTCCTCGTCGAGCAGCCTGCGCAGATCGTCCAGTACCTGGTCCGCGGCTTCGCCGGGCAGCCGGTCCACCTGGTTCAGTACGACGAAAGTGACCTCGGCGTGCCCGGCCAGCGGCCGCAGATAACGCTCATGCAGTACGGCGTCGGCGTACTTCTCCGGATCGACGACCCAGATCACCGCGTCCACCAGGGCCAGCACCCGCTCGACATGCTCGCGGTGGGCGACCATGGCCGAGTCGTGGTCGGGCAGATCGACCAGGACGAGCCCGCGCATCGCCTCGTCCCCCTCGCCGCCGTGCATCGGCCTGCGGCGCAGCCGGCCCGGGATGCTGAGCCGGTCGAGCAGTCCGGCGGCGCCGTCGGTCCAGCTGCAGGCGATGGGCGCGGCGGTGGTGGGCCTGCGCAGCCCGGTCTCCGAGATCTGCACTCCGGCCAGGGCGTTGAAGAGGGTCGACTTACCGCTCCCGGTCGCCCCGGCGATGGCGACGACGGTGTGCTGCGGGGAGAGTCCGCGCCGGGCGGCGGCCTCGTCGAGCACCCGCCCCGCCTCGATGAGGGTCTTGCCGTCGAGGCGGGTCTGGGAGAGCCCGATCAGCTCCCGCAGGGCGTCCAGCCGTACGCGCAGGGGCCCGCCCGACGCCACCGCGAAGTGGTGCGTGGCCTCCTCGCGCGCGCTGCTCCCGTCCAGCCCGAGATCGACGAGCAGGCGGCCGTCCTCGTCGATCTCCGAGTCCGCATCCGCGTCCCCGTCCGCATCCGGCACGCGCCGGGCGATCAGTCCGTCGTCCCAGCGTGTCTCGTTGTGTTCGGGCTGGTCGGTCACGGCAGTCACCGCGGTCACCTCTCCTTCTGCAGTACGGACAGTGCGGCGATCAGCTCGGCCTGCGGCTCCGGTGTCACTTCCAGTGCGTCGAGCGGCGCGAGCCGGCGGTCCCGCTCGGCGCGCAGCGCCTGGTCCAGGTGCGTGGTGAGCAGCTCGCCGCCGCGGTCGCGCAGCCGCAGCGCTCCCTGGGCGCCGATCCGCTCGGCCAGCCGCTCCCCGGCGGTACGGGCCCGCCGGCCGCCGAGCAGGGCCGCCGCGAGGAGCGCCGCGACGGCCTCGGAATCCGGCGCGGCCGAGCGCTCCATCAGCCGTACCTCCTCCTCGGCCAGCTCCTCCAGCACCCGCCGCCAGCGCCGTACGGTCATGCCGATACGTTCTCCCGCCTCCCGGTCCGGGCCGTCCCGCCGCACCCCGTCCGCCGCGGGCTCCCGGCGCCAGGCCTCGGCGATGCGCTCGTCGGCACCGGCCACAGCGCACTGCAGGAGGGCGGTAAGGCTCTCCACCAGGGAGTCGAGAAGCTCACCGGCCGTGCTGTCCAGCGGGAATCCGCGCCACCGCGTGAGCGCGTCCCCGGCGAGCACGGCGCCCGCCTTCAGCCGCCCGAGCACCCGCCGGCCCTCGCGCTGGTACGCCTCGTCGACGGCCCCCGTCAGCCGTACCGCGGCGGCGTGCTGAGCGGCCACCGCGGAGGCGAGCCCGGGCATCCGGGCGTTCAGCGAGGCGATGACCCCGGCCGCGGTACGTCCCACCGCCTGCTGCCGGGCCGCCGGATCCTGCGCGCGGTGCGCGAGCCAGGCGGCGAGCGGCGCGACGGCGGTACCGGGCAGCAGCCCGCCGCCGCCCGTCGATTCGGGCAGCTCGGGGATGGTGAAGCGGGGGACGTCCCCGAGCCCCGCCCTGGTCAGCAGCGCGCCGTACTGCCGCGACACCTCGTTGATCACCTGATGCGGCACCCGGTCCAGCACGGTGACCAGCGTGGCGTTGTACTCCTTGGCCGTACGCAGCAGATGCCAGGGGACGGCGTCCGCGTACCGGGAGGCGGTCGTCACCATGACCCACACGTCGGCGGCGCAGATCAACTCGGCGGCCAGTGTGCGGTTCTCGACGACGAGCGAATCGATGTCGGGCGCGTCGAGCAGCGCGAGCCCGCGCGGCAGGCTGCCCACGGTCTCGACCCGCAGCTCCCGCCCGGTGCCGCGTTCCTCCTGGTGAGGCCGCCATACGCGGGTCAGCTGCGGAAGTACGCGCATATCGGCGAACCAGTGGCGATCCTCGGGATGGCACACCAGCACCGGCGTACGGGTAGTGGGGCGCAGCACCCCGGCCTCACTGACCTGCCGTCCGACGAGGGAGTTGACCAGCGTGGACTTCCCGGCTCCGGTGGACCCGCCGACCACGGCGAGCATCGGAGCTTCGGGTGCCGTCAGGCGGGGCACCAAGTAGTCATCGAGCTGCGCGAGCAGCTCGGCCCGGGCCTGCCGTGCTCGTGGCGCCCCCGGAAGGGGGAGCGGAAGACGCACGGCAGCGACTCGGTCGCGCAGGGCGGAGAGTGCTTCAAGCAGCTGAGGCCGTACATCCATGGTCACCACATGCGAAGAATGCCCAACTTTGGCGTCTTTTTGAAGCGTATGGAGACCCCTGCGCGCCGATCGGGCGCCAGGGACAGAAGGGACGACTGGGGCGCAGGCATAACGAGTGCACAACACCCGGGGCGTGGGACGCCAAAAGCGCTGCAGGATTCGTACCTGCCTGCGATTATCGGGACCGCTTCACCGAACCTCCACATCGTGCCACGCGGGTGAAGCAGCCGGGGCAAGGCAACCGGAGCCCTATCCTTGACCCGGCAAGGTCACGGTCCCACCCCCACTCCGGGGCTCCAGGTCACCACGGCCACCTTCCGGCCCCCGTAGCTCAGTGGATAGAGCAGGCGCCTTCTAAGCGCTTGGCCGCAGGTTCGAGTCCTGCCGGGGGCACACACATAGCCTCACCTGCGAAAACGCCGGTGAGACTCTTTCTTGGCCGGATGCACATCGCTAATGCACCAAGCGCCTTGACTGTCCACGATAGTGGACGCCATGGTGGCCCCATGGCAACCGAGCGGTACAACATCGCCCCCATGTCCGCCTCCTGGATTCGCTCCCTGCGATCACGGAACCTGTCGGACAACACGATCCGCATCTACTCGCAGGCCGCGCGATCCTTCGCCGAGTTCCTCCTCGACGAAGAGAACGGCTACCGACCGCCCACCGACGGCAACGAGGGCCGCCCGGCGCCGACCGAACTCGACGAGATCCACCGCGAGCACGTCGAGGCGTACATCACCGCCACCACGAAGCGGACCTCGGCGAGCAACTCGCACCAGCACTTCCGCTCACTGAAGACCATGTTCAACTGGATGGTCGACGAGGAAGAGTTGGACCGGTCCCCCATGCGGACCATGAAGCCGCCGACGCTCCCCGAGGTCGAGGTCCCCGTGATCGGCGAGGCGGATCTCGCGAAGCTCTTCAAGGCGTGCGCGGGCAAGACGTACGCGGCCCGGCGCGACACAGCACTCCTGATGCTCTTCCTCGACACCGGTGTTCGACTGTCCGAGCTGACCGACCGGAGGGTCGCCGATCTCGACCTGGACCTGATGGTGCTCCAGGTGGTCGGCAAGATGAACAAGGTCCGCAGCGTGCCCTTCGGCCGGGCGTGCGCGACCGCCCTGGACAGGTACCTCCGCGCGGCCGCAAAGCACAAGGGCAAGCCGCTGGAGGATGACATGTGGCTGTGGTGGGGGGACCGCAACAAGATGCAGCGGCTGACCATCTGGGGCGTGGGAACCATGCTCAAGCGGCGCTGCGCAGACGCAGGGATCGGAGCCCTCCACCCGCACCAGTTCCGGCACACGTTCGCGCACCTGTGGAAGACCGGCGGCGGGAACGAAGACGATCTCATGCGGATCACGGGGTGGAAGTCCCGGCAGATGCTCTCGCGGTACGCGGCGTCGGCCGGCGCGGAGCGGGCCCGGGCCGCGCACAAGAGGCTGAGCCCCGGCGACCGGCTGAAGTAGCCGGCCGCCGTTGGGGGTCAGCGTCCTGGGCGGATGAGTTCGAGTTGGCCGACGAGCCGCGGTACGCGCACGCAGAGGAGTGCGAGTGCAGCGGCCTCGCCGATCTGCTCGGGGTCGTAGGCCATACGGACACGGTCGCCGTAGTCCCGGTACATCACTGGAATGCCGCTGTCGAGCGAAGCACGCTCCATCTGGACATCCGTCACATGACCCCCTATCCAGCAGGCTCCGGCCATGCCGGATCGCACACGCTTTCGAACCGCGCGAGGTCAAGTAACCATACGACTACAGCAGTCCTTGGTGCAGGTGGTGTGAATGAATATGCCAAGGTTCTTGCGTATCGTGACCGTACAGAAACAAACCGTTGCTGAGCGGCAACGGTGGGGCCGCGTCACCCCTCCGAGGCCCAACGCTCCGCGACGGCACGGGACTTGGGCGCATCCGGCGGCCGCTGACCGATCCGGTGGAGCACGGTCGCGGGCGCGCCGCCGGCCAGCTCGGACTCGGTGTACCCGATCACCTGGAAGTGGGCCGCCGCAGCGACGACTTCGCGCGGCAGACCGAGGCCGGCAGCGACTGCGGACACGAGCTGCGGGGTGACGGAGTACCCCTGACCGGCGATGATCTTTCCAATCAGCGACTTGCTCGGCGCCCATCCGGTGTCCGGATCCACGGCGACCTCCGAGAACTCGCGGGTGGACCAGCGCTTCCCAGCGCCGACATGCTGCTGCACCAGCTCGGTCAGCGCGTCACGCTGCTCTGGCACCACAACCGCCTCTCTCGGCCTCACAGTCCACACCTTTCGGCCCGGGTTGACCCGGAAATCCCAGGTCAAGGCGCACAACCATTTCGCTCTAGCGAGTCATTGTCCACGATTGGGGGCACATTAGGCGTGGCATGGCCGACCGAGACCGAATATTGACTCTTGGTAAACGTGCCCACGATCGTGGACAGCGCATAAGCGATGTGCTTAAGTGGAGGTGTCCACGAACGTGGGCAGCTCCACGGAGGCACCAATGACCCCTGCCAGACTCCACCTCACCGACCCCGAACTCCTGCGGAAGCTCATGAAATGGGCACCCCAGGGACGGGTGATCAGCGGGACCGAGCTGGCCGAACTCGTCGGGATCTCCAAGAGCAAGGTCTCCGCACTGCTCTGCGGGGAGCGCACAACGGTGACACCCGAGACCGCACGGCGCATCGCCGAAGCGCTCGGAGTCCACCAAGGCGCTCTCTTTTTTGAGCCACTGTCCACGCCCATGGGCGTGGACAGTCCTACTCGGAAGGACACCCCCCATGGACACGAGCGAGCGCTCCATGCGAATGCGCCTCGCCGCGCACAAGAGCTGGTCCAGCACCCCCGACAGGGCGAGCCGTACCGCAGCCGCCCGCCGCGCTAGCCACCACACCCGCTTCGTGGAGAAGGCCCGCGAAATGCACCCGGACGCGTCCGAGGCGCAGATCGCGAAGGCCGCCGAATCGCTCCGCAAGGCCCACTACACCGAGCTCGCGCTGAAGAGCGCACAGGCCCGCCGCATCAAGGGCCAGCTCGCGAAGGACGCGAAGCGGAAGCAGAAGGACGCGGAGATCGCCGCCCTTGAGGCCGGCAACTCCGACGCTGACGCCGCCTGACCCCCCACACGAAAAACGGGGCCGCCCCGGACCTTGCCCGTCCGTACGCGACCCCTCGGCACACCTCATCCACACGAGAAACGAGGACACCGTGACCAACCACAGTACCGGCGACGCGATCGCCGAAGTCTTCCGCAGGGCCGCGGAGGTCGTCCAGACCAACGGCCTGAACCAGGGCGGGTTCTGCGACATCTCCGTCCCCTTCTTCTCCGGCGCCGCGTTCGCCGGTGGGCGCCCGGTGTGCACGGTCGGCGCGATGCGCGTCGCGGTCGGCCTGTCGCCGATCCCCGTCAACTGGGACGAGCCGCTCGGTGACGCCGACCCGCTCAGCGACGCTCATCCGCTGGTGAGCGAGGCGGTCGCCTTCCTGTCCGAGCGCGTCCACTCGCCGATCGTCGACGAGGACATCGTCGAGCGCGTCGCGGACTGGAACGACCGAGAGGGCCGCACGGCGGACGAGGTCGCGGCGGAGCTGCTGTCTGCGGCCGAGGCGGTGGCGGCGTGAACACGAAGCGTGTGAATGCGGCGGCGGGCGTGATCCTCGCCGCGATGAAGCGGGGCAAGACGCTGCCGACGTCGTTCGCGTACGACCTTGAAGCGGCCTGCCTGATCAACTCCCCGGAGATCGCCGTCGAGCTGGCCCGACTGCGGGCCGAGCGGCAGACGCTGCTGGAGCTGCTGCCCGCGCCGCTTCCCAAGGTGGTGCTCGCCGAGGGCGTCCCGGCCCGCGCGGCGTACGCGGTGTGGGAGCAGGTGGCCGCGGTGCTCGGTGTCGACATGCCGCAGGCGGCGGCCCGGGCAGAGGGCGACGTGACGCCGCAAGTGCAGAAGCTGCGCGGCATCCTCGCCCGCCAGCGCGCCGCCGAAGACCCGCACGACAGCCCGCTGCACCACGAGTACCGCATCGCCCGGGACCTGGAGGCACGACCGTGACCGTCCTCCTCTGCATCTCCATCTCCCTCGTCCTGTACAGCCTCGGCGTCGCGCTGGTGTTCCGCATCATCCCGACCGCCGTCAGCCTCTCGCGTCGGCCGCTGGGCCGCATGTCCGCCTACCTGCGCATGTCCTGGAGCGCCCGATGACCGGACCCGAGCACTACCGCGAGGCCGAACGCCTCGTGACGGGCAGCAAGACCCGCCACGGCGCACTGATCGTGGAGGAGGGGACTGCCGAAGTCCTCGCCGCCGCGCAGGTTCACGCGACCCTCGCCCTCACCGCCGCGACCGCCATGCAGGCCGCGGTCGACGGATCCGAGCCGGGCATGGCCCCGTACGAGTTCGACGCCTGGTACAAGGCCGCCGGAGTCAAGGTCCCGATGCGTAGCCCCGCCGAGGCTGACCCGATCGTCTACGGACGCCTCGACCCGGACCGCAAGACCTGGACCCACGACAACGGCACCGTCATGGACCTCTCCCACGGCTGGAAGGACTGCGAAGGCCGCCACTGGCACTGGGACAGCGACGCCGCCCCCGACCCGGTAAACGGACCGTGGATGCGGGCCGCCGCGTACGGGCTGCGTGAGCCGCTGGACCTGGTGCTCACCGCGTGGGGGCCGATCAAGGCGCTACCCCGCTTCTGCGCCGAGTGCAACGAGACGTTCGCGCAGGGCGCCGGGGTCGGCGCGTACTGCTCGCCCCGCTGCCGCAACGCGGCCGACCGGCACGACACCCCGGATGGGGGTGCTGGTGATGAGTGACGAGTTCGAGCCCGAGGGCGACGAGATCGACCCCGCCGAACAGGCGATGCACGAGGACGGGTTCACCAGCCCGCGCCTGTGGATGCCGACGCAGCAGGACCGGAGGTGGTCTGCGTGAGCGCCCGCGACCAGCTGGAGAACTACCCCGGCGAGCTGGCCATGCTCCGCGGCGTACTCGGCGTAGTCCGCACCATCGCCCAACACGGCGACCTCACCGAACTGCGCCGCATCATCGCCGAGCACTACGCCGACGAACGCGCCGCGTACGAGCAGGCCGGACGAAGGACGGTGCGTGATGTCTGAGCTGATCACCCGCCGCGGCTGGCTCCTCTCCGAGATCCGCCGCAGCCCCGGCCCGTGGATGACCCTCCGCGCCGAGGCCGCCCTCCGCCGCAGCCCGTGGCCGGCGTCCGGCCGGAACACGGCGCGGAAGGACCTGCGGGCGCTGGCCGCGCGGGGCGAGCTGACCGTGTGGAACGACCACGCGACCGGCCGCCGCTCCTACACCGCCAACACCACCGACAGCACCAAGAGCGCTTTTGGGAGGGCTGCATGACGACGACCGCGCAGGCCGGGGCACTCGCCCCGGCCGCCGGCCGCAGGCGCAAAGCCTCGGCCCCGACCGGCGCCGACCGCATCCCCCAGCCCTCCCAGGGCTGGTACCGCGACAAGGTCACCGGCGACAAGCTCCGCCGCGTAACGACGATCCTCTCCCAGGGATCCACCAAGGGCGACGTCCTGTCCATCTGGGCCGCCAACCTGGTCGCCGAGACGGCAATGGCGAACCTGCCCGCCCTCGTCTCCGCTTCGCTCCGCCCCGAGCAGCGCGCCGACATGTACGACTGGCTGCGCCGCGCGCCGCTCCGCAAGAAGGACGAACGCGCGGACATCGGCTCGGCCGTCCACCGGATCATCGAAGCGGACGTCCTCGGCCAGCCCGTACCGGCTGAGCTACTGGACGACCCCGAGATGGCCCCGTACCTCCATCACTTCGGCCGGTTCGTCCGGCAGTGGGACGTCACATTCGAGGCGTCAGAGATGGTCGTCGGCAACCGCACCGCGGGCTACGCCGGGACCCTCGATTACCTCCTCCGATCCCCGCTGATCGCCGCCGAGTTCAACATCCCGGCGAGCACCGTCCTGATGGGCGACACGAAGACCGGCGGCGAGCTGGACGTCAAGGGCGTCTACCCCGAGGCCGCGTTGCAGATGTCCGCCTACCGGAAGGCCGAGGTGGCGTGGCTGCGGGACGGCTCCACCGTCCCCATGCCCGCCACGCACTCCACGGGCGTCGTTCTGCACCTGCGCCCCGAGGGATACCGGGTCATCCCCGTCGTCTGCGACGACCAGGTGTTCGCCGCGTTCCGCATCGTCCAGCAGGCCGCGGACTGGGTGTCCGGCCTGTCGAAGACCGTCGTCGGCAGTGCCCTCGCCCTGTCCACCACCGAAGAGAGGGCTGCCTGATGCCCATCATCGACCTTCAGCGCCGTATGCGGCAGCTCGGAGAGATCCGGATCGGCCACGTCGTCGCCGGCGTCAGCAAGACCGGCAAGGAATACACCCGCCCAGCCAAGCTGAACAACTTCCGCTTCACCTCCCCCTCGCAGGAGATCCTCACCGAGGTCGCCAACCTGTACGGCGGCGAGGTCAAGCCCTGGACCCCGGCGAACGGCGGCCCTGCCGAGTTCGAGGTGTACTCCACCACGAACCGGCTCCCCGTCCTGATCCCCCCGCGCGACGCCGTGTCCCAGTGGTACGAGCTGTACGCCGGTTCGAAGTGTCAGCGCCGCTGCGACGGCGTCACCGAGCACAAGCGGGACAAGCCCTGCATGTGCGACCCGGATAACCGCGAATGCAAGATCACCACTCGGGTCAATGTGATGTTGCGCGACGTGCCCGCCCTCGGTCAGTGGCTCCTGATCTCCAAGGGTTTCTACGCCGCCGTCACTCTGCCGCCCGCGGCCGAACTGCTGGCGCAGGCCGGCGGCTACGTCGCCGGATGGCTCGGCATGGAAGAGAAGCTCGTCCAGCGCGACGAGGGCCCGGCCCGCTTCATGGTCCCGACGCTGGACGTCGAAATCACCCCGGCCGCGCTGATGGCGGGGCAGATCACCGGCGCTCCGGAGGCTGTTGCCACCGGCCCGGAGCGTGTCGCCATCACCGGTGGCCGGCCGGACTACGCGGCTCTCGCCGCGAAGGCCAAGACCGGTGCCGAGGTCGGCAAGCTGTGGACGCAGGCGAACCAGGCCGGGCACCTTGACGACGCGCTCGCCGCGACCCTGAAGGCCCGCGCTGCCTCGCTCAAGCAGGCCGAGGACGTGTCGGATGCTGCGGGCGAGTCGGGTTGGCGTGACGAGCCGCACCAGGACGGGCCCGACGAGGAGGGCGCGTACGTCGCCGAGGTCGTCGCAGACGACGACCCCGCCGAGGTGTGGTTCCAGATCATCGCGGCGGCTGGCACGAAGGGCTGGACGACCGAGCAGGTCGAGGCCAAGTTCGCCGAAGCCAACGGCGGGTTGATGCCCGGCCACGCCTCGGCCGAGCAGCTCCGCGTTTTCCTCGGCGCGGTCAAGGCCGGTGACATCGCATGAGCTGGCACCTGAAGCGCATGGCAGCGTTCGACCTGGAGACCACGTCGGTCGACCCGGAGACCGCTCGCATCGTCACCGCGTGCATCGTCCAGGTCGGCGGCGGCCAGCCCCCGCAGCCCGCCAACTGGGTCGCGGACCCCGGCGTCGAGATCCCCGAAGAGGCCGCGAAAATCCACGGCTACACCACCGAGCGGGCCCGCACGGAGGGCCGCCCGGCCATCGAGGTGATCGAGGAGATCACCGCCGCGCTCGGCTGGATCCTGGCACACGGCATTCCGATCGTCGCGATGAACGCCCGCTACGACCTGACTGTCCTCGACCGGGAGTGCCGCCGGCGCGGGCTGCCCACTCTGTCGGACCGGTACGTGGATGACGTGCTCTGGCCGGTGATCGACCCGTTCGTCATCGACAAGCAGGTCGACCGCTACCGGCGCGGCAAGCGCAACCTCACCGCGCTGTGCGAGCACTACAAGGTGAAGCTGGACGGCGCCCACGACTCGGCGGCCGACGCGATCGCAGCGGCCCGAGTGGCGTGGCGGCTCGGGGCCACACGGCCGGAGCTGGCCGCGATGGACATCGAGGCCCTTCACCACGCGCAGATCAAGTGGGCTGCTGAGCAGGCCGCTTCGCTCCAGGCCCACTTCCGCAAGACGGACCCGCAGGCGTACTGCGCGCCCGAGTGGCCGCTCATCCCGCACCAGCGCAGGGAGTCGTGATGTTCCCCTTCAAGTCCCCGAGGAAGGCCGCCCAGCAGGCCCGTGAGGAGCAGCTGCGGCAGGCCGCGTCCGATGCCTGGAAGACCGAGCGGGTCGTCCTCGACAACAGTGCCCGCCTCGCCGAGAAGTACGACGACGTGGCCAACAGCCTCGCTGCCGTCGAGCTGCGCCTTGAACGCGCGCTCAAGGCATGCAAGGGGTACCGCGTCGAACTCGCTCGCCGCGACCGGCTGATCCGGTCCCAGCAGGGCAAGCTCGACGACCTCCTCGGCTTCAACGCGCCTGCGGTCCGTGACGGCGCCCGGTGGCAGCAGCGCCGCCCTGACAAGCCGGGGGTGTCGGCATGAAGCTCCGCTTCCCGTCCGTGATCCGGCCCCGCGGCCGCCACCGCGCCGTACCGGCACCCGTCGACATGACGCCGCTCGCCGACCTCCTCGCCGCGGGCGAGGCCGAGCCCGGCGAGTTCCGGTACTGCCCCGAAGAGCTCCGCTCCACCTACCACGCCATCCACGTCAACGGCGGCCGCCGCTGCTTCACCTGCAACACCGAGACGGAGGCAGGACAGTGACCACTCTGTTCGACGTCACTCCCGCCACCCCGGCCACCCGGCCGGCGGCGGGTCCCCGCCCCCTAGTCATCGGCCTCGACCCCTCGCTCACGTCCTGCGGCATCGCAGGCGCCGACTGGGCCGACGCCCTCCGCCCCAAGAAGCTCACCGGCCACGAGCGCCTCGGCTGGATCCTCGGCGAGGTCGTCGACCGCACCAAGGCCGCGGACCTCGTCGTCATCGAGGGGCCCGCGTACGGGCAGCAGCTCCAGGCCGGGCACCACGAACGGGCTGGACTGTGGTGGCTGATCACGCACGCGATGCACCGCCGCAACATCCCGTACGCCGTGTGCAACCCCCACAACCGCACCATCTACGCCACCGGCAAGGCAAATCCGGCGCAGGACCAACCGCGGGAGAAGCGGGCCCGCATCGCCAAGGGCATGGTCCACAGCTTTGTGGTGGAGCAGCTCGGCATCTGGTGTGAGGGCTCCGGCCGGTACGACGCTGCCGACGCCGCGGTGTTCGCGGCGATGGGCCTGGACTGGCTCGGCTACCCGCTGCTCGCGGTGCCGCCGGAGCAGCGGCGGGCGCTGGACACCGTCCACTGGCCCAAGACGACCGTGGCAGTGGCCCGATGAAGATCCGCGCCGACATCGCCGAACGTCTCCGCCAGGGCCTCACCGTCCACCAGGTCGCCGCCGAGTGCCACGCCAGCCACCACACCGTCACCAAGGCACGCAACGCCCTCCGCCTGCCGCCGTGCAAGCAAGGCCGACGCCCGGCTGCCGGAACGATCGAAGACGCCTTCCACGCGCGCACCGAGCCCGTCGACGGCGGCCACCTCAAGTGGACCGGACACGTCGACCGAAGCGGTACGCCGATCGTCTCCCACCGGCGTGTCTACCAGACCGCTAACCGGGTCGCGTTCCGCATCCGCCACGGCCGCGAGCCGATCGGCAAGGCACTCCCGAGCTGCGACTACCCCGGATGTGTCGCCCCGGACCACATCGACGACCAGCCCATGCGCGAACACAACCGCGCCACCTACCACGCCCTGTTCGGAGGCGACCAGTGAAGCTCTACACCCACCGCGCACCCGAAACTCTCGGCCACCCCGACGACTGGCGCACCCTCGCCGCCTGCGCAGGCATGGCCGAACTGTTCATCCCCCGCGACGAACGCAACGCCGACAGCAGCGAACCCAAGCGGATCTGCCGCGGATGCCCCGTCAAAACCACCTGCCTCACCGAAGCCATGAAGGAAGAGAAGGGCGCCGACCAGCACCGCCGGGCCGGCGTCCGCGGCGGCCTCAACCCCGCCGAACGCGCCGCCCTCCACCGCCGCCGTGCGGCCGGACGCGGGACAACGGTCGAAGAGGCGATGGCCACGGCACTCTCCTCCGGGCCGACACTCCGCGAGTTCTACGACAAGCGCACCGCCCCGGCCGCCGACGGCCACAAGAAGTGGACCGTCAGCAGCACCACCCACACGTTCAAGGGCCGCATCTACACGCCGATGAAGATCGCGTTCATCGTCGGCCACGGCCGCGAACCCACGGGAATCGTCCGAGCGGCTTGCGGCATGACGGGCTGCGTAGCGCCCGAGCACCTGACCGACGACGAGATGCGCCGAGCCCGCAAGGCCGCAGCGTGACCGGGCGCGTGGAGGTGACCGGCGCCCTGTTCGTCGACCTCGGCCACCAGCTCAAGGACGGCACCTGGGCCCGCCCTCCACGCGCCCGCTACGAGTGCCTGCGCTGCCACACCCGCGAAGGCCCCGTCACCGGCGCCGTCCAGGTCGCCGGATTCGTCGCCACCGCCCGCACAGATCACCGGGCCAACTGCCCGGCCAACGTCCAAGGAGCACAAGCCGCATGACCGACCTGCCCTACACCGAAGACGACCTCCGCGCCGAGGCCACCAGCCAGCTCGCCACCCTCGGCGAGGACCCCGACTTCATGGGCGTCGGCGAGCAGATGGAAGACGACGTCGTCACCTCCACCGAGGCCGACGGCGGCAAGACCTGGGGCGAACTGCTGCCCTTCGAGGCCGACCGCGGCGAGGCGTTCAACGCCGCGCAGCGGAGGATCCACGACCTCATCAACGGCGCTGCCGACGTCTCCGACTGGGCTGTGAACCTCGGCGCCGACGGCCTGGAGCCCGACGAGCACCAGCTCGGCTTCAGCGCGGGTGACCGACCGATCGTCCGCATCCATTTCGCGTTCGCCCCCGAGCTGACCGACGACGCCCGCGAGGCCCTCGTACGCGGCATCGGCGAGGCCGCCGCCCGCGAGATGTACCTCGCCCGCAGCGACCGCTGACCCACCGCCCCGCACCACCAACCCGAAAGGCACCACCCATGGCTGACATCAAGTTCGACAGCAAAGTCCTCGAAGACGTCAAAGAGGCCCTGGAGCCGTACAGCGGCGACATGTTCCGCCAGCGCAAGGGCCGCTGGATGGCCGTGGTCGAGCTGGCCCACGTCGAACGCGTCGAGCCCGGCCCCGACGAGGACAAGTTCCCGTCCGTGAAGCTGCGGATTGTCGGCGTTGAGGTGGCTGGCGACGACTTCTCTGACGAGCGCCTCCGCGAACTGCTCCGCGGCCTGTACCGGCTGCGCACCAAGGGCGGCACCCTCGACGGCGAACTCGACCCGGACGTCCAGCAGGCCCGCGACGTCCTGCGGCACGGCTCCGGGCTCCTCGTCGGCGCGAGCAGCGAGCAGCACTGATGGCCCGCTCCATCGGCATGGCCGCCAACGCCACCGTGTTCCGCGCCGTGATCGTCTTCACCGACCGCGACGGCAGCGAGCGCACCGAGTACGAGGGCCCGTACGGCTCGATCGGTGCCGCCCGCGCCCGCGTCAGCTTCTGGAACAACCACCTCGCCATCCGTGACGAGGAAACCCAGGAGCCGACCGGCAAGAGCCGCGCGAACGGCTACGTCGAGCGCGGCACCGTCACCTGGCAGCGCGCCTGATGGCCGGGCGCGCGAGCAGGCAGACCAGCAGCAGCCCCCAGCCCTGCCCTGCCTGCTCCGCGCCCACCCTCACCCAACTCGTCGGCCGCACCGCCGCCCTCAACATCACCGCGGACCTCACCCCCCTCACACCCGAGCAGCAGGCCGAAGCCCGCACCCCCAACCGGCTCATCTGGTGCCTCTACCAAGCAGGCCCCCACAACCCGCCACGCCTCCGCTGGACCGGCCACCACCACCCACCGAACTGCCCACACCCCCACGTCACCGAACACCACTGCCGCCCCGCCGAGCAGTCCGCACTCTTCTGAAGGAGCCCCGTGGAGAACGTCCACCCCTTCCCACGCGACCAGCAAGGGGACCACGACGGCCTCACACGACGCGTCCCCTACGACGCCGACGCCGAAAACCTGGTGGCCGGCGTCATCATGCACGACGCCGCCGCCTACCTCGAGTGCGCCCAGATCATCAAGCGGGACGACATCTACCTTCGCCCGCTGCGCCTCATCTGGGACGTCGTGGGCGGCATGGTCGCCGAGGGCAAACCACTTCACCCCGTCCTCGTCAAAGCCGAAATCGCCAAGCTCGACGACAACCGGCTCCGCGAAGTCGACGGCGGCCAGCTCATCGACCGCATCGGCATCGACGTCATCCCCGGCGTCATGGCCGCCAGCTTCGCCGAACAGATCCGCGACAAAGCCCGCCTCCGCCGCCACCTCGAACTCGCCACCGCCGTAGAGGCCGCTGTCCTCTCCGGCATCGCCGACCCCGACCATCTCGACCAACTCGCCGCCAAGCACCGCGACTACGAAGACACCCGCAGCAGCGCCACCGGCGGTCCCGCCCACCTCACCGGCGCCCTCCTCGACTGGGACCCGTTCTTCGCCACCGACTTCGGCGCCGTTCAACTCCTCCTCGGCAAACTCCTCGCCCCCGGCCAACAGATCACCGTCGTCGGCGACGGCAAGGCCGGCAAGAGCCTGTTCTGCCAAGAGTGGCTGTGGCGCATGGCCACCGGGCAGCCGTTCCTCGCCGACCGCGCCCACGACCCCGTGTCAATCCTCTACATCGACGCCGAGAACGGCCACCAGGACATCCAAGACCGGTTCGCCTCGTACGGCGGAGGCCCCGGGCGCATGGGCCTCCTCTCGTACGCCTCGTTCCCGCCCATCCGGCCCCTCGACACCGCGGGCGGCGGGCAAGACCTCCTCGCCATGGTCCGGGAATGCGAGGCCCAACTCGTCTGCCTCGACACCGTGAGCCGGTTCATCTCCGGCCCCGAAAACGACGCCGACACCTGGCTGTCCCTCTACCGGCACACCCTGCTCCCCCTCAAGCGGGCCGGCATCGCCTCCGTCCGTCTCGACCACATGGGCAAGGACGGCGAACGCGGCGCCCGCGGCTCCTCCGCCAAGACCCAGGACGTCGACCACGTCTGGGAGTTGCGTGTCCAGGGCGGCGGGAACCTCCTGCTGCGCCGCACCCACACCCGCACCGGCATCGGCCCCGAGGTGTTCCACATCGTCCGCCAGGCCCGCAAGGAAGGCGACCGCTACCTCCCGGGCTGCACCCGCCACGTCATGGCCGCGTACGAGCACCTTGAGCAGAACATCGAGGGCTCCATCGAGTGGCTGATCATGAAAATCGACGGTCTCGGACTTCCCGGCGACGCAGGCAACCCGCAAACGATCAGAGCCCTCGCGAGCGCCCGCATCCCCGCCTCGAAAGCCAAGATCGAGGCCGCCGTACGGGCACGGAAGAACCGGACAAATCAGGTTCCCGGAAGCCTTCCCCCGCCCCTTCCCGGAACAGGTTCCCCGGGGGAATCCCCGAGCGATCTTGAGGGAACCGCAAAACCCCAGGTCAACCATTCCCCGGGAACCCCGCGGGAACCCGCCGGGAACCCAGGTTCCCCCCCTTCCCCACCACCGAAGGTGGGGGAAGGGGAGGGAACGCCCGCCCCACACACCCCCCTCTGCACCATCTGCCGACACGAACTCCACGGCTTCCGCCTCGACCGCGGATACACCACCTGCCTCGCATGCGACCCCGAAACCGGCAGCCACCCAGACACCGCCGCCTGACCGGGCGCACCCGGTTCAACCCGACCCGCGCACAAAGGAGAACGACCATGCCCGTCCGCCACTTCACCCGCGACCAGCTCGACGCCTGGGACCTGCCCGGCGCGTGGGCCGACGACAGCCCGGAGATTCTGCACCGTGAGCAGGTCGACGCCCGCCGCTGGGTGTCCGTGCATCAGCTGATCTTCCGCGCCCCCGACGACGGTCTGACGTACCGCGTCCACTACGAGCAGGGCCTCACTGAAAACCAGGACGACACCGACCCCTGGAACTACGACGACGAGATCAAGGCCGTCGAGATGGAGCAGCGCGAGGTCACCGTCACCCGCTGGATGCCTGTGGGGGAGCAGCCGTGATCGACGTGTTCGCGTTCGTCGGCCTGGTCGTCGTGCTCGCCGGACTGCCCCTCGCCCACTGGATGCACCCCACCTGGAGGACCCGGTGATCGCCCGCGTGCTGCCGACGCTGCTGCTCACCGCCGCGTTCCTCACCCTCGCCCTCCTGGTCGCCGCGGTGTGCGCCGCCCACGACGCCTGGCAGCGCCGCCGCGACGCCCGGCGCACCGAACGCGCCGTACGCCCCCACAGCGCCCACATAGGCACCGCGCAGCAGGACGCAGCCGCCATCACCCACGCCGCACTCCAGGAGCAGCACCGATGACCGAGACCCGTCACACCGTCGACACGATCACCAGCGACGAACTCGACGCCTTGTACGACGAACGCGAGGAGTACGCCCGCGGCTGGCTCAACATCCAGGCCAAGTACCGCGACGTCAGGCAGCGCGCTACGGCCGCCGAACGCGAGGCGTATGACGCCGGGCAGCGCGCCCGCCGCGCCGAGGCCGCCATCGCCCGCGCACGCGAGTACGTGGGGCGCGCCGCCAACACGCCGCTGCCCACCGGCTACGACGAGACCGATCGGGCGACACGCGACTACGCCCGCGAGATCCTCGCCGCCCTCGACACCCCCAAGGAGCCCACCTCGTGAACGGCTACGAACTCGGCGCAGTCATCACGATCTGCGTCACCGCCCTGCTGATCGCCCTCATCTGGGCCGGCGTCCGCAGCAACCAGACCAAGGAGAAATGACCATGGCTGAGCGCACCGAGTGGAACGGAGAGCCGTGCACCGCCATGCGCGTAACCGTCACCATCGCCGACAGCGGCCAGTTCCCCGCGTATTGGGCCCGCCACCTCGTCGGCACGCGCCGCAAGGCAGTACGCGTCCACTACGGCCGCGACGTGTTCCACCTGGACGACCACGACGGTTCCGGCTGGGACAAGGTCACCCACGGCGGCAGCCCCCGATGGGCACATCGCAGCCTCGACATCCAGCCCGGCACCGAAGAGCCCCGCTTCGAGGAGCAGCCCGACACCAGCACCCCCGGCATGAACGAGCCCAGCCCGCCTCGCCTGAACCGAGCAGCGCGCCGAGCCGCCGCCCGTCGCAAGCGCTGAGACACGACGAAGGGGCGCGCCACGTCCACCACGACAACCGGCACGCCCCTACTCGGTGCGATCACCGTACCCATCAACCACGGGAGACCACCGCACATGACCGCCACCCAACACAAAGGCCACAGCGTCATCCACGACGACCCCGTCACCGGCATCCGCCAAGAGATCCGCAAACTACTGCTGGACAACGGCAGCGAGGTCTACGGCTGCCAGCAGTGCGCCTTCACCTCCGAAACCGCCGGACCGGTGCAGCACCACCTCAAGACCTGCGGCAAGCCCACCAACAAGCCCGCAGCCAAGACGGCCCCCAACCTGGCCAACAGCGCCATGGCTGAGCTGACCTTGGGCAAGATCATGACAGCCGCGGCCAACTACGACGACGTAGTGGAAGAGCGGGACTACTGGAAGAGCCGCGCACGGACCGCAGAGACCAAGCTCGACGCTCTCAATAAGGCTGTGAAGGACGCTCTCAGCTGAGACGCAAGGCTGGGGCGCGCCCACATGTCTGACCAGGACGGGCGCGCCCCCAGGTGCTGATCATTGTACCGCCCTATGTACCACGGGAGCCCACAGTGACCACCACCACCACACACCACCTGCGCACCATCGCAACCCGCTGGACCGATTTGCGCGACGCCCTCGGCGCCCCCGCCCAGATCGGCGCCTTCGGCCTCGGACTCCGCGGCTACCTCGCCGCCCTCGAAGAGCCCGACCTCGAAGAAGCCGCCGCCCGCCGCGCCCTCGAACGCGACCCCGCGCAAATCGGCGAACGCCCCGTCCCCATCCGCCTCGCCGTATACGACACCATGCGGCTCGTTGAGGCCGGCCTAGTGGAGTGCGCCGACCAGATCGCCCACTCCAGCCAGCACCCCGTCATGCAGCCGATGGCGCCGCATATCGGCTTCCACGCCACCGAACGCGCCCGGAAGATTGCCGAAGCTGATCGGCAGCGCCGCAATGCGTTGGCCGCAGCCGACGCCACCGACCCTCAACGCTGGCGCTTCACCGGCTACCGCACCGCGACCCTTGCCGCACTGTGGCTCTGCGCGAGGGTGGAAGGCATCCGCGGACCGCAGCGCCCCCTTGACGAGCAGCAGCTGCGCTACGTCGCCCGCGTCGCGCAGGGTGCGGCCGAGCGGGTTGAGCGGGCCCTCGACATCGCCGCGAGCAAGGCCGGCCTGGAACGCCCCTGCGAGTGCGGGGGCCGCATCGAGGTCCACGGAGGGGCCGGCGCTATCCCGGTGGCGCACTGCACGAGCTGCGGCCGCATCTGGACCGAGCAGGGTCTCGCAGCCTGAGAGGCCCGTGCGAGTGGGGTGAGCAGCCCAGCATGCTCGCCCCACTCAGCACTCTCACAAACCATGACGGATCATCAACTACCGTGCTAAAGTCCAGCGTTACAACAAAAAAGCGGCCCCACCGTGAGACTGGAACTCTCCCGGCAGGGCCTGACCACCAAGAGATCTGGAGTCTCCTGATGGATGCCCGTGATCGTATCTCGCGCATTGTGCGCTCCGTCACCCCCACCAGCCCGCGCCCTGCTCACCCCAGCCCGCGCCCGCCCTGGTGGATCCGCGCCTTCACCACCGCCGGCCGCCCCGTGATCGCCGTCGTCGTCCTCGGCATGTGCGCCCCCGGTGAGCACCATCTCGCTGTGCTCGCCGGGTGGGATGACACCCTCGCGTGGGGCATGGCGGGGGTGCTCGCCGCATACGCAGGCATCGCCGCCGCCGTGGCCAGCAGCCGCCCCGCAGGCGCGCCCGGCAAGCGCTCCGCCGTGGCCGGGGCGTTCCTGTCGCTCGGCGCCGCGATGGCCGCGCAGCCCGTGTCCCACATGTTCGTGACCGGGCATCTCAGCAGTGAGCCGCGCACCCCCCTCGCCCTGGTCATCGCCGTCTCATGCGTCCCGCCCCTGGTCCTCGGCCACCTCCTGCACCTTGCCGCGACCCCAGTGCGCGCCGCCGAGCCCGCGCCCGTCGAGCAGGCCGAGCAGACCCCCGTGCCCGAGATCGAGCCGAGCGAGCAGGCCCCCGAGCAGCCGCAGACCGAGACCGAGCCGCGCGAGCTGCTCGCCGAGCCTCCCCGGTTTCTCACCACCCGCGAAGTCGCCCAGCGGTACGGCGTCGAAATGAGCACCGTCGCCACATGGAAGTCCCGAGGGAAGATCGCGCCCGCGCTCGTCGACCCCAGCATGGGCAACCTCTACGACCCCGAGACGCTGCCACCGCTCGCCTCCGCCGGCTGAGCAGCCCACCCCATCTCGCCATGCCCTTGCTGGGCCTGCTCTTCGCGCTCGCAGCGCTCGGCGCGCTGCTCGGTCTCGCCGCTGTTGCGGCTCACGACGTCCCACCCATCGCCGGGACCGTCGCCCTGATCTTGACTCTCGCGGCGCTCGGCGTCGCCATCCTCAACTGAGGCCCCTCGTGAACGTCGTCTCGCTCGGCGGTGTCACCGTCGGCACCGGAATCCTCGTCCTCACCGGCATCCGCTGGTGGCACCGCGACAAACGCCGCACGGCCGCCCTCGTGCCGTTCCTGCTGTCCGCCGCGTACGGCATGCTTCTCATCCTGTCCGCCGGCGGACTCCTCGGCGCAATCGCCGGGATCACCCTGTGGGGCTCCAACGGCCTCGGCGACCTCGCCCTCGTCTGGGGCGTCGGCGGCGGCACCCCCGACGTCACCCGCTCCAAGCAGATGGCGCTGTCCGACGGCGGGCACGCGGTTGTCGTCCTCCTCACCCTCGCCCTGTACGGCCTGTGGAGGTGGGCCAACAAGGTCCCGAACGCAGCCCTCGGCACGGGCGCCGTGGCCGGCATCAGCCTCGGCCTATCCGGCTCCGTCGCCGGGATCGCCGCGGTGCCCCTCGCCTCGGCCGCGAACCTCCTCGGCCTCGGTCTGACGGCGCTCCTGTGAGGCTGGTCCGCGCCGCGGCCAGCCACCTCGCGCGCGGCACAGGCGTGCTGGGGCGGCAGTTCGGCGCGTGGCTGCTGCCGGGCTCGGTGAGGGGCGCGGCGAAGCGGCTGGCCGCGGTGCTCGCCCTCGGCTGGCTGCTCGGCGGGATCGCCCTCGCCGCGCCCGCGTTGATGTGGCTGCTCGCGGCCGGCTGGTGCGCCGCGGCGTATCGGGTGTCCGTTTCGTCGGCCACTCCCCCACCGGAGGCCCCGGCCCCCTCTCGACGCGAAGAGGCTGGCCAGAGCGCTGCGCCCGCGATCGTGGTCGAGGACCGAGAGGGGATGTTGATCTACCGCGTTCCGTCCGAGGCCCGGCGCTACAAGGTCCGCGAGGAAACCAACCAGCCCTGACGCAGGGCCCACTAGACCCCGGGGCGGCCGCACAGCTGCCAGGCATCCGGCCGCCCCGGTCCCATCCCGATCAAGAGACAGGACCAGCATCATGACACTCAAGCAGCCGAAGCCCGCGCCCGACGACCCGAGGCTGAAGGGGCACGAGACGACCTACTCGGCCAGCCGCGGCGGGCATTACCCGACCGAGCAGAAGCCCACCCCGGGCAAGCCGAAGACGAGGGGCTGACTTTCGGCCACACCGGGCGTAGCGTGTGGCCACCTGCGAGGGGGGCTACCCGCCGCGAGTCCCTGCCGCACCTGTCCGCGGCAGGGACTCCAGGGCCCGCGCTGGCCCGGCCGTGCCTCCACCCACGGCCGGGCCTTTCTGTACCTAGTTGCAAAAGATCCGATCAGGCCTGATGATGGGCCGCAGTTCCGGCATGCCCGGACACCAATGCCCCGCCACCGCGCGGGGCATCGTCATGTCACAGCACCGTCACACGCCTTCACACAGCCCTCCACCCCGGCCCGGCCGGCGCCACCGCGCTCAGCCGGGCCCACGCACGTCCGGGGGTGAGCCAGTTGTGGGCGCGGTGCCCATGACTGCCCAGGCCGGGCCGACGCACGCCCGGAGGTGAGCATGGCCGGCCGTACCGACCTCACCAGCCACGCCTACCGCAAGATCCGCGCGCGCATCCTCGCCGAGTCCGACGTGTGCATCCTCTGCGGCCACGGCGCGGCGGACGCTGTCGACCACATCACGCCCGTCAGCAAGGGCGGGGCCCCGCTCGACCCCGACAACCTCGCCCCCATCCACGGGGTCGGCAAATGCCCGACGTGCTTGAGGAGCTGCAACTCCGAGAAGAGCAACAAGCCATTGGCCCAGGTCACCAGGCTTGTCACCTCACGCGATTGGTACGCAGAGTAGACCGAATCGGACATTTGGTTTTTAGGGGGGCATTACCGCAGCCCCGCGCCCAGCTTTTATTTTTCTCCCCCCGCGGCCGTGGGCCTGGGAATGATCTTGAAGGGGGCGCCATGGGGCCCGTCGAGACGGCCGCTCGCGAGGACATCGAGCAGCTCGGCGACCTGGTGAGCATCGAGCCCACGCTGTCCGCGATGGCGTACACGCTGGCCCGCGAGATCGACGCCGGTGGCGGGGAGGAAGGCCGGCAGCTGGCCCAGCTCAACCGCGAACTGCGGGCGACGCTCGCCCAGCTGCTGGAGGGGCGGGCCACGGATGACGACGATGACGGACTCGGCGATCTGGGTTCCCCCGACTGAGTTCGCCGTCCAGTGCCGCGAGTTGTACGGTCTGGAGTGCCCGCCGTACTGGGGTACGCCGCGCCGGCCGGACTTCCCCACGCTGGGTGGCAAGGCCGCGAAAGTGATGGAGGCGCTCGGCTACCCGCCGATGCCGTGGCAGCGGTACGTCCTGGATGTGGCGCTGGAAATCGACCCCGAGACGGGCCTGTTCGCGCATCGCGAGGTGGGTCTGTCGGTGCCGCGGCAGCAGGGGAAGACGCAGCAGATCCTTGGGCTGATGGTGCATCGGTGCATGGCGCTGGAGCGGCAGAACGTGGTGTACGCGGCGCAGACCCGCAACGACGCGCGCAAGCGGTGGGAGGACGAGTTCCTCGTCACCCTCGACGACTCCAGCCTGTCCGGGCGATACAGGACCCGGAAGAGCAATGGCAACGAGGCGATCCTGTTCACCGCGAAGCGGTCCCGGCTGGGCATCACGTCGAACACCGAGAAGGCCGGCCACGGCCCGCCGCTCGATTTGGGCGTCATCGATGAGGCGTTCGCGCACGAGGACGACCGTTTGGAGCAGGCGTTCTCCCCGGCGATGCTGACCCGGCCGATGGCGCAGCTGGTGTGGGCGTCGGCGGGCGGTACCGAGAAGTCGGTGTGGCTGAACAAGAAGCGGCGGGCCGGTCGCGAGATCGTCGAGCGGCTGTGGGAGACGGGCGAGCGCACAAGCGTCGCGTACTTCGAGTGGTTCGCTCCGGACCATCTGCCGCGCGATCAGCCGTCGACGTGGCGGACGTGTCTGCCTGCGCTCGGGCACACGGTGACCGAGGCGGTCATCCGGTCCGAGCTGGAGAAGATGGCCGACGACCCGTCCGGGTTCGACCGGGCGTATCTGAACCGGACACGGAAGGCCGCGCCGCCCGAGGACCCGAACGTGCCGAAGAAGATGTGGCCGGGCCTGGTCGATAAGGCGTCGAAGCCCGGCGCGGAGCTGGCGTTCGCTGTCGATGTGTCCGCGGCGCGGGATTACGCCTCGATCGGTGTCGCCTCGGTGCGCGAGGACGGGCGCATGCACCTGGAGGTCGTCGACCGGCGGCCGGGTACGGACTGGGTGGTGCCCGCGGTGCTGCGGCTGCGCGCCCTGTGGAATCCGATCGCGGTCGCGGTCGCGTCGCGGTCGCCCGCGGCGTCTCTTGTTGATGACTTGGTCGCGGCCGGTGTGAGGGCTCCGGAGTCCAGCGACCAGCCGGCCCGCGGTGATCTGGTGATCCTGCGGGCCGGCGATGTTCTCGAAGCGTGTGGGCAGATCGCCGACGCGATGAATCAGGGCACGGCCGTGCACATCGATCAGGCCGAGTTGACGGCCGCGGTGAACGGGGCCCGGACCCGTCCGTCAAACGATGCGTGGACGTTGGACCGCCGGTCGTCGCCGGTGGACATTGCTCCGCTGGTGACGGTGACGCTCGCCCGGTGGGCGCTGCTGACCCGCGGGCCGATCGTGCTCGACGACTACAACGTGCTGGATTCGGTGCTTTAGCGCCGAATCAAAAGGCTCGGCGGTGCGTGAACACCCCGAGCCGTGGACGACACCGTGAAGGGGTGCCGACATGGAGAAGGTTACTGTCCGAGTCTGCTGTGCAGTCTGTGGCGTGGATGCGGAACGCGAAGTCACCTGGGTGCACAAGCACCGCGTGAAGTTCTGCTCCACCCGTTGTTGCAACATCGACCGTGGAAGGCGTGCCCGCTCTCGGAGCCGTAAGCCGAAGGCGACCCTGGAGGAGCGCCTCCGCAGCCGCTTGGCGCGTAATTCCGAGACCGGGTGCCTTGAGTGGACCGGGGCAACCCGACCCGGCGGCTACGGGGCAATACGTCTGGGTGCGCCGCAACGTAGCTCTGCGCCCACGCATCGGGTCGCCTATGAACTCTGGGTGGGCGGCATCCCCGTCGGTCTGGAACTGGACCATCTCTGCTTCAACCCAGCCTGCTGCGAGCCGAGTCACCTCGAGCCCGTGACTCATGCAGAGAACATGCGCCGAATGCGTGAACGACAGAAGCAACTTGCCGAACTCGCCCTGTGAGGAGGTCTGTGGTGGGCCCGACTCTTGGCCCCGATGGGGTGTGGTACCCGGGCGGCCCGCCGCCATCTGTGGGCGGGTGGCGGCGGATCGGCCGGGCGATGGCGGCGCCGTTGCGTTGGATGGCGGGTGTCAGCAAGCGGGCGATCACGTCGCTTCCGTGGATCGCGGGCGGTCCCCGCTCGGGCGCGGTGTCACCGGAGCGTGCGCTGGCCCTGATTCCGCTGTTCGCGTCGGTGCGGATCCTCGCCGACTCGATCGCGTCACTGCCGCTGCAGACGTACCGGCGTAACGGGGCGGCGCGGGAGCCGATCACGTTCGTGCCGTCGCTGCTGTTCCAGCCGGCCGCGCGGGACAACCTCTTCGAGTGGCTGCACAAGCTGGTTGTGTCGCTCACGCTGCGCGGCAATGCCTACGGTCTCGTCACGCAGTGGGATGACTTCGGTTTCCCCACCTCGATTGAGTGGCTGAACCCGGACGAGATGTGGGTGGATGAGCTGCGGCCGACGCTGCCGGTGTTCTACTGGCAGGGCGTCGAGGTGCCGCGCGAGCAGATCGTGCACATTCCGTGGGTGGTGATGCCCGGCAGGGTGGTCGGGCTGACGCCGGTGCAGTTGTTTGCGCGGACGATCGGCGTGGGCCTGTCGGCGACCGAGTACGGGCTGTCCTGGTTCGACAACGGGGGCACTCCGCCGTGGACGATGAAGAACTCATCGAAGACGCTGAACCCTGACGAGGCCGACGAGATCAGTGATCACCTGTCCGCGCGGGTGCGTGCCCGGAAGCCGCTGGTGTACGGCTCGGACTGGGACTTTGCCGCGCTGCAGGTGAACCCGGAGGAGTCGCAGTTCATCGAGACCATGCGGCTCAATGCGTCGCAGATCGCAGCGATCTACGGTGTGCCGCCGGAGAAGGTTGGTGGCGACACCGGCGGCTCGATGACCTACTCCACCGTCGAGTTGAACCAGCTGGACTTCGCGAACACGACCCTGCGGCCGTGGCTGGTGCGGATCGAGACCAAGCTGTCGCAGTTGATGCCCGGCCGTGAGTTCGTCCGCTTCAACGTGGACGCGATGATCCGCACCGACACGCTCACCCGCTACCAGGCGCATCAGCTGGCCCTCAACGACGGCTGGCGCAACCGGGACGAGGTGCGCGCCCTGGAGGACCTTTCGCCGCTGCCCGACGGGCAGGGGCAGCCGTACCTGCCCGTCGCGATGCTCGCGGCGCCCCCACCGGACTCCGGCACCCCGCCGGACGACCCCAACCCCATTCAGTGAGGAGGCCGACCGTGGCCGACCTGGAGAGGCGCTACACCGCGGTGCCCGTCGAGCTGCGGGCAGCCCAGGAGCAGCGCACCATCAACGGATACGCGTCCGTCTTCAACCGCGAATCGTCCAACCTCGGCGGGTTCGTCGAGGTCGTCGACGCCCGCGCCTTCAACAAGAGCAGGGGCGACGGCTGGCCGGACGTCATTGCCCGCTACAACCACGACGACAACATGCTCCTGGGGACCGTGGCCGGCGGCACGCTCCGGCTCCAGGTCGACGACACGGGCCTGATGTACGACGTGGATCCGCCGCAGGCCCGGGCGGACATCCTCGAACTCGTATCCCGCGGCGACGTCCGCAAGTCCAGCTTCGCGTTCCGCACGGTCGAAGACGACTGGGGTATGACCGACCAGGGGTTCCCCAAGCGGACGCTCCTCGCGGCGCAGCTGGTCGACGTCGCCCCGGTCAACATCCCCGCCTACCCCGACAGCACGGCCGGCCTGCGGTCCCTCGCGGCCCACGTCGGTGTCGAGTTCGAGGAAGTACGCGCGCTGGCGCAGCAGGACGAGCTGCGGAAGCTGTTCCGCCGCACAGACGGCCCCGGCCCGGCGAAGCCCAAGACGCTGGGTGCAGCCGCGCGTATGGCACTGCTGGCACGGCGGGAGTCCCCGCACCTCTGATCCACCGGGGCAGGCCGACAGCCACCCCTACATCCCCGCAGGCCCGCCATCGTGCGGGCCTTTCGCATGCGAGGCAGGCCGACAGCCACCTCGGACCCCACCCACACCACAGTGAGGAGATCGGACCCATGTCCGAGGTAGCAAAGACCCTTTCCGAGCGTAGGGCTCGCGTTTGGGAGCAGGCCAAGGCGCTCGCTGACGCGGCGGCCGACGAGAACCGCACCTTCTCCGGCGAGGAGGAGTCGACGTGGCAGTCCCTGAACGCGGAGCTCGACGCACTGGACAAGCGCATCAAGGCCGTCATCGACGGTGAGCAGCGCGCGAAGGACGCCGAGGACTCGATGGCCAAGCTGCGCGGCGAGCAGCGTAAGCAGGACGGGGGCGGGCAGCGTCCGGGGCTCGGTTCGGAGGAGCTGCGGGCGTTCGTCCGCGGTGAGGGCGGACGTCACTTCGACGTCATGCCGTCCGGCCCGGTCAACTACCGTGATCTGACCAAGGGTTCGGCGACTGCTGGCGGCAACACGGTGCCCACCTCGTTCTACGAGCGGCTGATGGCGCATCTGATTGAGTCGTCCGCGATCCTGCAGACCGGGCCGACGGTGCTGAACACCAGCTCGGGCGAGCAGATCCAGATCCCGAAGACGACCGCGCACTCGACTGCGGCGATCACTACCGAGGGCAGCACGATCACCGAGTCGGATCCGGCGTTCGGTCAGGTCACTCTCGGCGCGTTCAAGTACGGCACGATCATCCAGGTGTCCCGTGAGCTCCTCACCGACACCGGTGTGGACCTGGAGGGCTACCTGTCCATGCAGGCCGGCCGTGCGATCGGCAACGCGTTCGGCGCGCACATGGTCACGGGCACCGGCACCGGCCAGCCGCGCGGCATCGTGACGGACGCGACCGTCGGCAAGACCGGCGCTACCGCGGGCGGCCTGATCACGGCGGACGATCTGATCGATCTGCAGTACTCGGTCATCGCCCCGTACCGGGCGTCGTCCTCGTGCTTCTGGGTGGTCAAGGACGCGACGCTGGGCGCGATTCGCAAGCTGAAGGGTTCGGACGGTCAGTACATCTGGCAGCCGTCGCTTGTGGCGAGCGCGCCGGACCTGCTGCTCGGAAAGCCGATCGTCACTGACCCGAACGTCGCGGGCGTCGCCACCACCGCCAAGTCGGTCGTCTTCGGCGACATGTCGCAGTACTTCGTGCGCATGGCCGGCGGCGTCCGTTTCGAGCGGTCGGACGACTTTGCGTTCAACTCGGACCTGGTGACCTTCCGGGCGCTGCTGCGCGCGGATGCTGCCCTGGTCGACCTGACCGGCGCGGTGAAGGTCTTCCAGGGCGCCGTGTAACCCGTTCCCAGCCCGGCCGCAGTGGAGGGCTGCTGCGGCCGGGCCTACCCACAGGAGGAACTCATGCCCGAACCGAAGGTGTTCGACGAGGACACCAACGCGTGGACCCACGGTGCGGCGATCGCCGACCCCGCCTCGCCAGGTGCCGCCTACGCGCAGGCCGAGGCGGTTGCCGTTCGAAATGCGGTCGTCGCGATCTTGGCCGCGATGCGCAGCGCCGGACTCATCGCTCAGGACTGACCAGGAGGGTCACATGAAGATCCGCATGCTGGTCGCGATGTCCGGCACCCGCAACGGCCAGGAGTGGCCCGCGCGCGGCGAGGTCGCCGACCTGCCGACCGCCGAGGCCGCTCACCTCGTGGCCTCCGGCGTCGCCGAGGAAGTTGTCGGCGAGGGCGATGTGGAAACCGCGACCGCGCCACCGGCCGAGACCGCGGCGCCCACGGAGAAGCGGCGCGGCCGCCCCAAGCTGCCGCGTGACGCCGACGGCAACGTCATCAGGGAGTGAGCCGAGGTGGCCAACGAGTACGCCGATCTGGCCACGCTGAAGCTGTCACTCGGCGTCGAGCCCGGCGACATCACCCGGGACACGCTGCTGAACAAGGCGCTCACGGCCGCGTCCCGCAGCATCGACGCGAGCACCGGCCGCCGCTTCTACCTCGACGCCACCGGCACCGCGCGCACGTACAACCCCAACGGGCGGGTGGTGTGCGACGAGGCGGGTGTGCGGCTGCTGGTGGACGACATCGGTACTGCGGCCGGCCTTGTTGTGGAAACCGGGTCCGCCGGGGCGTTCACCGCGGTCACCGACTACGAGACGACGCCGGACAACGCGCTGGTGCGTGGACGGCCCGTCACCGGCCTGCTGCGCACCGCCGTGGGCTGGGGCGCGGGAGCCACGCGCGTGAGGATCACCGCCCGCTGGGGCTGGCCTGTGGTGCCCACCGAGGTTGAGCAGGCCACCGTGATTCAGGCCAGTCGGCTGTACAAGCGCAAGGACAGCCCGGAGGGCGTCACCGGCTCCGCTGAGTGGGGCGTGGTGCGGCTGTCCCGCCGGGACCCGGACGTGTGGGCGCTCATCGAGCACTTCGTACTACCTGGCTTCGGATAGGAGGCGACGTGCAGATCTCGGCGGTACGTGACGCGATTGCGACAGCGGCCCGGGCAGTGGTCCTGCCGGTCGGAATCCCCAAGCTGACGTGCACCGGCTATGCGCCGGACGCCGTCACCGTGCCCCACTTCTACGTCGGGGACTACTCGGTGAACTTCGACAAGGCGATGCGCCGCTCGCTGGACGAGGTGGAGTTCACGTGCGCCGTGCTGGTCAGCCGGTCGGACGACCTCTCGGGACAGAAGGTGCTGGACGGCCTGCTGTCCGGAGGCGGAACGGGCTCGCTGAAAGCCGCGGTCGAGGCGGCCCGCGGGGCGCCCGGGCAGTTCGCGCTCGGCGGCGCAGCCCACGACCTGCACGTCATGCGAGTGCAGAGCTACCGGTGGTACGAGCACGCCGGAACTCAATACCTGGGCGCGGAACTCGTCATCAAGGTCATCGGAGAGGGGAGCACCTGACATGGCCAAGTTCATCCTGCTCAATGTGCGTCTGTTCGCCGTCGGCGCGGACCTCACCGGCGCCTCCAACAAGATCGAACTGTCGGCGGAGATCGAAGACAAGGACGCCACCAACTACCTCTCGAACGGCTGGAAGGAAGTCCTCGGCGGCCTCGGCTCGGCGGAGATCGCAGGCGAGGGCCAGTGGGAGGCCGGCGACCCGGGCCTGGTCGACAACGCATCGTGGTCGCAGCTCGGCGGGGTCGGCCCGTGGACGGTGTGCCCGGCGAACGCCGCGGTGGCCGACCTGGCGTACTTCACGTCCGCGCTGCGCTCCGACTACAAGCAGGGTGACGCGGTCGGCGAGGTCGCGCCCTGGTCCGGTACCGCGAAGTCCGCGTGGCCGCTGGTGCGCGGGCAGGTCGGGCACCCGCCCGGTACGGCCCGTACTGCGTCGGGTACGGGCACCGCGGTGAACCTCGGCGTCGTGCCGACGGGCAAGCGGCTGTATGCCGCGCTGCACGTCCTGTCGGTGGCCGGCACAACGCCGTCCATCACGGCCCGCGTCGAGTCTGACACGGACTCCGGCTTCGCCTCGCCGACCACGCAGCTCACGTTCGCTGCGGCGTCCGCGGCCGGCGGGGAGATCCTCCGCACGTCCGGCACGGCAATCGCCGACAGCTGGTTCCGCACGGCCTGGACGATCACCGGCACCACACCCTCGTTCATGTTCGCGAGCGCCCTCGGCGTGCGGTAGTCGCGCCCACCGTTCCGCGCAGCCCGAGGTCTTCCGACGCCGGGCCGATCCTCATGCCCAGAAAGGGGTATCCCCCATGGCCAAGATGATTCTGTTGGCCCAATTCCTCAGCCTCAACGGCGTCGACATGTCGGAGTACACCCGCAAGGCCGAGTTCTCGGTCGAGGTCGAAGACAAGGACATCACCACCTACAGCTCGCTGGGTTGGAAGGCCGTCCTCGGCGCCCTCAAGTCCGGAGAGCTCGGACTCGAGTTTCTCCAGGACGTGGCCGCAACCAAGATCGACAGCATTATGTGGCCGCTGCTCGGCACCGTCGTCCCCTTCGAGATCCGAGCGGACCAGGCCGCGGTCGGTGCCTCGAACCCCAAGTACACCGGTAGCGTGCTCATCAAGGGCTGGAACCCGATCGAGGGCGGCATCGGTGACGAGGCGTCGGTGTCGGTTAGCTACCCCACCTCCGGGGCCGTAGTGAGGGCAACAGCCTGATGGCCGGCGGCCCGCCGTTCGATCTGCAGGTCACGCATGAAGGCCTCGACGCACTGGTCCGCGCCATCCGCGCCGAGGAGGACGGCAAGGCCCTGCGCAAGGACCTCGCGAAGAACATGCGTGACGCCCTGCGCCCCGGCGCAGCCGCCGCCAAGTCCTCGATCATGGCCATGGGGTCAGCCGGCACCGGCACGGGGCCCGGGCTCCGGAGCAGCATCGCGAAGAAGATCCGGCCCGAGGTCAAACTCGGCGGCCGCTGGAGCGGAGCGAGGGTCAAGGCCTTCAAGACGCCCGGGCTCCGCGGTTTCGCCAACGCGGCCAAGCGGACCAACAGGCGCAGCGGCGGGTGGCGAACCCTCTCCTACGGCAAAGAGCCGTGGCGTACCCAGCACGGCAAGCAGAACTGGTTCGACGAGAGCTTCACCAACGACGCGGACCAATACCGCCAGGCCGTCCATGAAGCAATGGAAACGATGGCCGCGCGCATCGCGTCGCGGGCCGAGTAGGGAGCGCAATGTACCTGGTCTACAAGCCCGGTGAGGGCGACGCGCAGCGGTGGCTTTACGACCCGAAGAAGCTGATGTCCGTCGAGCGGGAGATGCTCGAGCGCCGGACGGAGCGCAACTTCAGCGAGTTCACTACCGACGTGCTGAAGGGCAACAGTCGGTGCCGCAGGGCACTGCTGTTCATGTACCTCAAGCGTGAACACCCCACGACGCGGTACGAGGACGTCGACTTCGCCTGGGGCGAGCTGGAGTTGGAGTACACGCGGGGTGAGTTGCTGCAGCTGCGGGAGATGGTCTCCGAGAACATGACCGGCGACCAGCTGGCCGGCGCGCTGGAGCAGTTGGACGCGCAGATCGCCGAGGCCTACGACGACACCGAGACCGAGGGAAAAGCGGAGCTGCCGATCGCCGGCTGAGACGGCTCGGCGATGCGGCGCACCTCCTGGGCATCCGCCCCTGGGAGTGGGACCTGATGACCGTCGAGCAGGCCGAGTTCATCCATGCCTGGCTCGACGCGTATGAGAAGGCCCAGCAAGAGGCCAACGAGCGCATGAAGCGCGGAAGCTGAGAGCTGGGTGGTGAACACCCCCAGTAAAGGGGGTGGTTAGAGGTGGCTGACACCTCGCTTTAGCTCGTCTTCAACCTGATCGCGCGTGACCGGGCGTCCGAGGAACTGGACGCCATCGCGGAGAAGTTCGCCAACCTCACCTCGGTCGTCGGAAAACTTGCTGGGGCTGGTGTTGCTCTGCCGGGTATCGCCGCGGCCGCTGTGGGAGTTGCGGGGCTGGCTGCGAGTGCGGCGGCCGCCGGTTTGGCGGTGAAGGCGTTCACGGTGGCCGCCGGGCCGCAGATGGATTCCGTCACCGAGTCGTGGGCGTTGTACAGCGCTGCTCAGGACGCGGCGAAGGAGGGCGGTGAGGCTGCCGTCGCCGCGCAGAAGGCTTACATGGCCTCGCTGGAGGACATGACGCCGGCGACCCGGGACACCGCAACGGCGTTCATCGGCTTGAAGTCCGATTTCGCGTCCTGGTCGGATGAGATGTCGGCATCGACGATGCCCGTGTTCACGCAGGGCATCGAGATCCTGCGGGATCTGCTTCCCACGCTGACGCCGTTCGTCCAGGCCGCGGCAACGGCCCTGGGCGGGTTCCTCGACGACGTGGGCGCCGGGGTGAAGTCGGCGGGGTTCAAGACGTTCGCTGCCGATCTGTCGGGCATGGCCGGGCCGGCGCTGACGGACTTCCTGGCGGTCGTGAAGAATCTCGGTCTCGGCTTCGGCGGGCTGCTGTCTGCGTTCCTGCCCGTATCTGCTGGCATGACCGGTGGGCTGGCGGACATGACCGCAGGGTTCGCGGAATGGGGCCAGGGCCTGAAGGGCTCCGAAGGGTTCGCCCAGTTCCTCGACATGGCGGCCACCGGTGGGGACACGCTGGGCACCCTCGGGAGTGCGGCGGTGAATCTTCTCGTCGCGCTTGCCCCCCTGATCGGTACGACAGCGATGCTCGCCAACGGGCTGGCGAAAATCATCAACAGCGTGCCCACGCCGGTCTTGACGGTGCTCGCCGGGGTGCTCGTCGCGGTGAAGGTTGCGATGTTGGCGAACGCCGCGGCGACAGCGGTCGTGGCGGCGAAGAACCGGGTCATGGCCCTGTCGCAGACGCCTGTGATCCTGGGCTGGCTGCGTATGCAGGCCGTGGGTGTCGGAGCCATGCTGAAGATTGCGGCTACGTCGACCGTGTCCGCCGCGCGGACGGCCGCGGCCTGGCTCGGTTCGGCGCTGGTGTCGATCGGCACCTGGGTCGCGGCGGTCGTCCGGGCGGCCGTCACGGCGGCGGCGCAGTTCTTGCTGATGGCGGGCCGTGCGGTGGTGTGGGCGGCGACGATGGCCGCGCAGTGGCTGATCGCGATGGGCCCAATCGGCTGGATCATCCTGGCCGTCGCCGGGCTGGTCACGCTGATCATCGTCTACTGGGACGAGATCAAGGCCTGGACGATCGCCGCCTGGGACGTGGTGTGGGCGAAGATCAAGTGGTTCGTGGACCTCGTGGTCCAGCTGTTCCTGAACTTCACCCTGGTCGGCCTGATCATCAAACACTGGGACACCATCACGAAGGCGACGTCGACGGCCTGGGACGCCATCGTCGACTTCATCAAGGGCATCCCCGGCGCGATCTACAACGCCTTCCTCAACTTCACCCCAATCGGGCTGATGATCAAGCACTGGTCGACCATCAAGGACGGCTCGATCCGCAAAGCCAAGGAACTGGTCGGCTGGGTGCGGGGCCTGCCCGGAATGATCGCCAACGGAATCGGAAACCTCGGCAACCTCCTGTACGGCAAGGGCCAGTCCGTCGTTTCGGGCCTGTGGAACGGCATCAAGTCGATGGGCGGCTGGCTCCGCTCCACCCTGATGGGCTGGGCGCGGAACTTGGTGCCCGGCCCGATCGCCAAGGCCCTCGGGATCGCGTCGCCTTCGAAGTACATGGCCGACCACATCGGTAAGTGGATCCCCGCGGGTGTCGTCCTCGGCATCGAGGCGGGGCAGGCCGAGGTTGACCGCACCATGGCCGGCCTGGTCCAGGCGCCGGCCGCGGCGGGCTCCATGTCCGCCGGGCAGCGACTGGCGGGCGGGTCCGCGCCCCTGACCCGGCCCGGGTTCATGCCGCAAGTCGTGATCGTGCGGTTCGACTTCGGGCACGGTGACAGCGCCTTCAAGACCGCCATTCAGAAGATCGTCCGCGTGGACGGGCAGGGCAACGTCCAGACCGCGTTCGGCCGGTAGAGAGGAGCCCCCTGTGGCGTTCCCGCAGGATCCGTTGGACGTCAGGGCCGAGATGAAGATCGGCGGGGTGTGGACCAACACCACGGCCTACACCTACATCCGGAACCCGATCAGCATCGAGCGGGGCCGGAAGGACGAAGGGCAGAGGACCGACCCGTCCAAGTGCGGCTTCACGCTCAACAACCGGGACGGCCGCTTCTCGCCGCTCAACCCGATGAGCCCGTACTACGGGCTCATCGGCAGGAACACCCCGCTCAGGTTCTCCGTGCCCGGGACCGAGTCGTACCTTGCACTAACGGGCCAGAGCGCCGACATTGCCTCGACCCCGGACCATGCCACCCTCGACATTGTTGGCGACATCGACCTGCGGGTCGAGGCGGCTGTCGACTGGTACACCGCGCGCGTCCAGACCCTGATCGGCAAGTGGGACTCATCGATCAATCAGCGCTCCTTCATGCTGCTCCTGGTCGGCGGGGCCCTGGAGTTGCGGTTCTCTCCCGACGGGGTGGGTTCCTTTTTCGCGGGCAGGAGCCTGCCCGCGCTGCCCAGGCGCGCCGCTGTGCGGGCGACGGTGGATGTCGACAACGGGGCAGGCGGCTGGACCGCCCGACTGTACTGGGCGGAGTCCCTGGACGGCCCCTGGACGCAGTTCGGTACTGACGCCGTCGTCGCCACACCCACCAGCATCTTCGCCAGTACGGCACCGCTGCAGATCGCTCCGTCCTCCTTCACGATCACCCCGAACTGGCTGCCCGTAGAGGGCGGCATCCACCGCGCGGAAGTACGCAACGGCATCAACGGCCCCGTTGTGGCGTCCCCCGACCACCGGGCCCTCGCCCCGGGAACCACTTCGTTCGCCGATTCAGCCGGCCGGACGTGGACCGTCAACGGGCAGGCGGAAATCAGCAACCGGCGCTTCCGCATCCAGCCCGAAGCGTCCAGCTTCCCGAACCGCTGGGACGTGTCCGGCCAGGACGTGTACATGCCCATCGAGGCGGCCGGGATCCTGCGGCGCCTCGGACAGGGCGCGAAAGCGCTGCAGTCGACGCTGCGGCGCCGCATCCCGTCCGATCCGAACCTGGTCGCGTACTGGCCGTTGGAGGAGGCCCGCGACGCGAAGCAGGCCTACTCCCCGATTCCAGGCATTGCACCGATGGCCGTGTCCGGGCTGGACTTCGCGGCGGACGACACTCTCGCCGGATCGTCCGCGCTGCCCAAGCTCAAGAACCCGTCCACGCTGCGGGCCAGCGTGCCCCAGAGCAGCAAGGCCGGCTGGCAGTGCGAGTTCGTGTACTACCTGGCGGCGCTGCCCGCCGCGCAGACCGAGGTCATGCGGGTCACGGTGGCCGGCTCGGTCATGCGTACCGCGGTCGTCTACGCCAGCACGGCAGGTATCCGTATCGAGGCCCGCGACGCGGACGACGCGGTGATCGTATTCGTCGTCTACAGCGACGCCACGGCGCTCGCGTCGTTCGTCGGGGTGTGGAACCGTCTCTCGATCTACACCGGGGATGCGGGCGGCGGGCAGACCCGGCTCCAGGCGTCGTGGCGCGACGTCGTCACCAACACCCGCTGGTACGCCTCCACCATTTTCACTGGCGCGCAGGGCGCGGTCACGGGGCTCCGGGGCACCTGGGGCAGCGGCCTTGCCGGCATGGCGTTCGGGCACCTCTCGGTCTTCGACATCGCGGGCACCGGCGCGTCCGGCTCACCGCCGCCATCCACGATCTACGACCTGGCAGACACCGGGTTCGCGGGCGAGACCGCACTGAGCCGGATCAACCGGCTGGCCACCGAGGAATCCGCGTCGGTAGCGCTGTCGTGGATCGACGGAGACAACTCCTTCGACTCCGAACGCATGGGACCGCAGCGTCCCGCGCCGCTCCTGACGCTGCTGGAGGAGTGTGCGGAGGCCGACGGCGGCATCCTGTACGAGAGCCGGGACAAGATCGGCCTCATTTACCGGGACCGGTCCAGCCTCTACAACCAGGAACCCGCCCTGACCCTCAACTACGCGGCCAACGGGGAGGTCGCGCCACCGCTGGATCCCGTCGATGACGACCAGCGCGTCCGCAACGACATCACCGTCACCAGGGTGGGCGGCAGTTCGGGGCGCGCGGTCCTCGAGGCAGGGCCGCTGTCAATCCAGGCCCCGCCGGGCGGGGTGGGCATCTACGACGAGAGCGTGACCGTCAACCTGTACAACGACGCCCAGCCGGAGCAGCATGCCGGCTGGCGGCTGCACCTGGGGACATGGAACGAGGCCCGCTACCCACAGGTGCACGTCGACCTGGCGGCCGCCCCGCACCTCGTCCAGACTGTGCTCGCCCTGGACATCGGCGACAAGCTCCGCATCATCAACCCGCCGCCGTGGCTGCCGCCCGGCCCGATCGACCTGATCGTCGAGGGCTACGCGGAGACGATCGGCCACCCCAACGACTGGGACATCGTCTTCAACTGCAGCCCGGCCGGGCCGTGGGAGGTCGGTGTTCGTGACGATGCGACGCTGGGCCGGCGGGACACGGCGGGTAGCAGCCTTGCGGCCGCCATCGATGCGGCCGCCACGGCGCTGACTGTGGCCACCACGGTGGGCCCGGTGTGGACCGAGGACCCGGCGCACATGCCGATCACCGTCCGCGCGGGCGGTGAGGAGATGACCGTCTCGGCGATCACCGGGGCGGTTGTGGATGCTTTCGGCCGGACCGTATCCAGCGGATGGGGCTCGGCTGACGTCGGAGGTGCGTGGACGACCGGCGGGGGCAGCGCCTCCGACTATGCGGTCGGCAGCGGCATCGGAACCCACACCATGACCACCGTCAACGTCTCCCGACGCTGCCTCGTGGCCGCGCCGGCCGCTGATGTGGACCTGATCACGGACATTGCGACGAGTGTCCTGTCGACGGGCGACAGCCAGACGGCGGGCCTGGTCGCCCGGGTCGTGGACGCCAGCAACCTGTACCAGGCCCGAGTGGCGTTCACGACCGCGGCGGGCGTGGTGCTGTCGCTACGCAAACGCATCGCGGCCGCGGAGACGGAACTCGCCACGTTCACCACCACGCTCACCCACGTGGCGGGCACGTTCGTGCGGCTGCGGATGCAGGTGGCCGGCTCGGAACTGCGGGCGAAGATTTGGGCGGTCACCGACGCGGAGCCGTCGGGGTGGCAGGTGACGGCCACGGACACGGACCTGCCCGCCGCGGGCAGTGTCGGGGTGCGGTCGATCCTCGGGGCCGCGAACACCAACGTCAACCCGGTCGCCCGCTACGACAATCTCGCCTGCCTCAACCCGCAGCGCTTCACGGCCGTGCGGAGCGTCAACGCAATCGTCAAGAGCCACGCCGCCGGGACCGCACTGTCTCTGCGGCGGCCCGCGGTGCGGGCCCTGTGAGAAGGGAGTCTCATGCCTGACCTGCTGGCCGGAACAACCGTCAAGGCGCTGGACACGCCGTCTACTCAGTCCGACGTCGAGGGGTCGTCCTACGATTTCACGATCACCACGTTCGGCACCGCGTCGACTACGGGCACGTATGCGGACTGCGCGGTGACCTTCACCGCGCCGACGTCCGGGCGGGTGGAGATCTGCACCACCGCCCGAATGATCAACTCAACGACTGCGGGGACACTCGTGTCGCCGGAGACCCGTACCGGCAGCACCATCGGCTCCGGCACCATCGTCGAAGGGGCCTCGGACGGTATCGGCACCTCCCACTACGGGGCGAGCTTCGCCCGTACCGGGGTGACGCACGTCCTGTCCGGGCTCACCCCCGGCTCCGCGTACAACACCCGCCTGCTGCACCGCGTGTCGGGCGCGAGCACGGGCACGGTGGCGCTGCGCGAGCTGTCCGTGAAGCCGCTCTCGTGACCGGCCTGGTGGAACTCCCGCCCGTCACCACGACGGAGATCGTGCCCACCACGCTGCCCGTGGACGGTGTGGTGGACACGTGGCGCACGATCATGCGCCTCGTCCTGCCCGTGCGTGCTGGGGACCGGCTCGACATCAGCAGCCAGTTCGACGTCACCAACGACGTCGGCAAGAACCGCGGCGACGCCGGCTACACCGTCGGCGTCGGCACGCACCTGTGGTGGTACGACGTCGACCTGCCCGCCGAGGAACGGGTGTGGCGCCGCGTCCACGACTCGACCGGCGACAACGTCGACCGCGGCCGCCACCACATGCCGATCGTCCTGGACGACATCCTCGACGTGCCGCCGGACTGGCCGGAAGGGCACCGCATCACGATCGCCCTGCGCGCCGATGCCCACTCGACCGCGTGGCAGGCCGGCGACGTACTGACCGTGGAGTCGACCGGCCGGCTGACCGTGCGCCGCTGGACAGCGGCGCCTCCGCCGGAACCAGCGCCCAGCGCTACCTGACCGGCAACCAACGGCCCCGCATCGTCGGGGCCTTCTTCATCCCTGGAGGACCGATGGCCAATCCCCTGCCCGCGTCCACGTTCCTCGCCGCTCTGCGCGCCGAGGGCGTGAAGGTTGTCGAGGTCGGCAACTGGCGCACCCACAACCGCAACCACAAGGGCCCATGGGCCCCGGTGCACGGGGTGATGGTGCACCACACCGTCACCCGCGGCACCGCGAACACGGTGCGGATCTGTCGCGACGGGTACGCAGGCCTGCCCGGACCGCTGTGCCACGGCGTCATCGCCAAAGACGGCACCGTGCACCTCGTCGGCTACGGCCGCACGAACCACGCCGGATCCGGTGACGGCGACGTCCTGGCCGCGGTCATCGCGGAGCGCGCCCTGCCCGCCGACAACGAGGCGGACACCGACGGCAACCGCCACTTCTACGGGTGGGAGTGCGAGAACCTCGGCGACGGCAAAGACCCCTGGCCCGCCGAGCAGGTCGAGGCGATAGTCCGCGCATCCGCCGCGGTGCTGCGTGCCCACAACTGGGGCCGGGACGGCGACACGTCGGTCATCGGCCACTCGGAGTGGCAGCCCGGAAAGGTCGACCCCCGCGGGCCCGGCGTGTCCATGGCCGACATCCGCAAGCGCGTCGCCGAACGGCTCAAGCACCCCGCCAACTGGTCGCCGAGCGCACCGCCCGTACCGCCGGTACCCCCGAAGCCGCCGACCGTCGAGGACCGGCTCACCGCCATTGAGAAGCGCGTCACCGCGCTCGAGAAGAGGACGACCTCATGATGACCGCAGCTTTCTGGAAGGCCACGACCGAGCGCGTCGTCCGCACCTTCGCACAGGCCCTCGCCGCGGTCCTCACCGCAGGCGCCACAGACCTCCTCGACGTGGCCTGGCCCGGCGCGCTCGGTACCGCCGGCCTCGCCGCGGTCCTCGCGCTCCTCACCGCGGTCGCCACATCCGGCGGGACGGAGGGCCCCGGCATCACCGAGACCGTGCGGGGTCGCGGGTGACCCCGTCGGAGTCGACGCAAGTCGCCGTGGAGCTGGAGCGGCTCCGCGGCGCCGTCGACACCGGGTTCGCCGAAGTGAAGGGGAGCCTCGCGCTGCTGGTGCAACGCTCGGACCGCACCGAGGCCGACGTGAAGCAGCTCCGGCAGGACACCGAGGACGGTCTCCGCGACGTCCGCGCGGAAGTCGAGGACCTCAAGGGCCGCAAGTGGCCCCTGCCGACCATCGGCCTCCTCATCGCAGGAGCCGCCGCGGCGCCCGGCCTGATCGCCCTACTACGCTGAACGGAGGAACACATGCCGATCCCCGCCGGGGTGGAGAAGGTCACCGTGTCGAACGGCGAGCCGCTCACCCTGCCCGACGGCACGCTCCTGCGCGGCCGACTCACCTTCACCGCCCCGGACCTGGTCACGCTCGGATCGGACGACTTCACCTTCGGCGGCGCCACGCCCGTGGACCTGGTCGACGGCACGTTCAGCGTCGCCCTGGTCGCCACAGACGCCACCGGGATGAGCCCGACCGGCTGGACGTACAAGGTCACCGCCGCGTTCTCCAACGCACCCGGCTGGACCCGATACATCAGCCTGCCCAAGGCCACACCGACCGTCGTCCTCGCCGACGTCCTGGTCCCCGACCCGGTGGCCGGCACGTTCTCCACGCTCGTCCTCGCCTCCAGCATCACCCCGGCCTCGATCGGCGCCTACACCCAGGCCGCAGGCGAGGCCCTGGAGACCGGGAAGCTCGACAAGGTCGGCGGCACCCTCACCGGGGCCGTCACCGTCAACCGGGCCCTGGCCACCGACGTCTTGCTCGGCGGACTGGTCGGTGCCGAGGGTTTCGACCGGATGCGGGTCCTGCCCGACCGCATCGAGTTCGGCCCCGGCACCGCCACCCGGGACACCAACTGGCGGCGGTCCGCAGCGAACGAGTGGACGACGGACGATGCGGTCATCGTGTCCCTGATGCTCCGGCACCTCGGTACGACGCTCGGCTTCTATGGGGCGGCGGCCGCGGCGAAGCCCGCCGTGACCGGGTCCCGCGGCGGCAACGCGGCTGTGGCATCCCTGCTGTCCGCCCTGGCCACGCTCGGTCTGATCACCGACAACAGCACCGCCTGACCCTGCACGAAAGGCCCCCTGTTCCGGCTTCGGCCGGGGCAGGGGGCGATTTCGTGCGTCTGGGCTAGGGCAGGGGCCCGGCCGTACCCTGGGCAGCACTTGCGCGCAGAGAAGGGGCACAGCATGGACATCCCCAACGACCTCCACACCGGCGAGCGGATCCGTCTCCTGCGGGAGTCACGAGGCATGTCCCGCCAGATGCTCGCCGGACTGTGCGGCCGCGGCCCCGACTGGCTCAAGAAAATCGAGTCCGGGGAACGCGACCTGCGCTCGCACGCGCTGCTCCTCCGCCTCGCTGCCGCGCTCCAGCTGACGGACGTGTCCGTCATCACCGGCCGCGCGCCCGAGGTTGCGCAGCCTGTACCGCAGGGCCGGCTGAACCACCCCGGCATGCCCGCGATCTGGGACGCGGTGATGAACCGGCGCCTCACCATCGCGTTCCCCACCACTCCGATTGACGTGACCGCGCTCCAAGGCCGCATTGACCAGACGTGGCGCCTGTGGCACACCTCCGGCCACAACCGGACCGAGGTCGCCGCCCTGCTGCCGGACCTGATCCGCCAGGCGGAGACCGCGACCCGCACCCTCGACGGGGCCGCTCGCCGCGCCGCGCTCGCCGCGGCCTCCGACGTGTACCGGCTGACCGGACAAGCAACCGCCTACGTGGCGCCGGCCGAGCTTGCGTGGGTGGTCGCAGACCGCGCCCTGGCGGCGGCGCAGGCCGCGGACAATCCGGCCGCCATAGCTGCCGCGGCGTGGAACATGGGCAACATCCTGCGCGAGACCAGCTACCCGGAGGAAGCGCTGCGGGTGGTGACCGATGCGGCGGACCTGATCCGGCCGCAACTCGAGGACGCCCCGGACGACTGGCGCGGCATCTACGGCGCGCTCCAGCTGCACGCTGCGGTCACCGCGGCGCGGGACGGCCGGGACGGGGACGCGTGGCGGTACTGGGACGCGGGGGACCAGGTCGCGAAGAGCCTGCCCGCGTCGTACGTGCACCCGTCGACGGTGTTCGGCCGGGCGAACGTCGACTTCCATGCCGTGTCGGTGGCCACCGATCTGCGCACCTCCCGCAAGGCGCTGTCGCTGGCGGACGACATCGACCCGGACAGCATGCCGTCCGTGGAGCGCCGCGCCCGCCTGTGGGTGGAAGTCGCCCGCGGGCACCTTCAGCGCGGCGACCAGACCGCGGCCCTGCACGTAATGCAGCTCGCCCACCAGATCGGCGCCGAAACGGTCGCGTACACCCCGTCGGCGCGGACAGCTGTGGCGGAGCTGTGGCGGCACGTACCGCGCGCCCTGCGGTCGGAGGCCGCGAAGCTCGCCGAGCAGGTCGGGGTGACAGCCGCAGGCTAGGGGGACACCGTGGGTACCGGGTACAAACTGTCCCCCTTACCCACCGGTACCCGCCCTACGGTGACGGCCCGTTGACGGACCGACACCCCTGGGGGACCTCGTGGTCACGAACCGCTGGCACGCATCACCACACCGAGCAACCACACCCAGCATCGACAGCGGCACCCGAGAGGTTCGGGTGCCGCTGTCGCTGTTCCACGTCGACAACCCGCAGGGCGACATCGACCTCGTCCTGTCCGGCGTCGAGGCGGAGCAGCTCCACGCGCGCCTCTCCCTGCTGCTGAACTCCGTCAATCTCAGCCGGGTCGGCGCCCTGTGAACCGCAGCGCAACGGCCCCCCGTCCCTACACGGCACCGGCCTGCCGCCTCGGCGAGCACCGGGAATGCCACGGACCGGCGGCCGTGCGACTGCCCGGCGCGCGTCGCGTGGAAGCCCCGGTGGAGACGCTGCGCTGCGGCTGCACCTGCCACACCGGGAGGCACCGGTGATGCCCTGCGAGACGTGCGGAACGTCCGGAGACACACGGCTGGTGGGAGCCCACCTGGCGTCGTCAACCGGCGGGAAGCCTGCATACGCGTGCCCGGCCCATGTCCGGGCGGTGAAGGAGCTGCTGGAGCGTGAGCTGAATGCCGCGTTCGCCGTGATCGAGGCTCCGGGCCGATGACTCCCGCCCGCGGCCGCCGCCGATCGGTCGCGGACGGGCCAGCCGCCATCACATCAACAAGGAGAACAAGCATGTCCTCAGCACGCGCCTTACTGACCGACCCGCAGTTCAACGACGTCCGCGCGACCATCCTCGACAACAACCCCGGCATGGAACCGGACCTCGCCGGCCGGATCCTGGAGCAGGCGCTCGCGTTCCTGGCGACCTGCGGCCGCTACCGGACCGCATCCATCTCGCCGTCCCGCGTCGTCGACGAGGGCTGGCACGCGCTGATCCTGCACACCAAGCTGTACGCGGACCTGTGCGCCACCCTCGGCGGATTCGTCCATCATTTCCCCGAGCGCCCCGACCCCCTCCGCCAGACTCAGCAGATCATCGACCGCACCACCGCCCTCATCACCCAGGCCGGCTACACGATCGACGCCGAGCTGTGGCACATCCCCACCGAGGAACTCGTGTCGGTAGCGGCGGACTGCGGGCACACCCCGCCCGGAGGCTGCGGCCCGATCGGCCCCAACCCGTCGCCCGGTCCGATGCCGAAGAACCCCGGCCAGTAGCTACGCTGCGGGCACGGACAGGAGGTCACTGATGGAGTGGATCAACCCCCGCTACAAGCAGATCGTGGCGGACATCCGGGCCCGGCAGCAGGCCGAGGCGAAGGAGGGCCGGCAGACGCGGCCCTTGCGTGGGTTCATCGTCCCGCCCAAGGACTGAGCCTCAGGGGAGCCCCGGCCGGCGCACATCGCGGCCGGGGCTACTCACTGCCTGACGCCGGGCGGGGCTCTCCCATTGTTTTCGACCTCGTTGCGACGGACGGGCCGCGCCCGCGCGTAGAGCAGGTGTCGGACCGCTACTTCACGAGCTGGGAGAGGGGGACGCCGATGGCGTCGGCGATCAGGATGAGTGAGTCCAGCAGGGGCGTTGAGTGGCCGCGCTCGATGCGTCCGTACGTGTCGCGGTCCATGCCGGTGCGTTCGGCGACGGTTTGCTGTGTGAGGTTCGCGTGGAGCCGCGCTGCCCGGATTTGGTCGCCGATCTGTCGGCGTCGGGCGAGTACCCAGTCGGGCGGCGGGGTCGAGCGTGGCACGGGTCCACGCTCACGGTTTCATGATCGGAAGTATGCAGGGCAGACCCAGCATTGTGTGATCTTGGAGGGATGGGGTACAAAAACCGGACCACCCCCCTCCGCTAACGTCCGCCTTCAGGTGGCGGGTGCCGGAGCCACGGCAGGCACCCTCGCGCGAGGTCAGTCGTTCCGTCCAGATGGCGGAGCCGCGGTTCCGGGCCGCCCCGGGCCCCTACAGTGGGGCTCGGGGCGGCGCCACATCCGGGCGTCGATTCTCCGCCGAAATTCCCCAAGAGATAGGCCAAGCGCCTTTCCCTAGATTGGTTCGGCGCGGCCAGCGAAAACCCTGGTCAGCACATCGCTAAACCTCGCACACCTTCTAAGCGCTTGGCCGCAGGTTCGAGTCCTGCCGGGGGCACCAAACCTGCGGCTCGACGAACCCGCAGGTCAGCAGGGCTCTCTTGCCTCGCACGTCCTGCCGACACGCCCGATCACACCGCAGGGGCAAAGTGCGTCGGCTCGTCCCAGGTAACCGGCCGGTAGCGAAAGTGCAGGTCAGGTGGTGTAGCACCACCACGCGTGCAGGGACTCCCCGGCCGCAGGTTGACGTCCTACGAGGGGCACGCCTCAAAAAGGACTGGCAGCGGCCACTCGCCTACGGAGCGTCGTCGTCGGGGTGATCAGCAAGCCATTGCAGCGCGGCGGCCTGGATCGCCTGAATCTGGTAGCGGTCGAGCACGACGCCGTCGGCCCCGTCTATGGTCCCGGTGTGTCGGTAGGCTCAGGACCGAAGTCGGTCGATCTCAGCCGCATCACCCAGTCGAGGGCTATCCTCGCCCCAGTCCGGCGGGTTGGTCATGGGCCCATGGGACAGCCACCGGGGTATCCGATCGGGCACCCCGGCGGGCTTTCAGGTGCCCGACTCGACCCCCGACGTCATGTTTTCCAGGGCCACTTCGATACGGCGGTCGATCCTGTCCTGTTCCCAGGTGCGGGTGTCGATCAGCCACCACCGCTCCACCTCGATCAGATAGAGCCGGTGGTCGGCCCCGTCCTGCAGCGCCGCCTTCGGCAGCATCCACTCGGCACGTTCCCGGGTGTCCGGGAAGACGGCCTCGTAGAACAGCGGGTGGTAGTGGTCCAGGTCGGCGCCCGATATCTCCGAGCACCGCCCGGCGAACTGGGCGCCGTCGATCGCCTCGACGTCCAACCCCGCGCCGCCGCCCGTCAGAAAGAGCGATCCGCCGACCCGGGGCGAGGCCGCGAGGTCGCGGCTGTGACGGGATCCGGTCGCCGATCCGTAGACAAAGCGCAGCGGGCCGTCGAACCAGGCGTACTCCAGTGTCGCGACCCACGGACCGTCCTCCGGCGACACCGTGGCCAGGCTCAGATACCGCGCGTTGCAGAGCAGCCGCCGGGTCCTGTCGATCAGACTGTCCAGCTCAGTGGGCACCCTAACTCCTATACCTGTACAGGGTATTTACGTGGCATGCTATACGCCCCCAGCCACGCCTCAGGAGAACCATGAACGGCTACGCCGGCCACAAGGACGACTACCTCAAGCGCATGCGCCGGATCGAGGGGCAGGTCCGCGGCATCGCGCGAATGATCGAGGACGACAAGTACTGCATCGACATACTCACGCAGGTCTCTGCCGCGACCCGGGCCTTGGAGGCGGTGGCGCTCGCCCTGCTCGACGAGCATCTGCGGCACTGCGTCGCCCAGGCGGTACAGGAGGGGGGCGACGTCAGCACCGAGAAGCTGGGCGAGGCCAGTGCCGCGATCGCGCGGCTCGTCAGGTCCTGACGGTCCGGCCGTCCCCGCCTGCGGACCGGGAAACGGCCTGACTGTGGCTGACGGTGGCTACTTGTGGTGCAGGCGGACCGGCAGCGAGGTGATGCCGTTGCCGATGAAGGTGCGCTCCGGCTCGATCCCTTCCGGCGCCACGGCGAGTTCGAGCCGCGGGAAGCGCTCGAAGAGCGCCGGCAGGGCCACCCGGGCCTCGAGGAGCGCGAGGCGCGAACCGGGGCAGAAGTGGGCGCCGAGCCCGAAGGCGATGTGGTCCTTGTCCTCGCGATCGATGTCGAAGACATCGGGAGCGTCGTGGATTCCGGGGTCGCGGCCGTGGGCTCCGTAGGCGATCAGGATCGCGTCGCCGGCCCGGATGACGACGCTCTCGCCGAGGTCAATGTCCTCGGTGGCCCAGCGCATCGGCAGATGCATGACCGGGCAGTGGATGCGCAACGACTCGTCGATCGCATGGCTCCAGCGTTCCGGGGCGGCCTGCAGGGCACGCAGCTGGTCCGGGCGGGCGAGCAGTTCGCGGACCGTGTGATCGATGAGGTTGATGGTGGTCGTACTGCCGCCGCCGATCAGCAGGAGCAATGTGGATATCAACTCATGCTCGGTCAGCGGCTGTTCGCCGCCCTCCTCATGGGCGGCGATGAGGAAGCTGGCCAGGTCGTCGCCCGGATCCCGGCGCTTGGTATCGATGAGGGTGTGCATCTCGGCGACCAGAGCCTGGTAGACGGCGATCGACTCCGCCTCGGGTACGTCGGTCTCGCCGACGGCCCTGAACAAGCGGAGCACTTCCGGCCGCTGATCGGCGGGGACCCCGAACAGGTCGCAGATCATCTCGGTCGGTACGCGGTAGGAGAAGGCGTCGTGCAGGTCGACGACGGCGTCGCCCGGCTGCTGCTCCAGGTCGTCGAGGAGACGGGTGGTCAGCTTCTCCAGCTGGGACCCCATCGCGTCGACGCGCCGCGGGCTGAAGGCCGGCGTGATCAGTTTCCGCAGCCGGGCGTGCTCCTTGCCCTCGGCGGTGGCCATGGAGTCCACGTCCACCCACGGCGACAGCCAGGGCACGGAGCCCGGCTGATAGCTCGGCACGTTCTTCTTGAGGTTCCGGGAGACGCCAGGGTGCGTGAGGAGCATTCGGACGACGTCGCCCCGGGTGACCGACCACGCCCCCACCCCTTCGGGCAGCTGGACGGGAACGGCGGGCCCCATCTCGCGGAGGCGGTCGACCTGTTCGTACATGCACCGGCCGCCGGCGCTGTCGAGCGTCGTGGTGGGCGAGGCGCTGAAGGCGATCACGTTGTAACCCCTGCCAGGTGATTGGTTCGGTGTCCGGATCCGGTCCGGAGTGATCCGCGGGCGCGGCACAGGCTAGTGATCATTTTCGTACGCTGTCATCTGCCGGCTCCGTGACGGCCGCGACTTTGTCCGGCGCACCGGGCGTCACGGCGGCCGTGCCGGTGGGTGGTACGTGGCGCAGCGCGACCGCTGCCAGAATCGCACCGACGGCGGCGACCCCGGCGGCGACGTAGGCGCCCGTGTTCAGTCCGCCGGCGAACGCGTCCCGGGAGGCCTGCAGCAGCGACTCGCCCAGCTCGCCCGGGAGTTGGCCAGCAGCGGCGATCGCACCGCCGAGGTTGTCCCTGGCAGCCTCCTCGACCTCGGCGGGCAGGCCCGCGGGCAGGCCGTCGGTGACCTCGCTGCGATACGTGGCCAAACCGATGCTGCCGACGATCGCGACACCGAGCGAGATGCCCAGGTCGTTCACGGTGGAGCTGAGGCCTCCGGCGGCGCCCGCCTTCTCCGGCGGCACGGAGCTCACGACCAGGTCGGTGGTGAGCGCCATGGACGGGGCGACGGCCGGGTACAGGACGATGAAGCTCGCGATGAGCAGCGGCAGGCCGGTGTCGCTTCCCACCTGGGTGAGCAGCAGATAGCCGACGACCTGCACGGCCAGGCCGGTGGCGATGACGTATCCGGGCCGTACCCGGCGGGCCATGACCGGCGAGAGGGTGGCCACCACGATCAGCACGAGCGCGGCGGGCAGGATCGCGAAGCCGGTCTCCAGCGGCGACAGCCCCTTCACCTGCTGCAGGAACTGGGTGAACATCAGATAGATGCCGCCGAGGCCGGTCGCCGCGAGGATGAACACGCCCAGGGCACCGCCGACGGCCCGGTTGCCGAACAGCCGCACATCGAGGAGCGGCGCCGGGGAGCGCAGCTGACGGATGACGAACAGCGCGCCGAAGACCAGGCCGATGGCGATGGCCGCGAGGCATACGGCGAGCGATTCGTCCGTGGCGATGGACTTGATGCCGTAGATGAACGGCAGCAGGGCCAAGATCAGCAGGACGGCGCTGACCAGATCGAGCCGACCCGTCTGCGACTTCTGGTGTCCGGGCAACAGGAAGGGTGCCCCGACCACCACGAGCAGCATGACCGGTACGGCGACGAGGAAGGTCGCCCGCCAGGAGAAGGCATCGAGCAGGAGTCCGCTGAGCAGCGGGCCGAGTGCAACTCCGGCGGAAATGGCGGCGGCCCAGGCCCCGATGGCGACACCCCGCTGCCTCGGGTTCTGGAACATCCCGAAGATCAGGCCGAGGGTGGCGGGCATCTGTGCCGCGGCCGCCACACCGAGCAGGGCCCGCCAGACGATCATCATCACCGGATCGTCGGCGCTTCCGGCGACCGCCGAGACCACGCCGAACGCAGCCGCACCGATCATCAGCAGGTTCCGGTGGCCGAACCGGTCGGCCACCGTGCCCATGAGGACGAGGAGGCCGGCCATGAGGAAACCGTAGATGTCCAGGATCCACAGCGTCTGGGTGCTGCTGGGCTTCAAGTCCGCAGCGAGATAGGGAATCGCCAGGAACAGGATGGTCAGCATCATGAACAGGAGCATCGCGGGCAGCACCAGCAGGGCGAGCGCGAACCACTCCTTGCGCCCCGCGGTCGGCTCCGGGCCTCCGGCAGCCTGCTCGGGCGAATTCTTCGCCGAGGACATCGGTTCTCCTTTCCCGGCGATCGCCCACTGGGCGTCGCGCCGGCGATGGAAATATATACCCCTACCGGGTAGGTGTATTGCAAAGTATGAGCACCAATCCGCCTTGTCAAGGCCAGATCAAGGACTGTAACCCGTAGGGGGTAGGGGTATATTTTTGGGCGCGAACAGCCCAGGGGCCGACCCTGAATCAGTGGGCCGCGAACCCTCCGGGAGGAATCCACGTCGTCCTGCTGCACCCCTGACGGCAGCTGCTCGACCACCTCGGCCGCCTCGCCCGCCACGGGGCAAGTCAGCGTCTACTCGGTTTCAGGCATGACCTGCGGCCACTGCAAGTCGGCCATCACCAAGGCCGTCGGCGACCTCGCCGACGTGCTGTCCGTGGATGTCGACGTGGACGCCGGCCAGGTCGCGGTGACGACCGCGGGAGATCCCGACGACGCACTGATCACCAAGGTCGTCGACGACGCCGGCTACGAGCTCACCGGCCGGGCCGCCTGACGCGGACGGGGTCAGGCCGGTCCGGCCCGGTCCGGCTCCAGCGAACCCGGGGCACAGGCCGCCGAACACGATTGTGCGGATCGGTCACGGGTCACGCTCTCGATGAGTGAGATCACGCCCGATCATATACCCCTACCCCATATGGGTATTCACGCCGACGTCCTTCGCGAGGGTGTTCCAGAATTCGGCCTCGTACACGTGCACCATCCGCGCGGTCCGTATGGCGTCGACCGGATCGTCACCGCCGGAGAGGCCCGCCTCCAGCGTGGCCTTCGCCTGGTCCAGGAGATCCTGGGGCGTCTCGGCGAAGAAGCGGAAGTGCCCGAGCGCCTCCTCGCCGAACCCGTACCGGGACGCAAGCGCCTCGGCCGCGCGGGCGTACTGGGCCCCCGAATCCGGCACGTTCGCGAGCAGCGCGAGGGCGATGTCGCTGCACGTACCGAACAGCGCGGTCTGCGTCAGATAGGCCGGGTACGCCTGCGCGAGCGGCCTCGGCTCGTACGCAGCCAACTTCCGTTCGTCCAGCCCCAGTCCGGCGGCGAAGCCCAGGAGCAGCCGCAGCGCTTCGCCCTCCCCCGCGGCCATGGCGAGGAACAGGTCACCGGCCGGAGCGGACGGGAAGCGGGCGGCGGCCAGGGCGAAGCTGCGCCGGTCGCTGCGGACGAGCCGGTACAGTTCGCCTGCCAGCCAGCCGAGTTGCTCCCTGGACACCTGACCGGCTTCGAGCAGGTCGAGGAACCGGTTGGGCGCCGAGTGCTCCTGGATCTGCTGCTGCACGGACTTGATAAGGGTGGTGACGTCACGGTCCATCGGACGCTCCTGGTCGTCGGTCGGGTTCATCGGTTCGCCGTGTCCGCCCGGACGGTGCGGCGCAGGTTCGGGCCGGCCGCGGGTCCCGGCTTGGGTTCGGCGATCCAGGGGCCGTCGACGGAGGCGTCGACGACCCCCTCCTCCAGCCATGCGTAGTGGTCGTCGAGCACCTGGCGGGCGACCACCCGGTCGCGGGCGTCGGTGTTGTCCGCGAGGCGCTCGAACAGCTCGGCGACCCGGCGCCGGGCCTGTGCGCAGAAGGCGTCGGCGAGCCTGGCCGGGGCGTCGCCGTGCCCGGTCAGCGCCTCGGCGTACGCACAGCTCGCACTCATCGCGTACAGCTCGGAACCGATGTCGACGATCCTGCCCAAGTACCGCTGGCAGTCGCCGAGTTCGGCGTCCGTCCGGTCCGCGGCCCGGGCGAGCAGCCCGGCCAGCCTGCGCGCCGCCCGGTCGGCGAAGCGCAGATGTCCGGCCAGCGACTCCTCGTCGTCGGCCGCGGCCGCCGGCTGATCCATGCCGTCCTCGGCCTGCACCGGCCGGTCCGCCGAGCGGTGCTGCTCAATCACGTCCTGGGCGAGGAACGTCCGCAGTACCTCGCTCGACCCGTCGAAGATCCGGCCGATCCGCAGGTCCCGCAGGAGCTGTTCGGCCGGTACACCGCGCTCTCCCCGCGCGGCCGCCGACTCGGCCGTCTCGTATCCCCGGCCGCCGCGCAGCTGCACGAGTTCGTCCGCGACCAGCCATGCCTGCTCCGAAGCGAACAGCTTCGCCAGCTCGGCCTCCATGCCGGTGTCGTTCCCGCCCAGGTCCGCCCGGCGCCCGGAGACCTCGACCATCGCCTCCAGGGCGAACGCGGTCGCCGCGATGAACGACAGCTTGCCCGCGACCGCGTCGTGCTCGCCGATCGGCCGCCCCCACTGCACCCGGGCACCGGCCCACTCCCGGGCGATCTTCAGACTCCACTTCGCCGCCGCGGCGCAGACCGCGGGCAGCGAGAGCCGCCCGGTGCCCTGCGCGGCAAGGGCGGCCTCCAGGCCCTTGCCCTCCCCGCCGATCCGGTTGCCGGCCGGAACCACGACCTCGTGCAGCCGGATGACGCCGTTCTCCAGGCCGCGCAGGCCGAGGAAGGAGCTGCGGTGTTCCACTGTCACGCCCGCGGCGTCGCCCTCGACCACGAACGCGGTCATCCCGCCGGGGCCGTGGTCCGACGCGGGGACGAGGGCCATCACCACCAGCAGATCGGCGATGACACCGTTGGTCGCCCACAGCTTCACACCATTGAGCGTGTACGTTCCCGAGGCCCGGTCGGCGACGGCGGTGGAGTGCATCCGGTACGGGTCGTTGCCGATGTCCGCTTCGGTGAGGGTGAACGCGGAGATCTCCCGCACACACCGCGGCAGGAACGCCCGCTTCTGCTCCTCCGTGCCGAACAGCATGACCGGCTGCGGCAGTCCGATGGCCTGGTGGGCCGCGAGCAGCTCACCCAGTGCCGAGTGGACCGTGTTGACGATCATCAGGGCCCGCAGGTAGCAGAGCCCGGACAGACCGAGTCCGCCGTACTCCCGGGGGATCTTGATGCAGAACGCCCCGATGTCCTTGAGGCCCTCGATCACCCGGTCGGGGATGCGGTCCTCTCGTTCGATCAGGCCGCCGTCGGCCTCGTTCTCGCAGAACTCCCGTAGCCCGGCCAGGAATTGCTCCTCCGCCACCCCGAGACGCCGTGGATCGCCGGGGGGCAGGGTGAGGAGATCGGTGCGGAGCCGTCCGAGGAACAGCTCCGCACCGAAGCTCGGCAGGGCCGGGGCCGGGGCCGCCGCATCGTGAAGGGTTGCCGTGTCCGCCACTGTCATCAGGCCGATGCGGGAACGGCCTGGATGATGGAGAGCGGTCCGGCCGCACCGAGCTGCACGGACTGCACGGTGAAGCCCGTGTCCTCGAGCATCGCCCGGAACTCACTCTCGGTCCGCTCCCGGCCACCCGAGTTGACCAGCATGTTCAAGTCGGTGAAGAACGCGATCGGCTGGTCCGTGGAGGCGGTCTCGGGCAGCACGGACCCCACAATCAGCAGGGTGGCGGAGGCTGGTATCTGGGCCCGGCAGGAGCGCAGCAGGGCCCGGGCGTCCTCGTCGTTCCAGTCCTGGAAGACGCTCTTGATGATGTAGAGGTCGCCGTCGGTGGGGATGTCCTGGAAGAAGTCGCCCGCCCTCGCCTCGCAGCGGTCGGTGATACCCGCCTTCTCCAGGACGCCCGGTGCCTCGGCCACCCCGCTGGCGCTGTCGAACACGATCCCCTGCAGATGGGGCTGGGTGGGCAGGATCGCGGCCAGCAGGGTTCCGTCGCCGCCGCCGAGGTCCACCACCTTCTTGGCGCTCGAGAAGTCGTAACCGGCCGCGACCTGTGCGGCCGCGATCCGCGACTCCTCGCCCATGGCCACGTTGAACAGCGCGCTGACGGCCTCGTTGTTGGCCAGGTGCGAGTAGAAGTCCGTGCCGTGGAGCTTGTCGAACGCGCGCTCACCTGTGGTGACCGAGTGCCTCAGCTCCTGCCACGAGGTGACCAGGGCGGGGTGGCAGAACATCCGGGTGAAGGAGAGCAGCGAGTCCGGGGAGTCGGAGCGGAGCTGCGATCCGACGTCGGTCAGCGCGAAGCGGCCCGGCTCGGGTTCCGACGTGATCCCGACCGCCACCAGCACCCGCAGCAGGCGCCGCAGCGACGGCTCGTGCGTCCCGGACTCGGCCGCCAGCTCGTCGCTGCCGCGCACCCCGTCCTTGATCAGGTCGGCAAGGCCCAGGTCGGCTGCCACACCGATGGAGGCTGCGGCCATGTAACCGCCGATCCCCTCGATCAGTGCCGCACGCAGGTTCATCTTCTCGGTCGGGTTGGTGGTGGCTGTGCTGGTCATCAGGCTCGTCCTCCATGGGGCGGTGGTCAAAGGAAGCGAATCGGATCGGAGTTCGTGCGGGATCACGGGCGATCGGCGAGCCGGTGTCGCACCCAGACGTTGGGTTCGAGGTAGACGGCCTGATCGTGCTCGACGTTCGCCAGCACCGGAGTGAGCGCACCGGGCACCTCGACAGGCCCACTGGTGTCGAACGGCAGACTGGTCCAGGTACGCCACTGCGCCAGGCTGCCGGAGATCGTCATCGACACCGGGCAGACCTTGAGCACTTGGCCGCCGGCCCGCACATGCACCCGCAGCCAGGGGTCCTCGGGCAGCCCGTCCGGACGCCTGCGCGCGGCGTACTCGTCCATCGGGAGCCACGGTTCGGTGTGCTTGAGGCTGGGCCGCACGGGGGCCACCAGGTCGCTGTACCCCAAGTGCCGCCCGTGGTCGTTGAGCGCCCGCAGGGTCTGACCGGACAGGTTCTGCCCAAGGAGGCCGGGTGCCACGGCGATCTCCAGGGCGACCAGGGCGTTGAACTCGCGGCCGGCGTAGGTGTCGGCCATGCACTGGCGCAGCGCCTCGTCCCAGCCGTCGTCGGGCAGCCCGTCGGGGTCGCCGTCCCAGTGGATGGGCGCGCTGGCCGCACGGGCGACAACCTTGTCGTCGCCGTCGAGGACCACGAGTTGGTGCCGGGCGTGGCGTTCGAACACCCAGTGCACCAGGGTCGGGTCGGGTCGGATGTACGCCGGCCAGGACGACTCCATCGTCAGCATGGCCGACTCCAGGTCGGGCCGTTCGGCGAGACTGGTGATGTGCAGATCTGCGCCGATGGTGCCAGTGCTGCCGGTGGGCATGTCGGACCTCCAGAGGTGGTGTCGAGTCGTACGTCGTCGGGGGTCAGTCGGCCAGTCGGCGGGCGGGCAGCGGACCGGTGGGCAGCGGCGAACCGCCGAGCGGGGTGCCGAGCAGGTCGAGGTAGTGCGACCGGGGCACCGGGCGTGCCCCGAGCAACCTGACATGGTCGCCGTCGTGCTGGACGTCGATGGCGGCGCCGCCTGCCTCGGCGAAGCGCCGGGTGAGATCGGCGACCGCCACCTTGCCCGCCCCGCTGCGCAGGGTGAACTGCGAGTCGGCGCTGAAGACGGTACCGATGCGCACCCCGAAGGTGCCCCCGACGAGTTCGCCGCCGTCCCAGACCTCCACGCTGTGGGCGTATCCCAGCTCGTGCAGGCGACACAGGCTTGCGAGCAGTTCGTCGGTCAGCCAGCGCTCGGTGCGACCCGCCCGGCACTGGGCGGCCACCCGTTCGAAGCAGACGTCGACGGTGGTCGTCCAGTCCGTCCTGCTGCGCAGCTGTTGGCGCAGGCTGCGCTGGACACGGGCCTGGTCGACGAGGATGAGCGGCCGCGGGTCCGGTGAGCACCAGGCGACCGAGTAGGGCTCCCGGGAGCCGGGCAGGATCTTCACCCGCCCGGCCGCCACCTCGGACTCGTACGACATCTCATTGAGCAGTTGGTGTTCGACGGTGGCGGCGGGGAAAGGGTAGAGGCCCTGCCGGTAGGCGCCGAGCAGGCTCTGCGGGCGAAGGTCGTCACCGAACGCGACCGGACCGTCGGTGGGGGCCGCCGCCGGATCGAAGGATTCCCAGGCCGACTTGGGCCGGGTGAGGCTTGGCAGCATGTCCGCCTCAGAGGAAGTCGATGTCGGTCAGGTACCGGATGTAGCGATCGAGCATCTCGGCGTCCACCGGCGGGATTTCAATGCCGCTGCCCTGCAGGGCGGCGTCCACGTTGTCCCGGGTGAAGACCGGGAAGGTGGTCTCCAGGTACATCTCCGCCACGCTCATCGTGCCCGTGGAGCACCGGTCGATGAAGAGCGGGGCAAAGGGGGTCATGGGGTGCCCGGGCTGCTCCACCGCGGTCTCGACGACCCGGTCGAGCCACTCGTTCCAGGGCACGTCGCGGATGGTGTGGCCGTGTGCCCGCAGCCGTTCGGTGAGCACCGCGACATTGACCTTGCCGGGGTTCGTGAGGTGGTAGACCTCACCCTTCGGCAGGCTGCGCGCGGCGATGTGCACCACGACCGACGCGAAACAGTCGACCGGCGTGTAGTCCAGGGGGAGTTCGGCGATGGGCGAGGTCCCGGTGTCGACGATGAACTTCTTCATCGCACACATCTCCGTCGCCGTGTTCCAGGCGCCGGTCGCGCGGTCGCCCGAGATGTCGGCGGCCCGGTAGATCGCCACCGGAAGGCCTTCCTTCGCGGCGTTGCGCAGCAGCTCCTCCGCGACCCACTTGCTCTCCACATAGCCGACGGACAGATGGTCGGCGTGTGCGGCCGGAGTCTCCTCGGTGACGTGCCGGACCCCTGCCGTGCCGAATCCGGAGATCACCGCCATGGTGGAGGTGTAGTGAACGGGGGCGTTGCGGTAACGGGCGGCCATGCGGATGATCTCCCGCGTGCCCTCGACATTGGCCGGCCGCATATGTGAGTAGGGGTAGATGAAATTGACGAGCCCGCCGGGGTGGTGGATCACGTCGACGAGGCCGGCGAGCCGGTCGAACTCCGCTTCCGCAAGGCCGAGCTGCGGCTCGGCCAGATCACCCGGAACAGCGGAGATCCGCCCGGATTCGCGGTACTCGGCGAGGTCGTCCTTGAAGTAGTGGACCGCGTTCGCCTGGATGCGCTCCATCGCATGACCGGCCCCGTCGGCCCGGACGAGACAGTGCACTGTGGCATCGGTGGTGGCGAGGAGTTCACGCAGCAGATAGATGCCGAGGAACCCGGTGGCTCCGGTGAGGAAGATATGGGCCGGCTGCTGCCAGGAGGCCTGCTCGACCGGCGTACGCCGGATGAGTACGTCGCCGAGGGCAGCCTCGGCAGCGAAGTCCACGCGCTTGGCGTCCTCGCTGGAGAGCGCCCCGGCCCTGGCCGACTCGACCGCCTTGGCGAAGCCGCGGAGCGTCGAGTCCTCCAGCAACAGCCGGATCAGCGGGCGCACTTCGGTGATCAGGATGCCGAGTGACGTGCGGACCTTCGCGAGCAGTTGGGCGGCCAGGATCGAGCTGCCGCCGAGGTCGAAGAAGTTGTCGTACGGCTCGATGCTCTCGACGTCGAGGACCTGGCGCCAGAGCCTGGCCACGACGCGTTCAACCATGCCGGCGGCCTGCTCCGGTTCGCCCGTCGGGGCCGGAGACGCCGACGCCGGGACATGCTCCGGCGCGGGCAATACCGCCAGGTCGACCTTGCCGTTGGTCTTGACCGGCATCTCGGCGAGCCGGACGAACGCCGACGGGACCATGTAGGCGGGCAGCCGGCCGGCGGCGAAGGCCCGCAGGTCCGCCGTGCCGAGCGGGTCCGTCTCCCCCGGTGCCGCGGTGTAGTAGGCGGCGATCTGCAGTTCGCCACGGTGGGGGTACGGCTTCACCGCGACGTCGGCGATCAGATCGTGGGCGGCGAGTGCCGTCTCGATCTCGGCCGGCTCTACGCGGAATCCGCGCACCTTGATCTGCCGGTCGACACGCCCGGTTATCTCCAGGTTTCCATCGGGTGTCCAGCCGCCGAGGTCCCCGGTGCGGTACATCCGCGCACCGGTCCTCGCCGTGTCGGGGTCCGGCAGGAACCGCGCGTGGTCCGCCCCCTTGGAGAGGTAGCCGCGGGCGACGCCGCGGCCGGCTATGTATATCTCGCCGTGCCGTCCGGCCGGCACAGGCTGCATGTCCTCGTCCAGGACATGGACGGTGGTGCCCGGCAGCGGCACACCGACCGGGGCCGCGCCCTGCTCCGGCAGCAGCTGCTCGGTGATCTCCATCGTGCAGGAGGTGATGGTCGTCTCGGTCAATCCGTACGCATTGACAAGGCGCGAGGCGGGCATCAGGCGCAGCGCGGTCCGGCAGTCCTCGGCGTGCACGGCGCTGCCGCCCACGATCGTCAGCCGGACCGGAACCTCGGCCGGGGTGTGGGCGAGTTCGGACAGAAAGGCGCGCCAGTACGAAGGGGTCAGGTCCATCACGGTCACCCGGCGCACGGTCAGCTCGCCGGCCAGTTCACTCGGCGCCCAGACGCGGTCCGGGAGGACCAGCGTCGCCCCGTTCAGCAAGGCGACGAGGATCTGCTCGATGGCGGTGTCGAAGGTGATGGCCGCGAACTGCAGCACCCGGTCCGCCGGACCGACCCCGTACCGCTCGTTGATCTCTGCGCACAGATAGCCGAGGGAGGCGTGGTCGACTCGCACCCCCTTCGGGGCGCCGGTCGATCCCGACGTATAGATGAGGTAGGCGGAGTCCGACAGCTCGACTGCCGTCCGAGGGGGTCCGGCCGGGATCTCGGCGGACGGTCCGCTGTCCGCGGCGGGGTCGAGGACCGGGAGCGCTTGGGCCGGTGCGGCGGCGCCGGCCGGGCGGGTCCGCCCGGCGAAGCGGCGCCGACCTTCGGGACCGGTGACGACGGCCGCGCAGCCGGCCTCTTCGAGGAGCGTCAGGACGCGCTGGTCGGGCACGCCCGGCTCCACCGGCAGATAGGCGGCGCCCGCCTTCCACGTGGCGAGCAGCGACACGATCAGATCGATCGAGCGCTCCAGGTGGACCATGACCACCGCGTTCCGGCAGACCCCGTGCGCCTGCAGGCGGCGGGCCAACCGGTCAGCGCGCGCGTCCAGTTCGGCATAGCTGATCCGCCGATCGCCCTGCTCCACCGCAGTCGCATCCGGTTGCGCGGCGGCGCGGAGGGCGAAGTCCACGTGGATCAATGACTTTCCGTCGTTTCCCATTCTTCCCCTCGTTTCAGGCCCGGGCCGTGCGACGCCTGACCACGCGTCAGCGGCGCCCAACTGGGCATGTGTCTTTCATGCAGCTCCTGCTCGGGGCGCCCACACTATTGGGCCGCTCACCACAAGCGCACAGCCCGGACGCTCACTTCCGTGTCCGCGGCGTACGACCGACATTCCTTGATCCTCTGCCCTGCGAGACAACCCTACGGGGGTAGGGTGTGTCAACAGATTGACCGGAATGATGGTTGACGTTTGAACCGGTGCAGAGTTGGCAAAGTTCTCTATCTGCGCAGGCCGGTACCACGGGCCGTGGCTACCGGACAGGGCGCGTGACTCCCGGGCGGTCGCGGTACCGGGAGAGGTACCTGGCGTCCATGCGGTACCGGAGTCTGAGCGGCCAGGCGCCCGACGCGACGGGCTTGCGGTTCCGGACGAACAGGGTGCGACCGCCCACGTCCGGCATGGAGACGGGCGCCATGCGCGCGGCCTTGCACGCGTCGGGATCGACCGGGACAACCCCTTGAGGGGAGCGGCGGTATTGCGTCCGGCGGTCTCCGCCCGGAGCCGCGCCGTCATCCACGTCTTGGGCAGGGCATGCCCCACGCCCCGTACGTCGCCGAAGTGCCCGCGGCGAAGACGTTGCGCAACGCCGGCACTGCCGGCGTGGCGTCGACCTTCACCAGGCGGTGCTCGCTGAGCAGTTCGTCCGGAAGGGCGAGGTCGCGCCCGCGGGGGGGCTGGTGACGGCGATCAGGTCGGCACCGAGGGTGGCGTCGGACAGCACCAGCTCGCCGCCGTCGATTCACTCGGCGCGAGCGTGCCTGACGGTCTCGACCCCGACGGTCCCCGCGGTGGAAGCAAGCCGGCCGGCGGCCCGCTCTCCGAACTGCCGGTCCACGGCGCCGCCGTCCTCGACGACGAGAACCCGTACGGCCGTCCGTCCGGCGCTCCACGTCCCGCGTGCGATCCGGCCCGCGTACTCCAGACCCGGGGCCGATCCGCTCACCGGTCAGCAGGAACGCGACCGCGCCCTCGGTCAACGCGGCGACCGGATCCCGGAGTTGCCGGACCCGTGGGAGTCCACGGGAAGAGCGCATGCTTGTCGCCGCCCGGTGTGCGGCGGCGATCCGCGGGCGCACCTGGGCGAGGCCCAGCCACTGCCGGCCCACCTGCCCGACTGGCCCGATCACCAGCCGCTGGACAAGGCCGAGCATGGTCGGCTGTTGGCCGCGTCCACCGTGTCCTGCGTCGGCGCGGCGGAGACGGCCGGCACCGTCAAGCTGGCACAGACCGCGGCCCCTGCGCTACGCGCTCGACCTGATACTCGCCGCCGACCCGGCGCGCGTCCGGTACGAGGCCGTGCACTCGGAAGAGGGCGGCCGGTTCCTCAACGCCGAGAGCCGGTACCTCCTCGTCGAGGCCGACGAGGACCAGGCCCCCCTAGCCCCGCCCGCCGGATACCGCTGGGCCACCACCGGCCAGCTGACCACCCTTGTCCGCCACGGCCACTACCTCAACGTGCAGGCCCGCACCCTGCTCGCCTGCCTCAACGCGGCGGCGGGGCACGGCCGATGACTCCGGTACGCATCGGAGTCCTCGGCTGCGCCGACATCGCACGCCGCCGCATGCTCCCCGCCATGGCCGCCACGGACGGTGTCGAGATCGCCGCGGTCGCGAGCGGCGACGCGGCCAGGGCGCGGGAACTCGCCGGGCAGTTCGGCGCCCGGCCGGTGCACGGCTACGCCGCACTCCTCGACCGCGACGACGTCGACGCCGTGTACGTGCCGCTGCCGGCCGCACTGCACGAGGAGTGGACCGAGGCCGCCCTTCGCGCGGGAAAGCATGTACTCGCCGAGAAGCCGCTCACCACCGGCCCGGCGGGCACCGGCCGGCTCATGGCGCCGGCCGAGCGGTCCGGGCGGGTCCTGATGGAGAACGTGATGTTCGTCCATCACCCCCAGCACGCCGCCGTCGCGAAGCTCGTCGCAGACGGGGCGATCGGTGAAGTACGCGCCTTCCAGGCGGCCTTCGCGATCCCCGCACTGCCCGAGGACAACATCCGCCACCGCGCCGACCTCGGCGGCGGAGCCCTGTGGGACACCGGCGTCTACCCGGTCCGGGCGGCCCTGCACCACCTGGGCGACAGTCTGCGCGTGGTGGGGGCCACCCTCGTGCAGCAGCCTGGACGGACGGTCGACACGGGCGGTGCGGCACTGCTGCGCACCCCCGAAGGGGTGAGCGCACAGCTCGTCTTCGGGCTGGACCACGCCTACCGGTCCTCGTACGAGATCTGGGGAAGCGAGGGGCGCATCACGGTCGACCGGGCCTTCACCCCGCCGGCCGATATGCCACCCCAAGTCCTGCTTGAGCGGCGCTCCGGCACCGAGCGCATCGCGCTGCCCGCCGCCGATCAGGTGGCCCGCACGGTGGCCGCGTTCGCGGACGCGGTCCGTACCGGCGGGAAGCCGGATCCGGATCCGGTGTGTCTGCGCCAGGCCGAGCTGCTGCACGACGTGCGCGTACACGCCTCGGTTGACTCGGCTTGACTTGAACCATGGCTTAAGTTGCAGCTCTCCTCATGGGTCAGTCCACCACCGCAACCGTTCCTATGGACTGAGAGTGAGTCCGATCAGCCGCACGCTCCGAACGGTCTTGAGCGCACTGGTCCCCGGCGTACTCGACCCCGAGGCGGCGACACGCATCCCGTGCGTGGTCCGGTCCCGGGAGGCCAGTTCCCTGTGCGACCTGGCCAAGTGGGTACGGCCAGAGGCAACGGGGAGGCCCAAACCATCTCTCTGGTGGAGAGGGGGCCCGCACGCCGGCACCGTTCCCGGCGTCCCAGATCGCAGCACGGACACTACCGGGGGAGCGGCCAGTTTCCCGAATCCAGACCTCGCGAGCGATGCCCATCCGGCCTCGTCTCACTCCCGCACACTCAACCGCCAACAGTTCCTCACCCCTTGGGAGAACTCCATGTCAGCCCCCGGCATCCGCGTCGCGGCAATCGCCGGAGCGTCCGGGACGGCCGCTTCGGCCCGGTCGTCTCGAGCTGGTTCGTCGACCGGGCCGAACAACACGGCGGTTTCGAGGTCGACATCGTCGACCTCGCCGAGGCGGACCTGCCGGTGATCCTCCCGTCCTTCGGCAGCGAGCCGTCGCCCGAGGCGGCCGCCGCGGTCGCTGTGATCATCCGTTTCGCGGGTGACTCGGGTGACGGTATGCAGCTCACCGGTGACCGGTTCACGTCGGAGACGGTGTCGTTCGGCAACGACTTGTCGACGCTGCCGAACTTCCCGGCCGAGATCCGGGCCCCTGCCGACACGCTGCCGGACGTCTCGTCGTTTCAGCTGCACTTCGCCGACCACGACATCCTCACCCCCGGTGACGCCCCGAGCCACAACCCCATCGGGGTACTCCGCAGCGTCGACCGGCCCGTCTACGACACCCAGATGGCCGACCAACTCGACGCCGCCATCGAACACAACGGCAAGGGCGACCTGTCCGCCCTCCTCACCGGAAACGACACCTGGACGGTCACGGGAGCACACCATGACTTCGACCGATGACGAGATCACCGCTCTGCGCGACCGACTCGGGGAACTGACCGACCGCGCCGAGCTCAGGGACCTGTTCGACCGGTACGTCGTCTCTCTCGACCTGATCGGCGAACGGGACTACGACGACGACTGGTTCCGCACCGTCTTCACCGACGACGCCACGTTCACCTTCCCCATCGGCGACCAGCTGGCGGTTCGACGACGTGGCCTTCCACGTCGTATGGGCCACCGGAGAGCCGCTGCCGTCGATGGCCCATACGACGTACTGACTGAACCCACTCAGAAGGGCCTTCGCCGCCCGAGGAGCGACTGATCGCATGACCGAGTTGCCGAGTACGAAACCTTCACGGGTGCGTGAGATCACCCTCGACGCGGATGGCATCCCGCTGTCCGGACTGCTCGCCGAGCCTCCGCAAGGTCCGCCCCGGGCCGTGGTCGTCGCCGTGCACGGCGGCGGCATGCGCGCCGGGTACTTCGACAGCCGGGCCCGCCCCGGGCTGTCGCTGCTGGAACTCGGGGCCGAACTCGGCTACACCGTGCTGGCCGTGGACCGTCCGGGTTACGGGCGGTCCGCCGCCCAGCTGCCGGCCGGCCAGGTACTCGCCGAGCAGTCCGTGACGCTGCACGCCGCCCTGGCCGACTTCGCCCGCCGTCACCCGCTCGGCGCAGGCTATTTCACGGTGGCCCACTCCAACGGCGGCAAGCCCGCCCTGGCGGCCGCCGCCGACGAGGGCGGCGACACCCTGCTGGGGCTGGACATCTCCGGCCTCGGCCTCGCCTACGCCGTCGATCTGCCGCAGCTTCCCGGCGCGGACCTGCATGGGGAGTGGCGGCGGCACTGGGGCGCGCTGCGGCTCTACCCGCCGGGCGCCTTCCAGCAGGGCCGCTCCCTGGTCGCCCCTGTTCCCGCGCTGGAGGCCGCCGAACTGCCGCTGTGGCCCGAGCTGTATCCCGGTATCGCGGCGCGGGTGGGCGTCCCGGTCCGTTTCACCTTCGCGGAGCAGGAGCAGTGGTGGCGCCACGACGACGAGGCGCTGGACGCCATGGCCGGGCTGCTGGCGGCGCCGAAGGTGACGTTCGCGCGGCAGCCGGACGCCGGACACAACATCAGTCTCGGCTGGCGGCTCGCACATACCACTTCCGGGCCATGGCGTTCCTGGAGGAGTGCCTGCTGGCGCGCGACGCCGCGGTTCCCGTCAGGACTCCCTCAGGCGTCAGGACTCCATGAGCCGCCGTGCGCCGGGGCCCTGCTCCGCGAGTACGTCGTCGGGGTTGGCGAGCGCGCACTTGCTGATGGACATGCAGCCGCAACCGATGCACTCGCTGAGCTGGTTCCGCAGGCGTTCGAGCTGCCGGATGCGTGCGTCGAGGTCGTCGTGCCAGTGCTGGGAGATACAGGCCCAGTCCTCCCGGGTGGGGGTGCGGTCCTCGGGCAGCAGGCCGAGGGCGTGACGCACGTCCGCGAGGGGGATGCCGACCGCCTGCGAGGCCCGTACGAAGGCGACGCGGCGCAGGGTGTCACGGGTGTAGCGGCGCTGGTTTCCGGCGGTGCGGCGGCTGCTGATCAGCCCCTCGCGCTCGTAGAAGCGCAGCGCGGAGGCCGGTACTCCGCTGCGTGCGGACAGCTCTCCGACCGTGATTTCCGGAACCGCCGATGACGTCTCAGGCATACCAGAACAGTAGCTTGACTTAAACCTCTGTTTAAGTTGGAGGGTTGAACCATGGATCTGAACACACGTACTCCGCGCACGGTCGAGTTCGTACTCGACCTCATCTGCGTCCACTCGTACATCGCGTTCACCCGCTTCTCCCGGGCGGCCGCGCTCTACCGCGACGCCGGGGGCGTGGTCGACATCGTCTTCCGTCCCTGCCAGGTCGCCCCCGACGCACCCGCCTCCGGCCGGCCGCTGTTCGAGGTGCACAAGGCGGCCTTCGGCGAGCAGCAGGCCCGCGCCATCGCGCAGGACACCTCCTTCGGCGCCGAGGACGGCCTGCGGGTGGACTTCGAGCGGGCCGTGCACACCAACACCTTTGAGGCACACCGGCTGCTCGCCACCGCCGCCTCCCAGGGCGCCGGCGAGGCCATGGCGGAGCGCCTCTTCCGTGCCTACATGACCGATGGCCTGAACATCGGCGATCCCGGCACCCTGGCGCGCCTGGCCGCCGAGATCGGGGTCGGGGTCGAGGTCGAGGTCGGAGTCGGAGTCGAGCAGAGCGAGGACGGTGCGGCCGCGCTCACTGCCGAACTGGACCGGATGCGCGGCCTGGGCATCACGTCGGTGCCTCTCATCCTGTTCGACAACGGAACGGCCTTCTCCGGCTCCCAGCCGGAGTCCGTCTACCTCAAGGCCCTCGCCACGCCACCCGTCCCCGCCTCCGCCTGGAAAGGCCGACATCGATGACACCCGCCACACTCGAACGTGAGGCCGTCCTGCTCCGCGACGACGCCGCCGAGGCGGCACCTCCGGTCCTCCTCGCGGGAGAGGACGACGAGGCCGCCGCCGACCCGCACATCGTCCGCGGCATCGACTGAGGGGCAGCCGGTGAAGACGTTCAAGCGGATGTTCGAGGCCCTGACGGTCCGCAACTTCCGGCTCTTCGCCGTGGGCCAGCTGCTGTCCGTGACGTGCACGTGGATGATGTTCATCGCTCAGGACTGGATGGTGCTGTCCCTGTCCGGGGACTCCGCGACCGCACTCGGCCTGGTGACCGCACTGCAGTTCACGCCGATGCTGCTGCTCACCCTCCTCGGAGGCCGGCTCGCGGACCGGTACGACAAGCGAGGGCTGCTCGTCGGGGCGAATCTCGCCTCCGGGGTGCTCTCCCTGCTGCTCGCCATCATGACCTTCAGCGGTGGTGTGCAGCTGTGGCACCTCTATCTGTTCGCGGCAGGACTGGGCACCGTGAACGCGGTGGAGGCGCCCACCCGGATGGCGTTCGTCAGCGAGATGGTGGGCTCCGAGCTGCTGCCGAACGCCTCCGCGCTCAGTGCCGCGTACTTCAACGCCGCGCGGGTCGTCGGCCCGGCCCTGGCCGGACTGCTCATCAGCCGGTTCGACACCGGACCGGTGTTCCTGCTCAACGCGCTCAGCTATCTGGCCAGCGTCGTCGCCCTGCTCCTGATGAACCCCGGCGCCCTGCACCGCGCGGCCGAACGCTCCCGCCGTACAGGGGTGCTGGACGGGCTGCACTATCTCCGGAGCCGGTCCGATCTGCTGCTGCCGATCGCCCTGGTCGGAGTCGTCGGCATGTTCGGCTTCAACTTCCAGTTGACGCTGCCCCTGCTGGCCAAAACGGTGTTCCACGCCGAGGCCTCCTCGTTCGGGCTGCTGGCCAGCGCGCTCGCCGCGGGATCGCTGCTCGCGGCCTTCGCCACCACGGCCCGCCGGTCGCGGCCGTCCGCCGCCGTGGTCATCGGAGCCGCCCTCGCCTTCGGGGTACTGGAGACCGTCGCCGGTCTGGCCCCGACGTTCACCGTGGCGCTGTTCCTGCTGGCCGGCACCGGCTTCGCCTCGATCTACTTCGCGCAGGCGGCGAACCACCGGATCCAGCTCGGGACCGATCCGGCGTACCGGGGCCGGGTCATGGCTCTGTACACGGTGATCCTGCAGGGCTCAACCCCGGTCGGAGCCATGTTCATCGGCTGGCTCGGCCAGCACTGGGGAGCCCGCTCCGGGTTCTACGCCGGAGGTCTGGCCACCCTGGTCGCGGCGCTGGCGGCACTGGCGTGGCACCTACGCCGGCCGGACGGCCGGAAGCCGTCCTCCGGGGACGAGGAGGATCAACGGCAAGGACCATCGGCTCGATCCATTGAAAACCGCCAGCCCGGTTTGTTAGTGTCCTCGTTCCCGGATATCCCGGATTCCCGGACCAATGGGGACGACCGTTGAGCGCCACTTCCGCTCCCGCACATCAGCACGGCACGGCATGGCTGGAGGCCGTCATGGGTGACGGCTTCACCGCGACACTGCAGGACGGCCTCAACCGCTCCCGGTACAGCCGCACCCGGCAGCCGGCCGACCTCAACGGCCCCTCCGCCGCCGCCCTTTCCCGCATCGCGGCCGAGCCGGACCACGGCGACCGCGTCTGGTCCGAGCGGCGCAGACCGGCCCGCGAGGTCCACGACGAGCTGGGCACCGCCCTCTCCACCGCCGCGCGCCGGATCGAGCTGCACGCCATCGAGACCGCGGAGACCTCCCACCTCGACGCCGCCCGGCACGCGATTCAGAAAGCCATCGACATCACCCGCAGGCTGACCGGCGGCCTGCAGGAGCAGACCGTGCTCCGTCCGCTGATCCAGGTGCTCCAGGAGTTCGCGGCCGGCGCCGCCCCGGAATCCACCCAGGTCCGGTTCAAGACCACGGGGGACGAGCGCCTGCTGTCGGATGTCTGCCGCCGGGAGCTGTTCCTGGCGGTACGGGAAGCGCTGCGGAATACGTTCCGGCACGCCCGCGCCGGACAGGTGACGGTGGCGCTGCGCTTCACCCGCCGCTGGGCGCACGCGGGCATCACCGACGACGGCGTCGGTTTCGACACCGGCGACCTGCTGGCGCCCGGCCACCGGGCTCCGGGCCTTCGGTCGATGACCGACCGTATCGACGATCTCTGCGGCCGCCTCACGATAGCGAGCACCCCGGGCACCGGCACCCGCGTCGAGGTCCATCTCCCGCTGCGCCCGCAGAAGTAGGGGCCGTACGACAGGATCCGTTCGACAAGGGTCGTACGACAACGGCCGTCCGAGGGAAGGGCCTTGCCGGAAGCTCCGGCAAGGCCCTCTCGCGGACCCGAACTCTCATCCGCCCGTCAGCCCGGCGCAACCGTCGGCACGGCGCAATGAAGGAGGCAGGATGGCCATGCAGGACCGGGCAATCCGTACTCGTCGGACGATCCTGAGCGCAGCGGCCCAGGTCTTCGAGAAGCAGGGCTATCAGGCGGCCACCATCACGGAGATCCTCAAGGTGGCCGGCGTGACCAAGGGCGCCCTGTACTTCCACTTCCAGTCCAAGGAAGAGCTGGCGCTGGGGGTGTTCGACGCCCAGGAGCCTCCGCAGGCGGTTCCCGCCCAGCCCCTCAAGCTCCAGGAGCTGGTGGACATCGGCATGGTGTTCAGCCACCGGCTGCGCACGAACATGCTGGCTCGCGCCGGCGTCCGTCTCTCCATGGATCAGCAGGCGCAGGGCCTCGATCGCAGCGGCCCGTTTCTGCGGTGGCAGGAGACGACCCTGAATCTGCTGACCCGGGCGAAGGAGAACGGCGAGCTGCTGCCGCACGTGGTGCCTGCCGAATCGGCCGACCTGTATGTGAGCGCCTTCGCCGGTGTCCAGGTGGTGTCCCAGACGCTCAGCGACTACAAGGATCTGGACCATCGCTACTCATCGCTTCAGAGGCACATCCTGCCCAGCATCGCGGTCCCTTCCGTGCTGGCCGCGCTGGACCTGTCCGTCGAGCGGGGAGCCCGCCTCGCCTCCGAGCTGAGCCCCGAGCCGGAGGACTGACCGTGTCATGAACCCGATGTCCGCGCAGGGCACGCCCGCCCTGCGCACATCGGCTCGCCGTCAGAGCCTCAGAGCCCTGTCCCGCCCGTGGCGTCGATGTACTGGCCGGTGATCCAGCGCGAGTCGTCGGAGGCGAGGAAGGCCACGATGTCCGCGATGTCGGCCGGCTGCCCGGTCCGGTCGAAGACGGAGTACGCGGCCAGGGCGGCCGCCGCTTCGGGGGTCTCGCGCCGCCTGGCGTTCATGTCCGTCTCCACGAAGCCGGGCGCCACCTCGTTCACCGTGATCCCCCGGCCGCCCACCTCCTTGGCGACGGCGAGGGTGAGCGTGTCCACGGCGCCTTTGGTCATCGCGTATGTGACGGACTCCGGGAACGCGATCCGGGTGGCGGCCGACGAGATGTTGACGATCCGCCCGCCGTCCCGCATCCGCTTCAGCCCCTGCTGGATGAGGAACAGCGGCGCCTTGACGTTGATGGCGAAGAGCCGGTCGAAGACCTCCGGCGTGGACTCGTCGATCCGCCCGGAGCCGCTGGCGCCGGCGTTGTTGACGAGAATGTCGAGCACGGGACGCTCCCCCTCGCCGGCCATGCCCGCGTCGAACGCCGCGTAGAGCGTCGCCACATCGCCGGGCACACCCAGCTCGGCCGCAACGGCGAAGGCCCTTCCCCCGTCCTTCCGGATCAGCTCGGCGGTCTCCTGGGCGGCCGGTCCGCTCGCGCCGTAGTGGACCGCGACCAGAGCGCCGTCCCGCGCCAGCCGCTGGGCGATCCCCCGCCCGATGCCGCGGCTCGCCCCGGTGACCAGGGCGGTCTTCCCCTCAAGTGCACGCATACATGGCCCCCCATGCGTATCGGCCCGATTGTCTCGTTGTCTCGTCAGGCCGTTCGATTCGTCGACGTCACGATACATTTCGGCCACGCACGCCGTAACCGGGGCAAACTCGTTCGCGCAGCGGCCGGCGGATCCGGTACAGAGACCCCATGACGACCTGGTCCCTTCGCCCCGAACGCTTCGACACCCCCGACGCGACCGCCCTGCGGCGCGACTACTACGACGAGGTCGCCGGCCGCTACTGGGGGCGTCCCGCGACCGCGGCGGAGATCGACGAGGAGCTCGCCGACGACGGAGTGGATCAACTCGCCGTCCCCACCGGTGAGTTCGTCGTCGGCCGGTACGACGGCAAGGCCGGATCCTGCGGCGGGGTGCTGCTGCTGGACCCGGAGACAGCAGAGCTGACCAGGGTGTACGTACGGCCCGCGTTCCGCGGCTCCGGCGGCGGAGCCGTACTGCTGTCCGCGCTGGAGTCCGCGGCCGCGGGTCTCGGCGCGCGGCGCATGGTCCTCAACACCCGGCTGGACCTGATCGAGGCCCGCACCCTGTACACGAGGAACGGCTACCAGGAGGTCCCGGCGTACTGCGAGGGTCCGTACATGGAGATCTGGTACGGCAAGGAGCTCCGGCCCCGTCCGTGACGCGAGCCGCACTCAGGGGCGAGCCGCGCTCAGGGGTCCGTGACCTCCGTGACCTCCGTGGCCTCCGTGGCCGCGGGCGCGCGCATTGACTCCAGCAGCCGGGTCAGCGCGGCGCGGGTGTCCGCCAGGTCCTGGGGATTCTCCGAGGTGGCCAGCCACAGGGCCGCCTCGTTCATCGCGCCCGAGAGCAGGTGGGTCAGCGGGACGACCGGCTGAGGGGGGATCGTTCCCTCCTCGATCAGTGCGGTGAGGGCTTCGGCCAGGTGGCGGGCCGAGGCCGCCTCGTCCAACGCGCGCCATTCGTTCCATCCCAGTACCGCGGGACCGTCCACGAGCATGATCCGCTGGATCTCCGGGTCGGTGCTCGCGGTGAGGAACGCCTGGCAGCCGGCCGTCAGTTGGTTCCAGGAACCGTCCTGGGACTCGGCGGTCGCCGCAACCTTTCGGCCCACCTCCTGCTGCACCTGTTCCAGCACGGCGCGGAACAGGTCGGCCTTGCTGTCGAAGTGGTGGTAGAGCGCGCCCTTGGTGACACCGGCGGCGCGGACGATCTCCGCCAGGCCCACCGCGCCGTAACCGAGCGTCGCGAACAGACGCCTGCTCTCGCGCAGCAGGGTCTGCCTGGTCTGCTCCCGCTGCTGTGCTCTGCCGCCCTGCGTCATCGCGCCCCATTCGTTGACATACCAGTGGTACGTCAATATTCTAGTTCGCATACCGATGGTACGTGAAGGAGATCTCGTGATGCTGACCAGCTTCTATCCCGTGATCTGCACCTCGCGGCTGAAGGAGTCCCGCGACTTCTACACCGGGCTGCTGGGGTTCGAGACGACGTTCGAGGCCGACTGGTACTTGAGCCTGCGGCGGCCCGGCGACGCACTGCCGTACGAGCTCGCCCTGCTCGACCACAGCCACCCCACCCTCCCCGAGGCGTATCGCGTCCCCGTGCGCGGGCTGCTGCTCAACTTCGAGGTGGAGGACGTGGACGCGGAGTGGGAGCGGCTTGTCGTCCGCGAGGGACTGACGGCCGAACTCGCGCTGCGCAGCGAGGACTTCGGGCAGCGGCACTTCATCGTGGCCGATCCCAACGGCGTGCTGATCGACGTCATCACGCCCATCGCGCCCTCGGAGGCGTACGCCGCGCAGTACGTCGGACAGTTGAACCGCCGGACAGTAGAATCGCCGGATGAGCGCCCCCGACCTCGACATCGATCCAGAGGCGAGTGACGCGCTGCGCGTACTGCACCGCGTCTTCGGCTACGACTCCTTCCGCGGCAGCCAGCAGGAGATCATCGATCATGTGGTCGGCGGGGGCGACGCGCTCGTCCTGATGCCGACCGGCGGCGGCAAGTCGCTCTGCTACCAGATCCCGGCGCTGGTGCGGAAGGGTGTCGGCGTCGTCGTCTCGCCGCTCATCGCCTTGATGCAGGACCAGGTCGACGCCCTGCGGGCGCTCGGTGTGCGGGCCGGTTTCCTCAACTCCACGCAGGACCTCGACGAGCGGCGGCTCGTGGAGGCCGAGTTCCTCGCCGGCGAATTGGACCTGCTCTATCTGGCACCGGAGCGGCTGCGCGTCGAGTCGACGGTACGGCTGCTGGAGCGCGGCACGATCTCGCTGTTCGCCATCGACGAGGCACACTGCGTGGCGCAGTGGGGGCACGACTTCCGGCCCGACTACCTCGCCCTGTCCGCGCTGCACGAGCGCTGGCCGGACGTGCCACGCATCGCGCTGACCGCGACCGCGACGGAGGCGACGCATGCGGAGATCGCCTCCCGGCTGAAGCTCCAGGACGCGCGTCACTTCGTGGCGAGCTTCGACCGGCCAAACATCCAGTACCGCATCGAGTCGAAGGACGACCCGAAGCGGCAGCTGCTGCACCTGCTGCGCACCGAGCACGCCGGGGACGCGGGCATCGTCTACTGCCTGTCGCGGGCGTCCGTGGAGAAGACCGCCGAGTTCCTGGTGAAGCAGGGAATCGAGGCGCTGCCCTACCACGCGGGGCTCGATGCGCGTACGAGAGCCGTCCACCAGGCGCGCTTTCTGCGCGAGGACGGGGTGGTGATGGTCGCCACGATCGCCTTCGGCATGGGCATCGACAAGCCGGACGTGCGCTTCGTCGCCCATCTCGACCTGCCCAAGTCCGTGGAGGGGTACTACCAGGAGACCGGGCGGGCGGGGCGCGACGGACTGCCGTCGACGGCGTGGCTGGCGTACGGGCTTCAGGACGTCGTCCAGCAACGGAAGATGATCGACAGCTCGGAGGGCGACGACGCGCACCGGCGCCGGCTCTCCGCGCATGTCGACGCGATGCTCGCGCTCTGCGAGACGGTGGAGTGCCGGCGGGTGCGGCTGCTCGCCTACTTCGGGGAGGAGAGCGGCGCGTGCGGGAACTGCGACACATGCCTGACGCCGCCGGAGCCCTGGGACGGCACGGTCGCCGCGCAGAAGCTGCTGTCGACCGTGGTACGGCTGAAGCGGGAGCGCGGCCAGAAGTTCGGGGCCGGCCAGATCGCCGACATCCTGCTGGGCAGGAAGACGGCCAAGGTCATCCAGTTCGACCATGACGCGCTGAGTGTGTTCGGCATCGGCACGGAGCTGCGCGAGGCGGAATGGCGGGGCGTGGTACGGCAGTTGCTGGCGCAGGGGCTTATCGCCGTGGAGGGCGAGTACGGCACGCTGGTGCTCACCGATACGAGCGGTGAGGTGCTGGGCGGACGGCGCGAGGTCCCCCTGCGACGCGAGCCGGAGAAGCAGGCGCGGGCGCGGGATCGGGTCGCGAAGACCGCCGCGAAGCGGGGCGCGGCGCCGGTCGATCTGCCGCAGGAGGCGGTCCCGGTGTTCGAGGCGCTGCGGGCCTGGCGGGCGGCCACGGCGAAAGAACAGGGCGTACCGGCGTATGTCGTATTCCACGACGCGACCCTGCGCGAGATCGCACTCACCGCGCCGTCGAGCCTCACGGAGCTCGGCACGGTGAGCGGGGTCGGCGAGAACAAGCTGGCGAAGTACGGCGAACAGGTCCTGGCCACGCTGGCTACGGCTGCCGCTACGGCTACGGGGGCGCCGCCCGCGGCTGCCGGAGCGCGGTCCCCGGCTGCGCCGTCCGGAGTGAGCGTCGGGACGCAGCCCGGGGCGCAGCCCGGGGCGCAGCCCGGGGCGCCGCAGTCGGAGACCCTGCCGGAGTCTCCGTCCGGGGCGCCGTCCGGAGCAGGCGACGGGGCGTCGTCCCGCCGGCCCGTCGGCGGCTCGTACGGGGAGACACGCCGCCCTGGGACCGTTCCTCTTGACTGAGCAGGAGTGAGCCCGCTCAGCCGCACGCCCCGAACGGTCTTGGGCGCACTGGTCCCCGG
>NZ_JANAVP010000050.1 GCF_024213665.1 Streptomyces sp. A3M-1-3
GGCACGCCGGGTGCGGGAAGAGGCCCGAAGAAACGGCTCGATCGAAAGACGAGACCGCGCTTCGGGCCTACTTCACCCCGTGTGGAATGCGGCGGGCGGGGGGTACGCGGACGTGGCGCACGGCTCGAGCTACATCCAGGCGGTCGGCTGGGACGGCGGGCGGTGTCCGGTGGCGCGCACGCTGCTGACGTACGCGCAGTCCTCGAATCCGCAGTCGCCGTACTTCAGTGACCAGACCGGCCTGTACGCGGCCGAGCGCTGGGTGAACTCCCGGTTCTGCGAGAAGCACATCCTCACCTCCCCGGGGCTGCGGGTGGTGTGGGCGCGCGAACGCCGCTGAGCGGGCCGCCGTGTTCCCCGCCGCCGCGGGCGTGAGGCGGCGGGGAGCGCGGGGAGGTGCTACGGGCAGGCGCTACGGGCTGACCGCGAGGAACAGGAACGCGGCGAACAGCACCATGTGCACCCCGCCCTGGAGCAGCGTGGCCCGGCCGGGTACGACCGTGAGGGTGCCCACCACCACGGTGAGGGCGAGCAGCACCATGTGGGTGGCGCCCAGGCCGAGCAGCAGGGGGCCGCTGAGCCAGATGGTGGCGAGCGCGATCGCCGGGATGGTCAGGCCAATGCTGGCTATGGCCGAGCCCAGGGCGAGGTTGAGGCTGGTCTGCATCCGGTCCCGGTGGGCGGCCCGTACGGCGGCGAGGGTCTCGGGCAGCAGGACCAGCAGGGCGATGACCACCCCGACCACCGCGTGCGGCAGGCCGGCGCTGTCCACTCCCGACTCGATCGCGGGCGAGACCGCCTTGGCGTCTCCGACCACCGCCACCAGCGCGACGACGAGCAGGACCAGGCTCAGCAGCGCCGTGCGCCGGCCGGGTGGCGGGGCGTGCTCGTGGGCGTCGTCTCCGGCGGGGCGGCCGACGGGCAGGAAGTAGTCGCGGTGCCGGACGGTCTGTACGGCGACGAAGAGGCCGTACAGGGACAGCGAGGCGACGGCCGCGAAGCCGAGCTGCGCCGCGGAGAACTCGGGCCCCGGCTTGCTGGTGGTGAAGGTCGGCAGGACGAGGCACAGGGTGGCCAGGGTCGCCACGGTGGCGAGCGCGCCGCCGGAGCCTTCGGCGTGGAACACCGCGACACGGTTGCGCATCGAGCCCACCAGGATGCACAGGCCGACGATGCCGTTGCAGGTGATCATCACGGCGGCGAAGACGGTGTCGCGGGCGAGCGAGGAGGTCTTGGGACCGCCGTCCACCATCAGAGTGACGATCAGGGCCACCTCGATGACCGTCACCGCCACCGCGAGGACGAGTGAGCCGTACGGCTCGCCCACCCGGTGCGCCACCACTTCGGCATGGTGCACGGCGGCCAGCACCGCGCCGGCCAGGCAGAGTGCGACGACGGCGACCGCGACGGGGGCGAGGTCCCGGCCCCAGCTGAGCGCCAGGGCGACCACGGCGACGAGCGGGACCAGCACGGTCCAGTGGAGGGCTGCGGACCGGTTCACCGTGCTCATGGACGACACGCTGCCAGAGCCACCCGGCGGCCGCGCGGTATGCCGGGCAGGCCGGGCGGGGTGCCTCGTCGGCCGGGCCGGCCCGGCGTCCCTCACATGGCGCGTTCGTGGCCCTCCCAGTACGGGTCGCGCAGCCGGCGCTTGTACAGCTTGCCGTTGGGGTCGCGCGGCATCGTGTCGATGAAGTCGAGGGTCCTTGGCCGCTTGTATCCCGCCAGCCGCCGTGCACAGTGCGCGAGGATCTCGGCGGCCAGCGCGTCACCGGCCCGGTGGCCCGGGGCCGGTTCGACGACCGCCTTGACCTCCTCGCCCCACTCGGAGTGCGGGATGCCGAACGCGGCCGCGTCCGCGACGGCGGGGTGGGTCAGCAGCTCCGACTCGACCTCGGCCGGGTAGATGTTGACCCCGCCCGAGATGATCATGTCGATCTTGCGGTCGCGGAGGAAGAGATAGCCGTCCTCGTCGAGGAGGCCCAGGTCCCCGACAGTGAAGAAGTCGCCGATGCGGTTCTTCCGCGTCTTGCCCTCGTCCTTGTGGTAGCTGAAGCCGCCGGTGCTCATCTTCATATAGACGGTGCCGAGTTCTCCGGCCGGCAGCCTGTTGCCGTCGTCGTCGTGGACGGCAAGTTCGCTGATCGGCCATGCCTTGCCGACCGTGCCGGGTTTCTTCAGCCAGTCCTCGGCGGTGGCGAAGGCGCCGCCGCCCTCGCTGGCCGCGTAGTACTCCTCCACACACCGGCCCCACCAGTCGATCATCGCCCGCTTGACATGGTCGGGGCACGGCGCTGCGCCGTGGATGGCGTGCCGCATCGAGGTCACGTCGTACGAGCTGCGGATGTCCTCGGGCAGCGCGAGGAGGCGGTGGAACTGGGTGGGGACCATATGGGTGTGGGTGCACCGGTACTGGTCGATCAGCCGCAGCATCTCCTGCGGGGTCCACTTGTCCATCAGGACCAGCGGATGCCCGATGTGCAGGGACGCGCCCGCGAACTGGAGCACGGCGGTGTGGTAGAGCGGCGAGCAGACCAGATGGACGTTGCCGTCGAAGGGCCGGATGCCGAAGATGCCGAGGAAGCCGCCGAGGTACGTCTCCTCCGGGAGCTTGCCGGACAGCGGGCGGCGGATGCCGCGCGGCCGGCCGGTGGTGCCGGAGGTGTAGTTCATGACCCAGCCGAGGGTACGGTCCTCGGGCACGGTCGGCGGCTGCCCGTCCTGGAGTTCGGCGTACGGGCGGAAGCCGTCGACCGCGCCGACCGCGTAGCGGTGGGTGGCGGGCAGCTCGGCCTCGTCGGCGGCCGCGGTGGCGGCGTCGGCGAACCGCTCGTGGGCAATCAGGACCTTGGCGCCGGAGTCGGCGACGATCCAGGCGATCTCGGGGCCGACGAGGTGGTGGTTGACCGGGACGAGGTAGAGCCCGGCCTGGGACGCGGCGAGGTAGGCGGTGAGGAACTCGACGCCGTTGGGCAGGACGACCGCGAAGGCGTCGCCCTGCTCCAGCCCGGCGGCGCGCAGCCCGTGGACGAGCTGGTTGACGGCGGCGTGCAGGCGCCCTGCGGACCACGCCTCGCCGTCGGGTGCGATGAGGACCGTACGGCCGGGGTCCGCGGCCGCCTGGGCCCAGAAGCCGTTGGGTGCTTGTGACATGGGGCTCCTCCGTCAGGACCGCCGGGATCGTCAGGACCGGCCGGCGATGCGGTTGATGCGGTCGACGGCCCGCTCGAACCCGCTGGTCAGGTCGTCGAACACGGCCTGGACGCTGCGCTCGGAGTTCATCCGTCCGACGATCTGGCCGACCGGGGTGCCGAGCAGCGGCCCGACCTCGTACTTCTGGATACGGGAGACGGCTTCGGCGACGAGCAGGCCCTGCAGGGGCATAGGCAGCGCGCCGGGGCCGTTCGGGTCGTCCCAGGCGTCGGTCCACTCGGTGCGCAGCTGGCGGGCGGGCTTGCCGGTCAGCGCGCGGGAGCGGACGGTGTCGCCGGAGCCCGCGTCGATGAGCTTCTGGGTGAGTGCGCGCGAGTGGAGGTCGGCCTCGGTCGTGGTGAGCCAGAGCGAGCCGAGCCAGACGCCCTGGGCGCGCCGAGTGCGAGTCCCGCGGCGATCTGTTCACCGCCGCCGATGCCGCCGGCGGCGAGTACGGGCAGGGGGGACACGGCCTCGACGGCCTCGGGGACGAGCACCATGGAGGCGATCTCCCCGGTGTGGCCGCCGGCTTCGTAGCCCTGGGCGACGACGATGTCGATGCCCGCCTCGGCGTGCCGGCGGGCGTGCTTGGCGCTGCCGGCGAGGGCGGCCACCAGCACACCGTGGTCGTGGGCGCGCCGGATGACGTCGGCGGGTGGTGATCCGAGCGCGTTGGCGAGCAGCTTGACGGGGTAGTCGAAGGCGACGTCGAGCTGGTTGCGGGCGACCTGCTCCATCCAGCCGGTGATACGCCAGCCCGAGGCCTCGCCGTCGGCGAGTTCCGGCACCCCGTGCTCGGCCAGGGTCTCCTGGACGAACCGGCGGTGGCCGGCCGGGATCATCGCCTCGACATCGGCCTCAGTCAGTTGTTGATTCGTCTGGGCTTCCACCTTCTTGGCGGGCATGACGACGTCGAGGCCGTACGGCTTGCCGTCGGTGTGCTCCTGCATCCAGTCGAGGTCGCGCGCGAGGTCGTCGGGCGCGGTGTAGCGGACCGCGCCGAGCACGCCGAATCCGCCGGCCCGGGTGATGGCGGCGGCGACCGCGGGGAACGGTGTGAAGCCGAAGATGGCGTGCTCGACTCCCAGTTTTCTGCTCAGCTCCGTCTCCATGGGCGCAGGATGCCGTAGCCCGGCGGCCGAGGGAAGAGATTTTCTGATGCTGCGTCAGATTCTTTGTGGTTGACGAGTATCGCGCGAGGGATGAAAGTTTCACGTATTGGCTGTCATCCCGAAAGATACTTTCACCGCCCTCAGGGCCGGCCTGCCGCTCGGCCGGGGGTCCGGGGGTTGTCCCCCGGAAGACACAGCAGGAGGGTTGTTCCATGGGTGGGGACTCCGCGGGCGGAAGAATCAGCCGACGACAACTGGCCGGTGGGGCCATGGCTCTGGGAGGCGCACTCATGGTGGGTTCACTCCCCCTCGGCGCGGCCTCGGCCGCCGGGCGCGGCTGGGGCCGGGCCCCCACCCTGCGGCACGGCTCCGCGGAGCGGGCCGGGCTGCGGCCCGAGCACCTGAGCCGGCTCGTCACCGACGCGGAGAAGTTCCTCGGCCCCTCCCCCAAGCACCCCTGGTACGCCGGGGCCGTACTGCTGGCGGGCCGGGGCGGCACGGTCGCGCTGCATCAGCCGATCGGCAAGGCGGTGCGGTACGCGGCGTACGACGAGAAGACCGGCACCGGCGTCGAGTTCCCCGCGGAGCAGCAGATCACGATGGCCGAGGACACGGTCTTCGATCTCGCCTCCGTGTCCAAACTGTTCACCTCGATCCTGGCGGTGCAGCAGATCGAGCGGGGCGCGCTGGAGCTGGGGAGGCAAGTCGCCTCGTACCTCCCGGAGTTCGCCGGCGGCGGCAAGCAGGACGTCACCATACGGCAGCTGCTCACCCACACCTCCGGCTTCCGGGCCTGGATTCCGCTGTACAAGGAGCCCACCCGGGAAGGGAAGCTTCGTCTGCTGTGGAACGAGAGGCCGGCCAGTGCGCCCGGCACCCGATACCTCTACTCCGACCTCAATCTGATCTCCCTTCAGCTCGTCCTGGAGCAGATCACCGGTCGCACTCTGGATGTGCTGCTCCACGACGAGATCACCGCTCCGCTCGCGATGCACCGCACCCGCTTCAACCCGCCCGCCTCCTGGAAGCCGAAGATCGCCGCCACCGAGGACGCCAGGCTGCCCTGGTCCGGCCTCGACCGCGGGCTGGTGTGGGGCGAGGTGCACGACGAGAACGCGTACAGTGCCGGCGGCGTCGCCGGCCACGCCGGCGTCTTCTCCTGCGCCTGGGATCTCGCCGTCCTCGGCCGGACGCTGCTCAACGGCGGCTCGTACGGCCGCGCCCGCATCCTGGCGCCCGAGTCGGTGGAGCTGATGTTCACCGACTTCAACACCGCGTTCCCGGGTGACGAACACGGTCTCGGCTTCGAGCTCTACCAGCACTGGTACATGGGCGCGCTGGCCACTCCGCACACCGCCGGCCACACCGGTTTCACCGGCACCAGCCTGGTCCTGGACCCGTCCACCGACTCCTTCCTCGTTGTGCTCGGCAACTCCGTGCACCCGGTACGCAGTTGGCGCTCCGGCAGTGCCCCGCGCGTCGCCGCCGCCAACCACCTCGCGCGCGCCGTCCCGGTGCGGCCGGCGCACGGCCGCACGGCCTGGTTCTCCGGCATGGCCGGAGCAACCACCGCCACGCTCACGCTGCCCCCGCTCACCCTCGCCTCGGACCGCGCACGGCTGCGCTGCTCGCTGTGGTGGGACACCGGGCCCGGCTCCGACGCGCTCTTCCTCGAAGCCTCGGCGGACGACGGCGCGACCTGGCAGCCGGTGCCGTTCACCACCGCACGCCGGGGGCAGCCGCCCGTGGAGCGCCCGGCCGGTGCGGTGACCGGATACTCCGGGCGGGTCTGGCACCGCCTGGACGCCGATCTGGCGGCGTGGCGCGGCGCGCCGGTGCGCGTGCGCTGGCGGTACACCACGGACACGCTCCATGTCGGCCGCGGGGTGTACGTGGACGGCGTCCGGGTGACCGACGGGCACCGTACGGTCTTCGACGAGACCAGGTCCGCGGACGCCGCCCGTATCGAGGCGACGGGCTGGACGGCGTCCACGGACTGACCCGGCAACCGGCCGCTAACGGCCCAGGGCCGCCATCGCGGCGTTGTGGCCGGGGATTCCGCTGACTCCGCCGCCGCGCACGGCGCCCGCCCCGCACAGCAGGACGTTCGCGTGCGCCGTTTCCACGCCCCACCGGCCGGTGGTCTCACCGGCGTACGGGAAGGCGAGGTCGCGGTGGAAGATGTGGCCGCCGGGCAGCCGCAGGTCGCGTTCGAGGTCGAGGGGGGTCTTGGCCTCGATACAGGGGCGTCCGTCCTCGTCGAGGGCGAGGCAGTCGGCGATCGGCTCGTCGAGGTGGGCGTCCAGCTCGGTGAGGGTGGCCTTCAGCAGCTCGGCACGGATCCCGTCGTTGTGGAGTCCGAACAGCCGGGCGGGGGTGTGCAGTCCGAACAGCGTCAGGGTCTGGTAGCCCCGCTCGACGAGTTCCGGGCCGAGGATCGAGGGGTCGGTCAGGGAGTGGCAGTAGATCTCCGAGGGCGGTGCGCTGGGCAGTTCACCGGCGGCCGCCTCCCGGTAGGCGCGGGCCAGTTGCCCGTACCCCTCGGCGATGTGGAAGGTGCCGGCGAAGGCCTCGCGGGGGTCGACCGAGCGGTCGCGCAGCCGTGGCAGCCGGCGCAGCAGCATGTTCACCTTCAGCTGGGCGCCCTCGGCCGGCGCGGGCGGTTCCTCGCCGAGCAGGGCCGCGAGCGCGTGGGGTGAGGCGTTCACCAGCACCCGGCGGGCGGCGACGGCGCCTTCGCCGCCCGCGGTACGGAAGGTGACCTCGGCGGCGGTTCCGTCGGTCGCGATACGGGTCGCCTCGTGCCCGGTGGCGATCTCCGCGCCCGCCGACCGGGCGGCCGCGGCGAGGGCGTCGGTGAGTGCCCCCATACCGCCGACGGGCACGTCCCAGTCGCCGGTGCCGCCGCCGATCACGTGGTACAGGAAGCAGCGGTTCTGGCGCAGTGAGGTGTCGTGGGCGTCGGCGAACGTACCGATCAGGGCGTCGGTGAGGACGACCCCGCGGACCAGGTCGTCGGCGAAGTTCTTCTCGACGGCGACGCCGAGCGGTTCCTCGAACAGCATCCGCCAGGCGTCCTCGTGGCCGATCCGACTCCGCAGCTCCTCGCGGGTGGGCAGCGGCTCGGTGAGGGTGGGGAAGACCCGTTCGGCCACGTGCCGGGTCATGGCGTAGAAGGCTTGCCAGTTCTCGTACTCCCGGTCCGAGCCGGTGAGCCGGAGGAACGACTCACGGGTGCGGTCCGCGCCGCCGCCGACCAGCAGGCCCGTGGCCCGTCCCGCCCGTTCGACGGGCGTGTACGAGGAGACCGTGCGCTTACGGACCGCGAAGCGCAGCCCCAGGTCGTCCACGATCTTCTGCGGCAGCAGGCTCACGAGGTAGGAGTAGCGCGAGAGCCGGGCGTCGACGCCGGCGAACGGACGGGTGGAGACCGCGGCCCCGCCGGTGCGGCCGAGGCGCTCCAGGACCAGGACGGAGCACCCGGCGCGGGCGAGGTAGGCGGCGGCGACCAGACCGTTGTGGCCGCCGCCGACGATCACGGCGTCGTACACGTCTCGGTGGATCTCAGCGGGTGCGGGCATGGCCCTTGGTAACACGCGCCGACGAGCGATGACCAGAGATCAGCTGTCTCCGGTGCCAACCGCGTCGCGCTGCCCGCGCTGCGGCGCCACCTGCCGGTGGAGCTCGACGGCCTCCGCGCCGGATTCGCGCGGCGCGCGGCCGGTGCCCGGCGTGGTCCAGCGGCCGGTGAGCCCGGCCGTGGTGTCCGGCGTCGTGCCGGGAGTCCAGGTGCCGCCGGCCTTGATACCCGTCGTCATGCCGCGCGTCCAGGACGGCAGCCGGGGAGCGTGCGAGGCCGGCTGTTCCGGGCGCTGGAGCAGGGGCGACAGGAGCGCCTGCGGAGTGCGCCCCTCGGTGAACCTGCGGCTCAGTTCCCGGGCGTCGGCCGGACGCTCCTCGGGTGTCTTGGCCAGCAGATCGAGGACGATCCGCTCGAAGAACTCGGGGAGCTCCGAGCGATGCACCCGGAGCGGTCGCGGCTGGGTCTCGCGGTGCCCCACCAGCACGGCCCAGGCGTCGTCCACGTCGAAGGGCGGGGCTCCGGTGGCGATCTCGTACAGAACGCAGCCCAGCGAGTAGAGGTCGCTGCGGTGGTCGACCTCTTCACCGCCGATCTGTTCGGGCGACATGTAGTGCGGGGTGCCCATGGCGATTCCGGTGCCGGTGAGCTTGGCGGTGAAGCCGATGTCGTCGGCGAGGCGGGCTATGCCGAAGTCGCAGATCTTAACGGTGCCGTCGCTGAGCCGCATGATGTTCGCCGGCTTCAGGTCCCGGTGCACGATGCCCTGTTCGTGGGTGTAGGCAAGGGCGGCGGCGACCTGTTCTCCGATGTCCACCACGTCCGGCACGGGTAGCGGGTGCTGCTCGTTGTCCTCCAGGAGCTGGCTGAGGTTGTACCCGCCCAGCAGCTCCATCACGAGGTAGAGGACGCCTTCGAACTCGCCGAAGTCGTGGACGACAGTGACGCCCCGGTGCTGAAGCGCCGCGGCCACCCGCGCCTCCCGGCGGAAGCGCTCCCGCAGCACCCGCGTGAAGGACGCGTCGTGCTGCGGACCCAGCGGTTTGAGGCACTTGACGGCGACCTGGCGGCCGAGCGATTCGTCGCGCGCCCGCCACACCTCCCCCATGCCCCCGCGCCCGATCACTTCGAGCAGCCGGTAGCGGCCCTGGATCAGCCTGGACTCCGCCATCGCGTGCTGTCGCCCCCGTCGCGTTACTGCGCCCTCCCCGGCCCGTCCAGTATGGCCGCCTCCTTCCGGAGTGTGTACGGGGCGGGGCGGCTTCCGGGGCCCAGGCGGGCCATTGCTTTCAAGATGTGACCTGGGGGCAGCCGCCAGTACACACGGGAGGGAACACAGCGCAGCGCGGTGCCCGTGGTCCTCAGGTGGCGGGTGACCGTTTGTGGGGAGGGTGCGGGCCTGCCGTACAGCTCATGGGCGTACGGAGGCAGTGCGGCGTACGCGAGGGCCGCCACGCGCCGCCACAGCAGTGCTCGCGCCGGCGCGAGCAGGGGGTGGACCGGTGGGTTGCGCAGGAAGGCGTCGACGTCGTGGGCCTCCGGGCCGGCCGCCAGCAGCGGTCTCACCTCCTCGAAGTACGTGGCGAGCTGGGCGGTGTCGGCGGGCACGCCGGCCGGGTCGAGGCCGACGAGGCGTGCGCTCTCGCGGTGTTCGTCGATGTAGCGGTCCGCCTGGGCGTCACTGAGCCGGAAACCGGAGCGGCGCAGGACGTGCAGATAGGAGTCGACCTCGGCGCAGTGCACCCACAGCAGCAGCTCCGGCTCGTCGACGCCGTACCGCTCCCCGGTGGCCGGGTCGGTGGCGCCGAGCATGCTGTGGATCTTGCGTACCCTCGCGCCGGCCTTCTCGGCCGCCCGGGTGGTGCCGTAGGTGGTGACTCCGACGAAGTTGGCGGTGCGGATCAGCCGACCCCAGGTGTCCACCCTGAAGTCGGAGTTCTGCGTGACTCCGCGTAGCGCACGGGGATGCAGGGCCTGCAGATAGAGGGCGCGCACGCCCGCGACCCACATCATCGGGTCGCCGTGCATCTGCCAGGTCACCGAGGTCGGCCCGAAGAGCCCCGGGTCGGCGTCGTTCATCGCCGTGCACCTCCTGCTCCGAAGGTTACTTGCAGGGCATGGCCGGCTCCGCTGCCGGTTCGAACATCAGGGGAGGGTGGCCGGCGGCCTCGAACACTGCCACCTTCGCCGACTCCAGCAGTATGTAGCCGGGCGTGTAGTTGTCACCCCAGGCCACCACAGACCTGCGCAAGAGCTGCGAGCCAGACCCCCGGGCCGGACCCCCATTGGGGCCCGCACTGGGGAAAGCCCATCGGGAAAGGCGTCACCCGTTTGCCCCGACTGACGTGCCGTCGGCCGACGGCATAGGAAGCCTAGGATCCGTCACAGACGTTGGATCGTCGCATTCTCCTGGCCTGCTTCGGCAGGGGCGTTTCCTGACCGGAGGGGACGGAATGTCGCACGGCTTCGGCAGGACCCGCTGGAAGCGCTTCGCCGTGGTCCTTGGCGCGGGCGTCACGGCCGCTGCGGCTCTCGGTATCGGCATGGCGCAAGGAGCGCTGGCTGCGTCGTTCTTCATCTCCGGCCAGAGGTTCCAGGTCAGTGCGGACACAATTAACGTCCGTGGTCTGAGCATTTACGGCATGGTGGACGTGACCAGGAAGGGCACCCTCCTGCCGGTCGCGGTCACGGGCCTGCGGTCCGCGAAGATCAGCGGGCTGTGCCAGTCCGTGGTGGTGCCCATCCCGGTCCTGGGCCCGTACACGCTGAGGCTCACCGGCGGGGACCGGAGCCCGACCGAGGCGAAGAACATGTTCATCGACGCGACGTCCCTGTCGGTCGGGCAGGCGAATCTCGACGACATCGACATCGGAGTGGCGGCGGGCGCGGTCAGCAAGGGCCCGATCAACCCGGAGGACAGGGATTCCCGATTCTTCGACCCCAACGGCGTCGCACAGCAGGCGGTCTCGGCCGTCCTGACCGACGTGCGGGCGACCGCGGTCGCGGTTTCGGCCGCCACGCTCAACATCCCCGACCTCGGCCTGCGGCTCAAGCAAGGCCGTCGCGAGTGCTTCTGACCCCTCGGCGCGAAGCGCGCACTCCGCTCGCTCGCTCCTCATCCTGGAAAGTGTCCGTGTTCTTCAATCTCTCCGGTAGGCGCCCGGACGTGCGTGTCGCCGCCGATGCCCGGCGAAGATTCAGGGCGTGGCGGCGCGGACGGCCCTTCTGGGCAGGGCTGTTCACCCTCGCGGCCAGCCTGCCCATCGTCTACTTCCCCTACGTACACCTGACCGTGGCCGGCGTCCCGCTGGCACTGTCCACGACAGCCGGCGCCGGGGCCCTGATCATCGGGATTCTGCTCATGGTCCTGGGCATCACCCTCTGGTTCCAGCAGCAGGTGCGGGTGTTCGCCGGGATCGCGGCTCTGCTGCTCACCCTCGTCTCATTCCCCGTCGCGAACTTCGGGGGCCTTTTCCTCGGTCTGTTCTCCGGGCTGATCGGCGGTTCACTGGCGTGTGCCTGGGCTCCGCCCACGGGCAACGCCGAGCCGCCGAACCGCGGCTCCGCGGCCGTCCCAGTGGGGGAAGGTCAGGGTGACAAGTGACGACCCGACCGGTTGTCCCACAAAGAGGCCGGACGCCGAATCCCGCCGCCCGGCCTGCGCCTGGCCGGAGATCCGTGTGAGCGGCCGGTCGCCGCGGACGTTCACCAGGACGCTGGCGCTGACTGCCCTGCCGGCGGCCCTGCTCATGGGCGCACCAGCGACCTCCAGCGCGCTGCTCGCACCCGGCGGCCCCCCCGCCCGCGAGACGACACGCGCCGATGCCACGGCAGACCGTCCCGGGAACGTCCCGTGGGTGCTGCAGGCCGGCAAACTCGTTCTCCACGGCAGCGCCTTCCACGGCGTGGTCACCGTGCGGACCGCGGCCGGGCCCCTGCGTGCCCTGAAGTTCACCGCCCGGTCGCTGGACATCGGCGACCTCGACCTGGCAGGGGGCCGCGCCGGCGTGATGGTGCGTCTGCGGGCCAAGCCTGCGACCACATCCACGATCAAGGGCAAGGGCGTGGTGACGCTGTACACCCGGAAGCTGTCCGGCACGGTCACCGGTCTGGGCGGCGCGCCGCTCCCGGCGGACCGCAGCGTCACCGTGACCCCCGACGCCCTGCCCTCGTGGCTCTCCCACACCGCCGTTCCCACCCGCACGGTCACGTTCGAGAACGTGACCGTTTCGCAGGTGGCCCAGTTCGGCGGCGATCTTTCTATCACGGGGTCGGTCCTGTACGCCGCGGACCGGTGACCGGCCACAACTTTCGCTGCTTTCGACACGCGTATCGCCACGGGGCACCGGTCCGGACACGCTTATGGGTAAGAAAAATCCGGTGCTCCCGGATGAGGTGGGGCGCTCACTGCGGGTGCTTGACGCCGCGATCGCGGTATTCGATGCTGTCGCGGGAGTCGCGCATCGCGCCCCCGGACCGGATCGCCGGGTTCTCAGCTACACCCGCTTGGTGGACAGGCCGAGGCGCGACGCACCGGAGGAAGTTGGAGAACATGCCCGGGCCTGCGAACAGCACACCCACGATCCGTGCCCGGACGGCTCCTCTCGCGGTGAATGGCAACGACGCCAGGTCAGCGGCGCACGCGTGGCATGCCGAGGCCGATCCAGGAGATGATCTCCCGCTGGATCTCGTTGTTCCCGCCGCCGAAGGTGAAGATGACGGCGCTGCGGTAGCCGCGTTCCAGATCGCCGTGGAGTACGGCGCCGGCGGAGCCCTCCCTCAGCGGGCCTGCCGCCGCGACGACTTCCATCAGCCAGGCGTACGCGTCGCGGCGCGCCTCCGATCCGTACACCTTGACGGCGGAGGCGTCCTGCGGGGTGAGGGTGCCGTCCTGGACGGCGTTCACCATCTGCCAGTTGAGGAGCTTCATCGCGTCGAGCTTGGTGTGGGTACGGGCGAGGCGCCCGCGGACCCAGCCGAGGTCGATGACCCGGCGGCCGTCGGCCAGTTTGGTGTCGGCGGCCCAGCGCTGGACGTTGTGCAGGGCGCGGATGGCCATGGTGCCGTGGGCGGCGAGGGTGACGCGCTCGTGGTTGAGCTGGTTGGTGATCAGCCGCCAGCCCTTGTTCTCCTCACCGACCCGGCGGGAGGCGGGAACGACGACGTTCTCGTAGTAGCCGGCGGTGGTGTCGTGCGAGGCGAGGGTGTTGATGAGGGTGCAGGAGTAGCCGGGGTCTGAGGTCGGCACGAGCAGCACGGTGATGCCCTTGTGGGGCGGGGCGTCCGGATCGGTGCGCACGGCGAGCCACACCCAGTCGGCCGTGTCGCCGTTGGTGGTCCAGATCTTCTGGCCGTTGACGGTGTAGTGGCCGGTGGTCTCGTCGCCCTCCCTGACGGCCCGGGTCTTCAGGGCGGCGAGGTCGGTACCGGCGTCGGGCTCGCTGTAGCCGATCGCGAAGTCGATCTCACCGGAGAGGATCTTCGGCAGGAAGCAGGCCTTCTGCTCCTCGGTGCCGAACTGCATGATCGTCGGGCCGACGGTGTTGAGGGCCATGAGCGGCAGCGGCACGCCGGCCTGGGCCGCCTCGTCGAAGAAGATGAACTGCTCCATGGGCGAGAGCCCCCGGCCGCCGTACTCCTTCGGCCAGCCGACGCCGAGCCACCCGTCCGTACCGAGGCGGCGGATCGTCTCCCGGTAGAAGCGCTTGTGGGCGGCCGGGTCGGCGTATCGGGCATAGACGTTCTCCGGCACCAGTTCGGCGAAGTACGCACGCAGCTCGGCGCGCAACTGCTGCTGCTCAGGCGTGTATTCCAGGTGCACGGCCCCTCCTTGATGCGGGATCGGTCGAGAGGCACAGTAGAACGTGTTTCATTCTTTGTGAATGGCGATGACGCACCTCAGGTTTCCGCCGCCCCCAGCACCCGGATGAGTGCGGTGACAGTGCGGGACATCGCCCGCCGGCCGACCGAGAGGTACGAACGGGAGTCGACCGCCTCGGGGTTGGCGGCCAGGTACTCGCGAATCGCGGCGGTCATCGCGACGTTCAGGGCCGTGCCGATGTTCACCTTCGCCATGCCGCCGGAGACCGCCGCCGTCAGCTGGTCGTCCGGCACACCGGAGGAACCGTGCAGGACCAGCGGCACGTCCAGCGCGCCGGCCAGCCGTTTCAGCAGCGCGTGATCCAGGGTCGCCGTACGGGACGTCATCGCGTGCACACTGCCGATCGCGACGGCCAGCGCGTCCACGCCTGACGCGGCGACGAAGGCCCGCGCCTCCTCCGGGTCGGTGCGGGCGCCGGGCGCGTGCGCGTCCAGCGGCGCCGCGCCGCCCTTGCCGCCGACCTCGCCCAGCTCGGCCTCGATCCACAGGCCGTGCGTGTGCGCCCAGTCGGCCGCGGCGCGGGTGGCGGCGAGATTCTCCTCGTACGGCAGGTGCGCCGCGTCGTACATCACGGAGCTGAACCCGGCGTCGGCGGCCTGCCGCAGCAGCTCGTCGCTCTTGACGTGGTCGAGGTGGAGCGCGACCGGTACGGCGGCCCCGTGGGCGGCGGCGACGGCCGCCCGCGCCAGCGGCAGCACCCGCCCGTACCGGAACTTCACCGCGTTCTCGCTGATCTGCAGGACGACCGGTGACCCGACGGCCTCCGCTCCGGCGATCACGGCTTCGGCGTGCTCGAGGGTGACGATGTTGAACGCGGCGACCGCGCGGCGGCCCGCGGCGGCTTCGGCGACCAGGGTGCCGGTCTCGGCGAGGGGCACGGCTTCAGCCTCCGGCGAGGATGACGGAACGGGTGAGGTGGCGCGGGCGGTCCGGGTCCAGGCCGCGGGCCGCCGCGACGGCCACCGCGAGGCGCTGCGCCCGCACCAGCTCGGCCAGCGGATCGAGGCCGCCGGCCACCCACATCCCACCGGTGGCGTGCACCTCGTCCGCCAGTCCCGGAGGAGCGTCGCCGATCATCCAGGTCGCCGTACCGCGGGTGGTGATGCTGATCGGGCCGTGCCGGTACTCCATCGCCGGGTATGCCTCGGTCCACGACAGCGCGGCCTCCCGCATCTTGAGCGCGGCCTCGTTGGCGAGGCCGACCGTCCAGCCGCGGCCGAGGAAGGTGAACTGCGAGCAGCGCACCAGCCAGTCGGGCAGCGGCTCGGCGAGCGCGTCCCGTGCGTCGTCCACGACCGCCTCGGTGTGCAGGCCCAGGTGGGCCCGCAGCAGCGTGAGAGCGGTGGTGGCGAAGCGCGTCTGTACGACGGACCGCTCGTCCGCGAAGTCGAGTACGACCACGTCGTCGGCGGCCGCCACCACGGGGGTCTCCGGGTCCGCGGTCACCGCGGTCGTACGGGTCCGGCCGCGCAGCCCCGCGAGAAGTCCGAGCACCTCGGTCGTGGTGCCCGAGCGGGTCAGGGCGACGACCCGGTCGTAGTGACGCCCGGCGGGGAACTCGGAGGCCGCGAAGGCGTCCGTCTCGCCGTGGCCCGCGCCCTCGCGCAGGGCCGCCGCCGCCTGCGCCATGAACAGCGAGGTCCCGCAGCCGACGATCGCCACCCGCTCGCCCGGCGCCGGAAGGGCCCCGGCCCGATCCCCGGCCACTTCGGCGGCGCGCTGCCAGCACTCGGGCTGGCCGGCCAGCTCCTTCTCGACATGACTCACGTCGGACTCCCACCCTCGCTTACCGCAAACTTGCTGCTTGTTCTTGCAACATATAGCGATGTTTCAAGCAACTTCAAGCAACTGGAGGGTCCGACCGTGCGCTAAGGTCACTTCGACCGATCGAGGAACGGAGCTATGGGATGTCCCGCGACGCCCGCTGGAAGGCACTGCTGGACCTGCTTGTCGAGCAGGGCCGGCTGGATGTCGAGGAAGCGGCGACGGCGCTCGACGTGTCCGCCGCGACCATCCGGCGCGACCTCGACCAACTCGCGGAACAGCAGATGCTGGTCCGGACCCGCGGCGGCGCGGTCGTCCACGGGGTCTCCTACGAACTGCCCCTGCGCTACCGGACCTCGCGGCGGGCCGCCGAGAAGCAGCGCATCAGTACGGCCGTCGCCGCACTGATCGTGCCGGGCGAGGCGGTCGGTCTCACCGGCGGCACCACGACCACCGAGATCGCCCGCCGGCTCGCCGCGCGCCCCGACCTGGCCACCGGATCTCCGGCGCTCACCGTGGTGACCAACGCGCTGAACATCGCGAACGAGCTGGCCATCCGACCGCAGTTCAAGATCGTCGTGACCGGCGGGGTGGCCCGCCCGCAGTCGTACGAGCTCATCGGCCCGCTCGCGGACGGCGTGCTCAGCCAGATCACGATGGACACCGCGGTACTGGGAGTGGACGCGCTCGACGTGATCCACGGGGCGGCCGCGCACGACGAGGACGAGGCCGCCATCAACAGGCTGCTCTGCGAACGGGCGCAGCGGGTCGTCATCGCGGCCGACTCCACCAAGCTGGGCAAACGCGCCTTCGCCCGGATCTGCGCGACGGCCGAGGTGGACATCCTGGTCACCGACGCGGCCGTGCCCCAGGAGACCGCCGACCGCTTCACCGAGGCGGGCGTGCAGATCATCCGGGCCTGAGCACCGCCGGACGGGCGTCGTCAGCCCGGCGGGAGTCCGCCCGCCACCTCGGTCAGGGCGTCGAGTACCGGCCGGATCAGCGGATGGTCCTCCGCTCCGCGCCGTACGGCGGCGAACACCCGGCGGGTCGCGGCCGGCCCCTGCACCGGGCGTACCACGGTGTCCTTCAGCTCCATGCCGCGCAGCGCGGAGCGCGGCACCAGCGCGACCCCGGCGCCCGCTCCGGCGAGGGCCACGACGGCGCGGAAGTCGTCCGAGGAGTGCACCAGCCGCGGTTCGAACCCGGCGAGTTCGCAGGCGAGCACCATCACGTCGTGGCAGGGGTTGCCGGGATACGGGCCGGCCCAGTCGCTGTCGGCCAGCTCGGCGAGGGACACGTGGGGGCTCTGCGCCAGCGGGTGGGCGGCGTGCAGGACGGCGTCGAACGGCTCGGCGTACAGCGGAACGCGGGCGAGCCGGAGGTCGTCCTCGCGCGGCGCGCCCCGGTACTCGACCGCCAGGGCGAGATCCGCCTCTCCGTCGAGCACCAGCGGCAGGCTCTCGTCGCCCTCGGCGTCCCGCACCCGCAGGCGGATGCCCGGGTTCCGGGCGGCGAGCAGGCGGATGACCGGGGCCAGTACCTCGGCGATGCCGGTCGCGAAGGCGGCGACCGTCACCTCGCCGGCCGCGCCGCCCGCGTACGCGGCGAGCTCCGCCTCGGCCCGCTCCAGCTGCGCCACGACCTCATGTGCGTGGGTCAGCAGGATTTCGCCGGCCGCGGTCAGCCGGACCCCCCTGCCGCTGCGGGTCAGCAGGACGTGGCCGGTCTCCTGCTCGAGCGCGGCGAGCTGCTGGGAGACGGCCGAGGGGGTCAGGTACAGCGCCGCGGCCGCGGCGGTCACCGTACGGTGGTCCGCCACGGCCCGCAGGATGCGCAGCCGCCGGGGGTCGATCACCCGGCCATTTTGCCAGCTTCGGCCGGCCCGGTCGCCCGCGCTCCGCCCGCGCTCCGGCCGGTCCCGTCAGACGTCCGCCCAGCCCCGCAGGGCCTGACGTGCGTCGATGAACGCGGCGACGGCCCGCTCGACATCGGCGGTGGAGTGCGCGGCGGAGAGCTGGACGCGGATCCGGGCCTGGCCCATCGGGACGACGGGGTAGGAGAAGCCGATCACGTACACGCCGCGCTCCAGCAGCAGTTCCGCCATCAGGGCGGCCTCGGCGGCGTCGCCGATCATGACGGGCGCGATGGCGTGGTCGCCGGGCAGGATCTCGAAGCCCGCCTCGGTCATCTTCGTCCGGAACAGCGCGGTGTTGGCGTTCAGCCGCTCGCGCAGATCGCCCGCGGACTCCAGCAGGTCGAGGACCTTGAGGGAGGCGGCGGCGATGACCGGGGCGAGGGAGTTGGAGAAGAGGTACGGGCGGGAGCGCTGGCGCAGCAGGGCGACGATCTCCCTGCGGGCGGCGACATAGCCGCCGGACGCGCCGCCGAGGGCCTTGCCCAGGGTGCCGGTGATGATGTCCACGCGGTCCATCACGCCGTGCAGCTCGGGGGTGCCGCGTCCGCCGGGGCCGACGAAGCCGACGGCGTGCGAGTCGTCGACCATGACCATGGCGTCGTAGCGGTCGGCCAGGTCGCAGATCTCGCTGAGCGGTGCGACGTAGCCGTCCATGGAGAAGACGCCGTCGGTGACGACGAGGCGACGGCGCGCGCCGCCCTCGACGGCTTCCTTGAGCTGCTGCTCGAGGTCGGCGAGATCGCGGTTGGCGTAGCGGAAGCGGCGGGCCTTGGAGAGGCGGATGCCGTCGATGATGCTGGCGTGGTTGAGGGCGTCGGAGATGACCGCGTCCTCGGGGCCGAGCAGGGTCTCGAAGACTCCGCCGTTGGCGTCGAAACAGGAGGAGTACAGGATCGTGTCCTCCTGGCCGAGGAAGGCGGACAGCCGCCGCTCGAGCTCCTTGTGGACGTCCTGGGTGCCGCAGATGAAGCGTACGGACGCCATGCCGTAGCCCCAGCGGTCGAGGGCGTCCTTGGCGGCGGCGACGACCTCGGGGTGGTCGGCCAGGCCGAGGTAGTTGTTGGCGCAGAAGTTGAGGACCTCACCGGGGCGTCCGCCGGAGGTGACGGAGACGGCGGCGCTCTGCGGGGTGCCGATGACGCGCTCGGGCTTGAAGAGACCGGCGGCGCGGATCTCGTCGAGGGTGGCGCTGAGGTCGTCGCGGACGGACGCGTACATACGGGGTGGCTCCTTGTGGGAGAGAAGGTCGGCTGCTGACGCTGGGGCGGATCGGACCCGGACGGTCTCAGACGGTCCAGTCGAGGATGATCTTTCCGCTGCGGGCGGTGGCGGCCTCGTCGAAGGCGGCGTCGAAGTCCTGGTAGGAGTAGCTGCCGGTGATCACCGGGGAGAGGTCGAGCCCGCCCTCCAGCAGCACGGTCATGGCGTACCAGGTCTCGTACATCTCGCGGCCGTAGATGCCCTTGACCGTGATCATCGAGGTGACGATCTTCGACCAGTCGACGGCGAACTCCTCGGCCGGCAGGCCCAGCATGGCGATCCGGCCGCCGTGCGTCATGTTGTCGATCATGTCGCGCACGGCCTCGGGACGGCCGGACATCTCCAGGCCGATGTCGAAGCCCTCTTTCAGCCCCAGCTGCCGCTGGGCGTCGGCGATCGAGGCCTCGGCGACGTTGAGCGCGAGCGTCGCACCGGCCTTGCGAGCCAGGGCCAGCCGGGACTCGCTCACATCTGTGATCACGACGTTGCGGGCGCCGGCGTGCCGGGCCACGGCCGCCGCCATGATGCCGATCGGGCCCGCACCGGTGATCAGTACGTCCTCGCCGACCAGCGGGAAGGAGAGCGCGGTGTGGACGGCGTTCCCGAACGGGTCGAAGATCGCGGCGATGTCCAGGTCCACCTTGGTGCGGTGCACCCAGACGTTCGAGGCGGGCAGGGCCACGTACTCGGCGAAGGCGCCGTCGCGGCCGACTCCCAGGCCGACTGTGCTGCGGCACAGGTGCCTGCGGCCGGCCAGACAGTTGCGGCACTTGCCGCACACCAGGTGGCCCTCGCCGCTGACCAGGTCGCCGACCGCGATGTCCGATACGTCCGCGCCCACGCCGGCGACCTCGCCGACGAACTCGTGGCCGAGGACGAGCGGCGTACGGACGGCCTGCTGGGCCCAGCCGTCCCAGGACCTGATGTGCAGATCGGTACCGCAGATCCCGGTGCGCAGCACCTTGATCAGGACATCGCCCGGGCCGGTCTCCGGCTCCGGCACGTCCATGAGCCACAGCCCGGGTTCGGCCTTGTGCTTGACGAGTGCCTTCATGGCTGCGGCTCCAGGCGTGGTGACGGTGCTGTGATGTGCTGTGATCCTTGCCGCACCAATCTGCCGAGCGGCGACCGTTAAGTCCATCGAGGATTTCTTAAGCGGGTCAACAGCGCAGCTTCACGGCGTGGCTGCTTCCGGCGTGGCCGCCTCCTACTGCAGTACGTGCACGGCGGCCCGGAAGGCCGACGGCACGCGGCACGCCGCCGGGACGATCAGCCGCGCCGTGGCCGGGCGCCGGGCTGCGTACAACAGGGCCTCGGTCAGCAGCCGGTGACGTCTGGTCAGGCCCGCCCACCGCGCCGGGTACGCCCGCGGGTCGCCCGCGGCCAGGCACCCTACCGCCGCTCCCGCCGTCGCCAGGGCCAGGGCGATTCCTTCGCCGGTGAGGGCGTCCACGTACCCCGCCGCGTCGCCCACCAGCAGCACCCGGCCGGCCAGTGGGCTACGGGCCCGGCGGCGCAGCGGACCGGCGCCGCGCACCAGGCCCGCCCCGCGGCCGCGCAGCATCGGGGCCAGCTGCGGGAACGCCGTGAGGTGCTCCTCGTACGGCCGCCGGTCGCGGCTTAGCACGGCGACCCCCACCAGGCCGTCCCCGAGCGGGGTCACGTACGCCTCGCCGTGGCGGGACCAGTGCACCTCCACGAAGTCCGACCACGGCTCGATCCGGTAGTGCCGGCGCAGACCGTAGCGGCGCGGCGCGCGGACCGGCACATCGAGGCCGAGGCCGCGGCGGAGCGGGGAGTGCAGGCCGTCGGCGGCGATCAGCCAGCGCGCGGTGAAGCCAGCGGCGGTGACGCGGTCGTCGCCCTGCCGGACGCCGTCCACGTCCACCTTGCCCGGCACGATGCGTACGCCGAGCTCCAGCGCGCGCCGGTGCAGGGCCGTGTGCAGTGCGGTCCGCCGTACGCCCAGCCCCGGGCCCGGCCGCTCGCGGAACCTCGCCTCGGCCGTCCGGCCGCCGTCCCGGTAGCGGATGCCGCGCAGTTCATGGCCGGTGACGGCGATACCCAGCGCGCGGAGCGCCTGCGCACCGCTCGGCATGATGCCCTCGCCGCAGGCCTTGTCCACGGGCGCCGCGCGCGGCTCCACCACGACGGCTTCCATGCCGGCGAGGGCGGCGTGGACGGCTGTCGCCAGGCCGGCCGGTCCGCCGCCGGCCACCAGGATGTCGATCACGTCCGTACCTGCGCGGTCATGGTCGCCAGCGCCGCCTCCTCGCACCGGATCCGGACGACCATGAGCGCCGCGTTCAGGGCGGTGAAGACCGCGGCGGTCACCCAGGCCCCGTGGACCAGCGGCAGGGCCAGCCCCTCGGCCACGACGGCGACGTAGTTGGGGTGCCGCACCCACCGGTAGGGGCCGCCGGCCACCAGGGGCAGTCCGGGCACGACGATCACGCGGGTGTTCCACTGCCGGCCCAGCGTACGGATGCACCACCAGCGCAGCGCCTGTGCGGCGACGACGACGGCGAGCATGGTCCAGCCGAGGACCGGCAGGAACGGGCGCCCGGCCAGCCACACTTCGGCGAGGCAGCCGGCCAGCAGGGCGGTGTGCAGGGCGACCATCGCCGGATAGTGGCCGCGGCCGGCCTCGGTGCCGCCGCGGGCCAGGCTCCATCGCGCGTTGCGCAGGGCGACGACGAGTTCGGCGACTCGCTCGCCCGCGACGGCCAGCACGAGAGCGGTGTACCAGATCATGTGTCCTCCGACTCACCAGGGCGTTGGGCCTACCAGCGCAGCAGCACCAGTTCACAGCAGAAGCCCGGTCCCATGGCCATCAGCAGTCCGGGCGTGCCGGGCTCGGGCCGCCGGTGTTCCAGGGTGTCCCGCAGCACGTGCAGGACTGAGGACGAGGACAGATTCCCCACCTCGGCCAGCGAGTTCCAGGTGACGTCGAGGGCCCCTTCGGGCAGCGACAGCGTCTCGGACACGGCCTCGAGGACCTTGGGGCCGCCCGGATGGCACACCCAGTGGGCCACGTCCTTCGGTTTGAGGCCGTGCTCCTCCAGGAAGCTGTTGACGTCGTCGGCCAGATACCGGCGGACCACGTCGGGTACGGCCGGGTCGAGGACGACGCGGAACCCGGAGCTCGTGATGTCCCAGCCCATGACGCGTTCGGTGCCTGGGTACATCCGGCTGCGGGTGGCCACCACTTCGGGTCCCGGCGTCGGCGCCCGCCGGCCGCCGACGGCGACCACGGCGGCGGCCCCGTCGCCGAACAGCCCGGTGGCGACCAGGTTGGCGCGCGAGGCGTCGCCCCGCTGGAAGGTGAGCGAGCACAGCTCGACGGACAGCAGCACGGCCACCTGGTCGGGCCAGCCGCGCAGATAGTCGTGCAGCCGCGCGATACCGGCCGCCCCCGCGACGCAGCCGAGGCCGAACACCGGCAGCCGTTTGACGTCGGGCCGCAGCCCCAGGCGCCCGACGAGCCGGGCGTCGACGGACGGCGCGGCCACCCCGGTGACGGAGGTGAACATCAGCAGGTCCACGTCCCCGGGCCGGAGCCCGGCGGTCCGCAGCGCGCCGCGTACCGCCCCGGTGCCCAGCTCGGTGGCGGCGCGGATGAAGACGTCGTTGGCGGCGCCGAAGCCGTCCAGTTCGGGGTAACGCTCCAGCGGCAGCACCATGTTGCGCGTCCGCACCCCGGCGTTGCGGTGCAGCCGGTCCAGCACGCGGCGGTCCGCCCCGGCGGGCAGGCAGGTGCGGGCCACCATGTCGGTGATCTCGCGCTGGGTACGGCGGTGCGGCGCCAGGCAGCCGTGCACAGCTGCGATCCGGGTCATCTCGGGTCCCGCCTCGGGGGTCTCATGCTGCCCATCCCTGCCCGCGTACAGGAGTGCGACACCGCAAGTCGCCCGTCCGGCTGTCACCCCGCCCCGCGACGGCGTGACTACCATCGGCCGATGGACACTGCCGACCGGCCGCGGACGTGCGGCGCGACCGTGCGGCGGCCCCGCCTCACGGCGGGTCTCGCCCTGCGCCGTGCCGTGGGGCTCGCGCTGTCCTGCCATCCGGGACCGGTGGTCGCGGTGACCGTGCTGGCGACCGCACTGGCCGTCAGCGCCGGGCACAGCGGCGCCCGTTGTGCGCTGATCGGCGCGGCCGTGCTGGCCGGCCAGCTGTCGGTGGGCTGGTGCAACGACGCGTTCGACGCCCGGCGCGACGCCGCCGCCGGCCGGCCCGGCAAACCGGTCGTCGACGGTGTGGTGAGCCGGACCGCGGTGTGGGCGGCGGCGTACGGCGCGCTGGTGCTGTGTGTACCGCTGTCGCTGGCGTGCGGGCTGCTCGCGGGTACGGCGCATCTGGCCGCGGTGGCGGGCGCGTGGGCGTACAACCTGAGGCTGAAGGCGACGGCGCTCTCCTGGCTTCCGTACGTGCTCGGCTTCGCGAGCCTGCCCTCGGTCGTCGCGCTGAGCCTGCCCGGCCGCCCGTGGCCGGCCTGGTGGGCGGTGACGGCCGGGGCGCTGCTCGGTGTCGCGGCCCATCTGGGCGACGTACTCCCCGACATCCCCGGCGATCTGGCGACCGGGGTGCGCGGGCTGCCGCACCGGCTGGGCGTGGCCGGCACCCGGCTGCTGCTGCCGGTCCCGCTGGTCGCGGCGACGGCGGTCCTGGTGCTGGGCCCCGCGGGGCCGGTGGGCGGGTGGGGGGCGGCCGCGCTGGCGGTGTCGCCCCTGTTGGCCTTCGCGGGCCTGGCGCTCGGCCGGTACTGGCGCAAGGCGGCGTTCGCCGGGACGGTCGCCGTGGCGGGGGTGGACCTGGCGCTGCTCCTGGTGCGGGGCACCTCTCTCGCCTGATCCGTGGGGGCGGGCGTGCGGGGGCTCCGGCGTGGGTGGCACACTGGCCGCCGATCAGCCGAAGGAGTCCGCCTGTGTCCGTGATCCGCAACCTCCGCCGAGCGGTGGGCCGGGCGTACCACCGAACCGTGGACCTGAGCCATCCCGCGCGGTCGCCGCTGGGCAACACGGTGGAGAACTGCGTGGTCTATTTCGACGGGGTGCGCCGGCCCGGGGACTGTCCGGCCGACGAGGCGCTGCGCCAGGTCCGCAAGGCGGGTGACGGCTTCGTCTGGATCGGCCTGCACCAGCCGGGCGAGGCGGAGCTGGCGGGGGTGGCCGAGCTGTTCGGTCTGCACCCGCTCGCCGTCGAGGACGCCGTCCACGCGCACCAGCGCCCGAAGGTGGAGCGGTACGACGATGTGCTGTTCGCCGTGTTCAAGACGGTCTGCTACGTCGAGCACGAGGAGCTGACCGCCACCAGCGAGGTGGTGGACACCGGGGAACTGATGGTGTTCGTCGGCGCCGACTTCGTCATCACCATCCGGCACGGCGGACACGGCTCCCTGGGCCCGCTGCGCGAGGCCCTGGAGGCGGCTCCGGACCGGCTCGCCAAGGGACCGTCAGCCGTACTGCACGCGATAGCCGACCATGTGGTCGACGACTGTCTCGCGGTCTCCGACGCGGTGCAGAACGACATAGACGCCGTCGAGACCGCCGTCTTCAGCCAGCAGACGAGCCGCGGTGACGCCGGCCGGATCTACCAGCTCAAGCGGGAACTCCTCGAGCTGAAGCGGGCGGTGGCGCCACTGGACCGGCCGCTGCGGACCCTTGCGACCCGCCCGATGCCGCTGATCGACCCGGCCTACCAGGCGTACTTCCGTGATGTCGCCGACCATCTGGACCGGATCACCGAGCAGATCACCTCCTTCGACGGACTGCTCGACTCGATCCTGCAGGCGCATCTCGCCCAGGTGACCGTCGCCCAGAACGAGGACATGCGGAAGATCACCGCGTGGGCGGCCATCGTCGCCGTCCCCACCATGGTGTGCGGGGTGTACGGCATGAACTTTGAGCACATGCCCGAGCTGGGGTGGAAGTACGGCTATCCCCTCGTCCTGGGCGTGATCGCCGTCGCCTGTCTCACCATCCACCGGGCTTTCCGCCGCAACGGCTGGCTGTGACCGGCCGGTCCCAAGGCCCTGTCCGGTCGATCAGGCCGGATCTGGGAGCGGGGTCTGGTGCCGTGGATCGCAAGGGCGGAGGAGGCCGTGACATCAGTCGCTGCCGCGACGGGCGACGCGGTGGGGGCACCTCTGGGGGCACCGCTGGGGGCACCCCCTGGGGGCACCCCCTGGGGGCACCCCCAGCGGTAGCTGGGGGAGGTAGCTGGGGGAGGTAGCTG
>NZ_JANAVP010000051.1 GCF_024213665.1 Streptomyces sp. A3M-1-3
TTGGACCGCTCGGCCTCCTTGCGGGAGAGCCCGAAGTCCTTCAGCGCCTCGACCGTCAGGGTCGTCAGCGGCACCGGGTGGACCTGGTAGCCGTCCAGTGAGCCGTCCTCCAGCGGCGAGGTGTCGTAGCCGACCTTGGCCATCGGCCGCTTGGTGAACTCATCCGTGTCGACGATGATCTCCGCACCCCGCGGCACATCGGCGATGTTCGCCTTCAGCGCGGCGGGGTTCATCGCGACCAGAACGTTCGGCGCGTCACCCGGGGTGAGGATGTCGTGGTCGGCGAAGTGCAGCTGGAACGACGAGACGCCCGGCAGTGTGCCGGCGGGCGCGCGGATCTCTGCGGGGAAGTTGGGCAGGGTGGACAGATCGTTGCCGAACGATGCCGTCTCCGAGGTGAACCGGTCACCGGTGAGCTGCATGCCGTCGCCCGAGTCCCCCGCGAAGCGGATGACCACCCGGTCCAGACGGCGCACCTCCTTCTCACCGGTGACTGACGCGGCAGCCCGAAGGGTCGGGGAGTCTTCAGCCGGCATCGCTACTCATGCGCCTTTCCGTTGCGGTGTCGGCGGGCGGATGGGCAGACGCGCGTCTACACGGGTGCCCCTTCCCGGCGAACTCTCCACCGTCAGCTGCCCGGCGATGTCTTCCATCCGTTCGGTCATCGAGCGAATCCCCTGACCGGCGTGGCCGGGCGCAAGTTCGCGCTCCGTGTCGAAGCCGCACCCGTTGTCGCTGACGCCTGCGTGGACCCACCATCGGGTGAACCGTATGCTCACCGCGATCCGATCTGCCTGCGCGTGACTGAGGCTGTTGTGCAGGGCTTCCCGGATCACCAGGTACAGGTCACGGCGCGGTGCGTCCGGCACGAGCCGCTCATTGCCTGTCACTTTAACGGCCACGTCGATGCCCGGCGGCGCGGTATCTGCCACGTACCGCTGGACTGCCTCGCGCAGGGGCGGCAGGGCGGAGTGCTCCACCAGCCCGGTCACCAGGCCCCGCAGCTGCTCCTGCGCCTGCACCAGCAATGCCTGTACGCCGAGTTCTGGCCGGCAGTCCGCCTCCGGGCGATGGGCCTCGAGGAGGCTGTCGGCGAGCCCGACGGCGGTTCTGAGGGAATGCCCGAGGTGGTCGTGCAGGTCACGGGCAATCCTGCGCCGCTCCTGCCAGCAGCAGTCCAGGGGGCCCTGGGGATCGGTGAAGTCACCATTTCGGCGTATCGCGCGCCCCAGCGCCTGCATGGCCTCCAGCGCCGCACGCGGAGCGGGACCGCTCGGACCGCTGCCGTTCCCCGGGGGGCCAGGGCTGCCGTCCAGGAGAGAGGCCAGCGCGCACTCCATCAACAGCGTTGCAGCCACGGTTTCCTGATGAGGTGCCACAGCCCGGCGGTCGGTGGCTGCGGGGGCCTCCGGCGCCGCACGGCGACCGGCGCCCGTCGCGTTCGCCAGGATCCGGCGGGCGTGGGCGACGAGCCCCGACCGCAAACCGGGGTCGTGCCGGTCCATGGGCTCGAGCACGGTCGGCAGCCGCGACTCGAAGTAGCGGACGACCGACTCGGTGTGCTCCTTCAGCAGCTCATTGACCGGCGCGGGAGAAGTGACGAAGGCAAGGGAGGGCGAGGACCCGGAACGGGCGGACGAGACCTGCGGCGGGTTCCCGGCGAACCCGGACACGGCTGCTGGGACCCGCTCGTGGGCCACCCGGGCCAGGCCGGCGTGAAGGGCGTCGGCGAAGGCTCTGCCGATACCGGAGGCGGAGTCCATGCCTTCCGCGGGGTGGGCGATGACAGGGGCTTGCACCCTGTCTGCGGATCCTGGGTGTCGCAACAGCCCGGTCATCGGACTGGCGAGACGGCATGCTGGAACGTGCCGTCGAAGAAGAGCAGGCCGTCACAGCCGGTGCCACGGCTGGACGTGACCACGTTGCCGACGAAGATCGTGTGGTCCCCGGACTCGTACGCTGCGTCAAGCCGGCACTCCAGCCAGGCCAGAGCACCCGACAGCAGCGGTGCACCGGTCTGAGGACCGGGCTGCCAGTCGACGTCCTCGAACTGGGCAGTGCCGAGCGGCCGCTGCTTGTCGGCGAAGAACCGGGCCAGCCCCTCCTGGTCGGCTGCCATGATGGAGACGCCGAAGTGCTTGGAGGAGGAGATGGCCCGGTGCATCACTGCGCTGTGGGCCACGGAGCAGAGCACGGAAGGCGGGTCGAGTGACACCGAGCTGAAGGCGTTGGCCGTCATGGCGTGCAGGTGCTCGCCTCCCACGCTGAGCACGGTGACCCCGGTGGCGAACCGGGCCATGACCTCGCGCAGCGGGGCGGGTGCCGCCGCCAAGGACGCGGTCGGTGTGGCCTCGGCGGATGCAGAATTCATGTCTCATGCCCCTCGGGTCCTGCATTGACTGCTGGAAAAGACATCCGACATCGTCCCGGCAATTCCTCACCGCCAGGTAACCGGTCGACCCGAGAAGCGGAGATGCGCCGATTACCGCACTGTGACCGAGGATTTCCGGCGGCCTGCGCGGGCGACCGGTAAGCTCGCCCCGGTGTGCCGAGTCGCGGCGATTGCATGGGCGACTCCTTCCTCGACGGAAATGAGGGCGATATGAATTCAACATCCGCAGAACCAGAACTCTCCGAGCCGTTTCTGCTCGGATGGCTGTCCTCGCTCGGGCTCGACGTCGAATACATACGCGGCGAAGGAAATACTCTCTACTTCCTCGGCGAGGACGGCAGGGAAGTACCTGTCCTCGACTTCGCCGGCGGCTATGGCTCACTGATCTTCGGGCACAACCATCCCGAGATCGTGGCGCATGCACAGAACCTGCTCGCCTCCCAGGTCCCAGTGCACGCGCAGTTCTCACGGCACCCGTACGCGAACGACGTCGCCCTGGCTCTGAACAAGATCATCAATCGCGAGCTGGGCACTGTCGAGCCCTACTCGGCCATCTTCGCCAACAGCGGCGCGGAAGCCGTCGAGGCCGCGGTCAAGCACGCCGAGCTGGACCGTGTACTGAGGGCCCAGGCGCTCGCCGAAGAGATCGACGCCCACTTCGAGGAGGCCAGGTCGGCCGTGCGCGGCGGTACCGCGGCCGTCTCCGCAGCCGCCCGTGCGCAGCTGGGCCTCGGCGGAGGCGAGAGCGGGGGCCCTGACAGCGCCGCCGTCGTACTGGAGGAGCTGGTGGCCGAGGTCACCCGCCGCAACGCGGAGCAGAGCTCCCGGCCCCCGCTTTTCCTCTCTCTTGAGGGCGCCTTCCACGGGAAGCTCGTGGGCAGCGTCCAGCTCACCCACAACGCGGGATACCGCACTCCGTTCACAGCGCTGGCCGCGCAGGCCCGGTTTGTCCCGCGCGAGCGGCCCGGAGCCCTCAAGGAGATCATAGAGAACAACCGGGCCGCAGTGCTCGACGTCGTCACGGAGGGTGGCGACATCCGTGTCGTTCCGCGCGATTTCCCGGTCTTCTGCGCGTTCGTGCTGGAGCCGATCCAGGGCGAGGGCGGCATCAATGTGATCTCGGAGGAATTCGCACGGGACATACAGGAGGTCTGCGCCACCGCCGATGTTCCGATCATCGTCGATGAGGTGCAGAGCGGGATGGGCCGCTCCGGAACTTTTCTGGCCAGTTCACAGGTTGGTCTGCGAGCCGACTACTACGTACTGGCCAAGAGCCTTGGCGGAGGTCTCGCCAAGTCCTCCGTCATGCTCGTGCGCAAGTCCCGCTATCGCGATGAATTCGAGCTGCTGCACAGCTCGACGTTCGCCAAGGATGCCTTCTCCTGCCACATCGCTCACAAGGTGCTGGACATGCTGGAGGCCGAGGACGGAAAGGCGTACCGGCTTGCCACCGAGCGCGGCGCCCGGCTGACGGAGATGTTCGAGGCCGTCCGCGCCGACTTCCCCCACGTCATCAAGGGCACCCGCGGCTTGGGCCTGATGCTCGGCCTGGAGTTCTCCGACCAGTCCGAGTCCACCTCGGAGCCCCTGCGTGAGCAGGCCGATTTTCTCGGATACGTCATCGCGGGGTACTTGCTGCGCGAGCACCGGATCCGCACCTTCCCCACGGCAAGCGCCGTGAACACCCTGCGTTTCGAGCCGTCGGTTCTCCTCACCGATGCCGAGATCGACCGGCTGGAGGCGGGCCTGCGTGCGGTGTGCGGCCTGCTTCGGGACCAGGACGGCGAGAGCCTCGTCCGGCTCTGAGCCCACCGGACCGTGAGCCGGGCGGCCGGGGCGGCGCACCCGTGGCCGTAGCCGGCTCCGGCCGCGGTGCCGCCCCACTGCCGGGCGCGGGGCCGGGCAGCCGGCACGTGCCTGCCGGGCAGCACCGCAGACGGCTGTCCGTACAACGCCGGACCCGCCCGCGCGGACAGCCGTCGCAGCTGTTCGCGTCCCGCGGCCGCGGGAGGCGCCCGACCGTCACGACACGGTGTGGCCGTGCCGGTCGGGAGGCTCCTCGCCGGCCCCGGCGGGCAGGCTCGCGCGAACCACACTGTCCCTGATCAGCCGCCTCTCCGTGGCGTCGGCCGTGTCATCGGGCACCACGAACGCCAGGAGCTGGTCAGTGACCGGGTCCGAGAACAGGCCGGGAGTGATCGTAGCGGGGGGCGCTTGCCGCCCAGCCCGTCCTGGGGGAGAGCAGCTCGGAGCACCCGCCGGCCACCACCAGGAACCGCCGCCGGGCGTCCGGCGCCTCGCCCGTCGTATCTCCGGTCAGGGGTCCGGGCCCGGGCGTCACGCCGGTTCGGGCCGCACGCTCCGGGACCGCCGGCGAATCCAGGCCGCTCAGCAGCCCCGCCGGTTCCCCGACACCGACCAGCCGGTGAACGGCGGGGGCGGGAGTACCGGGGAGGACGCCGTAGTAAGAGGCCGGCGGCTGGGCGTGCGGGCCGTGCTGACCGTCGCGCGCGCCACGCAGCAGCCACTGGCCAGGCGTGTCGCGCACCAGCTGGTAGTGCGCGGCCGCTCCGGTCGCGTCGCGGGTGCGCTCGCAGACCCACACTTCGCCCGGGGGCACCCGCGACAGCAGCAACTGCCCTGTGTCCAGCAGGCCGCCGCCGACCAAGGACGGCGTGCGCCGGCTGTCCGGGTCGAATCCGACGACCGCCACTCCTGTTGTCACCGCCACCCGCGGGACAAGTCCATGCGCGAATGCCCCGGCGAAATGGTCCGCGCGCTCTGCGGCGGGGCCCAGCGTGTCGCGTACCGCCTGGGCTGCGCGCACCGCTCGTTCCGCCATGCCCTCGCGCCGTCCGTCCACGCCGAACAGGCACAGGAACAGCGAGCCGATGCTGGTCACCACTGTCCCGCCGAAGTTCTCGACCTCCTCTCGGACGGTCAGGGCCACGGCCTGGAGTTCGGAGTCCAGCTCCTCGCAGTCGACGTGCTCGTCGGTCTTCCCGGCAAGGCGCGTGCGGATCAGAGCGAGGCTGACGGGCGCACGTTCAGTGGTCGCGGACCGCTGCGGCCGGACCACCGGGGCTGCTGTTCCGGCCGGCGTGCCCCGGACTCCCTCGGTACCCCCGGACCTCTGGGCTGCCTGCCGCCGCGGTACCTGGGACATCTGGGCCGCGGGCCACTGCCGCTGCACAACCGGGGCGCCCTCGGCCGGCCGCACGTGGAGCGGCCCGTGGCCCGCCGCGCCGCTTCCGGTCTGCACGGCCGGCGTGAGCACGACCGGCCAGGCGGGCTGGTGATCCGCGCCTACTCCTCTCAGGCCCGCCATGCGCGCCCCGCGCTGCGGCATACCGATGGTGGTCAGGGACGGGTCGTGGCTCAGGATCGCGTGCTGCAGCGACCTCAGTTCCGGGCCGGGCTCCAGTCCCAGGTCCTCGACCAACGCGGTTCGCGTGCGGTCGTACACCGCCAGGGCGTCGGCCTGCCGTCCGCACCGGTAGAGGGCGCGCATCAGCAGGGCGCACGAGCGCTCCCGGAGGCGCTCGGCCTCGACCATGGCCTGCAGGTCGGACAGGATCGCCTGGTGGCGCCCGCAGGCCAGTTCGGCCTCGACGTAGTCCTCCATCGCGTCCAGCCGCGCTCTGTCCAGGGCAGCCAGCTCGGGCCAGTCGGTCCCAGCCTCCACCAGGTCGGCGAGGGCGGGGCCACGCCATAGGGACATGGCCTCCCGCAGGTGCGTCGCCGCCGCCTCCGGGTCGCCCTCGGTGAGATTGCGCCGGCCCTCCTCCACCGTGCGGCGGAAGCGCTGCAGGTCGACCTGGTCGGGATCGACCCGCAGCCGGTAACCGGGGGCCTGGGTGAGCAGAGCGGGAGCGTCCGGGGAGGCGGCTGCGGCGGTCAGCACTCCGCGCAGCCCCCACACCGCGTTCTGCAGGATCTTCCGCGCCGAGACGGGCGCGTCGTCAACGGACCACAAGGCCCGGACCAGCTGACTGGTGGCTATCACCCTGTTGGCCTGCAGGAGCAGAAGACCGAGTGTGGCCCGCTGCCTGATGCCCCCCAGCGGGAGCGGCCGGCCGGCTTCGTCCATGGCTTCCAGAGGACCTAGCATTCGGAACCGCATTGAGTCGCCCCCCACTGCGAAAGATACCTCGTCGTCCCTTCAGGATGTGTGCAAAGGCCATTCCTCGCGGGTGTTCACGTTTGCGCGGGAAGGGCTTTGCGGCGGGCTGCCGACCCGCTTTCCGAAGGGGATGGTTCGGCCCAGCGTGGCCGATGGGTCTTAAAACACACTTAAGCTCAGATTGAGGAGAACACAGCGGCCGCGGACCTACGCCTTCGCTACCCGCACAGGGCATCCGGACTCAATTCCGAGGCACTTGGGGAAAGGAGAGAAGAACCGTTCAGCGGGCAGCCGGCGGCTGCTGGTTCGACGCGGGTACGGGTACGGCGATCGCCGTCACCAGCAGCCCGTTCCGCACCAGCCAGCGACCGGAGAATCCGGGCAGCGCCACGCCGATCACCGCCGGACCCGGCACGAGCAGCCGGGCCGTGAAGGTGCCCGCTTCGGGGTCGAGGGTGATCACCGCCTCCTCGAAGTCCAGCCAGCGTCCGGTGAGCGGAAACCACGCCTTGTAGGTGCTCTCCTTGGCGCTGAACACCAGCCGGTCCCAGTGCACTTCGGGGTAGCGCGCGGCCAGAGCCAGCAGCCGGGGGCGCTCCTCGGCCCGGGTGACCAGCCGCAACACGCCGTCGTCGTCGATGGGTTGGTTGGGCTCGGCGTCCATCCCGACCGTCACGAAGTCGGTGGCGCGGGCGACGGCGGCGGCTCGGTAGCCGTCGCAGTGCGTCATGCTGCCGACGAGCCCGGCCGGCCACAGTGGTTCCCCGCGGGTGCCACGCAGCAGCGGAACGGAGGCGGCTCCGAGCCGCCCCATGGCCTCGCGGGCACAGGCCCGTACGGTGGCGAACTCCCGGCGGCGCTTGTCCACCGCCCCGGCCACCAGTTCCGCCTCCGCGGGGAACAGCGGCGGGGGGACGTCCGGGTCACCGAAGGACTCCGCCACCGATACGGACACGGGCAGCAGTTCCTCGATCACGCCTTCCCCCCTGCCGCCGGCGCCCCGCTGAGAATCCGAACGGGCCGGCCCGGAGTCCCTTGGCGGCCACCCCACTCGCGCGGGTAGCCGAGGGACACCTCGTGGTGCGGCACCCCGTGCTGGTGGATGAGCCGGGGGATGTGCAGGTGACCGTAGACCACGGCCGCGGCCCGGAATCTGCGGTGCCAGTCCGCCGTGGCCTCGGTACCGCACCACAGCGCGAACTCCGGGTGGCGCAGGACCCGGGTGGGTTGGCGGATCAGCGGGAAATGACTGACCAGGACAGTCGGCAGCTCGTCCGCGACAGCGGCCAGCCTGGCCTCGGTCTCCGCCAGCCGGGCCCGGCACCATGCCTCACGGCTCGGATAGGGATCCGGGTGCAGCAGGTACTCGTCCGTGCACACCACCCCCGCCTCCTCGGCCAGACGCAGCGCCGCCGCCTTCGTACGGACTCCCGCCGGCCGGAAGGTGTAGTCGTACAGCAGGAACAGGGGGGCGACGGCGACCGGTCCCTGCGCGCCGCGCCAGACCGGGTACGGGTCCTCGGGGGTCACCACACCCAACCCCCGGCAGAGTTCGACGAGATGCCGGTACCGCCGCTCGCCCCGGAGCTGCACCGGGTCCGCGGGATGGGTCCACAACTCATGGTTGCCCGGCGCCCACACCACCTTGGCGAAACGGTCGCGCAGCAGGCCCAGGGCCCACACGAAGTCGTCAACGTGCTCCGCGACGTCGCCGGCCACCAGCAGCCAGTCGTCAGCGTTGCCCGGCCGCAGCCCGTTGACGACCTGTCTGTTGTCCTCGTAGCGCACGTGCAGATCGCTGATCGCCAGCAGATCGCCCATGCCGCTAGACCCGCGCCACAGTGCCGAGCCCCGTGGCAACGACCTCGGCCACGTCGCCCGCATTGTCGTCGAGATAGAAGTGGCCGCCGGGAAACACGTTGAGCTCGACTTCCCCGGCGAAGTGTTCACGCCAGCCCGTCGTCTCCTCGATCGGAACGACCGGGTCCGCATCCCCGACGAGCACAGTGAGCGGGGTGTCCACGGGAGCTCCGGGCTGCCACGCGTACGAGGCGAGAGCCCGGTAGTCGGAACGCAGCGCCGGCATGATCATGGCGACCAGCTCCGGGTCCTGAAGGACAGCGGCGCCCGTGCCGCCGAGTCTGCGTATCGCGGCCAGGATGGCCGTGTCGTCCGCCATCACGTCGTGCGGGTTAGGGCGTGGATCGGGAGCGCTGCGGCCGGACAGAAAGGTCCGCAGCGGGCCGGGGGCCGAGCGCGCCTGGACTCTTCGAGCGGTCTCGTAGGCGAGGACCGCCCCCATGCTGTGCCCGAAGAATGCGTACGGACGGGCCGTATGCGGCAGGATCTCCGCTGTGATCAGGTCGGCCAGCCGGGGGATGTCCTCAATCGCCGGTTCGAGTCGGCGATCCTGTCGGCCCGGATACTGCACGGCCAGCACGTCGACGGCCGGTGCCAGCCGACGGGAGAGCTGCACGTAGGTGCTCGCCGCGCCGCCCGCGTGCGGGAAGCAGAAGAGCTGCACGTCACCGTGCGGGGCCGGGCCGAAGCGCCGGAACCACGGACTGCCCATTTCCCTGTCCCCCTTGGGATCACTGTACGGAGCCTTCCGGGCAAGTGTCCGCAGAGGCGGGTGAGGGAGTCTTGCAGTCCGCTGAACTGGCAGGTGGGAGCGGGAGTCCGGTACCCGGGACTCCCGGAGACCGGGGGCACAGTCAGCAGCCCCCGAGCCGAGGTCGAGCATCCGGCTGGGGGCTGAGAGGGGCTGCGGTGCGGGATCAGCTGTCGAGCAGACTGCCGGCAACCGGACGGTCGATGGACATCAGCCAGCGTCCGTCCTCCAGGCGACGCAGCACGTCGGTGCAGTTGCCCGCGATGTGCAGCGGCTCACCGTCGGGGCCTGTGCCGTCGATGGTGAACTTGACGCCGATCAACGCGACATCGCCCGCGACGTACGAGTGGGTCACCTCGGCGACCAGGTGCGGCTTGGGGGCGAGGAAGTCCTTGAAGAACTGACGGCGCTTCTCACCGGTGAGGGGCTCACCCGAGAAGTTGGAGATCGAGTCCTCAAGGTAGAGGCGGTCGAACAGATCGCCGTCACCAGAATTGAAGACCTGAAGGAAGATCTCGTTCTGGATATCGGTGTCGGCTGTCAGGTCTGGATTGTCGATGTCGATATCAACAGTAAGACTCATGGAGGACATGCCCTGCTTTCTTGGCCTAGTTCGGACTGACTCAGAGCCGCCTGTGGGCAATCGGCGCGCGGCACTCCGCAACAGGGAGATGCTTCCCGGAATCCTAGCCACATCGGCCAATCATTCACTCACTGACGGGTAATGAGGACTTCGGAACGGCTGTGCACCGAATTACCGGAGCCTGACCGGACGGAGGGAAGCCGTGCGCTCTGCTCCGCTACAGTCGCGACAATGGTGAGGCCATTACGGGCCTTGATCTGCTGAAGTCACGGTTAAGGAGGCAGGATGGCCACGTCTGACAATGGTCTCGAGGCAATGCTTGAGGCGGTCAGGGGAATCGCTCCGGCGATCGCGGCTAACACCTACGAGGCGGAGACGCGCCGCTGGATTCCTGAAGAGAACATCGAGCTTCTGGAAAAGGCCGGAGTCTTCGGCATCGCCGTCCCGGAGCGCTTCGGCGGGCTGGACCTCCCGGTGGCCGACCAGGCCAGGATCCTGACCGAGATCGCCCGCAGCTGCGGTTCCACGAGCTGGGTGTCCATGGTGTGGATGTCAAGCGCGTGGATCGCCACGCTTTACCCGGACCGGGCCCAGGAGGAGATCTTCGCCAACGGCTCGGTGCGGATCTCTGGCGGCTTCACCCCGTCCGGCACGCTCGTGCCGACCGAGGGCGGCTACATCCTCAACGGCACCTGGCGCTTCAACAGCGGTGTGCGCGGCGCCGACTGGAACATCTGCGCCGCGCTCGTCGAGCGCCCGGACGGCACCCACGAAGAGCTGTTCGCCATCGTCCCGATCAAGGACGTCGGGATCGGCGACGACTGGAACGTCTTCGGTGCGGCCGGCACCGGCAGTGCCACCTCGACCGTGAAAGACGCGTTCGTGCCGGCCCACCGCATCGTCGACGTCTCGGTGTTCGACTCCTCCACCCGCGACCGGTGGAACCAGGATCTCAACGGCCGCAACTACAACCTGACCAGTTACATCCTGGCCACCTGCGCCCCCGTGTACATCGGTCTGGCGAAAGCCGCCCTGGACCTGTTCATCGAGCGGCTGCCGGGCAAGGGCATCACGTACACCGGCTGGACCGAGCAGCGCGAGCACCCGCACACGCAGCTTCAGGTGGCGATCGCGGCCAACAAGATCGCTTCCATCGAGGCGCTCCAGGACACCTGGCTGGAGACCATCCAGGGGAGGGAGGACGCGGGCGAGAAGCTGACCACCGAGGAGAAGGCCACCATCCGCGGTCAGGTCGGGTACGCCGTACAGACCACGAAGGAGGCGGTGGAGGCGCTCTACAACGTCAGCTCCGCGTCGACCATTCTGCGCAGCGGGGACTTCCAGCGCGTCTACCGCGACATCGCGGCGCTCTCGCTGCACGGTCTCCTGACGCCCGTGAGCTCGCTCGAGGCCCAGGGCCGTGTCCTGGTCGGCCTGGAGCCCGGGACGGACTACATCTGATCGGTCCCGGCCCGGCCGGTCCACACCCGGCCGGGCGGACACCCCCGGAGCGGCCCTGAATGCGGCCGCCGCCCGGATCGAAGCAAGAACGCCTCATGCCTCATTGGGCCAATTCTCAGAGAACCGGACGAGGACCTCATGACTTCTCACGCCGCCGATTCCACCCGCGGCTCCGACGGCCTGCTCGGACGCCGCTCCCTGCTCAAGGCATTCGGTGCGACTGCGCTGGCGGGCTCCCTGGGCACGCTCACCGCCGGTACAGCGCGGGCCGCCGGGGGGGTCGAGGACGCGATCGTGATCGGCGCAGGCTACGCCGGTGCCACCGTGGCGCGTGAGCTCGCGCTCAAGGGCCTGCGGCCGCTCGTACTCGAAGCCCGCGACCGCGTCGGCGGCCGGATCTGGACCGATACCTTCGCCGGCGAGCAGGTCGAGATAGGAGGTGGCTGGCTCGGCCCGCAGCAGACCCTGGTCCACCGGGAACTGGAGCGCTACGGCATGGCCACCTACGTGGACGTGAAGCCCGATCAGGTGGTCCTGCCCGCCGAGACCGGCTACCAGACCATGACCCCGGAGGAAGCCGGAGCCACCCTGGATCCGCTGTGGGGCCGCTTCTACGAGGGCTCGCAGAACTACTTCGAGCGCCCCCAGGAACCGCTCTTCCGCAAGGACCTGCTGGTTGACGTCGACCCGCTCTCACTGCAGGACCGGCTCGACCAGCTCGGGCTCTCCCCGTTGGAGCGCAAGTGGCTGAGCGGTGAGACCTCCGTGTATTCCGGCGGCCTCAGCTCAACCGGCTCGCTGACCGGGATGGCCCAGTGGATCCAGCTCTCCGGTGGCTCCTACGGCACGTACAGCACCACCATGAGCCTGAGGCCGGTGGGCGGCATGACCGTACTGCTCCAGGCCATGCTCGACGAGTCCCAGGCCACCGTCCAGCTCAATTCTCCCGTCGCCGGGATCACCGAGTCCGACGGACTGGTAACGGTCCGGCTGGCCTCGGGGCGGAGCCACACCTCGCGTGTGGTCGTCGTGGCGACACCGACCAACGTGTGGAAGTCCATCACCTTCGCCCCCGGTCTGCCCCCGGCACACACCCAGGCCGCCACGCAGGGCATCGGCGTGCCGCACGCGACCAAGATGTGGATCCAGATCCGCGGCCAGGTTCCGGCCGCTGTGGCCCAGGCCCCCGAGGGATCCCCGATCCTCATGATCGTGCCTCAGGCGCAGACGGCCGAGGGCCGTCTCGCCGTCGCTTTCACCGGCCCCTCGCTTGACGTCAGCAGCGCATGGAAGGTCCAGGAGGCCGTCCAGCAGCTCCTCCCGGGCAGCACGCTGGTCCGGTACCGCGCGATGGAGTGGCACAAGGAGAAGTACACGGCCGGAGGGTGGGGTCTGCGCCGGCCCAACCAGCTGCTCCAGCTCTTTCCGGGGATCGAGGAGCCGCACGGCCGCCTCGTGTTCGCGGGCGCAGACATCGCCCAGGGCTGGCACGGCGCCTTCATCGAGGGCGCGATCGAGTCAGGCCTGCGGGCCGCCACGCAAGCCGCGGCACTGGCGGCCTGACCCCGGGTCAGAGCGCCGGCAGCGTCACAGACTCACCTCCATCCAACCCACGACAGCGAATTGCGTGGTGCTTCCACGCGACGCAACAAGGAGCACAGTGATGACCGATTCGTCGCTGCCCACCGAATTGTTCGGCTACGATTACTACCAGAATCCATATCCGGCCTTCCAGTGGCTTCGCGAGAATTCTCCGGTCCATGAGTTCCGTTTTCCGGTCGGTGATGTCCGCACGTGGATCGTCTCGCGGTTCGACGATGTGCACGCACTGCTGGGCGACCCCCGCTTCAGCAATGACGCCGAAGCGTACGCAAGTCAGGAGTTCCTGGACTCGGGTATGGTGCTCGGCGCCGACACGGTGGTCTCCCGCATCCTGACGGTGCTCGACCCCCCGGACCACACCAGGGTGCGCAAACTTGCCATGGGCGCCTTCACACCCCGCCGCGTCGCGCAGTGGAAGGAGCCCACCGCGCGGATCGTGGCCTCGGCACTGGACCGCCTGGAGAAGTCCGAGAACCCCGATGCCGTGGAATACGCGAGCGCCATCCCGGCCGAGGTGATCGGCGAGATCCTCGGCATTCCGCTGGACCGCTACAACGACATGCTGGACGCCATCGACCGGGCCTTCCGGCCGGGCGACGACAAGGACGCGATCAGCCGCGCCTTCGAGGAGATCGCGGAGTACGGCCGCGACTTGATCCGCGAGAAGCGCAAGTCGCCGGGCGACGACCTGATGACGGTGTTCATCCAGGCACGCGACGGCGACGACCGCCTCAACGAGGACGAACTGGTCGCCATGCTGGCGCTGATGATCATGGCGGGTCTGGACACCACCCGGAACCTCATCGGTTCGGCCATCCTCCACCTGCTGGACCACTCGGGACAGCGCCGCCGGCTGGCTGAGCAGCCCGAGCTGATGCCTTCTGCGGTGGAGGAGTTCCTTCGCTACGACGGTGCCCTGACAGTCGGTCTGTTCAGGTTCGCCAAAGAGGACATGGAGTTCGCAGGCACCCCGCTCCCGGCCGGTGCGCCCATCGTGGCCGCCCTCCAGTCCGCCAACCGCGACCCGGAACGGTTCACCGACCCGGACCGCCTGGACATCACCCGGAACGGTCCGCGCCACCTCGGCCTCGGCCACGGGCTGCACAACTGCCTCGGCGCCGCGCTGGCCCGGGTAGAGGCAGGGATCGCCATACCAGCCGTCTTCGAGCGCTTCCCGAACCTGGCACTGGCCGTCCCGCGCAACGAGATCACATACAGCGAGAACTGGCTGCTGCGTGGCCTGACAGCCCTCCCCGTCCATCTCTACGGCGCGGACACGCGCTGATCCCGGGAGGTGGTCTCCATCAAAGTGGCACTGCGGATCGACAAGACGCTGTGCGCAGGTACGGGCCTGTGCGTCGCGATGGACCGCCGGCTGTTCCGGCTCTCGGACGACGGGGCCGGCGAGCCGGTGAGGGCCGAACTGTATGCCGCGGAGGACATCGCGGCAGCCATGGACGTGGTCGAGTGCTGCCCGACCGAGGCCATCGTCCTCACCCGGGCTGAGGAGGACGGCAGCCCTGAGTAGCCCTGGTGCGCTGCCGCAAACACGTCAGGCGCCTGTGCCCCGCCGAACGCCCTCGGCGGGGCACAGGCGCCCTATGCGGACCAGGCGGGCGGGCGGAGACGCACAGCCGCGGCCGGCCGCCCGGCCACGACGCGAGGCCGGACGTGGGACCGAGGGCTTCCTCAGGATCTCTGGAGCGTCCGGCTGCGTCTGTTCGCGGGGAGTCCGCGGCTCCTGATCCGCTCCCCGGGGGACCGGGGACCGAGCCAGGAGCAGGAAGCCTACTTGACCTGCTCGCCGTAGGGGTCGTCGATCGCGTATCGCCAGTTGCCGTCCTCGCCGAGGCGCAGCACATCGACGCCGGCACCCTCGAGGTGCTCGGGCTCGCCGTTCTCGTCCGTGGTGTCGATCTTCCAGTCGACGATCAGAAGCGCGGTGTCGCCCGTGACGTAGACCTGGCGGGCGACGGCCGTCATCTTGGGATTGCTGGCGAGGAACTCCTTGACGGAGTCGATCCGCTCCTGGCCGGTCAGAGGGTTGCCCGGCTCCCAGACGGCTATGGCCTCTTCGGTGTACATCGCGTTGACCGCGTCGGCGTCGCTCCGGTTGAACGCCTCGACGTAGAGCGCGGTGTGCTTTTCGACATCGCTGGTGAGCTGTGCCATGACGAACTGCTCCCATCTTTCTATTGAATGGGTTATCGCGGGAATCGCATCATGACAGTATCCGGACCATTTCAACCCATGACCATTCGTCAGTAATGGGCGGCTCATGGGCGGGCGGTCCCGCCGGATTACCGCGCCGTGGACGATCCCTGGAGGGCTGCGGAGAAACGCCTCCGTATGATCGACCAGCGGTTTTCTTGATGAACGGCCGCCTTCTTGACCCGACGTCAGGAATGGGCCGACCGACCGCTCAGCGCGTTGCCAGGGTGTTCGGGCACGGAGGCTTGCCACAGCCGGCCACAAGCATTTTCCGAGACTCCTGGGCCGTTCAGAAATTCAGCCATGAAAGGGCAGCCGAGCGCGATGACGAAGCAGCACGATAGGGACGGTGCCGAGGCGCACAGCAGCCAGGGCGAGGCAATCGCCGTCGTCGGACTGTCCTGCCGCCTTCCTCAAGCATCGGACCCGGCGGCGTTCTGGGACTTGCTGCGCGACGGCACCAGTGCCATCACCGAGGCGCCGGAGGGGCGGTGGGAGTCCCGATCCGGCCGCCCAGCCGGATCGTCCAGTATCCGCAGGGCCGGCTTCCTCGACGGCATAGGTGAGTTCGACGCCGCGTTCTTCGGCATCTCGCCGCGGGAGGCGTCCGCGATGGACCCGCAGCAGCGGCTGGTTCTCGAACTCGCCTGGGAGGCCCTGGAGGACGCGGGCGTCGTCCCGGCCGATCTGAAGGACACCCGGACCTCGGTATTCGTCGGCACCCTTCGCGACGACTACGCAAGCCTGGTCAGCCAGTACGGCGAGCAGGCCATCACCCAGCACACGATGACCGGCGTCAACCGCGGCGTCATCGCCAACCGGGTTTCGTACTACCTGGGACTGCGCGGCCCGAGCCTCACCGTGGACGCCGCCCAGTCCTCCTCGCTGGTCGCCGTGCACCTCGCCTGCGAGTCGCTGCGCTCCGGTGAGTCCTCGATGGCCATCGCCGCCGGCGTGAACCTCAACATCCTGCACGAGAGCGCCGTCACCGAGGAGCGCTTCGGCGGCCTCTCCGCCGACGGCACCGCGTACACCTTCGACGCCCGCGCCAACGGCTTCGTCCGGGGCGAGGGCGGCGGCGCTGTCATCCTCAAGCCGCTCGCCCAGGCCCTCGCCGACGGCGACCGCGTCTACGGCGTCATCCGCGCCTCCGCCGTCAACAACGACGGCGCCACCCCCGGCCTCACCGTGCCCAGCCAGACCGCCCAGGAGCTGGTGCTGCGCGAGGCGTACCGGAAGGCCGGGACAGACGCTGAGGCCGTCCAGTACGTGGAGCTGCACGGCACCGGCACCCCGGTCGGCGACCCCGTCGAGGCCGCCGCGCTCGGCGCGGCTCTCGGCACGCGCCGCAAACCCGGCAACCCGCTGATGGTCGGCTCGGCCAAGACCAACGTCGGCCACCTCGAAGGCGCGGCGGGCATCGTCGGTCTGCTCAAGGCGCTGCTCAGCATCATGCACCGGCAGCTCCCCGCGAGCCTGAACTTCGCCACCGCCAACCCGGACATCCCCCTCGGTGAACTCGGCCTGTCCGTCCAGCACGAGCTGACCGACTGGCCGCGCCCGGACCGCCCGCTGGTGGCCGGTGTCAGCTCCTTCGGCATGGGCGGCACCAACGCCCACATCGTGCTGGCCGAGGCCCCCTCCCCCGCGGCGGGCGCGGAGCGGGCCGCAGCGCCCCCCGCCGTCCAGCCGTGGACCATCACGGGCCGGGGCCAGTCCGCCCTGCGCGCCCAGGCCGCCAAGCTGCGTGAATTCATGGCTACTGCACCCGAGTTGGACCCGGCCGACGTGGGCTGGTCCCTGGCCACGACGCGTACGGCCTTCGCACACCGCGCGGTCGTACTCGCCGATTCCCGGGCCGGGCGGCTGGACGCCCTTGATGCCCTCGCCGCTGGTCTCCCCTCACAGGACGTGGTCTCCGGCTCCGTCGAGCCCGGCGGGCTCGGCATCGTCTTCACCGGCCAGGGTGCCCAGCGGGCGGGCATGGGCCAGGAGCTGTACGAGACCTTCCCGGTATTCGCGGAGGCCTTCGACAGGGTGACCGCTGCCCTCGACCCGCTGCTGGACCGCCCCCTTCGTGAGGTGATCGCCTCCGGCGAGGGCCTGGACGAGACCGGTTTCACTCAGCCCGCGCTGTTCGCGGTCGAGGTGGCACTCTTCCGTCTGGCCGAGTCCTGGGGTGTACGCCCGGACTACCTTGCGGGCCACTCCATTGGTGAGCTGGCCGCCGCCCATGTGGCAGGGGTGTTCTCCCTGGAGGACGCGGCGAGGCTGGTGGCGGCGCGGGCACGGCTGATGCAGGCGCTGCCGGCCGGCGGCGCGATGGTCTCCGTACAGGCCACGGAGGCGGAAGTGCTGCCGCTGCTGGCCGGGCGGGAGTCCACGCTCGCCATCGCGGCGGTCAACGGTCCGGGCGCCGTGGTGGTCTCGGGTGACGAGGATGCCGTGCTTGCGGTGCAGGAGCAGCTGGCCGCGCTGGGCCGCAAGACCAAGCGGCTGGCGGTCTCGCACGCCTTCCACTCGCCGCACATGGACCCGATGCTGGAGGAGTTCCGGAGCACCGCCGCCGGGCTGACCTTCAACGCCCCCCGGATCGCGGTGGTCTCGACCCTGACCGGCAAGGTCGCCGAGGGACGGGAACTGCAGTCCGCCGACTACTGGGTCGACCAGGTCCGCGGCGCTGTCCGGTTCGCCGACACCGCCCGCACCCTGGAGGCCAAAGGCGTCACCACCGTCCTCGAACTCGGCCCCGACGGGATCCTGTCGGCCATGGTCGCCGACTCCGTGAACGGCCAGGACACGACCGCCGTCCCCGCCCTGCGCAAGGGCCGCGGCGAGGTCCGCACCCTGCTGACCGCCCTCGCCTCCGTCCACGTCCGCGGCGGAGTCGTCGACTGGGCCCGCGCCTTCCAGGGCACCGGCGCCCAGCGCGTCAGCCTGCCCACCTACGCCTTCCGGCGCCGGCACTATTGGGTGGACGGTGCGGCCCGTACGAACGCTCCCCTCCCCGCCCTGGCCCCCCGCCCCGAGCCCACGGCCCCCACCCCACGCGGCGAACTGGGCGAGCGGCTCGCGGCCCTGTCCCAGGCCGAACGCGAGCGCGCCGTACGCAAGCTTGTGTCCGCGCACATCGCAGCCGTACTCGAATACAAGCCAGGGCAGCAGACCGAGCTGCGCCTGCCGTTCAAGGAGCTGGGCTTCGACTCGCTGATGGCGGTCGAGCTGCGCAACGCACTGAGCACGGCCACCGGCCTGCGGCTGCCCAGCGGCCTGCTCTTCGACCACCCGACGCCTGAAGCCCTCATCGCCTACATCGAGGGTGAACTCGTCGGCTCCGCCGCCCTCGGCGACGACCGCTTCACCGCGTCCGCCACCGACGACGGCGAGCCCGTCGCCGTCATCGGCGTGGCCTGCCGCTATCCGGGCGGTGTCGCCACCCCCGAGGACCTGTGGCAGCTGGTCGCCGAGGGCGGCGACGCCATCTCCGGCTTCCCGACCGACCGGGGCTGGGACGAGGACCTGTACGACCAGGACCCGGATCGTTCCGGCAAGAGCTCCGTGCGCGAGGGCGGCTTCCTCCACGAGGCGGGCGCGTTCGACGCGGCGTTCTTCGGTATCTCCCCGCGCGAGGCCCTGGCCATGGACCCGCAGCAGCGGCTCCTGCTGGAGACGGCGTGGGAGGCAGTGGAGCGCGCCGGCCTCGACCCCCGATCGCTCACAGGCAGCCGCACCGGTGTCTTCGTCGGCGCCACCGCGCTCGACTACGGCCCGCGCATGCACGACGCCGGGGACGATGTCGCCGGACACCTGCTGACCGGCACCACCTCCAGCGTCATGTCCGGCCGTATCGCCTACCAGCTCGGCCTGGTGGGCCCGGCCGTCACCATCGACACCGCCTGCTCCTCCTCGCTGGTCGCCCTGCATATGGCGGTCCGCTCGCTGCGCTCGGGCGAGTCGAGGCTCGCCCTCGCCGGCGGCGCGACCGTGATGTCCTCGCCCGGCATGTTCGTGGAATTCTCCCGGCAGCGCGGCCTGGCCGCCGACGGCCGCTCCAAGCCCTTCTCCTCCACCGCCGACGGCACCTCCTGGGCCGAGGGCGTCGGCCTGCTCCTCGTCGAGAAGCTGTCCGACGCGCGGAAGAACGGCCACCAGGTGCTCGCCGTCATCCGCGGCACCGCCGTCAACCAGGACGGCGCCTCGAACGGCCTCACCGCCCCCAACGGCCCTTCTCAGCAGCGCGTCATCCGCCAGGCCCTGGCTGACGCCCGGCTCACCCCGGCCGACGTGGATGCCGTCGAGGCGCACGGCACCGGCACCAGGCTCGGCGACCCCATCGAGGCCGACGCCCTGCTCGCCACCTACGGCCGTGGCCGCGGCGACCGCGCCCCGGCCTACCTGGGCTCGCTCAAGTCCAACATCGGCCACGCACAGGCCGCCGCCGGCGTCGGCGGTGTCATCAAGATGATCGAGGCGATGCGTCACGGCGTACTGCCCCGGACCCTGCATGTCGACGAGGCCACCTCGCACGTCGACTGGAGCTCCGGCGCGGTCGAGCTGCTGACCGAACCGCGGCTGTGGCCGCAGACCGACCGACCGCGCCGCGCCGCCGTCTCCTCCTTCGGCATCAGCGGCACCAACGCCCACGTCATCATCGAGCAGGCGGCGGACGAGGGCAGCGGCGCCCGGACCCAGCCGGACGCCTCCGCGCCCGTACTGGCCTTCCCCGCGCCGTGGGTGGTCTCCGCCCGCGACGAGACGGCCCTGCGCGCCCAGGCCGCCCGCCTGCACGCACTGGTCGAGGGCGCGGACGAGCTGCGCCCCGCCGCCCTCGGCCACGCGCTGGCCACCACCCGGACCGCCTTCGAGGAGCGGGCCGTCATCACCGGCTCCACCGGTGCGGAGTTCCTCTCCGGGCTCGCCGCGCTCGCCCGGGGCGGGCAGGCCCCGAACCTGATGACGGGCTCCGCCGCCCGCACCGGCAGGACCGCCTTCCTCTTCACCGGCCAGGGCGCCCAGCGCTGCGGCATGGGCCAGGAGCTGTACGCATCCCACCCGGTGTTCGCCAAGGCTCTGGACACCGTCCTCGCGGAACTGGACCAGTACCTCGAACGTCCGCTGCGTGAAGTGATGTTCGCCGTGGAGGGCAGCGAGGACGCCGCCCTGCTGCACCAGACCACCTACACCCAGCCCGCGCTGTTCGCGATCGAGGTCGCCGTCTTCCGAGTGCTGGAGCACCACGGGCTCACCCCCGACCTGCTGGCCGGCCACTCGATCGGCGAGCTGGCCGCCGCCCACGCGGCCGGTGTCCTGGCGCTGGCGGACGCGGCGAAGCTGGTGACGGCCCGCGGCCGCCTGATGCAGTCCGCGCGCCCGGGCGGTGCGATGATCGCGATCCAGGCCGCGGAGGCCGAACTCGCACCCACTCTGGCGGGCCACGAGAGGGCGGTGTCCATCGCCGCGGTCAACGGCCCCGCCTCCGTGGTCATCTCCGGCGACGAGAGAGTCGCCGAGGAGATCGCCGCGCACTGGAGCGGTCAGGGCCGCAAGACCCGCCGTCTGACGGTCAGCCACGCCTTCCACTCGCCGCACATGGACGACGTGCTGGAGGAGTTCCGGGCCGTCGCGGCCGGACTGGACTTCCACGAGCCGTCGATCCCCATCGTCTCCACCGTCACCGGTGAGCCGGTCACCGCCGGACAGCTCACCTCGCCCGACTACTGGGTGAGCCAGATCCGCGAGGGAGTCCGCTTCCTGGATGCTGTCCGCGGCCTGAACGAGGAGGGCGCCACGGTCTTCGTCGAGGTCGGCCCCGACGCCGTACTGAGCGCGCTCGCCCAGAGCGCCCTGGCCGAGCAGCCCGTCACCGCCGTCGCGCTGCTGCGCGCGGGACGTCCCGAGGCCGAGACGCTGACCGCCGGGATCGCCCTCGCCCACGCGTCCGGTGCCCCGCTGGACGCCGCGTCGTTCTTTCCCGGCGCGGGCCGCGCCGAACTGCCGACGTACGCCTTCCAGCGCGAGCACTACTGGCTGGCGCCCCAGCCGCGTACCGACGCGCGCAGCCTGGGCCTGGACGTCGCCCGTCACCCACTGCTGGCCACCACCGTCGCACTCGCCGACCGGGAGGACGTGCTGCTCACCGGACGGCTCTCCCTGAGCAGTCACCCGTGGCTGGCCGACCACGCCATCAGTGGCACTGTCCTGATGCCTGCCACCGGCTTCCTGGAGCTGGCCCTCGCAGCGGGCGACCAGGTCGCCGCCGGGACGGTGCAGGAGCTGACCCTGCAGACGCCGCTGGCCCTGCCCGAGCGCGGCGGGGTCCGCGTCCAGGTCGCAGTCGGCACCGCCGAGGCTTCCGGCAGCCGCCCGTTCACGGTCCACTCGCGCCCGGACACCGGTGACGACGAGCTCCGGCCGTGGACCCTGCACGCCTCCGGCGCGCTCGGTCCGGCCGCTGAGCGGCCGGGCACCGAGGACCTGGGCGCATGGCCGCCGACCGGCGCCGTCCCCGTGCCGCTGGACGACGCCTACGCGCGGCTGGCTGCACTCGGTTACGAGTACGGGCCCGCCTTCCAGGGACTCCAGGCGATCTGGCGCAAGGGCCAGGACGTGTACGCCGAGGTCCGCCTGCCCGAGGAGCACCAGGCGGGCGCCGGGCACTTCGGGGTCCACCCCGCGCTGCTCGACGCCGTGCTGCACCCGCTGGTGCTGGACGCCGCCGACCCGGACGAACCCGGCCGTATCCGGCTTCCCTTCAGCTGGGCCGACGTCGTCCTGCATGCCGCCGGCGCGACCGCTCTGCGGGTCCGGATCTCCCCGGCCGGTACCGACACCGTGGCCATCGACCTCGCTGACCCGACCGGTGCGCCCGTCGCTTCCATCGGCGCCCTCACGCTGCGTCCGGTCGACAGGACGGCGCTCGCCGCGCCCACCGCGAGCGGCGCGGGCGAATCCCTGTTCACCGTGGAGTGGACGGCCGTCCCCGCCCCGCAGGCCCCGCAGGCCATTTGGGCCCGCACCGACGGCGACACGCTGCCGGAGGGCGACGCCGCCGAGGTCGTCGTCGTCACCCCGCCGACGGCCGTCGCGGACACCGATCCGGCCAGCGCCGCCCGAGCCGGGGCGCGGCGCGCACTGCGCCTGGTGCAGGGCTTCCTGTCCGAGGAGCGGTTCGAGAACTCCCGCCTGGTGTTCGTCACCCACGGCGCCGTGGCCACGTCGCAGGGCGAGGAGGTCGCCGGTCTGGTGTCCGCCCCGGTCTGGGGTCTGCTGCGCTCCGTGCAGACCGAGCACCCGGACCGCTTCGTCCTCGTCGACCTCGACGGCCCCGTCACGGACGACGTCCTGGCCGCGGCCGTGGCCACCGGCGAGCCGCAGGTCGCGGTACGCGGGGGGGAGCTGCGGGCCCCCAGGCTGGCCCGCGCGGGTCAGCACGGCCGGTCCGCCGCGCCCGCCCTCGACCCGGCCGGCACCGTGCTCATCACCGGCGGCACCGGCGGTCTGGGCGGCCTGTTCGCCCGCCACCTGGTTACCGAGTACGGGGTCCGACACCTGGTGCTCAGCAGCCGCCGCGGCCCGGCGGCCGCGGGCGCGCAGGACCTGGCCGCCGCACTCACCGGCCTCGGCGCCACCGTGGACGTGGTCGCCTGCGACGCGGCCGACCGCGAGTCGGTCGCCGCCCTGCTGGACAGCATCCCGGCCGAGCACCCGCTGACCGCCGTGGTGCACACCGCAGGGGTGCTGGACGACGGCACGGTCGAGTCGCTCTCCCAGGATCGGCTCGACGCCGTGCTCCGCCCGAAGACGGACGCCGCCTGGCACCTGCACGAGCTGACGAAGGACCAGCCCCTGGCCGCCTTCGTGCTGTTCTCCTCCGTCTCGGGCATCACCGGCACCGCGGGGCAGTCGAACTACGCGGCTGCCAACACCTACCTCGACGCGCTCGCCGCGCACCGCCGGGCAGCCGGGCTGGCCGCCACCTCGCTCGCCTGGGGCCTGTGGGACGGCACGTACGGCATGGGCGGAACCCTCACCGAGACCGGCCTCGCCGGCTGGACCCGCGTCGGCATCTCGCCGCTGACGCCCGAGCAGGGACTGGCGCTGTTCGATGCCGCGCTGGCCGGACAGGGCGCGCTGTACGTGCCGGCCGCGTTCGACCTGGCGAAGTTCAAGAACGCCGACGCGCTGCCGTCCGCGCTGCTGCGAGGTCTGGTCCGCGCCCGCGCCCGTACACGCGCTGCCGCGCCGGGCGCCGCGGACTCCGGCGGTTCCTCCTGGGTGCGGCGGATCGCCGCGCTCCCCGAGGACCAGCGCAAGGACGCCGTGGTGGAACTCGTCCGCGGAGTGGTCGCCGGTGTGCTGGGTCATGCCAACGCCACCACCATCGACCCCGACCGGGCCTTCAAGGAGATCGGCTTCGACTCGCTCGCCGGTGTCGAGCTGCGCAACCGCCTGAACAGCGCGACCGGTCTGCGGCTGCCCGCCACAGCCGTCTTCGACCACCCGTCGCCCGCGGTGCTGGCCGCCTTCCTGCTGTCGAAGGTGTCAGACACCCGGGGCGTGCCGGCGCGCCAGGTCCCCCGTACGGCGGCGGCGGACGAACCCATCGCGATCATCGGCATGGCCTGCCGCTACCCGGGCGGAGTGTCCTCGCCCGGGGACCTCTGGCGACTGGTCGCCGACGGCGTCGACGCGATCAGTGAATTCCCGGTCAACCGCGGATGGAACCTCGACGAGCTGTACAGCCCCGACCCGGAGAAGACCGGTACGTCCTACGTCCGCCACGGCGGCTTCCTGCACGAGGCCGACCAGTTCGACCGCGAGTTCTTCGGCATCTCGCCGCGCGAGGCGACCGCGACCGACCCGCAGCAGCGCCTGCTGCTGGAGACCGCGTGGGAGACCTTCGAGAGCGCAGGCCTGGACCCGGCGTCCGTCCGCGGTTCCCGCACCGGGGTCTACACCGGCGCGATGTACGACGACTACGCCTCCCGGCTGTCCGGCACCCCGCAGGAGTTCGAGGGATTCCTGCTCGCGGGCAACCTCTCCAGTGTCGTCTCCGGCCGCCTCTCCTACACGTACGGTCTGGAGGGTCCGGCCGTGACCGTCGACACCGCTTGCTCCTCCTCGCTGGTGGCCCTGCACCTGGCCGCGAACGCGCTGCGCTCCGGCGAGTGCGACCTGGCGCTGGCCGGCGGTGTCACCGTGATGGCGGGACCGCACGTCTTCATCGAGTTCTCCCGGCAGAGCGGCCTGGCCCGCGACGGCAGGATCAAGTCCTTCGCCGCGGCCGCCGACGGCACGGCCTGGTCCGAGGGGGTCGGCCTGCTGCTGGTCGAGAAGCTGTCGGACGCGCGGCGCAACGGCCACCGGGTGCTGGCCGTCGTACGGGGCTCCGCGGTCAACCAGGACGGCGCCT
>NZ_JANAVP010000052.1 GCF_024213665.1 Streptomyces sp. A3M-1-3
GGCGTGTGGGTCTCCAACACCAAATCCAGGCGCGACAAGCTCACCCAGGAGCAGCTTGCCGCACTCGCGGAGCTGGGGGTGGAGTGGGCATGAAGGACGCCCGACGTCATCAGCGCGACCGGCACCACCGTGGCCGCAAGCGCGATCGAGTAGCTGCTGTTCACCAAGGGGAACGGCACGGCGATGCCCCGCACGTTGCCTGCGCCCTTCAGCCGACTTCGTGGTCCTGCCCCGCTGCGGGGTGAGCCTGTTGGCGGATCGCGGCCCGTTGGGCCTCTTTGCGCTCATCCCACTTTTCACGCCAGGCTGCGGCTTCAGCTTCCATCCGGTCGTGGAGGCTCCGATACGCCTCGGTCAGCGTGACGGGACCGGAGTATCCGCCTGCGAGGTCGATGAACCCGACGTCCGCGAGCGCGTCGAACGTCCGAGATTCGTACACGAACTGGCCATCGGGCCGGTCCTCCCGGACAAGTCGCCAGCGACATCGGCGCTCCGCCGTGAACCGAGCCGACCCGCCCAGACTGCGCAAGTCAGCAAGCAGATTCGTCTGAGCCACCGTCAACTCCAGCGATTGGAACTCCTCGGTGGCCTCGCCGACGTAGTCCAGGCCGGTCCGGTCCATCCGTACATGAGCCATACGTCATCCTTCCAAACCGACCGGCTCACCGGCACCGGGGTGGAAGGGGAGCAGGCCGGATATTCGGATATCTAAAGGTCGAACTCGATGTGTTCGAGGTCGGTGTATTCGACCAGCAGACCGTGAGCGCGACGGCCGCCGTCCTTGAAGTAGATCTCCTGCAGGCCTTCGGCGGCGATGTCGCGTAGCTGCTGCTCGGTGGCGCCCTGCTCCTGGGCGTCGAAGAGCCGGGCCGCGTACGCGGCGGGAGCGCCACGGTGAGGTGGCGTAGTCGGGGGTCGTCGGTGGTGCCGGGGGCGGCGGTGTAGCCGAACCGGGCGCGGGTGTCGATGACGATGCCGCCGGTGGTGGCGGCGGTCTTCTTTGCCTTCGCCCGGATCTGCGGCTGCCACCGCTTCTTGACCTCGGTCTGAAGGTGTGCGGCGAGCTCCGCCCGGGGCTTCTTGATCTGGTCCTTCACGTACCGCTCGACCGTGCGCTGAGAGATGCCGAGCAGGTCGGCGACGGCACGTGTGCCTTTGAGCTGCTTGACGAGGTACCGCATCTGCGTGCCAGCCGACTTCGGTACCGGGCGGGTGAACGCCTTCTGCAGTGCATTGTCGAGACCGTCCCCGACCGTGCCCATCGGTTTCTCCTCACTGCCCGTCGTCTGTGGCCGTGACCTGGCCGTCCTTGATGTACCGGGCCAGGTTGAGCTCTGGGCCGTGCTCCTCCCGTGCGCCTTCGCCCCACAGCACGCTCTGGGTGCCCTCGTTCTTGACCATCCCCGGGGAGACACCGAGGCGGAAGCCGCCCGGCAGGGGCTTGCCGTTCTCGGTGTAGGGCAGGAAGTCCAGCGGGGACGGCCCGTCGGCGGGGTACACGGCGCAGTCGGAGAGGATCGCCACCGGGAACTGCCCCGTGGCGGCGGCGTGCTTGAGCATCTTGTGGTGCATGTTGATGCGGGTCCTGGAGATGACCGCGGCGCGGATGTCCGGGCGCCAGGTGGGGCGGGACAGGGCCGGCCACGGCTCGCCGGGCCGCCAGCCGCCGCGGGGCCGCTCGCGCAGTTTGCCGATGCCGCCCTTCACCGTGGCCTTGATGGCGGACAGCACGATCGCGAGCTGCGGGTCGCGCTGCCGGTAGCCGTCCATCGCTTGGAGGAAGTCGGCCGGGGACAGATCGGCGGTGACGCCCAGGTCGGCCATGGTCGCCACGTACGCGTCGCGCAGCCGGTTGTACCAGCCGTCCAGGTAGCGGCCGTTCTCGTAGCGCACCTACGCCTCGATCGGCGCCACGGCATGGCCGAGCTCCACCGCGTACGCCACGGTCGGCGTCGCGTACCAGGCCGGACCGGTAGGCCGGGTGCCCTTCGGCGTGAACGGCGACGGCAGGCGCTCGTCCAGCTCCACGTGGGAGAGGTCCACCAGCCAGGAGCCGGGCAGCTTCGGGTCGAACACCGGGCGCTTCACGTAAGTGGGCGCGCCGAGGCCGACAACGCAGCCGTTGGCTCCCGCGGCGAAGGCCATGTTCACGTCGATGCCCACCAGGTACGGCTTGAGGCACTCGTCATCGGTGAGCGGGCGCGCCCAGTCGTACGCCTCCTCCACCAGCATCTCGGCCGGGGTGCGCTGGTGGAAGCGCGGCAGGCCGGCGAGCAGCGGGTGCCCGTCGGGGGCCTCGCACGCCGCGCAGTCGACCGGGTCCTTCCCGAGGCTGCCGGGGTTGTGCTCGCTGCGCCGGACGCCGCCTGCGTCCGGCGAGGACGCGCGGGTCGGCGGGTGCAGGGCGGTCATCAGCTCCAGGCCGGTGACGGCGGTGGAGCCGCGCGGCGTCATCACCCGCATCGCGTAAGCGCCGAGCAGCCGGGCGAGTTCCGCCGGCGGCAGCAACGCGGCGCCGTCCCAGTGCCGGGCATCGAGCGCGTCCCAGCCCGGGATGCACAGCTGGACGCAGTTGCGCTGGCCGCCCTCGGCCGGGCGGTAGATACGCGCCCACGGCCCGAACCCGCGCCGCGTCAGCTTCCAGTTGGCGCGCACAAGCTGCTTGATGACCTTGTGGCCCTCCGGCAGCCGCCCGGCGAGGCGCTCCTCCTGGGTGAGGTACGCCGGCAGGCCGTAGCGTTCACACGCCGCGGCGGTGAGCACGAGCAGCGGGTCGGCGTCCTTGCCCGGCCCGCTCAGCCTGGCCTGCCCGAGCTTCGCCTCGGTCAGGGTCCAGTCGACCAGGGCCGGGATCGACCTGGCGGGGACATCGAGCACCAGGCCGCCGACGCAGTACGCGAAGACGTTGCCCTCGCGGGCGTCGACGACCGCGAGCCGCCCGTGCTCGAAGCGCGGGTCGACGGCCGCAGCCGGGGCGGGCCTTCTTCGCTGCCGGGCGCCGCGACGCCGACGGCAGCCTGGAGAGGCCCGCAGAGCCAGCGCCATCTGGGGCGGCCGACTGCTGCAGAGGCGGTGCCGAGGGGGACAATGGGGCCACCAGCACGCTGCCGGAGGGCGGGGCAGGAGCCGGATAGCGCTGGGCGAGGCCGTCGAGCAGCCTGCGGTAGGCCTCCAGGCGCTCCCCCTTGGGCTCGGCGCGGCCCGCCTCCCACGCCTGGACGCTCGGTACGCGCGTCCCGAGGGCCTGGGCGACGGCGGCCTGGGTCAGCCCGGCTGCTTCGCGCAGCCTCACCCGTTCGGCCGGGGCGGGCAGCACTGTGTTGCCGTCGACAGCCGCGAGCAGTGAGTCGATCGCGGTGAACAATTCCTGCGGCTGGTCCGTCATCGATGCTTCCCCTCCTCTACCGGACGCCCTGGCGGATCTCTTCGAGCCGGGTCATCAGCCGCTGATAGCGCTGGGAGGCGGCCTGGGAGGAGTTCAGTCCCTGGTGCTGGGCGATCTGCCGCCAGTCCATGCCACGGCGCCTGGCCTCGATGACCACCTGGGTCTCCAGCCGGTCCAGCGCCACGCGCATGTCCTCGAACAGAGCGAGCGCCGCGCCGACATCGTCCGCAGTGACGTCCGGCGTAGAGCCGTTGCTGCGCTGATGACCAGCAGCGGCCGTCAGCAGCCGCCCCAGCAGTGCGGCGTCCTGTTCCAGACGGCGGGCCGGAGCCCAGTGGGCGGCGGGATCATCCGCAAGCGCCAACAGCCGCCGACGCGCCTTGTCCCGAGCATCACGTGCCATGCAACCACCTTACCGCAACTGCACAACGAAACAACGGATTGTTGTTCAATTGCACCGCCGCCGGGAGAGACAAGGACCGGATGCCGCACCCGCACCGCTTCGAACGGCACATCACGCAACGCTGGAGCCTTGCGGAGACACCGGTCAGCCCATCTGGCGAGGGCCGGAGCGTCCCTGCCGCTCCCCCCGGGACAGCTTTCCGGGGCACTGCCCGGGGCACATCCCCGAAAAGTGATGTCTCGTCACATCAGCTTGGCGAGGCTCGTGTTGGGTCGGTAGTGGGCGACTCCTGCGTAGGACATTCCCAGCGAGGTGGTGAGGACCTTGATGTCCAGTTCGTCTGCGAGGGTGAGCAGAGGGTGTGTACGGTGATTGGTGTAACTCCCGAGCTGGAAGCGACAGTTGATGACTGACGTGATGGGTGACATCGAGGCCGGGGAGGCCGCCGTGGACGCCGTGGATGACGGTCTGGTCGCCGAGCTGGTGGCCCGGGCCGAGGCCGGCGGGGTGAAGCTGACGGGCGAGGGCGGTCTGCTGGCGGAGCTGACGCGGAAGGTCCTGGAGTCCGCGCTGGAGGGCGAGCTGACCGATCATCTGGGGCACGAGCCCGGTGAACGCGCCGCGGGTGGGCAGGAGAATTACCGCAACGGACACCGGAGCAGGACGGTGGCTACCGAGGTCGGGCCCGTGGAGATCACGGTGCCGCGGGACCGGGCGGGCACGTTCGAGCCGCAGCTGGTGAAGAAGCGGCAGCGGCGCCTGGGCGGGGTCGACGAAATGATCCTGTCGCTGTCCGCGATCCCGCTGACGCCCACCCACTGCCGCCCCACCGCCCAGTCACAAGGCTGAGCCGGTGGTCGTGAAGCTGGGTGTGTGGGTCTCGAACACCAAGTCGAGGCGGGACAAGCTCACGGCGGAACAGCAGGACGCGCTGCGGGAGCTGGGCATGGGGTGGCCTTGGCGGGGCGGCGGGTCGGCACGGACTTCATGCGGCACCCCCGGCAGGCAGCAGGCGGTGCCCGGACAGCTCCGCGATCCGCTCGCGCAGCTCGGTCTCGGGGCGCTGGCGCAGCAACTCCAGGGACGCCAGCACCGTCGCCGCGTCCTCGGTGAGGAAGCGCAGCAGTTGGTCGTGGGTGGCGGTGTCGAAGGGACGGTGCACCAAGGCGGCACCGAGACCGATCAGCAGGCGCTGCGCGCGGGTGACGCGCTCCTCATCTGCGTCCAGCCGTGTCGTGGTGGTGGACATCTGTTGCTCCTTCTCTGACGACGGGTGAGGTGGGGTGGTGTCGGATCAGGTGGGTCATGCCACCCACTGGTTTGCGGACTTCAGCCGGTCCACGGCGTGGCTGCGCCGGCGCTGCCACGCGCCGGGGGTGGAGCCGGCGAGCATGGCGGCCTGGGCGTCGGGGACGGGGACGGCGGTGTAGTGCCAGGCGATCGCCCGGCCATCAGCGGGCGAGAGCATGCCGGTCTCCATCGCGTCCAGAACCAGCTCGAGCAGCTCCAGGCGCGCACTGCTCGTCTCCGCCTCGCTGGCGGCCCCGACGGCCTCGAGTCCGGCGGCGGCCGCCGCAGTGCGGACCCAATCGGCGTGGGCATGCGCGGCGGGTCCCGGCGCGATGTCCGTCAGGCCCTCGGCGACCGTAAGGTCCTCGCCCTCCTCCTCACGGTCGAAAGCGAGATCACGGCACAGCAGCTTCAGCGCCTCGAGCGAAACGTTCGCGGCGGGTCGACCGGGCCGGGTGTGGATGCGCCCGGAGCGGGCCACCTCGAAGAGAGCGGCCACGCTCATGTGACCGACCGTCTCGAAGGTGCGTCCGCCCCAGGGGCGGACCCGGGCCAGAGTCATGCGCACCGCTGCCGGGATCATCGCCTGCACGATGATGCGGGCGGCCAGCGTGGCCGATCGGTCACGGCCGGCCGCCCGCTGCAGAAGGGCGCGCAGCACGGCATCGGTCAGTGCGTCGGACAGCACCCCTGTGCCCGGGCGAAGGGTGGCGAGCAGCTGCGCGGGGCCGAGGGCGCGCACCCAGGAATCGGTCACGGCGGCGACGTCGTCGGCCAGCCGATCGGTCATCAGCCAATCGGTCACCGCGGCCTGCACGGAGGTGTCCGCGCACAACACCGCCCACTCGGCGTCCAGGCGGTCAAAGATCCCGCCGGCGATGGGGGCGGGGGGCGACAAGGTGGGCACGGCACAGCTCCCTTCGGATCTCGTGCCGTGAACTCTCCTCACCGAGGCTTGCCCAAAGGCTTGCCCAAACCCCGAAAAGAGCAGATCAGAGGCTTGCCCATTTCAAAAACGCCGATCAGAGGCCTGTTGGGCAAGCCTATGGGTTACCTGGGCAAGCCTCCCGTGACCGGTCGACGCAACCCTCGGCAAGCCTCTCCGGGTCCGGGCAAGCCTCTTCTCGGGGCGGGCAAGCCTCCCGATCTGGGGGTGGGCAAGCCTTCGCGGTACGGAGCGCAGAAGGGGCGGTCAGGGTGACCGATCGGCCACACCCGGGGTGGTGACCGATGACGCCGGTCCGGTCATGACCGATGGCCGACGCGGCCCGGATCGGTCACCTGTCCCGTCTTCGGTGACAGGTTCAGGCGGCGGGCGACCTCCGCCCCCGAGAGCTTCTTGCCGGCGTCCTCGGCTTCGGCCAGCCATCCGGCCACGGTGACGATCTGCTGCTGGACGGGATCCAGCTCAGGCTCCCCCAGCTGCTGCTCGGGCACCCGCGCCGTGGCCTCACCCGAGTCGGTCACCGACGCCTCCCACACGACCGGCTCGTCGATCGCATTCGCCGTCACCGTCACCGTCGCCGCCGACGGCGCCGCGCCGACTGACTCCTGGCGCGGCACCCGGCCGCCGGTCATTCGGTCGTCGGCTGTCGAAGGGGCATCGGCCATCGACGCGGTGGCCGGTACCGGCTCGGCCGCGTACGGCAGCGGCTCCGGCTCCGACTCGGTACCCAGCTCGAGCGAGGACGCGCCGATGAACGGATGCGCATCCGGAGCGGAGGGAACGACGGGATCGGCCATGGCGGCGGGGCTTCGGTCATCGGTGAGATCGGCCGTGGCCGACACATCGGTCACCGTCTCCCCCGCCAGCTCGGCCATCTCCGGCTCCAGCTTCGCCAGCACGGGGCCAAGCTGCGCCTCATCCAGCGGGCCACCAATGACCGGGTCGGTCACGCCGTACTCCTGGGCGAGGAAGACGCCGAACTGCGCGGGATACGGGAAGGCGCCGTACCGGGCCAGGTATTCGCGCACCGCCGCGTAGTAGTCCATCGGCTCGACGACCTCACCGCCGGTCGGCACTTCTTCGACCGGCATATCCGCCATGGATGCCTGCGGAGCCGACTGCTCCCGGTAGGCAACCGTCTCGCCAGGGTCTTCTGCCGCCACCAGCTCGCGCGCGCTCTCGGGTGCCGACTGCTCATCAGCCGGGATGTTGTCCCGCTCGACACTGACCACCGGCGCTTCGATGCCAGCCGCGGCCAGACCTGCCGGGCCGGTCTGCGCCAGAGGCACCCCGTACTTCGCCAGCCGCAGCGGCATGAGCGACTCGACCGGCGCCTTACGCCGCCAAGCACGGCCGAACCGGGACTGCAGACGCGCTTGGTAGATCAGCCGGTCCTGCTCGAGCTTGATGACCTGCTCGTAGGAGCGCAGCTCCCACAGCTTCATCCGCCGCCACAGCAGAAACGTCGGGATCGGTGCGAGCAGCCAGCGGGTGAGGCGTACGCCCTCCATGTGTTTGTCGGCCGTGATGTCGGCGATCCTGCCGACGGCGTGCCGTGCGGCCTCGACGGAGACGACGAACAGCATAGGGATCACCGCGTGCATGCCGACGCCGAGCGGGTCGGGCCAGGCCGCAGCCCCGTTGAACGCGATCGTCGCGGCGGTCAGCAGCCAGGCCGTCTGGCGCAGCAGAGGAAACGGGATCCTCATCCACGTCAGCAGCAGATCCAGCGCCAGCAGGACGCAGATACCGGCGTCGATGCCGATCGGGAAGACGACCGAGAAGGCGCCGAAGCCCTTCTGCTCGGCGAGCTCGCGCACGGCGGCGTACGAGCCAGCGAAGCCGATACCGGCGATGACCACCGCTCCGGCAGCGACGACACGGATCAATATGCGGTGCGTACGGGTGAAGGTGCTTCGTGAAGTGCCCTTGACCATGCCCCGCCCCTCCTGCATCTGCATCATCTATTGTTCACACTCTCACGATGGGTCACCCGTACTACTTGTTCGCGGACGTACGTTGCGGATCGTCAACGAACAGAAATCGCTGGGTGGGTTGGGGCGAGCGGGGCGACTTGCTTGAGCGCCACCCTTGAGGCGTGGGCCGGTGCACAGAGCCTTCGGCCATGTGCCTCGGCTGGGACGGACGAGTTTTACCGCGTAAAAGTCGGAGGGAGCACTGCGTGCTCGTGGCCGGCCTGCCGCCAGACTTTTACGCGGTAAAACCCGCGAGACCTTCAGAGGGCGTCAAGTAGGTCCTGGGCGATCCTCTGTACCGCGTCGGGTGAGCAGCGCTGCAGGATGATGGCCGTGACGGCATCGGGGTTCGTCCAATCGACCGGGACATCAGTCCCGTCAGGGGCCGGCGACTCGACGCGAGGTTCCGGAACGCTCTGCTGGACCGTCGTTGTTGGTGCGCTCGGTGTGCTCTCAGGTGACGGCAGAGTCTCCGTGGGGGCCGGAGTGGCGGTGGAGTGCTGGGGGTCATCCTTCTTGACCGCAGCGGCAGCCCGGCCCCTTACGGGCTTCGGCTTCCTGTCCTGGTGGGCTTTCCGCTCCGCCATTTTGGCTTCGACAAAGGCTGTCTGTTCTTCGCGGGGGAGAGTACCGGCCTTACGCGCGATCGCGATCGGCACTTCCTTGACTGCGACGCGCTGCTGGATTGGTTCCGGGAGCTTGAGGAGCGCGCGCCGCGTGGAGATCCAGGAGTCGTTGACCGCGCCGCCCAGGACCGTTACAACTGCGGCAGCGCTGCCGTGGAATGTCACCAGGGCTTCGATGGCCTCGGCTTCCTCGATCGGTGTCAGGTCCTTGCGGAAGTGGTTCGCGCTGAGGGCTGCAGCCAGGAGGTCCTCCCGGGTGCCTGCCGAGGAGTCGTCAACTGTGATCCGCAGGTCGATGCCGGCCCTGCGCACTGCCCTGAGTCGGCAGTGGCCGTCGATGACGACGTACTCGTGATCGGGGGGAACAGTGTCCTTGTGCTCGGGATGCGCGACGAGGAACGCGAGTCGGGTCATGACGGTAGCCGTCTGAATCTGCCCAACCTCCCGCATGTTCCGGGCCAGGCTATCCAGGTACTCCTCGTCGAACTCCCGCCTGGGGTTCTCCGGGTTCTCTGCGACGAGGTCCGTGGAAACGGAGGCTGGGGGAGCGCCGACTACGGAGTCGATGATCTGTCCGCGGGTGCTGCGGGGTGCTCGGGCGAAGCCGAATGCTGCGCTGGGTCCGGTGCGTTCGGCGGCGGTCTTTCGACGGTCGGGGCTCAAGAGATCTCCTTGACGATCTGGCGCATCACGCGCGACTGTGCGCAGGACGGGTCGTAGGCAAGCAGTGGTCGTCGTGCGCGCGCGGCTTCACGCTGCTCCTTGCGGCGAGGGATGACTCCTATGACGCGGGGTTCTCCGAGTGCGTGCCACTCGCTGAGGGAGCTGGTGACGACGTGTCCGTCGCGGGCGTCAAAGAGGTTAACTACGAGGCCGAGGTAGGTGGTCGTGATGCGCCAGTCGGTCATCCCGTCGTCGATCTGCTCGACGAGCATGGTGTAAGCGTCAGCTGACGAGTCCTCCGCTTGCACCACGATCAGAATCCCGGAGTCTCCTTCCCGCTCACCGTCTCGCTCGCGGCCGTAGTAGATAGCGGCATCCATTGCCATGCCCAGGCTCGGTGGGCAGTCGATGATGATGACGTCGTAGTGCGCCTCAAGGGGTTCGAGAGCGTGCTCGAGGGTGGCTTGCCGGTTGCGGGCAGTCGAGATCATGACGTCCAGCAGGAAGGCGTCCGAACATGAGGGCAGGAGGTCCAGTCGGCCGCCGAACCGCTCGTCTTCCACGGGGACGATCAGGTCGTGGATGTCGCCTGTGGTCTGACGAGACATGAACTTCGCAAGGCTGGGGCCGCTTGCCGGGAGCTGTTTGACGCCGAGTTGCTTCGTCAGGTGACCCTGCGGGTCGTAGTCCACAAGCAGAACCCGTAGTTGCGGGGCCTCGTACGAATCGTCCGCTTCGATGCCGGGCTCTTTGTCCTCCAGGCGCTCGGCGAGCCGGGCGAGTTCGGCTTCACCCGGAAACGCCCCGCCGGCGATTCGGGCGAGTTCAGCGTCCTCGGCGAAGACGCCTCCCAGGCCAGCTGTGACCGCGGTCTTCCCTACCCCCCCTTTCTGGTTGCAGATGATGAGACGGCGGGTGGTGCGCTCGAGGGGGTGGTGGCGGGGAGAGGGATGTGCGGCGAGCCAGAGGGTTACGGCCTGGGCGAGTCCCTGGACGTACGGGATTCCTCGCTCGCTGCACTCCGACTTGAACTGGGAGGTGCTCGCTTCTGTAAGCCAGGTTGCGAATGGTGGCGCACCGGCGGTGTCTACCTGCGGAACTTCCTTGTGCGGGGCGACCTTCCACTCGCTCATGGCGTCGGCCACAGCGTCTTGGATGTCCACACGGAGTTCTGCCGCGCGGATCTTGAGATTGGCTTTCAGGGAGGCTGACAGCTTGAAGGTAACCTTCTGCCTGTCCTCTTGCTCGTCTGAGGGCAACATGAGGGGAGCTTACTTACCTCGGCTGGGTTTGGGGAAGTCGACGCGCGGCTGTGGGGCCTCCTGAGGGCCTGCGACAGCCTCCGGCAGCCCTTCATATCGGCCGCCGCGAGAACGGCCGCCTAACCCTCCTTTCTGGGCGCCATGTTTTCTGAGGATTTAGAATTTTGCCGCTTTAGTGCAGTCTGGATGCGCGAGCGCGGTCGTCGCCCGCGCCCTAGTCGGTTACATCGCCACCTTGCCACGGAGCGTTCCTCCGCTCCACGTGACCGCCGGGGCGCCCGACAAGGTCGCGGTGCTCTGGCGCCGTAGTGGGCGGTCGGGGCCGTGATCGCCGTAGGAGCCGAGGGTTTTGAGAGGGGCAGGCGGCTCCTGGGGATGGGTGGGTGGAGCGGTGTGGCTGTGGCTGTTCCGGCTCTCTGCCCGCCCCCGGGCCCCGGTGCGGGGCTCGGGAGGGGACAGGCAGTCGTCAGCGATCAGCTCTGGTCGCCTGGGAGCTGGTTGATGGTGCGGCCGAACCAACGGGTATCGGTGTGCAGTTCCTGGTGGGTGTGGTGCACGTACGTGGGCCCGTGGTGCTGGTGGACGGTGGTGTCGGGGAGGGCGGAGGCGCCGTCGCGGACGGCTCGCCCGATCATCCGGGCGGTGATGCCGACTGCTCCGGCGAGTCCGGCCGGGGCGGCCGCGGCGATGGCGAGGGTGGTGGCGTTGACGCTGGAGAGCGACCAGAGCACCAGGGAGAGCGCCGCGCCGACCGGGAGGGACCGATCGAGTACGCGAGAACGAGGGAGGCGTGGTCGGTGGCTTTCTGCGACATGGGCGGCCGTCCGGGCTGGGCGTGAGGCACGGCGTCCCCCTGGGTGGGCTGGGCCGGTGCGGTTGTTGTCGCGGAACCGGGTGGCCGTGGGGGCGGTACTGCTGTATGCCTCGGCCAGCAGGCGGGCCGCTTCGAACGCTTCCTGCGCCGACATCGGCGCCTGCTCGGCGCTGTCGTGGTGGTGACTGGGGTCGGCCCATGGTCGTCTCGTACGGCGGCTGTAGCGAGCCCGAAGTCCCGGCACGCCGGCCACACCCTTCGCGGTACGGACCGGCAGGAGGCGGTCGAGGATCTGCGGCAGCTGCTGGCGGGCCGGCCGCAGAAGCAGATGTTTGGGATCCGGGGTGGCGCCACTGAGCCCGAAGAGAGTGCAAGGACGACGCAGCGCGGACCTGCCAGCCGCCGATTACACCCAGGAGAACGCGCTATCACCTTGAGGCTGGCTCAGCGTCCCTGAGAGTAGCTCCTGCACGGATGACCGCTCTCTGGGCCCGTGGCCGGCAACGAGTCCTGATCACGTGCGGGAGCCTTCTTACCCATTGACCTGGTTAAACAACGACGGCTGCAACTACAGGTACAACGATGAGGGATACTGAGCAGGCTTCCCGAGTGCGCCCCACACGAACAGCCCACTCCAGATGCTTGCAACGATGCACGCAACGTTGGCTGCTACATTTCAAAGCACTATCGCTGCTACAGCTATCGCAACCAAACGAGGCCTCATGAGTACAACGACAACTGCAACTTTGCATGCATCGAGAAACACAACTAATACTGCAACACTGTTGCCAACGATAGAGCTATCGATAGCACCACCGAAGGAACTATCGGCGTTACCTGCTTCAGAACAATCTATCTATCGCTCGTCGCTACCGCCTTTCTTGGCCACTGACGACGCAGCGTACTTACTGTCCAGCGGTCGTCTCTGCGATCTACCGGTCTGCCCCTCAAACGATCCGTCTTGGTTTCAGGCAGCCCATTGATCGAACCCACTAACATTCCCGCTACCTTGCGCACGGACGGGAAGACATGCGCACTGTCGCTCTTTCGCTTCAGCCGACGCGCCTTCGACTCCTCGCTCTTGCGTACACGCAAGACAGCAGACGAGCATGCAAACTCACTTGCACGCGCGTCTTCTCTATGTCCTGCACGAGCTCGTACGAGCTAAATGGCTACAGAACGCCCGACCGCAAGAACGCACGCTCGCCCGGTCATCAGCACGACCACTCAACCGAACAAGCCCGCCCTCATCGCCCCAGACCATCGCCCATCCCTTCGATCGGCTTGGCCACCAACCGCACGGCCTACAGACCCAGCAGTCACTCCCACCGGCGAGCTAAGAAGCCGTATCTCAACCGATCTTGGAACGTGCAGGTCGAACAGAGTTCCTGGTCGGGTGATCTTTCGGCGGTGCGGGCATGAAGGCAGGGCCTCTCGGTAGCTCGGAGATGCGAATCAAACCGAGCAGCACCGGGAGGCCCTGTTGTCCTTGTTGTACGCGCCCACGCCTGCCCAGTTCAACTCGTCCGTCGTGTAGTGCGATTGCCTCGCGCACGTGTACGGGAACGCGGCTGATCATCCGGATCGGGTACGCCGGTACCCCTCGGACATGACGGACGCGGAGTGGGCGGCCGTGCGCCCGCTGTTGCCGGTGCCGGCGCGGCTGGAGGGGAAGGGCGGGCAGCCCGAGGGCTACTGCCACCGCCAGATACTGGACGCGATCCGTTACCTGGTCGCGGGCGGGATCTCCTGGCGTGCGATGCCCGCGGACTTCCCCGCCTGGGGACGGGTCTATGCCTTCTTCCGCCGGTGGCGCGAGCACGGGCTGATCGCGGAGTTCCACGACCGGCTGCGCGGGAAGGTCCGCGAACACGAGGGCCGGGAGGTGGAACCTTCGGCGGGGATCATCGACGCGCAGTCGGTGCGGGCCGCCGCGTCTGTGCCGGCTGCCTCGAGCGGGTACGACGGTGGGAAGAAGGTGCCGGGACGCAAACGGCACATCGTGACCGACACGCTCGGCCTGCTGCTGGTCGTCGCGGTGACGGCCGCGAACGTGGGCGACCGGGATGCGGCCGTGCCCCTGCTGCGGCGGCTACGGTCACTGCACCGGGAGATCACCCTCGTCTGGGCCGACGGCGGTTACACCGGCGGCCTTGTCCACTGGTGCAGTCAGAAACTCGCGCTCACCCTGGAGGTCGTCAAGCGCACCGACACCATGGAAGGGTTCGTGGTGCTGCCCCGCAGGTGGGTGGTGGAGATCTGTCAAGCACAGTGCACTCATGGAGTCTGTTGGCCTGCCGTTTCGGCGGTCTCGGTCCAGATGCGGCGGCTGTACCAGCCAGGCGGACGTGTCCGGCGTTCGCGGAGTTCGGCGAGTTCTCGCTGGTCGGCGTGGGCGATGAGCCGGTGGGGCCAGCAGCTCTCCCGGCGGGTGGTGATCCAGCCGCGGTTGATCCAGGCGTAGAGGGTGGCGGTGGTCATGTCCAGCTCGGCGGCCAGGTGCTTGAGCCACCACTCGTCCGGGCCGGGCTCCTCGCCGGGTGGTGCGGGGCGGTGCTGGTGGACACGGCCTGCGGGGCAGGCGAGGCGGCGCATGAGGTCGCGGACGGTGGCTGCGGAGATCCGCTTGCCGCCCTTCGCGGGCCGGAAGCCCTCGGCTTCCAGGCGGTCGGCGATCCCGGTGGCCCCTATGCCCTGGCCTGCGAGTTCGCGGATCCGATCGGTCAGTTGCGGGTAATAGCTGAGCTGTTCCAGCCGCTGGACCGGGCGGACCACCTCTCCCGCCGTATTCGTCCCGCCGGCCCAGACGATGGTGACCTTCACCCGCTCGCTGGTGCCGAGCACGGTGACGACGACCTTGTCGACGACCGCGCGGATGATCTCCTTGCGGTCCGCTGTCGTGGTGCTGTGCGCACGCCACAAACCCTCGATGTCGCCGGCCAGAGCCGTGATGGTCTGCCGCTCGGCCGGAGTGAGGACATGCGGACTGCTGCGGGTGAAACGGTCGTAGTCCTCGCGGAGCCGCTGCTGGACGGCGAGTGCGTCCTCCCATTCCTTCTCCAAATGGCGCACGACCAGGCGGTTCTCCGGTTCGGCGAGGTGGTGGCTGCGGCGGGCTCGGTCGGCCTCCTGCGCGGCGCGTTCCAGCCGTTGCGACCACAGCCGTTCCAGCTCGGCCCGCTCGGCCAGGACCTGGTCGGCCGCGCGCAGGGACACCTCGACGGCGGCGGGGGTCAGTGCCGCGAGGACCTGCTGTTCGACGAAGGCGTCCACGCAGGCGGAGTTGAGCAGCTGGCAGCTCTTCTCCGCGCCGTAGTTGGTCATGTCCCGGGCGCACACGTATTCGGGAAGGGCCTTGCTGTGCTGGGTGTGGTAGCGCACGCTCATGCGCCCGTTGCAGCGTCCGCAGTGCACGAGCCCGGCCGTGAGCGCGGGGCCGCCTCGCACCGCGCCCATGGCTTCGGCGCGGGCGCGGTTGGCCGCCAGTTTCGCTTCGTTCGCCTCGAACTGGGCGACTGTGATGTAGGCGGGCAGGACATTCGGGATCATCACATGCCGTCCGTCCCGGGAGCGGACGACCCGTCCGGTGCTCGGCCGGGCCGGGTCCTGGCGGCGCGGGTCGACCCGGCGCCGTCCGTAGGCGTAGATGCCGGCATAGGCGGGATTGTGCAGCAGGGTCTGCAGCGTCATCCGGTTCGGCCTCCGCCATTCCAGGGTGCCCTTGTCCGGCCCCTCCCGCAGCCGGATGCCCAACTGGATGTCGTGGCCGACGAGATAGCGCAGCACACCGTGCAACGTGCCGAGCCGCTCGAACTGTGCGAAGATCAGGCGGATCACGGTCTGCACCTGCTCGTCCGGGTCGAGGGCCACATCCCCGGACAGGCGGCGGACGTAACCGCTGGGCAGGGGGAAGGCCAGCTCGCCGCGGCGGGCCTTGTTCAGGCGCCCGCTCCACATCCGTTGCTTGATCAGGTGAAGTTCGGCCTCGCTCATCGTGCCCTTGAGCCCCAGCAGCAGCCTGTCGTTGTACTCGGCCGGGTCGTAGACCCCGTCGCTGTCCGCCAGTACCGCACCCGACAGGGCGCCCAGCTCGATCAACTGGTACCAGTCCTTGCCGGAGCGGGCCAGGCGGGACATCTCGATCCCCAGCACGAGACCGACATGGTCCAGCCCGATCTCGGTGACCAGACGCTGGAAGCCGGTGCGGGCGACCGCACTCGACCCCGACTTGCCCAGGTCCTCGTCGATCACCAGAATCCGGTCCGCCTGCCAGCCCAGCGCGACCGCCCGGTCCACCAGGGCGTACTGCAACCGGGTCGACTCCTGGTGGTCGAGAAGCTGCTTTGCAGGTGACGGTCGTCGATCTTGCTGCCGGGCCGCTCCCACGGCATCACCGACGTCATCGTCGGTTCCGCTCACTCGCCGTCGCGGCGGCCGACAACACGCGGCTCGCCAGCCGCACCAACTGCCCCACCACTGCCTGCCGGTTCACCTCCGGCAGTGCTGCCCACACCTGCCCGTCCGGCACCACCGGAATCGTTCTCTGGGGCCAACGTCACTGTCGTCGCGCATGACGACCTGTTCCCCTCGTCGCTCAGCCGGCCCCGCAACCGTCGGGCCACAGCGACCAACCGCTGCAGGCCCTCACGGCCGATTATCGGTGTCCGCTCGCTACTTTGACTATCCATAAGCGCAGTGTGCTTGGACGATGGAGCGCACGTTCGCATGGCTGATGCATTCGCGCCGTCTTGCCCGCGACTACCAAACCCTGACCGCCACCAGCGAGGCGGTGATCCAGTGGTCGATGATCACGCGGATGAGCCGCCGCCTGGCCCGGCCACGGGCCTGCGGCCGGCTCTGAACATCCCCGACGCCTCCTGGACCAGCCACCCGCGCTCCGCCAGGCGCCTCGCCTTCGACCGCACGCCCTCCACCTTCGCCGGCGCCGGCTCCAGCCCCAGCACCACCGCGATCTCCTTGGCCCGCACCGGCTCTTGGCCCGACCGGTCCGCCAGCATGCCCAGGATCCGCTGGTAGTCCGGCGCGAGAGCCGTCGCAGGCAGCCCTTCCTGCCAGGACGGCACCGTCGTTCCCGGCAACTGCGCGGGCGCGGGCACCGGTTCTGCCTCCGCCTTGGTCACGGCGGTGGCTTCGGCAGCGGACAGGGCCAGGGCCTCGACGACTTCCTCCCGCGCGATCACCCGCCGGTCCAGCTCGATCTCGGCCGCCTCCAGCGCCGCAGCCGCTCGGGCCGCCGCCTCCCGCAGATCTTCGACTCGCTCGCGAGCAGCCGCTTCCCGTGTCTCCAGCAATCCCAGCATCGACGTCACCGCGACCCCTCACCGATCAAGCGGAACAGAACGTCGAAACTCTCCCGCACCCCGGCCGAAACCATGCCTGACCAGCGAGAATCAAACGATCACGCTCGGTTGAGATACGGCTTCTCACAGATGTACCAGACACGCCCACTGTCACGGTCGCGGCCAATCGCGCCGCCCATCCAACTCACCCCCACGACTTCGAGCTAGCGGACCTACCACTGCGCCTTCCAACGCACCCGCACACGCTCGGACCTACCTCCCGGCACTCAGCCCACCGCTGGCACATCTCCCACTCGCTCTCACACTCCTGTAATGAACCGCGAGTCAAGGCCTCCACAGCCGCGCCACCTGTTAAGGTCAGGCGCGAAGATCCCGTGTCACTAGAGACAGACGAGTCACGAGCGGCTGCTCATCGCCCGGCTATTCAGGCAAATCACCTGATACGGCCCGGGATGCGTAAGAGCCCCTTCGACCTCCGGCCCTGGTGACACCTGGCACTAGGCAACTAACGGCTCAGTAAAGAGAGGCGGGCATGCGGTGAAAGTCATCGCCGTCGCAACGCAGAAGGGAGGGGTCGGCAAGACCAGCACCACGGTCAACCTCGGCGCGGGGCTGGCCCTCGCGGGCGCACGCGTCCTTATCGTTGATCTTGACCCCCAGGCTCAGGCCGGAACCGCGCTCGGCGTCAATCTCGCCGGCGAGGACCAACTCGCCCGCTCGCTCGGCTGGGTACTCCAGGCGCGCCTGCAGGGGATGCGCATGGACGTAGCCACTGTGTGGTTTGACCGCAGTGAGCTGATCGCTGAGTTCGAGGATGCAGGAACCCTGCATCTCCTCGCCTGCGAAGAGTCGACGATGACCGCTGCCCAGGATCTGATCCACAAGAAGGGCTACCAGTCGACTCCCGTCCTGCGGCGCATGCTCATGGAGCTCCAAGACCTATTCGACTACGTAGTGATCGATACGCCACCAGCCGTGTCCTCTCTCTCCGCGACCGCCCTCGCGGCGGCTGACTACGTGATCACCGTTTGTGTACCCGAGTACCCCGCACTCAAGGGCGCCGCCGCTACTCGCGGAACCGTGGCCTACGTCAAGGACCGCACTGGCGGTGAATGCGACCCCCAGTACCTTGGTGCAGTTCTCAATCGATCGAATCCGCCTTCGAAGTGGAAGGCGCAAGAGGTCAACATCCGCAACGGCATGCTCGATGCCAGCCTCGCCCCATTTCAGACCGATGTACGCAGCGATAACCGCATCAGCGACTCGTTCGCTTACGGCGTTCCCTCAGTTCTTCGCTTCGCAAGCCACCCCCCCGGCAAGATGTACGGCGAGCTCATGACCCAGATCCTCACGCGCATGGGCCAACCGGAGGAGAAGTGGGAGCTGCCGGAGCGGATCGAAGGCGAGGCAGTCGGTGTCTGAGGACCAGTCCAAGACCGACCAAGCCAAACCGAAGGCGAAGAAGCGTGCGCCAGCACACTTCAAGCCAGGCGGAGCGGCGTTGGTGCAGAACCTGATCGCTGGCGCTAGTGACGTCGCCGGGCGCTCGTTTCTGGGCGGGGGAGGAGTCGGCTCCGGCCAGGCCGGAGCCTCCACTCCTTCTGAGCCCGCTGGCCCCCTTGCTTCTCCCGCGCAGGGTGTAATTCCTCCGCCATCTGCCCCAGTTGAGACTGTGGCAAGGCCGGAGCCTGAGCCGAACGTCGAAGCGAAACCTCAGCCGGAGGCGAAGCCCAAGGCCGAGCCGAAGGTCGACCCCGACCCCGAGCCGGAATCCGAACCGGAATCCGAACCGGAATCCGAACCGGAATCCGAACCGGATGGGGATCGGGAGGCAGAGCCTGATAAAAGCTCGGCTTCAACGCGTGGACGACGCTCTCGCTCTCGCGCCTGGGCACACAAGGCCATTCACGAGAGCTACGCGGACGCAAAACTACGTTCCGCGAAGTGGAAGTCTCACGGCTTCCGAATCTCGCCTGATGTCCTGACCAGGCTGAAAGACCGGCTCAACGCGGACAGGCGGTCAACCGGCAACTCCGGCTTGGCGATCGGCCATTACGTCGATGCGGCTCTGCGCCACGTGCCTTCGGCCATCGAGGACCAGATCGAGATGGCAGAGGCCTTCGGCGAGAACCAGCTCTGGGACACGGAAAAGACACAGCCGTCGACCTACCGGGTGGGGGAGGAGGCGTACCAGTTGGCTTCCAACCTGAAGCTGACGCTGCAGGAAGCGGCCTTTGGCCGCCGCGGAACTCAGGTGGTATCAGCGGGCATCGAGCGGTTCCTCGATGCCCTGGATGCGGAAGGACCGCTGCAACGGCCGGACCGGCGACGTCCCGAGCGGTAGTAACAGATCACCCGAGGGGCCGGTGGCACTGACGTGCCGCCGGCCCTTCGTCGTTTCACGAGCACCGCCGTTGCAACGATATCTACACCTATCGCTATCGCATCAGAACCTACGATCAATCTAACGATCAATCTAACGACCGTACCGCCAGCCGAGCACTCTTCCCGTGTGACACTAGATCCCCGACACCTCACAGGTGCGACCAGCGGTGGTGACTGAGGCTCAAAATCGGGACACACACTAGCCATATGGACGGAAGGGCAACACGCCGACCTTCTAGTGACGCGAGAAAAGAGCGGAGTTCTTGCGCTATCGTGTTCCCGACGATCACCAGGCTTGTCAGGGGAGTCGAAGAATGTCGATGGCCGACGAAAGGCTCAGTACGAGCGCCGTTGCCACAGCAGCCGGCCTGAGCGAGTCATGGGCGTGGAGGGCCCGTGACCAAGGGGTCCTTCACGAACCGCACTTTGAGGAGGAGGTCGTCGCCCTCCGCGTCTACGCGTTTGTATCGCAGATCGTCTGGCCTGGCATCCGACGTCCCCGAAGTGAGGCCCAGAAGCTGGAGCTATGGCAGCAGTCTGCGGTCGAGGCGGCACGCGAGGCTGCCGCTGACCACAACACCACGCCTGATACAGCGCTTTGGGTTCTGGAAGACAGCGTTCATCTCGTAACAACACCTGCTGAACGCGCGGCGTTCGATCTCAAGACACTCAGCGGGCGAGTTGCCTTCCGTATCCCCGTCGGTGTGTGGGTTGCCGAACTTCCCGATGCCATAGCGGCACTCGGCCCACGGCGCCGCCGCAACACCGCCCCGAGGACTGCAGCCTAAGACCCGTCCGCCACTTGGGCCGCGCACAGCAGGGTTACGAGTTCTCATCCTGAGGGCTCTGTCCGAAAGCGCACACCGACAGGGTGGTGGAAGCAGAACGGCCCGGGATCTGCGGTCCCGGGCCAGTCCTGTTGTCGAGGAGGTGAGAGCTACCCGCATCTCTAGCTGAATACCGTCGCGTGCCCGGCTGTCCTGCTTCCCCAAGCGGGCCAGGTGGCGATGAAGGACGCCCTTTTCTCCTCGACTGGAGCTCATCATAGCTACCCGCACGAGGGCTGGCTCAGTCATGCCTGGTTCAGGTTCGAGCGCACGGCCCAATACGTCTGATTCACGCCCCTCTGGGGCTCATTCTCCTTCTTCCGCCGGCTCGGGTCGGCGTCGTTCCTCGCAGGCCGTTGCGGTCCAGGCCGGCCCTGTTCCCCATGGTGCGCCGAGCCATCCGTTGAAGCTCGGGCGCGCGATGCGTGTGCGTCTGCTCGCTGCTGTCCGGGCGCTGCTTGCCGAGGCGTCGGTGGGCGGGCTGCCGGATGCGGCGCGGCTGAGTGTGGTGGTGCTGGCGGCCAAGAGCGATCACAAGTCCTGCCGTACGGCGATCCGGGCGCGGGAGCTCGGCCGGTGGATCGGGATGTCGGAGTCGACTGTCGATCACGACGTGCTGCCGACGTTCCGTACCTCGGGTGCAATCAAGTATGTGGTCACGACAGGGGAGTCCGGGCAGACCACAGGCTTGGAGTGTGTGGTGATGCCGTTGTGGCGGGCTCGTCGCTCCGGTGACGTTGCGCATCCGCTGGCGCTGAGTAAGCGGGAGCTGGTCACGCTGCTGCGGCTCATCGAAGCATTGTTCGCCCCGGGTTGGGGTGTCGAGGCGACGCCGGCCGGGTTGCTGGCCGGGCAACGGGGGAAGGGTTCGGCCACCGACCGGCTGGCGCTGCTGCTGCTGGTTTTGCAGGCGGGTGCGGATGGCCGGGTGCGGATGGCCGGCGGCACGGTGCCCAAGGGGCGTGGCCGGGGAGCGGCGACGGTGGCACGGCTGTTGGGCTGCTCGGTCGCGGGTGGCGGCAAGGTGCTGTCGCGGCTGCGGTCGTACGGAGTGGTGGACGCCGTGCGTGCGAAGACGGGGTCGGGGTTGTTCGGGAAGGGCCGCCTGGTGGTGCCTGCCGTCGCGGCCGCGCACGGCGACGCCGGTCCCGGCAGTGAAGCGCTGGGTGCGCTGGAGGCGTCGATGCCCAAGGACACCGGTGTGGTGTGCGGGCGGTGTGCGGGCGCGGTCCATCAGGAGAGCGACTCCACAGGCGAGCAGGCGGAACGGGGGACATCTGAAGACCGCGGGGACGGCCCACCGCAGGCTCCGGGTGACGGGGGAGAGGGCCCGGACGTCCAGCGCCCTGATGCCGCATCCGGTGATCTTGAGGGTGGCGAGGAGAACGGTCCCCCTGGGAACACTGGGGAAGCTGCTCCTGGGGCGGCCGGTGAGGCCGAGATTGCAGAGCGCCCCGGTGCCACGCCCCTTCACACACACCACCCTTCGGGGGTTTCTCTCTTTGGGGATGGTGCGACTAATGATTGCTTTTCCGGCGCAGCCGCTGGGGGGTGCGGACGTCGGCCGGAGCGCGCGGGCGTGCGCGAGGACGCCCCGGTCCCGGAGGCTCAGGCGGTGGCGGCGGAGCAGGCTGTCGGGGGCGACGGTGGCCCGCTGCGCGGGGAACAGCATGACCATCCCCTCGCCGACCCCCACCAGGACAGCCATTCAGAGGCCGCCGGGCAGGTGCTGGCCGCCTGGACGGCGAAGTCGGGAGGTCCGCCGCGGGTGTGGGCGCAGGTGCCCAAGGGCCTGGAAGTGGTGCTGGCGCCGGTCGAGATGGTGTGGGGACGGCTCGAGCGTCTGGGTGCCCGACACCTGGTGACCGGGGCGGTGCGCGGCGAACTGGCCCAGCTGCGCGGTGTCTTGGGTCCTGCGACGGCGGAGAAGCACCTCACGGACCGGCTGCGTCGCCGGATGACGGCCCAGGGTCAGGTGCCGATCGCCGATCCGGTGGCCTGGCTGATCGGCCGGGCGCTGCCGAGGCGTTCGAGCTGCTACGACGTCCGGTGCGACGACGGGCGGCGCATGGACACCGGCGTCGAGTGCGATGTCTGCCAGCTGTTGCACGCCGACAAGCGGGCGCTGCGCCACAGTGTGGCCGCCAAGCTCGCCGCGAGCCTCGCGCCGAACCTGCCCGCCCAGCAGCGCAAGGAGCTCTTCGAGGCCCGGCTGCGCGAGGAAACCACTCGGGAGGGCTGGCGTCGGGCTGCACGCCACGAGCAGGCCGCCCAGGAGCGGGCCGCCCGCGAGACTGCGGCCGCCGAACGTCGGGCGCAGCAGGAGGCGGCGGAGGCGGAGCGCCGTCTCCGGCCGTGTGCGATGTGCGGGCGCAGCGAGGCGGCCGGGCTGTGCGGGATCTGCGCGAACGGCCAGGCGGTCGAGCGGGTGATCGCCGAGGCAGTGGAGACCGCAATGGCGGCACGGGCCCGGCCGGGTGATCTTGCCAGGCAACGGGAGGTCGCGGCCCGGGTGGAGGCCGAGATCCGCGCCGAGGTCGAGCGGGCCGCAGCGGACGGCCGGGCACAAGGGGCGATCGAGGAGACCGCGTCGCTGATGGGCAAGCTGACCGCCGAGTCGGCGGCCGCGACGTCCCGGCGGTCAGCTCTCGCCCAGTTCGCATTCGGTCCGGACGCTGAGGCGGAGGCCCAAGCGGCGCGGGCGGCTGAACTGCGGCGCGGGCACCTGCACCCATCGGTTAAGGACGCGCAGGAGGCGGCAGAGGAAGCCGCCTGGGTGGCGCGCTGGCGAACGGCCGAGCACCTGCTGACCAGCCGCATCGCCGCGGTCCGCGCCCAGCGACCCGCCCCGCCCGAGCCCGACGAGCCGGACCCTTACATGCTTGCCGCCGCGCGGGTCCGCGCGCAGATCCGCCCGCCCCGAGCGGAAGTCGGGGCATGACCGGCACCGCCCTCACCACGAGGGAAACCGGGGGCTCGGACCGGTCGAATGCCGGGCAACGGCGCCAGCGGGCACAGATGACCTTGCAGGGAATCCCGCCCACTTGCGGATGCGTGATTTCGCGTCCAGCTGGTGTTCCCGAAGCTGAATACCCGGCATTTAATGATCCTCCCCTTAGGGCTTGCAGGGAATCAAGGTGTTGCTTCCCGTGCTGGGGCTCGTTGGTGTGGTATGCGCATCCCGGACGAGACTCGTGACCAACTCTCTGTGAAGTTCACGGTGTTGTTCCCGCACCTGGACGAGCGGCAGCGTCGGCTGCTGATGGCTGCCGAGGCCCGTGTCCTGGGTCACGGCGGCGTTCGGGCTGTTGCACGGGCGGCCGCGGTCAGCGAGACGACGGTCCGCAAGGGCGTGTTCGAGCTGGAGGCCGGCGAGGCCCCGTTGGGGCGGGTGCGGCGCCCTGGCGGGGGTCGCAGGCGGGTCGCGGATCTCGATCCGGGGCTGCGGCCCGCGCTGCTGGCGCTGGTCGAGCCGGATGTGCGGGGCGATCCGATGTCGCCGCTGCGGTGGACGGCGAGGTCGACCCGCGCTCTCGCGCGGGAGCTGACCCGGGCCGGGCACCGGGTCAGTGCCGACACCATCGCTGACCTGCTGCGGGAGGAAGGCTTCAGCCTGCAGGCCAACGCCAAGACGCTCGAGGGCAGCCAGCACGTGGACCGGGACGCGCAGTTCCGATACCTCAACGAGCAGGCCCGCGAGCACCGGGACGCCGACCAGCCGGTCATCAGCGTGGACACCAAGAAGAAGGAGCTCGTCGGCGAGTTCAAGAACAACGGCCGCCAGTGGTGCCCGGTCGGTGATCCGGTGGCGGTGAACATGCACGACTTCGCCGACCCGCAACTGGGGAAGGCGATCCCGTACGGGGTCTACGACCTGGCGGCGAACACCGGCTGGGTCAACGTCGGCACCGATCACGACACCGCCGCGTTCGCGGTGGAATCGATCCGCCGCTGGTGGCACGGGCAGGGCCATGCTGCCTACCCGCGGGCGACACGGCTGCTGATCACAGCCGACGCGGGCGGCTCCAACGGCTACCGCACCCGGGCCTGGAAGCTCGAACTCGCCCGGCTCGCAGCTGAAACGGGCCTGACGATCACCGTCTGCCATCTGCCGCCGGGCACATCGAAGTGGAACAAGATCGAGGTGCGCCACGAGGCGCCACTGTTACCGGGCAGGGGTGCAAGACCCCTGCCGCCGGGCTGTCG
>NZ_JANAVP010000053.1 GCF_024213665.1 Streptomyces sp. A3M-1-3
ATCCAAAACCGTTCGGGATGCGCGCAGTGCCGGGACGTGGGTCCAAGACCCACTCCTGATCACTGATTAGGAACGGTTGGTGAGAAGCGACACCGTCAGAGCGTCAGATTGTCCAGCACGTCGGCAGCCAGCCGGTCTGCGTCATCAAGCACCGCGGTAAGCGTGATCGGGTCGGTGTCGACTGTCCCGAACAGGGCGTGTGCGCGTGCGGAGAAGTCCGCGGGGGCACTTGGGAGTGCTCCTGCCGCCTGCACGGCTCCCTTCTCGTTGAGGACCCAGCACCTGGCCTCGGCATGCAGCGCCTGAACGAGGAGTCCCACCGCGCGGAACAGGCAGCCGGCGATGTAGAAGGCATCGCCGCGGATGACACCCTTCCGGGCGATGGACAAGGTGAACGGCACCTCCCAACGAGCACTGGCGACCAGCGTCTCGCGCAGCGGCTGCGGGTAGGAGCGGGTCTGCTCCTGCAGGGCGGCCAGCTCACCGTGCGGGTCCGCGAGGATGCGACCGAGGGCCACCTCGCCGACATAGGCGTGCGAGTACACCCCCAGCGGATGGCCGGCTTGGATGCCCACTTCGAAGCGTCCCGCCTGGCATTCCTGCCAGATCCGGTGCACCCGGTCCAGATCGCGGTAGATCCAGTCGATGTGGACTCCGTCCACGGTCAGCCATCCGCCGCCGTCGACCCAGGGACCCCAGCCGCCCGGCTCGGTCACCTCGACCGGGCCGCCGGTTACCTCGGCTGCGAGCCGGCGCAGGGCAGCGGTGTCCAGCGGCGGCCGGTAGTAGAGGTCGAGGTCGAAGTCGGAGTCAGGGCGATGAGTCCCCCGCGCCCGACTGCCGCCCAGGCACACTCCGACGATGCCACTGACCTCGGTCAGCCTGTTCGCGACCTCGACTACTTGGTCCACGCTGCAGAGTCTGTCGAATCAGACCGGGCCCCGCGACGGGAATACCGTCGCGCACAGAACGTGCGAGGGGGCCGCCCAGCGCACTGGGCGGCCCCTCTCGCACGCTCCCGGCCGGGCCGGGGGTCAGCTCTTGCGGTGGCCTATGAGGCGCGGCTTGGCCTCCAGGTTGCCCAGGCCGTGCCAGGCCAGGTTCACCAGGTGAGCCGCGACCTCCGCCTTCTTCGGCTTGCGGGTGTCCACCCACCACTGGCCGGTCAGCGCCACCATGCCGACCAGCGCCTGCGCGTACAGCGGCGCCAGCTTCGGGTCGAAGCCGCGGGCCTTGAACTCCAGGCCCAGGATGTCCTCGACCTGCGTCGCGATATCGCTGATCAGGGACGCGAACGTGCCCGTCGACTGGGCCACCGGCGAATCGCGGACCAGGATGCGGAATCCGTCCGTGTACTCCTCGATGTAGTCGAGCAGCGCGAAAGCCGCCTGCTCGCACAGCTCGCGCGGGTGGCCCGCGGTAAGGGAGCTGGTCACCATGTCGAGGAGCTGGCGCATCTCGCGGTCCACGACCACCGCGTACAGCCCCTCCTTGCCGCCGAAGTGCTCGTAGACCACCGGCTTGGAGACCCCCGCCTTGGCCGCGATCTCCTCCACCGACGTGCCCTCGTAGCCCTTCTCGGCGAAGAGCGTGCGGCCGATGTCCAGCAGTTGTTCGCGGCGCTCCTTGCCGGTCATCCGGACCCGGCGGGACCGCCGGCTCCCGGTCGGGGGCCGGCCCTTGTCGCTGCTGTGTGTACTGCCGTCGATCGCCACGTTGTCAATCATGCCGCTTCCGCGGCCTTCTCCTTGCGCCGGGCGTCGATTCGCTCCGCGGACGGCCAGCGCACGTCGTACGCCCAGCCAGCCTGCTCGAACCAGCGGATCAGCCGGGCACTGGAGTCGACCTGGCCCCTCATCACCCCGTGCCGGGCCGAGGTCGGGTCGGCGTGGTGCAGGTTGTGCCAGGACTCGCCGCAGGAGAAGACGGCCAGCCACCACACGTTGCCGGACCGGTCCCGGGACTTGAAGGGGCGCTTGCCGACCGCGTGGCAGATGGAGTTGATCGACCACGTGACGTGGTGCAGCAGGGCCACTCGTACGAGAGAGCCCCAGAAGAAGGCCGTGAAGGCGCCCCACCACGACATGGTGACCAGACCGCCCACGAGCGGCGGGATGGCCAGGGACAAGATCGTCCAGTAGATGAAGTCGCGCGAGATCCGGCGGATCGCCGGGTCCTTGATCAGGTCGGGTGCGTACTTCTCCTGCGAGGTCTGCTCCTCGTCGAACAGCCAGCCGATGTGGGCCCACCACAGGCCCTTCATCAGGGCCGGGACCGTTTCGCCGAACCGCCAGGGGGAGTGCGGGTCCCCTTCCGCGTCGGAGAACTTGTGGTGCTTGCGGTGGTCGGCGACCCAGCGCACCAGCGGCCCCTCGACCGCCATCGAGCCGGCGACGGCCAGCGCGATCCGCAGCGGGCGCTTCGCCTTGAAGGAGCCGTGGGTGAAGTAGCGGTGGAAGCCGATCGTGACGCCATGGCAGGCCAGGTAGTACATGAAGACCATCAGGCCGAGGTCCAGCCAGCTGACCCCCCAGCCCCACGCGAGCGGCACGGCCGCCAGCAGGGCCAGGAACGGCACGGTGATGAAGAGCAGCAGAGCGAGCTGCTCGACCGTGCGCTTCTTCTCGCCGCCCAGCGTGGCAGGTGGCAGCGGCCGGCCGTCGCTCCCCTTCGGGGCGTCATCGATCACATCGGGGCTTGTGGTCATGGGGCGTCCCCTGGGGGTGAATGCGGCAGATGTATGGATACGGACGCGGCTACGGATGCGTAACCTACGCCATCGTAAGTATGGCAGCACGCACACCTCCGGCAAGAGGGGCCGGTGGGCGGCGCGGTGAAAACTGAACCTATCCTGGGGTGACGTCGGACAGCGCGGTCCGCTCTGTGTTCAACCGGGGAACCCTCGGGTCCCCCTTCCAGTAGCGTTCAAACACTGCAAGGAGCCGCACCTGTGAGCAGTGCCGACCAGACCCACACCGCCGGCGCGGAACTGCGCGCCGACATCCGCCGACTGGGCGACCTGCTGGGCGAGACCCTCGTCCGGCAGGAGGGCGAGGAACTCCTCGAGCTCGTCGAGCGCGTCCGCGCCCTCACCCGTACGGATGGCAAGGCCGCGGCCGAGCTGCTCGGCGACACCGATCTGGAGACCGCCGCCAAGCTGGTGCGCGCCTTCTCCACGTACTTCCACCTGGCGAACGTCACCGAGCAGGTGCACCGGGGCCGCGAGCTGCGCGCCCACCGCGCCGCCGAGGGCGGGCTGCTCGCCCGGACGGCCGAGCGGCTCAAGGACGCCGACCCCGAGCACCTGCGCCAGACCGTGAAGAACCTCAACGTACGGCCCGTCTTCACCGCGCACCCGACGGAGGCGGCCCGCCGCAGCGTCCTCAACAAGCTGCGCCGCATCGCCGCACTGCTGGAGACCCCGGTCCTGGAAGCCGACCGGCGCCGCCACGACCTGCGGCTCGCCGAGAACATCGACCTGGTCTGGCAGACCGACGAGCTGCGGGTCGTCCGGCCCGAGCCCGCCGACGAGGCCCGCAACGCCATCTACTACCTGGATGAGCTGCACGCCGGTGCCGTGGGCGATGTCCTGGAGGACCTCGCCGCCGAACTCGAACGGGTCGGCGTACAGCTGCCGCCCGGCACCCGGCCGCTGACCTTCGGCACCTGGATCGGCGGCGACCGCGACGGCAACCCCAACGTCACCCCCGCGGTCACCCGCGAGGTGCTGATCCTCCAGCACGAGCACGGCATCACCGACGCGCTGGAGCTCGTCGACTTCCTGCGCGGGCTGCTGTCGAACTCCATCCGCTACACCGGCGCCACCGAGGAGCTGCTCACCTCCCTCCAGAGCGACCTGGAGCGGCTGCCCGAGATCAGCCCCCGCTACAAGCGCCTCAACGCCGAGGAGCCCTACCGGCTCAAGGCCACCTGCGTCCGGCAGAAGCTCGTCAACACCCGCGAACGGCTCGCCAGAGGCACCCAACACGAGGACGGCCGCGACTACCTCGGCACGGGCGAGCTGCTCGCCGACCTCACCCTGATCCAGACCTCACTGCGCGAACACCGCGGCGGGCTCTTCGCCGACGGCCACATGGACCGTACGATCCGCACGCTCGCCGCCTTCGGGCTGCAGCTCGCGACGATGGACGTACGGGAGCACGCCGACGCGCACCACCACGCGCTCGGCCAGCTCTTCGACCGGCTGGGCGAGGAGTCCTGGCGGTACGCGGACATGCCGCGGGACTACCGGCGCAAGCTCCTCGCCAAGGAACTCAGGTCCCGCCGCCCGCTGGCCCCGACGCCCGCCCCGCTGGACGCGGCCGGCGAGAAGACCCTCGGCGTGTTCCACACCGTCAAGGAAGCCTTCGAGCGGTTCGGCCCCGAGGTCATCGAGTCGTACATCATCTCGATGTGCCAGGGCGCGGACGACGTCTTCGCGGCGGCCGTACTGGCCCGCGAGGCCGGGCTGATCGACCTGCACGGCGGCTGGGCGAAGATCGGCATCGTGCCGCTGCTGGAGACCACCGACGAACTGCGCGCCGCCGACGTCATCCTCGACGAGATGCTCGCCGACCCCTCCTACCGCCGGCTCGTCTCGCTGCGCGGCGACGTCCAGGAGGTCATGCTCGGCTACTCGGACTCCTCGAAGTTCGGCGGCATCACGACCAGCCAGTGGGAGATCCACCGGGCACAGCGCCGACTGCGCGACGTCGCCCACCGGTACGGCGTACGTCTGCGGCTCTTCCACGGCCGCGGCGGCACGGTCGGCCGCGGCGGCGGCCCCTCGCACGACGCGATCCTCGCGCAGCCGTGGGGCACGCTGGAGGGCGAGATCAAGGTGACCGAGCAGGGCGAGGTCATCTCCGACAAGTACCTGGTCCCCTCGCTGGCCCGGGAGAACCTGGAACTGACCGTCGCCGCCACCCTCCAGGCCTCCGCGCTGCACACCTCGCCGCGCCAGTCCGACGAGTCGCTGGCCCGCTGGGACGCGGCAATGGACACCGTGTCCGATGCCGCGCACTCCGCGTACCGGCGCCTGGTCGAGGACCCGGACCTGCCCGCGTACTTCTTCGCCTCCACCCCGGTCGACCAGCTCGCCGACCTGCACCTGGGCTCGCGCCCCTCGCGCCGCCCGGACTCGGGCGCCGGACTGGACGGCCTGCGGGCCATCCCGTGGGTCTTCGGCTGGACGCAGTCGCGGCAGATCGTGCCCGGCTGGTACGGAGTCGGGTCCGGGCTGCGGGCGCTGCGCGAGGCGGGCCTGGACACGGTCCTGGACGAGATGCACGAGAAGTGGCACTTCTTCCGGAACTTCCTCTCCAACGTGGAAATGACGCTCGCCAAGACGGACCTGCGCATCGCCCGGCACTACGTCGACACGCTGGTGCCGGACGAGCTGAAGCACGTCTTCGCCACCATCGAGGCGGAGCACGCGCTCACCGTGCAGGAGGTTCTGCGGATCACCGGCGGCGCGCGGCTGCTCGACTCCAACCCGGTGCTCCAGCAGACCTTCGCGATCCGTGACGCGTACCTGGACCCGATCTCCTACCTCCAGGTCTCGCTGCTGGCCCGCCAGCGGGCGGCGGCGGAGCGCGGCGAGCCCGCGGACCCGCTGCTGGCGCGGGCCCTGCTGCTCACGGTCAACGGCGTGGCGGCGGGCCTCCGTAACACGGGCTGACCTCCGGTCCGGTTCGCCGGTTCATGACTGCGGTCCCGCGCCGATGGCGCGGGACCGCAGTCATGTCAAGGGTCGGGCGGAGCAGTCCAAGGGCGCTGCGCTGCAGGCGAAGGACGAGATGAGGGACATCTTCAAGCACTGACTCCCTCAGCCGTGGCCGAGTCGGTCAAATCAGATGCTGACCAGTAGTGGCGTCTACCAGTAGTGGCGTCGTCCGCCGACCTGGCGTCCGACAGATCCCAGGATCCACAAGATCGCCCCGATCACGATCAAGACGATTCCTATGGTCCACAGGATGGAGATACTGGCCAGGAGCCCGATGATGAGCAGAATGACTCCCAGGACGATCACGGCGTCCTCCTGTCCCGACAGGAATGCTCTTCCTCTCACTCTGCTCCCCCGACTGTCCTCGGGGCAACTGTTTCCGAGCCTCACCGGCGCGCCCCTTCGGCTCAGGGGCCGCAGCACGCGGCACGTGATGCCTCGCAGCGACTGGAGGGACTGATCGGCCACCCCGTAGAGGGCGTGTCGGCCGTACAGCGCACCGAGGACGGATGGTGCGTCGTCGTAGACGTCCTCGAAGTGGCCCGGATTCCGGACACCACGAGTGACCTCGGACCGCTCGGAACCCTCCTGCCACGCAGCTGATCCACTTCGAACGGACCGGCGTTCCTGCGTCACTCCTCGGCCGACGCCCGCCGAGCCGGGTCAGAGGGCCAGGAACGTGGCCGTCAGCAGGGCTGTTCCCGACAGGGCTGTCGCCAAGGCTGTGCGGGGCATGCGCAGGCCGCCCGCGATCACCAGCGAGGCCAGCAGGAGTGCGCCGCCGAGCGGGACCCAGGCGTGCAGGGCGCCCGCCGGTCCGGTGCGCACGACCTCGTCCGTGCCGGGCTTCACCACGACCTGGAGCGTCTGGCCCTTCTTCGCGGTCACCGACTTCTCGATGGTCACCCGGGGCCGCGGGGAGGCACGGTCGGCGGGCGTGTACGGGCCCGTACATGTCTCCGCGCCGCACGCGGTCACCGCGATCGTGCCGTGCTCACGGCCCTTGGCGAGCAGGACATGCTGCGCGTCGCCCCAGGACGCCCACACGCCGGCGACGAGAATCAGCAGAGTGACGGCGCCCATCGCCGTCCGGCGGCCGAGCTGGACGAAGCGGCTCCGGTTGGTCATGGGCCGGGATCCTTCGCCATCCGACCGCGCTCGGTCAACCTCTGGCCATGGCAGGTGGCCGAATTGCAGGGGTTACGAGTTGTATGTCCCCTGCGCGCGCTCCAGACCGTCCAAGATCATACACTCCACCGCATCCGCCGCCCGGTCCACGAAGTAGCCCAGCTCCTTGCGCTCCGCCGACGAGAAGTCCTTCAGTACGAAGTCCGCCACCGGCATCCGGCCCGGCGGACGCCCGATCCCGAACCGCACCCGGTGATAGTCCGGGCCCATCGACTTGGTCATCGACTTCAGACCGTTGTGGCCGTTGTCGCCGCCACCCAGCTTCAGGCGCAGCGTGCCGTAATCGATGTCCAGCTCGTCATGGATCGCCACGATCCGGTCGACCGGCACCTTGTAGAAGTCCCGCAGCGCGGTGACCGGACCACCGGACAGGTTCATGTACGACATGGGCTTGGCCAGCACCACCCGCCGGTTCGCCGGGCCGGGCGGGCCCATCCGGCCCTCGACGACCTGCGCACGCGCCTTGTGCGCCTTGAACTTCCCGCCGGTCCGCTCCGCGAGGAGGTCGGCAACCATGAAGCCCACGTTGTGCCGGTTCGCGGCGTACTCCGGGCCGGGATTGCCGAGGCCCACCACCAGCCACGGGCTCGCGTCGTCCGTCATCTGCATGTCTCCTTCATAGACCAACCGCCCAAAGACCGACCGCCGCCCCGCTCCGGTGGAGCGGGGCGGCGGTCGCCTGACAACAGACAGGAAGGGGCGAGGCTCAGGCCTCGGCGCCCTCGGTCTCAACCTCGGCCTCGCCGGCCGGCTCCTCGGCCTGCGCAGCCAGGATCTGGATGACAACCGCGTCCTCGTCGATGGCCAGCGTGGTGCCGTTCGGGAGGGCGATGTCCTTGGCGTGGATCGAAGCACCGGCCTCGAGGCCCTGGATGGAGACGGTGACCGACTCGGGGATGTGCGTGGCCTCGGCCTCGACCGTGATGGTGTTCAGCACGTTCTCGACCAGGAAGCTGCCCGGAGCCAGCTCGCCCTCGGTCTTGACCTCGACCTCGACGGTGACCTTCTCGCCACGCTTGACGGCGAGCAGGTCGACGTGGGTCAGGGTGCGCTTGATGGCGTCACGCTGGACAGCCTTGGGGATGACGAGCTCGTTGCGGCCATCGATGTCCAGGCTCAGGAGAACGTTGGCGGTCTTGAGCGCCATCCACAGCTCGTGGCCCGGAAGGGAGACGTGAACCGGCTCGGCACCGTGGCCGTAGATGACGGCGGGAACCTGGCCGGCACGGCGGGTACGGCGGGCGGCGCCCTTGCCGAACTCGGTGCGGACCTCGGCGTTGAGCTTGACCTCGGGCATGCTGCTCTCCTCGTAGTCGTAGACGACAGAAACGGACGGCTGTCACCCGGCCCACAACGGACCTGCTACGAAGAGCGCGTCGATAACGGACAGCCACACATGAGTGCGGCCTCCCTCGCCGAGCAACTCGCTGAGTCTACCCGGCGGCGGGAGGCCGCCCAAATGGATCTATGAGGCAGGTGGTTACGCCTGTGTCCAAGCCCGTGCTTACGCCTGCTCCTCGAAGAGGCTCGTCACCGAACCGTCCTCGAAGACCTCGCGCACCGCACGCGCGATCGTCGGCGCCATCGACAGCACCGTGATCTTGTCGAGCTCCAGGTCACCCGGGTCGGGCAGCGTGTTCGTGAACACGAACTCGCTCACCTTGGAGTTCTTCAGACGGTCCGCCGCCGGACCGGACAGGATGCCGTGCGTCGCCGTCACGATGACGTCCTCCGCACCGTTGGCGAACAGCGCGTCCGCCGCGGCGCAGATCGTGCCACCCGTGTCGATCATGTCGTCGACCAGGACACAGACGCGGCCCTTGACCTCACCGACGACCTCGTGGACCGTCACCTGGTTGGCGACGTCCTTGTCGCGGCGCTTGTGCACGATCGCCAGCGGCGCGTCCAGCCGGTCGCACCAGCGGTCGGCGACGCGGACCCGGCCGGCGTCCGGGGACACGATCGTCAACTTGGCGCGGTCGACCTTGGCACCCACGTAGTCGGCGAGCACCGGCAGCGCGGAGAGGTGGTCCACCGGGCCGTCGAAGAAGCCCTGGATCTGGTCGGTGTGCAGGTCGACCGTGAGGATGCGGTCCGCGCCCGAGCACTTCAGCAGGTCCGCGATCAGCCGGGCCGAGATCGGCTCGCGGCCGCGGTGCTTCTTGTCCTGGCGGGCGTACCCGTACGACGGAATGATCACGGTGATGCTCCGGGCCGAGGCCCGCTTCAGCGCATCAACCATGATCAGCTGCTCCATGATCCACTTATTGATGGGAGCCGTGTGGCTCTGCATCAGGAAGCAGTCCGCACCGCGGGCCGACTCCTGGAAGCGGACATAGATCTCGCCGTTGGCGAAGTCGAAAGCCTTGGTCGGCACGAGGCCGACACCCAACTGGTGCGCGACCTCCTCGGCCAGCTCGGGGTGGGCGCGGCCGGAGAAGAGCATCAGCTTCTTCTCGCCGGTCGTCTTGATCCCGGTCACAGCACTGTCTCCTCAGACGTGTTGATTGCCGCTGCGCCCGCATGCGCATGTACGTCCCGTACATCGGTGCTGCGAGCCAGCCGAATTGCGTGCACGTATCACGGTACGCCGAGAACGACGCAGCCGTTTCCGGTCAGCTTTCGCCGCTGACCTCCTCCGCAGCCACCTGAGCCGCCTGCGCGGCCGCGCTCCCCGGACGCTTCCGGGCCACCCAGCCCTCGATATTCCGCTGCTGGCCACGGGCTACGGCAAGCGCGCCCGCCGGCACATCCTTGGTGATGACCGAGCCCGCCGCCGTGTACGCACCGTCCCCGATCGTGACCGGAGCCACAAACATGTTGTCCGACCCCGTCTTGCAGTGCGAGCCCACCGTCGTGTGGTGCTTGTGCTCACCGTCGTAGTTCACGAAGACGCTCGCCGCGCCGATGTTCGTGTACTCGCCGATCGTCGCGTCCCCGACGTACGACAGATGCGGCACCTTCGTGCCCTCACCGATCACGGCGTTCTTCATCTCCACATACGTACCGGCCTTGGACTTCGTACCCAGCTTCGTACCGGGACGCAGATACGCGAACGGGCCGACGCTCGCCGACTCCCCGATCTCCGCCCCCTCCGCCACCGTGTTGTCCACCCGCGCGCCCGCATGGACCGTCGTGTCCTTCAGCCGGGTGTTCGGACCGACCTCCGCACCCGTCGCCACATGCGTGGCACCCAGCAGCTGCGTGCCCGGGTGGACCACCGCGTCCTGCTCGAACGTCACGGTCACGTCGACCAGCGTCGACACCGGGTCCACGACGGTCACACCCGCCAGCATCGCGCGCTCCAGCAGCCGCGCGTTCAGCAGCCCGCGGGCCTCCGCCAGCTGCACCCGGTTGTTGATCCCCAGGATCTCGCGGTGATCACCGCCCACGCACGCACCCACCCGGTGCCCGGCCTCGCGCAGAATGCCGAGGACGTCCGTCAGGTACTCCTCGCCCTGGCTGTTGTCCGTACGGACCTTGCCCAGCGCGTCCGCCAGCAGCTGCCCGTCGAACGCGAACACACCCGAGTTGATCTCCCGGATCGCGCGCTGCGAGTCGCTCGCGTCCTTGTGCTCCACGATCGCGGTGACCGCGCCGCCGGCATCCCGCACGATCCGGCCGTACCCCGTGGAGTCCGGCACCTCCGCGGTCAGCACGGTCACCGCGTTGCCGTCGGCGGCATGGGTGTCCGCGAGCTGCGCGAGGGTGGCGCCGGTCAGCAGCGGGGTGTCGCCGCAGACGACGACCACGGTGCCGTCGACGCTGCCGCCCAGCTCCTCGAGCGCCATCCGGACGGCGTGACCGGTGCCGTTCTGCTCGTACTGCACAGCGGTACGCACGCCCGCGTCGATCTCGCCCAGGTGAGCGGCGACCTGCTCACGGGCGTGGCCGACGACGACGACCAGGTGTTCGGGGTTCAGCTCACGGGAGGCGGCGACGACATGTCCGACGAGCGAGCGCCCGCAGATCTCGTGCAGAACCTTGGGAGTGGCCGACTTCATGCGGGTGCCCTCACCCGCTGCGAGGACGACGACGGCTGCCGGGCGGTTGGCGCTCACGGGAATGCCCTTCGGCTTCGAGTGGTGGACACCCGCAGGATACCGGGGCGTTTCAGGGGTGAAACGAGGGCGGGTCCTGAACCGGTGAGGTCAGGACCCGAACTTGATGCTCCCCTGCCAGGACTCGAACCTGGAACAAATCATCCAAAGTGACCCGTGTTGCCGATTACACCACAGGGGATAGCAAACACCGCGAACCGGACAATTGACTACCCGGCTGAGAGTGCGGCCTCCACTATGCCGCACCACCATCCCTCGATGCGACGGTAGAGGTCTGCGCTCTGTCGGACTTTGATCACGAGGCAACCTCGATACGTGTCCCCAGTGTTCTTGCGCACGGTTTTCGGGTTGTGTTTCTTGATCGTGGTCTTGTTGAAGGCGTTGAGGTCCGCGCCAACGAGTTCTGCCCAGTAGCCTTCCGCAGCGGCCACGTGAGCGGTCTCGTGGATCATGACGCAGTAGCGCACATGCTCTCGCTCGACCCCGAGGAGATCGAGCCAGGCGAGGAATGTTGTGATCATTCCGGGGTCGCTGTTCACGAATGTCACGTTCTCGCGGCGGGCGTAGGGCTTGTCCTTGGTCCCTTCCGACCAGTAGAGGCCGATGCCGAGCAGGAACAGTTCGCGCTGGGTCATCGCGCCAATCTCGGCTGCGGCCGCTTTCTTGGTTCGTTGTCGCTCCAAGTCGCGACGCTGAAGCGTGACCTCCCAGCCGCGCTTCGCGATCGCCGAGGCATCCTCGCGAGTGCGTCGCCGCTCCGGCTTCGGGAGGTCCCGGACCCACAGCGAGATCGAGCTCTTCGAGCAGCCCAGCTCGACCTGGATCTCGTCGTACGTGCGCCCTTGCGTCCGCAGCTCGCGTGCCCTCGCCCGCAGGTCGTCCTTCGCGTTGGGGCGCTTCGTCCACTCCGGTGGGGGCTCGCCTTCCAGTAGACGGTTGAGGATGTCGTTGTTGTCGACGTACAGCCGGTCGCGGATCTGGCGGCGACTGAGGCCCTCCCGGCGCAGGGCGACGGCCTGTTCCCGTAGGGCTTCGAAGTCGGCGTACTTGCTGCGGATGTCTGTCATGTGGACAGCGTCGTCCGGAATGCGGACGTCCGGGTCGAATGCCTGGTCGATTCAGCATTTCGTGCGATCAACGCTTGTTTCGTTCCCGTTCGAACGCGTTCCGTGCTGTTGCGGTCTCCGGAAAATGGGTCGCGCCCGCCCGTAGGCTGGAAGACATGACCACAACGGGGGCACATCAGGACGACGCGACGGGCAGGGCGGGGCCCTGGTGGTGGGGGCGGCGGCGTAGTGCCGTGTTGGACGTGGGACTGGGGGTTGTCTCCGCGGCCGAGTGTGCGCTGGAGGGTGTGCGGTTCTCCGGGAGTACGGGGCTGCCGGTGCCGGTCGGGGTTGTCTTCGGGCTGGTGGCGGGGGCCACTCTGGTGCTGCGGCGGCGGTGGCCGATCGCCGTGGTGCTCGTCGCGATCGCGATCACGCCCGCCGAGATGGGCTTCCTGATGGCGATCGTCGGCCTCTACACGCTCGCCGCGTCCGAGGTGCCGCGCCGGATCACCGGGGTGCTGGCCGGGATGGCGCTGGTGGGGACGCTGATCGTCACGGCGGTGCGGACCGAGCAGGACCTGTCGCGGGGGGATTTCGAGCCGGGCATGTGGTTCGTACCGGTCGTGTCCGTGTTCATGTCGCTGGGCGTGACCGCGCCGCCGGTGCTGCTCGGGCTCTACATAGGGGCGCGGCGGCGGCTGATGGAGAGCTTGCAGGAGCGGGCGGACAGTCTGGAGCGGGAGCTGTCGCTGCTGGCGGACCGGGCGGAGGAGCGGGCCGAGTGGGCGCGTACCGAGGAGCGGACGCGGATCGCGCGGGAGATGCATGACGTGGTGGCGCACCGGGTGAGCCTGATGGTGGTGCACGCGGCGGCGTTGCAGGCGGTGGCGGCGAAGGATCCGGCGAAGGCCGTGAAGAACGCCGCGCTGGTGGGGGACATGGGCCGGCAGGCGCTGACGGAGCTGCGCGAGATGCTCGGGGTGCTGCGGACGGGGGATTCGGTGAAGCCGGCCGCGGCCGCGGTGCCGTTGGCGGCGATCGGGGCGGCGGCCGCCGCGGCTGCGGCCGCGAGCGAGGAGGGGCCGCAGTTGGAGGATCTGGAGGCGCTGGTGGGGCAGTCGCGGGCGGCCGGGATGGTTGTCGAGCTGTTGGTGGACGGGGAGTCGGGCGCGTACGCGCCCGAGGTGGAGCAGACGGCCTACCGGGTGGTGCAGGAGGCGCTGACCAACGTCCACAAGCACGCGCCGGGCGCGAAGGTGTGGGTGCGGCTGGCGCACCGGGGCGAGGAGGTCGCCATGCAGGTGGAGAACGGCCCGTCGGACGCGGGGGTGGCGGACGCGGGGCTGCCGAGCGGCGGCAACGGTCTGGTGGGGATGCGGGAGCGGGTGCTGGGCCTGGGCGGGGTGTTCGTATCCGGCGCGACGGAAGCGGGCGGTTTCCGGGTGTCGGCGGTGCTGCCGCACGGCGCCCGGTAGCCGGGGCCGGCCTCGCCCGGCCGGTTCGTGGCGGGCCGAGGCGTTCGGGCGAGCCACCGGCCTGCCCCGTCGGCCTCGCGGGCGGCCGGTGCGTGGCGGCGGTCGGCGGTCGGGGTGGCGGCCTGAGGCGCGGGCCGTGGCGGCCCGAGGAGTTGGGGTGAGGCAGCGGCCCCCGCCGGCCTCGCGGGCGGTTCGCGGCGGTCCCGGTGCGTCGGCCCGAGGCACCGCCCCCACTCGCCCGCGGCGCGCCGACCCTCCGCCGCCGGCCCGAGGCACCGGCCCCGTGGCCGGTGGGTCAGGTGCTGGTGAGGCGGGTTGGTTGGGTGCCCGTTACCAGTGTGGCCAGGGCCTGGTCGATGTTCGCGCCCAGGTACCAGTCGCCGGCGTGGTCGAGGCTGTAGACCCGGCCCTCGATGTCGATCGCCAGATGCGCCCGGCCGTCGGCCTCGTCGCCGAGGGGGCAGATCTCGGTGCCGAGGGCCCGTCCGAGGTCGGCGAAGGTGCGCGCGAGATGCAGCCCGGTGAGCGGGTCGACGCGCAGTGGCGCGGGCGCTATCTGCCGGCCGGGGCCGGGCCCCGCGACGCGCAGTGCGCCGAACTCGGCCCACGCCTCGACGGCGGCGGGGAAGACGGTGTGCCGGTGGCCGGCGGGCGAGACGTGGTCGCGCAGGGTGTCGGCCCAGTATTCGGCCTGCTTGATGTCCCAGCGTCCGGGCTGCCACCCGGCGGCGCGCAGCGCGGCGTCGACGGCGACGGGGAAGCGGGTGGCGGAGGTGCGGTCGTACGAAGTGGGGGCGGGCATCGGTGCGGGCTCAGCCCTTCTCGGCGGTGTCGGCGGCGGCAGCGGTGGGGTCGACGGGGCGTACGCCGAAGTGGGCGAGGAGCGCGTCGCAGGAACGGCACGGCGGAGCGTAACTGCCGTGCAGGGGGTCGCCGTCCTCGCGGATGCGGCGTGCGGTGAGTTTGGAGTGCTTGAGTGCGCGGCGGGCTTCGCCGTGCGTCAGGGGCTTTCGCGCCGCGCGTCTGCTGCGGCCGGCTTCGACGGCGGTCAAGTGGCGGGAAAGCAGGATGGCTTCGGGACATCGCCCGGTGAAGCGTTCGCGCTGGCCGCTGGTGAGGGTGTCGAGGAAGTCCTGGACGAGGGCGTGCAGTACGGGCGGCTGGTCGCCCTTGCCCGCGGTGCAGGTGAGGGTCTCTCCGCGTACGGAGAGTGCTGCGCCGACGGCGGGAAGGATGCCGCGGCGGTGGCGGAGCACGGGCGGGCGGGTTTCTCCGGTGCTGCTCCAACTCAGCCGCGGATCACCTGATGTACCGGGCGTACTGGACGCACCGGACGCACCGGTTGCACCGGTTGCACCGGATTCGCCGGGCGTACCGGGCGTACCGGGCGTGCTGGATGTGCCGGTTGCACCGGACGTTCCCTCTGTGCCTGTTTGCGCTGTGTACATGTGGTGCTTCCCTCCCGTGCCCGCGGCGGTAGCCGCGGAAGTGCACGCCCCCGCGTTGCGGGACCAGACTGCCAAATGTGCTGTGTGGTGCGGAAGCTGGGTCACTGAGTCGTGTCAGTTTTGCCGTCCGCCGTCACAGGGTTGTGACAGTTGGTGACCGGAGCGGACGGGCGGTTCCCGCTCTTGCCGTACCGCATAGGCTGTGCTGAACCAGCCAGATCCAGCAGGGGGCAACCGCCATGACGACAGGTCGGCTCGGGCAGCAAGCCGCGCCACCGAACACGGCCTACGCCGGGCAGGTCGTGCACTTCCCGGACCCGGTCCGGGCTTCCCGCCACCCCCACGGTGTGCGCGTGGATGAGAACGGCTATCCGGACTTCTCGCCGTACGCGCGCGCCGCCGCGGAGATCGCCGAGCCCCCGGAGGGCTTCGGCGTGGACGAGCTGAGGCTGACCGACTACGTGTCGGCCAACGCCGCGCTGCATGCGCAGGGTCACGAGCTGTGGGACACCATTCCCGCGGTGGCGACCCCGCACGGCTGGACCTGGCACCACGTGGCCGGAAGTCGCCGTATGGAGCTGGTGCCGGTCGAGGTGAAGGCGCTGCTTCGGCACCACGGCGGACTGTCGACGGCCCCCGTCGACCACGCCAAGCGCGGCACGCGTCCGTTGCAGGAGACGCGGCCGGTGCACGTCGGTCTGCCGAAGAACGCGGTCTCGGTCACCGAGCAGCAGGTTCTGGGCGTGGAGGAGGACCTCGGCTACCGGCTGCCCGGTGCGTACCGGTCCTTCCTCAAGGCGGCGGGCGGCTGCGCGCCGGTCGGCGCGGCGCTGGACGCGGAGCTGGGGCTGCTGGTCGACCAGCCGTTCTTCACGGTGCGGGACGTGGCGGCGGTCAACGACCTCGTGTACGTCAACAAGTGTCTGCGGGACCACATGACCAAGGACTACCTGGGCGTCGCCTTCGCTCAGGGCGGCATCCTCGCGGTGAAGGTGAAGGGGTCGTCGGTCGGGTCGGTGTGGTTCTGCGCGTACGACGACGCGCGTGACCGTGACGGCTGGAGTACCGAGGAGCGGGTGGAACGGCTGCTGCTGCCGTGCGGGGACGACTTCGACGTCTTCCTGCAGCGGCTGGCGGGCAATCCGCCGGAGCTGGAGACCGTGGCCAACCTGATGGTGGACGGCGGCTTCGCGCAGGCCGTCCCGGTGGAGGGGTGAGCGCGATGGTGACCTTCGCGCAGGCGCAGGAGCGCGCGGAAGAGTGGGTCAACGGGGATGTGCCCGCGTACCAGCACCGCGAGGTGCGGGTGCGGGAGTTCGAACTCGGCTTCGTGGTGTGGGCGGAGGACCGGGAGAACGGCCCGTCCGGTGGCGGCGGTTCGCAGCGGCTGGTCATCGCCCGTGACAGCGGCGAGGCCACGTTGTGGCCGGGGCTGGCGGTGGGTGAGGTGATCCGCCGGTACGAGGAGGAGTACGGGGCGGTTGCCGATGCGACGCCGTCCGATGCTCCGCCGCCGGCGCAGCGGATCGATCTGGAGCAGACGTCGTTCCTGTTGAGCCCGCCGGAGTGGCTCCAGGACGCGGCGGACAAGCTGGGCATCCCGGACCGCCGTTCGCCTGCGGCGGGCGGTTCGGGGCCGGTGGGCCGGGCGTCGGGCGCGTCAGCGCCGTCTGGTCCGGCGTCGGGTTCGGTGCCGACGCCCGGTTCGGCTGCCGGTCCCACTCCGGGCTCGGGTGCTGTTCCGGGGTCAGCGCCGGGTCCGGTTCCGGCCGCTGCGGCTCCGGGACTCGGGTCGGCTCCGGGGGCTTCGACACCTGGTCAGGGTCCGGGCCCGGCTTCGGCACCGGGGCACGGGCGCGGGCCGGCTGCTGCGGCGCCCTCGGGTGCGCCCTCGCCTGGGCCTTCGCCGGCCCCGAACGTGGCCCCGCCGGGCGGGGCTCCGCCGTACGGCCATCCGCAGGGCCCGTCGGGTGCGCCGGCCGCACCGGGTGCTTCGGGTGCGGCCGCGGCCGCGGCTGCTGCTTCGGCTCCGGCGGGCGCGAGTGCGTGGCCGAGCGCCGGTGGCAGCGCCGGGGCGTACGAGCCCACGGCGTCGGACGGCGTGCCCGCGTCGCCGGGTACGCCCGCGACGCCCGCGGGGGCTACTCCGTGGGCCGGGACCGACACCAATGCCGCCTCCGACGACGGGTCGGTACCGCTGCCCGCGACGGTGTTCGCGCCGCCGCTGTCCGGTTCGGACGACGACGACACTCCGCCTCCGCCGCCCGGTGTGGCGCCGGAGGCCAAGACCGCGCTGATGTCCGGTGGCAGCCGGCTCCCGCGGACCGCTCTAGCGCCCGCGCTGGGCCCGAACGCGTCCCAGCCGGGCGGTGCTCCGCAGTACGGCTATCCGCACGGCGCACCGGCCGCGCCCCCGCCCGCGCTGGGCCCGAACGCGTCCCAGCCGGGCGGTGCTCCGCAGTACGGCTATCCGCAGGCCCCGCCGGCCGGCCGCGCTGTCCCGCAGCCGCCGGCCGGTCCGGGCGCGCAGGACATCGCCGACGCCGCGACCAGCAAGGCGGTCATGCCGCCGCGTGCGTCGCGCGGCAGCGGGCCGACGACCCCGCCGCCGCCCGGCGCTCCCGGTACTCCGGGTCCGCGGCCGGGCGCGACTCCGCCGCCCTCGGGGCCGGGCACGCCCGGTGTTCCGGCAGGCGGGTACGTACCGACCCAGATGGTTTCGCAGCTCGGCCCCGGCGGCCCCGGCGGCCCCGGTGCGCCCGCCGCTCCGCAGCCTCCCGGTCCGCCCGGTCCTCCCGGCGGTGGCGTGCAGCATGCGGCGACGATGCTGGCGAGCCAGATGGGCCCGGGTGCTCCGCAGCCCCCCGGTCCCCCCGGTCCGCCGACTCCGCCCGGCCCGCTCGGTACTCCCGGCGGTGGCGCGCACCACGCTGCGACGGTGCTTGCCGGTCCCGGCGCCATGGGCCCCGGCGGCCCGGGTGCGCCGCAGCCGCCCGGTCCGCCTGGTCCGCACGGTGGTGGGCTGGACCATGCGGCGACGATGCTCGCCGGTCCCGGACCCATGGCCCCGCCCGGACCGCCCGGACCCGCATCCGCACCCGCCCCCGCGTACGGGTATCCGCAGCAGCCTCCCGCCGGCCTGCCCACCGTCGGCCCCGGCTACCAGGCCGTACTGCGCTACCGCGCGCAGGACGGCAGCGAGCAGCAGCTCATCCGCCGCTCGGCGCCGGGCACCCCGCACCCCGAGTGGCAGATGCTGCACGAGCTGCGCGCCATGAACGTGCCGCCGCAGCAGGTGCTTGAGCTGCACACGGAGCTGGAGTCCTGTGAGCTGCCCGGTGGTTACTGTGCCCGGATGATCCGGGAGACCTGGCCGCAGGTGCGGATCACGAGCGTGGCTCCGTACGGCAGGGACCACGCCAGCCGGCAGCAGGGCATGCAGCATCTGATCACCCACCAGGGCGAGTTGCACCAGGTCGCGGACGGCCCGGCCCGGCCCGCGCCGGTACGGGCGCCGCTGCCGCCGTTGCAGCCGGCGCCGCCGATCCCGCCGGAGGGGGTCGCGCACGAGCTGATGGGCGCGTTCGGTCCGCAGGGCGTCTTCCGCTTCGACCAGCGGGCGGTGTCGCGGCAGGGCGTACCGGAGATCGTGGCGCAGACGCTGGTCTGGGCGGGTCTGCCGGTGGACTTCGGTCCGTTCTTCTGGGCGCAGGCGGTGCCGGGTCAGCCGGTGCCGACGCTGGCCGAACTGGCCGCGCAGCGGCAGGTGCAGCCCGCCTCCGACGCCGGTTCGTACCTCGTCATGGGCAGCGACTTCGGCCGCGCGATCTGCGTCCAGTACGGCACGGCGAACATCGTGGCCGTACCGGTGGAAGCGGGCCCCGGCGGCCGGCCGGTGGCGCCGCAGTTCGTGAACGCCGGGCTGCCCGAGTTCGTCCGCTGTCTGGCGCTGCTCGGCCGGATGTGGCGGCTGCGGCTCAACCTGACGCCGGAACAGGCGGGCCGCTGGACCGTCGACTTCCAGGCGCAGCTGGCCGCTCTCGACCCGGCGGCGCTGGCTTCGCCGGAGAGCTGGTGGTCGGTCCTGCTGGAGCAGATGTGGGACGGCCTGCTCTGACGCCGGCGTCCCGGCGGTTCAGGCAAGCCGCTCGGCGGGGAGCTCGACGATGAGCGGCGGGTCCTGGGTGAAGTCGCTGTGGCGCACCCAGGCCGGCCGCACCCGCACGTGGGTGATGCCGGGCCGGGCGAGCCGGTCCCGGCCGTCCAGATACGCGGCGAAGTAGCACGCGCGAAGGCGTTCGAGTTCGGGGTCGTCGGGGAAGTCCGCGACGCCCTCGATCTGCACCGTGATTTCGTCGTCCCAGCCGATCACGAGCGCGATGCGGGGGTCGGCGCGCAGGTTTCGGTACTTGCGCGTCGTCTCGACCGTATCGAAGACGATCTGGAGCTCGTCGCTGACCGCGAACCCGACGACCGCCGCCTGGGGTGCTCCGTCGGGCGCGACGGACGCCTGGACGGCGAGCCTGTACCCGCGCAGGAACCGGACCAGCTCGTCACGCTTCATGCGCCTCCCTACCACGGGCCCGTAACGAATGGGCGGAGTGTCGCGTTATGACTGTTTCGCTCCGTTCCATCAAGATGTGCGACATGAGTTCACCGGTGTCACCTCATGGGATGGCCGCTGTACGGGGCCGCGGCTACCGGCCGGAACAGGTCGACCGCTATCTCGACCGCCTCTCCGGCAGCCGCGACGACGCCTGGGAGCGTGCGGCGCGGCTGACCGTACTCGCCAAGCAGATGGAGGCCGAGGGGGTCCGGTTGGGTGAGGTCGTCACGACGCTCGCCCCGCAGACGTACGACGACCTCGGCGAGCGGGCCCACCGCCTCCTCGCCCTCGCCCAGGAGGAGGCGGCCGCGGTACGCGCCGCCGCGCTCGACGACGCGAACGCGATGCGCGACGCGGCGGAGGCGGCCGGGCGCGAGGCGGCTTCCGCCGCGCGGGAGTGGGCGGAGTCGGTGCGCGCGGACGCGGAGGCGTACGCCCAGCAGGTGCTGCTGGGCGCGCAGCGCGCGGCCGACGAGACGCGGATCGCCGCGCGGACGGATGTGAAGGAGTGGCGCGGTACGGCCCTGGCGGCGCTGAAGACCATGCGGCGGGAGGCGGAGGACGTACTGGCCGGCCTGGAGAAGGAGCAGGCCGGGCGGCTGGACGCGGCGCAGCGCGAATACGCCGAGCGCGAGGCGGAGTTGGACGCGCACCAGGTGGAACTGGAGGCGTACGCGGAATGCCGGCTGCTGGAGGCGCAACAGGCCTTCGCGCGAACGGAGGAGACCGCCCGGCACGGCCAGGAGGACGCTGAGGCGAGGGGCGCGGAGCTGGTCGCCCAGGCGCAGGCGCGGGCGGAGCGGCTGGAGCGGGACGCGGAGCGGGTGCTGCGGGAGCATGAGGAGGCGCAGGAGGAGATGCGGGCCCACATGGACAACATCAACTCCAGCCTGGCAGCCCTGACGGGCCGCGCGGCGGCGGAGGGTTAGTGCCCCTGCCGCTTGTGGATAGTCCCGTGTGGATAGTCCCGCGTCTGGTTGGTCCCGCGCCGCTGTCGCGACGCGGGACTGCTGGAGGAGACCATCTGGCGTTGCCGTGATGATTCGCCGTCAGACTCTCAGGCGTCAGTGCCGGTCGCCATTGCCGCCGCGGCCACCGTTGTCGCGGTCGCCATTGCCGCCACGGCCGTTGTCGTGGTCGCCATTGCCGCCACGGCGGTTGTCGTGGTCGCCATTGCCACCGCGGCCGTTGTCGTGGTCGTCGTCGTGACCGTAGTTGTGGTGACCGTTGCCGCCACGGCCGTCGCGGTCGTCGTCATCGCAGTCGTCGTCATGGTCCCAGTAGTCGCAGTACCCGTACGAAGCCGAGTGGGACTCGCTGGTGGTGGCATTTGCGATGCCGGCTCCGCCGAAGGCGAGAGCCAGAGCTGCGAACAGGCCTGCGAGCAGCTGGATAATCCTGGATGTCTTGACCCGCATGGTGCTTCCCTTCCCGGGGGCGTGGGCGGGGCCGATGGCCCTGCACGGCCGCGGTACGCACCAGTACCGGAGATATGCACGATGCGTTCGCGAAAGGGCCCGGTACATCGGCTTTGAGCGGCAAGAGTGGCCACCGCCGACTCACACGCTGAATGCGCGGCATCGGGCCCGCCTGGGCTGCTGAGTGAAGCAACCCCGTAGCGGGGCATCTGTCCCTCGGACAACCGACAACACTGCTGGTCGTCGGCCGGGATCTTGAGATTGTTCCGCCTTCACGGCATGCCAGGAAGGCGGATATTTCGTTCAATCTGTACTCAACCTAGGCATGTAGCCAGATTTAAGTCAAACGGACCTCATCGTACGTAATAGTTCCGTAATGGGTGGCCGGCCTGCCAGACACCGTCGATCCGGGCGAGCTTCACCCGCAGGGTCTGCCCGGTTCCGGCGAAGGTCGGGCGGGCCTCCGACACCCCGTCTGCGGGATAGACAGTCGGGACCGCAGGGGCTCATGGTGAGCGACCGAGGTCCTTGGCGGCCGGCCGCTGTATGAACACGGTCAGGAACTCGCCGCACCCGGCTACCAGCGAGGCGTGACATGGGCGATCCAGACTGAGTAGGGCTTCTTGCGTCCACGGCCTCACTCATCGTCGTGGCGTTGTTCTTCGAGGTGTGCTGAGCGATCCATATACGGCTGCCGGAGCCGCCGCGACGGCTGAGCGCCTGGGAGGCGAAATTCGTGCACCGTAAATCCCGATGAGGGAACAACTTCAGCTGCGAATGAGCCCGCCTCATTTCGCCTTCCATGCAGTCTTCGTGCGTGACTATCCAGGCGGTAGCGGTGATTGAGGAAGGGTCGCTCGTACCGGTTGCGGGCTCTGCCTGGTTGCTCGGCCTGAGTGACCGCGCGGGTCAATATTGCCTGCTGCTAAGCAGTTTGACTGTTCGACAGTTCGCCTGCAGGCGTGTCGACATAGTGCGTCATCTGCGCATTCGTGCCGCCTGTGTGACGTTGGTCACCGTTGACTGGCCGTTGTCGAAGGTTGATATTTGGCGGAATTGTGTAAGGACCATGTAGGACCGGGGGCGGGCTTGTGAATGGTGGGGTGTGGCGTCGTGTGCGCCGCAGAGTGGGTGGGGCCGTTCTCGTGGGGGCTTTGGCTGCCGGGGCGTTGCCGACGGTCGCGAACGCGGCCGTTTCGCGTCCGGGGGAAGTGCAGCAAAGCGAGTTGGAGCGTGCTGCCGCTTCGGGCGAGCCGGTTGAGGTGGTTGCCGAGCGGACTGAGTATGCGCAGACCTTGGCGAATCCCGATGGCACGTTCACGCTGACGCAGTCCACAACTCCGCAGCGGGTGAAGTCCGACAGCGGCGGCTGGGTTGAGCCGGACGCCACCCTGGTCAAGCGCGCGGACGGTCGTATCGAGCCGAAGGCCGTGGTGGCCGACCTGTCGTTCGCCGGTGGTGGTGATGGACAGGAGATGGTCCGTCTGGCTGTGGGGGACAAGGCGGTCGAGCTGGGCTGGCCCGGCCAGTTGCCGGAGCCGGTGCTGGATGGCGCGACCGCCACCTACCCCGAAGTCCTTGCCGGTGTGGACCTTCAGCTGACGGCAACCACTGAGGGATATCGCGAAGTGCTGGTCGTCAAGACCGCGCAGGCGGCCGAGAATCCGAAGCTGGAGAACATCCAGCTGTCCGCGTCGGGTACCGGCCTTGAGATCGTGCCGGGTGCCGGCGGGGGCCTGCGTGCGCTGGACGAGGACGCCAACGCCGTCTTCAAGGGCCCTGCGGCGGTGATGTGGGACTCCGCCGGCGCCGACACTGACACGGCCTCGCCGGGTGTGCGGGCGATGTTCGTGACGGAGGATGCCCCGGGGAGCCCGTCGGGCGATGGCGATGCTGCACAGGAGGATGCTCCGCAGACTCAGCCGGGCGACGGTGATGCCACCGCGGTCATGCCGGTCGCGGTCACCGCGGACACGGTGGGTGTCAAGCCCGACCTGGAGCTGTTGCGCGGTGCTGAGAGGGCGTTTGGCGTAGACGTATTGCCCCATATCTCCTAGTAGGTTCCTCGCCAGGTTGGTGTGGTTTCGTCCGTT
>NZ_JANAVP010000054.1 GCF_024213665.1 Streptomyces sp. A3M-1-3
GTTCGTCCGTCAGATCTGCACGCGCCACAACACAAGATCATTTCACAGGCGAGATCCACTTTCGCAACAGGCCCTAGTACTCCACCGGGGCCTTGTGGGCGGAGGTTGTCGCAGATCACGTTGACCGCCAGGCCCGGCAGGGCCTGGCGGTCGATCTCGTCGAGCAAGGTCGGGATGCCGGCCGGGTCGCGCACGGCACAGCCGCCTCCGGTGCGGCCGACACGAGTTCGGTGCGCCTGGTGGCCGCAGCCGAGCTGCCGGCTCGCAAGACGGTGTCCATGACGAAAGCGAGACAGACAGTGCCCGCAGGGGTGCCGGTGAGACCGGCCGTGTCATGGATTCCGGATCGCCATGGAGTGGGTGAAAATACCCCTCGGGTCCCACTTGCCCTTCACCCGCTGAAGCCGTCGGTACCCGTCCTTGAAGTACAGCTGGTGCCACGGCACCCCGGAGTCGTTGATCGAGGGGTCGGCCATGTCCGCATCGACGTAGTTGATGAAGCAGCCGTCGTTGACTCCGTCCGGGCGCGGCACACCGCCGGTCGCGCCGTAGACATCCCGGTAGAACTCTCGGATCCACTGCAGGTGCTTGGCGTCTTCGTCAGGGTTGGCCCACAGACTCACATAGAGCATCTTGATGATCGAGTCGCGCTGCGGCACCGCGGTCTCTGACGCGCCCACCGAGTTGACCCGGCCGCCGAACCCGGCCAGCACGACGATCCCTCCCGGATTATCGTAGTCAGTCCGGGTCATGTGCCTGTAGAACGCCTTGAGCTGCGCATCCGGGAAGGCCCTGCGCAGATAGGCCGACTTCGCCTTCCACCGGGCCGTGGCGCCTCCCACCCACCCCGACCACTGGGTGACGGCGTACAGCCACGGCACCTTCTTGCGGTCATTGACCTGATAGGTCAGGCCCGTACCCGCGTTGACCGCGGTGAGAAAGTCGTCGAGCAGCCCTTCCGCGCCGGGAAGCGAGGCGTCGATCTGCGTGCTCATCGAGAACGCCCCGGCGGAACGATGCTGGGGCTTGAGGTGGCTGAACAGGCCAGCGTACACGGAATCAGCTCCGGAGTTCTTCTCATGCCAGCGGCTGAAGTTCTTCAGCAGCCGGGTGAACGACTGCTCCGTCATGCCGCTCCACGACCAGCTGATGTCGGAGACCAGAAGCTCGGCAGGTGGCTGGGGAAGCATCGCAGACGGATCGGTGCCCGTCGCGTTCGGAGATCTGAGCCAATACCGGGTGATAACACCGAAGTTGCCGCCGCCGGCGCCGGTGTGGGCCCACCACAGGTCGCGGTTGGGGTCGGATGCCTCCCGGGTCGCCACGACCTTCCGGGCGTTGCCGTCCGCATCCACCACGACGACCTCGACGGCATACAAGTGGTCGACTGTCAGGCCGTGCAGCCGGGACAGCGGGCCGTAACCACCACCCGCAATGTGTCCGCCCGCCCCCACCGTCGGACACGTACCGCCCGGGATGGTCACTCCCCAGCCCTTGTACAGCGACCGGTACACCGTCCCCAGCAGCGCCCCTGGTTCGACTGCGAACGCCTGGCGCTCCCGGTCGTAGAAGACTCCGGTCATGCCCGACATGTCGATGACCACCCGCACATCCGCGTGGGTCACGAAATCCTCGTAGCAGTGACCGCCGCTGCGTACTGCGATCCGCTGGCCCCTGTCCACCGCCTCCTGGACCGCCTGCACCACCTGATCGGTCGAGCCGACCACCCGGACGTGGTCCGGAGTCCCGACCCAGCGCAGATTCACCCCCGACGCCAGACCCTGATAACGCGCGTCACTCGGGCCGACCCTCAGCGCGCCGGTCTCCGCAACCCCCTCCTCGCCGGCCGCACCGACGGCCACCGCCACTCCCTCGCCCAGGACGGGGGGAGCCAGGGCGACCCCAACTGTCGCGGCGGTGTTCCTCACGAATGTCCGGCGGGAGTACCCGGTCATGACCACATGCCTCCGGCGCAATTGAATTCAAGTGATTTCGGCATCGAGCCGCCTCCCGGAGTTCAGTCATTCTCCTTGCCGGCCGCATCGCCCCATGCTGCCGCGCTCCGGAGGGGAGCAATGCCCTCCCCCGGCAGTTGTGATGCCGTCGGATCCGGGACACCGGGCAAGGAGCCGCTCACGTCGGCTGCGAGCCTGCCGTCGGGGAACCGGCGCGGTGCCGAGCCCTGCGGAGGACAGGCGTCCGAGCGGTAGGGGTTCGACGAGTTCACATGAGCGTGGATACGGAATTCACCCGTCCTCCCCCGGTGTGAAAGCAATGCGGGCCGTACGCAATCGGCGACGAGCCGAGGTGCCCTTGCCGGGATCCGCGTTCAAGCCTGCGCAACCTCAGTCACGGCACGTTAATTGCCGGGTCTCCAGCGGCGCGATCGGACGAAGCCCCCTGCGCACCCGTCAGCGTGGCGATCCGTGCGGCAGGCCCCCTGAACCCGAGTTCCGTACCGACGGCAGATCTCACTGTTCGTCGCCCGCCGCCACCCTGTCGTCATCACCGCCTGTGCCCTCTCCCCGCGATGGAACCGGGAGGACGGCGCGGGCGTCACAGCGGTCCGCGGCCCCTGTCGGCCAGTGCCACGTACTCCTCGGGCTCCATCCCGCCCCCTTGGCCGAAGGCGGTGGTGAAGGCTTCCGCACCGAGTACGCCCCGTCCCGCCGCGGTGATCCGGTCGACGTCGCCCCGCTCGGCGGGCGGCAGAGGCGCTCCCGTCGACTCCCGGGCCGCGGCCGCCGCTCCCAGCAGCTGGGCGGCATGGATGTGATGGCCGGCGAGGGCTTGCGCTCCTGCCAGGCCTTCCAGAGCGAGCGCGAGAGCCCTGGGGTCGCCGGTCGCGCGTGCGACGTCGAATCCCTCCAGCTGAAGGGCCAGGGCTTCCCTCACCTCACCGCGCTGCTCGGCGATGAAGCCGAGTTCAGCCAGGATCAGCGCGTTGGCCCCGTCGAGCCCCATCCGACGGTGCCACTGCAGGACGTTGCGCATGTGCGCCTCGGCGATGTCCAACTCGCCCTCCCTACGGGCTCCGAGCCCGAGCCCGACCTCGGCGTTGACCTCCCCGACCCGGAAGCCCTGCTCGGCGGCGAGACCCATCGACCGCTCATGGAGTACCCGGGCCTGGGCGTGGTCGCCGACCAGCAGGGCGATCCGGCCGAGGCCAGTGAGCAGGTCGGCCGCCTCGGTCCACATGCCGAGCCGCTCTGCCATGCCCAGTCCTTCGCGGAGCAGCCGGGCGGCCCTGTCGTAGTCACCGAAGATCTCGGCCCAGGTCGCCAGCGCGGGAACGGTTCGCAGCTGTCCCCAGTGGTCTCCGAGTTTACGGAAGAGCTCGGCGCTGGCTTCGCCATCGCGTTCGACCGCAGCGAGGTCGCCGCGGAGCATCCTCTGCTGGGCCCGGTCGCTCAGCGCCGCGGCCTCCCCCCAGCGGTCTCCGAGCGCGCGGAAACCGTCCAGGGCCCGGTCGATGAGGTCCTCGCCGCCCGCGAGATCTCCGATGCTGCACAGGGCGTGGCCGAGGAACCACTGGGCCTCGGCCTCTCCGCGCGGGTCATCGAGCTTCTCGTACGCTTCGAGGGCTCCACGGCACCGGACGGCGCGGTCCGTGCCGTTTCCTTCGAAGATCGTGATGCCGGTGTGCCAGGCGCTGGCGCGGGCCCGAAGGCGTGCGGACAAGGGTCCCCCGGGACGCAGTCCGCGGGATGCCTCGTCCGCGGCGGTGAGCGCCGCCTCCAGTGAGCGCCGGGCCTCGCCGAGCCGGCCGCGCAGAATCCAGTACCACGTCAGGGTATTGACCAGGCGGAGGGTGAGGTCGATGTCGTCGCCGTCCAGGGCGGTGCGCAGGTTGGCGGAGTCCAGGTCGAGGCGCTCGAGCCACCGGCGTTGGGCGTGGCCGCGCAGGTGCGGTTCTGCCTCTTCGGCCAGGGCAGTGTAATAGCGCTGGTGGGCGAGGCGGACAGGAGCGAACTCCTCTGCTTCGCGCAGGCGCTCGAGGCAGTAGAGGGCGACGGATTCCAGAAGCCGGTAGCGGGGGCCGTGCGGGCTTTCGGTGACGACGACCAGCGAGCGGTCGACCAGGCGCGCGAGCAGGCTGAGGACGTCCTCAGCCTGTACGCACTGTCCGGCGCAGACCGCTTCCGCGGCTTCCAGGGTGCAGCCTTCCGCGTGGACGGCCAGGCGGCGCAGGACGGCCTGCTCGGGCTCGGTGAGCAGCTCCCAGCTCCAGTCGATCATTGAGCGGAGGGTCTGCTGGCGGGGCGGGGCGCCGCGGTGTCCGGCGTCCAGGAGGCGAAAGCGGTCGTCGAGGCGGCTGAGCAGGGTGTGGACGCCGAGAACGCGGACGCGGGTGGCCGCGAGTTCCAGGGCGAGGGGTATGCCGTCCAGGCGGCGGCAGATCGCCGCGACCGCTTCGCCGTTGTGCGCGTCGAGGGCGAATCCCGGCGCCGCGGCCGCGGCCCGCGCGACGAACAACCGGACCGCGCCCGCCTGTTCCAGGATCTCGGGCTCCCTGCCGGAGTCCTGGTCAGGCAGCTCGAGCGGCGGAACGGTCCACAGGGCCTCGCCGTCGACGGCGAGCGGCTCCTGGCTGGTCGTCAGGAGGCGCAGTCCGGGTACGGCGCGCAGCAGCAGCTCGGCAAGCCGGGCGGTCGGCTCGATGACGTGTTCGCAGTTGTCCATGACGAGCAGGAGCTGCTTGGTGCGCAGCGCGCTGATGAGCCGGTCGATCGGGGGGACCGGGATCCCAGTGGGGAGGAGACCTGCGGCGGCGTCCTCCCGGATGCCCAGGACCGTCATGAAGGCCTCGGTCAGCGAGTCCAACGCAGCCGCATCGCCCGAGAGGTCGAGGGCCGCGAGTTCGACCAGCCACGCACCGTCGGGGAAGGCCCCGGCGTGCCGGGAGGCCGTCTCCACGGCCAGTCGGGTCTTGCCGACCCCGCCGGAGCCGGTGAGCGTCACCAGACGCCCCGCGTTGAGCAGTGCACGTATCTCGGCCACCGCGCCGTCGCGGCCGATCAGCTCGGTGAGCGTGGCCGGCAGGTTGGTACGGGGCCGGGCCGCGGAAGCCGTCGGAGCGGGCTCGGGCGCCGGGGCCAGTCCCGGGTCCTGAGTCAGGATCGCCTGGTGGAGGGCGGCCAGTTCGAGGCTGGGATCCAGGCCCAGCTCCTCGGCAAGACGGGCGCGCAGCTCGTCGTAGCTGGCGAGCGCCTCGCTCTGCCGCCCGGCCCGGTAGAGCGCTCTCATCTGTGCCGCCCGCATACGCTCCCGCAACGGATGACTGGCCACCGCCTCGCCCAGATCGCTCACCAGCTGGCTGTGCTCACCCAGTTCGAGGCGCGCCTCGGCCTGCTCCTCCAGGGCCAGCAGGCGTTCTTCCGTCAGGCGGGTGATCGGAGCCTGGGTGAACGCCTCATCGGCGAAGTCGGCGAAGGCCGGGCCACGCCACAATGCCATCGCCTCCCCGAGCAGAGCCACCCGTACCCGGTGGTCGTCGGCAGCCCGGGCGCGGGCTGTCAGAGCCGCGAACCGTCCCGCGTCCACCGCATCGGCCTGCAGTTCGTACCCGGGTCGGCGGGCGACCACCAGGCTCCGGCTGCCCGGCTCCGCGTCCTCAAGCGCCCGGCGCAGCTGGGAGACCTTCGCCTGCAGGGCGCCCGAGGGGTTGCCTGGTGGCCCGTCAGGCCACAAATCGTCGATGAGCCGATCGGCCGAGACGACTTGCCCGTCGTGGGCCAGGAGGTTGGCGAGCAGCGCGCGGACCTTCCGCTCGGGGATCCTGACCCGTCGCCCGTCCGTCGTCCACACCGCCAGCGGTCCCAGCACCCCAAATCGCATGGCGTCAACGTAATGCAGCCGACAAGGGGAGACTCAGCCGATCCTCCGCAGTCTGTCAGAAGACCCGAGGAGGCCGGCAGGGCGGCCCGAAGTCCGCCCGAAGGTCTGTCCGAAGACGGCCCGAAGGGCGCCCGAAGCCGCTTGTCGCACGGTGGGTCAGGCCGACTCCTTCGTCACTCATCCCCGAGTCACTCATGGGCAACGTCGAGGTTTCGTCGTGCCGCCCCTGCCGGCGACCAAGGCGTCGGCAGGCCAGGAACCCGGAAAAGGATCATTCATGTCTTCGAACGCCGCATCCGCCTCCGCAGCCAGCTTGCGGGCCTCGCCCCGGCAGTGGTTCGGGCTGGCCATTCTGCTCCTGCCGACCATGCTGATGACAGCGGACCTCGGCGTGCTGTGGCTGGCAACGCCGTACTTGGCCGCCGATCTGCAGCCGTCCAGCAGCCAGTTGCTGTGGACCACCGACATCTATGGGTTCATGACCGCCGGCTTCCTGGTCATCATGGGGACCATGGGTGATCGCATCGGCCGCCGCAGGCTGCTGATGATCGGGGCCGTCGGGTTCATCATCGCCTCGCTGATCGCTGCCTACTCCACCAGTCCGGAGATGCTGATCGCCGCTCGTGGGGTACTCGGTGTCGCCGGCGCCGCGGTGCTGCCCTCCACCCTCTCACTGATCAGCCACATGTTCGCCGACCCCAGGCAGCGGGCCACTGCCATCGCCATGTGGGTGACCGCCCTGTCGGTCGGTCTCGCGATCGGCCCGGTCATCGGCGGAGGCCTGCTGGCCAGCTGGTGGTGGGGATCGGTCTTCCTGATCGGCGTGCCGGTCATGCTGCTGGCGCTGGTTACAGCTCCGGTGCTGCTGCCCGAGTACCGGGACCCCAACGCTGGACGCCTGGACCTGACGAGTGTCGCGCTGTTCCTGCTCGGCATCCTGCCGGTCGTCTACGGCATCAAGAGGATCGCCGAGTACGGCCTCAGCTGGCAGGTCGGGCTGGCCTTCGTGGCCGGCGCGGTCTTCAGCGTGCTCTTCGCACGCAGGCAGGGCAGGCTGGCGTCCCCGCTGCTGGACCTGCGCCTGTTCTCCAACCGCGGGTTCACCGGCGCACTGCTGACTCTGCTGTTCGGCATGACGGCCCTCAACGGCGTCGAGTACCTGGTCCCGCAGTACCTCCAGCAGGTCGCAGGACAGACGGCGCTGGGAGCAGGTCTGTGGCTGCTCCCCGGAGCCGTCGGGCTCATCCTCGGCTCCCAGCTGACTCCGGTCCTTGCCCGACGCGTGCGCCCGGCCTACGTCCTCCTGGTGGGAACGCTGGTCTCCTTGGTCGGTTACTGGATGACCGCCCAGGTCGGGAGCGACGACTCGGGTGTCGTCCTCGCCTCGGTCGCACTGGCCGTCATCATGCTCGGCGTCGCCCCGATCAGCGTGCTGGGCACCGCCCTTGCCGTCGGGTCCTCCGAGCCCGAGAAGGCCGGATCGGCCGCCGCGACCGGCCAGACCGCCTACGACCTCGGTCTGGCCATGGGCATCGCGGTCAGCGGCAGCGTCGCCGTCGCGGTCTACCGCAGCGAGGTGGCTGATTCCGCACCGTCCGGTGTTCCGGCCGCGGCCGCCGAGGCAGCACGCGACACCCTCGGCGGTGCCGCGGCCGCGGCCGCCAGGCTTCCGGGCGAGCTCGGCAACGATCTCCTCATCAGCGCCCGCGAAGCGTTCACCACCGGGCTCCACACGGCTGCATTCGTCAGTGTCGGCTTCGCGCTCGCGACCGCCGTCCTCATCTTCACGCTGCTCCGCCACATCCCCGCGTTCGGCTCTCAGGAGACCGCGCCGGAGGCCGTGGAATCCGGCGCACCCGAGGCGCAGCCAACGAACAAGGTTCCGACCCACTAGAGCCTCTTCCGGCCGGCCACTTGGGGCGGGTCCCCGGACTGCGGCAGGAGCTGCCGCGTCGCGAGGCGTGCAGGCAGCGCATGCCCACCAGCAGATCCGGGGCCTCCCGGCAGAGACGGCAGAAAAGATCGCAGAGTTCACGGAGGTAGTCGCTATGAGCAATCACAGGGGAGAGCGTGCAGTCGTGCTCGGCAGTGGCCTGGCAGGCATCTTCGCCGCCCGGGTGCTGGCAGAGTCCTACGCCCAGGTAACGGTGGTGGACCGTGACGAGCTGTCCGGCGTCAGCGGTCCGCGGCGTGGTGTTCCCCAAGGCCGCCACGTGCACGGGCTGCTGGCACGCGGTCAGCAGATCATCGAAGAGCTGTTTCCAGGCATTACCGAGGAAATGGCCGCGGAGGGGGCCCATACCGGCGATGTGGCCGATGACGTGCGCTGGTACATGAACGGCGAGCAGCTGCAGAAGACCCCCTCCGGGCTGGTCGCCCTGACCGCCAGCCGACCGTTTCTGGAGCGACACGTCCGCGCCAGGGTGCAGGCCCTGCCCAACGTGAGCCTCCTCGAGCGGTGCAACGTCCTCAGGCTGAAGGCGTCGCCCGACCGCGGCCGGATAACCGGGGTGTGGGTGCTGCGCCTGGAGGAGGGCAGCACCGAGGAGGCCCTGGACGCCGACCTGGTGATCGACACCACAGGGCGGGGATCACGTATCCCGGCGTGGCTGGAGGAGTTCGGCTACCCGCGGGTCGAGGAAGCCAAGCACAAGATCGGCCTGGGCTATACGACCCGCCACTACCGGATGCGGACCGACCCGTACCACGGCGCCATGGCGATCAACGCCGTAGCCTCACCCGACCTTCCCCGCGGCGTGATCGTCAGCAAGGTCGACGGGAACCGGAGCGTCGTGACCGCCTACGGCATTCTCGGCGACCACCCGCCGACCGTCCACGAGGGCTTCCTCGCCTTCATCAAGACCCTGCCGGTCCCGGACCTCTACGAAGCGCTGCTGGACGCCGAGCCGCTCGATGACCTGGTGGCGTACCGGTTCCCTGCGAACCTCCGGCGTCACTACGAGCGGATGGAGCGTTTCCCCGCCGGCCTGCTCGTCATGGGTGACGCGGTGTGCAGCTTCAACCCGTCCTACGCACAGGGCATGACCGTCTCCGCGATCTCGACGCTCACCCTTCGCCGGCATCTGCGGGAGCACTCCCAGCCGGAGCCGCTCCGGTATTTCCGCGAGGTGACCGAGGACGCCGTCGACGGAGCGTGGGCAATGGCGATCACCAGTGACCTGAGCTTTCCCGGAGTCGAGGGGAACCGCTCGGAAGAGGTCCTGCAGGGCCACGAGTACATCGCCCGGGTCCAGGCCGCCGCGGCCCGCGACAGCGAGGTGGCCGGTGTCCTGATGCGGGTGATCGGTCTCATCGATCCGCCCGAGGCACTGACACGTCCCGGCATCGAGCAGGCACTCCGCCGCAGCGAGGAGGGCGCGGGCCGGTAGGCGAATCGTCTCACCACCTCACAATCCCGACTCCCCTTCGTTGCCCGGCACATTCGCGCACAGCAGACAGGTTGGTCACATGCAGATATCTCTCGACGACTTGGTGTTCGACGTCGATGTGAGCGGTCCCGAGGACGGTCAGCCGGTCCTCCTCCTGCACGGCTTCCCGCAGAGCCGCCAGTCCTGGGACGAGGTCGTACCGCTTCTCAATGAAGCCGGCCTCCGCACGATCGCGTTCGATCAGCGTGGCTACTCCCCCGGCGCCCGCCCTGCGGGGGTGGACTCCTACAGACTGCCGCTGATCGCCGGCGACGCCCTGGGGATCCTCGACGCCCTGGGCCTCCCCTCGGCCCATGTGGTCGGCCACGACTGGGGCGCCGTCGTCGCCTGGTACATGGCCGCCCGTCACCCGGACCGGGTCAGCACGCTGACCGCGGTGGCCTTCCCCCACCTCGACGCCTACCAGTACGCCTTCCACAGCGACCCCGAGCAGCGGAAGAGCTCGGAATACGTGGACTTCCTCACCGCGGAGGGCCGGGCGGATTCGATGCTGCAGGACGGTGCTGCCAAGCTGCGGGACTGGTACCACGTGGTCGACACGGTGCTCACCGATGAGCAGATCGACCGGTACATGGCCCTGCACACCCAGCCCGGCGCACTCGACGCGGCGCTCAACTGGTACCGGGCAGGGACCCTCTTCGACGACAGCGGCAGCCTCGGTCCGGTCTCCGTGCCGACCACCTTCGTCTGGAGCGAAGCCGACCCCTCGGTCAGCACTCTCGCCGCCGAGAAGACTGCGGAGTACGTCACAGGCCCCTATCGGCTGGTGACCCTGAAGGGGATCTCGCACTGGCAGCCTGAAGAGGTGCCGGGGACAGTCAGCGCCGAGATCCGGGACCGGGTGCGCCAGCACCTGAAGAACTGAGGCCGACCGCCCCATGGGCTGGGAGAAGGAGCGGCGTCCGGGCGGGTCCGGCGGCGCGGAGGAGGGAGTCGACGCGGACCGTCGGCGACCGAGGACAACTCTGCCGAGCGAGCACCGGCGCCGCGACGCCGCCCCCTGGTGCTGGTCGGCCCGAGGCGTGTTGTGGAGGCAGCGCCGTCCGTCCGGGGGGCACGCGGCGTCAGGCCACCTCGCTTCGCGTCACCGCGTGCGGCCGTGAGGCGACAGCGGCGCCAGGAACGCGCCGGCCGCCGTTGACGACCAGGGTGGGCGGTTTCCCGGCGCCTGTGGTCGCCGGTCCAACTCGCCGGGGCGTCCGGGCGGTTCGCGACGGCCCTCGGCCGGCACCGCAGGGACAACGCAGATCGGGCGGTTCGATGACCGCCCGGCGGACGTCGGTGACAGCGTGAGTCGTCGCGCACCCGGTCGGCCGGGCAGGCAGCCGGTAGCGGCGACGGTCGAACGCGTAGGTCGGCAGCGGGACCTTCCGGCCGGGCTGTCCGGCGTAGGCCTCGGCCATCAACGGCGAGTGGAAGGCGGACGATACGCGCAGTGGGGTGACTGTCCAGCCCTGGCCGCGCAGGTGCTCGGTGGCCGCCGCAAGCGAGTCGGCACCGCCGGATATGACGCACCGTTCGGGCGCGTTGACGGCCGCGGCTCCCAGGTCCGGCCATCTGGTGAGCAGCGGGACGACCTCGTCGGCCGGGGCCGACACCGCGGCCATGCCGCGCCTCGTCAAGGCGGGCATCCCCGAGACCGAGCGGCCTCGGGAGCAGTGGCGCCTGGCCCTGGACACGCGCGACGAGGTCCGCCAGGACACCTCATCCGCCCGGTGCCCGCCCGTCCCGCAACCCACCCGACCATGAACCCGGCCACACGCAGGGGATTTGTCCCTTGCGGATGCTACGGCCGGTGGTGGTCTGCTGGCCGGAGGGGCATGTCTGCCGCACCTGCCACGACCGCGATCACGCCCGGTCTGCCCTGGCTCAGGGCGCGTTCATCGTCACTTCCCGGGCCTCTGACGAACCGCAGCGGCTCACGACGGCACAAGCCGTTCGTGTGATGGACGGCACGCTCCACTGCCGACACCCAGCCTGACACCAGACCGGCCGCCTGCAGCCGCAGCAGACTCACAGCGGATCGTAAGCGGATCATAAGCGCTGGTCTGCAGGGTTGAGGACGTGGCAAGACCAACCACCGGGAAGGGGGGCCGACTCGTGCGAGAAGTGCCCCCTCATGAGACCGGAGCCAGCCCGCCCGTCCCGGGCGCGACCGGACCGCGGCACAGCCTCCCGAGCGTCGGCGGTCCTCGGTCGTCGCTCCAAGGGGCATAGGGGCGGCGCCGGTCCTGCCCTCGTCGCCGCCACGGTATCGCGCACCTGCTGGGGGCGGACCAGCTCGGTCCTCATCCCCCTCGATGTCCCTCGTTACCTCTCGCGGCCCCAGCCGCGCCGGAAACACCAGGAATAAAGATGCCTCGTCATCAGGTCACCGAGACCTCCTTCAACATCACCCGTGGAGACGACCCAGGGCCCGATTCACGCCGGTGGAAGGCCTTGGCGCTGCTGTGCGCCGCGTACTTCATGGTGATCGTCGACTCCCAGATCGTGATCCTGGCCATGCCGTTCATCGAGAGCGAACTGGGCTTCACCCCGGCCGGCGTGCAGTGGGTCATGAGCGCCTACCTGCTCAGCTTCGGCGGTCTGCTGCTGTTTGGCGGCCGTACGGCCGACCTGCTGGGCGGGCGGCGGATGTTCATGATCGGCACGGCCCTCTTCCTGGCCGCCTCGCTGCTCTGCGGCCTGGCCGTGACGAGTGAGATGCTGATTGCGGCACGCATCGCGCAGGGGGTGGCGGCAGCCATCATGACGCCGACTGCCATGGCGGTGCTGATGCACACCTTCGGCGAGGGTCCCGAGCGCAACAAGGCGCTGGGTGTCTGGACCGGGATCGGGGCGTTCGGCGCGACCGCCGCCCTGCTGATCGGAGGCCCGATCACCGAGCTGCTCGGCTGGGAGTGGATCTTCTTCATCAACATTCCCATCGCCGGACTCATCCTCCTGCTGGGGCCGCGCGTGCTGCGTGAGACCCCGGTCCGTCCTGGCAAGCGCTCGTTCGACCCCTTCGGCGCACTGACCGTCACCCTCGCGGTCGCCCTGCTCGTCTACGGGGTCGTCGAGGCCCCTGAGGTGGGCTGGGGTTCCGGCCGGACGATCGGTCTGCTGGTCGCTGCAGCGGTGCTCGCCGTCCTCTTCCTTATGATCGAGGCCCGTTCGAAGTCGCCCCTGGTGCCGCTGAAGATCTTCCGCTCGGCCACCTTCGTGGGCGGCAACCTGCTGATGCTGCTGGTCGCCATGTCCGTCTTCGGCGGTGCTCTGATCACCTCGCTGTACGCCCAGCAGGTCCTGGGTTACTCCGCGATCGTGTTCGGCCTCAGCACGGCGATCTACGCCGCGATGTCCATCATCGGCGCGAACGTCGGGGCCCGCCTCGCCGGCAAGGTCGGCTACAAGCTGATCGCCCTGGTCGGCGCGATCCTGCTCGGAACCGGACTTCTGCTGCTGTCCCAGGTGTCGGCCGACGGAAACTACTGGAGCGACCTGTTCTGGGGCCTGGTGGTCTTCGGCACCGGCATCGGCAGCACCAACGTCGCCGCCTCCATCGCCGCGCTTTCCGGAGTGCGGCCCGAGGAGTCGGGTCTGGCCTCCGGAGTGAACGGCGCGGTCTTCCAGATCGGTGCGGCGTTCGGCATCGCCATCTCCTCCACTGTCGCGGTGGCCGTAACCGACGGCTCCGAGTCCCGCTTCGCCCTGACGGAGGGGTTCCAGGGCGCATTCCTGGCCACCGCCGTCTTCGCCGGCCTCGCCCTGCTCACCGCCCTGGCCATGTTCCTGATCCGGCAGCCCGCAGCCGCCTCCCACCAAGCGGCCGAGGCCGAGGTGCCCGAACCGGCCAAGAACTGAACAACTCCGGGGAACCGGACGCTCCATCAGCGCTTCGAGGGCTACTCAAGTCCTCGAAGCGCCCCTTTCTCGGGAGACCCCATGACAGTCACTCTCCCCTCGTATGCCCGCGACCCGCTCAGGGCGCCGGTCAAGAGTCGTAGTCGCTGGTGGACGCTTCCCGTCCTCCTGGCAGCCGTCTTCATCACCACGCTCGACTTCTTCATCGCCAACGTCGCCGTCCCCTCGATCCGCGCGGACCTGCAAGCCGGTGCCGCCTCCGCGCAATTCGTTGTCGCCGGGTACGGCCTCGCCTACGCGGCAGGCCTGATCATCAGCGGGCGGCTCGGCGACCTGTACGGACCACGCCGCGTCTTCACCGTGGGGCTGGCGCTGTTCACCCTGGCCTCCGCGGCCTGCGGGGCGGCGCCCGACGCGTCTTTCCTGGTGTTCTCCCGGGTCGTGCAAGGCACCGCGGCGGCACTGATGGGCCCTCAGGTACTGGCGCTGCTCGCTGCCCTGTACGCCGGCGCCGACCGGCCCAGGGCCTTCGGCTGGTACGGCGCTGCCGTCGGCCTCGCAGGGGTGAGCGGGCAGGTGGTAGGCGGGCTGCTCGTCGCGGCCGACCCGGCAGGCCTGGGCTGGCGTGCCTGCTTCCTGGTCAACATCCCCATCGGCGCGGCAGCGCTGGTGATGACCCGCCGGCTGATACCCGAGTCGCGCGCCACGGCCGCACTGCCCCGGCCATCTCGCGCGTGGGCTGCTGTGGACCTGCCGGGGGCGGTCCTCGTCGCGACGGGACTGGTCGCGATCGTGCTGCCCCTGATTCAAGGACGCGAGCAGGGCTGGCCCGCGTGGACGTGGTTCAGCCTGGCCGCGTCGGTGCCGGTGATGGCCGCATTCATCGCACGCCAGCGACGGCGCGCCGCCACCGGCAGGGAGCCGCTGCTCGACCTGGGGCTGTTCACTGAACGCGGGTTCACCTTCGGGCTGCTGGCCGTGGCGCTGCTGTTCGCGAACTCGGCCGGACTGTCCTTCGTACTCGCGGTCTTCCTGCAGGAAGGGCTGGGACTCAGCCCGGTCACGTCGGGGGCGGTGTTCACAGCGATCAACGCGGGATTCCTGCTGGCCTCCCTGCAGACCCGGCGGCTGACCCGCAGGCTGGAGCGACGGCTGCCAGTCGTCGGCGCGCTCGCTCTGACCTGCGGACTTGCTCTGATCCATCAAGCGATCAACTACGCCGACCCGTCACTGCGGTTGCTGCCCGGCCTGTTCCTGACGGGAGCGGGCATGGGCCTGGTGATGTCTCCGCTGATCTCCGCGGTTCTGGCCAGTGCAGGGTCCCGTCACAGGGGCGGTGCTTCAGGGGTGCTTGGCACAGTCCAGGAGACCGGGGGTGTCCTCGGCATCGCGGTCACCGGCCTGGTGTTCTTCGGAGCGCTCGAAGGGGGTACGGAGTGGACTGGCGCCGTCCGTGCCGGAATCGCCCTGCTGATCTCCTCCTCCGTCGCGGTAGTCGCCCTGATCTGGCTTCACTTCAGAGCACGAATGACGAACTGACGGCGCTCGTGACCCGTCCAGGCACGGCCTCGGGATCACAGTCGGGGTCACCGTACGGTCGACGTCGGCGAGGCAACGGCCCGCGTGCGGGTGGACTTCATCCTGCAGCCGAGACCATCGAGGGCAAGCAGAGCCCGGTCCGGTTCGAGCGCGCCGCCACGCTCGAACTCCGCCGCGAATGCCTCGCTGCCCAGTGCCTGCAGCGCCGTGGCCGAGATCCGGTCGACGTCACCCCGTTCGGCGGCAGGCAGCGGCGCTCCCGCCGCATGTCTGGCTGCCGCCGCAGTCCCCAGCAGCAGGGCCGCTTGGTCGGGGTGCCCGGCGAGGGACCGGGCTCCGGCGAGCCCTTCCAGCGCCAGCGCCATCGCCCGGGGGTCACCCACGTCCCGTGCGGTTGAGAAGCCCTCGAGGTGCAGGGCCAGCGCGGTCTCGGCGTCACCGCGCTGTTCGGCGATGAACCCGAGTTCGGCCAGGATCAGCGTGTTGCCCGGCTCGACGTCCACCCGACCGTAGAACTCAAGCACGGTGCGCAGGTGCTTCTCGGCAGCATCGAGTCTGCCCATCCTGCGCGCGCCAAGACCGAGGCCGATCTCGGCGAAGATCTCGGCGGGCCTGAAGCTCTGCTCCGTGGCGAGCAGCAGGGCCCGGTTGTGGAACTCGCGGGCCTGCGTGTAATCGTGGGCCAGCAGCGCCAGCCTGCCGAGCCCGCACAGCTTGTACGCGACCTCGGGCCACAGCCCGAGGTCCTCGGCCATCCGCAGGCCGTCGCGATAGAGCCGTCCCGCCTGCTCGTAGTCTCCGTTGATCTCGGCGAGCGACGCGAGAGGGAAGATGGTCTGCACCTGTCCCCACCGGTCGCCCAGCTCGCGGAACCTGGCAGCGCTCTGCTCGCCCTCCCTCTTCAGCGCGTCCAGATCGCCTCGTGTCAGTGCCTGGTGGGCCCGGATGCTCAGTGCCGCGGCCACGCCCCAGTGGTCCTCGAAGCCGCGGAACTCGGGGATGGCCCGGTTCACCAGGTCCTCGCCTGCGGCCAGGTCGCCCGCGAAGAAGAGTGCGAAGCCGTGGAACCACTGCGCCTTGGCGAGTCCCTGCCGGTCGTCGATGGTGTCGTACAGCTTCAAGGCGGCGCGGCTCTCTGCCGCAGGGTCGGCACCTACGCCCTGAAGGATGACGATCCCCGCCCGCCAGGCCACCGCGGCGGCCCGGGCTGCGTCGGGAGCGCCGCCCTCCATGGCCAGGACCGCCTCCAGCGACCGGCGAGCCTCCCTGAGCCTGCCTCTCAGGTACAGGTACCAGGCCATCGCGTTGACCAGCCGCAACGCGAGCCGCTGATCGCTCCCAAGCACTGCGCTGTCCAGCGCGGAGCGGAGGTTGGCGGTCTCCACGTCCAGGCGCTCCAGCCACCGGCGCTGGTCCTGCCCCCGCAGATGCGGCTCGGCCCGCTCGGCGAGATCGGCATAGTACGAGGCATGCCGCTGCGTCACTGCGCCGAACTCGCCCGCATCGCGGAGCCGCTCGATGCAGTAGACCGCGACGGACTCCAGCAACCGGTATCTCGGCCCGTCTGCTGAGTCGGTCACGGCCACCAGGGAGCGGTCCACAAGCCTGGCGAGCAGGTCCAGAACATGGACGTCCTTCAGGCTGTCCCCGGCGCACACCTGTTCCGCGGCCTGGAGAGTGCACCCTTCCGCCTGTACGGCGAGGCGGCGCAGGACGATGCACTCCGACTCGGTCAGCAGCTCCCAGCTCCAGTCGATCACCGCCCTGAGCGTCCGCTGCCTGGCAGGGACGCCTCTTTGCCCACTGGCCAGCAGTCCGAACCTGTCATCGAGACGGGCGACCAGCTCGTGTACGCCCAGTACCCGCACCCTGGTGGCCGCCAGTTCCAGGGCCAGCGGGATCCCGTCCAGCCGCCGGCAGAGCTCCGCGACCGCGCCCGCGTTGCCGTCGCTGAGGGCGAAGCCCGGGGCCACCGCGGCCGCTCTGGCCACGAAGAGCTGCACTGCGCTGCTGTCAAGCATTGCGGAAGGCTCGGCCGCGGGATCGGGCAGCTCCAGCGACGGCACGTCCAAGAGCAGCTCGCCGGCCATGCCCAGGGGCTCCTGGCTCGTCGCCAGGACGCGCACCGCGGGCGCGGCGAGCAGCAACGGCCCCACCAGCTCAGCGATCTGTTCGATCACGTGCTCGCAGTTGTCGAGCACAAGCAGCAGCTGCTTGTCGCGCAGTGCCTCATGGAGCCGGTCGGCAGGACCAGCCGGCTCCCCCACAGGCAGCCCGTCCTCCCTGATTCCCAAGACCGCCATGATGGCCTCCGCCGGCGAGGCGGCCGCGTTCCGGCGGAGCGCAGCCAACTCCACCAGCCACGCGCCGTCGGGGTACGTGGCCGCGAGCCGGGTGGCTGTCTCGATCGCCAGCCGGGTCTTGCCCACTCCCCCGGAGCCGGTGAGGGTCACCAGCCGGCCGGCGGCCAGCATCCTGCACACCTCGGAGACCGCGCCCTCCCTGCCGACCAGTCCGGTCAGCGGGCTGGGCAGATTTGTACGCACCCGAGCTGCGGGCGCCTGCGCGGCGTCGAGTTCCGGATCCTGCCTCAGGATCGCCTGGTGGAGGGCGACAAGCTCGGGCGCGGGATCGAGGCCCAGCTCGTCGGCGAGCCGTGCCGCGAGGTCGCCGTAGCTCGCGAGCGCCTCGCTCTGCCGCCCGGAACGGTAGAGGGCCAACATGTGGGCGGCGCGCAGCCGTTCTCGGAAGGGCTGGGTGTCAACCAGGTCGCCGAGCTCGCCGACCAGCAGGCGGTGCTCGCCGAGTGCGAGCCGTACCTCTGCCTGCTCTTCGAGTGCGACCAGCCTCTGCTCTTCCAGGCGCGTGATCGCGGGTCTGGCGAACTCGTCGTCGGCGAAGTCGGCCAGCGCCGGTCCCCGCCACAGGACCATGGCGTCAGACAGCAGCCTCGCCTTGGTGCGAAGGTCGTCCGTCTCGCGCGACCGCGTGATCAGTTCCGTGAACCGGCCCGTGTCCACTGCGCAGGAGTCGACCCGCAGCAGGTACCCGGCTGACTGGTGGACCAACAGGTTCCGGGCACCGGGCTCCGCCTGTTCGAGCGCCCGCCGCAGCTGCGAGACCCTGCCCTGCAGCGTGTTGGCGGGATTGCCGGGAGGATCGTCGCCCCACAGGGCGTCGACGAGCGTGTCCGTTGACACCGCGCGCCCGTTGGCCAGCAGCAACGCAGCCAGCAGGGCACGGACTTTCGCCTCGGGGACCCTGACTGGCTGCCCGTCGGTTGTCCAAGCCGCCAGCGGCCCAAGCACCCCAAAACGCATGGCCCTCACGATAGCCCAGCTCACAGAGGGCTCACGGGTCCTCAGCGGGACCTCAGGGAGGCAGCAGCGGCCTCCGGCGGTTGGCGCCTGACTGCCCGGCCGGGATCACGGAAACAGACATGGGTGCGGCTCGTTTCGAGGAAGGGTGCTGATCAGGCGGTGAGGGTGTGGGGGGTTGACCCTGGAGGTCTGGCGGCATCCACGAGTGGGGCACGCCAGGCGTCGTATCCGCACCCGCACGACAACCCGGCGGCCGTCGACCGGCACGTCGGCCACCGTCCGCTCGTGACAGCTGTGCACGCGCGCAGACTCCGTGCCGCAATCCGGGCAGGCGCCCCAGCCCCCGGGAGTCCGCGCCAGCACGCGGATCTCGTCCCCGTCGTCCCGCACGTGCTCGATGACGAGCGGAGACAGCCCCGAAAACACCACGCCTACAAGGCTGTTGACATCACTCATGACTCATCGTGACATGTTCGCACGATCCGTCACCACCGAATCTGCGACAGAGCCGAAGACCGTACAGACCCTCGGCGCAGGCGATCACCGCCTGTCAGCCGATGACGGTCCAGGTGTCGGTGCCGGTGAGTAGTGCGGGCAGGTCGCCCTTGCCGTTGTGTTCGATGGCGGTGTCGAGTTGGTCGGCCATCTGGGTGTCGTAGACGGGCCGGTCGACGCTGCGCAGCACCCCGATGGGGGTGTGGTGGAGGGTGTCGGGGTCGGCGAGGCGGGAGAGGGCGAAGGCGGTGGTGGGGGATGGGTTGTGGGCGTCGTGGAGCAGGATGCTCGGCTCGTTCTCGGCTGTTACCGTGACGACCTTGAGGTCGCCGGTGGCCGGGTCGCGTACGACGCCGTTGGAGCCGAGTCCGGTGTCGAGGGGGGCGCCGAAGCGGATGGGCCGGCCGTGTTCGAGGCGGATGACGGCGTCCTGGGCCTGGTCGTTGTCCTTGAGGGCGTCGAAAGCGCCGTCGTTGAAGATGTTGCAGTTCTGGTAGATCTCCACCAGCGCGGTACCAGGGTGGTCGGCGGCTTGGCGCAGCACGTCGGTGAGGTGCTTGCGGTCGGAGTCGATGGTGCGGGCGACGAAGGAGACTTCTGCGCCGATGGCGAGGGAGACGGGGTTGAAGGGCGCGTCGAGCGAGCCCATCGGCGTCGACTTGGTGATCTTGCCGACCTCGGAGGTGGGGGAGTACTGGCCCTTGGTCAGGCCGTAGATCCGGTTGTTGAACAGCAGGATCTTCAGATTCACGTTGCGGCGCAGGGCGTGGATGAGGTGGTTGCCGCCGATGGACAGGGCGTCGCCGTCACCGGTGACGACCCACACCGACAGGTCGCGGCGGGAGGTGGCGAGGCCGGTGGCAATGGCGGGGGCGCGGCCGTGGATGGAGTGCATCCCGTAGGTGTTCATGTAGTACGGGAAGCGGGAGGAGCAGCCGATCCCGGAGACGAAGACGATGTTCTCCTTCGCCAGGCCCAGCTCGGGCATGAAGCCCTGCACGGCGGCGAGGACCGCGTAGTCGCCGCAGCCGGGGCACCAGCGTACTTCCTGGTCGGACTTGAAGTCCTTCATGGACTGCTTGGCCTCGGCCTTGGGGACCAGCGACAAGAGCGTCTGGTTCGACTTAGACACCGATGGCCTCCTTGAGAGCTTCTGCGAGCTGCTCGGCCTTGAACGGCATGCCGTTGACCTGGTTGTAGGACTGTGCATCGACCAGGTAGCGGGCCCGGATCAGGGTGGCGAGCTGGCCGAGGTTCATCTCCGGCACCACCACCTTGCTGTAACGCCGCAGCACCTGCCCGAGATTGGGCGGGAAGGGGTTGAGGTGGCGCAGATGGGCCTGCGCGATGGGGATGCCGGCGGTCCGCAGCCGGCGTACGGCGGCGGTGATCGGCCCGTACGTCGATCCCCAGCCCAGCACCAGCGTGCGGGCGCCGTCCGGGTCCTGGACACTCAGCTCCGCCACCTCGATACGGTCGACCTTGGCCTGCCGGGTGCGGACCATGAAGTCGTGGTTGGCCGGGTCGTAGGAGATGTTGCCGGTGCCGTCCTGCTTCTCGATCCCGCCGATCCGGTGCTCCAAGCCGGGCGTGCCGGGTACCGCCCAGGGGCGGGCGAGGGTCTGCGGGTCCCGCTTGTACGGCCAGAACACCCGGCTGCCGTCCGCCAGCTCATGATTGGGGCCGGAGGCGAACTGAACGCGCAGGTCGGGCAGCTCGTCGAGGTCCGGGATCCGCCACGGCTCGGAGCCGTTGGCCAGATACCCGTCGCTCAGCAGGAACACCGGCGTCCGGTAGGTCAGCGCGATCCGCGCCGCCTCGATCGCCACCTCGAAGCAGTCCGCCGGCGTCCGCGGGGCGACGATGGGGACCGGTGCCTCGCCGTTGCGCCCGTACATCGCCTGCAGCAGGTCCGCCTGCTCGGTCTTGGTGGGCAGGCCGGTGGAGGGCCCGCCGCGCTGGATGTCGACGATCAGCAGCGGCAGCTCCAG
>NZ_JANAVP010000055.1 GCF_024213665.1 Streptomyces sp. A3M-1-3
GCACGGCGGGTTCGGGCCGGGGGCCACTGGAAAAGGGTCCGCGCAGCGGAAACCTCGCCAGTGGCCTACCGGTACTCACACACGGGCACGTACCGGGCCGGGACTTCGAGCTCCGGCTCAGTCTCGACATGTACGCGCACGTGCGCACCCTGCGCATCGATGTCTCCGACGCGCGCGGTGAGCGCAGGCCTCTCCGGCCCGACGAGATCACCGTCCCGGAGGCAGGCTCCGAGGACGGGCGAGGGTTGCTGCTCGTCGCGGAGCTGGCCGACCGCTGGGCCGTCCTGGACCGCGTACCGGTCGGCAAGACCGTACGCGTCGAAGTGGACCTGCCGCACTGACGTGTTCGCCCGACGGCCACGGTGGTCGGAGAACAGCTCAGCCGGGTCGTCCGCCGCGCCGACGCCTCACGCGAGCGCTCCACTTGCGGCGCCCGGACAGGTCCGGACGCCGCCAAGGACTGGTGAACTACCGGGTGGGAGTGCCGGAAGGCTGCGGTTCCTCATCCGGCGGGCGGGTCCTGGTGCCGGGGACCGTTGGGGTTGGCGGAGAAGCTGTCATGCGAGCCGGGTCGAGAATGACGGCGCCGAATTCGCGGGCCAGGAGACCGTGGATGGTCTCCCAGGTGCGGATACGGCTGCGCTCACGCCGTTCGGTCCAGCGTTCGTGCAGTCGCATCCCGCCGAAGATCCCCACGGCGGAGGCCAGTATGAGGGCGATGAGCGCGTAGATCGGCGTGTAGCTGTCATCGAACATCGACCGGTGTTCGTCCACCTGCCGAGCGTTGATGCCGAAGAAGCCGAAAAGCAGGCTGAGGGTACCGGAGACCGTGGTGACGAAGGTGACCGCCACGACGGTCCGGATTCGACGGCGGTCCCCGGCTCGCTGCTCGGCGCTCTCGACCGAGGTCAGTTCGGCGGCGATGGCGTTGCTCAGTCGGCTCAGCATCTGTCCGATGGTGGTGGAGCGCTCGGTGAGCCCCATCGCGGCGTAGAGGGCGTTGTGGAAGCTCTCCACTCGTAGCGCCGGTACGAGAGTTCCGATGTCGCCGCCGGCCTCCACGCTGTAACTGAGCTCCAGTTCGAGGTGGCTCAGTCCTTCGGAGATGGACTCCAGCATGGTGCGGCGGCGGTGCATGTCGCGTTCGCCGTCGGACCGGGCTCGGAAACGGTGCCCGTAGGCGTAGGCGACTTCTCGGATCTCCCGCAGACGCGCCGCTGATCCCACGGTCTGCACGGCAGAGAGCAGGACGCAGTTCTCTATGTAGTCCTGATGGCCGCAGATGAGGCTCGCATACGGCCCGAGAGCACCCACGGTGGTGGGCCGTCTGTTGAGTTCGGCCGGATAGGTGATGGAGCTGTGCTCCGGTCGGTACGGGAGGTCGGAACGGTAGATGACCCGCTGGATGGTGTCGTCGTCAGGGGCGTCTGCGGGGGATGCGACGCTGCGGAAGACCAGTTGGTGCCGCTCGGGGAGAAAGCCGGGGGTCTGCCCCTGCGCATGCTCCGGGCGGTAGCCGACGCGCTCACCCGCGAGCCGCTCCAGCGGTACGCCCGAGCATTGAATGCTCGCGTAGTAGAGGTCTTCCATCAGGGGAACGGATTCGACGAGGCCCAGCGGGACGTCCATCGTCAGGGCGACCAGCACCTGGCCCGAAGGATGCAGGAAATGCCAGAGCGTGGCGGCCGTGGGTGCGCCTGGTTGCCAGCGTTGGCATACGAGAGACGAGCAGTCGAGGGATTCCTTCCGGAGAACCCTTGGTAACTGATTTCTGGCCATCTCGTAGAACGGTGCCAGACGGCCGAAGGCGAGCGCGTCCGTCGGAGCGTGGCCATCCGGAGGCAGCAGGGCCGGGTCGCAGACCCAGGACGTCGAGTAGACCGTCGTGATACGGAGATGAGGTCGGGAGGCATAGGGGGCGAAGAGGTCGCCGCCCGAGCCGTTAGAGCGCGTGCCAGCGCCGTTCAAGGTCACCCTTTCGCAGAGACTCCATACGCACCGCGAACTCGTCGGCCGCCGGACCGGACTGGGCGTTCTGCATGAGCCAGGTCGTCATACCCAGTTCCCGCGTCGTGCGGAGCACCGGATAGCCGTGCCACTCGGTGACATCGGTGCCGTAGGTGCGGACGAAGTCCGCATAGTCGTCTGCCGGCAGGCCGAACCGGTCCACGGCCATGGCTGTGGGGACCAGGTCCCAGGCCCGTGGACCGATCGCCACCGCTTCGTAGTCGATGAGCAGGGCGCGGTCGCCGTCGCACAGGACGTTGCCGCGATGGGCGTCGCCGTGCACCAAGTGCCGGGGTGAGGAGGCGACAAGGGCGCGGAAGCCGTCCTCCGCGTTGTCGCAGGCTTCAGCGAGGAAGCGAACGTCCTCGCGTCTGATCCCGGAGACGACCTCAAGACGACGGCGCATGATGGGGAACGGATCAAGGACGGGCAGCGGGAAGCCTGGATCCGGCAGGGCGTGCAGGTCGCGGAGAAGCGCGGCCAGAACAGTGAAGGAGGCGGGGGGAGAGCTGTCCGGCACGTATTCCCAGAACGTCACCAGCCGGCCGTCGGCCTTGATGGGCTGTGGGGCACCCGTCGGGTGCACGGATGGGAATCCGTGCCCTGCGAGCCAGCGGGCCACAGCCAGTTCCTTGGCTACTTTGTCGGCCATCTCCGTCGAGCGGGCGACTCTGACAACGACGCCGACCTCGGGGAGGGCGAACAAGGCGTTCTCTCCGAGCCGCAGGAGATCCGCGTCCGGGAACTGGGGCAGTCCGGCAGAGTCGCACGCGGCAAGCATGGCCCGCCGTGCGTTGTTCTCGGTTAACCCTTCACGGGCTTGGTGGGAGTCCATCCCGGCCAGCCTCCCGAGGTGGCTGATCAACTGTCAAGACAGTGCCGCGTACCGGTCGGCAGGACCGCGTGCTGAGCTGGACCTGCCGCGCTGACGGGCGCGTACGCCGTCTATAAGGTGACCCGGAGGAGTTGCAAGGTCACGAGTGAGGGGCGGCGACGCGGAGACATGGCGGGCCTGGAGGACAGCGGCAGCAGGCGGCGGGCCGGCGGGGGCGAGCGCCCCAGCAGGTTCCAGCGGTATCTGCCCCTCGACGAGAGCGACGACCCGGAGCCGTCGGGCCTCTTCCCCTCGTTGTTCGTCCCCGTCGAGGTCGGTGACGACGGGCGGCCGACCGGAGTCGAGCTGGAGGAGCCCGCCGACGAGGCCGACCCCGACGACGGGGACCAGGACGACGGACCCGACGCGATCTCCGCCCCCTTCCGACCTGAGAGCATCAAGATCGAGACACAAGCGACCACCGTCGACCTGCTGCTGTCCCGGATGCGGGAGGAGATGATCGACCTGGCTCCCGACTTCCAGCGCCGCGCCGGAATCTGGAGCGACGTCGACCAGAGCCGCCTCATCGAGTCGCTGCTGCTGCGCATCCCCATCTCGTCGTTCCACATGGCGCAGGACGCCGACGACAACTGGGCGGTCGTGGACGGCATCCAGCGGCTCACCGCGATCGCCCGCTTCATGGCCCCCGAAGCTCTCGGGATGCGGCCGCTGACCCTGCGCGGGCTCGACTACCTCCACCAGTACCACGGCTGTGGATACGAGGAACTGGCCGGGCGGCTGAAGATCCGGCTGCGCGAGACCCAGCTCGTGGTGCACATCATTCAGCAGGGGACTCCGGAGACCGTCAAATTCAACGTCTTCTCGCGGATCAACACCGGCGGTATGCCCCTGAAGCCGCAGGAGATCCGGCACGCCATGATCAAGGGGCCCGCCAGGACGTACCTCGCCGATCTGGCCGAGGACCCGGCGTTCATCACCGCCACCGGCGAGAGCGTGTCGAACGAGCGGATGGCCGACCGCGAGATGGTCCTGCGTTTCATGGCGTTCCGGCTGACCGACCCGTCCGAGCACAAGGAACGGGACTTCGACCAGTTCCTCGTTGACTCCATGCACCGCGTCAACCGGCTCAGCCTCGGCCAACGCTACAACCTGGCAGTGGAGTTCAAGAAGGCTATGTGGTGCGCCGCCGATCTCTTCGGGGACCACGCGTTCAGGAAATGGAAGGGCGGCAAGGGCAAGTCACCCATCAACAAAGCCCTGTTCGAGGCTGTGGCTGTCAATCTCGCGACCCTCGGCGATCAGGGGCGTGACGCTCTGCTACGTTGCAGCGACTACTTGCTCGAAGAGTACTTCGAGCTGATGAAGGACTGGGACTTCGACCGCGCCATCTCCGTCGCCACCGGCGACCCGAAGAAGGTACGGACCCGGTTCAGCATGATGGGCGAGCTCTTCTTGAGGATGGCGAGCGATGATTGACCGGCTGACGCTGATGAACTTCAAGGCGTTCCAGCACGCGGACCTGGAGTTGGGGCCGCTCACTCTGCTGACCGGTCTGAACTCCTCCGGAAAGAGCAGCGTCCTACAGGCGTTAGCCATGCTGCACCAGTCGCACACGGCGGGGGATCTCGACCGGGCGGGCGAGGCGGCCCGGGAGGGACAGCTGAAGGTCGGGACCGTCCCCGGCAACGGCTTCCTGCTCAACGGCGAACTCGTCGGCCTCGGCACCGGCCGGGACGTCCTGCACGAGAACTTCACCGAGGACGAGCCGGAGATCACGCTCGCCGTGAGCGAAGGCGCGTACCGCTACTCCTGGACCGTCGCCTACGAGCCCGAACAGAACCTGCTGCCGCTGAGCGCCGTCGACCTGCCGCTCACCAGCGAGGGTGCCACTCCGCCGGTCGGGGACGCCGCCGTCATCCCCGGCTACTTCACCGCGGGCTTCCAGTATCTGCACGCCGACCGGATCTCCCCGGCGGAGTTCTACCCGCGCGACCACCACACGGCCATCGGCCGCGGCTTCCTCGGCGTACGCGGTGAACACACCGTCAACTTCCTTCGCCACCACGCCACCGACAACGAGGTCCCCGAGGGACCGCTGCGGCACCGGAGCACCGCCGCGAAGGGGCTGCTCGCACAGGCCGCCGCCTGGGTGGGGGAGCTGTGCCCGGGGGTCGACATCCAGGCCGCCGCCATCGACGGCACGGATGTGGTGCGGCTGTCGTACGGCTTCTCGGGCCCGAACGGTACGCGCCGGCGCCCGACCAACGTCGGTTTCGGGCTGACGTACGCCCTGCCGATCGTCGTGGCCTGCCTGACCGCGCGGCCCGGCTCGCTCGTCCTTCTGGAGAATCCCGAGGCGCATCTGCACCCGCAGGGGCAGACCCGGATGGCGGGGCTCGCCGCCGCTGCCGCCGCACAGGGCGCGCAGCTCGTCGTCGAGACACACAGCGACCATGTGCTGAACGGTGTGCGCCTCGCGGTGAAGCGAGGGGTGCTCGCCCCTGAGCAGGCAGTCCTGCACTACTTCCGGGGCGACGGCGAGGGCGTCGACGTCGTCAGCCCGAGCATCGACCGGGACGGCCGGCTCGACCAGTGGCCCGAAGGGTTCTTCGACGAGCTGGAGAACACGCTCGACCAACTGCTCAGCTGACCGCCCGGTCACCGGTCACCGGACCGCCGGGATCCCGCCGGCCATGAAAGCGCGCGTACGCCATCACGAGGGGGAGATGTGCCGCTGCTGTTCCTGAACGAGAGATCCTGCGGAACCGGATGCGATCCGGCGCGCGCCGAACGGGCCATGACCGGACTTGCTGAGGCGGTCCTCGCGGTGGTCCGCGCCGACCGGTCCGGCACGGTCCTGGTGAGCAGGGAGCCCATAACCGGGCTCCAGATCGCCGACGGTCATCCGATCGGCAAATGGCACGGGGCGCCGCGCAACAAGGAACTGTGGCAGCGGCTGCTCCTGATGCAGAGCAAGTGGCCGTACCGGACCGTCTTCCCGGACGGGGAGAGCTACTTCGACGTCGAGTACCGCCACCGGGGCGAAACGGTCGACGGGCTCGGCGCGGCCCATCTGATGGACGGGCTCGGCGTCTCCTTATTAGTGGACGCATGCTGGAACGAGCACCAACTGACGCTGGAACGCGAGCAGTTGGTGCAGGGTGACGACGGGGAGTCCGGCGAGTCCGAGACCAGCGAGGTCTCCGTCCGGCACATGGCGGGGCGGGACCACTTCGAGACACACCGGGGCTGGATCAAGGAACGCGCCGAGGCGGTCCGCAGGGGCGGGCTGGACGCCGTACGGCGGGGCGAGGAGCTGTGGAAGGGGCGGGCGGCCTTCTTCCCGCACCTTCAGTTCCTGCCGAGGGTCGAGGAGGATCTGCGGCAGCTGCCCGAGGTGTGGGTGCGGCCGGTGCGGGAGCGCCTCGCGGAGCTGGAGGCGGCGGTGTCCGAGTGGGACCCCGCCGCCCGCCCCATCGGGCCCCGGTGGAGGTCCGATGTGCGGACCGAGTTCAGGACGCGCAGGCGGCTGTGCTGGTTCAGCGACGGCGGCAAGAACGAGCTCTTCGACTGGCACTGCGAGTTCCTGCCCACGCCGGGGCGTATGCACTTCCGGCTCCTCCACGAGGAACGCACTGTCCGTATCGCCTACGTGGGGCGCAAACTCGGGGTCTGAGACACCACCGACAGTTCGTCGCCGCAGGTCGCGACTGTTCCGGAGGGCCAGACTGTCAGCCCCGCCCATTACCTTTGGTGCGAGGAAGAAGCAGACGGAACGAAGGAGAAGCCGGGGTGCGACCGACCCTCGCCGCCGAACAGGTACGCGACAGCCTGAGCCAGTACCTGTCGACGACGTACGCCCTGGCGGACGAAAGCACCCGCGGCGCCCTGGAGCGGTTCCTCGGCGACGCCGAGGATGGGATCTTCCGCGGGCCCTATCTGCGGATCCGTACGCCCTTCAGGGCGGCCGAGGGCGACGACTGGCAGCGGCACCTGACCTGGTGGCCGCGTCCGCCTTTCCACCCACACCGCCACCAGGAGGCGGCATGGGAGCGACTGTCCACGCTGCACGGGCCGGCGAGGCCCACCCTGGTGACCACCGGCACCGGCTCCGGCAAGACGGAGTCCTTCCTGGTGCCGATCCTCGACCACTGCCGCCGCGAGCGTGAAGCCGGGCGGGAGGGGGTCAAGGCCGTCCTGCTGTATCCGATGAACGCCCTGGCCACCGACCAGGCCCACCGCATCAACAACCGCCTGGACGACCCCAGGGACGCGCGGCTCAGGGACGTCGGCGTACGGGCGGGCCTCTACATCGGTGACAAGGCGTCCAAGGAGTTCAAACAGGCCAACGCGCGCGTGGCCGTCGACCGTGACGAGATCCGCCGTACCCGCCCCGACATCCTGATCACCAACTATAAGATGCTCGACCTGCTGCTCCAGCGGCCCGAGGACCAGCGGCTGTGGCAGTCGGAGGGCGGCGGAGGCGGCGGATCGGCCCTGGCCTACGTCGTCCTGGACGAGTTCCACACCTACGACGGGGCCCAGGGCACCGACGTGGCGATGCTGCTGCGCCGGCTCGGCGCCATCACCGGCCTCGCCGAGCCGGGCCGGCCGCTCGGCAAGGTGTGCCCCGTCGCCACCTCGGCCACCCTGGGCGAGGGTGCGCCCGGCTTCGGCGGCAGCTCCATGCTGGACGTCGCGGAGCAGGTCTTCGGAGTGCCGTTCCCGCCCGACGCAGTGGTGGGCGAGAGCCGGCGCAGCGTCGAGGAGTTCGGGGGCGCCAGCGACTTCACGCTGCCGTTCCCGCCGCCGCACGAGGTGGCCGCGCTCGGCGACCCCACCCGGGACCGGGAGGCGCTGGACCAGCTCGCGGCGGCCTTCACCGGCAAAAGCGGACTGAGCCCGGAGCAGCTCGGTCGGCAACTGCGCCGCCACCGGCTGACGGCCGCCGTCCTGGAGATCCTGGACGGCAGCCCGCGCACCATGGCCGAGGTGCTGGAGGTCCTGCCGCGCTACGCCTACCACTGGGGCATGGCCGTGCAGCAGAACCCGGCCGTCGCGGCCCGCGCCCTGGCCCGGTACGTGGCACTGCTGTCGACCGCGCGCGACCCGAAGATTCCGGGCAGTCCGTTGCTGTCCATCGAGATCCACCACTGGGTGCGGTCCGTGTCGCGGGTGCTGCGCGGAATCAGCGCAGCGCGCGCGGAGTTCCGCTGGGACGACGAGCGGGTGACCTCGGGCGGGAAACTGGCCCGGAGCTCAAGTGGCGGTGCGTCGAAACCGGATGGCGGCGCCTCCGGGCCGGGTTCGGCCGCAGACGCGGCGGAGGCGGTGCCCGCAGGCGACAGTGCCGTGCCGCCCGCCCAGGTGTTCCTGCCCGCCGTCTTCTGCCGCGAATGCGGGCGCTCCGGCTGGGCGGCGCTGTCCCCGGAAGCGGACCCGGCGGAGCTCGACATGGCCGCCACGAAGATCCGCCGCGCCTCGGTGAGCCGGGACAAGCGCCGCGTACGCAACATGATCGCTGCCACCCCGAAGCAGGCCCACGACGCGGCCTTCGCCACCGAGAAACCCCGCAGCGGGCCGATCGTGATGGTGCTCGACGGGACGAGCGGGCGGCTGCGGCCCGTGTCGCCCGAAGCGGACTTCGAGGCGGATCAGGGCGACGGCGCACCGCGCGCGCCGAAGGCGCTGCACGACAGCGCGTTCGTGCTCACCGACCTGGCCGACGACCGGGCGGCGCAGGGCGACCAGTGCCCGGCCTGCCGGACGTTCAACTCCATCCGCTACCTCGGTACCGGCCTCGCCGCGCTCGCCGCGGCCTCGATCACCCAGCTGTTCACCGGCGGCGAGCTCGACAAGAACCTCCGCGAGGACAAGACCCTCCTGTTCAACGACTCGGTGCAGGACGCCGCCCACCGCGCCGGTTATGTCGCCAGCCGCTCGTACACCTTCTCCTTCCGCTCGCTGCTCGCCAGCCGCATCGACGAGGACGAACCGGTCGCGCTCAGCGATCTGGCGGCCGACCTCATCGCGGACGTCGTCGACAGCAGGGCCGTACAGGCCGCCGTCATCCCGCCCGATCTGCACGTCGTGCGCGGCGTGGACGCCCTCCTGTCCGGGCGCGGCCGCGGCACCGAGCCCACCTGGGAACTCATCGCCCAGCGCCTCGCGTTCTCGGCCGTCCTGGAGTTCGGACTCCGCTCCCGGCGGGGCCGCACCCTGGAACTGACCCGCACGGTCGCGGCGGACGTCCCCCTCTCCGACCCCGACGCCGTCGCCGAGATCGTCCGCGAACTGCTGCACACCACGCCCGGCGACATCGCCCTGCCGGACGGCTCCCTGCCCGGACCCGACGACTGGATCGGTCACGTCCGGGGCCTCCTGGAGCGGTTGCGGACCCGTGGCGCCGTCCGGCACGCCTGGCTCGACGACTGGATCGACCAGGCCGGTGTGCGGCGCTGGCTGATCTGGGGCGGGCGCAAGACCGGCATGCCCGCCTTCCCGCCCGGCGTCTCCGCCCCAGGCTTCCTCCTCGGCAGCCCCAAGCAGGGCAGCGCCGACTTCGACGTGGTGACCGGACGCCTCGGCTGGTACCAGGACTGGACGCGGCGCAGCCTGGGCCTGCGCCCCGACGCGGCGAACGCCTTCCTCGTCCGGCTGCTGCCCGCCCTCGTCGACGCCGGTGTGCTCTCGGCCCGCACCGCCAGGGACGGCACGACCCGCGTGTTCGGGCTCCAGCCCGGCCACATCCAGGTCCGCAAACTGGCGGACGACCTCGTGGCCGACGCCTCCGCGCACTGCCCGGACTGCTCCTGGCAGCAGACCGTCCACCCCGACCTGGCCGACCAGTGGCACGGCCGCCCCTGCCCGCGCTACCGCTGCGGCGGCCGGCTGCGCACCGGACAGGACCTCGAAAGCGGCGTACGGCGACGGGACTTCACCGAGGACTTCTACCGGCGGATGTACCGCGACGCCGGAGTGTTCACCATCAACACCGCCGAGCACACCAGCACCCTCAGCCGCCCCAAGCGCGAAGCCGTCGAGAAGGCGTTCCGAGCGGGCACCGAAGCGCACTACGCCAACCCGCAGGTCCTCTCCTGCACCCCGACGCTCGAACTGGGCATCGACATCGGTGACCTGTCCGCGGTGGTCCTCGCCTCGCTGCCCAAGGGACCGGCCAACTACGTCCAGCGTGTCGGCCGCGCGGGCCGGGCCACCGGCAACGCGTATCTGCTCACCATGGTCGACCGGGGCCCCAGAGACCGCTACTACCTGGACGACCCCCGGCAGATGATCGCCGGTGACATCCAGCCGCCCGGCTGCTACCTGTCCGCCATCGAGATCCTGCGCCGCCAGTACCTCGCGCATCTCCTCGACCTCGCGGGCGCCGGACGCCTGCCCTCGGCACCGGAGGACGGCGGCGCCCCGCTCCGCCCGATGCCGCATCTGGCCACCGACCTGTTCGGCCCGTCCGCCTGGCTGGCCGAGTTCCGGCGGGCCGCGCTCGCCGACGGGGCCCGCCTCGTCGAGATCTTCCTCGGGCTCTTCCCGCCGTACGACGAGAAGAAGGGCACCGGCGTCAGCCCGCAGGCCGCCGACGAACTGCGCGCCTACGCGACCGGCGGCCTGGCCGACGCCCTGGACGGTGCCCGAACCCAGTGGGACAGCCGACGCGGCGAGATGCGTCGCCGGATGGAAGCCATCGACGCCGCTCACCGGGCCCTGGTGGCCGGAGACCCCGAACACGACCGGCAGGGAAGGGAGTTGAGGGCCGAGCGGCGTGCCGTCGCCTACCGGTCGGGCGAGATCAGCCGCGGCACCGCGCACGGCACGCTCGTCGACCTCGGCCTGCTGCCCAACTACAGCCTCGTCGACTCCGTGACCGAGCTGGAGGCCACGCTCACCTGGCGGGAGGAGCAGACGGGCACGCGTGCGGAGGCGGGTGCGGGTGCCCGCGTCGAGCACCGGAGCAAGGTGCTCAAGTACGACCGTTCGGCGCGCCTGGCCCTGGAGGACTTCGCGCCCGGCAACCACTACTACGTACAGGGCTACAAGCACCGCATCACCGGCCTCGACATCGGCAGCCCCGGCCGCCCGTCCTGGCTGTGGTGGCGGATCTGCCCCGACTGCGGACACGTGCGCACCCACCAGGCACGGCAGGACTCCTCCGCCTGCCCGCGCTGCCGCTCGGCCGCCATCGGCGACGTCGGCTGCTTGCACAAGGTCCTGGTGCCCCACCGCGTCCTGGCCCGGGACGAGCGCGACGACGTACGCGTACGGGACGACACTGACGAACGGGAGCGCCGCCACTACACCGTCGTACCGGCCGTGGATATCCCCCAGGAACACGTCGAGTCGGGGTGGAAGCACCAAAAGGCCACCTTCGGCTGGGAGTTCACCCGGCAGGCGGTGATCCGGCACATCAACGTGGGCGCGTCCCGCGTGGACGGCGGGGCGGACGACGCCTTCGCGGGGCGCCGGGTGCGACTCAACCCCTTCTGGGTCTGCGACTCCTGCGGATACGCCGACCCCGACGGCGGGCCGGCCGACCGGCAACAGGAGGCACTGGTCCCGGCGCGGGCCGCCAAGTACCACCGGCCGTGGTGCCCGAGGCTGCGGGACGGGCTCGACGAGAGCAGGGCCGCACAACAGGGCGTGAAACTGCTCCTCGCGCACGAACTGCGCAGCGAGGCACTGCGCATCCTCATCCCCGCCGTCACCGCCCACACCGCGGAACGGCTCGCATCCTTCAAAGCGGTGCTCCTCGCGGGCATCGCCCGCAGCTACGGCGGCGACCCCGACCACCTGGCCGTGGTCACCGACTCGATGCCCGAACCCGGCGGCGACGGGGACGTACGCAGACACTTCCTCGTGCTGTACGACACCCTGCCCGGCGGCACCGGCTATCTGCACCGGCTCGCGGGTCCGGGCGGGCTGCACGACGTGCTCACCCGGGCCCGGCAGGTCATCGAAGCCTGCGTCTGCGTCGCCGAGGGGCGGCCCGCCTGCCACCGCTGCCTGCTGCGGCACGTCGGCAACAGCGAGTACGAACTGGTCTCCCGCGAGCACGCCCTGGACATGCTCGGCGAACTGCTCGGCCGGGCCGGCGACGGCTGGCACGTCGAAGCGGCCGCCACCACCAGGGACATCTCCCTGGTGCAGCAGGTCGAGAGTGAACTGGAGGCCCTGTTTCGGCGGGGGCTGCTGGCTTGGGCGGATCGTGTCGAGGAGGTCAGCGTGCGCACCGCGCTCACCCCGGACGGGGAACGCGACACCACGCTGCGGTTCACCGCACCCGACGGCACGGTCTGCGGCTGGCGCATGGAGACACAGACCGACCTCGGCTTCACCGTGCCCGATGTCGTATTCCGCAGCCTGGACGACGACCGGCGGCGCGTCGCCGTCTACCTCGACGGCTACCGCTACCACGCGAGCCCCGACCACAACCGTGTCGCGGACGACGCGACGAAGCGCACCCGGCTGCGCTCCGAACACGGTTGGCAGGTCTTCCAGTTGACCTGGGACGACGTCAGGGCGTGGACCGGACAGTCGAAGCTGGCCGCCGACCCCGTCTGGGTGCCGTACCAGAACACCGCGCAGAAGACCGCTTCGGACATTCACCGGAGGATGCATGGCGGCGACCCCCGCGACCTGCCGCGTTTCGTCTGGGCCAACCCCGTCGAGACGCTGATCGGCTACCTCACCAGCCCGGACGCCGGTGTGTGGCGGCGGCGCACGCAGAGCGCGCTGGCCGGGTTCGCGGCGGTTTCGGCGACGAGCAGAGCCCTGGCGGACGGCCCGGAGACCGCAGACCGCCTCGTCGAGGCACTGACAGGCAAGAGGCTGTCCGGAGGGCGTGGCGGAGTACAGGTCATGGCGACGAAGGACAGCAGCGGCTGCCCCCTCACCATCGCGCTCGACCTGCGCAAGGGGAAGGCCGGCGCGGCCTGGACCGGGCTCACCGTCCTGGACGACAGCCCGGAGACGATCAGCGGCGACGAGAACGCGCACCGCAGACGCTGGCAGGCCTGGCTGTACTGGTCCAACCTGCTCCAGTTCCTCAACGAGGGTGACGGCGACGGCGTGCAGCTCGCGGCGAGCCAGGTACCCGGCTTCGACCCGGTCGAACTGGCGGTGACCGGCGGCGCCGGGTGGCTGGAATCGCGGCGACGCGGACACGAGCGGGAAGCGGACGGCGCCGAGCAGACGAGTGAGGTCACGGCCGTGCGCGCCGAAGCGGTGCGCGACCCCGCCTGGGACGAGGTCATCGCCTATCTCGTCGAGGAGGCCGGTCTGGCCGAACTCGCCGAGGGCTTGGCCGCCCTCGGAGTCCCCGCACCGGAAGCCGGCTTCGAACTGGGCGACGCGGCCTGGCCCGCCGAACTGGCCTGGCCCGCGCACCGCATGGGCGTCGTCCTGGCCCCGGCCCGGGACGCCGACGGCACCCCGGACCGCGATGCGGAGGACCGCGACCGGGCGTACGCGCGAGCGGGCTGGCTGGTGCGCCCCGCGACCGAGTGGGATGTCCGGGAACTGGCGGACGCACTGGCAGGACCGGCCGCGACGGACGACCGTCCGGACAACGACGACGAGGAGCGAGCACGATGACCGGCACCGGCACGCCGACCAAGGGCGTGACGCTGCGCCTGCTCGACAAGGCGGACAAGGAGATCGTCAAGCTGGACCGGGCGATCGTCGGCGCGGTCTACAAGTTCCAGCACGAGTTCCGAAAGAACCCCGACGCGGGCGGCTTCGACCTCAAGCAGCTCAAGGGACACGAGCGGCTGTGGTCCGCGCGCGTCAACCGTGAGTACCGGGCCCTGCTGCTCCGCCTCGGCGGCGACGACTGGCTTCTGGTCTCGGTCAAGCACCGCGGACACGTCCACCGGAACCTGGACCGCCTCGCCTACGGCATCAACCAGGTCACCGGTGCGATCGAGTACGTGGATCTCCAGGTCGTCGAGGAGGACGTCCTGCGCCGATCGGCCCCCGCGGCACCGGCGCCCCCGTCCACCCGTCCCGATGCCCCGGCCGCGCGGACGGAGGACGCGACGACGCTCTTCGCCCGGTTCAGCGCCCAGCAACTGGCAGACCTGGGCGTGGCCGAGCCGCTCATCCCCATCGTCCTGAAACTGACCACGGACGACGAGCTACTCGGCCTCGCCGAGTACGCGCCGCGGCACACCGGTGAAGTTCTGCTCCGGCTGCGCGACGGGATCCCGTACGAGCTGGTGCAGGAGCAGGTCACAGCGCCGGTCTCCGTCAAGGGCGACGAAGGCCCGGACGGGTCCCCCGCCGACGACTGGCAGGCGGCCGTCGACCGTTCAGGGGCCGTGGTGATCACGGACGACGCATCGCTGCGGAGCATCATCGAGGAAAGCGACTTCGGCCGGTGGAAGGTCTTCCTGCACCCCACGCAGGAGAAACTGGTGCATCGCACCTACTCGGGGCCGGCCCGGGTGGGTGGTGGCCCCGGCACCGGGAAGACGATCGTCGCCCTGCACCGGGTGAAGCATCTCGTCGACCAGTTGCCCCCGGGCCACACCAAGCCCGTGCTGCTCACCACGTTCAACAAGAACCTGGCCGCCGACCTGCGTACCCGTCTGATGTCGCTGGGCGGCCCCGAGACGCTGGCCCGTGTCGACATCACGCACGTCGACCAACTGGCTACGCGTGTCGTCAGCGAGTCCGACCCCGGCAACAGCAAGCGCAGGATCGACGACACCCAGGCCCTGCGTGAATGGCGGCAGCTCCTGGTGGAGGCGGGCGACAACCGTTGGGACGCGGAATTCCTGAGCGACGAGTGGAACCAGGTGATCCTGGGGCAGGCCGTCGCCTCCCGCGTCGACTACTTCAAGGTCCGGCGGGCGGGCCGGGGCCGCAGCATCACCCGTGCCGACCGTGTCGAGGTCTGGCAGCTCGCCGAGCGCTTCACCCAGCGGCTCGACGTCAAGGGTCTGGAAACCCACCGCCAAGTCGCCGAGCGTGCGGCCCAGTTGGAGATCGCCCGCAAGCACAAGATCGAGGAGCGCCGGCGGGACGAGGAGGAGCGCGGCGGCCCCGGCAACATTCACGCCGAGTCGGGGACCGGAGCCTGGCTGCGCTATCGCTACCGTCACATCGTGGTCGACGAGGCCCAGGACCTCAGCCCCGCGCACTGGAAGATGCTGCGCGCCATGGCGCCGCAGGAGCCGAACGACCTCTTCCTTGTCGGCGACACTCACCAGCGTATCTACGACAACCAGGTCACTCTCGGCAGCCTGGGCGTCCATATCCGGGGCCGATCCTCGAAGCTGACACTCAGCTACCGCACGACGCGCGAGATCCTGAAGTCGGCGATCCATCTGCTGGACGGGACGGAGTACGACGACCTCGATGGCGAGACCGACGACCTGGCGGGCTACCGGTCGGTGCTGTATGGACCGCGGCCGCTGCTGCGCCGTGCCGAAAGCTGGGAGCAGGAACTCAACCTGGTGGCGGATCAGGTGCAGGCGTGGCACGACGTAGCACGCGAGTCGGTTGCGATCTGCGTCCCGACGAATGACATGGCCGATGACGTGGTGGCCCGGCTCGCCAAACGAGGCATCATGTCCGCGAAGATCACCGGTGACGGGCCGCGACGGGACGAGGGCGTGCACGTCGGCACCATGTACCGCTTCAAGGGGCTGGAGTACCAGCGCATGATCATCGCAGGGGTCAGTGAGGGAAAAGTCCCGCGCTCCTCTGTGGACGCCTGGGAGCAGAGCGACCGGACACGCCACCAGCGCGAACTGCAACGGGCACGGTCTCTTCTCTTCGTCGCGGCGACCAGGGCTCGCGACGCCCTGGCCATCACCTGGAACGGGGAACCGAGCCGCTTCCTGCGCCCGCTGGGGGCGCCGAGTACGTGTGCTTGAGCTCTGGGACGCACTGGCCGGCAACCGCATACGTCAGTGGGCGGAAATCAGACAACCTACGAGTGGGGGTGCGCTGGCAGCACCCCGTATTGCTCACCGCAGCCGGGGTGCCGGCCCACACCTGGTGGATGAAATTGAGACCTCGCGTTTGCCCGGAGCGCAGAGCGGTGTGCGGTGCGGGCCGACTGCCCTCGTGCCCGGGTCGCAGCAGCGACCCCGTCAGCTGATGGTGTCCCACTGAGGACACCGTTCCCAAGTTCGGCAGCGGCCTTCGAGCGATCTTGCGCTGCCGGATGATGGCCGCATCGGTGGGGGCGCGAGCGAGATCGGCGCCGCGGTGCAGCGCCGTTCCTCGACTCAGGGCACTCCGCGCCGACGGATATCGGGAGATTCGTCGACGGCAGGCTGTTCCCAAGGGGCGACGCCCTGTTCCGGGCTTCCTTGCCAGCCGGAGTGACGGGCGTCAACTCGTGGTGACCAGCTCGTCGAGTAGCTGTTCCAACAGATTATTGTCACCGAGGAAGCTCTTCACCGAGGCGTCCTCGTTGCGTTGAGGGTCCATGCCCGACCAGTTTAGGGCGTATCCCGCGTCGGCGCTGAGTTGGGCAAGGAACGCCCGCTGGGCACGGCCGTTGCCCTCGCGGAACGGGTGGAGGACGTTCAGGTCGCCGTACAACGTGGCCAGTTGGATGACGAATGCCTGCAGGTGGAGATTCTGCAGGTGACCGGAGGAGGCGAGACGACCGAAGACCTCTCCGGCGTAGGGCACCAGGTTTCTCGCCGGACAGAACGGTGTGCGCTTGGCGATGTTCACGGTGCGTAACTCGCCTGCCCACGGATAGATATCACCGAAGATCGCGGCATGGAACGCTTGGAGATGGCCGAGGTCGTACGCGCCGGGTAGGGGGCGTTCGGCGAGCATGACGAGGCGCGCCCGGGTGATGTCCGCCTCCGCTGCCGCGAGCAGCTGATGGTCGGTGATGCCGAGCTTGTTGCGCAGCACGCCGTTGGGCATGGCGTACGGATCGTTCACCCTGCCCGCCGCTCCGAAGTCTGTCGGTGGCGGGCGATCGCGCGGGCGACAAGGGTGTCCACGTCGAGGTCGCCCTTCACGTATGCCTCGGTGTCGCGGTCTGAGGCATCGGAGGCCTGGAGCCCCTCGGCCTCAATGGAGCCGGTGGCCGAGGCGACGGCCGCACGTCGTGCCGCTCGGCCGCTCAGCGCCTCGAAGGCCTCGACGGACAGGAGGACGCCCTGGGGCTTGCGGTGGGCGCCGATCAGGACCGGGTCGGCATCCGCGCCGGACTCCGACAGGTCAGTCAGGATCCGCGACAGTCTCGCGCGCGCGTCGCTGACGGTCACGACCTCAGGAATCTCCATGCTGTCACCGTACCCATATAGAGGCTTGATTCTGTACAGATTCTAGTACGGATTCCGGTGAGTGTCCCGCCTCGGGCGGCCCTGGAGGTATCCCTAACCCTGTCCCGGAGGCTGCCACCAGCCGAGACTGCGAGGTCCTCGCCGATGTCGGCGGGGTTGAACCGGACCAGTTGAGTTCGGTGATCACCATGTCGGCGGTGATGCCGACCGCCTCGGTGGCCGCCAGAACCGGCCTCTCCGAGAACGACGAAGCCCCCGTCCGGACCGCTCCGGCGCGGGGCGCCTCCTTGCGTAGCCATCAAGGTAGCCACGGAAACGTCCTCCCTGCACGTTTGTGCAGGTCATAGCGTTGCGGTGATTCTCCCCGGCGTACAGCCCGACTCGTCTGCCGCTAGGGCTTCTGACCAGCGAAATTGCAGGTCAGCGATCCAGCGCACCTTCGGTGCGCGCCGGGGGCGTGGTAAATGCCGTGGCGTGCGCCGGGGGTGCTTC
>NZ_JANAVP010000056.1 GCF_024213665.1 Streptomyces sp. A3M-1-3
AGCAGTTCATGCAGAAAGCCGATCACCTCGTGACCGTCGGCGTCATCGCCGAACGTGTCGGTGAGGAATCGATGCCATCGTGGTGTGGGCATGGGCCGGGCGGCCACGCTGGTGGCCCGCGAGTGGTGGTGCTTCTCCGGTTCGGGTGTGGCGAGCTGACCCGTGAAGAGGTCCACCACACCTTCCGGCGTGCACAGTGCGTACGGATCGGCATCGAGCAGAGCCGCGTTGAGCACCATGCCCGGTGCCGACTTGGCCTGCGTCAGCATGGCCTTCATGCCCTGGGTTGACAGTGCGCGACGTCGGTGGCTGCGCAGCCCTGATGAGAGATGACGGCCCAGCGGGTCGTTCTCCGCGAGCGACTCGGCCATCTCGCCGGCGGCCCACAGCACTGTGTCCTCCTCGTCTATCTCCCAGCGGTAGCCGGACCAGCGGTACCAGCCCAGGCCCGGCACGTGACGAAAGTCCCTCCCGTAGAGGGAGACGAACAACTTGGCGTTTCCACGGTCGCTCAGGCTGTCGGGCAACAGCCCGTGGCCGGCGGCCTGCGCTGCCGTGGCCGAGGCGGGCCTGGACTCGGCAGGTATGGCAGCCAGTGGCCCGAGCGTGATCCGCCGGGTCACTCCAGCGGGGTCGAACAACGCTGCGATGGGGCTGGGTGCGTGATTCACGTACGATCCTCCGGAGGAGCGGCGGCCAGCGGCCTGCGCATTCCGCTGTGGATGACCTGGGGGGCGCGGCGCGGCTCGGGATGCGCACGGCCGGCAGCGGCCGGCAGCGCGGTTTCCGCATCTGAGGCCGCCGGCAGCCCGGCCTGCGCGAACCACACTCCGGAACCGCGCTGCCGGCTCCACCAGGACCGGATCCGGGCGTTGCCGGAGGTCCCGGCCTGAAGACCGCGGCACCAGCGACCGGCGGAAACCGCACACGGAGCCGCGGTAACGGTGCGCCTGGCTCCGGGAACTGGAACAGTTGGCCGCTGATGTCTTGCGCTGCGGTGTCAGCGGATGCACGGGCCGGCCCGGGGTGGTGCACCTGTGCGCCATCTCTGTCAGCAGCCCCTGTCGCTCCGAGTCCTCGGTCACCAAGTGCGCTGAGTGGCTGCCGTAAGTCCCCAGCCCGGAAAGCACGCCTGCACCCTTCGGCGACGAAGCGCTCGTCCTGTCCGCAGGAGTTCGTGCAGGGGAAGCACTGCTGATCCAGAACGCACCGTCACACACCTGAGGTGGTGACGGTTGCAGTGAAGACCGTCTCGCCGTCCTGATGACCGGTGACCCGGAGGATCCCCTCGGATGCCGGGGAATCCGACAGACCGGGCTCGGCCTCGATCCAGCACGGGCTGCCGAACTCCGCGTACCGGTGGAACGTGCAGTCGACGGAGACGGGGAGTACGCCCGTGTGCTTGGGTGCGAGGGCCACGGAGGCCTGGCGGGCCGCTTCCAGCAGCACCATGCCCGGTATGTGGTCACCGGGGTGGTCGAAGAGCACAGGATGGCGTGTGTTGACTCTCAGTTGCCACGATTGCCGCTGGCCGGAGGGGGACAGGACGACGTCGAATTCCGAGAGCCGGCCGACGCGCGCCGGGGGGACGGGAGGCGACTGCCGCAAGGGGGCAGGCTGGCCGGACAGTTGACGGGCACGCAGCCGGCGGTACACCGTCGGGGAGGTGCAGGTGTAGCCGGCCCCTCCGGTGGCGATCGTCTGATCCGAGTGGCGGATGACGACCTCGTAGCGCAGTTCAGTGAGCTGCGTGCCGCGCTTGCGGACTTCGGTGCAGGTGACGTCCAGATCCAGGGTGGCCGGTGCATCTCCGATGACGAGGCGCGCCGGCGACACAGAGTAGTGGAGCCCCCACATCAGGAAATGATGCCCGAGCGGTACATCGAACGCAGCGTGCGCGAGTAGCGCTCCCACCTGGCGAATCGTTTCTGCAGCGAGCATCGGATCGTAGTGACTGCCGGAGACGGGAGTGAAGAAGCTGTGTCCGCGGGGCCATTGGGCCGATACGGAGTAGTGTGCGTCGTCCGATCGGCTCCAACCGGTGAGGAAGACCTCGGCGACTGCGGCGCGGTGGACGAACTCCCTTGGCACTGTGGTCAGCCAGTTCCCGCGCCGAGCCGAGCAGCTACAGGCCGTGGGCGGTGAGTCCGGAGTGCGGTCGGCCGGTACGAGGGTCTGGATCACGGAACCCCTTGAGATCTTGGCCGAAAGTAACAGCTTCTCGCCCGAGGCAAAGACATACTTTCGGGTCTGGTTGGCATTGGGAGCATTACCTACCGAGCGTTTGGCCGGGCAGTAGGAGCGCACGTTGTCAATGCGGAATTGTTCCTCCGCTACTGTCAGTGCGCACTTGGCCACGCCCTCGATCGCGCCTATGATCGCCCAGGTCAGAGCATATGCACAAGGCGTTCAACTACTCGAATGCCCCGGGGTGCCCTCTGATCGGCCGCACAGCAAACAGGCCAGGTGCGAGCACCCATCGTTGATCAGGTATCTTTCCGCTGCCCGCAACATGCGTACCTGCAGGTTTCTTCGGGGGTACGTGCACGTCCAGCGGCGGCAGGCGCATGTCAGACGAACGGCTCGATCACCATCAACCGGCTAGCTCGGCCATTGGGAGACCCAGTGCAACCACTGCAACGCCTGCGGCTCGCCGCCGTGAACATCGACGGAGTCCTCCTCAGCGATACTTTCAGCCCGGTGATCCATCGCTTCGTCACCAGCCGCGGCGGCCGATACGACGCCGCGGTGGAGCGGGAGATCTTCTCTCAGTCGCAGATGACGGCCGCCACGGCTCTCGGGGCCGCCGCCGGCGTCACCTGGCCCCCGGAGCAGGTCCTGAAGACCTACTTCGAGGAGCGGGCCGAGTATCTGGCGGGCAACCCGCTGCACGTCCTCGACGGAGCGGTTGACCTGCTCCTCCTGCTGCGCCGTCTCGGGCTGAGCGTGGTGTGCTACGGCGGCCTGGAGAAGACCCACTTCGACCGTTATCTCGGCGAGCGGGCGAGCCTCTTCGACGGCCCCAAGTACATCTGCACCAACGACTTCCGCCCGGGGATCCGCGAGATCGCCGTGGAGGCCTTCGGGCTCGGCTTCGATCAGGCGGTCTTCATCGACGACGTCGCCAGGGTCGCCGAAGCCGCGAAGGCACTCGGCGTGCCGTTCATCGGCCACCCCAGCAGCTTTGAACACGGCTTCCAGGCGCAGTTGATGCGCGCGGCGGGAGTACGGCACCTCGTCCGCTCGCTGCCGGAGATCGACGAGGCCCTGCTGTGCATGGTCGATGCAGAGGCCGCTGCCGGACGCGTCTGGACCGGCTGAACCCGCCCGCACCGAACTGTCTCATCCCATCGAGAGGGGACTCACACATGACCAAGGACCGCCTGCTGGACGGCAGGGTCGCCCTGATTACCGGAGCCAGCAGCGGCATCGGGGCCGCCGCAGCACGGGTGTTCGCGCGTGAGGGCGCCAAGGTCGTCCTTGCCGCACGCCGCGAGGACAGGCTCAAGACGCTCGTCGAGGAACTGCGCTCCGCGGGGGCCGAGGCGGAGTACGTCGTCGCCGACATGACCCAGTCGCAGGACACGGCCGCGGCCGTGGCGTGCGCGGTGGAGCGGTACGGAAGGCTGGACGCGGCCTTCAACAACGCCGGCTACGGAGTCGGACGCACGCCGCTCCATTTGATGGGTGACGACCTCTACGACCAGATCATGGACGTCAACGTGCGAGGAGTGTGGAACTGCCTGCGGGACGAGGTCACAGCGATGCTCGAAACAGGCGGCGGCTCGATCGTCAACAACAGCAGTGTCGGCGGGCTCCTGGCGACGCCGGTGGCAGCGCCCTACGTGGCCTCCAAGCACGCGGTCATCGGTCTGACCAAGGCGGCAGCGGCTGAGTACGCGGCCCAGGGGATCCGCGTCAACGCGGTGGCCCCGGGCACCACCCGCACCGAGGTGGTGGGGGAGTGGTTCGCACAGAACCCCGGAATCGAGGAGGCGCTCCACCAGGCGACCCCGCAGCCGCGGACCGCGGAGCCGGAGGAGATCGCGGAGGCCGCCGCCTGGCTGTGCAGCCACCGGGCCTCCTTCGTCACGGGGATCACCATGCCGGTGGACGGTGGCTTCACCATGGTGTGAAGCTGATGGTCAGACCTGGTGCGTGACATATTCCCCACCTGGCCCGATGCCGCCGGCGCGCGAGGGGTCGCGGCAGCAGGACGACGGGGGACGAGAGGAACGGAGCGTCCAATGGCCAAGCAGGACCGCGCAGTACGAACCCGCAAGGCGATTTTGGAGGCAGCTGCCAGAGTCTTCGAAGAGCACGGGTACGAGGCGTCCAAAATCACCGATATCGTCAAGATCGCCCAAGTCACCAAGGGTGCGCTCTACTTCCACTTCGATTCGAAGGAAGATCTGGCGCAGGCGGTGATGGACGCGCAGGTCCTGCTGACTCCGACACATACGCCGCAGATACTCAAGGCCCAGGAGTTCGTGGATGTCGGTATGGTCTTCTCCCACCGGCTCACCCATGACCCGATTATGCGCGGCAGCGCCCGGCTCACCCTGGAGCAGACAAGGACAGAGTTGGCCCGCGGAGGCCCCTACCAGGGCTGGATCGAGATCAATGCCAGCATCCTGAGAGAGGCGAAGGACCGTGGGGAACTGCTCCCCCACGTGAACCCGACAGCGACGGCGCGGCTTGTCGTCGGCGCATATGCCGGTCTCAATCTGATGTGCAACGCGCTGAGGAGCGGGTCAGACCTGGACTGCGAAGTCTCGGAGCTCTACTGCCACGTGATGCCGAGCGTGACGGTGCCGGCGGTCATGGCCCTGCTCGACACACGACCCGGACGCGGCGCTCGGGTACTCGCGGCGGCGGAGGCCGATGGCAGTGAGCCGGCCGCCGACGACGCCCCGTGCGGGTGCCGGCCCGAGGCCGCCTCGCAACTGCCCGCTTCGACGCAGCGCAATGCCGCGGCAATGACTCCGCGAGTCCCGCCCTTCGGGTAGGACTCAGGTCTTCGCGCTCACCAGCATGCCACAGACTCGCCGTAGCCATCGACTCCGTGACCGCCGGTCACTTCCCGTTGCCTCTGTGCGGTGAGCGCCCTAAAAAAAACTTCCCGGTACTCTCTTTCTGTGCGGGTTTCCCCCTGTGGGCGAGCCCGTCGGCCACAGGGGGAGGGCAATAGTGGACATCGACGTGCTCGGCGGGCTCCAGGTCCTGGAGAACGGCGTGCCCCTCGCGCCGGCAACGCCCGAGACGCTGCAGGTCCTTGCCATGCTGGCCGCCCATCCGGACCAGGTGGTCCCGGTCTCCATGCTCGCCGAGGAGCTGCTGACGCACGCTCCGGCCGAGTACACGCGCTCGGTCCTGCACAGCTGCGTACGCCAGCTGCGGGAACTGCTGGCGGCGGCACTGGGCCGCGCCGCCGGGTCGGACCGTACTCCGGAGACCGTCCTGGTCGCCCTGCCGGGGGGGTACCTGCTCGACAGCGGAGGCGGAAGGATCGATCTGCACGAGTTCATGCGCGACACCGGTGCCGGCTACCGGTCCATGGCGCTGGGGGACTTCGAGAACGCGGCCCGCCGACTGCGCAGCGCTCTCGGCCTGTGGCGGGGTCCGGCATTCGACGGCGTAATCGCGGGCAAGCGGCTCGCCGAACGCATCGCCGCCCTGGAAGAGGCAAGGCTGTCCATACTCGACCAGTGGGTTGAAGCCGAGCTTGCCCTGGGCCGGCAGCGCGAACTCCTTTCGGAACTCGCGGCGCTGACTGCCCAGCACCGCACCCAGGAGAACCCGCACGGCCACTACACGGCGGCGCTGCAGCGCTCCGGACGGCGAGCCGAAGCCGTCGGAGCCCACCGGACGCCGTACCGCTACAGCACCTGACGTCAGGCACGCTCGCGGAAGGCCGCTTGCATTCAAGCGATTCCCGCTGAGTGTGAGCCGGCGCACGGAGCCGGGGATCCGTACAACGGTGGGTTGGTCGCATCCGGCCACCGCGGCCAGCCAGGCTCACTTGACCAGCCAATAAGTGGGATCTAGGTTCGATAGCGGTGGCTTGTTCTCGACAGGTGGGGGAACTCGGCATGGTGCCGGATGTCGTTTCCGACGGTTCTGGCACGACCACGGTGCTCGAGCCGGGAGAGACTGGGGAACTGGCTCAACCGGTCGATCTCGCGCGGGCCGTACCGCTGTCGGGGGACCGCCGGCGGCAGCACGAGGCCGCTCTCCCGGACCACGTCGACACCCTGCTCGGAGTGATCACAAGGAGTGCCCGGCGGCTGCTCAACCTCGACGTGGCCTACGTAAGCCTCAACCGGCCGGACGGCAGCGCTTACATCTGCGCCTCGGAAGGCGAGACAACCGCACTCGCCGTGGGGCGCGATGCGGCCGGCGGCCCGAGCATGGGCAGCCTCGCCCAGGAGAGTCAGCTGCCCGTCTGGAGCGCGGACTACCTCAACGACGAAACCGTCCCCCATTCTCCCGCCTTTGACGACGTCGTACGGGCGGAAGGCCTGCACGCCGTGATCGCCGTCCCGCTGTGCCACGGGGAATCCGCGTTCGGCGCGCTCCATGGTGCCCGCCGGGAAGCGCACCACTTCTCACCGGGCGAGGTTGACGTCCTGACCTGTCTCGCCGACCTCGCCATGGCAGACATCGAGAGGGCGAGTCTCCTGGGGCAGATCAGGGACGAGTTCGCTGAACCGGAGCACGAGAAGTCCCGGACCAGGGCCACCCTCACCCGGGTCCGGTACCTGTGGGAGGCTCATGCCCGACTGGGCGGCCTGGTCCTCGACGGTGCCGGCCTCCAGACTGTCGCCCGGGCTGCGGCCGATGCGCTCGACGGCGTCCTGGAGGTCCGCGACCCGGGCGGGAGGCCGCTGACGGCCGTGGTCGAACTGCCGGGCGTTGATGAGGAGGCCGTCACCAAGGCGGCTTTTGAGGCGCACACGAACCGCCGTCCCGTGGGGCTGCCCGGAGACATCTGGGTCTCACCGATGACCGCGGGAGCCGAGGACCTGGGAGTGATCGTGCTGCGCGCCGCTGCCACGCTCACCGGCGAGGACCTACGTCTGCTGCACCTCGCCGCCCAGTCCATTGCGACACTGCTGTTGCTCCAGCGCGGTACCGCCGCGGCCGAGGGGCCGATGCACGATGAACTCCTGCACGACCTCCTCAACGGCCCTCACCGCTCCGAAGTTCACCTGTCGGAACGCGCTCGCCGACTCGGTATAGACGTGGAAGCCCCTCATGTCGTCGTCGTCGCCCGTCCCGAGGGCGGCGATCTCGGCAAGGCAGTCGCCTGGGCGTCCTCGTACGCCTACCGGATGGCAGGCCTCAAGGGAGTGTGTCGGGGGTGCATCGTGTTTCTTCTGCCCGGCGCCGACGCGTCGGTGGCCGGGCGGACCGTGTCCGGCGGGCTGTCACCGCTGCTCGGACACCCGGTCTCCATCGGTGCGGCCGGCCCCGCCAACAGCGCGGTGTCGGTGGCCCGTGTCTACGAAGAGGCCGTGCGCTGCCTGGACGCCCTGACCGCGCTCGGCGGCACCGGATCCACAGCGTCCTTGCAGGAGCTCGGATTCCTCGGTCTCCTGCTGTCCGCGGACCACGACGTCGACACGTTCATCAGGTCGACCATCGGCCCCGTCCTGGACTACGACACCAGCCGCCTCACCGATCTGGCCAAGACCCTCGAGGCCTACTTCGAATCCGGCGGCAGCCCCACCCACGCCGCTGAGGCCCTCCACGTCCACCCGAACACCGTGGCCCGGCGGCTGGAACGGATTACGGACCTGCTCGGACCGCAATGGCAGAAACCGGGCCCGGTACTCGAGGTCCAGATGGCGCTGCGCCTGCGTAAGACACGGGGTGTTCTGAATGAGATGCGCAGGACCTCAGGTCAGCTCAAGGAGCCGAGGCGTAGCAAGGGGCCGGAGCCGACTGGGACGGCCGGCTGAGCGACCACGCCGCGTGCGCCACGGAAGCCATCGTGACGTGCCGGTGCCAACCGTGCAGCGAGCGGCCGGCGAAGTCGCGCAGGCCGACGTCCTGGATGCTGTGCGAGGCCGCCAGCGACACCCGGCGGACCTGCTTCGTCAGCCGCAGCAGCGAGCCGCAGTGCGCCCGGGTGAGGTCGGTGAGCCACAGCCGCGACGGCAGCCGCCGCGGGTCGGACCACTCGCCCATGAGCAGCAGCGGACTGAGACGGGTAGGCGGCTGGTTGGGCAGCATGACGAGCACGGCAACCACGAGTGAGCTGCGGCGCATCATGGAACGGGCCGGATCGAACCACTCGGCGGGGCGCCGGAGCGCCGTCACGGACTGCAGAATCTCCCGGGCGGGCAGCGCCCCGGCGCCGTAGCCGGGCAGCGCGGGGTCCGCCACCCTCAGCTGGGTCGCCGCGTTCACCCCGGCAATCACCGGAAGCCCAGCCTGCGCGAACCTGTCCGTCATCGTGCTCGTCCTGACGCCCTGGCCGTCCAGGAGAACCGGCCTCTTCGGCATGCCCCACTGACGCACCGTGTCCAAGACCGTGGTGGCCGCGCACTCCTCCAGCGTCTCGCTCTGCGCGGCCTCCGGGGCGCCCCCCGGATCGATCTCCTCCTCGGGCGCCAGGTCGGGCAGGAACAGCCGCCAGCTCACCGGTGAGACCACCTCCTCGGACGTGAACCAGAGGCCGAACGCCTGCTGGCCGTGGAACATCTGACCGAGGCGCGGGTCGAGACGGCGGCCCACACCCACCGAATGGCCGCCGCTCTTGGGAATCGCCATCGGCTGCACGACCCACGCGGTCAGCGGGGCGGCTGCCTCCAGGTACTGCGCAAGCGACGCACGGATCGGCTTCCAGTCCCAGGTGGAATTGGCGATGAAGTGATGCAGGCTCTGATCCGCGGCGGGGCTGCCGATCTGGGCGGCGATGTTCCGTATCGACTTGCGGCCCCGGGTCGCGAGCAGTCCCCTGACGTACTGCTTGCCCTTCTCCCGCTGATCTCTCCGCCGGAGCGACGTGAAGACCGACGCGCAGAGATCGTCAACCACCTCGTCGATCGGAGCACGGACGGCCTCCGGTCGGGACGGGTCATGGCCCGTCCCGACGACGGCCGGTCCGCTGTGTTCAACTGCTCTCACCACATACCCCCTTGGATGATCGACCGCAGGCCAACCATCCGTCCTCGAGTCATGCTGGTGGGAGGTGCTCCGGACACCCTGACCGGGGTGGATCGCGGTGGGGGCGCCACCGCACTCCGGCGGACTCGAGGTGGTAGACACGCCGGCCGCTGACGTGACCGCCCGCATCACGCCGCACCCGGGATCAAACAGGGTGCTCATCCCCGGTGCAGCGGGTGTCTTCGGCGGGCTCCGCGGTTCTACGGCTCCGTACGCGCAGGAGGCGTCGTGTGCTGCGGCAGGGCTTTCGGTTCCTGCCATGTGCCGCGCACCAGCGGCATGCCGGACGCGCCGCCGGACGCGGTCCGTACGGCCAGGACCTGGTTGACGCCGATCCTGTTCTGCTCGAACGCGAGCGCAGATGCGGCCATGTAGAGCCGCCAGACACGGGCCCGGCCCGGTGTGGTGAGCCGGACCGCCTCCGCCCAGTGCGTCTGGAGGTTCTCGACCCAGGCGCGGAGCGTCAGCGCGTAGTGCTCGCGGATGGCTTCCACGTCCCGGACCTCGAAGTCCGCGCTCTCCAGGAGCGACACGGTTGTGCCGACGGGCGACAGTTCCCCGTCGGGGAAGACATAGCGGTCGATGAACTCGTCCACCCGGTAGCTGTTCTCGTCCGCCAGCGGGCGGCGGGCGATCTGGTGGTTCAGCAGCCGCCCGCCGGGCCTCAGCAGCCGATGCAGCACATCGGCGTACGCCCGGTACTGCGCCGATCCGACATGCTCGGCCATCCCTATCGACGAGATCGCGTCGTACGGTCCGTCCTCGATCTCCCGGTAGTCCTGCACCCGGATCTCCACCCGGTCCGCCAGGCCCGCGTCGGCGACACGCTTGCGCGCGAGGTCGGCCTGTTCGACGGATACCGTCACGCCGGTGGCGCTCACCCCGTAGTGCTCGACGGCGTGGATGGCCATGGAGCCCCACCCGCAGCCCACATCGAGCAGCCGCTGTCCCGGGCGGAGTGCGAGCTTGCGGCAGATCAGGTCGAGCTTGGCGCGCTGGGCTTCCTCCAGGCTTGCATCCGCGCCGCCCGAACTGTCCCAGTAGCCGCACGAGTAGACCATCGACGGCCCGAGCACGAGCGAGTAGAAGTCGTTGCCCACGTCGTAGTGGTGACTGATCGAGGAGCGGTCGCGCCGCAGGCTGTGAAGTGCACCGCGGCGCCGGACCGCTTCCTCCGGCGGTACTGCCGGAGGAAGCCCGGGGCCGGCGAGCGCCAGCAGCCCGGCGGCCAGGCGCACGTCCATGGTGAGCAGAGCGCTGAGGGAGTGTCGCACGGTGGTGCGCCGGCCCGCGTCCGCGTCGCGTTCCCAGGCGACTCCGGTGAGGTGGTTCAGCGCGTCGTACAGGTCGCCCTCGATGTCGATCTCGCCGGCCACCCAGGCGCGGGCGAGGCCGAGTTCGCCGGGGTGCCGCAGCAGACGGTGCAGGGCCCGCCGCTCGCGGACCACCAGGACGGGGGTGTCCCGCGGTCCGGCTTCGCTGCCGTCCCAGGCGCGGACGCGCAGCGGCAGCGGGCTGCCGAGCGCCCGGCTCACCAGGTCGGTCAGGCGTTGTGCCTTGGAATGCATGAAGTCATCTCCTCGCCGTAGCGGTGACGTGTTCGGTCCGGGTGGTCACAGCGGCAGCAGGTCCGGCCGCTTGGGTTCGACCTGGTCACCGGAGGATTCTCCGCGCAGGTGGCGGGCGACCCAGGGCAGGAAGTGTTCGCGGGCCCAGTGGATGTCGTCGCTCAGCGCGGCCCGGGGCTGGGGGCGCGTTCCGGACCGCCGCAGCGGATCGGCCACGGCGGGCACATCCAGGCCGAGCACGTGGGCGGCGCGGAGCGCGACGTGGGCGTGGCCCACGGGGGACAGGTGCAGCCGGTCCTCGTGCCATGCCCGGCGGTCCTGCACCGTTCGCAGCGACCACAGGTCGACCACCGGGCAGTCGTACCGGTCGGCGATGGACCTCACGTGCGCCGTGTATGTGGCGATCCTTCCCCGCAGATGGCGCAGCAGCGGAATGCCGCGGGTATCGAATCCCGTGAACAGCAGGACGGTGCCGGCACAGGACACGAGGTCCGCGACCGCCGCCTCGAGACGCACAGCGATGGAGTCCGGGTCGCCGCCCGGGCGCAGGATGTCGTTGCCGCCGGCGCAGAAGCTCACCAGATCGGGTGCGAACTCCTTGGCCCGTGGCACCTGTTGCTCGATGATCTGGTCCAGTAGCCGGCCACGGACAGCAAGGTTCGCGTAACGCAGCTCATGGCCGGGCCGCTGGCCGGCCAGCATGGCGGCGAGACGGTCGGCCCAGCCGATGAGCGCCCCGTCGCGTGCGGGATCTCCGACACCCTCGGTGAAACTGTCACCGACAGCCGCGTAAGAACCAATGAGACCTGCGCCACCGGCGGTCGAACCTACTGTCACGTCAGTACAACTCTCAGACTTGTGCCGCGCCCTTCGCCGCGAGCCGACGGACGGAGGGGCACAGGGCAGAACCGCGGCTCGGGGGGAAGACGCGGCCTGCCCCGTGCTCCTCGTTCCGTGATCGTCGGCGGTTCTCCGGGCCGAGGTCAAAGGGCCCGAGCCGAATCTGTCAGATGGCGGGCGCAGACTCCCCACCCGTCGGCGAAGGCGGTGTGCCCGGGGCCGGTCAGTCCAGGGCCGCCATCGACAACGGGGTCACTGCCGCCCCCTGCTGCGGCGCCACTCTCAGGACACCCGCGGGCCGGGGGCCGAGGACCTCGCGCTGAAGCCGCTGGAGGTCCGCAGACGGATCAAGGCCCAGTTCGCTGCGCAGGATCCGTCGTAGTTCGCGGTAGGCACTAAGCGCCTCGGCACGGCGTCCGCAGTGGTGCAGGATCGCGATGAGCTGGCCGTGGAACCACTCATTGAAGGGGTAGTCGTGGACCAGGGAGCGCAGTTCCGGGAGGATCTCGCGCCGGTGGCCGAGCCGGATCTCGGTCTCGATGCGCAGCTCCAGTGCCCGTACGCGCAGCTCGTCGAGGTAGACGACGCGTCCCGCGAGCACTGGGCCGGTCGGAACGTTGGACAGGACGGGGCCGCGCCACAGCGCCAGGGCCTCCCGGAGGCGGCGGGAGGCGAATTCGGTGCGGCCGGCCTTCAGGTCCGCGTCACCGCTCACCACAAGGCGTTCGAAGGCGGTGGTGTCGATCGCCTCTTCGTCGATCTGCAGCAGGTAGCCCGGCGGACGTGTGATCAGGGTGGGGCGGCCGGGGGCGGCGGCATGCCTGGGGCCGGCAGCGGTGCCATGGGCAAGAAGGCGGTGGCGGACATGGTGAATGTACGTCTGCACAGTGGCGAGGGCCTTGCCCGACGGGTTGTCGCCCCAGAGTTCCCGGATTAGGGTGTCGGCCGTGACTGTTTCGTTCGGTCTGCTGAGCAGGAGAGCCAGTGTCTGACAGACCTTGGGCGTGCCGGGGATGCAGATCTCGCCGTCGTCAGTGATGATCTCGAAAGGCCCGATGAGGTTGAACCTCATGGCAAACACTCCCGTTCCCGGCGTCAGACTGCCCGGGTCATGACGTCCTGAAGTGGGGCGGTTCAGGCTGTCCTTCCGAAGTTGACGCCGCCGACTGTGGCATACGGCTTCGGTGTTCCTCCATGGGCCTCTTGCGGGTATGTCACTTTACTGAACGGTAGATTTGTTTCCTGGGACGGCTGGCCCTCTTCACCTCCCAGGGCCCGTTGCCACCCGACAGCAGGGCGATCAACACGTGTGCCAGTGCGGCGACTTCGGTTGAGTGCGGAGCGCCGCGCGTGATGCGCCACGATCCGGCCCTCAGCAGGTGCTGCACTTGCGGCGCGCTCTGACTCGCCGCGCTCATCGTGGTTGGCCTCCGTGCCTCCACCGCACTCACGCTCCCCTGGCCGGACAGACTCCGCGGTGCCGAGTGCGGTGGGGCGCAGCAGGCGCGTACCAGACTGGCAGGGACCGATTGAGCCTTGCTTGAAGAACCCCTGTGGTCCAGGACTTCGGCTGATCCGAGACCGGGGCGACGCCGCAAGGGCTGGGGCGCAGGCGCGCGCCCCAGCCCTGTCAGGTGCAGTCAGTGCCAGCCGCGAACCCCGGCCGCTGCACCCCTTCCCTGCACGTGGGGAGGCGCCGGAAAGTGGCCGGCTTCGACGAAGAACTCGACGTACTTCTCGAAGAGTTCCCGGGACAGCGGCGGGCACACGATACCGGTGGCCGCGAGTGCCGTGTCCGTGCCGGTGCTGTCCATGGGCGGGTAGAAGGCGTCGGTGTCCGACGTCATCATCTCGAAGGCGTGGAGCAGCGGAACGATGGCGTTGTCCCGGTCCCTCTCGACCGCCTCCCGCCAGGAGCCCCACTCGGACTCGGTGAGCAGGTAGCCGAGTCCGCGCAGGTGTTCCGCGCACTCCTTCAGCGTCAGTGACGTCGGGTTGAAGAGGTGGAAGGTACGCCCGGAGGACTCCGGCTGCCGCGAGATCGCGGTGATCGCCGAACTGACGTAGTCGACCGGCAGCAGGTGGAAGCGGCCGCCGGAGACAGCCGGGACGGACTGGGCCTGGAGGATGCCCTTGAGGCTCAGCCAGACGAAGTCCCTGGTCTGGCAGGCGCCGTTCTGCTGGTCGCCGGAGATCACATCGACGCGGTAGACCGAGGCCGGCAGGCCCCGTTCCCGGGCCGCCTCGATGAGTTGTTCCGCAACCCACTTGCTCTGCAGATAGCCTGAGGGAAGCGCCTCGGCCGGCCCGGTGGGGTCGGTGACCTTGAGCGGAACGCCCTCCTCCCGCACCCCGTCGAAGACGCCGACGGTCGAGACATAGTGAACCGGTACGGTGCGGTGGCGTGCTGCCAGGCGGAGCACTTCCTCCGTGCCCGTCACGTTCGCCGTCCTCAGCGAGGTGTACGGGTGCAGCCAGTGGACGTGCGCTCCGTTGTGGTAGACGACGTCGACGATCCTGGACAGCTCGTCGAAGCGTTCCGGAGTCAGGCCCAGCCGGGGCTCGGCGAGGTCGCCGACGAGGATTGACAGCCGCTCGGGGTCCACCTCGTCCCAGACCTTGTACCACTCCATGTTCGCGCGCAGCCGCTCCAGCGCCGCCGTCTCGTCGGCGCCGCGGACCAGGCAGTGCACCCTGGCCGTGGTCGTCCGCATCAGGTCGCGCAGCAGGAAGGCGCCGAGGAAGCCGCTCGCACCCGTGAGCAGGACTTCGCCAGGTTCTTCCGCCACCGTGCGCACTTCTGCGGCAGGCCGGATGTCGTCCGCGAGCCGGATCTCCGCCTGGAAGTCGACCACCGGTGCCGCCGGGGTCCCGCCGTCGCCCGGCGCCGTCAGCCTCTCTGTACGGAGGTACGTGGCCAACTCACCCGGGGTCGGGTGGTCGAAGACCAGGGTGGCGGGCAGCCTGGTACCGGTGACGGCGTCCAGCCGGTTGCGCAGCTCGACGGCGGTCAGCGAGTCGAAGCCCAGTTTGGAGAAGGGCTGGTCGTCGCTGATGCCGCTGGTCCCGGAGTACCCCAGCACGGCGGCGGCCTCCGTGCACACCAGGTCGAGGACCAGTCGGTGCTGCTTCTCCTCGGACAGTCCGGCCAGCCGTCCGGACAGCGAGCCGGTGACCGGGTCGGAGTTTTGCGCCGTACGCCGCGACGGGGTGCGGACCAGGCCGCTCAGCAACGGCGGGATCGTGGCAGGCTGGTGCAGAAGCGGCGTCAGGTCCAGCGGGGTGGCGACCAGCGCCGGCTGCCCGAGGCCCAGTGCTGCATCCAGCAGCGCGGCGCCGCGGTCCTGCGGAACAGGGAGGAAACCACTGCGGGCGATCCGCCTGAGGTCGGTCTCGTCCAGGTGACCGCTCATGCCGCCGGACTGTTCCCACAGGCCCCAGGCGATCGAGGTAGCGGGCAGCCCCTTGGACGCCCGGTGCTGCGCCAGGGCGTCCAAGTATGCGTTGGCGGCAGCGTAGTTGGACTGTCCGGGACCGCCGACCACCGCGGCGATGGACGAGAACAGCACGAACGCCGTCACGGGCAGCTCGCGGGTCAGTTCGTGCAGGTGCCAGGCCGCGTCCACCTTGGGCCGCAGCACCGCGTCCAGCCGCTCGGGAGTCAGCGCGGTGATCAGACCGTCGTCCAGGGCGCCGGCGGCGTGCACGACACCGGTCAGCGGATACTCGGCGGGGATGTCCGCGAGGACCCGGGCAAGGCCTTCCCGGTCCGATGCGTCGCAGGCTGCTACGGTCACCCGGGCCCCGAGCGCGGTGAGTTCGGCCTCCAGCTCCGAGACCCCGGCAGCCGCGCGGCCTCGGCGGCTGGTGAGCAGGAGGTGCCTGACACCGTGCTCGGCGACCAGGTGCCGGGCGAAGAGCGAGCCCAGGCTGCCGGTGCCGCCGGTGATCAGGACGGTGCCCTCAGAGCTCCATACGCCCGCACCGGCGTCGTTCGCGGCCGGGGCGAGGCGGGTCAGCCGGGGCACGAGGACCTCGCCGCCGCGCACGGCCGACTGCGGCTCACCGGAGAGCGCAACTGCCGCCAGGAGCTCCGCGGGAGTGCCGACGCCGGCATCGGACAGCACGATCCGGCCGGCGTGCTCCGACTGCGCCGAGCGCAGCAGACCCCAGACCGCGGCGCCGCCCAGGTCCACGACGTCTGCGCCCGTCGGGGACACGGCGCCTGAGGTGGTCACCACCAGCCGGGAAGCTTCGAGCCTTTCGTCGGCCAGCCAGTCCTGGACGAGGGCCAGCACGCGCTGGACGGACGCCCGCACGGCCTCGGGCCGTTCGCCGGCCCGGACCGGTTCCAGCCGGACGATCACCGCGTCGACCGGTTCCCCCGCGTCGACGGCCTTGGCCACGGCCGCCGCGTCGCTGAAGGACCGTCCGCCCGATTCTGCGGTCCCGAGCACGGCCCACCGGATGTCCCCGGTGGGGCGGAGTGGGGCGACAGGCGTCCAGCCGACCTGGAACAGCGAGTCATGGTGCCGGGCCAGCGCCTTGGCCAGTTCACCGGCGTCGACCGGCCGGGTCTGCACCGTGTCCACCGTGGCGACAGGCTGCCCGCTCAGGTCCGCGAGCCGTACTGAGACGGCGCCCTCGCCCGCCGGGGCGATCTGCACGCGCAGCGCCGTGGCGCCGGTCGCGTACAACCGGACACCGCGCCAGACGGCGGCCAGCTGGGCCGAACCCTCTGCGCCGCCGCTCAGCGTGCCGGTGAGGAAAGCCGGTTGCAGCGCGGAGTCGAGCAGCCCCGGGTGCAGCACGAAGCCTGCCGGATCGGCGTCGGTGGGCAGGCGCACTTCGGCGAACAGCTCCCTGCCCTGCTGCCAGGCGGACATCAGCCCGCGGAACGGCGGCCCGTACGACAGGCCCATCTCGGCGAGCCGCTGGTACGCCTCGCCGAGAGCCAGCTCATCGGCACCCGTCGGCGGCCAAGCCGTCAGCGCAACCGGGGCGCCCGGGCCCGCCGTACTCAGCCTGCCGTGCGCGTACACGGTCCAGGGTGCGTCGGTGCCGTCGGGACGGCCGTGCACGGTGACCGTGCGGCGGCCCGCGTCGTCAGGAGTGCTCACCGCCACCTGGACCTGGAGGCTCCCCCTGGCGGGCAGGACCATGGGCATGGGGGCGGTCAGCTCGTCGAGCACCGCGGCACCGAACTCGTCGCCCGCCCGGATCACCAGTTCCACCAGGGCGGAGGAGGGCAGGACGGGTGAGCCGAGGACGGTGTGGTTCGCCAGCCACGGGTGGGTGTGCAGCGAGACGCGGTTGGTGAACAGTGCTGCGTCGGACCCGGCGACGGGGACCCTCGTGCCGAGCAGCGGATGGCCGGTCCGGGTCAGGCCCAGGCCGCCGGCGTCGGCTGCGGCAGAGGTGGACTCCAGCCAGTAGCGCTCGCGCTGGAAGGGGTAGGTGGGCAGGGCGACGCGCCGGGCGCCGCTGTCGGCGAAGAACGCCGTCCAGTCCACCGGCACACCGCGGTTGTACGCCTGGCCGAGACCGGCGAGCAGCGCCTCCGGCTCGGGCCCCTCGCGGCGCAATAGGGCCACGGCGCCTTGGGCGCCTTGGAAGGTCTGGGCGGCCAGGGCGGTGAGCACTGCGTCGGGGCCCAGTTCGATGAACGTGCTGACGTTCAGGCCGGCCAAGGTCTGCAGGGCGTCGGCGAAGCGGACGGTGCCGCGGACCTGGGCCACCCAGTAGTCGGCGGTGCGCAGTTCCTCACCTTCGGCCA
>NZ_JANAVP010000057.1 GCF_024213665.1 Streptomyces sp. A3M-1-3
TTCACCGGGGTATGCAAGCACAACACGACCGACAACGCACTTCTGCGACCAGCACTTTCGCAACAGACCCTAGGCGGCTGCCATGCAGGTCAGGGGCGGGCGCGAGGCGACCCGCAGGACGTCCCGAGGAGTGACGGGCGGGCACTCCACGTGACCGACGCCACCACCGGAATGCGGTTTGATGTCAGTGCCCGCCCGTAGCCTTGTATGTATGTCCACCATTCCGATGTCCGCCGGCCCCGAGCGTCCTTCCGCCTCCGAGGCGAACGAAGCGATCCGCCGGCTCGTCGAGACCCGGGTGGACGGCGAATGGCCCTCCGAGGAGTACGAAGTGCTGCTCCTGGAATGGGCTGCCGCCACCAGCGGCGCGATCGAGCGCGCGGCGTAGCCTCCCGTTCCGGCGGCCTCCGGGCAGACGTCCGTCCCGCACCCGACGGATCGGATACGGGACGGCGAAAGCACTCTCCCTGAGCTGCCTCAGAGCTTGGTCAGTTTGGCGTAGGGACTGAGAATCCTTCCCTGGCGACCCGAGAAGTCGATGAGCACGGCGGCGTCACCCTCGACTCCGACGACTCTTCCAAGGCCGAACTGGTCATGTGAAACCCGGTCCCCCACAGCGAAAATCTCGATCGGTGGGGCGGCCGGGGCCGGTACGTTGAAGGGACTGGACGGCAGGTGGCGCCGGGCTCCGGCTGACTTAGTCATTACCTTCAGTATGCGCCCCCCGGCCGCGCCAAGCCATCCCCGTCGGCCACCGGGCCCTGGATCAGGTGCTCCAGGGCCAGTCGGCGGCCCGTCCGGCCTCGAGCAAAGGCACCATACGGAAGGCCGCGTCGGTGAGCCCTCCGAAGGTGTGCCGGCCTGGCGTCCCGGTCGGCGCGTGGCCCGCCCGGTAGCCCGCCAGATTCCAGGTGTAGACCGGAATCCGGTCCGGAACCTGGGCCGTCACGTCGCCGCGGTAGCTGTAGGCCGCCTGCTCGTCCGTGACGATGAGCACCCGGTCGTGCCTCCGGTAGTGGGTGCGCACCGCCTCGGCCGTATTGGTCCCGCCCAGGTCACCGAAGCGCTTCAGCACCTTGAGTACGGACTCGCCCTTGCCGTACTTGACGCGGCCGCTGGTGCTGCCGAACTCCACCAGGTCCGCGTCGGCGGCCCGCATTGCCACCGCCGTACCGAAGATGGCCGCCGCGTCGGCCCGGTTGAGCTGCGAGCGGTCCGAGAGGGGCGACCACATCGAGCCCGAACGGTCGACCAGGATCAGCGTCCGGCCGGGCAGCGCCGGCACATTGGCCAGCGAGTGGCCGAGCGCCTTCTCCAGCGGGTACGACCAGCGCAGCGAGGACGCGTGCTGGTAGGCGGCGAGGTAGCGGAAGGGGAACTGCCGCGACTTCGCGACCTCCTCCGGGTCGGAGATCTTCGCCGCCACCTGCGCGGCGACCGCGTCCGAGACTCCGGCCTCGTCGAAATTCCGAAGATTCCGAGCGAGCGCCATCGCCCCCATGGACGGAATTACCGCCTCCCAGGCCGCGGCGTCCATCGGGCCCTGCAACCAGCCGGCCAGCGCCTCCCACGTCATGCCCGCCTCGGCGAGGCGCTGAGCGCCGTCCGGTGCGGTGACGACCGCCCGTCGCTCCTCCACCGGCACCGCCATCAGCGCCCGGTGGGCGGTCAGCGTGCGGTTCGAGGCGGGCGGCTCGGCCGTGTCCGGGTTGTGCCGGCGGTCGAGCGCGTACCGGAACAGCTCGCCCTGCCACGGCTTCGCCGGGTCCGGCGAGGCGTGTACGAGGTTGAGGATGTCGCCGAAGCGGTAGCCCTTGGAGGCGGTGTCGTACTTGAGCAGGGACTTGCCGTTGTAGAGCCGCTGGACGGCATCGGCGATGCCGCGCTTGACGGGCTTGGGCACGTTGCGCCCGTACTGCGAGGTCCAGTACGCGAGCAGCTCGCCGGGCTCGTCCGCACGCCGCAGCACTGAGGCGACGACCTGGCGGTTCGTCGGTCCGGACTCCGGACCGGACTCCGCGGACGCATCGAGGCGGGCCTTGACGTACTCGGCGGCGCCGACGATCGACGCGGTCCGCATGTTCCCGTCGCCGCGCAGCCAGCCGAGCAGGCCCGCGGTCCACCCCGGGTCCTCGACGGCGAGCTTGCGCACGAGCGCCGCGAATCGGTCGTCGCGGGCGCCGCCTGCCTCGTAATGGGTGTCCTGTGAAACGAAATTGGCGACGGCGAGCAGAAAGAGCTCGGAGCGCGCGTCCCGAAGGAAGCCGAGGCCGCCCTGGTGGGTGGACGTGGTGCGCCCGGTCGTCTGCACGGGCGAGGTGGCCTGGGCCTTGGCCGTACGGAGATTGAAGCGTGCCATGTGAATTCCCCCGAATTCGGCAGGGGGAAGCGCAGCAGAGAACAGGGGTGCCGGGCACCTGGCACCCCCACGCTGAGCCTCCCGAGATCAAAGGTGGCGGCGGCGTGATTTCATGAGAAGAAGTAGCCGCGGCCCGCGCACCGGGAGGTGCATGAAGTTGTGGTGTCCAGAGATCGAGGTCGGCGGAACCGACAAGGTGCTCTACCAACTGAGCTACACCGGCCCGAAGCCGATGACGGGACTCGAACCCGCGGCCGCCCCATTAACAGTGGAAGTAGGTCCTGCCTTCGCACCTGGACGTGGATCACTCTAGGAGAGCAACTGTCCGGCCCGCCAAGGGTTTTATCGCTGCGGCCGGCGCTTCCACGGGCCGGTGATGGCCAGCAGGATGCCGGGCTTCTGGATGTTGGCGTACAGAGTCCGGCCGTCGGGCGAGAAGACGACGCCCGCGAACTCGCTGAATTCCGGCTCGGCCTCGGTGCCGATGTTGAGGTCGTTGCGCGCGATCGGATACGTGCGCCCGCTGTCCGTGGCGCCGAGGAGGTGCTGGATGCCTTCGCCGTCCCGTCGTAGAACCAGACCTGGCCGTCGTGCGGCTTGCCGGGGCTCTCGTCGCGCGCGTACGAGGAGACGATGTACGCGCCGCCGTCCGCCCACCACATGCCTTCGAGCTTGCGGGCGCGCGTGACCTCGCCGTCGGCGAACTGCTCGCGGACCGGGACCGTACGGCCGTCCCGGTCCGGTACGTCCACCCAGTCGACCCCGTACACCGTGCCGATCCTGGTGGCGCGCGAGAGGTCGTCTACGAACCGGCCGGAGCGGTCGAAGCACCGGGGGGCCTGGAGCACGCCCGCGTCGTCCGCGAGCCCCCGCAGCTGTCCTCGGCCGTGCTTGAAGCCGCGGGGCGGGACCCAGCGGAAGAACAGGCCGTTGGGGTCGGAGTCGTCCTCCGTCAGGTACGCGTGGCCGCGCCGCGGGTCGATGACGACGGCTTCGTGGTCGAAGCGGCCGAAGGCCCTGACCGGCTGGGGGTCGCGGTTGGCGCGGCGGTCGTACGGGTCGACTTCGAAGACGTAGCCGTGGTCCTTGGTCATGCCGTTCTCGCCGGCCCGGTCGGAGTTCTCCTCGCAGGTGAGCCAGGTGCCCCAGGGGGTGGACCCGCCGGCGCAGTTGGTGGAGGTGCCGGCGATGCCGACCCATTCGGCGACCTGTCCGCCGTGGCGCACCTCGACGACGGTGCAGCCGCCGGACGCGGCCGGCAGGCACCGGGCACGTGCCCCACCTGCCGGGCCCCCGGGGCGCCAGGCACCGGGGCGCAGGGAGTTCCGGACACCGGGGCAGCCGGCCACCGGGACACCCGGGCACCGGACCCGGGGCCGAGGTGCCGTGGCCCGGGTGGCGCGGTGCCGGGCGGCGGAGCGCGGGTGTCGCTCGGCGCGCCGGGGGCGGCGGGGTCGCGGGCGGCAGATCCGCTCGGCGGGCTACGGCTCGCGCTTGGAGCGGGCCTTGAAGGCCGCCTTTCGTGCTTCCTTCGCCGTCCTCTTGTCCGGGTGCAGCCGGCCCATCGCCTCCAGGACGTCCGGGGTGGCCGGGTGGTCCACCCGCCAGGCCGCCTCGAAGAAGCCGCTGTGCTGTCCCACCAGGCCCTCGACCAGGCCCTGCAGCTCCGCCGAGTCGCCCTCCGCGCCGAGCTGCGCGGCGATCGTGTCGATTGTCAGCCAGAAGACCATGGACTCCGGCGGCGCCGGTACGCCGGCCGCGCCCCGCTCGGCGAGCCACACCCGGGCCAGGCCGCCCAGCTCCGCGTCGTCGAGCACCTCGCGCAGCGCCGGCTCGGCCTCCGGTCCGGTCAGGGACAGCGCCTGCTGGCAGCGGAGCCGGCGCAGCGGAGCGCCCTGGTCCGTGCCGCGGGCGGCGGCCAGCAAGTCCCGTGCCGCTCCCGGGACTTCGCGACGGGCGAGCCACTGCTCGATCTCGGCCTGGGCGGAGGTCTCGGGGAACTGGGCGACGGAGTCGAGCAGGACATCGGCGCCCTTGTCCGCCAGGTCACCGACGGCGGGCGCGTCGAAGCCCGCGTCGAGCAGGCGCGCCCGGATGCCGAAGAGTCCGAGCGGGGTGAGCCGGACCATCCCGTACCGGGCGACGTCGTCCTGGTCGACGGGCTCGGCGTAGTCCTCGTCCGCCTCGGCCATCAACTCCTCGTCGACGGGGCGGTATTCGACGAGCCCGATCGGCTCCAGCAGCCGGAACTGGTCGTCGAGCCGCATCATCGCGTCGGAGACCTGCTCCAGAACGTCATCGGTGGGCTCGCCCATGTCGTCGGGCACGATCATCGACGCGGCGAGCACGGGCAGCGGTACGGGCCCCTCCCCCGAACCGCCCTCGGTGACGGTCAGCAGGTAGAGGTTGCCGAGAACTCCGTCCAGGAAGTCGGCCTCGCCCTGCGGGTCCCATTTCAGCGTGCTCAAGTCGACCTCGCCGCCGCCTTCCATCGCGTCGACGAGATCTTCGAGCGGCGGCACGGTCGCGTCGGCGAGGACGGCGTCCAGTCCGTCGAGCCAGAGGTCGAGAATGTCCTGCGGGCTGCCGGAGGTGACCAGGGCCAGCTCCTCGCCCGCGGTGACGCCGCCCGACCCGGTGTCCCCGTCATCCGCGACATCGATCAGCCCGGTATCGACCGCGAGCCGCCACGCCTCGCTCGCGTACGCCCTGCCGTCCTCTTCCGTGCCGAGCCCGATCTCCTCGGCCGCGGCCTGCAGTTGCTTCTCGAGGAGTTCACCGCCGGCGCCGACCGGTGTGCCGGGCCCCGCCCAGCGCGCGAGCCGTACCGCACGGGCCATCAGTGGCGTGGCGAGCGCGTCGCGTGCCAGCTCCGCGTCGGAGTGCAGCCGCACCGGCGGCAGGGTCGGGCGCTCTGCGGACATCTGCTGATTCTCCTCGGACGGTCATACGGATGGGTCGGTCGGCGCCCCAGCGTAGACGCATTTCGCCCCATCTCATCGGGTTCATGTACCCGTCAGGTTCCGTAAACCCGCGAAGCCTTGACAACTCCACTGGCCACACAAGAGATTGACGCGCGTAGACCTCTCACTCCGTCCCACATTGACCACCCGGAGTCCATACATGTCAGCCCGTTCATCCGTTCCGAGATCCGCCGCCGTCGCGACCGTCGTGGCCACCGCACTGGCCACCGGTCTGCTCGCCGGTTCCTCCTCCGCGTCCGCCGCCGAGGTACGGATCCACGACATCCAGGGCACCACACGGATATCCCCGCTCGCCGGCCAGCAGGTCACCGATGTCCAGGGCATCGTCACCGGCGTGCGTACGTACGGTTCCAGGGGCTTCTGGTTCCAGGACCCGCAGGCCGACGACAACGCCGCCACCAGCGAGGGCATCTTCGTCTTCACCGGCTCGGCGCCGGCCGTCGCCGTGGGCGACGCGGTCAAGGTCTCCGGTCTCGTAGGCGAGTTCATCCCCGGCGGCACCAACTCCGGCAACCAGTCGGTCACCCAGATCTCCAAGCCCACGGTGGCCGTGTTCTCCTCGGGCAACGCCCTGCCCGCGCCGGTCACCGTCTCGGCGAAGTCCGTGCCCGCCGCGTACGCCCCCGAGGGCGACCCGGCGGCGGCCGGCAGCATCAACGCGCTGCCGCTCAACCCCCGCGCGTACGCCCTGGACTACTACGAGTCGCTGGAGGGCAGCAACGTCCGCATCGGTACGTCACGCGTCGTCGGCGCGTCCAACTCCTTCTCCGAGCTGTGGGTGACGGTCAAGCCGCACGAGCACGACAGCCGGCGCGGCGCCACGGTCTACGGCTCGTACACCTCCCAGAACACGGGCCGGCTGAAGATCCAGCAGCTCGCGCCGATCGCGGAGCGGCCCTTCCCGAAGGCGAACGTCGGGGACGTCCTGACCGGGACGACCGAAGGCCCGCTCGACTTCAACCAGTTCGGCGGCTACACCCTGACGGCGCGCACGCTCGGCACGGTCACCGACGAGGGCCTGGAGCGCGAGTCCACCCGCGTGCAGCGGCGCGGCGAGCTGGCCGTGGCCACGTACAACGTCGAGAACCTCGACCCGGGCGACCCGCAGGACAAGTTCGACGCGCTCGCGGGGTCGGTCGTCGACAACCTCGCCTCGCCCGACATCATGGCCCTGGAGGAGATCCAGGACAACAACGGCGCGAAGAACGACGGCACGGTCGCCGCCGACCAGACGCTGAAGAAGTTCACGGACGCGATCGTCGCCGCAGGCGGCCCCGCGTACGAGTGGCGCACCGTCGACCCGGTGAACAACAAGGACGGCGGCGAGCCCGGCGGCAACATCCGCCAGGTCTTCCTCTTCAACCCCGAGCGGGTCTCTTTCACCGACCGCGCGGGCGGCGACGCGACGACGGCGACGGATGTGGTACGGGAGGGCCGGCACGCGGCCCTGACGCTCTCCCCCGGCCGGATCGACCCGGCGAACGCGGCCTGGGAGAACAGCCGCAAGCCGCTGGCGGGCGAGTTCACCTTCCGCGGCCGTACGGTCTTCGTGATCGCCAACCACTTCGGCTCGAAGGGCGGCGACGAGGCGCTGACCTCGCACCACCAGCCGCCGGTGCGCTCCTCGGAGGCCAAGCGTCTGCTCCAGGCACAGGCCGTCAACGGCTTCGTCAAGGAGATCCTGACGGCCCAGCGCAACGCGGACGTCCTCGTCGTCGGTGACATCAACGACTTCGAGTTCTCGGCGACGACGAAGGCCCTGACGGACGGCGGTGCGCTCTACCCGGCGATCAAGGCCCTGCCCCGTTCGGAGCGTTACTCGTACGTCTTCCAGGGCAACGCGCAGGTCCTGGACCAGATCCTGACCAGCCCGTCGATCGACGACTTCAGTTACGACAGCGTGCACATCAACGCCGAGTTCGCGGACCAGGACAGCGACCACGACCCGCAGGTCGTGCGCTTCCGCCCGTAGCACCGGCCGGCTGAAGACCCCGGGGCCCGGCCGCCGTCCCGGCCGGGCCCCGGCTTTCCCCAGGCCCTGTCCGGGCCTACGCGGGGGTGAGCCGCAGCGTGGGCGTGTACCGGTTGACCCCGCCGCCGGTCACGCCTGGGAAGTTGTGCACCCGCTGCCACTGCGGGGTGACGGACCCGACGCCGTCGCCGGGGGCTGCGAGCGCCTCGATGTGCGCCTGCTCGCTCTCCCACTCCGCGTAGTTGAGCACCCGGGTGCCGTCCGTACTCACGTGGAAGTGCCCGGAGATTCCGCCGGGGTGCGGATGCGGATCGGTGTCCAGCGCCTCGAAGACGGCTTCGATCCAGGCGCGCTGCCGGGCCGGATCGGGCCCGTCGAACTCGACGTCGACGATCACGACGGTTCCCGGCACCCGGGTGTCGCCGGGCGGGGCGGTGATACTGCGGTACGGCTCGTACTCCCCCAGCCCCAGCCGCTTGATCCCGGGCACCGCGGCGTCGATGTCCGCGACGCGGTCGTCGCGGTGCAGCCGGGCGAACTCGGCGTGTGCCGCCGCGCTCGTCCACTGCGAGTAGTGCAGCAGGGTGTCCCCGTCGTTGCCCGTGTAAACGGTGTACGAGAGCAGGTCCCCACTCGGCCACGGCCGGCTCCGCCAGGCCTCGGCGATGGCGTCGACGGCAGCCCGCTGCCGCTCGGGCGTCCCGACGCTCCAGGTGCTGGACATGACGGTCCCGGCGCCGGAACGGGTGAGGTCGGGCAGGGTGTTGAAGGCGGCCTGTGCGGTCATGGGGGATCTCCTCGGTCGTGACGGTGTCTACGGTGCCTGCCAAGATCCATCCTCAAACATCAACCAAAGTTGAGGTCAAGGCCCCAGCACAGCCCCGCCAGCACCTCCGGCCGGGTCCGTGCCAGACTCCGCCGCATGATCTTCCGTACCGCCGCCCGCCACGACCTGCCGGCGATACTCGCGCTCCTCGCCGACGAGGAGCGGGTCGTCGATCCCGCCTCCCTCGTGATCGACGAGGCCCACGAGCACGCCTTCGCGGCCATCGAGAGCGACAGCCGCAACGAGATGATGGTCCTCGCCGAACCGGACGGGACGGTGCTCGGGTGCCTCCAGGCGACGTACATCCCGGGGCTCGGACAGGGCGGCGGCGAGCGGGTGCTTCTTGAGGCCGTACGGATCCGGGCAGACCGCCGTGGCGACGGGCTCGGCCGCGCGCTGGTGCGGCGGGCGATCGAGCGGGCCCGCGAGCGCGGCTGCGCGCTGGTCCAGCTGACCAGCAACGAGCGCCGCACCCGGGCACACCGCTTCTACGCGTCCCTGGGCTTCGCGCGCAGCCACGACGGTTTCAAACTGACCCTGTAGCGGCGCTTCCGCATTCCCTGAAGCAGATTTAAGTGGAGCTTCACGGCCCGGCGTGACCACACTGCGGTCATGACCTCACCCTCACCGCACCCCTTCGGCCGCGCTCTGTGCGCGATGGTCACGCCCTTCACCGACGACGGCGCCGTTGACCTCGCCGGCGCGCAGAAGCTCGCCGCCCATCTGGTGGACGGCGGCTGCGACGGACTCGTGCTGAGCGGCACCACCGGCGAGTCCCCCACGACCACGGACCGCGAGAAGGCGGACCTGATCCGGGCCGTGGCCGAGGCGGTCGGCGACCGCGCGGCCGTGCTGGCCGGCGTGGGCAGCCCGGACACCCGCCACACCGTCGAACTGGCGCGGGCGGCGGAACAGGCGGGCGCGGATGGGCTCCTGGTGGTCACGCCGTACTACAGCCGCCCGCCGCAGGACGCCGTCGAGGCGCACTTCCGCCGCGTCGCGGACGCGGTCGGCGTCCCGCTGATGCTGTACGACATCCCCGGCCGCACCGGTACCCGTATCGAGCCGGACACCATGCTGCGGCTGGCCGGGCACACCCGGATCACCGCCGTCAAGGACTGCGCGTACGACCTGCTGGGCAGCACGAAGGTCATCTCCCGCACCGGTCTCGCGTACTACTCGGGCTGCGAGGAACTGAACCTCCCGCTGTACGCGGTGGGGGGCGCGGGTTTCGTCTCCACCGTGGCCAATGTGGCGGCGCCGCGGCTGCGAGCGGTCCTGGACGCGTACGACGCGGGCGAGACCGCAGAGGCGGCCCGGCTGAACCAGCTCGCGCTGCCGCTGACCGAACTGATGATGGCCTCCGGCCTGCCCGGCACGGTGACCGCGAAGGCGCTGCTGGGAGCACTCGGCCTGCCCGCCGGCCCAGTCCGCGAACCGCTGCGGCCCGCCGACCGGGAAACGGTCGACGGGCTGCTGAAGGCGTACGCCCTACTGGCCCAGCCCTAAGGGCTGTCCGGGCCTAGTTGTGGCTGTGCAGGATCTCGTTGAGGCCGCCCCAGACCGCGTTGTTCGGGCGGGCCTCGACGGCGCCGGTCACCGAGTTGCGGCGGAAGAGGATGTTGCTCGCGCCGGACAGCTCCAGCGCCTTGACGATCTGTCCGTCGGGCATCGTGACGCGGGTGCCCGCGGTCACGTACAGGCCCGCCTCGACGATGCATTCGTCGCCGAGCGCGATGCCGACGCCCGCCTCGGCACCGACGAGGCAGCGCTCGCCAATCGAGATGATCTGCTTGCCGCCGCCGGAGAGCGTGCCCATGGTGGAGGCGCCGCCGCCGATGTCGGAGCCGTCACCGATGACGACACCGGCGGAGATCCGGCCCTCGATCATCGACGTGCCGAGGGTGCCGGCGTTGAAGTTCACGAAGCCCTCGTGCATGACCGTGGTGCCCTCGGCGAGGTGCGCGCCGAGGCGGACCCGGTCGGCGTCGGCGATACGGACACCCTTGGGCGCCACGTAGTCCGTCATCCGCGGGAACTTGTCGATCGAGGTGACCTGGAGGTGCAGGCCCTCGGCGCGAGCGTTCAGGCGCACCGTCTCGACCTGGTCGACGGCGACCGGCCCGAGGCTCGTCCACGCCACGTTGGCGAGCAGCCCGAAGACGCCGTCCAGGTTCTGGCCGTGCGGCTTGACCAGGCGGTGGCTCAGCAGGTGCAGGCGCAGGTACGCGTCGTGCGCGTCCAGCGGCTTGTCGTCGAGCGAGGCGATGACCGTACGGACGGCGACGACCTGGACGCCACGGCGCGGGTCGGGCCCGATCGCCTTGCGCGCGGCCTCCCCGAGCAGCTCCACGGCCCGCTCGGCGGTGAGCCGCTCGGTGCCGGAGGGGCCCGGCTCGGACACGAGCTCGGGCGCGGGGAACCAGGTGTCGAGGACGGTGCCGTCGTCGGCGAGTGTGGCGAGTCCGGCGGCGACGGCGCCGGTGGAGCGGGGAGCAGTGGTGTCGGTCATAACAGGAAACCTAACCGGCCGGGGCGGCCGGGTGCGAACCGGTCTCAGGTGCCGGGCGCCGCATCCCTTCGATGCGCGGCGGTTCAAGGGCCCGTAGCGCCGGTACGGGCTCACGGAGCCGTCGCGCCGCCAGTACGGCCACAGCCGCAGCGCCCGCCAGTACCGCGCAGGCGGGCCAGAGCAGGGCGGGCGCGACGGTGTACAGCGCGCCGCCGAGCGGCGGGGCGAGCACCTGGCCGCTGATCGATGCCCCGGCATACAGGCTCTGGAACCGGCCCTGGGCGTGATCCGGTGCCTGATCGGCGACGTAGGCGGTGGCCGTGGTCTTGTACAGGATCTCGCCCGCCGTCAGCGTCACCATCATGGTGACGGCGAGAAGCAGCCCCGCCCCCGGGATCAGCACGGCGCAGCCGAGCCCGACCAGCAGCAGTCCGGCGCCGACGACGGACAGCAGGGTCGAATACTGCTGCCGTTGCAGCTCTCCCTCGCGTATGCGTGGGACTCTCCCCTGGATCGCTCCGGGGAGTTTGACAGCGCTCACGTCTGTCTTTTGACAGCGCTCACGTCTGTCTGACGACTGCTCTCCCAGCAACCGGGGCGAGTGCGAGACCCGCCCAGTCGATATTTCGGCCCGCGTTGTGGTCGGCGTTACCCGACCAGCAACAGGTGGGGTTCTTGCAGACGAAGACCGCCTGCGACTCCCGGCTGCCCGGCGTAGTGAAGCCACACATGGAGCAGCGCAGGGACGCACCCGGCGCGGGCACCTTGACCAGCAGCCCGCCCCGGTCAGCGACCTTGTGAGCGAGCAGGTCGACCGTTCGCCCCCATGCCTCGCCCGCGATCCTGCGGTTGAGCCCGGCCGCTGGGCAGACATCCCGGGTGCGACCGTGCACGGCGTGTCCACCCAACGCCCGGACGAGCAGCGGGTGTTCGCCGAGAAGGAGCGGTTGCGCTTCCCGTTGCTCTCCGACGCGGAACTCGCCCTGACAGCCGCGCTGCGGCTGCCGACCTTCCGCGCCGCAGGGGTGAGCCGGCTCAAGCGGCTGACCCTGGTGATCGACCGCTACCGGGTGGTTCGCGAGGTGTTCTATCCGGTCACGCACATCGAGGCGAGTGTGCGGGGCGGCTCTGGCGGCGGTCACGCGCTCCGGCTCCGCAGCCGTCAGCGGATGATCCGGGCGAGCATCTCCCGCGCGTAGGCGGGGTCGTACGCGGCGTCGGTCAGCAGCACCTGCAGGCATATCCCGTCCATCAGCGCCACCAGCGCCCGCGCCGTGACCGGATCGGTGCGCCGGGTCAGCGCCTCGGCCACGCCCTCGCACCACTCGGCGGCGACCTGGCGCAGCGCGGGCCTGCGCAGCGCGGCCAGATACAGCTCGTACTCCAGCTCGACTCCCGTGCGGTCGCCGGAGAGCCACTCACCCATCAGCCGGGCGAGCCCCTCGGCGAGATCCGCCTGCGGATCCTCGAACGCGCCGCTCTCGTTCACGGCCTTGGCGAAGCCCTCGTTGGCCTGCCGCAGCGCGGCGACCATCAGTTCGTCGAGCGTCTTGAAGTGGTACGTCGTCGAACCCAGCGGGACATCGGCCTCGGCGGCGGCGGACCGGTGGCTCAGCCCGCCGATCCCCTTGCTTCCGACCACCCGGATCGCGGCGTCGATGATCCGCTGGCGGCGCTCGGGGTCGTACCGGCGGGCCATCAGTGGGCACCGTCGAGGTTGAGCAGGACGACGCCGCCGATAACCAGCGCGATGCCGGCCAGTTTGGCCGCGCTCGCCGTCTCGTCCAGGAAGACGATCCCGATGACGGCGATGGCGGCGGTGCCGACGCCCGCCCAGATGGCATAGGCCGTGCCGACCTGCATCGTCTTCAGGGCCTGCGCGAGCAGCGTGAAGGCGAGGAGGTATCCGGCGACCGTCCCCAGGGACGGCCACAGCTTGCTGAACCCGTGGCTGAACTTCATGGCCGTGGTCCCGGCCACCTCCGCCGCGATCGCCGCGGCCAGCAGTACGTAGGGCATGCGTACGAGCGTACACAACGTTGCGTACGCCCGTACGCAACAGTCGGCGCGCACCGGCACTACGGAGATCGCGCAGCACCGGTTAACGTGTCCCGGTCAACGGGGGACGATCAACCAGCGGAGGCGCGGTGCTCGTCGCGCTGCTCCGCGCGCTGCTGATCGCGTACCTCGCGGTCGAGCACAGCATCCAGGCGTGGTTCGACCACCTGGAGTACGGCGGTCTTGGCCGGGAGGACGGCCTGGCGCTGCTCATCGCCCTCGGCGCGGTGGCGGCCTTCGCCATGGTGCTGACGCTGCTCAGCACGGCGGTGATCTACGCCGCGACCTCTGCCGTACTCCAGGACGCGGTCCTCGGCCGCCCGGCGGCCTTCGGCACGGTCTGGCGCCGCGCGTGGTCCCGGATGCCCGCGGTGCTCGGCACCGTACTCCTCAGCTCGCTGATCGCCTGTGCCCCGATGCTGGTGTTCGGGGTCGTCATGCTCGTGCTCCTCGCGGCGTCCGCGGGCGAGGGCTCGGACACGGCCGGAACACTGTTCGGCGTCTGGGCCCTGCTGATGCTGGTGTCGCTGCCGGTGACGGTCTGGCTGTGGATACGGTTCAGCGTCTCTAGAACTCTGTGTGTGCCTGTGGTTTCCAGGCTTTTCGGGCGCGGCGTGGCCGTGTGCGGTTGCCATCGTGGGGTCCGAACCTCGGGGTGAGGGGGTGGACTTGGGTGGCGTGCAGGTGGTGGAAGCCGGTCCGCTCGGCGGCGCTGGTGCGCCGCCGACAGGTTCTGCGTGAGAGCCGCGCCTGGTGACCGGTGGGAAGGTGGTCTTCCGGCCGGTTACCGGGTGTGGGTACTCCATGGCCTGACACCGGCCCGTGTGCGGCTGGTGTCGAGGTGTCATGCCCCGCCGGACGCTGGACCACCCGGGTGGGGGTGGTGGCGGGGACCGTACGCACATCGGGCGTACGGCGGGAAGTGGGTGGGGTCGGGGCGTGCTGTCCGGTGGTGTGCCGGGCGCGTCGCGGGGAAGGGCCGGTGGGTCTGCTGGGGGTGGGATGTCCCTTGCCCGGGGTGACCTTGGTCCCGGCCTGCGGGAGCGGGGTGCTGTCCGGGCGCAGGGCGCGGCGCAGGCGACGGGTGGTCTTCTTGGGGCGGCGTGCCAGGGTCACGGTGCTGTCGATGGTGGTGCGGATGGTGCGGGCGTGGGTGGCACGGTCGGTGACGGTGTGGGTTTGGGCGAGCAGGCCGCGGGAGACGATCCGGCGGGCGGCGGCGTGATCGCGGTCCATGGACAGTCCGCAGCGGGCGCAGTGAGCCCATTTCCAGCCGCGTTCGCCCAGTCGGTCGGGGGCGGGGTGGTGGGTGAGGGTGCCCAGGCAGCCGGGGCACAGCGCGGAGGTGCCCCGGGCGGGGACGGTGACGACCGCGATGCCCGCCTTCGCGCCCAGGTGCCTGATCGCTTCGGCCATGGTGCCGCGGACCTGCCCCGACAGGCGGGCGTTACCGCGCCTGCGGCCGCGTGCTTCCAGGGTGGCGAGGTCTTCGAGGTAGATCACGGTGGCGCCGAGCGCGGCCGCCTGGTCGACGGCCCAGCGGGCGGCCGCCCAGGCCAGCGCCTGGTTCAGGTGCCGGATCCGGGCACACACCCGCACATGCTCCGCCTCCAGCACCTGGGCCCGCGCGAGGTGTTCGCCCCAGCGCAGGTGGGGGGAGCCGAGGCTGTCGGCCAGCGCCTGGTAGTGGTCGCGTTTGGCGGCCAGGTGTTCGCGCTGGGTGCGCAGCCGGTGCAGGGTGACACTGATCGCGGTGGCGTCGAAGATCAAAGGACGGCCGTCGGTGACCACCCGCGCCGTTGCGCCCCGCCCGGTCAGGCGGCCGACCGTGCCGGTGAGCAGGGTGTTGACACCCCAGTCGAAACCGAGCGCCACCCGGTGCCCTGTGGTCTTGGTGGCCGGGGCGGGAGTGCGGCAGGTCCACGGCGATCCGCCCGGCCCGGGTGGGGCGCAGAGTCGGGGTATGCAGGATCGCGTCCGCCCCGACGGTGCCCGGCAGCCGGATGTCGAGCACATGCCAGGCCCAGTCCCTTCCCGAGGCCGGGGCCGGGGCCGCGCACAGCGGGAGCTTGACCCGCAACCGGGCCGTCGTCTCGTCAAGGCGCTCAAGGGTGACCTGCTGGCGGTCCATCGCCGCCAGGAGTACCTGCGCCGCGATCTGGTGCGGGTCCTCCAGCTCGCACAACCCGGCGGGAAGGCGCCCGTGCTCGGCCACATACGCGCGCACCTGCCGGGTGCGGTTGCGGATCTCCGCACCACTCACCGGGGCAGGCAGCAGCGCCCGCAGTGCCCGCCACTCCGCCTCGGCGCGCCGACGGGGATCCTCCGGCCAGGTGGCCAGGATCGCCGTCACCAGGGCGCGCCGGTGCACCGCCAGGCGCAGGGTACGCGCCGCGTACTCCTCGGCGCCACGGCGCACCCGGTCCGGGACATACACCCCCACCGGTGGTGCGACACCCCCGGGCCAGTCCAGGCGGCGCATGGCCATCCACCCCTTGGACGGCAGTACCTCGCCCCGCCCGTCAAGACCGGCGGCCAGCAGATCCAGGGATGCCTCGTCCCACCGGGCGGCCACTAGGGCCTGTTGCGAAAGTGGATCTCGCCTGTGAAATGATCTTGTGTTGTGGCGCGTGCAGATCTGACGGACGAA
>NZ_JANAVP010000058.1 GCF_024213665.1 Streptomyces sp. A3M-1-3
TCTATCAGATCCTTTCGGGCCTGATTCCCAGTCAGTGGCCCCCTGCGAAGCAGGAGTTGCTGCAGTGTCTTTCCGGCTGTTGGGCCGTTCCGACGTCCCGAACTCTAGCGGATTCCGCAGGCGACTCATAATCGAGCCAGGGAATTGAATTTCGGCATGCCGAAATTGTTCCCGCTGGGAGATCGTGCTGAGTTGGGTTGCCGCGTATCAGCGGCAGGAGCGGTTGTCGCAGAACCGTTCCGGCCCCGTGACAACTCGAAGAACCTTACGGATCGCGCGGGTCGGTGTCAACCCCGCCTACTGACCACCCGTCAGGTGGTCAGTCCAGGTCCGAGAGGCGGCCGCCGGCGTCCGGTTGGGTGTCCTCCACGCGGCGCAGCAGCCGGGTCAGCATCTCGCCGAGCGCGCCCCGTTCCTCCGTCGAGAGGTCCTGGAGGAGTTCCTCCTCGAAGACCGTGGCCATGCGCATCGCCTCGAGCCACTTGCTGCGGCCCTCGTCCGTGAGCTCCACGATCACGCGTACGCGGTTGGACTCGTCGCGCTCCCGGGTAACCAGGCCCTCCCCCACCATGCGGTCGATGCGGTGGGTCATGGCGGCCGGCGTCAGGCCGAGGCGCTTGGCGAGGTCGCTCGGGCCCAGGCGGTAGGGGCTGCCGGACAGGACCAGCGCCTTGAGTACCTCCCACTCGGCGTTGCTGATGCCGAGGGCCGCGGTCTGGCGGCCGTACGCGACGTTCATCCGGCGGTTGAGCCGGCTGAGTGCCGAGACGACCTTTTCGACCTGGGGGTCGAGGTCGCGGAACTCGCGCTGGTAGGCGGCGATCTGCTCGTCGAGGCTCGGCTCGCTGACGGCGGTGGCGCCGGGGGTGTCACCCATGTCGCGAAGTATCGCACGTCGGCCGTTGGCGTCGAAGTCCTTCAATGTGTATTGTTGAGGTTCTAACTTTAGCTTCGAAGTCTTCAGATCTCACTCCTAAGGCAGGTGAAATGACCAGGGCGATGGGCGCCGCGATGCGCCGGATCCAGACGGGCAACGCACTGAGCGCGTTCGGCATTGGTTTCACGGTTCCGTTCCTCTACGTCTATGTGGCGCAGGTACGGGAACTGGGCGCCAGTACGGCGGGCATCGTGCTCGCCGTGTTCGCCATAGCCGCGCTGGTCGTGCTGCCCTTCACCGGTCGGGCCATCGACCGGCGTGGACCGGTCCCGGTGCTTATCGGCGCTGCGGTCATGGCATCCGTCGGCGCGATGGGGCTCGGCCTGGCGAACAGCACGCCGCTGGTCGTGCTCGCGGCGGCCGGGCTCGGCGCGGGGACGGCGGTCATGCAGCCCGCCCTCGCGACGATGATCGTCTGGACCTCGACCCCGACCACCCGTACCCGGGCCTTCGCCACGCAGTTCTTCCTGCAGAACCTGGGTCTCGGCATCGGCGGACTGCTCGGCGGTCAGATCGTCGACGAGAGCCGGCCGGGCAGCTTCACCCTGCTCTTCAGCATCGAAGCGGTCATGTTCCTGGTGCTGGCGGCCATCGCCGGAACCGTACGGCTCCCGCGGTCGCCGCTTATCCATGACGCCATGCCCAAGGACGCCTCGGAAGCGAAGGGCGGCTGGCGCCGTCTCGCGCAGCACCGGGCCATGGTGCAGCTGTGCGTGCTCGGCTTTGTGCTGTTCTTCGCCTGCTACGGACAGTTCGAGGGGGGCCTCGCCGCGTTCGGTACGGAAGCCGCGGGCATCACGCCGTCGACCCTGGGCATCGCGCTCGCCGCCAACACCGCGGTGATCGTGGTCGCGCAGTTCGTCGTACTGCGGCTGGTGGAGAAGCGCCGCCGGTCGCGGGTCATCGCGCTGGTCGGCCTGATCTGGACGGTCGCCTGGGTCGTCGCGGGCTACGCGGGCATGGGCGAGGGCAGCCAGGCGATGGCGACGGCCGCGTTCGTCTCCACGTACGCGCTCTTCGGCCTCGGCGAGTCGATGCTGTCCCCGACCGTGGCCCCGCTGGTCGCCGACCTGGCGCCCGAGGCGGCCGTGGGTCAGTACAACTCGGTGTTTGCTCTGGTCAAGCAGCTCGCACTGGCCGTCGGTCCGGCCGTGGGCGGACCGATGGGGGCCTCGCTGCACGGCCCGTACATCGTGACGTTCATTCTCTTCTCGCTCGGTATTACGGTCCTCGCGCTGCGGCTGGGCCGGCAGCTCACGCCGGTGCAGGACAACCCGTCGCTCGCCAAGTCGCGGGTGGTGGCTTCACGGGTGCCCGAGCAGGCCCAGGAACCGGCGCCGGAATCGGCACCGGCTCCCGTCACCGCGTAGCTTCAGCGCGCCAGTGGTCTGGCAACGCGAACTCGCACCAGACCGCCTTGCCGCCGCCCGGCGTGCGGCGCGAGCCCCAGGACGAGGCGATCGTCGCGACGATCGAGATGCCGCGGCCCGCCTCGTCCGCCGGCTCCGCGCGGCGGCGGCGTGGCAGGTGGTCGTCTCCGTCCGTCACCTCGATGATCAGCCGGCGGTCGGTACGGCGCAGCCGCAGGCGCATGGGCGGCGTGCCGTGCTGGAGGGAGTTGGCGACGAGCTCGCTGGCCGCCAGGACACCCAGGTCGCACAGCTCCACCGGGAAGCGCCAGGAAGCCAGCACCCCTGATGCGAAGGCGCGGGCGCGCGGCGCCGCCTCGATGCCGCCGAGGAGCTCCAGCGCCGCGTTGTGGAACAGCTCCGCGTCCGGCCCCGTACGGGTCGGGTGCTGGAGGACGAGTACAGCGACGTCGTCGTCGTGGTCGGCGGTGACGCCGAGGGCCCGCATCAGGCGGTCGCAGATGACCTGCGGGGTGCCCTTCGCGCCGGAGAGGGCCCGCTCCAGTGCGGCGACGCCCTCGTCGATGTCCTCGCCGCGCCGCTCGACCAGGCCGTCGGTATAGAGGACGGCGGTGGAGCCGGGCGGGAGGGCGATCGTGCCCGAGGTGTGCAGCCAGCCGCCGGTGCCGAGCGGGGGGCCGGTCGGGTCGGCGGCGCGCCTGACCGTACCGTCCTCGTCGCGGACCAGGATCGGGAGGTGGCCGGCCGACGCGTAGACGAGGCGGCCCTCGTTCGGGTCGTGGACGGCGTAGACGCAGGTGGCGATCTGGCTGGCGTCGATCTCGGCGGCCAGGCCGTCGAGGAGCTGGAGCACTTCGTGCGGCGGGAGGTCGAGCCGGGCGTACGCGCGGACGGCGGTGCGCAGCTGGCCCATCACGGCCGCGGCACGGACCCCTCGGCCCATGACATCGCCGATGACCAGCGCGGTGCGGCCGGCGCCGAGGGTGATGACGTCGTACCAGTCGCCGCCGACCGCCGCCTCCGTACCGCCCGGCTGGTACGTCGCGGCGATGCGCAGATCGTCGGGCTGCTCCAACTCCTGCGGGAGGAGGGAGCGCTGGAGGGTGACGGCGGCCTCCCGCTGGCGGCGCTCGCTTGCGCGCAGCCGCTCGGCGGCCTCCGCGTGGTCGGTGACGTCGGCGGCGAAGACCATCACACCGCCGCTCTTGCCGGTGCTGCGGACATCCACAGGAGTGCAGGTGACCGTGTACGAGCCGCCGCCCGGGCCCTTGCGGTTCTTGACCGTACGGGGCTTGCCGCTGCGCAGGACCTGGTCGAGGAGCGGGAGCAGGCCGAGCTCGTGCAGCTCGGGGAGGGCCTGGCGGGCCGGGGCTCCGGCCGGGCGGGGGCCGAAGGCGGCGGCGTAGGCGTCGTTGACGTAGGCGATGCGGTGCTCGGGGCCGTACACCAGGGCGACGAGGGCGGGGAGCCGGCCGAGGACTTCCCGTGCGGACAGGTCGTCGAGGCAGGGGACGGGCGGGTCGTCGTCCTTCTCGGCCCGCGCACCCCACTCCGTCCGCTCGGCCGTCTCGGCTGTCTCCGCCTGCTCGGCCGGGGACGGTGTTCTGCCCGTGGTGCCGGATGGCGTGCGTCCGTCCTTGCCGGGGTCCGCGCCGGGCGCGGGCTGGTCCGGGTGCTCACCGCGGGCTGCGGGCACGGAACCGCGATCGGTCCGCGCTGCGGCGCGGCGCTGCGTTCCGGGAAGCCGGGCGCTCCAGCGCGTGAAGTTCACTGACTCTCAAGCCTCGTGGTGTCGCCGTGTATCGCTGTTATGTCGCTGTCGCTGCTGGTGTCGGTGCTCGGGGTCACTCTGTGCACGTGTGAGCCCACCTATGGTCACACGTCCAGTGTGGCCGACTGCACTGACAACGTCAGTCGGTCCTGTCCTTCGGACGCTCTCCGCCCGCCGCGAGTTCGAACTCGGCGCGTGGGTGTTCGAGCGATCCGAGAGAGACGATCTCACGCTTGAACAGTCCGGCGAGTGTCCATTCGGCAAGGACTCTGGCCTTGCGGTTGAACGTCGGGACTCGGCTGAGGTGGTAGGCGCGGTGCATCAGCCAGGCCGGGTACCCCTTCACCTTCCGTCCGTAGACGTGGGCAACGCCCTTGTGCAGGCCGAGGGAGGCGACGGATCCCGCGTAGCTGTGCGCGTAGTCCTCAAGGGGCTGACCGCGCAGGGAGGCGAGAACGTTGTCGGCGAGGACCTTGGCCTGGCGGACGGCGTGCTGGGCGTTGGGGGCGCATTCCCGGCCCTCTTCACCCGCGGTGACGTCCGGGACCGCGGCCGCGTCGCCGGCCGCCCAGGCGTGCTCGACGCCCTCGACGGTGAGCTTGGGGGTGCAGACGAGCCGCCCGCGCCCGTTCTTGGGCAGGTCGGTCGCGGCGAGGATGGGGTGCGGTTTGACGCCCGCGGTCCACACGACCGTACGAGTCGGGAAGCGCGAGCCGTCACTCAGTACGGCGACCCGGTCCTCGCAGGAGTCGAGGCGGGTGTCCAGGCGGACGTCGATGTTGCGGCGCCGCAGTTCGCGGACCGTGTAGTGGCCCATTTTCTCGCCGACTTCGGGGAGGATACGGCCGGTGGCCTCGACGAGGATCCACTTCATGTCCTCGGCCTTGATGTTGTGGTAGTACCGCGCGACATAGCGGGCCATGTCCTCCAGTTCGCCGAGCGCCTCCACGCCGGCGTATCCCCCGCCGACGAAGACGAAGGTCAGGGCGGCGTCGCGGACGGCCGGGTCGCGGGTGGCGGAGGCGATGTCCATCTGCTCGATGACGTGGTTGCGCAGGCCGATGGCCTCCTCCACGGTCTTGAAGCCAATGCCGTAGTCGGCGAGTCCGGGGACCGGCAGGGCGCGGGAGATCGAGCCGGGGGCGAGGACCAGTTCGTCGTACGCGATCTCGACCGGGCCGGTGCCCTCCTCCTCGGTGGCGAGGGTGGCGACGGTGGCGGTGCGTTTGGCGTGGTCGATCTTCTGCGCCTCGCCGATGACGATCCTGCATTTGTTCAGGACGCGGCGGAGCGGGACGACCACGTGGCGGGGCGAGATGGATCCGGCGGCCGCCTCGGGGAGGAACGGCTGATAGGTCATGTACGGCTCGGGCGTGACGACGGTGACCTCGGCCTCGCCGCTCTTCAGGTGCCGCTGGAGACGCAGCGCGGTGTACATCCCGACGTAGCCGCCGCCGACTACGAGAATGCGCGCAGGGGCCGGGGGTCCGGGGGTCGTCCCCCGCGAATAAGCAGCCTTCACCACACCATGACGCAACGCGTTCGGGAGTTTGTCCACAGCCCCGGCAAATTGTGTGACCGGCGAGCGCGGCGCGACGCCTGCTCCGCCGGTTCCCCTGTGGGTGGAAGGTGTGCAGGTCAGACCATGGGTGGCGGGTGGTGTCGGGGGGGTGGAATCAGGAAGGTTTCGGTGCATACTCCGATCGGGGGGCGCTCCGTGCGGAACTACCCCCTTCTGAATTGACTCCAGCTCAACTATGTTCGTACCTCGTCGGGGTGTCGGGTCTTGGCCCGTGGATCAGCCCCGGCTCACAGGCGGGGAGTCTCCGGGGGGAGACGTCATTACCGGGGGATCAGTTATGCACATTCACGATTCGCATTGGTCTGCAACCATCGCAACCGAAGGCAATGGGCGCGTGGTCGCGGGTGGCAGCGGAGTGGCCCGTTCGGCGCCGCTTCGCGTTGATGCACAGCGCAATCTCGAACACGTACTGCGCGCCGCGCGCGAGGTGTTCGGCGAGATGGGTTACGGGGCGCCGATGGAGGACGTGGCGCGGCGGGCACGAGTCGGTGTCGGGACGGTCTACCGGCGGTTCCCGAGCAAGGACGTCCTGGTGCGGCGCATAGCCGAGGAGGAGACCGCCCGGCTGACCGAGCAGGCCAGAACGGCGCTGGGCCAGGAGGACGAGCCGTGGTCGGCGCTCTCGCGTTTCCTGCGTACGTCCGTGGCGTCGGGCGCGGGCCGGCTGCTGCCGCCGCGGGTGCTGCGCGTCGGGGTCGACGCCGAGGACTCCACAGTCGTCCAGGACGAGGCGCGCGTGCCGCAGCAGCGGCAGGCGGCTGCTCCAGGTCTGCGGGTCGTCGAGCCGCGGGTGGCCGAGCCGCGGACCGGGTCCGCCGAGGACACCGGTCAGCGCGACCAGCACGACGACCCGGGTGCGACGGCGCTGCTCGAAGTGGTCGGCCGGCTGGTGGACCGGGCACGGGCGGCGGGTGAGCTGCGCGGCGATGTGACCGTGGCGGATGTGCTGCTGGTGATAGCCACGGCGGCGCCCTCGCTGCCGGACCCGGCTCAGCAGGCGGCGGCTTCGGCCCGGCTGCTGGACATCCTACTGGAGGGGCTGCGATCGCGGCCGGCGTGACGGTTACCGGTTACCGGTCAACCTTCCGAGTGGACCGGTCCGTTGGCCCTTCCCCGAAAGGGTGGAGAGTAGCGCTTCGAGACGGTGAATCGCCCCGGACGGGTGGATGCCGGTGATAGCCGTCCGGCAGCCTCCCGTTCTGTGCCACTCTGGCCCGGTGTTCGGGTCTGAGGGTGCGTGCGGGGGCTGCCGCGATGAGCGTTGACGGTCGGGACGAGCCACTCGATGGTGCCGGCGGCGGACCGGAGACGGGCGCCCTGTCCTCGCGCCAGGCTCCTCCGCAGCGCGGGGGCGGCAGCGGCGGGCCGGTCGGCGAACGGCCGCCGTCCGACGCCGATTTGGTCGCCCGGATGCGGTCCGGCGACGACTCGGCGTACGAGGAGCTGTTCCGGCGGCACGCGGATTCGGTGCGGCGGTACGCGCGCGGTTGCTGCCGGGACGCGCACACCGCCGACGATCTGACGGCAGAGGTCTTCGCACGCACGTTGCAGGCGGTGCGCGGCGGCGCCGGTCCGGAGCATGCGGTGCGTGCGTACCTGCTGACGACGGTACGGCGGGTCGCGGCGGCCTGGGCGAAGACAGCGAAGCGGGAACAACTGGTCGAGGATTTCGCGGTGTTCGCCGCGCGGGCCGCCGGTGGCTCCGAGGCGTCCGACGACAGCGGTTCGTTCGGCGCCGGGCTGGATCTGGGCGCCGAGGTCCGGGCAATGCACGCGGCCGAACAGACCATGGCCATGCGGGCCTTCCGCAGCCTCCCTGAGCGTTGGCAGGCCGTCCTGTGGCACACCACGGTCGAGGAGGAGTCGCCGAGCCAGGTCGCGCCGCTGTTCGGGCTGACCGCCAACGCGACTGCTGTACTGGCCAGTCGTGCCCGCGAGGGACTCAAGCAGGCCTATCTGCAAGCGCATGTGAGCGCGGCGCTCACCGAGCGCGGTGACTGTGCGCGCTACGCAGACCGGCTGGGCGCGTACGCGCGGGGCGGTCTGCGGATGCGGGCCGAGCGCGGGCTGCGCAAGCACCTGGAGGAGTGCGCGAAGTGCCGGCTGGCCGCCGGTGAGATCAAGGACGTCAACGCCGGTATTCCGGCGCTCCTTCCGGTCGCGGTCATCGGCTGGTTCGCCGCCGGTTACTCGGTCAAGGCCGCCGGCATCGTGGTGGGCGGTGCCGCGGGAGCGGCGGGAGCCGGCGCCGCCGCCGCGGCGGCCGGCGGATCCTCCGCGGGCGGGGCCGCTGGGAGTGGGGCTGTCGCCGAGGGGCTTGGGGCGCCGGCGAAGGCCGGTATCGCGGCGGCGCTGGCCGTCTCGGTCGCCGCCGGGGTGGTGTTCGCGCTGGCCGGCGACGAGCCGGAGCCCGAGCCGGAGGCGAGGGCCGGTACGCCCAGGCCGCCGGCCGCCGAGCCTGTCGTACCGCGGAAGCCGCCGCCCACCGCCGCGCCCGGGCCTGCGGCGCCGGCCGCGCCTGAGCCGGAACCGGCCAGGCCCAGGCCCACGCCCACCCCGGAGCCGACGCCGCCGAAGCCCACGCCCGTCCCACCGAAGCCCGTGCCTCCCGCCCCGGTGCCTACGGAGCCGAAGCCCACCCCGAAGCCGCCTCCGCCGCCGGCGCCGACGCCGTACCAGGTGAACCGGCTCCCGTACTCGGTCCTCGGCGACCACACCGAGCCCGAAATCAGGCTCGACCGGAGCAGCTGGCTCTGGCAGCGCTGGGGATTGCGGATCGCCGGCAAGCAGTACACGCACGGGGTCAGCGTGCACGCGATGTCCTCCGTCACCATCGACCTCAATCGCGCGTGCACGTCGTACGACGCGTGGGCCGGGGTGGACGACATGACGTTGGGGCTCGGCTCGGTGCGCTTCGCGGTGTACGGGGACGGGATACGGCTGTGGCAGTCCCCGGTGATGCGCGGCAGGGACCGGGCCGTGCCGGTGCATGTGGGCATCGGCGGGCGGCAGTCGATCCGGCTGGTCGTCGAGCCGCACACGCCGTTCGGGTCCGTGGCGCTCGCCGACTGGGCGGAATCCGTAATCAGCTGCCGCTGACGCCCCGGCGGGACCGCTAGAAACCCTGTCCGGCCGATCATGGCCGGGCTCGCGTGCCCGCTGTGACATCAGCCGCTCTGCGGCGGGCCGCGCCTCGCCGCGTTGTCGTCGGTGGCCGACGTCCCCCAGCTACCTCCCCCCAGCTACCCCAGGGGGTGCCCCCAGGGGTGCCCCCACCGCGTCGCCACCCGGCCTGATCGACCGGACAGGACACTAGCCGGGGGTGACCAGTCGGGCCTCGTAGGCGAAGACCGCCGCCTGCGTACGGTCGCGCAGGCCCAGCTTCACCAGGATCCGGCTCACGTGTGTCTTGATCGTCGACTCCGCGATCACCAGCTTCGAGGCGATCTCCGCGTTCGACAGACCCTGCGCGATGAGCACCAGCACCTCCGTCTCACGTTCCGTCAGGTCGCCGATCTTCGCCTGGGCGGGTGGCCGGGCGGTGTCCGAGAGCTTGGAGAACTCCACGATCAGGCGCTTGGTCACCGAAGGGGCGAGCAACGCCTCGCCCGCCGCCACCACCCGCACACCGTCCGCCAACTGCCGCGCGGACGCGTCCTTCAGCAGGAACCCCGACGCCCCCGCACGCAGCGCCTGATAGACGTACTCGTCCAGGTCGAACGTCGTGAGGACCAGCACCTTGGCGTCGGAGTCCGCGGCGACGATCTCGCGCGTGGCCTCCAGGCCGTTCAGCTCCGGCATTCGGATGTCCATCAGGACGACGTCGGGCCGCAGCGCGGCGACCTGGTCGATGGCCTCGCGGCCGTCGACCGCTTCGCCGACGACCTCGATGTCCGGCATCGCGTTCAGCAGGACCGAGAAGCCCTCGCGGACCATCATCTGGTCGTCGACGATCAGGACCCGGATGGTCATGCGGACCATGAAGCCGCCGAGGACCACAGTGAGCACCCACATCCAAGCGGCGGTACGCGGCCGGGTCCTGGCCGCCACCACCACCATCACCACGAGGTGGGAGAAGAAGACCGCCTGGGCCCACGGTGAGAATCCCGTGCTGTTCAGGACACTCGCGACGGGGGCTGCGGCTATCGACAGCCACCACGCGCCCACCGGGCGGAACAGCGTGGCGATCACCGAAACGGCCGGGATCAGGCCCGCTGCCAGCACATCGACCGGCCCCAGGCCCCACGAGGTCATTTCATAGGCGATCAGCAGCGTGATGAAGGCCGCGAACGCCACCAGGGCGTGCGGGGTCCAGGCGGACCACTCGCGTAGCCGGCCCGGCAGCCGGCCGGTGACCGGGCCGTCGGTCCGCATCGGTGGCAGCGGCCGGTAGGCGAAGGCGTCGTGGAAGAGGTCCTGGCGCAGTCCGGCCAGGGTGTTCATGGCCAGCCGGAACTCTGGGCTCCGCTCGGCCTTCTCGGTCTTCTGGGTCGTCTCGGTCACATACAGAACCGTAGGCGCCGGGGCGGGCGCGGTCGTCACCTGTGCTGGGGATCCTTCCGCGTCCGTCCCAGGTACTACGGCCGCCCCTCTGCAGTCCTGTCAGGGGCGGAACGCGTCGGCGTGTGCCGCCGCCCACTCGGCGAACGTACGGGCCGGGCGGCCGGTGACCTGCTCCACGACGCCGGTCACCGTCCGCCCCTCGGGGGGCGTGTTCCCGTACACCAGGGCCAGGAAGTCGATCGTGTCCTGCGGGAGGCCGGCCGCCTGCCACTGCTGCCGCGCCTCCTCCTCGCTCAGCTCCACCAGGACGATCCCCCGGCCCCTCGCCGCCGCCAGGGCGTCCACCTTGTCCCGCAGGGTCAGCACCTCGGAACCAGTGATCACATACGTCCGACCGCCGTGACCGTCCTCGGTGAGCGCCGCCGCAGCGACCGCGCCGATGTCGGACTCGTGCACCATCGCGCTGAGCCGGCCGGTGAACGGCTCGCGTACCACGCCCTCGGTGCGGATGCCTTCGGCCCACTCCAGCGCGTTGGACATGAACTCGACCGGCATCAGCACGGTCCAGGCCGGCCCGCCGGCCCGCACGGCGTCCTCCAGCGGGGTGGGGCCGCCGCCGTGCAGTACCGTCACCCGCTGGACTCCGGCCTCGGCCGCCAGCTCGACGAGCCGCGGTCCGCACTCCAGCGGTGCGAACGCCTCTCCGCCGAAGGTGATCAGGTGCAGTCCGGTGACCCCGTCCAGGGCCGGCGCCAGCGACTCGGGGTCGGTGAGATCTCCGCGTACGACCTCGACGCCCTCGGGGAAGTCCGCCTTCGCCGGGTCCCGGGTCAGCGCGCGGACGCTCGCGCCCCGCGCGAGCAGCTGCTCGACCACCTGGCGGCCGACTGTTCCGGTCGCTCCGGTCACAAGAATCGTCATCGCTCGGGCTCCTTCATTTCGTGTCATGGCCGTTCCTGACTGGCTCGTTGACACCACCGTAGAAACCCTTGCGGTCAGGTTCGGTCCGCGATGAGGGGCCGAAGAGGGGTCGGTATCCGGTCGGGCGCGGCGATCTCGGCAGTGAGACCTGCGCGATGCGGTTCGCCGGGGTCAGCACGTCGGGGCTCACCGTCGCGGAATCGGGGTAGGGCCCGTCACCAGGCCAGTTGGGCGATCTCCTCCGCGACGACCGCGCACGCGTCCGCCGCCGGGTCGATCAGCGGGAAGTGCCCGACGTCGTCGAGGAGGGTCAGGCCCACGGTCTCGCCCGCCTTGGCCGCCGCATCGACGTACGCCTCCGCCACCTGGTACGGCACGGTGATGTCGGTGCGGCCCTGCACCAGGGCCGTGGCGATCCCGGTCGGGAGCAGCGTCGCCGGATCGGCGAACACCCGGCGCGCCTCGAATTCCTCCTCGCCCCCGAGGAGTTGCACGGCGGCCCCGGAGCATACGTCCAGCTCACCGGCCATCAGGAAGTCCGCGATCGGGGCGAGCGCGACGACACCGCGCAGCGGCGGCGGGGCCGGCAGCCGCCAGGGCGAGCCCTCGGGCAGTACATGCCGAGCGGCCGCCCACAGGGCCAGCTGGCCGCCCGCGGAGTGCCCGGTGACGACGGTACGGCGCGGGTCGGCCTGTGGCAGAGCCTCCGCCGCGAGCGCCGGCAGAGCGTCCATGGCCGCCGCCACGTCGTCGAACGTCTCCGGCCAGCGCCCGGCGACCGGCCCGGCCGCACCCTGGTGGGGCAGCGAGCTGCCCCGCCGGTACTCGACGTTGGCGACGGCGAAGCCCTGGCGGGCCAGGAAGTCCGCGAAGGGCGTGACGTGCTGCCGGTCGTACGGCGCCCGCCACGCACCGCCGTGCAGGACCACGACGAGCGGGGCGCGCTCCTCGCCGCCGCGGGGCGCGTAGAAGTCGACCACCTGATCGGGATGCCCGCCGTACGCGGCGGTGGCATCGGGCGCCACGGCCGGGTGTGAGAAGGCCGACTCGGCCTCGGCTGCATCCCGTTCCACTCCGGGGTCCGACATGCGGCTCAACCTCTCGGTACGGAGATCCACTTGATCCGGGCAGCGGGACGCTACCAGGCCCCGCACCCCTGTTTCGTACCGCCCCGGCACAGCGGTACCACCACGGCAGCCGCCGCTCGGCGGGCGCGGGCAGCACCTCGCGCGGGGCGGCCAACCCGGACGGCGCGGGTGCGGTTTCGTTTCCGCAGGGCGCCCGGGAACAGCCTCCCGGAAGCCGGGTGGGCGGGGCCGCGCGAGCGGTTCCGCCCACCCATGTGATCACCCGGAAACGTGACGTCTCAGAACAACGCCACCCAATCCGCCACCCAATCAGCCCCGCTGACCCACGACCTCGCTCAGCACCCGCGCCGCGCGCTCCGCGTCGCCGAAGCTGACGTACAGCGGCGTGAAACCGAAGCGCAGCACGTCCGGGCGGCGGAAGTCGCCGATCACACCGTGCGCGGTCAGCCCCCGCATCACCTCGCCCGCGTCCTCACAGCGCAGCGCGACCTGGCTGCCGCGTTCGGCGTGCGCGGCCGGGGTGACCGAGGTGACGCGCCCCGCCGGTACGTACTGCTCCACGCACTCCAGGAAGAAGTCCGTGAGGGCCAGCGACTTCTCGCGTACCGCGTCGACCGAGACACCGTCCCAGACGTCGAGAGCCGCCTCCAGAGCCAGCATCGAGAGGATGTCGGGCGTGCCGACCCGGCCCCGCAGCGCACCCTCCGCCGCCACATAGCCGGGCGTCATGCCGAACGGGTCGGCATGCGAGTTCCAGCCGGGCAGCGGGGAGTCGAAGCCGGCCTGGTGGCGTTCGGCCACGTACAGGTAGGCCGGCGAACCGGGCCCGCCGTTGAGGTACTTGTACGTACAGCCGACCGCGAAGTCGACGCCGTGCGCGTCGAGGCCGACCGGCAGCGCACCCGCGCTGTGGCACAGGTCCCAGACGGCGAGGGCCCCGGCCTGATGGATCTCCGCCGTCAGGCCAGGCAGGTCGTGGAGCCGGCCGGTCCGGTAGTCGACGTGGTTGACCAGCGCGACCGCGGTGCGCGGGCCGAGCGCTTCGGCCAGCCGTACCGGGGCGACCGGGACCAGCCGCTTGCCGGTCATGCGAGCCGCGGACTCGGCGAGGTAGCCGTCCGTGGGGAACGTCGTCTCGTCGACCAGGATCTCGTCGCGGGCGGGGTCGGCCAGCCGTACCGCTGCGACGACTGCCTTGAAGACGTTGACGCTGGTCGAGTCGCCGGCCACGATCCGGCCCGGCGCCGCGCCGACCAGCGGCGCGATCCGGTCGCCGATCCGCTGCGGCGCGGTCCACCAGCCGCTCTCCTCCCAGGAGCGGATGAGGAGTTCGCCCCATTCGCGGGAGACAACGTCGGCCAGCCGCCCCGGCACGGAGGCGGGCAGGGCGCCCAGCGAGTTGCCGTCCAGGTACACGACTCCCTCGGGGAGGGCGAACAGCTCGCGGCGCTTGGCGAGTTCATCGGCGGCGTCGAGCGCCGCGGCCCGGTCGGCCAGGGTGCGCTCAGACATGGCTGCGCGCCGTCCACAGCTCGGGGAAGACGTTCTTACGGGCCCGCTTCTCCAGCCAGGAGACACCGGCGGAACCGCCCGTGCCGACCTTGGAGCCCATCGCCCGCCGCGTCGCCACGAGATGGTCGTTGCGCCAGCGCCACACCAGTTCGCCGACGTCGGTCAGCGCCTCGCCGAGCCGCACCAGCTCGGTGTCCTGGTCGCCCGCGTAGAGCTGAGCCCACGCCGCCTCGACCTCGTCCGACGGGTCGTACTTCTGCGACAGGTCGCGGTCGAGGACGGCGGCCGGCACCGGCAGCCCGCGCCGGGCGAGGAGCCGCAGCACCTCGTCGTACAGGCTCGGCTCGTACAGCGCCTTCTCCAGCTCGGCGTACACGCGCGGCGCGCCACGGTGCGGGACGAGCATCGACGCCGACTTCTCGCCGAGCAGGAACTCCATCCGCCGGTACATCGCGGACTGGAAGCCGGAGCCCTCGCCGAGCGCGCTGCGGTACGAGTTGAACTGCGCGGGGGTGAGGTGGGCCAGCGGCTTCCAGGAGGCGTTCAGCGCCTCCAGTTCCCGGGTGGAGCGCTTCAGCGCGGCCATCGCGACGGGCAGGTCGTCCTCGCGGAGGGCGTTCGCCGCAGTTTCCCACTCGTGGACGATGACGGTGAACCACAGCTCCATGACCTGGGTGGTGACCAGGAAGACCATCTCTCCGGGATCGTCGGAGAGGGGGTGCTGGAGGTGGGTGAGGACGTCCGCCTGGACGTAGTCCTCGTACGGGGTGGTACCCGCGAAGTCCAGGTTCGGGGTCTCCGAACCTGCTCCGGAGGCATCGGGGTGCTGGGACATTGCTGTCTCCTCGATACGTGCTTCCGGGTAGCGGTCCGCCCCTTCCGTTCGGCTGTGGAGCCCCGGTCCCCTGCGGGCATCATAATCGGGCCGGCAAGCGGCGCCACAGCTGCCCGCCCGGGGGCCCGCCGGGGGGCCCGCACCGACCGGCGCGGGCCCCCCGGGACAGTTCACGTCAGCTCAGCGTGTCCGCCGCCGTCGCGGAGGAGTCGCGCAGGAACGTCGAGCAGCGCTCGTACTCCTCCTGCTCGCCGATCGACTGCGCGGCGCGCGCGAGGGCGTGCAGGGCGCGCAGGAAGCCGCGGTTCGGCTCGTGCTCCCACGGCACCGGGCCGTGGCCCTTCCAGCCGGCCCGGCGCAGTGCGTCGAGGCCGCGGTGGTAGCCGGTACGGGCGTACGCGTACGACTCGACGACCCGGCCGTTGTCGTACGCGTCGTCGGCGAGCTGCGCCCAGGCGAGCGAGGATGCCGGGTACTTCGCGGCGACCTCGGCGGGCGCGGCGCCGCTGGCGAGGAGGTCGCGCGGCTCCGGGTCGTCGGGCAGCTGGGTCGGGGGCGGGCCCCCGAGCAGGTTCTCGTGAATGGACATGGGTTCCAGTCTGCCTGCCTCGGGGCGGCTAGGGGCAATACCGGTGACTTTGGGCTTGTCGGGTCGTTAGGGGAGGTGTGCCAAGGCCCGGACAGGTGAAGTCATCGGTGGT
>NZ_JANAVP010000059.1 GCF_024213665.1 Streptomyces sp. A3M-1-3
ACCCACAAACTGTGGCTTCTGGGAAACCACCGACCCGAGGTCGGCACCGGCGGTTTCGCGTTCTGGCGCCGGATGCGCTTGATCCCCTTCGACCGCGTCGTTGCCGATGACCGCAAGGTGGACAACCTGGCCGACGTGCTTGTCACGGAAGAAGGCCCCGGTATCCTCAACTGGATGATCGACGGCGCCCGCCGCTACCTGGCCGGCTCGCGCGACCTTACCGGCCCCCAGCAGGTGCGTTCCGCGACCACCGCTTACGCGGAGACAGAGGATCACACCGGCCGCTTCCTCGACGAGTGCTGCACAATGGGTCCTGCGATGCGTGCTGAACAGGCTCAGCTCTACAGCGCCTACCAGAGCTGGTGCCGACTGGAGGACGCCATCCCTGTCTCTTCCCGTGCCTTCGCTGCCCGCATCCGGGAGACCGTCGCCATCAACAGCCCCAAAGGAATGATCCTTTCGAACCAGCGAAAGTTCTACCCCGGCATTGGCCTCAACGCTGAAGGAGGGGAGAACGCTTGAGCACCCTTCTGGCTGCTCCCCCACGATCGGGACGCCCAGCCCGACGGCCTCTAAGCTTCGGGTGCACCGTCGGAAGCCGTTGACCCGCGAACGATAGCCCCGCGGGTCAAGGGCTACAAGACCCAGCGCTCCGCGGGCGGTCCGCCGTCCGCCGGCGTTGACGCCGCACTCGGCACAACACTGCCGCATAGCCGACGCCCGGCCTTCCCTCACCACCGGCATCGACTCAACGGCGTCCACTCCTGTTGCTCCTCGTTCCCCCTGAAAGTTGTCCACAGACACTACGTCGGTGGATCGAGGCTTAGAGCGCCAAGTGGGCATACGTTGGAGCAGCGTCCCGGACCCCGCTGACATCCGGGGTATGGGGTGTCGGCGGGGTCCGGGAGGGGGCGGTGGAGCGGCTGGGAGTCAGCCGGCCTTCGTCGGGGCCGGGACTTGCTCCTTGACGCCGGGGTCGCCGGCATCCGCGGTGTAGTCCTCCGGCACTTCCACGGGCTGTAGAGGTAGAGGCCGGAGATTCCTCATACTGGTCCGGTATCTCCGGTGCCGTGGACGGGGCGGGCGTACGTCTTCCAGTGCCCCACGAAGGTGATGAAGTACCGCTGTCGGTGGCCTTCCGCGCGGAGACCATGGACGGTCATCGAACCCGCGATCAGGAACGGTCCTCCGGTTGCAGCCGAGGGCGCCCGTCTCCAGCAGCCGCTCGACGATCTCCTTCGGGCCCAGCCGATATCCCCGCCCAGTGCCCACAGCCATGTTGGAAAAGGTTCACTCCAACAACCCGTACCGCATGACACCGCTCCCGGACCCCGCCCTTTGGTCGGGCTCACGGGAAGGAGAGCGTCTGCGCGAACAAGGTGACCATCACCAGGACGACTGGGAAGCAGACCAGGAACATGGCGAAGGTGTAGCCCATGATGTCGCGGGCCTTGAGTCCCAGGATCGCCAGCGTCGGGAGCATCCAGAAGGGCTGGAGCAGGTTGGCACTTGCCTCGCCGAGGTCATAGACGACCACCATCCAGCCTTGGTGTACCTCGAGTTGGTTCGCCGCATCGATGACGTAGGGCGCCTCGATGACCCACTTGCTGCCGCCGCTCGGTACGAAGATCCCGAGAACGCAAGAGTAGATCGCGACGAGCGCCGGATAGAAGAACGCGTTGGAGATGCCCGCAAGCCAGCCCGCGATCGTGGACGACAGGCCGGTGAAGGCAATCATGCCGAAGATGCCGCCGTAGAAGGGGAACTGGATCAGAACCCCGGACGCGGCAGTAACACCTTCCTTTACGGCGGCGATGAGCCGGACGGGGCGCCAGTGCAGGATCAGGGCGAGCAGGATGAGGATCAGGTTGATGGTGTTGAGGTCGAGAGCGTTGAGCGGGTTACCCGCGGCCGAGGCGAAGTAGCGGAACAGATACCACGTACCGAGAAGGAAGATCAGCACCGCGAATGCCGGGCTGTGCTCCAGCCAGTCACCCGGGCGCCGGGGCCTGTCGGCTTCGGAGTCCTTGCCGCTGCCGGAGGACTGCTCCTCCAGCAGCGGCCTGAGGCGGATACCCAGGTCCTCGGCCGTTTTCGTACGCGCGGGCGATGGGGTGAGGAACCAGGCAAGGGCCACCGCGACAATGAACACGGCAGCAGTGGCGGCCATGCCTTGCCACAGGAAGATGGTTTCGGTCAGCGGGATCAAGCCCGATCCGCGGCCTTCCGCAATGACGTTCTGCACAGCCTCGGGGCTCGCGCCCTCGCTGGCCACCTGAAGTGCGGCGGAGCCCGACAGTCCCTGCGCCCAGACGGTGCCGAGCCCGAGGAACGCCATCGCGCCGATCGCCCGGTAGTCGACCCCGCGTACCAGCCGGGAGATCTCCTTGGCCAGGATCGCGGTGAAGATCAGGCTGAAGGCCCAGTTGAGGTACGAGGAGGCCATTGAGACCGCGGCGGTGAAAGCGACGGCCGCGCGGGGGGTGCGGGGCACCCTGGCAAGCCGGGAGATCAGCCATGCCACCGGCCGTGACACAGCCACCGCATAGCCACCAATAATGATCATCGCCATCTGGAGCGTGAACTGGATGAGCGACCAGAAGCCCTTGCCCCAAGCGTCCACGAGACCGTACCCGGTGGTCGCCTCGGGATCGTCGGGCGTGCCCGTGACCGGAGCGCCCGTGAGGAGGCCAAGCGCCAGGACCACGAACGTGCCAACGAGAACGAAGCCGAAAGCATCCGGCAACCAGCGCTCGGTGATCGCGGTGAACCGCAGCGCGATACGGGACAGGACGTTCTCTCGTTCCTCGTTCGCTGTCCGTTCGGCCTCCATGCCCATCCGCGTTCTCCTCACGCAACCCACGTCAAGCGCACCTCGTGCATCACACGTACCACGGAACAGCAAGATAGGGCGCTGCGGCAGAGACCCCCATAGCGCTGAGGCTCATAGCCAGCACTGTGGTTATGGTTGGCAGCCCCCTCTCGACGACGGCCGAACTGCGGTAGCTGAGGGAACTCACGCCCCAGTTCGGGTCACGATTCAGCCGACGCTGACATCCCCAGAGCCCCCTTCGTCCGCAGAGGAGTGCAGTGCCTTCTCCGGGGCGACGGCTTGTTCGGCCAGGTCACCTCCTGTATGACCTCGAAACGGCGTACGAGGACTGGATCGAGGTGCACGCCCAGGCTCGGGGGCTGACAGGGGATGGCCACGGCGTGGCGCTGGGGCCGGTCGCCGGGTCCTCTGGCGCAGATGCCGAAGAAACCGCCTCGTCAGACGCTGGCGGGAATGGCAGGCTCTGCCTCTGTATACAGGAGCTGCGCGATGTCCGACCATCCGGAGACGGAAGGCGTCGACTGCACCGACTGCTTCGCCCGGCCAGGCCCCGACAACACCCGCATCGCGTCCGTGGACGGCTGGGTGAGCGAAGTGTGGCACACGACCGACTGCCCGTAGCTCACGATCATGCGGATCAACTTCGAGGAAGGACACAAGCCGGCCCTGGGGGCAGGACGCGTGGGCCAAGGGTGTCTTCCCCGCCGGGCATGAGCGGCTGAAGCAGTCGCTGCCGCCATGCCCGGCGACACCGCTGCTCAGACCCTTATCTTGGCCCTGACCCGAGTTGGTTCAGGCCCAGGCTGAGAGGCCGTATTCATACCGATCGCGGTTGTTGAGTTTCCGCTGGTGGGGAATGAAGTCCTCTTCGGAGAGGCAGCGTTGGGGCGTCGTGTTGCTTCTTGATCGGGTGGAGGTGGCCGGTGCCGTCGGTGCTGGGTCTGCTGGAGGCGAAGGAGTCGGCCGCGCGGGAAGCGGTCGAGCGGGCGCGGGAGGAGGCGGCCCGGATCGCTGCTGTGCTCGATGAGGCCGAGCGGGCTCTTGAACGGCTGGTCATCGCCCGGGAAGCGGTGGTGGAGGTGTTGGCCGAGCCGGTCGCCAAGGCCGTGGACGTGGTGGAGGCGGGTGCCGCCGCGATGGCGGGGTCTCCTGTTCCCCGCCGGAGCGAGCACCTGACCAGCGCGGTCCTCGCGCCGAAGTACCAGCGGATCATCTCGGTGCTGGAGGGCGGGACGGAGGGCCGGGGCGGGATGCGGGCCAGGGATCTGGCGGCGGCGCTGGGTTTGGAGCCGGTGCCGGCGAAGATCGAGGGTGTGCGCTCGCGGGCGAGACGACTGGCCGACCGCGGGTGGATCACGCGGCACCAGTCCGGGGAGTTCAGCGCCCTGACGGGGGTGTGTGTAGCGAACGGTGGAACTCGGTTGGTTGATTTCTATCGGCGTCCGGCGGTGAGCCGGCCGTCGAAGGCGATGTCGAAGGCGTTGAGTGCGGCCTTCCAGCGCATGGTCCAGCGTTTGCGGCCGGTGCCCTTGGGGTCCAGGCTCATCACCGCGAGGTAGTCGCACTTGAGCGCGGCCTGCTCTGTTGGGAAGTGCCCGCGGGCCCGAACGGCCTTGCGGATGCGGGCGTTCACACTCTCGATCGCGCTGGTGGTGCACACGATCTTCCGGATCTCCACGTCGAACTGGAGGAAGGGGACGAACTCCGCCCAGGCGTTCTCCCACAGTCGCACGATCGCCGGGTACTTCCTCCCCCAGGCCTCACTGAACTCCATGAAGCGTTCCAGAGCGGCGTCCTCGGTCGGCGCGGTGTAGACGGGCTTGAGCGCCTTCGCGATCTTCTCCCAGTCCTGCCTGGCCGCGTAACGGAAGCTGTTCCGCAGGAGGTGAACCACGCACGTTTGCACGATCGTCGCAGGCCAGACGGCATTGACGGCTTCGGGAAGGCCGGTCAGTCCGTCGCAGACCAGCATGAGGACATCGCGGACCCCGCGGTTCTTGATCTCGGTGAGGACCTGCAGCCAGTACTTCGCCCCCTCGCCGCCGTCGCCGACCCACAGGCCCAGGATGTCCCGGTGTCCGTCCGCCGTCACGGCCAGGGCCATGCAGACGGTCCGGTTGGCGACCTGCCCGTCCCTGATCTTCACCTTCACGCAGTCGATGAAGACGACCGGGTAGACGCTGTCCAGAGGGCGGTTCTGCCATTCGGCCATGCCGGCATCACGCTGTCGGTGATCGTGGAGATGGTGCTCTTGGACACCTCCGTGCCGTAGACCTCGGCCAGGTGCGCGGAGATCTCACCATGGGTGAGGCCCTTCGCGGACAACGACAGGATCATTTCGTCGACCCCGCCCAGGCGCCGCTGCCGCTTCTTCACCAGCTGCGGCTCGAACGTGCCCGCCCGGTCCCGCGGCACCGTGATCTCCACGGGCCCGACCTCGGTAGCCACCGTCCTGCTCTGGTGTCCGTTGCCGTAATTCTCCCGCCCACCCGCGGCGCGTTCACCGGGCTCGTGCCCCAGATGATCGGTCAGCTCGCCCTCCAGCGCGGACTCCAGGACCTTCCGCGTCAGCTCCGCCAGCAGACCGCCCTCGCCCGTCAGCTTCACCCCGCCGGCCTCGGCCCGGGCCACCAGCTCGGCGACCAGACCGTCATCCACGGCGTCCACGGCGGCCTCCCCGGCCTCGATGTCACCCATCACGTCAGTCATCAACTGTCGCTTCCAACCCGGGAGTTACACCAATCACCGTACACACCCCTTCGCCGACTCCGTGCGCCATGGTGACCCTGTCGTCCTTGTAGCGGCGGTAGTCGAAGACGACCAGCCCGTCACGCGGGTGGCGTGCGCTGCGGGTGCCGGTGGGCTCATAGCGTCCGGCCCGTCGGCACCTGGTGCGTTCTTGCAGTCATGGGATGACGGGCAGCCGCCTGCCCGTCATCCCGGCGGTTGTCAGAAGAGGGTGTAGAGGAGCCTGTTGGGGGAGCCGGTCTTCGGGTCCTGGACGACCCCGTTGGTGGCGCCGTTGACGAGGGCGTCGCGGACCTGGGCGGGAGTTGCGGTGGGGTTGGTCGCCAGATAGAGGGCGGCGGCGCCGGCGGTGTGGGGTGCGGCCATGGAGGTGCCACTGATGGTGTTGGTGGAGGTGTTGCTGCTGTTCCAGGCGCTGGTGATACTCACGCCGGGGGCGAACAGGTCCAGGCAGGTACCGTAGTTGGACCAGGAGGCGCGCTTGTCGGCGCTGTCGGTGGCACCGACGGTGATCCCGTCGGCGGTGCGGGCGGGCGAGGTGGTGCAGGCGTCCAGCGGGTTGCCGAAGATGTCGCCGTTGCCGGCCGCGAGGGTGTAGCTGACGCCGGAGGCGATGGAGTTCTTGACCGCGTTGTCGAGGGAGGTGCTGGCGCTGCCGCCCAGGCTCATGTTGGCCACGGCCGGCTCGATGGCGTTGGCGGTGACCCAGTCGACGCCGGCTATGACGCCGGAAGTGCTGCCGGATCCGCTGCAGTTCAGGACCCGGACCCCGACGATCGAGGCACCCTTGGCGACGCCGTAGGTGGAGCCGGCGGCGGTACCTGCCACATGGGTGCCGTGGCCGTTGCAGTCGTTGCCGTTCTGTCCGTCGCCCACGGTGTCGGTGCCGAAGGTGGCCCGGCCACCGAATTCGTTGTGGGTGGTCCGCAGCCCGGTGTCGATGACGTACACACGGACGTTGGAGGCGGTGGTGTTGTATGTGTACGTGGTGCTCAGCGGGAGGTTGCGCTGGTCGATGCGGTCGATGCCCCAGGTGGCGCCGGTCTGGGTCGTTGAGAGGGCGACCTTGGAGTCCTGCTCGACGTAGGCGACCCGGGAGTCGGCGGCAAGCTTCCGTGCCTGCGTCTGCGTCATCTTGGTGGCGAAGCCCTTGACGGCGCTGGAGTAGACGTGGGTCAGCCGGCCCTGGTTACGGGAGACCAGCTCGCGGGCGACCGAGTCGGGGGAGGACTTTGTTCCGTCCTTGAGGACGACGATCCAGCTGTCGGAGATGGCGCTTGCGCTCGGGGCGAGCCTCGGCTCGGGGGAGGATGTGGGGGCTCCGTGAGCTGGGCTGCCGGCCAACTGCAGGCCGGCCGCCAGGAGCGCGGCGGGCAGCAGGATGGCGCCCAGTCGTCGGGTGGTTGATCTCATGTGGTGCACCTGGACCTTTCGTTGACCGGATTGCGGACAAGTACGGGCTGAGCGGTGCCGCGTCCGCCGGGGTGCCCACGGACCGCGATGGCGCTCCCGGGGCCGCACGGTTTGGCAGGTGCAGATCACGGGAGCGGGGACAGACTCTCGCGGTTGTTCAACGCTGCACAAGAAGCAGGAGTGGCTAGTTCCGGACAAGATGGGCGAGCGTTCAACTTCCTTCGGCATGTGCCAGGTGTCTGACGGTCAGGGTTTTTCCCGTCGGCCGGAATTCACCCGGCCGGATATGCCGATGGGACTCAGTGCGTGTGAACAAACTGATCGACAAGCCTCCCGAGGGCCGGACATACCGCACTGAACCGGCGGTTTCTCCGGCCGGAGCAGCGCCATGAATCAGCAGGTCGGATGGAAGACGATCAGTTCGTTCACAGGCACTCAGGATCAACCCGTCAGAAAAGGCCCCTTTAGCGTGCGTCCAGGTCCCCGTCACGCCGGCGTGCAGCATGACCTGCGCCAGAGGCGATCTTGACTGGTTCGGATGGCGATCGCCAGCCTGGCGCGCTCTGGACTGAACCCCGGTGCTGCGCAACGGATGTGACAGAGGGTCCCGGGCCGGGCCGGAGCTCGCTGCGCTTGCCGTGAGCCGCGAAGCGGCCAACCCCTCGCTTCGCGCCGGAGTGCCTTTGGCTGCGCTGCGCTTCACCGAAGGTGAAGCGGGCGTTGTCAGGTTGAGCTGGGGGGCTCCGGCCGGGCGTGATCATCGGGTTGATCGCTGCTGGGGAGGGGGCACTCCAGGGCCGCGACCGCTCGTACGCCACCGCCTTCTCCGCCGCGGGCCGCCGCCGCCACGCGCCGTCGACCAGCTCGTTGTCGTACAGCACCGTGCCGTCGCGCCGTACGACGGTGATGCGGTCGGCCAAGTGCTCGGCCTCGATGACAGACAGGGTCACGAGCATCTGCTTCGCGCAGGCATCGTGGTTCTCCCACGACACATACCGGCCACCGCCAAACCGCCTCGGACAGGAACCGGTCCAGGATGCCGAGCTGGCTCAGCGCCTCGGGCGTTGCAACCGCCACCACCTCGATGCGGGAGCCGGCTTCCCGGTACGCGGCCGACGACGAACGGAACTCCTCGGCGACGGCCAGGGCGGACTCGACCACCGCGTCGAAGACGTAGGCGCGCACGTGGTCCTCAACGGCAGCCTGCCAGTGGCGGGTGTCCGGCCGGACCCTCACGCCGGCGGTGCGGACATCAGCGGCCAGCAGTTCGGCGTAGTGCCGGTGGGCGGCCTTATAGAGGTCGCGGCTGATCCGCACGGTGCCGCCCCGGCGGTTCAGAACGTCCTGGACCAGGTCAGGAATCTGTGTCTTTCCCGCGCCGGGCTGGCCGCCGACGATGACGACGACGGGTGGTCCTGGCGTACTGCGCCTTTCGTGAACCTCGGAAGGATCAACCCCTGCAGCGCCTGGCAGCTCTCTCGTTCGGACAAAGCGCCCGCGACGCCGCTCTTTCCCATCGGTCCTCCCGGACGGACATCACCATGCGTGGCTCCGGCCCTGGCAGCGAGCCTCGGAAGATCAAGGTCAACATAGCATCCGTACGCGATAGGTACGCAATCCGTACGGCGAACGAACGTGATCTATGCGGTTCGTGGGGTAGAGTGTCCGTCAGGAGGTGCTTGATGTCCGAGTTGTTCGACGCGGTCGACGCGCTGGTCGCGTCCGCGTCCCCGCTCCCGCCGCCGGCGGAGCGCAAGCGGCTGCGTGCCGCGCACGGCCTGACGCTGGACCAGGTGGCCGGTGCCCTGAAGGTGCGCCGCGCGACCGTCAGCGGCTGGGAGAGCGGCAAGACCGAACCGCGGCCCCCGGAGCGCGAGGCGTACGCGCGGCTGCTCAAGCAGCTCGCGGAGCTCTACCCCGCTCCCGCCAACGCTGCGGTGCCCGTTGAGGACACGGCGGTGCCCGAGACGTTCACCGGCCCCACCGCGCCCGCGACGGGTGAGGCCGCAGAACCGCGGACTCTGTCCACAGGTCCGGCGCCGGACGCTGCGGCCATGAATACTGAACAGAACACCCAGCGCCCCGCCCGCACTGCCCCGTCCCGTCCGGCGGCCACGGCCAGGCCGTCGTCGACGTCGCAGCGTCCGGCCGCGAAGAAGGCCACGGCCAAGCCCGCCACGGCCGCGGCCGGCTTCGACCCGCGCTTCGAGAACGGGCCGCTCGCGGTCGTCGATGTCGAGGACGGGAAGGTGTTCGCGTACTGCGTCGGCGGCCTGGTCCTGGACGTGCCCGCCAAGTCCATCCCGGCCCTGGTCGACTGGACTCTGTCCGAGGCCAAGCTGGGCGCGCCCAAGCTCAGCGGTCCGGGCAAGGACGCCGACCCGCTGATCGTGCTCACCGAGGCCGCGTGTGAGCGCTACGGCCTGCCGCTCCACCTCACCGAGGAAGAGCGCCTGTCCGGGCGGCTGCCGGAGGGCCACAAGGTCATCAAGCAGCTCGCGCGGGCGGACTGGCAGCTCACAAAGCGCGGGTTCGGGCCGTGGGCGCGGATCTACCGCCCGGCGAAGGGTTCCGAGCGGATGTGCGTGCAACTGTGCATCCCGGGCTGGGACGCGCTCGACACGCGGCACTGGGGCGAGGCCGGGCAGCTTCCGCCGGCGGAACTCGCCCGGCTCCTGGGCACGTACGCGTCACGGGTGATGACGCCGCGCGGGTCCACTGCCGTGACCGGCCTGGAGCTGATGACTGCCCTGCACCCGCCGACCCGCGCGAGCGAGCCGGACGAGACGGGTAAGCGGCACAGCGAGCACAACCCCGGCAGCTTGGGGAAGGACCCGGTCGACCCTGCGCCGTGCGAGGCGCCCGATGGACACCCGCTGCTCGCCGACCTGCCCCGGTTCCATAAGCGGGGCCCGGACGAGGTGCTGGTGGAGGAGGCGTACGACTGGGCGCGCTCGCTCACCGACGCGGAGTGCCTCCGGTCGAACCTGGTGGGCATCGACGTCAACATGGCGTTCGCCGCCGGAGCCAACGGGACGATCGTCGGCCTGGGTGCGCCGACGCACGTCAAGAACCCGCGCTTCGATCCGAAGCTGCCCGGCGCGTGGCTGGTCGACCTCTCCCATGTCGACCTGTCCCGAGTGCTGGTCGGCAAGGAGTGGAAGGACCTGGACGGCGAGATGCTGCCCAGCCCGTTCACGCCGAAGGGCGACCGCCCGACGGGGCCGGCCTGGTACGCGACGCCGACCGTCGCGTACGCGGTGGAGCTCGGCTACGACATCGCGCCGACCGAGGCGTACGTCCGGTACGAGAACGGCCGCTACCTGGACGGCTGGTACAACCGGCTGCGCGACGCCTACGTCGACACTATGGCCGACCTGGGTGTCACCGCCGACCTGTCGCCGGAGGACTTCCTCGCGGCGATGGCGGAGCACAAGCAGGTGGACCCGCAGCTGGCGATCGTGCTGTCCGCGATCAAGGCGACCGTGAAGGGCGGCATTGGCAAGCTGCGCGAGCGGCCCCGCGGCGAGGGCTGGCGGTCCGGCGAGCCGTGGCGTGCCTTGTCCCGTCCGACGTGGCGGCCCGACATCCGCGCCGCCGTCATCTCCCGCACGCGGATCAACATGCACCGCAAGCTGCTCAAGCACGCAGCCGCGACGGGCCAGTACCCGGTCGCGATCCTCTCGGACTGCGCCGTGTACGCGGCCGATGGCCCCACCCCGCTGGACTTCCTGCCGTACAAGGACGGCAAGCCCCTGCCGGGCGGCTTCCGGCTCGGTGTCTCGCCCGGGATGGTCAAGCACGAGGGCAACCAGACCACCCTGTGGGGTGAGGGCGTGCGGGAGGAGCACGGCCCCGAGCTCAACCTGGCCCGCTACATCAAGGACGGCAACGTCACCACCAAGGACGACGGGGAGTAGACCGCGATGAGCATGTTCGGGGACGGCCTGGACAAGGCGGTGCAGCGGGCGTTCACCCGTTCCATCCCGAAGTCCGCGCCCGCGCAGATGCGTTACCTGGTCAAGAAGCTCAAGGGCACCAAGGCGGTTGCCGACCTGCTCGGCATCTCCCAGCGCACCGTGGAGCGGTACGTGAAGGACGAGATCAAGCACCCGCGCAAGGCCCTCGCCGGGCGCCTGGAGCGCGAGGTGAAGAGCCGGTGGCAGCCGCAGATCCGCGCGAAGGCTAAGCAGGCGGCGGCGACCACCGGCGGCATCGTCATCGACACCCGGGCCCGCTTCGGCTACACCGCGGCCCCGGGCACCACCGACGACTCCCGGCTGCGCCACCTCACCGTGGCGCTCCCGCCCGTCTACGCCGCCCGCCTCTTCGAGGCCCGTGACCAGGGCGCGTCCGACCAGCATCTCCAGGAGATCGCCGCCGAAGCGCTCCAGGAGGTCTACTTCAAGGACGGCGGCCGCCGCGCCGCCGGCCTCCTGGTGGAGTACACCGACCTCGAGCACATCGAGTTCGACCTGTAGGTCCCCGAACATCTGTGAGAAGCCGTATCTCAACCGAACGTGATCGTTTGATTCTCGCTGGTCAGGCATGGTTTCGGCCGGGGTGCGGGAGAGTTTCGACGTTCTGTTCCGCTTGATCGGTGAGGGGTCGCGGTGACGTCAGACCCGCCGAGGCCCGCGCGAGGACGAACCCGGACAGCACGTCGGTCTCGAACCGCTCCAGCTCCTCAGCCGACGCGGGCGACCAGTGCTCACGACTGCCAGTGCCGCCAACCCGAGCCTCCTCACCTTCGACCCGACTGCGAATCGGTCGGACGAGATGAGAACGCATCATAATCCCGAAGTTACGTCACAAGCCCGCAGAGCACACGAAGGAGGAAGAACCCCCTGGCCACGGGGGCGGGGACTCAGCGGGGCTCAGGGGAACTCACGGGATGTCGCACATCCGCGGTCCGGCTCGTCCGGGGCTGTCCGGGCGCCGCCGACTGGACGGACGTGTGGCTGCCCGTGGTCGAGGAGCTGCCGGCCCAGGCGTACAGGGACGGCCAGTTGCGCCGCGCACGTCGAGCCGCAGCCCATGGCTGTGCTCGACGTACAAGTGCCGGCCGGCGTCGAGTCCTGCATTCGCACGGCGTCCGAGGAGTCACCGATGAGCCGAGAGGTGTGGCCGGAGGCGTGCAGGAGCTGCCTCCCCACGATGTCGGGCAGGCCCGACACGGGCGTCCAGGGGAGCGACTGAAGCGACCGAGTCCTGGACAGAGAGCGCCCGGGTAAGGGGAGAGGGGACGTGCCGAGGCTGGGTCGCTTCGGTAGCGGGCTGCCGACGGTCGCCGAACCAGCGACTGAAAGCCAGCGACTGTGCTGATGGTGACGCTGGACCAGGAGGCTGAAGATCTTGCAGGTCAGAGGCCTTGCTCTACCGACTGCAGCGACTGAAGCGACCATCGGTACAGGTATATGAAGACACCAGATGCGTTTCGTGTGCGTCATATATAGGAGTGTTGAGTCGCTTCAGTCGCTGATGCATGTTCGCCAAGTCTTTGACGTGGGGTTTTCTCTCTCCGCTACCGACAGCGACCCAAGCCTCCAGGTCGCTGCTCCACTCTGGGTCGCTGCTTCAGTCGCTGATCCCCCAATGCATCGCCACGGTGCGGTGCTTTTTCTCACGGGGTGCCCCCCCCGGAGGCCCTCTTCGCTATTCTGTGTCCACTGTTGAGTCGCTTTGGTCGCTGATAGGGGAACGACATGCCTGCTGAGCTGCGGTTTTCTCGCAGCGACTCACGGCAGTCAGTCCCTGACGCCTCAGGCGCTGCGTTGCCGCTGACCACGGCCAGGTGGTGCGCCGGCAACGGCTGGCCTGTGCATCCGCTCGCCCCCGGCCGTAAGACACCCGCCGCGAGCTGCGACGCATGCCGCCAGCCGGGCCACACCCACAGCAACTGCGCCTGTCTTGCCGCCGGTCGTTGGTGCCACGGGTTCCACGCCGCCACGCTTGACCACAGCCGCATCAACCAGTGGTGGGGCACCAATCCCCGTCTGGCTGTCGGAGTCGCCTGCGGCCCTGCCGGCCTCGTCGTCATCGACATCGACGCGCACCCGCAGACACCGCCTGTCCGCGACCGGCTCCTGCCCGGGATTCCCATCTCCGACCACGTCGACCTCACGGGCCTGGCCAACGGATTTCACACGCTGGCCGTCCTCGCCGCTCTCAGAGGGGTGTCCAGCCCCGCGGCGGATGAGAGTACCCTGCGCGTCCGGACCCCCTCGGGCGGCTTGCATGTCTGGTACCGGGCCACCGACGGTCGACGCTGGCAGTGTTCCACGGGCTCGAGCCGCAGCCGGGCGCTGGCCTGGCAGGTCGATGTCCGCGCCCATGGCGGATACATCATCGCGCCCGGCACCACTATCAGCGCCGGTACCTACACACCGCTTGGAGCGGCCCGGCAGCCCGCTCCGTTGCCCCGGTGGCTTGCCCAGGAGCTCGAACGCACCGGTCACTTGCCGGCGCCCGACATCTCTGCTCCGCGGCCGGTGCCGGCCCGGGCCCGGCAGGCCGTCATCGCCGCCGGCGGCGGCCGTGATCGCGCCACCCGCACGCTCGCTTCCCTTCTTGCCGAGGTGGCAGGCTGTGCCGCGACGGCGGAAGGGGCCGGGTTCTCGGAGAAGCTCAACCGTGCCGCGTACACGGCCGGCGGTCTCGTCGCTGCAGGGCACCTCAGCCACGACGCGGCCGAGCGTGCGCTCCAGGAGATCGCCGAGGTGGCCCGCCCGGGCCAGGAACGCCGTGTGGCACAGATCATCCGCAGCGGTATGAGCGCCGGTTCCCGGCATCCCCTGGAGCTCGGGAGGCGCCGGTGAATCCGCCCGGCGTGGACGGCTTCGACTTCGACCCTCAGGCCGTAGCGGCGCAGATCCTGGCCCAGGCCTCAACACCGCTGCCCGCCCAGGCCACGGAGAGCCGCCCCCCGGCCCCGGCTGAGCATGCGACGGCGGCCGGGCTGGTGCCCGACACGCTGACCGACCGCGGCAACGCCAAGTTGTTCGTGAAGCTGTATGCCAACGACTACCGGCATGTCCCCGGTCTGGGCTGGTTTCGCTGGGACACCACACGCTGGCAGATGGACGAGGACGACACCGTCCTCTGGGCCGCGGGCGACCTCGCGGAGAACATCGCCGGCACCGACCCGCGCGGAATTCACTCCGCCCAGGCTCTCCAGCAGCACCGCCGACGGGCGTTGAGCACCTCGGGCATGAACGCCATGCTCACCCAGGCCAGAAGCGCGCCCGGCATGGTCCTCAACGCCTCCCGGCTGGACGCCGACCCGTACGCCTTGTGTACCCCGGCCGGCATCGTCGACCTGCGCAGCGGTCTCGTGCGCACGGCGGACCCGAACAAGGACTTCCTCTCCCGTTCCACAGCCGTCGGCCCGCAGGAGATGGAGACGCCCTGCTGGCATCGATTCCTCACCGACACGTTCGGCGATGACGCCGACGGTCACGAGGTGATCGGCTTTCTGCATGAACTGCT
>NZ_JANAVP010000005.1:0-103832 GCF_024213665.1 Streptomyces sp. A3M-1-3
TCGATTCACCGGGGTATGCAAGCACAACACGACCGACAACGCACTTCTGCGACCAGCACTTTCGCAACAGACCCTAGGCGGGCGACCAGTCGCCACACCGCCAGGGGGCCCGTGGCAGTGTCTAGGAGCGACTGCGCGGCAAGCCACCTGAGAAGGCGCACTCCACGTGTCCGGGCCGGTGTGGCGGTCACCCGCAGCTCGTTGTAGAGCGGCGTCATCACGTGTGGACGGATCGTCAGCCGCAGTTCGCCGGCCTCCAGTGCGGCATGCACGAACACGCTCACCACGATCTGTCCGTCCCAACTGATGCACTGAGCCCGCAGGTACAGCCGGTCCGGCACACCGGAAGGGGACCTGCGCCCCAGACCGCTCAGGTCGGACAGCTCCACCTTCGTCTCCCGGGTGCGCTGCAACCATCGGGCCGCCGGAAGGCCGAGTATGCGCTCCATCGAGAACCCAGGAAGCGGATCGGTGATCTCCCGGGCACCGCGGCCCAGTTCGTTGAGCGCGGTGCCCACGCGTCGGAGAAGTTCCGCCTCCCCGAACGGTCTGACCGACTCCTCGGCGTCCTTGGGCTTCAGCGGGATGCTGATGCGGGCAGGTCCCCAGACATCTCGCCCAGCACCGATGAACTGCTCCGAGGCGTCGTAGGGCAACTCCAACTGCCACTGGTCCTTGCTGATGTCCGACATCCTGCGCTTGGCCTTCGCAGCGACCCACGGCAGGTCATCGGACGACACGCCCTCCCGCGCCAGATCACTCAGCGCAGCCCGGGCCACAAGCCGGTCGGCCGCATACGCCAGGGCGACGACAGCCGCCAGCCCAAAGGGGAGTAGCGCCAGCTCGAGTCGCAGCGCGAACGCGTCGCCGTCAACGGGTCCGTACGGCAGGAGTGCGAGCAGCCACGGCGCGAGCAGCACGACATACGCCAGGCGCCGCGAGGGCGCCCACCGCGTCAGGCCGACCCTGCGGATCGCGCGGAAGGCAGCCCAACGTAGGAACAAAGCGACGATGACGAGCGCAGCCCAGATCCCGAAAGGCCACGGCACCGCATAGGCGACCAGTCCGCACAGGACCAGGATGCATGCGCGCCGCGCCCATCGGCGGCGCCTCGCACGAAGGCTGTGCGCGGTTATCGGGACAAGGTCGAAGCCGTACGACGGCACAGGCAGCGGCGGACCGTGCAGCACATGGTCGACAACCCATTGCGCAGTCGGCTCGCCCAGGGGCGGACAGTCGTCACTGCCCTCCAAGTAGATCGGCCGTCTCGTGCTGCGCCGAGGCTTCTTGGCCTTCCCCGCTTTCCCCCGGATCCTGCGCCACCATGCCTTCACAGCCTTCACCCGATCAGGACGCGCATAGACCGCCTGACACAACGACCGCGTCACTTCGGACGATGTGGGGTCCACCTCCGCAGGGCGGTTGGCCCCAGAAGTAACAGGGTTCGTCTGAACCGGGATTGCAGGCCACTCGGCCTCCTCCGTCCGCACCCTCCCCCGAGCACGCACGCCCCACCCAGCCGCCATCCCGCTCCCCCGTTCATCGACAGGCGGGCATCTTCACGGTGGACAGCAAGAAGCGCTAGACCGCAAACGCGACAATGCGCATAACTTGACTGAACAGCTAAGGATTGGCCGAAACTGCCTCCGGCCTGTCTGGCGTGCAGGCCGGGCCCCTGGTGCCAAGGAGTCTTCAGAGCCGAGTCTGTCGACACGTCCCAGTACGTCCCGGAGGCACGGTGTCAGCGACGCATGAAACGACTCCCGAACAGCAGCTACTTACGCGAACCCAGACGAGCTCGCAGCAACGCATCCAACACCGTCACTGGTGAGCTGGGGCTCAGCACCAAGCGAGCGTCGAGAGACGCTTCCCACTGCTCGGTCAGCCCGAACATCAGGCGCTGGCGCATGCCAAGGGTGACATGGGCGTAGCGCGCCGAGACCGAGCCGTCGATGTGGCCCATGCGCTCGTCCATGAGGACCTTCTCCGTGCCGAGATCTTCCATCACGGTCCGGTGGGTGTGGCGAAGGCCGTGGGGCGTAAGGCCCTTGGCGATCGGAAGCCAGCAGGCGTCGGCCCGCTCGCTGGCACCACGCCCTCGGGCGGGTACACCAGGCCACGGCTCGCCGAGCAGCGGTACGGGGCGGGCCTCCTGCGGCGCCTTCCTCGGGTACCAGCCGGAAACCGCCGGGGTGAACAGCCATGTCGCAAAGCCGTTTCGGCGCCAGTGGGCTGCGTGCTGCGACACCGCGCCGCCCCGCACGAACCCCAGGTCCGCGATGGCCTGCTCCACCCTCACCCGCTTGGCCTCGGTGACGCGGTCGGGGTGGTTGAGGACGTTGGACACCGTGCCCGTGGAGACTTCGGCACGGCGTGCGACGTCGACGAGCTTCGCGCCCTGGTGGCCGCCGGTGCGAGCCGCGCCCAGGCCACGGAAGACGTAGGTCTTGCCGTGACACGGGCAGAGCTTCGGCTTCGTACGGGCGACGTGGTTGGCGACCAGAGCCGACAGCCAGTCCATCGCGTAGATGGTGCGGTAGCTGTCGTCCTTGGGCGGGCAGCGCACGAGCTCGCCGGTGTCGAGTTCGTACAGCTGCCACTCGACGCGGATTGAGCCAGGGCGGGCGAATTCCGTCTCCAGGCCGACGATTTCGCCCCAGCGCATGCCGGTGTACCCCTTGAGGACGACGGCGACGAACTCGTCGTCGCGGCCGGAGAGCAGGGCGGCCCGTTCGGCGGTCAGCAGGATGCCGAGCGGGTCGGTGACAACCTTTTCCGGGCTGCGGTCTCGGGAGCGGCCGGCGCGCTTGCCGCGTCCGCGCCGCCTGGCGGCCGGGTTGGACGTGATCAACCCCTCGTCGATCGCATCCTCGAAGATCAGGTGGAGCGTTGAGCGCCAGGTCTTGACGCTGGAGGCCGCGTACACGGCCTTCTCCTTCTTCTCCCACAGGTCGACGTCCGTGCGCACGATGCCGGCGAGCGCCTTGTCCTCGAAGTCGGGGAGCAGGTGCTCCTCGATGTGACGCCGGTAGTTCTGCATGGTCGAGGCGGCCAGGTCCTGGGCCTCGTACCAGCGGTTCGCGTACTCACCGAAGGTCTCCTGGCCGAGTGCCGGGTCGCGCCAGTCGCCGCGCCGGTACTTGTTCTCGGCCTCGCTCGCGGCGCGCTGGGCCTCGCCCTTGGTGGCGAACCGGATCGCCTTGCCGTTGTCGTCGACCACCGAGAGGTGCTTGCCAGGCGCGGTCTTGTACCGGCCGCGCCAGTAGTTTCCGCGCTTCTCCGCGAAACCCAACTTCCTTCTTCCTCCATGCTCTTGGCTAGTGGCTGGGCCGCCGGCGCGCTACACGACGGATTCGTACTGGGTACGGCGCGGCGGCCGGGCCCTCAGACCCTTCGTCGTCGCAGCCGTAGTCGGCCGAGGAGACTGGGCGGCACGAGTTCGTGCAGCGGGAGGACTTGTTACTGCTGGACCGGCCGGCGCGCTGCTGAAGGATCGCTTCGGGCGCTCTTCGTGGAGGCGGACGATCTCGGCGAGGTGTGCGGCGGTGAAGCGGTAGGCGCGGCCGACGCGGGTGTGCGGGATGAGGCCGCGCCGGGCGCGGTCCTTGACCCACCAGGCGGAACAGCCGAGGGCTTCGGCGATTTCTTCGGGGCGGTAGAGACGGGGCAAGGAGGCTCCGCCCTCGGTGCCAGGAAGGCGGCGTACGAGGGCAGGGGGTATCTCGGAGTGGTGCAAGAAGAGTGGGTCCTAACTCGGTTGGGGGCCTGCTCAGTCAGCAGTGCTGGGCGGCCTTCGTCACATGGCGCTCGGTCCCTGCAGCAGCACGAGGGACGGGACGCGGAGGGCTTGGGCGAGGGCGACGAGGTCGTCGATGTCGCAACGGCGTTGGGCGCGTTCGATGCGGGACAGCATCGTGTTGGACATCGGACGGCCGAGGGCGGTGACGCGGGCGGCCAGCGCGCGCTGGGCGAGACCGCGTTCGGTACGGAGGATTTCGACGGAGCGGGCGGTCCGTATTCCGGCCGGTTCGATTTCCAGGGATCGTGCTGCCATAGCTCCCATTGGTAACTCGTATTCGCCGGTTTGGTAAACCGGCGATCGTCGGCTATGTTGCGCCCGGCCGTGCACAGGGAGTTGCCGCCTGGGTTGGGTTCCAGGCATCCGGCGGGTGGCGGCTGAGCGCGTCGGACAGGTGCTCTGACATGGGGTGTTGTGTTGTAGCTTGCGCTCCGGCGGAGGTCAACGGCTTCCGGATGTGATCCTTCTGGCTCGGCCCCGTGGGCAACCAATTTCGGCAACCGGCAGTCTGGGATTATCATTTAGAGAATGCCCCGGAGCATGCGTTCGCCGTCAGCTATCTGACTTCTCGGCGGAATGCTGGACTTCTGCGGCGTTGATGTGGCTGTCTTGGCTAGGCGAAGCCACCAGCCCTCGCAGGCTCCCTCGGGCCGGGGCTGTGCCGCCCTCTCTCTGCGCACCGCCCGGCAAGGGCGCGCACCTCCACCTGCCCGTCCTGACCCAGGAGCCGCCGACCCATGAGCCTCGACGCCCGCGAGTGGGTGTGGGACCACAGCCGAAGCAAGGGCACCGCCCGCATGGTGCTCGCGTTGATCGCCGACCGCTGCCGCGACCGGAGCTGCGTCGCGTACGCCTCCGTGTCCACCCTGATGAAGCGAGCGAACGCCTCCCGTACTGCCGTACGCGACGCCCTGGCCAAGCTGATCGCCGACGGCGAGCTGGTGGCGCTCGGTGACCGCAAGGGGCCACGGGCAGAGACGTTCTACCACCTCCCGGACGCCGCCCACTTCCTCGCCGAACACACCGTTGAAGGGGACCGGGAACCGGTCCTTCCGGGGGACCGGAATCCGACCCTTGGGGTGCCGGAATCCGACCCTTCCGATCCCTTCGAAGAGGGACCGGAATCCGGCCCCGGGGTACGGATTCCGACCCCGGGAGGGTACGGATTCCGACCCGTCGGGGGCACGGATTCGGACCCCCAGAACGGTAGAGAACCGAAGGTGAACGGTAAGAGCAGCAGCTCTGCCCCGCTCATCTCCGCCGACCAGTGGCAGATCGACGACACTGCCCGGGCCTGGCTTCGGCAGCACGGTCATCTCGACCGCCTCGGCGAACACGCCGTCCGATCAGCCGACGAGAAGTGGCGCACCTACCGGGCCCCATGGCCTCCCCGTACCGCAGCCTCCTGGGCTGCCGACTGGCGCTCCTGGATCGCCCGGGAACACACCCCCACCCCAGACCGCCCGAACCTCTACGCCCTGCCCGGCGGCACACCCACCCGGGCCCCTGGCATGACGCGCTCCGAGCAGCACATGGCCGCCCTGCTCGCGGCCCTCGACGAACCGACCGGAACGGAGTAACCCGCCTTTGGACCCACGCGAAGTCGCCGCTGTCCTCGCCTACACCGGCCGCCTCGACCCCCGCACCATCCGCACCGGCACGGGCGAAGCCCGTGACCAGATCGCCCAGTGGCAGGAACTGCTCGACGACGTGCCCTTCGCCACCGACCACGGCTGGGACGTCCGCGAGGCGATACGGGCCCACGTCCTCGTCTCCCCGTACCCGATCCTGCCCGTGGACGTCGCCCGCAGATGGCGGGCCCATCGGCGCGACCGCCTCGACCGGCACACCGACCCCACACCGGCTGCCGACCCGGACGATCCTGCCGCCTGGCGAGCCGAGCTGCTCCGCGCCCGCAACGCCGTCGCAGTCGGCGTGGTCGCGCCTTCCACGCACCGGCAGATCACCGGCGGTGGCCCGCCTCGCGACATCGAGGAGCGCCTGCGCACGATCGGCTCGTGCATCCCGCTGGCCGTCCGCGCCGAGCTGACCCGCTACCGTCCGACCCGCGCCGCGCGCGAGGCCGCCGTCGCCAGGGGTGTCCCCGACGCGCTCAGTGTCCGGTGCGAGTGGTGCCACGCGCCTGCTGGCGCCCTGTGCCGCCAACGGCGGGCGGGCCCGGACGGCACCGCCAGAGGCAATGCCGTACGTACCACCCCGCACCCGTCGCGCATCGACCTCGCCACTGCCCAGATGGGCAGACAGCGGGCTGCGTGACACGGCCGGCCTCGCTCCTCGCCGCAGCTTCGTAGTCCTCCAACCGTCGTGTCCCGGATCGTCGTACCCGATGGACGGGAACGTCCCGATGAGCACCTTGGGGACCGCGTCGCGGGGACCGTGCCTGCGAAGTTCGGGGACCGGATTTCGGTCCCCGACGGTCTCCGCGATCACGGTCACCTCCTGGCGGGGACCGTCACGCGCGGGAACGCCGCGCGCCGGGATCGGGGACCGTGACGACACCGAACTGGGGACCGACACGGGACCGGTCCCCCGGAAACTGCAGCTCAGGCGGGCTATCAGGTCGGTCCGCAGAGCGTCCCCGACGACGGGGACCGACCCCGCAGCAGCCCGTGCGGTTGAGGACCGGTCCCCGGAGTGCAGCAGAACGGGACGATCCCCCTGACGACGTGTCATGGGGACCGTCCCCGACGAACGTCGCATGACAGTCCCGAACCGTCTGGGGACCGTGCACCGCCGCTCTTCCTCCGGCCACGGCTCTCGGTCCGACAGCCCTGCCTCAACAGCCCGTCCCAGATCGCGTCCCGCAACAGCCGAGTGCCTCCAGCTGCTGCCCCCATCCCTCGTCAAGCAGCGCCTTGGCAGCACAGCTCCCCGCCCCCGAAGACACCCCGGAGAACCGCACGTGCACGACCAACACCATGAACACCTCGCCACCCGTCAGCAGGAGGCGACAACAACGCCGGCCTCAGGCGGAGCAAGTTGGAGGTTCGGACACTCCCCCGCAGGGGGAGCCTCCGAACCCGACCCCGCCCCGGAGGTGGCGGGGCCCGACCGGCGCCAGGGGGCAACGGACGGGAAGGCTGCGACCGAGGGCGGACCGCAGCCGGGCGAGGCCAGCCGCAAGGGCACGGCCAAGAAAGGGAAATCGCGCCCGCGTGACAAGAAGCAGCGCCCCGCACACAGCGTCCGCCTCAACGAGCCCGAACTCGCCATCATCCGATCTGGCGCCGAGCACGTCGGCATGAGCGTTGCCGGGTTCCTGGCCTACTCCGGCCTGGCCGCCGCCCGTGACCAGTCGCGTACCGCAGCGGCCATCGCCACCGAGCGCGATGTCCTGACCGCACTGTTCGGCGTACGCCGTCAGCTCGGCTGGGCCGGCAGCAATGTCAACCAAGCCGTCAAGGCCCTCAACTCCGGTGTCGACGCACCGCACTTCGCTGCCGCTCTCGCCGATCTGCAACGTGCAGCGCAGGCCGTACAGCGGGCGGCCGAACGGATCACCCATCGGCAGGAAGGTGAGGCGGCTTGATCCCTCGGATCCACAAGCAAGGCAGCAATACCCTCGGCCTGCTGCACTACCTGTACGGCAAGGGCACCCACGAAGAGCACGTCGACCCACACCTGGTCGCCTCCTTTGACCACATGGCCCCCGACCCCGGCCGCGACCCTGCGGCAACGAAAAAGGACCTCCAGCACCTCCTCGACCAGCCCCTCCACCTGATCGAGACGGATCAACGTCCGGCCCAGCACGTGTGGCACTGCTCCGTGCGTGCCGCCCCCGACGATCCGATCCTCAGCGACGAGCAGTGGGGCGACATCGCCCGCCGCATGGTCGCCGCGACGGGCATCGACCCCGGCGACGGCGCAGGCTGCCGCTGGGCCGCCGTCCGCCACGCCGACGACCACATCCACATCATCGCCACCCTCGTACGCGAAGACGGCCGCCGCCCCGACCACCACCGCTCCGGCAGACGTGCCCAGGCCGAAGCCCGCCTGATTGAAGCCGACTATGGCCTCCATCGCGTCACCCCAGGCGACGGCACCGCCGCCAAGCGGCCCACCAGCGCTGAACGCCACAAGGCGGAGCGCCAGGGCCGGGACCGCACCGTACGGGAGGAGCTGCGCGAAACCGTCCGCCGCGCGGTCGCCGGCGCCGCCACCGAGCAGGAGTTCTTCGACCGACTCAAGGACGCAGGACTCCTCGTACGCACCCGAGTCCTGCCCTCCGGCGACCTGAAGGGCTACACCGTCGCCCTCCCAGGCGACCACAACAAGGACCACGAACCGGTCTTCTACGCCGGCTCGACGCTCGCCCCCGATCTGTCCCTGCCGCGCATCCAGGCCCGGTTCGACACAACTGCAGTCGCGACCGCACCGGGCAACGGCGGCCACCAGGACCATCCCCCACAGCGGCCCGCGCCGTCCGCAGCACGACGAACCACCACTGACGCCGCATGGGCGGCCCTGCTCGCCCTCGACCGAAGCGACGGTGCGGCAGCCGCGCAGATCGCAGCGACCGGCGAAGTCCTCGACGCTCTCGCCAAGACCTCTGCCCTCTACACCCGGCAGGAACTACGTGAAGCAGCCTTGGCATTCGAGCGGGCCTCCCGTTCCCACACTCGCGAGGAGTTCCGCCACAGCCAACAGCTACGACGAGCGGCCCGAGACCTGGTCCGCAGCGGCCCAGCACTCGGCCGGGGCGAGGACGGCGCCACCACGGCAATGGTGATCGACATGGCGTTCTTCCTCGTCACCGCCGCCGCCCACTGGCACGGAAAGAAGCAGCACGCCCAGCAGGCAGCCGCCGCCCACCAGGCCGCCGAGCACTTGCGGGCTGCCTACCGAACCGCGGCCGGAATACCTATGGGCGCCCTGTACCAGCGCGGTCGGCGCCTCGCCCTGCCCCTGCGGCACAAGCAGGCCGACCATCTACGCCGGGCAGTGCCGGATCTGGCCGAGCAGGTCCTAGCCGAACCCGGCTGGTGCGCATTGGCGGCCACCCTCGCTGACGTCGAGAGCGCCGGTCATAATCCGGCCGCGCTCCTCACCGAAGCTGCCGAACGACGGGAGCTGGGCACCGCTGAATCGGTCAGCGAGGTGCTGGTGTGGCGGCTGCGACGGGCGGCAGACCTGCCCGCCGACACCACCGACATGTGGCCCCACGAGAACGGAGCAGAGCCGCCGATGCGCAGTGCGCAGCGCCCGGCACAGAGACAGACAGGTCCCCGCAGCCGCAGGCCGTGACTGTGGATGAATACAGCTCGGGGCTCAGTCGTGGACTGCGCTGGAGGCGTGGGAAACAGGCCGGTACAGCCCGAAGCCGGGCCTCTCGATTCGGGAGGCCCGGCTTCGCAGTGCGAGGCGGAAATCAACCAGCTGGGGCGCGCAGGAGGCGGTGCCGCGTGCTCTCTGGCAGCACCCGGCGCAGGACCGGTGCGGTGGAGCTGAGTGAGTTGGCGAACGCGGCGACGAGGTCGTGCGGCACGCTGGCACCGAAGGACGCGGCCCACAGGTATGGCGCGCCCATGGTGGTCTCGGCCCACGCCTGCCATCCGGCCGGTCCCGCTTCGTCCGGCTCGACGGTCAGTGCGCGGGGATCGGTGTCCTGGATGAGGGGTGGGATCTCACCAAGGCTGAGATGGGAGGTGAAGGTGGGGTGCATCGCCACCGCGTCGGGCTGGTCGACGTCGCGAAGCCAGCCGTGCGCGGCGACAACCTCCATAACGAGCTCGGGACCGGTGAGCGCCGTGGCGGGCTGGTCGCGGGCGGCGAGCGCGAGGAGAAAGTCGCAGAGGACCTCACCCGGGATGTCGGGGGTGAAGTAGGCCGACCACCGCGCGAGCGGGCTGTCTGGGTGCTCGCGGGCGGAAATCTGCCAGGCGATCGGCAGCTCGCCCAGGTGGAACGGCTCATCCGGCAGCACCCATTGGGCCCACCGGAGGGTGTCGGGGCTGATGTGGAGGACAGTGCTGCGCACGACCTGCCGGTCCTCCGGTGCCTGGTTGGGCTCCTGCCGTCCGCGGACGAGGCTGGTCCAACCGAGGCCAGCGAGCGTGTCAGCGACGGCGTCGTAGAGACGTCCGTCGTCACCGGCCAGGTGCCGGGGACCGACCCAGTACGCAGGCAGGGCGCCCGGGTTCGGGGTCGACGGGTCGAGCAGAGGGTCGGGATACAGGGGCGCCTCCAAGGGCTGGGTACGGGTCTACTTGCCGCCAGCAACGCGGCGAGGCGGCGGGGCCGCCTGGACGGGAGCCTGCCAGTTCAGAGCGACGGCTACCTCGGGCGGCAGGCGCCCGAGCCGGCTGTCCGCGTCGCGCCCCTCGGCCAGATAGACGACGGGCCGTCCGATCTCGTCGCGGGCTTCCACGACCTGGGTCGCGCGGTGGGTCATGGGGAAACAGGTTCATCGCCAGCCGCAGGGGTGCGGTCCGGTCACAGACGGACAGGCGGTCAATGAGATCACCGACGGTAATTCCCGAAGACGGCAGGGGAAACGTCCTTGCATCCGGGCAGCGGGCTGACGGACGCGGAGTACCGCCCCGTTCTGTGAGCGAGGGGGCTGGCAGCTCCGAGTTAGCTGACGCCGGCTGGCGCGCTCATCGAGGGCGGGTGGTTTCCAGCACGCACGTCACAGCGGCGGCGACGATATCGGCCGGCGTCTCGGTGTCGAAGGAGATGCTGTGCCCAGGGACCGTCGCGGTACCGGTGACCGCGATCTTCCGGCCTTCGCCGTCGGTCCCGGGACGGCCGAGCGGAGACCAGCCCAAGTAGAACCGGCCGTCCTTCGAGTTGATGTGCACGTCGGCGCGGTCGTCCACAACCATGTGGAAATCCTCGGCGGAGAACTGATCCATCACGAGCACGGGCTGGCCCGGGCCAAGCTGCAGTCGCGCACTTTCAGGGCCTTGACGGTGGTGGAGAAGCCGGGGCTGATGGAAGCCACGGTCACGGCGATCACCTCTCTGACCTGGGGTTCACGAAGGTCGTCTACGTTGACATCCCTCTGCACCCGCTGGCCAGTCTTTCGCGACTCTTTCCTGTCTGCCCCCGGCGAACTGGGGCACGGGCTACTCTCCTACGTCGTCCGAAGCACCGCATAGGAGCAGTCCACCCCAGCCACGCCCCTCTGTGAGGCAACACCGTGAGCCGCGTCAGTGTCACCGCCGACGGAGGCCAAGACCATCACCTGAGACCACTCGCCGCCTTCTCGCCCGCTGGCAGGTGACCTCGACCCAGGGACATGCCATATGCAGCGGCAGCCGACCTCAGGGGACAGCACTGCCGTATCCCCGAAGAAACCCCGTGCGCACGATAAGAGAGTGCTGATAGTTGCTGCATGGATGCGATTGATGCCGCGCGTGCCGTTGTAGAGGAACACCACCCTGACGCTCGGGCTGCGTTCCTGGGAGGCAGCGTCGTGACGGGCCGCCGCACGGCGATGTCGGACCTCGACATCGTTGTGCTCCTCCACGGATCCCCAGCCCTGTACCGGGTAAGCCTCCGGAACGGTGAGTGGCCGGTGGAGATGTTCGTGCACACCGAAGCGACGTGGCACGCGTACGTCGAGCGGAAAGTACGCAAGCGCCGGTCACCGCTGCTCTGGATGTGTGCCGACGGGCTGCTGCTCTTCGACACCGATGGAGTGGGGGCGCACCTCGCCGCTGAGGCCCGGAAGCTGACCGCCGCGGGACCGCCCACGGTGTCGGCTGAAGAGATCGATGACTGCCGCTACGCGATCACCGACCTCCTCGACGACCTTGCGGGGAGCACCGGCCAGAGCGAACGGCTGTTCATTGCCACCGAATGGTGCGACGAACCGGCGAGTTGGCGCTGAACGTTGGCGGATCTTGGGGCGGGGGCGGGAAGTGGCTGGCACGCCGTCTTGAGACCACGGCGCCGGGGCTCAGCATGCGCCTGCACGATGGCCTACGTGAAGTATTGGCGGGGCGGATTGAGCCCCTCGTGGCAGTCGTGGACGAGGTGGTGGAGCAGGTCGGCGGCCGGTTGTGGGTCGGCTACAAGCGCGGTGGAACTCCATGAACGAGGTCGCCGCAGGGCGGCAGGCCCGCGTTGGAGTGGTCGTGCCTCGCGCACGTACAGCTCGGCCTCACGGTGTCACGCAGAAGCCAAACAGGACGGCGCCGACCCAACAATGTGGGCCGGCGCCGGGTCTCAATCTCAGGCGCCGACGTGGAAGGATCCGACCCCGTCATCGCTGAACGGACTCTCAGGCTTCCTGGCTCCGCAGGTGTGCCAGGAAGCCTGAGACGCCCAGTCGTATCCCACATAAGGCAGGTCGGACTTCGCGGGTACGCGTGCTGAAGGGCACCGATGGACCCTCCGGATGCGCGACCTCGGGATCACCACCGTGAAGTCCCCTCTTCGGGAGCGGCGCATCCGCTCCGGCTAAGGTCGTCACCTATGCAGCGGCTGGTGCTCTTCGATCTCGACAACACCCTGATCGACAGGAACGGCGCCATCCAAGATTGGGCCGCTCAGTTCGCCGCTCGGTACTCCCTCGCTGACCACGCCTCCACGCAATTGGTCGAGTCGGTCCAGGAGCGAGCATTCCCAGCCACCTTCGAAACCATACGGACGCAGTACCGTCTCCGGCCCTCCGCCGATTCGCTGTGGAGGCAGTACTGCTCCGACATCGCGGCGGCGGTCAGGTGTCCTGAGAGGGCGCTCGCGGGCATGGATGCCCTACGAGCCACCGGCTGGCGAGTTGGTATCGCCACCAAGGGGGCGACCGACATCCAGAACGCCAAACTCCAGGCAACCGGCCTGATCGGTCGCGTTGATGGCGTCTGCGTCTCGGAGGCCGTCGGTGCACGAAAGCCCGCGACCGCCGTCTTCGAGGCGGCAGCCGTAGCGTGTGGCTCCCGCCTTTCCCAAGGCGGCTGGATGGTGGGCGATAACCCGGAGACCGACGTTGCTGGAGGTCGTCGAGCGGGCCTACGCACCATCTGGATCCGCAACGGGCGTGCCTGGCCTGATCGGCTCGCCCCACCTGATCATTGCGTACGCGACGCGGGAGCAGCCATCGCGCTTCTGCTGGCTGATGACTGTTCGAGGAGTGTGGCTACGTGAAGTCCGACATCGCTGCGGTTGGGCTGCTGCATCCGGGCAGCATGGGTGCGGCATTCGCGGCCCAGCTCCGAGCCCGAGGCACGACCGTCCTCTGGTGTCCTGTCGGTCGCAGCGAGGCTTCCCGGAAACGTGCGGAGCACGCGGGCATGGAGGCAGTCGACGATCTCGGGCAGCTCCTACGGCACGTCGACCTGGTCGTCTCCTTGTGCCCGCCAGCAGCCGCCGAGGGGGTCGCAGCAGAGGCGGCCGAGCACGGTTTCCGGGACGGGACGTACCTCGAGGCAAACGCGATCACTCCACAGAGGGTCCGAGCTGTCGCCGCCTGCCTGCCTGATGCAACCGTTATCGACGGTTCTGTCGTCGGCTCTCCTCCGGTAGGGGGAAAGCAGCCGACGCTTTACCTTTCAGGCCCCTCGCGGCACGTCGCGCGGGTTGCCGACCTCTTCGAGGGGACCGATGTGCGCACACGCTCCCTGGGGACTGAGATCGGGAAGGCTTCCGCTCTGAAGCTCGCATACTCCAGCTATCAGAAAGCGTCCCGCGTCTTGGCCGCCGTGGCATACGGGCTGGCCGACGCGAACGGCGTCGCGGACGAGCTCCTGCAGATCGCCTCCAAGCGCACCGGCAGCTATCTGACGGAGACGGACTACATTCCCAAGACCGCCGCTCGCGCCTGGCGGTGGGCGCCCGAACTGGAAGACGCCGCGGACCTGCTCGCCGAGTCAGGACTGCCGGACCACTTCATGCGGGAGATAGCCGCTGCCCTTCACCGCTGGGACGAGGTCCACGACAGGTCCCTCACCGTCTCCCATGCTCTCGAACTGCTGAGTTCAGCGGACGCCCGTCACACAGACGCGCGTACAAGCTGATCAATGACGACTGCCGCGTCTCCAGGCGAGGAGATTTCGGTGTCCACGCGGAGATCCCAGGCAGGGTGCTCGTTGGTCGCGAGATCCTGCTCCGTAGCGTCCCATGCGGCGAGCCGGGCCTCCGTATCGCGATCGCCCCGGCTCGTCGAGCGGACGGCCGTGACCTCCCGAGAGCACCACACCAGCACCGTCGACCAGGCGGCGGGGTACTTGGCGGTCACCGCCTCTACGCCTGCGACCTGGCCGAGGTGGAGGATGGGAATGCACCCACCCTCCATGGCCAGCCCGAGGCCGGGGCGGTCGACGACGTAGGTGTTTCCGTATCGGTCATTGCGGTAGATGAGGTCGCCGCGCCTCTCCAGCTCCGCCAGCTGATCGTGGGTACCCATCCGGTAACCCTCAGACTTGCCGCTGCCGATTTTGAGTCGGCTGAAGAGGACATAGCGCGAGTCGAGTTGGGCAAGAGCCTCCGTCACTGTGTCCTTGCCGGCGGCAGGCGGCCCGTACAGCAGGATTCCCTGGTTCATCAGAACACCGTTCCCAACACCTGACGTACCTGATCAGTGAGGGATATCGCCGCGCCGAGGCGGTTGTCCACCACCATGTGGTCGACGGCAGGGCGCAGTTCGACGTCGACGGTTTTCACGTACTCGTCCCAGTGCTGAAGCTTCCAGCTGTCGCGGGCAGCGGACCGGAAGCTGATGTACTCGCGCATCGTTTCCACATCGCACTTGATCCAGACTATGGAGACGCTGACGCCTCGGGCCTCGCATCGGTTGGTCAGCCGCTGGATCCACCGGACATCCATCACCTCTGAGATGAACGGTGCTGTCAGCACCGTGCTGATGGAGCAGTCGATGTTGGCGTAGGCGGTCTCCAGCAGGCACTGGTACTCCAGGGGCCGTACCTGCTCACGGTAGAGCTCGGAGTGCCGGTCGTTGGGCTCGCTGCCCATCTCCACCAGAAGTCGCTCGACCAGGGGACGCGTGATGGGGTCCTTGTCGAGGACGGGCCATCCCGTGAGCTGGGAAATGAAGCGGGAGAACTCCGACTTCCCACTGCCTGCGAAGCCGCCGACGATGAGCAGCGACGGGCGATGAGGATCTCCGCCCGTGTGCCGACGCTTCCACGCGTCGATGATCCGCTGCTGAACGTCGAGATCGCCGCAGGCATCCGTTCCTGGCGTGATCTGAGAGAGTGCCCGCTCGACAGCGAGAACGTGGGCCCCGTTGCGGGACTCCGCCGAGGGCGTGAGGTTCAGGTGCGTGGCCTCGTCGGGCAAGGGATGGCGGAATCCGAGCTCGGGTTCCGTACCGCGGTACAGAAGGCAGTATGCGCGCCGATAGTGCGGACCCGGGTATACCTCGCCCTGCTCGTGCTGCCAGAGCGTCTGGAAGTTGGCCGCAGGCACCGTGATAGCGGCCCTTGTGGCCACTTCACGCAATCGCTCGCCGGCACGCTCGAGGGTTAATCCGTGTGCCTCGCGCACCTCACGGAGCTTGTCCGGGCGCCATCCCGCACGGCTCCTCGCCACGTCAGCTACCGCCTGCCCATCGGTCAACATGATCGGGACTGTAAGTCTGCCCCGTGCGAAGTCGTGTGTAAGCAGATGTTGAAAAGTCAGGGTGCTCGCCGATGAACGGCCTCACTAGCCCGCCGTGATACACGGATGACCTGCGCCCCGCTGTCATGGACCTTGTCAGCCCGCCAAGTTCTCAACTGGCGGCCGAACGCTACTGGTTCATGAAGGAGCAGAGGATGCTCGACATCGGAGAGCAGCACGGCGCATCGGCTGAATGGTCCGAGCAGCAGATCGCCTACTACCGCGCACGAGCTGACGAGTACGACACCGCATACGCGGACCGTATGGGGATGCCCCAGCTCTCGCACGTGCTCGATCGGCTGCCCATCAGCGGAGACGTCCTGGAGCTGGCGTGCGGCACGGGCCAGTGGACCCACCTGCTCTCGGGGCGCGCCCGCAGCCTGACCGCAGTGGACGCCGCGCCCGAGATGCTGGCCATCGCGCGACGCCGCCTGGAGGGTTCGACGACTCGCTTCATCGAGGCGGACATCTTCAGCCAGGTTCCGGATCGCCAGTACGACACCGTGTTCTTCGCCTTCTGGCTCAGCCATGTGCCGCCCGCGTACCTGGAACCCTTCTGGAAGGCCCTGCGGAAGGCTCTGAAGCCTGGTGGCTGCGTGGTCTTCCTCGACGACTCCCGCGCGAAGGCGGAGATCGAGGAGACGATCGAGGGACGTGCGGTTCCGACTGTGCGACGGAGGCTCTCCGACGGGAGTCAGCACCTGACCGTCAAGGTGCTTTACGACGCCGACGGACTCACGAAGCGGCTGAACGCCCTGGACTGGGAGGCCCACGTCGAGCAGGTCGATCGCTACCACTACATCGGCGTCGCGCGACCCCAGGCCCACTCATGACCGGCATCAACGGATACCCGGCGTCCCCCACGGTCCGCGCAGGCAACAACATCCGACTTCACATCGCCACCTCCGCGGATCGCTTCCGGCTCGACTTCTACCGCTGGGGCTCGACACCCAAGCACACGGGGCACGTCGAGTGGCCCGGGCGGGACGCCGTACCTGGACTACATGACCAGGACTGGCAGTGGCCGGCCTACGACTTCCTCGTACCGCGAGACTGGCAGTCCGGTGTCTACATCGGCGTCCTGAGCACGGGGGTTTGTCCGAGCCAGCCAGCCATGGACGCTCGCGAGGCCAGATTCCTTCTGGTCGTCACGGCGTCTGTTCCCTCGGGCCGCAAGGTTCTCTACAAGATCCCTGTTTCCACCTACCACGCGTACAACACGGCAGGTGGCGGAAGCCTCTACAGCGCCTCCCGGGTGACGCTGCGCCGGCCCGGAGGCGGTGTCGGCGGGCCGGTCAAGGGCCTGCCCGACCCGTACGACGCCTCGTCGCCTCGGCAGACGTTTGCGCACTGGGATGCTCCTTTCATCTCCTGGATGGAGGAGAACGGGATCCAGAGCGACTACTGCACGGACCTCGACCTCGACGAAGGCCAGCTCCTTGGCGACGGATACCGCCTCCTGGTCTCCGCCGGGCATGACGAATACTGGACCGCCCAGACCCGTCGGAACGTGACCGCCTTCCGCGACACAGGCGGCAACATCGCCAACTTCGGTGCCAACAGCTGCTGGTGGCGAGTGAGTCTCAGCGAGGATCGCTCGGCCCTGGAGTGCGCGAAGTTCCCTCCCGACGCCCCTGCCGGAACGGACCCAGACAGCTCGTACGGCTGCCCTGGCCACTGGTGGGAGTCGGAGCCCGAGAACGCCCTCCTAGGCGTGAGTTACCGGAACGGCGGCGGGCACTGGGACGGCCCGCGCGCGCCCCTCGGGTTCACCGTCACCGACGCGGACCACTGGGTGTTCTCCGGAACGGGCCTCAAGACCGGTGACACCTTCGGCCACGACGGCGCGCTCGTCGGCTACGAATGCGACGGCGCCGCATACGAGATCGACGGGCAGAGACGCCCGGGGCCCACCGGCCAGGACGGAACGCCCAAGGACTTCGAGATCCTCGGCATCGCCCCACTGCCCTCCGACTGGAACTTCGCAGCCCGGGAGCCGATGCCCAGCCCCCGCGCGGCCACTCTCGGCCTCTACACGGCGACCGGCACCGTCTTCACCGCCGCCACCACTGACTGGGCCCGGCTGCTCCCCACCGACCCCCAGGTCGCGGCCATCACCCACAACGTCATCACCCGGCTCGCCTGACGAAGGGATCGTCGTGTTCGCACTCACACAGCCGCTCAGCGTGATCATCGGCGTCAACGGCATCGGCATGGGGCATTCCGTCAGGCAGAGCGTGATCGCCCAGTACCTGCGCGACCGCGGGCACCAGGTACGGATCGTCACCAACGGGAGCACTCGCGTCGAGTACTTCCGAGACCTCGGCTTCCCCTCGTGGGACGGGTGGATGCCGACGCTCCTTGCCCGTGACGACCGCATCCACGCGGCCGACGCCTTACGCACCAACATCCGGCAGACTCCCGCCGGCATCAGCCGACACCTGCACCTGCGTCGGATCATCCGGGAAACCGGTATCCCGGACGTGTTCATCACGGACTACGAGCCCAACACACCCCGCCTGGCCTACCACTTCGGCAGACCACTCATCTCGGTGGACCAGCAGAGCAAGTACCGGCACCTCGACCTTCCGCCGGTCGGCCGGTACGCACGTACCGCCGACGAGCAGCGGCTGCGCTACTTCGCACCCCGCGCCGACCGGTCCTTCATCTGCTCCTATGTCCCCTTGGAGGCCGACGACCGGAAGCTGGAGTTCATCGCCCCCGTCGTTCCGGACTTCGTCCGCTCCGCCCAGGTCACGACGGAGCCGGTGACCACGGCCTACTTCTCGCGGTACTTCGATCACGGCCCCGAGGATTCCGTCCGCACCCTCGCCGACGTCTTCCGCCAGTACGTCCCCGACCGGACCCTGCGGATCTACGCGCACTCGGACGAAGTCGAGAACCTGCGCCAGTACGCCGACGACAAGATCGAAATCTGCCCGTTCGACCGCCAGGCGTTCATCTCCGACCTGGCGCGCTCCGAGGCCGTCTTCTCCAACGCCGGCTTCAATCTCATCAGCGAGGCGTTCGTCCTCGGCAAACCGGTCCATCTGGTGCCGCTGCCGACGTACGACCAGCACTGGTGCGCCAAGGTGGTCCACGAGGCGGAACTCGGCACCAGCGCACCACGGATCGAGCGCGGGGCGATACTCGACTTCCTCAACCGGGCCGGGGAGCTTCGCGCCAACGTCGAACGGCATCGGGACCAGCACCTCACCCAAGACCCCCGCGAGCGGATCGCCTCCTACCTGGAGACCCTGCCCGCGGCCGGTGGGCGGGTCCCTTCCTCGTCCGTCCGGTAGGCGGCCATGGAACTGCATTCACTGCCCGCGTACGTGACCACCGCCGTGGTCGTGGCGGCCGTCGTGTCCTGCTACCGCTTCGCCGTCTCTCCGACGGTACGGATGCTGTCCTCTCGGCCGACGGTCTCGCGAGCGACGCTCGCGACTGCCGTTCCCTCCGCCCTGCTCGCCTTCCTCCCCGCGCCCGACCCCGGCCCCTTCCGCTGGTTCGTCGTATTCGTGATCGCCCTGCTGACTTGGCAGGGCGTCACGAGCGATTACGACGTGACCCAACCCATCGGCCCACAGCGCTGGGCCAAAGTGGTGCTGCTGCTCCTCGCAGTGGCCTCCTGCTTCTGGACACCGGCCCTGCTGCCATGGCTTGCTGTCTACTGCGGCCGGCTGCGCGGTTGGAAGCACCACGCGATGATGCCGCTGCGGCTGCTCAAGGCGTACCTCGCTTGGTTCTTCGTGGTGACAGTCCTCAGCACGCCAGAATCCTCAACCGGGCTCGTACTGGTGCTCGGCTGCGTCTCGCTCTCCCACTACGTCAAGCCGGCGTGGAGCAAGGCCCGGCTCGGGCCGCGCCCCTGGTCCTGGGCCTGGCACAACCGCACCCACTACCTCACAGCCTCCGCGTACTCCTGGGGATGGGCACGCTTCCTGCCCCCTGAAACCGTGACCGGCATCCTGCGCCGCGCACGCGCCGTGGACCGCCCCCTCAACATCCTGACGGTGCTGGTCGAAACCGCCGGCCTCATCGCGTTCCACGACCGCCGCATCCTCGTCGCCGTCTTGGCCGCGACGGCCCTCTTCAACCTCGCCGTCGTCCTCGCCTCCGGCATCTTCTTCTGGGAGAACATCTGCACCAACGCCGCACTCGCGCTGACCGTCGCACTGCTCCCTGGTCCGGAGTACGCCGCAGCGTTCGGCTGGCCGGCCGTCGTCATCGCACTCCTGATCTTCATCCTCAGCACGGCTGACCTGCTGTGGCAGCCGCGGCACCTCGGCTGGTGGGACTCGCCGTTCACGGCACGCGTCAACTGGCAGGTAGAGACGGCCTCCGGCGCGACACTCGGGCTCTACAACGACTTCATGTGCCCGTACGAGCGTGAGTTCGGCCGCGTCCTGGGCTACTTCCTCACCAGCGAACCCATCCTCCACGGCCACCTCGGCATCGTCTGGGACCGAGGGCTGCGCGACCGCCTCGTCCACGCAGCAGACGACCCCTCCGAGCTCCACCACCTCAAGCAGACCTACGGCCGAGCGCAAGTGGACGAGGAACAGGCACGCGAGCACATCGCCTTCCTGACCACGATGTTCATCCGTCTCAACGCCGGTACGCCGAAAGGCCCGCTACCCCGACGGCTGCGCCGGCTCAAGGCCCCCGGCGGCCAGCTCTACCAGTGGGGCGACCTTCCTCCCTACCGCGGTGAGGAACCGGTGCGCCGCATCACCATCCGCTACCAGGAACGCTGCTACCGCCCGGACACCGGCGAGTTCGCCCTGCTCGCCGACCGCGTCGTGCAGGAAATCCACCTACCCGCCATTACGACCGACTACGGGAGTCCTTCATGCGCAAAGTCTTCATCGACTGCGGAACCAACCTCGGAATCGTGCTGAGCCGCTTCATCGCCGAGCTCCCCGACCACGACTTCTACGCCTTCGAGCCCAACACGGAGCTGCTGCCGGCCATCCGCCACGAAGTCGAACGGGCCGCTCACTCACCCCGCGTCGAGGTCTCTCACAGCGCCGTGTGGACGCACGACGGGATGATCAACCTCTTCCTCGGCCACCACGAGAGCTCCACCGTGATGCCCGGCAAGCGCGTCCCGCCGGTGTACGACCAGCAGATCGACTACGGCTCACCGGTCCCGGTACCCGCCATCGACTTCAGCGCCTGGCTGCGCCAGACCGTCACCCCGGACGATCACGTCGTCGTGAAGATGGACATCGAGGGCGCCGAGTACCCCGTACTCACGAAGCTGGTCGCCGACGGGACGATCGGCCTCATCTCGGTCCTCTACATCGAGTGGCACTACGACCGCTTCCCCGCCATGAGCCGAACCGACCACGACCGACTCGTCGCCGCCGTCTCCGCGTTCGTCGATGTCCGCCACTGGGACTGACCCGAAAAAGGGGACGGACCACCATGAGCACGAAGCACGTCTACCTGGTCAAGCACGGTGAGACCGAGGAGAACACCCGCGGTATCCACCAGGGCAGGGCTGTTGGCGGCACACTCAGCAAGCGGGGACGCGACGACATCCGCGCCGTTGGCGACGCCCTCGCCGCAGCCGGACTCGCGGCCGACCAGATGCTCGTCAGCCCGATGTCCCGATGCCGTGAGTCGGCCGCACTCCTGACGGCCGCGCTCGCACCGGCCGACGCACGCGTGGACGACCGACTGGCGGCGAAGAACAGCGGCCATCTTGGCGGCCGACCCAGAGACCTCTCGGCGGCAGAAGCAGCCCGTCAAGGTGTCCCCATCCACCAGCTCCGCACGCCGGGCGGCGAATCATCCGAAGACGTACAGGCCCGTTACATGCGCCTGTGGGGCGAGGTCTGCACCGGACCGCACCGCACGACCGTCCTTGTCGGCCACGGCGGCGGAATCGCCTGCGTCCTACTGAAGCTCACGCAGCACGGCTTCGAGCACTACCTCGAGTATGTGCCCAGCTCCGGAGGCGTGACATTGGTCGAGATCGACGAGGATGCCCCTCGAATCCGGCTGATGAACGTGCCGCCCGCCGAGCTGGCCGGGCACCTCACCGCCCGTACCGCCCGATGAAGCCGGGATCGGTACGGGTGCGAGAGGCACCGTCAGGCGTCGGCTCCGCCGAAGCGGGTCCGGTAGGACTCCAGGTCCTCCTCCGAGATCTTCGCGAAGAGCACCGGCGGCACGGTGAAGGCTGTACCGGCCGGGACAGCGTCCAGGGACTTGGCCTGCTCAGCGGTCACCCAGGTCGCGGTGTCGCTCTCCAGGGCGAAGGCCCCGCGCATGGCGGCGGCCGAGGCCGGGATGAACGGCTCGGAGACGATCGCGTAGAGGTGGATGAGGTTCATCGCCGTACGCAGTGTCAGGGCCGCGCCCTCCGGGTCGGACTTGATCTCCAGCCAGGGGGCCTTCTCCTCCAGGTAGGAGTTGCCTGCCGACCACAGGGCTCGCAGCGCCGCCCCGGCCTTGCGGTACTGGAGGGCCTCCATGTGCTCCTCGTACTCGGCCAGCAGCCGCGCGATCTCCTCGCCCAGGCGCGCCTCCACCTCGCCGGCCGCGTTGCCCGCGGGGACATCGTCCCCAAACCGCTTACGGGAGAAGGACAGCACGCGGTTGACGAAGTTGCCGAGGGTGTCGGCCAGGTCCTTGTTGACCGTGGCGGCGAAGTGCTCCCAAGTGAAGGACGAGTCGTCGGACTCCGGGGCGTTGGCGATGAGGAAGTAGCGCCAGTAGTCGGCGGGCAGCAGCTCCAGGGCGGCGTCCGTGAAGACACCGCGCTTCTGGGAAGTGGAGAACTTGCCGCCGTAGTACGTCAGCCAGTTGAAGCCCTTGACAACGTCGACCTTCTTCCACGGCTCGCGGACGCCAAGCTCGGTGGCCGGGAACATCACTGTGTGGAAGGGGACGTTGTCCTTGGCCATGAACTGGGTGTAGCGGACGGTGTCGTCGGCCTCGTACCACCACGACTTCCAGTCGCGGGTCTCGCCGTCCTGCGCGGCGTCCGACCACTCCTTCGTCGCGCCGATGTACTCGATCGGGGCGTCGAACCAGACGTAGAAGACCTTGCCCTCGGCCGCGAGCTCCGGCCAGGTGTCCGCCGGGACCGGGACACCCCAGTCCAGGTCGCGGGTAATGGCGCGGTCGTGGAGGCCCTCGGTCAGCCACTTGCGGGCAATGGACGAGGACAGCTGCGGCCACTGCGCCTCGTGCCGGGCCACCCACGCTTCCACCTCGTGCTGGAGCTTGGACTGCAGCAGAAACAGGTGCTTGGTCTCGCGGACCTCAAGCTCCGTGGAGCCGCTGATCGCCGAGCGCGGGTTCAGAAGGTCGGTCGGGTCGAGTACGCGGGTGCAGTTCTCGCACTGGTCACCGCGGGCCTTGTCGTAGCCGCAGTGCGGGCAGGTGCCCTCGACGTACCGGTCCGGCAGGAAGCGGCCGTCAACAGGCGAGTACACCTGACGGATCGCCCGCTCTTCGATGAACCCGTTCTTGTGGAGCTGACGCGCGAAGTGCTGCGTGATCTCGACGTTCTGCTGCGAGGAGCTCCGGCCGAAGTAGTCGAAGGCCAGCTGGAAGCCGTCGTACACGGCCTTCTGCGCGTTGTGGGCCTGTGCGCAGAACTCGGCCACCGCCAGTCCAGCCTCCTTGGCTGCCAGCTCGGCCGGCGTCCCGTGCTCGTCGGTCGCGCAGATGTAGAGGACGTCGTGACCACGCTGGCGGAGGTACCGGGAGTACACATCCGCCGGAAGCATCGACCCGACCATGTTGCCCAGGTGCTTGATCCCGTTGATGTAGGGAAGCGCGCTGGTGACCAGGTGTCGAGCCATCCTTGGATGCTCCATTTCGTACGTAAGGCGCCGATGGCAGTGCCGCGGCGGGCCCAAGTCGGGAGGCGGCAGCAGGCGGGACCACTCAGGTCGCCCATTCGTGTGACGCACGGTGACGGGTCGAGTCTGCCGACCGTCGCCATCGTATCGAACCCGGGCATCCCCCCGGCGAGCTGTTTATCCCCCGGACGAGCCCGCGCGGAAAAGGCACTCGGCCGTCCGAGACAGGCGGCCAAGCGAGTCTCGTACGGCCGAGGCAGTTCTCATCCTAGGGCCACCGTGCCCCGGCAGTTCCGCACGCACTGTCCTCACCCCACTCCAAAAAGGTGGTCCGCATGATCGAGAAGAGCGAGATCCAGCAGCGCCGCGTCCTCGTCGTGGGGCAGGGGTACGTCGGGCTCCCCCTCGCCGTCAGAGCTGCCGAGGTCGGGTACCGCGTCGTCGGCCTCGACGTTGACGCCGAGCGCGTGAAGCGGCTGGTGGCCGGGGAGTCGTACGTCGAGGACGTTCCGGACGCGAGGCTGGGTCCGCTCCTGGCCTCTGGGGCCTATCGCCCGAGCCTCGACACTGCTGACTGCGCGGACTTCGATCTCGCGATCGTCACCGTCCCCACGCCCCTCCGGGATGGGGCCCCCGACCTCTCGCACGTCGAGGACGCGGCGTGGATGCTCGGCCGCCACCTCAAGCCGGGGGCGACCGTAGTCCTGGAGTCCACGACATACCCCGGCACGACCGACGAGCTCTTCGGCCCGATCCTTGAACGCGCGTCCGGCCTGACCGCCGGCCGTGACTTCCGCCTCGGCTACAGCCCCGAGCGCATCGATCCCGGCAACCGGGAATGGCAGCTGGAGAACACTCCCAAGGTCGTCTCCGGCATCGACGCAGCATCGGCAGCAGCCGTCCAGCACTTCTACGGCTCTCTCGTCGACACGATCGTCCTGGTCGCCAACTGCAAGGAGGCCGAGCTGGCGAAGCTGCTGGAGAACACCTTCCGGCACGTGAATATCGCCCTGGCCAACGAGCTCGCGATGTTCGCCCACGACCTGGGCATCGACATCTGGGCCGCGATCGACGCCGCGGCCACCAAGCCCTTCGGCTTCATGCGCTTCACACCAGGACCTGGCGTCGGCGGTCACTGCCTGCCCATCGACCCGTCCTATCTCTCCTGGCAGGTCCAGCGAACCCTGGGCCGCAGCTTCCGCTTCGTCGAGCTAGCCAACGACGTCAACAACCACATGCCCGACTACGTGGTCCGTCGCCTCGTGGACGGCCTCAACAAGCGCAGGAAGTCGCTCAACGGCTCCCGCATTCTGCTGCTGGGCCTGGCCTACAAGGCCAACACCGGCGACGCCCGAGAAACCCCAGCAGCACGCATCGCGGAACTGCTGACGGGAATGGGTGCAGAGGTTCAGGCCGCGGACCCTCACGTTGTGGATGATGCCCACCCCCGTGCTGCCGCTCTGGAGAACCTCCAGCGTGTCGATGCCACCCCGGAGCACCTCGCCGCAGCCGACGCCGTCGTTCTCCTGGCCGACCACGACGCCTTCGACTACACCGCGATCACCGCCCACGCCTCGTACGTCCTCGACTGCCGCCGCCGGCTGGCCGGCGCCCACATCGACGCTCTCTGAAGGGAAGCCTCCTCGTGAACATCGTGATCACCGGCGGCGCCGGATTCATCGGCAGCAACCTCGTCCGGACCCTGGCGAACGACCCTGCGATCACCCAGATACGAGTGATCGACAACCTCAGCACCGGGTCGAAGCAGAACCTCGCGGACCTGGACGTCGGCTTCTTCGAAGGTGACGTCCAGGACGCGGCTCTCCTGGACCAGGCATTCCACGGCGCGGACGCCATCGTCCACCTTGCCGCCCTCCCATCCGTGCCTCGCTCCGTGAAAGATCCGCTGGCCAGCCACCATGCCAATGCGACAGGAACGCTCCAGGTCCTCGAAGCCGCCCGCCGTGCCGGCAACCTGCACGTGATCGCGGCTTCCTCATCCTCGGTCTACGGCGCGAACCCGCACCTCCCGAAACATGAGCCCGTACGCGGTCACCAAACTCGCCACCGAGGCGTACCTGGGGGCGTACCACCACAGCTACGGTCTACCGGTCCTGCCCTTCCGCTTCTTCAACGTCTACGGCCCCGGTCAGCGCGCTGACCACGCCTACGCTGCTGTCATCCCGAAGTGGATCAGCGCCATGCTCGCCGTCCAGCCTGTCACCGTGCATGGCGACGGCACTCAGACGAGAGACTTTACGTACGTGGGCACCGTTTGCAGCGTCCTCACCGACGCCCTGCTGCGTCGGGTCGTAGATCCTCGTCCGGTGAATCTGGCCTTCGGGACTCGCCTGTCCCTTCTGGACCTGATTCCGGTGATCGAGTCTGCGACAGACCTCCCGGCTACACGCCGCCACACGACGGCCCGCACGGGGGACGTCCACAGCTCCGAAGCGGACGGAGCCCGTCTCAAAACCCATTTCCCAAACGTGCACGCCGTACCGATCGTCGAGGGCATCTCGGCAACTGTGGAGTGGCACCAGTCAATGGCTGGACGTTGTACCCCTCGCGCTTGAGGTGCCTGTCGAGGGCCAGCGTATGCAAGTCGAGCAAGCATTAGCCTCGCCCCCCTCGTCGGCGAGGGTGTTGTGCCGTTACGGTGTCGACACCGTAACGGCATATTCAGCGCAGGATGGTGGTGGCTGGGTGTCCGCTATCCTTCCTGCTTTTCTGCCCGCAAGCCCAGCTGCCCGAGGCCCTCGTCGAGAACCAGATCGATGATGTGAGGCGCGATTGGTTTCGGTGAGCGGATCGACACGTCAAAGTCGACCGTCACCTCGGCTCCCTGGGTGGCGAACTGCAAAACGGCCACCTTGACGACGTCCCTCACTTTGTCAGCTGGCACACCCGCTATCCGCAACCGAAGTCCTGTGGGACCAGGCGCCGACTTCGTGGTGTTTGCTGCGCCGACCGTAGGGCTTGCGGCCGAGTTTCGCTCACGTCCCCTGCCCGGTGGCGTCGAGGCGTCGGATCCATCTGTATGACCTGTGGAGGGCTCCGCCACGGCCAGCCCGGTACCTGCGGTTGTATGTACCGAGGCGTTGCGTTGTCCGAGCGCGTCTAGCGCAAGTGGGGCACGTACCAGCCATGTCCCAGGCTGGAAGTCGATCTCGCCCGGTATCACGTCCTCCCCCAACCTGATTACTGCATCAGGCGCACGCCACTGGCTCCCCGACACAAGGGCAAACACGCTGCGCTGCACGCCAGCGCGCAAGCAATCGCGCAGTACCTCAGCCGAGGCCAGCTTCGGCAGGCGCGGATAGCGCTGGAAGGCATGCAGGAGCGCTTCAATCTCGACGGCTTCTGCTTCCGATGGGAGCAACTTGAACCGCTCGGAGAGGAGCGCGGCAGGGGCTAGTTTGTCCAGTAGCGCATCGCCGGCGCGGAGATGTTCGGTGACACGGTCAGTCACCGTCTCACTGGCACGGGCTGGGCCCAGGTCCTGGTGGAGAACTGAAGGCGGGGAACCACCAATGCCGTTCGTCAACATGTATACATGCCGATACGACAGGACGAGGAGAGCAGGCAGTCTGTCCTCCGCCCGAGCGATGCGACTGCGGAGTTCGTTCTGCTGTTCTTGGTTGAACCGCCTGAGCCGCGGGCCGTCAGCCTGCAGGTCCCGCATCGCGCTGACGGTGCGTGCGAGGCTGCGTGCTCTCCCCAGCGCCACGGAATCCGGGGCGACCACGACCAGCGTGTTCTTGTTGGTGCGACCGGACTGGTTGAAATCGGTGAGGATGCGATCCGCGAGGATCTGCACGGGCCCGGGGGTGCTTTCGGATTCTGCCTGCTCGACGCGATTCTCCGGATCCAGAAGTGCAAGGGTCAACTTCGGGACGTCAGGGACACCCGAAGAATCGTGCACGCCTGTGATGGTGCGCCAGAATTCGGAAGAGGGCGCGACCTTGCTTGTGGCCTCGGCCAAGAGGGCGGAGATTGCCGTCTCCGCTATGGCGCTCTCCCGCTCGACTATGACCTTGTTCAGGTTCGGCTCCGTGGTGAACCGATAGCGACCTCCCTCATAGCGCATGTAGAAGGCGATGTTCTTGACTGTGTCCCGCACATCTTCCAGCTGGCCGCGAGACAGTCCTGGGCGCCCGACGCCGACAATCATCTGCGCATCAGAGGCGCCCACCACTCGCTCCGCGCTGAAGGAACTTACGAAGGCTGTTGTGGCCAGACCTGTAGTCACGCGAAGTGCAGCGATTTCGCCGCCTCTGCGTTTATCCTCCTGACGCGCTCGTGAATTCGGCCGAATTATGTCTGCGTTGAGTGCGGCCTTGTAGGACTCACCCGCGAATCTCAGAACTTCGGCTCGGACGCCGGGATCGTGCAACGGCAGGTCACCCGCGTGTATGAGCGGCGAGGCGTGCCCTTCGCGGTAGAGCGCTTTGATGGTGTGGGAGAGGATGCGCAGCGCTCCCCTGGTGCGCTGGAACCCGGACAGAGAGCCCCAACGGTTGGTGAGTATGTCGATCAACTCGGGATGGAACGGATAGGCAGCTTCGATGCGGTCACGATAGTCCGGTTCCCGGTAGATCGGTGGAAGGGCATCGCCGAACTGCTCGGAGTAGTAGATTCCATAGGCGTCGGCAACCCGTCGGCGTTCGGCCGCCGACCCAAGGGATTTGAAAAGTCTGGTGTGCAAAACCGGAAAGATATCATCGCCCTCGACAGGTGTGATGGTGGCCTCAGTCCGGCCGAAGATCTTGGACAACCGCTCCAACAAGTCCTCGCTGTTGACGGAGGCGAAATCTTCGAGGTGGGAGGCTGTCAACGTGGCCACCAGACAGGCGCCGGGCACATTGGCAACAGCAGTGTTCAGCTCTTTAATGATCGTCAGAGTCGTGGCGGTCAACGAGCCCTTATGCACGTCCGAAGTGAGGGTCTTCGCCAAGTATTCCAGCGTCTCGTCCATCAGTATCAGGCAGGGCGAGTGCTCTCGGAGGAGATTCACGAGTTGGGTGGTGGAGGTTCCGCGTCGAGCCTCGTCCTGGGTGCGAACGGCCTCGTAGGCTTGAGCGCCGCCGAGCTTGTAGGCAAGGTGACCGAGCAGGGTGTGTCCGGGAGTCCCGTTATCCTTGGGGTTGCAGTCAGCTGTGAGCGCAGAGCCGTCGAGAACGACCACTCGGGCCTGGGGGACAGCGCCGCCCCGTATTGACTTGGCGAGTTCCCGGGCGAGCTGCGTGTCTTTCACCGATCGAGCAGAACCGAAAAGGTGGTACGCGGCCAGCAGCGTGTGTGTCTTTCCTCCGCCGAACTCGGTCTGCATGCGGTATACGGCGTTGGCGGCCGGATCGCCAGACAGTCGGTTTCCGATTTCGACCAGTGCCGCCCGGAGATTCTCAGTCAGATAGGTCTTCTCCGCGAACAGAACCGGGTTCAGGTAATCCGCAGGTCCGTCGCCCTTCGCCACCAGCCCCAGGTCGGCAGCGAACCTGGCTTCCTCGAAGGAACCGTCTGCAATGTCATCGTGGGGTCGCGCTACCTCGTGCCACTTCTTCAACCTGGTCACAGCGAGGTCATCCATTTCCTGTGCTTGAGTCGAAGAGAGCGAGCTCTTCGAACGCCGACGTGTACTTGGCGGCGCGTTCCGCCAGGTCTTCGCGACTGCCGCCGAGGCCGAGTAGGAGGGTGCGTTCACGGCTTCCCTCGGGGAGCAGCTCAGCCACTGCTGTGATCAGCGCCCAGAACGCAGGTTCTGCTGCTCCGCCAGTCGTTCCCAGTAGTGCGTCGAGCTCCTGACGCCGTCCTTGGTCGTACAGCAGACAGGCCGCGTGCATGACATCAACCAGGGAGGGGCGAGGGCCCAGCGGAATACGGCGTCGGTCGTCCGGGCCGAGCAGCCGGTAGCCGGCGCTCCCGTTACCTAGTTTCTTCAGCAGGCCGCCTGGCGTGGTGAGCGCGTCGAGGCTGAGGTCGAACGCCCGGCACAGCATGTATGCCTCATCGGCGGGAATGTCCTGACTGTCGTAGGCCCAACGCCAAGTGAGATACAGCAGCGACCGGTCATCGAGGGCCTGGAGGGACTCGCCTCCGGTGAGAGCCCTGGTCGCGTGCCGGGCGACCGCTTGTCGCGCGAGGACCATCAGCTGCTCCACATCGACCTCCTCGCCCGACAATCGGACGACCCGGGAGTAGCGCGCGAAGACCTCGAAGGCCGGCCCAATCGCAGAGACGAAATAGTCTGCCCCGGACAGCTTCATGTCGTCGAAGACAGCCAGACGCTCGGCTATCCGCGCATCCAGCTCGCGGACGACATCGTCGAAGTAGCCCTCCTCAGCAGCCAGGACCTTCCGGCACACCAGGACAACCGAGGAGGCAAGAACCGAGCCTTTGTTGTCGGTGCTGCGGCCCTCGCGTTCGGACTGCATCGGCCACGACGTGGTCACGACGAGGCCGGCATCCCTAAGTCCGCGCAGGAGGTGTTCCCATGCTGTGGAGTCGGTGTGAGCGAAGACCAGGGAGACTATCCCGTCGTCGCGCACCACTCTGGCCACCTCGTCCAAGGCCCGTTGGAGGCGTTGCTCGAACTCTGTTCGGGAGATGTACTCAGCTGACTTGGTGTCGGCCCGGTTCTGGATGACCTCGGCCTTCTTGGGGGTAAGGGAAGTGGCGAAGAGCTCGGGGTAGAGGTGGCCGAGGGAACGCTTGAGCCATACGTAGAAGAAGTCGGAGAGGTCGCCGTACTGGAAGGCGTCATAGTAGGGCGGATCGATGATGACGGCGTCGAATTCGCCGTCATCGAAGGGAAGATGCTGAGCGTTGGCCCGCTGCACTCGGGACGGGTTACCTACGGTGGCGGTAATGCAGTGACTCAGGGATTGGGAGATCCAGCCCACAGCGCTGCTCCATCCGCTTGGGCCTGCGCCGAAAGGGTCTACTTCGGTGAAGTCCCAGGCCATGCGGATTGCTTGCTGTGGAAAGGTGCTGCGAAGTGTTTCGCGGGGTGGTGTCCAGGTCGCGAAGGTGGAGTTGTAGTCCACGATGCGGTCGACAGCCAGCCCAAGGTAGGTGGCAATTGCTCGCGCCCGCCCCTCGTCCATCCCCTGTTCGAGCATTGCCGTGTGAGCAGCCCGAACGACCTGTGCCAACACGGCGAGAACGAACTGCTGACGCGCGGTGAACATACTGGCCCAGGTGTCGATACCGTAGGTCAAGTTAGGATAGCGACGATACTGCGATCGAATGATCGATTCATCCGGCACCGCGCTAGTCCCGTCGGGATAGTCGTCAAGACCTTCCACGAGTGCGTCCGCCCGCGCTATGGCCTCTCGGTCCGCTTCTGTCGGCTCCCGGTAGACGCGCACACCTGTGGGCCCGATATCGAGAATCGCGTACAGGTAGTTCCCGAAGCCATGCTCGCGCGCGTAGCTTCGCAACTCCTTGTCCGGCCGAGCGGTACCGCAGGCCGGGCAAGTGACGGTGACCTGCGAGCCACGGCTGGTCTTGGTGCCGAGTTTCCAGTCGCTGCCGTCAGCTGGCACTCCCTCCGCGACGCGCAGCTCGACCCGGTCCTCGCTAATGTCGTAGTCGACACGGACCCGGTTGCGCGTGGAATCGGCCAGCTTGCGGGACGAAATGAGCGGAATGGTTCGGGCGCAGCCAGGATCAGCGCATGGAACAGTGCGCGCCCAGAAGTAGACGGCAGCACGGTTGCCTTCCTTGACCCGTGGAAGGACCGATTCGAGGCGGGCGTCGGCTCGCACGCTGACCCATTCCGCCCAGGTCCGGAACTCCTCCACAAGGTTTGGGCCGCCAGGCTCGTCCGCCTTGCCGTAGAGCGCCGGGTATTCGAGCACGCATTTCTGGATGAGATGGGCGACCGGGTTGATGTCGACGGCGGTGGTATCGCAGCCGAGGCGTGCAGCCTCTAGTGGGATGGCGCCGCCACCCGCGAAGCAGTCCAACACCTTCGGGGGCCGATCGGGCCAGGCGGCCGTGAGGGATCTACGCAAGGGTTCCACAACGGCCGCATGGGAGATCGAAGCGAAAGGCGCGGCGTTGCCGATGTCCGCCAGCAGCCGAGCCCGCTTCGCGGGACCTGGGTCGGGGACAAGACTGGCGAGTACCACCGTGCGAGCCATCGACAAGGGCCTGCGGGCCCACCACAGGTGCATTGTCGAGATATGGCCGTGGCGTAGGTGCTTCTCGCGACCGGAAGCAGCGTTGACGGCGGCGAGGGGGAGCTTCTCCTCGATGAGGGCACGTCTCACGACGCCTCCTGTTCTGCGGCGTCGACTACGGGACCTGGAGCGACCGAGTAGCGCACGTCATGACTGGGGACGAAGCTGCCGGCCAGGGCGGTGGCAGGATCCTGGATCCGATAGAGCCTGGGGTGATCGCCAGCGCAGTCCAGTACGACGTACAACCAGTAGTCGCGGCCGAGCTTCGCCGCCGTGACGTACTCGGACCAGGTCAGCTCGACTGCGCCGACTCCCGCGCGGCCCTTGACCTCGATGCAGCGCCGTTCGTTCTCACGCTCGGAGACCAGGTCGAAGCCGATGTTGTCCGACTCGACAGAGCGGATCTCCACGGCGCCGTGACCGTGCTCGTAGTCGATGCTTACCTGAACTGCGATGCGTTCAATCTCGGGGTCGCTTAGGCCGCGACCGTAGCGAGAACCTCTGCCGTCGACCCTGGTCTCGTCGGTCGGGGCAGGCAGAAGGAGGCACTGTGCCAGGACACGCACTGGCCCGCGGTCGACCTGTCGCGTGCGCGCAACGTCAGCGAGCCGCCGGTTTCGGCGCTCCTGAATCGTGCGCTTGGCAAGTTCGACCTTGCGGCGGCGGCCTTCGGCGCCCGGCTTTCCAGCCTCCACCTCTTCGTCGAGGTCCATCAACTCGACTTCCTGGCGGGCAAGGACCGTGTTGAACGAGGCGTTCAGAAACTCCTCCTGGATCGTGGCGGTGTGCTCGCGCTCCGCGCGAGCCTCCTTCACACGGCCCTCGAACACGTTCTGGCGGGCCCAGGCGATCAGCTCGGCCTCCGCGCGAGAGGTTGCTCGATCCTTCTGCCTCGCGTTATCGCCCAGCAGAAAGTCGTAAAGGACACCGCCCGAGGCACGGAGCACCCCGTCCGTGTCACCGATGGTGGCGATGCTTCGGTGTACCACCGACCGATGCCCGTCCACCACGTCTGCCTCGAGCAGGTGCAGGACGGCAGGGTTCTGCCGACTTGGGTCAAGTAAGACTGCGCCTCGCTGGAGGGGCAGGTGAGTGGCCTCGATTATGTGATCGATCAAGTTCTCGAGCAGGGAGTGGCCGGGACCGCAGAGCTCTGGTCGTGGCGCACCCAGTTCGGCATCCTCGGCCATACGACGTACCGCGACAGATTTATCGAAGGTAATCCGCTCATATGCTGGCTGGAGTTGGCGCAAGGTGCCCCGGTCCCGGTCCCTGGCTATCAACAGGTCCGGGGTCCGATCCACGTGCACAGTGGTGTGGTCGAGCCTCGGGGTGGCCTTGCCCCCCGCGAAGTCGATCGCGTCCAAGAAGAATCGTTTCAGATGGTCAGGCGGAAGCCTTCGCTCCTCAGCGCGTTCGCTAAGCCTCCTCTGTAGCCGCCAGTCGATGTGCCCTGTCGCAAGGGCTTTCGCAAGCAGCTCTTCGGCCCGCTCGAGAAGTTCCCGGTCGTACGTCCCCTCATCTGCGCCGAACTGTGCGGCCGTCTCCTGCGAGGTGCGCTCTCCGGCGACAACTGCCTGGAGAAGTTCCGGAAGTTTGTAGGCGGCGAAGACTTCTCCGATCACGTCGAACACTCGGTCACCGAGCGACTTGCCCATCCACTCGAGCTTCTTCAGAACGGTCGCCAGGACGTGCCCTTCCCTGGTGTTCCCGGCGACTAGGTTGAAGATGTGGACCTCTTCGGTCTGTCCGATACGGTGAACCCGGCCCATCCGCTGTTCGAGGCGGTTGGGATTCCATGGGATGTCGTAGTTGACCATGAGATGGCAAAACTGCAGATTTATGCCTTCGCCGGCGGCCTCTGTGGCCACCATGATCTGGGCGTGTTCACGGAACGCCCGCTCGGCGGCGATACGCTCTCCGGCCCGCATGCCGCCGTGGATAACCACGACGTCGAACTGCTCGGAGAGCTTGTCTTGCAGGAAGTCGAGCGTGTCCTTGTGCTCAGTGAAGATCAGCAGCTTCTTAGAGGCATCGTCCCCGACGCCGTACTTCTCCAGGACCTTCCAGAGTTCGTTGAGCTTGATCTCACTGCCGAGACGCTCGGTCTCCTGTGCCTGCGCAAGCAGAGGACGAACAGCATCGAGCTCAGCCGCGATCTCTTCGAGTGAACGCGGCAGCGCTGCGAGTGCCGCTTCCTCCTGCGCCCAGCGTTCTTCCTCGGTCCGATCAACGTTGTCGTTGCTGGCTGGACTGGAGCCGACAGCGACAGCCGACCGAGATTCAGCCGCGGGGCTGGCCAGTTCGCGCTCCAGCCTCTCCACCCGACGCTCCAGTGTCCGGCTGATGGCGCGTACCGAGGATGCCAGTCTGCGCTGCATCGTGGTGAGCGCGAAGCCGGAGACAGAGGCCCGGCCTTCGCCGCGGATCTCGGCGAGGCCCTCGGTGATGAAGGCCGACACGGCCTGATAGAGGTCCCATTCGGGGCCTTGCAGGTCGTACGCCACCGTGTGCGGTGTGCGCGGCTTGAAGAGCAGGTTGCCGCGCAGGTCTACCATCTGCTCTTTGGATGTCTTCGAATAATGCTGGGGGTGCACTTCGACGTGTTCGGGACAGCGATCTCCATACATGTCCGGGTCGAGTAGTCGCAGCAGACCCCAGATGGACTCCTCGCGCCCGGAATGCGGCGTGGCGGTCAACAGCAGCAGTCGTTCGGTCCGTTCTGAAACGACCTCAGCCGCCTTGTATCGAGCCGTACGGTTGTCGATTGCCCCCCGTTTGTTGACTTTCAGCGTGTAACCGTGCGCTTCGTCGAGGACCGCCAGGTCCCAGGAGCGCTCGGCAGCTGCGAGAGTCTGCAAAATGTCGTCGCTCTTGAGGAGGTCCCTGGAGATGATCAAGACTCCGTTGGCATCCCAGGGGTTCTCGGTCGGCGCGGCGTCGATGGTGTCCCTCGTGACCCGCCGAGCCTTGATCTGGAAGCGTTCGTCCAGTTCGCGCTGCCATTGGAAGCCGAGATTGGCAGGGGCGACGATCAGAACCCGGTCCGCGGCACCGCGCAATTGGAGCTCCTTGATATAGAGCCCCGTCATGATCGTTTTTCCTGCCCCGGGATCGTCCGCCAGGAGGAAGCGGAGCCTGGGTTGCTCCAGGAAATGACCGTAGACGGCTTCCAGTTGGTGAGGCAGTGGTTCGATGTTCGACACCGAGAGCGCGGCCATGTCGTGCTGAAACCTGGCACGGATTCGACGGGCCTCCACGCCGAGCCGGAAGGCCCGTGGGTCCGCGTCGTACCCGCGCTCGCCCCCAACATCCAGTACCTCGATGCCGGGCAACTCGTCCTCGGGAAGGCTGATGGGCTGGTACTCCCCGGGCGCACCCTCGACGAGGAACTCCCAGTAGGCGCCAGGCTTCACTGTCACGACCGTGGTGGCCTCAGCATGCCCAGGGAATCGAACACGCACCCCTGGCCGCAGGTCGTTCGGATTGAAAGTCGTCACAAAAGATGCGCCCCCACCTGCGGTCACAGCCGGCTCCCCACCGGCTGGAGCCCGACTCTGGCGATCATACGCCTATCGGTTAACTCCCTTAGGATCACAGCAAAATGAGGGTCCGTCATCTCATATGCTCGATCGCGTGACCGTGAAGATTCCCAGGATCGCTGCCCTGCTTGGCGCGCCCTTCGAAGAACTGGACAGGAGCCACCTCGTCACGCTGTGCACTCAGCGCGTAGCAGAAAGTATCGATCTCGACTTCAAGCAGCAGAACTCCTACGCGAAGAACGCCGAGTCGCTGGACGAACTGGCTAAGGACGTGACGGCCATGGCGAATGCCCGAGGCGGGCTGATCGTCATCGGTATCGCTGAAGATGCCCAGGGATGCGCTGGTCGACTGACGCCTGTTGACATCGACGACGGCATCGTCGTGCAGTTCAACAACGGCCTGCGCAGCCGAGTCTTCCCCTTCCTTCCTCCAGACTTCAGCGTCCGCACAATACCGGACATTTCCACTTCGCCGGGGATCGGCTTCTTCCTCATCGGCATTCCACGTAGTCCCATAGCCCCGCACGCCGTTCGACCAGTCGCCGGGGGCAAGGGACAGAACCGCTACAGCTACGCACGCCGGATAGACCGAATAACCGCTTGGCTCGATGAATCAGAGATCGCGCAGGTCTACCGGGACCGCTTCCGTCTCGCCGAAGACCAGGCAGAGCGCGTCAGTCGAGTACTGGCGGAAGGCGCCGCCTGGGCGAAACCCACGCTTCCAGGCGGAGTCCAACTCGAACTGGCCCTGGTGCCCAACGGGCTTGCGGAGCGTCGAATTGACCGGTCGTTCATCCAGGACGTCACGGGCTTCCTCAATCGGATGTCGGAGTTCGGGAAGTCCCCAGGACGGGCACTCCCACAACAACTGCTCGGCAGGATGCCCGATGTCCGCCGCGGCCGAATGCACATGCAACAGGGCGGCGTGCACGCGGTCTGGCACACCGATGGCAGCGCCTTCGCGTCGATCGAGGTGGCCAGTGCCGTCGTGGCGGGCCAGGTTTCGACCTCGAATTCTGAAACGGAGAGCGCCAGTCTCCGCCCGGAGGCGGAGGCTCCCCTCCCGCCCACGGCAGAGAGACTCCCCGTCGGGAACGATGCGATTGCCGTTAACGTCCGTCTTCCAGACGTCATCGGCTCTGGGAGTGAGGTGTGGCGATCGTCAGCATCGAGCCCTACGCCTGAGCCGGCTCCCATTGCCCCTCAACTCAACCTGACCCTGCTGGAGTCCGAGATCCTTGGAGCTCTGCACTTGATCACGACGTACGCCGACTGGGCGGACGGCTTCGGGGATGTGGACATCCTTGCTCGAACTGCGGGCGAGACCACAGTCTTCGTCGATCGAACTCCGATCAATGGGAGCACACGCTTCGTTCCGCCACCCGAGCCTTTCGCGGGGCTGCCCAGCGAGCCGAGCCATCATGTCGCCTACCTCGCGGGTCTTGTTGAGGACAGCCGGCAGCTGCGTGGTGTCGCCCGCAACATAGCTGCGGACCTCCTCGCAGACTACGGGGTTTACGAGCTCACACTCCTGCGCCCAAACGGTGAAGTCCGTGCGGCAAGGCTCGCTCCCAAGGCAAGGGCAGAGATGGAGGCGTGGCTCGCTTCGGGCCTCTCGTGAAGACTGCGACGGCTACTGAACCTGCTTGGGTATTGCGAGGGCCCTCGCCTCACAGCGGTGGAAGGACCGCGGTAGCCCTGGTGCGGTGAGCTGCGCCCAAGGGGGCGTTGACGGACTCAGGGACGTTGCGCAGGGGCGGTGAGTAACTGTCAATACCTGTGGACGTGTCTTCCTGGCCGCAGCGTCAGCAGGCAGAAGCGTGTTGGTGCGCGGTTGGCTTGCGGGCCAGCATCTGATTCCCGCTGAATCTATCCCGTTCATGGTGGCGACGGTGTGGCGTCGGGCGCCGATGGAGTCGAACCCGGCGAGCAAGGAGGTGGGCTTGATCCGCTTTGACCGTATCCGAGAACAGCACATCCGGGTCGGCCACTTCGGGTCGCCCGTCTACCGAAGCGAAGCGTTCCGCCGCAACAGCCAAGGCGTCGTCTTCGAGCACGAGCTGCGGATCTCCACCTCTGCCGAGCCCCCGTACGCGAGCAGCTAACCCAGTAGGACGCTCACCCTCCACGAATCTCCCGTCCGTTGGAGTACTCATCGCAGTGAAGGCGATACGAGGGGCCCGGACGAACAGTCGATCTACACAAACGGTCACATGGCTCGTCTGGGAGCCATCTGGGAGCCGACCCGCTCCCGAAACGCCTTCCACGCCACGCGAGACCAATCAGGACCACGTCTCTGACCAGGGCAAACTCCATCCGTGCAGGCGAGATCACCGCCCGAACCTCATTCGGGACGAAGAGGTCGTGGGTTCAAATCCCGCCACCCCGACAGTGAAGTACCAGGTCAGGGGCCCGATCCGCAGAGCGGATCGGGCCCCTGAGTGGTTCCGGGGGCCATCTTGGGAGCCAATCCGCTCCCAGCCTTGCTGGCTCGGTCAGTAGCGCTCGACCAGGTGCTCGCGGCCGGTCGGGGGTTCGTACGGCTCGGGCCAGAAGTCGGTGATTGTGGCGATGCGGCCGGCCGCGTCAGCGGTGAAGAGGTTTACGGCGTACATCTCCTCCAGGCCGACGGTGAAGTGCGTCCAGCTCACCGCCTGGCCGGATCCGGGGTCCGCGACTATGCGCTCGATGCGCAGGTGCCAGTCGCCGGGGTACTCGCGGTTGAAGCGGACGTATCTCTCCCTGCCGCTGATGCGCTCGCGGGTCTGTGGCAGGTCGTAGACCACGTCCTCGGCGAGGGTGGACGCGAAGGTGTCCCAGTCGCGGGCTTCTGCCGAGGCCCAGTAGGTCTCAACTGTTCTGCGCAGCTCGGTCGGTTCGGTCATAGGGACGAGTGTGGACCGCGGCACTGACAGTCTCCAGGGGGCCGGGCAGGCCGGCGGAAGTTATCCACAGGGTGGGGGCGATGCCAAGGGGGTGTCCGTGGCACAGCGCAGAATAGGGGGCATGACTGAGATCACTGGTTCGACGCCGACGACGTCCATGCCCGACTGGGAGAGGCGCTTCAGGGCCCCGCGGGTGGGGCTGCCCGACTGGGCGGAGGACGCGCCGGACCGGTCGCTGTTCGTGTCGAACGCCACGGGGACGTACGAGATGTACACCTGGGACCGGGCGACCGGACTGCAGCGGCAGGCGACCGACCGGCCGAACGGCACGACGGACGGGACGCTGTCTCCCGACGGCGCGTGGATCTGGTGGTTCTCCGATACGGACGGCGACGAGTTCGGGATCTGGATGCGCCAGCCCTTCGCGGGCGGGGACGACGAGCCGGCAGTGCCGGGGCTGGCGCCCTCGTACCCGGCCGGACTCGCGATCGGGCGCCACGGCACGGTGGTGGTCGGACGGTCGACGGACGAGGACGGGTCGACCATCCATGTCGCGCGTCAGGGGGCGGCGCCGGTCGAGATCTACCGGCACCGGGAGTCGGCCGGGGTCGGGGACCTGTCGTACGACGGGACGTTGATCGCCATCGAGCACACCGAGCACGGCGACGCGATGCACTCCGCGCTGCGGGTGCTGCGCCTCGGGGGTACCGCGGTCGCGGAGCTGGACGACACCAAGGGGGGTACGAAGGAGCTGGGGCTCGAGGTGCTGGGCTTCGCGCCGGTGCACGGGGACACCCGGCTGCTGGTCGGCCACCAGCGGCGCGGCCGGTGGGAGCCGATGGTCTGGGACGTGGCCTCGGGCGAGGAGACGGATCTGGCCGTCGACCTGCCGGGCGATGTGAGCGCCGAGTGGTATCCGGACGGATCGGCGCTGCTGATCGCGCACAGCTTCGAGGCGCGCAGCGAGCTGTGGCGGTACGAGCCGGCGACGCGCGAGCTCATACCGGTCGAGACGCCGCCCGGGTCGGTGTCCGGTGCGAGCGCCCGTCCCGACGGGACCGTCGAGTATCTGTGGTCGTCGGCGGCGCTGCCGTCCGAGGTCCGGTCGACCACGGGCGCTGTGGTGCTCGACACTCCCGGAATGAAGGCGCCGGGGTCCGTACCGGTCGAGGACGCGTGGGTGGAGGGCCCGGGAGGCCGTATCCACGCGCTCGTGCAGAAGCCGGCGGGGGCGGGGCCGTTCCCGACCGTGTTCGAGATCCATGGCGGGCCGACCTGGCACGACAGCGACGCGTTCGCGGCCGGGCCGGCGGCGTGGGTGGATCACGGGTACGCGGTCGTACGGGTCAACTACCGCGGCTCCACCGGGTACGGGCGGGAGTGGACGGACGCCCTCAAGCACCGTGTCGGCCTGATCGAGCTGGAGGACATCGCCGCGGTCCGCGAGTGGGCAGTGACCTCGGGGCTCGCCGACCCGTCGAAGCTCGTCCTGGCGGGCGGCTCCTGGGGCGGGTACCTCACCCTGCTCGGCCTCGGTACGCAGCCGGAGGCGTGGGCGCTGGGGCTGGCGGCTGTCCCGGTAGCGGACTACATAACGGCGTACCACGACGAGATGGAGGCGCTGAAGGCGATGGACCGCACGCTGCTGGGCGGGACGCCGGAGGAGGTGCCGGAGCGGTTCGAGGCGTCGTCGCCTCTGACGTACGTGGACGCGGTGCGGGCACCGGTCTACATCTCGGCCGGGGTGAACGATCCGCGCTGCCCGATTCGCCAGGTCGAGAACTACGTTGACCGGCTGGCGGCGCGGGGTGCGGTGCACGAGGTGTACCGCTACGACGCGGGGCACGGCTCGCTGGTGGTGGAGGAGCGGATCAAGCAGGTACGGCTGGAGATCGACTTCGCGGCCAGGCACCTGGGCTGAGGCGCCCCATGGCAGCACCGGCGGCTGTTCCGTTGCTACCCGCGGCCCCGCCGGGCCGGCCGGCCGAAGGCTCGGTCCACGTGCGCGAGCCCTGCCGGCTGCCCTGGGCTCCGTGGGTCCTGGGCTCCGGGGGTCCTGGGCTCCGGGGGTCCTGGGCTCCGGGGGTCCTGGGCTCGGGGGTCCTGGGCTCGGGGGTCCTGGGCTCCGGGGGTCCTGGGCTCCGGGGGTCCTGGGCCGCTCATCGGGCCGGTGCCACCAGGCCCATCTCGTAGGCGATGATCACGAGCTGGACCCGGTCGCGGGCGTCGAGCTTGGCGAGGAGGCGCGTCACATACGTCTTGGCGGTGGCGATGCTGATGAAGAGTCGGCCGGCTATCTCGGCGTTGGACAGGCCGCTCCCGATGAGGGTCAGCACCTCGCGTTCCCGGTCGGTGATGCCGTCGACCGCTCGTGGCGGGGCAGACAGGGGGCGGTCCGCGAACTCCTTGATCAGGCGGCGGGTGACGCCCGGTGCGATCAGCCCGTCGCCGGCGGAGACAACGCGGATCGCGGCGAGGATGTCGTCCAGTGCCATGTCCTTGACGAGGAAGCCCGACGCACCGGCGCGCAGCGCGCCATAGACGTAGTCGTCGTCGTCGAAGGTGGTCAGCACGATGACATGGGCCTTGCTCGGACCCGCTGTGATCAGGCGCGTGGCCTCGATGCCGTCCGTGCCGGGCATGCGGATGTCCATCACCACGACATCGGGGCGGACGCTTTCGGCCAGCTGGACCGCTTCGGCGCCCGTTCCGGCTTCCCCGACGACTTCGAGGCCGGGGGCTTCGGTGATGACCATTTGCAGAGCGGCCCGGACCAGAGGCTGGTCGTCGGCGAGTACGACCCGGATGGTCATCGGACTCCAGTCGGTTCGGGAGGGTTGGTCGGTTCTGACGGTTTGGTCGGTTCGGGCGGATCAGGCGGTACGGCCGGTTCCCTCGGAGCGGGCAGGCGCGCCGTGACCCGGAAGCCGCCTTCCGGACGGGCGGCGGCGGCGAACTCCCCGTGCAGCAGGCCGACTCGCTCGCGCATTCCGAGGAGGCCCCAGCCGGTGCCGGCGGCGGTCCCCGCAGCGCTGCCGCCCCGACCGCCGCGCCCGCTGTCGAGGACCTCGATGGACAGCTCCTCGTCGCGGCAGTCGATGGACACCCGGCAGGAGTCGGTGCCCGCGTGGCGCACCACGTTGGTGACCGCCTCCTGGACGATGCGGTAGGCGGAGACGTCGATCTCCGGGGGCAGCGGACGCCGCTCGCCCCGCCACCGCACATCGACGCGGACACCGGCGGCTGTCGTCGTCGCGGCCAGCCGGTCGACGTCCGCCAGCCCGAGCGCCGGATCGAGCGGCGCCACCTGCGGCGCCTGCCCCGGTCCGGCCTGCCGGAGCGCGCCGAGCATCCGCCGCAGCCCCGACAGCGTCTCCCGGCCGGCGGTCTCGATCGCGCTCAGCGCGTCGCGCGCAGCGGCCGGCCGGGAATCGATGACCCGCCTCGCCGCGCCGGCCTGGAGGGCGATGATCCCGATGCTGTGCGCGACCATGTCGTGCAACTCGCGTGCGATCCGGAGCCGTTCGGCGGTGACCGCCTGGGCGGCGGCCTGGGCGCGCGACTTCTCGGCGTACTCCCGGGCCTGGTGCGTCGAGTGTCCGATGAGCCAGGCGATGACGGACGTCAGGGCCACAGCCAGCTCCGCCGAGGTCCCGACGGTCCACCCGGACAGCAGCCGCGTGGTCAGATAGCCGGCCAGCACGCCGAGCGCCATGGTGAGGGCGATGATCCCGGTCCTACGGGGCCGGGTGGCCGCGATGAAGTAGAGGGCGACATCGACCGCCAGGAACTGCGCCAGCGGGATCTCCCCCACGCTGAGTGGTGTTGTCGCCACGGCCGCACCGGCGAGCAGCAGGGCCAGGGCCGGCAGCGGCCGACGGCTCAGCAGGCGGCTGCCGGCCAGCGACAGGGCTGTGGCCACGGTCAGGACCGCCAGACCGTCCCACCGGTAGATGAAAACCCCGGGAAGCACTGCGGGCTGCTCCTCACCGGGCAGCCGCACGCGGATGAGAAAGGTGAACGCCGCACCCACACCCCAGGCCAGGGCCGTCCACACACCCGGCGGCAGGCGCTTCAGCAGCGGGAGACGCGGCGTGGCGTACATCCGGCGATCGTAACCACCCGATCCCCACCGGGAATCCGACCACGGGTGTACAACCACGGTCGACAGGCGCCCCGCGATTGTCCGCGCCAGTCCGACGACAGGCCGGGGCGTGCACCGGCACCGTTGGCCGGGTGATCGAAGTCAACGAACTGACGAAGCGTTACGGGAAGACCACCGCCGTCAACGGCCTGACCTTCATGGTGCGCCCCGGGTACGTCACCGGTTTCCTCGGCCCGAACGGCGCCGGGAAGAGCACCACACTGCGCATGATCCTCGGCCTGAACGATCCCACCAGTGGATCCGTCACCATCGACGGCCGCCGCTTCCGGGACCGCCCGCGCGGTCTGCGGCACGTCGGCGCGCTGCTCGACGCGCACGACGTACACGGCGGGCGCAGCGCGGCGGCCCATCTGTCCCTGCTGGCTCGCAGCAACCGCATCCCGCGGAGCCGGGTGGCCGAGGTGCTGGAGGAGGCCGGGCTCGCGGGCGCGGCGCGGCGCCGTATCGGCGGGTTCTCCCTCGGGATGAAACAGCGCCTCGGCATCGCCACCGCCCTGCTCGGCGATCCAGCGGTGCTGCTGTTCGACGAGCCGCTCAACGGCCTGGACCCGGAGGGCGTGAAGTGGGTGCGCGGCCTGTTCCGACGGCTGGCCGGCGAAGGCCGCACCGTCTTCGTCTCCAGCCATCTCATGTCCGAGATGGAGCACACCGCCGACCAGCTCGTCGTGCTCGGCCGGGGCGAGCTGATCGCCGCGGAGAGCCTGACGGAGTTCGCGGCCCGGGGCACCCGTCTGAGTGTGACGGTCGGTACCCCCGACACCGCCGCGCTGACGACCGTACTGACAGCCGAGGGTGCGGCCGTACGTCGGGACGGCGACGGACTGCTCACGGTGACCGGCCTGCCCGCTGACCGGATCGGTGAACTCTCCTTCCGGCACCGCGTCCTGCTGCACCAGTTGACCACTCGTACCGCCTCGCTGGAGGAGGCGTTCATGGAACTCACCGCCGACAGCGTCGAGTACCTCGCAGGAGAGCCCCGATGACCACACTCGCCCAGCCCGTCGCAGAACCCCGTGCCCGGCTCCGCGACCTCCTCGCCGCCGAGTGGATCAAACTGTGGTCACTGCGCTCGACCCCCTGGTCCTTCGTGATCAGCGCGCTGGCCGTCATCGCGTTCAATGCGGGCGCCGCCTACGACCACTACCGCTACTGGCCGCAGTTCGGCGCGGTTCACCAGGCCGAGTTCATCCGGAACGGACTGGCGCTGTGGGACGCCTTCACCGGGAACGCCGGCATGGTCCTCATGCTCTGCGCCGGCGCGATCGGCGCCCTCACGGTCGTCAGCGAGTACAGCACCGGAATGATCCGCACCACGTTCGCGGCCGTCCCGGCCCGCAGATCGGTGATGGCGGCCAAGGTGGTCGTCGTCACGGCGGTCACCACCGTCTTCGGCGCGGTCGTCGCGGCGGTCTCGTTCGGCCTCACCCAGGCGATCCTGTCCGGGCGGGACGCCGGCCTCTCGATCAGCCACCCCGGCGCACTGCGCCTCGTCGTGGCTTCCGCACTGCTCGCGCCGCTGTCCGCGCTCGTCGGCATGGCGGTCGGCGCCGTCATCCGGCACAGCGCGACCACCATGGTCGCCCATGTGGTGATCCTCCTGCTGCTGCCCATGGCCTTCAGCGACGACCGTCACTGGTCGGCCGTCATCGCCCACACCCTGCCCTACCAGGCGTGGACGCGCCTGACTCAGTTCGGCGACCACCAGGCCGCCTACCCGTGGACGATCACCGGGGCGTGGATCGTCTACGCGGTCTGGGCGCTCGCCGCCGCCGTCCTGGCCGTGACCAGCGTGCACCGTCGCGACCAGTGAGCGTGGCCACACCGCTGCCCCGGCCCCGGCCGGCCTCCGGCGGGCCCGTACCTTGGTGGGGTGTACCGGTTTCTGCTGACCCCGCGGTGGTGGGGGATCAACCTCTTCGTCGTGCTGGCCATCCCCTTCTGCGTGTTCATGGGGTCGTGGCAGCTCGGCCGGTTCGAGGACCGCGTCGAATCCCACCGGGCCGCCGAGGAGAAGCCGGCCGCCGCCAAGCAGAAGGCGGCGGCGCTGGACTCCCTGTTGCCCGTCGACAAGGCGACCTCGGGGCGGCTCGCCACGGTCTCCGGGCGGTACGGGGACCAACTGCTCGTACCGGGGCGGGAGCTGGACGGCAAGCGCGGGTACTACGTGCTGACCCTGCTGCGTACCGACGGCGGCAAGGCGGTCCCGGTGGTACGGGGGTGGCTGGCCGGCGAGCCGGGCACGGCGACGGTGCCGGCGCCGCCTGCCGGTGAGGTCTCCGTGACCGGTGCGCTGCAGGCCTCCGAGAACACGGGTACCAAGGGGGTCCACGCGCAGGGCGGACTGCCGGAGGGGCAGCTGGGGATGATCAGTGCGGCCGCGCTGGTGAACCTCGTCCCGTACGAGCTGCACGACGCGTGGCTGACGCTGCCCGAGGTTCCGAAGGACGCCGTGGGGATGCGGCCGGTGCCGGCGGCTGCCCCGCAGGGCAGTGGGCTCGACCTGAAGGCGTTCCAGAATCTTGGCTACACCGGCGAGTGGTTCGTCTTCGGCGGCTTCGTGCTCTTCATGTGGTTCCGGCTGTTCCGCCGCGAGGTGGAGGCGGCCAAGGACACGGAGCTCGGGCTGTTGCCCGAGGAGCCGGCTCAGGCACCGGGGCGCGAGCAGCCGGAGAACGAGACCGCGCAGCGCGGGCAGCGGGTGCAGGTCCGCGAGCGCGACGCCGACGTCTGACCGCCGGACGCCCTCCCGGGCCCCTCAGGAGGCGTCAAGCACCCCGGTCCGGTAGACCGTGCCCGCGCATGCGTTGGGGATGATGACGGACGCGTCCGGTCCGCCCGGGTCCGCGGTGTGCGTCACCGAGACGCTGCCGTCCGCGGTGCTCCCGCCCGGCTCCTCCACGCCGCCCTGCGGGGCAACGTTCGTACTGGTATCCGACGCACCCGAGGCACCCGAGGCGCCATCCGTCGGCGTGGGGTCGGGCGAGGGGGGGGTCGTGGGGCAGCTCTCCGACGGCACCCAGGCGAACCGCACCTCGTACGCCATGTTCGGCTTCAGGATGAGCCCGCTGTGCTCCAGCGAGGGGTCGGGCAGCCCGGCCGCCGCGTCGCCCGCGGTGTGGTCGACCACGGTGATCTTCGCGGAGTCCGCCGCGCCGTTCGCCGCGACGGTGACGATGCCGTCGCCACCCACCGTGCAATCACTGCCGGAGATGTTGGAGACCCGGAAGGAGCCGTACACCTTGCCGTCCGCCTCGGGGCCGCCCGCGGCCGCGGAGACGACTCCGAGCTGGTCGGCGCCACAGTCGGGCGAGGTCACGGCCGCCGTCCCGGCGGGGTTGGTCTCGCCGTCGGCCGTGCTGCCGTCGGGGCTCTTCTCCGTGCCCTGCGTCTCGTCCTCGCGACCGTCCTCGCCCTTCGCGCCGGACTGCCCCGCGGGCGTTCCCGCCTGCGGCTGTCCGTCGCCCGCGCCGGCCTCGTCGCCCGTGCCGCCCTGCGCCTGCTCGCCGTGTCCGGCGATGGAGGGCCGGTCGTTCGCGGCGTCGGAGGAGGAGGCCACATGCACGAAGGCCGGGATCGCGGTGCCGATGAACAGGGCCGCTGCGGCCATGCCGACGACGGCCTGCCGCTTGCGGGCGCGTCGCGCCGGGACGGCGTGCCGCAGATGGTCGAGGGCACCTTCGGCGGGTTCGAGGTCTTGTACGGCGCCGCGCAGCATGTTCCGCAGGACAAGTTCTTCCGTGCCGAGGCTGTCCGCACCCAGGTGGTGCGCGCCGAGGCTGTCCGCGCTCGGATCGTCCGCGCCCGGGCTGTCCGCACCCCGGCCGGCCGGCTCGGCCTGCGCCGCCTGCGGTGTCGGGGTGGTCTCCGGACCGTTGCTCACTGTTTCGCTTCCAGACCGGTCGTCATCGGGCCCGTCCGGGCCGTACCGCTCGTACCTCTGCTTGCTCATGCCGACGCCTCCATGGCGACGCGCAGTGCCGCGATCCCGCGTGAGCCGTAAGCCTTCACCGAGCCCAGCGATATGCCCAGCGTGTCGGCCACCCGAGCTTCCGTCATGTCCGCGAAGTAGCGCAGGACGAGCACCTCGCGCTGGCGGCGCTGCAGGCCGCGCATGGCCTTGATCAGCGCGTCGCGCTCCAGTTGGTCGTACGCGCCCTCCTCGGCGCTCGCCATGTCCGGCATCGGCTTCGAGAGCAGCTTCAGCCCGAGGATGCGGCGGCGCAGTGCGGAGCGCGAGAGGTTGACCACGGTCTGCCGCAGGTAGGCGAGGGTCTTCTCCGGGTCGCGCACACGGTTGCGCGCGGAGTGCACCCGTATGAACGCCTCCTGGACGACGTCCTCGCACGAGGCGGTGTCGTCCAGCAGCAGTGCGGCGAGGCCGAGGAGCGACCGGTAGTGGGCACGGTAGGTCTCGGTCAGGTGGTCAACTGTGGTGCCCGCTGCCATGACGTCCTCAGCGCCCTCGCGCTGCGACGGTATGCGGGCGGGCCGCGTGGCGGGCATGGGGGCGATCACCGGCATCCCGCCGGGCGCACGAGGGCGCCGGAACGGACGCACGGGCGCGCCCCGCACCGGGATGGCCGCAATGTCGAGAATGCCGAGAACTTCTGCCACGCCTGTTGGACACGTGTCCCCCCGTCAGGGTTGTACGCGCAGGGCATCGCTTCTGACGATGCGTTGAAAGCCCTCATGCGTACCCGCTCTTCCCCAATGCCCCAGTTTGTTCGGTGCCTCGAAGTGGCGACCGCAAAGACGCCCCCCGCCCAACTGCCGGTTGCAGGTGGTGGGGAGCGAATCGTCGAACACGATGACGGTGCAGTACAAGTGGTTCAGACCATCACCTTGATCACAGACCCTCGAGACTGCGATCACAAGACCTTCACAGATCCTATAAAGGCTTCCGGTCAGTCCGCCGAGAATTCGGCAGCCACCAGTTCTGCGATCTGAGCCGTGTTCAGAGCAGCACCCTTACGGAGATTGTCTCCGCACACGAAAAATTCGAGCGCGCGGGGGTCGTCCAACGACCTCCGGATCCGCCCGACCCAGGACGGATCGGTCCCCACCACGTCCGCGGGCGTGGGGAAGTCGCCCACCTCGGGGTTGTCGAAGACCACGACGCCCGGCGCGGTGGAGAGGATCTCGTGCGCAGCCGCGACCGTCACATCCTTCTCGAAACGCGCGTGCACGGTCAGCGAGTGGGTGGTGATCACCGGGACCCGTACACAGGTCGCCGTCACGCGCAGGTCCGGCAGATCCAGGATCTTGCGGGACTCGTTGCGGATCTTCAGCTCCTCGGAGGACCAGCCGCCCTCCGCCAGGGAACCCACCCACGGCACCACGTTCAGCGCCACCGGCCCCGCGAAGGGGCCCGTGTCGTCGCCCACAGCCCGCCGTACGTCACCGGGCGTCTCACCCAGCTCCGTACCGGCGACCAGGGAGATCTGCTTGCGCAGCGCGTCGACGCCGGCATGGCCGGCCCCGCTCACCGCCTGGTACGAGGAGACGATCAGCTCGTCCAGTCCGTACTCGGCGTGCAGCGCGCCGACCGCCACGATCATGGCCAGCGTCGTGCAGTTGGGGTTGGCGACGATGCCGCGCGGGCGGATCCGGACGGCATGCGGATTGATCTCGGGAACCACCAGCGGTACGTCCGGATCCATCCGGAAAGCCGCCGAATTGTCCACCACTACCGCGCCCTTGGCCGCGACGACCGGCGCCCACTGGGCAGCGACCTCGTCGGGCACGACGAACACGACGACGTCGCCGGCGCCGATGCCCTCGAAGGCGTCCTCGGTGAGCGCGACGACTTCGGTCACCACGCCCCGTACGAGCAGCTTGCGGCCGGCCGAGCGCGGCGACGCGATCAGCCGGATCTCACCCCAGACGTCCGCGTGCTGCGACAGGATCCCGAGCAGAACCGCGCCGACCGCTCCGGTCGCCCCGACGACGGCGAGCGTCGGGGCGGACCGGGACCCGGTCATCGGCCGGTGCCTCCGTAGACGACGGCCTCGTCGCTGTCGCTGTCCAGGCCGAAGGCGGTGTGCACGGCGCGGACCGCCTCGTTGACGTCGTCGGCGCGGGTGACCACCGAGATGCGGATCTCGGAGGTCGAGATCAGCTCGATGTTCACGCCCGCGTCGGAAAGCGCCTCGAAGAAGGACGCCGTGACTCCGGGGTTCGTCTTCATACCCGCGCCGACCAGCGAGATCTTGCCGATCTGGTCGTCGTAGCGCAGAGACTCGAAGCCGATCCCGTCCTTCGCCTTCTCCAGGGCGTCGATGGCCTTGCGGCCCTCGGTCTTGGGAAGGGTGAAGGAGATGTCGGTCAGGGCGGTGGCAGCCGCCGAGACGTTCTGCACCACCATGTCGATGTTGATCTCGGCGTCCGCGATGCTACGGAAGATCGCCGCGGCCTCGCCCGGCTTGTCCGGCACCCCGACGACCGTGATCTTGGCCTCGGAGACGTCGTGGGCGACTCCGGAGATGATGGCGTGCTCCACCTGCTGGTCTCCTTGCGGCTCGTTGCTGACCCAGGTTCCGCGCAGCCCGGAGAAGGACGAGCGGACGTGGATCGGGATGTTGTATCGGCGTGCGTACTCCACACAGCGGTGCAGCAGCACCTTGGAGCCGGAGCTGGCGAGCTCCAGCATGTCCTCGAAGGAGATCCAGTCGATCTTCTGGGCCTTCTTCACGACCCGCGGGTCGGCGGTGAAGACGCCGTCCACGTCGGTGTAGATCTCGCACACCTCGGCGTCCAGCGCGGCGGCCAGGGCGACAGCGGTCGTGTCCGAACCGCCGCGGCCGAGGGTGGTGATGTCCTTCTTGTCCTGGGACACACCCTGGAAGCCGGCGACGATGGCGATGTTGCCCTCGTCGAGGGCGGTGCGGATCCGGCCCGGCGTGACATCGATGATGCGCGCTTTGTTGTGGACCGAGTCGGTGATGACGCCTGCCTGGCTGCCGGTGAACGACTGGGCCTCGTGGCCCAGGTTTTTGATCGCCATGGCCAGCAGGGCCATGGAGATCCGCTCTCCCGCGGTCAGCAGCATGTCGAATTCGCGTCCGGCAGGGATCGGGGATACCTGCTCGGCGAGATCGATCAGCTCGTCCGTCGTGTCGCCCATCGCGGATACCACGACGACCACCTGGTGGCCGTTCTTCTTGGCATCGACGATTCGCTTGGCGACGCGCTTGATGCCTTCGGCATCGGCTACGGAGGAGCCTCCGTACTTCTGCACGACAAGGCCCACGTGCGCTCCTCGCTCAGTCCGTCTCTTCCGGGGACAGCCCCGGGCGCCCGCAGTACTGCGGTCGGCTCAGTCTAACGAGCGGGCAGAAACCGCCCCACGCGTATTGCATCGTGAGATGTCCCGCTCACATCCGCCACGCGGGACGGCTCTGACACCGCTCGTCGCAGGGACCCCTGCCCTCTGCCCCTCTCCTCACGCCGAACGTGGCCCATGTCACGCGGCAGGGTGGCACTGACACGGAATCCACCGTCCGGTTCCGGCCCGGCCTGTAGCGCTCCCCGCAGCTCCACGACGCGTTCGCGCAGGCCCACGAGCCCGTACTTCCCGGACGGCAGCCCGGGCCCCGGCCCTGGCGTGATGCGCGGGCGGCCGTTGCACACCGTGATGCGCAGGGCCGCCGCCGTCTCGCCGCCGTACGGGCCGCGCTCCACCGCCGGGTCGTTGGGCACCGCTGGGTCGTACTCCACCGCCCGGTCGCACTCCACCACCGGGTCGTACTCCACCACCAGGCGGACCGGCGCGCCGGGCGCGTGCTTGCGGGCGTTGGTCAGACCTTCTTGGACCAAGCGGTACGCCATCTCCTGGACCGGCAGCGGCCACCGGGCGAGCCGGTCGAGGTCGCCGTGCGGCGTCACCTCGGAACCCGCCGCCTCGATGAGTGCACGCAACTCCGGGAGCCCGGGAGCACGCAGGCCCGCGACCGTCCGGCGCAGCTCGTCGAGCGCGGCTTCGGCACGTCGGCGGAACACCCGGTCCGGATCGCCGGAATCGCAGGTGAGCGCGATGAGGCTGAGGTGATGGGCAACGGTGTCGTGCATCTCGCGGGCGATGCGGGCCCGCTCGGCCGCGGTCGCCCGCTCGCCGGCCAGTTCACGCTCCCGCTGTCGGCTCAGCGCCAGCTCCGCCGCCTTGGCGGCCAGTTCACGCCGGGAAGTGGACAGCAGACCCAGCGCGACGGGCGCCAGGCCGAGCAGTACGGCGCTGAGGGCGTCCAGCGTGATGTCCTCCCAGCTCCAGGGCAGCAGTTCCAGATGCGGCCACGGGTAGAAGGAGACTCCGGACACCACGGCGCCCCACACCCAGGGCTCTCCCCGCTGCCGGGGCAGGGCGGCCACCGCGTACAGCGCGAACATCACCGGCAGCCAGAGGTAGCCGGCGGCGAGACCGGGAAGGGTCAGCAGCAGAACCGTGCGCGGGAAGCGCCGCCGTACGACCAGAAGCACGGCCACCAGCAGCGCGCAGCCGAGCATCCAGTCGGGGCCCCAGTTCCGGGTGGCGACCGCCTCCACCCCGGCGAATACGGGTGGCGCGGCATCGAGCAGCCGCCTCCGCGCGCGGACACTGCGGACACTCACGCCAGGTCCGCCCGGTGCGCCACCGTCGCCAGGGCAACCCGGTTCGACGCGTGCAGCTTCCGCTTGAGCTCGGTGATGTGCGTCTTCACCGTCGTGACGCCGATCCTGAGCTGTTCGGCGATCTCGGCGTTCGACAGACCGACCGTCACCAGGGTGAGGACCTCGCGCTCGCGGCGGGTCAGCTGAGGCAGCGGCTGTCCGGCGGGCCCGGCCATCACCTCCGGCCGGCCCCCCAGCCGCCGGTCCAGCGCGGCGCTGCTGCCGCGCGTGGCGAAGACGACCCCGCCCGAGGCGAGCACAAGGACGGCCTGCCGCAGCAGCTCCGGCGTGCTGTCCTTGAGCAGAAAGCCGACTGCGCCACCGCACAGCGCGGACGCCAGCTGTTCGCCACTGTCGAATGTGGTGAGCAGGGCGACGGGGGGCGGCTGCGGAAGGGCGCGTATGCCGGCGAGCAGGGTGAATCCGTCGGGCGCCGGCATCACGACCTCGAGGAGCACGACATCGGGGGAACTGTCGCGCACGGCGTCCATCGCCGCTGAGCTGTCACAGACGGAGACGCTGATGACGCCCTCGACAGTCACGACCTGGCGCAGCGCTTCCCGTACCAACGCTTCGTCGTCCACGACAAGAACGCGGATCATTCCCACTCCCCCGAAAAACTGACGCGGCCTCACGTCGGAGGCGTCACATCCTACTTCGTGCCGATGCCGAGCCCCTGACGGGCTGGGACCATGAGTGGAGACCTACACACTTGCACGGGGGCAACATCTTCATGGCATTCCACTCTCCCTTCAGAATTCCCATGCACCGGCACGGGTTCGGGGAGAAAAGACAGTCCAAGCGCCCGAATCGAGGGCGGAAATTCCTGACTTCTCCGTACTGACCAACCGCGAGAGGCAGGTACTCCTCCTGCTGGCCGACGGAGAATCAAATCGTGTTCTCGCCCGAAGACTCGGCGTGGCGGAGCGCACCGTGAAGGCACATCTCACCAATCTGATGCGCAAGCTGAATGTCGGGTCCCGCATCCAGGCAGCGCTCATTGCGGCCCAGCACCACCACGCCATACGCCCTGAAGGGCATGACCCGAAAGGGCAATGCCCCAAGGTCCAATAGAGATGGATGATCAAGGACGGCATTGTTTGTTCCGCCGCGCAGAACACCTGCGCGGCTCACCACACGGGGAGGAACAAACAATGAAGAAGAGCATGCGCATGGCTGCGGCTACCGCAGTTGCCGCGGTGGCTCTGGGAGTTGCGGCGCCGATGGCTTCCGCGACCGAGTCGGCGCACATCGCCCGGACCGCGATCTCGGTGTCGGCCGCCACGCCTTCGGCCTCGGTGACGACCGCGACCCTGCCCACGTCCGCGCCGGCGGCCGCCGACGTCAGTGCGGCGGACAGCGCGGCTCACGCCAACGCCCTTGCCGCGGCCAAGGGGGGCCGGCTCGACCCCGTCATCAAGCTTCTCAAGAAGAGCCCCGACGCCTTCAAGTCCGCGGTGCGGGCGGCCAAGAACGGCGCATCCGCCTACCACAAGTGGGTCAAGAGCCTTTCCTGGAAGAACCCGCTCAAGTACACGCTGATGGCACTGCCCGGCTACCTGCAGACCGAGCTGATCAACTGGCTTGCCAGCCAGGTCGGCTGATAGTTGACCGATTCGCCGCTGCCCCGGACCGAGTGTCCGGGGCAGCACCCATAAGGAGATGACGTAGTGAAGAAGTCGCGAGAGCAAGCAATCACCGACAACCTCTGGGCTCTCCCAGCGCTCTTCATCAGCATCTCCTTTGTATGCTTCTGGATCGTCAAGAGCGACGCCGCCGCCGCGATCGGCTGGTGGTCCTACTTCCTGGGCTGGATTCCCGCGGTGAGCATGCTGGTCTGGTGCCGGGCCAAGGGCAAGGAGATGGGCGGCGGCGCGGTCTTCGCCTTTGTCGCCCTCCCTCTCTTCGGTCTTCTCTTCTGGCTCAACCATGGGTGAACCCGGGTTTGGTGGTGCCGCGCCGCTGCTGGTCGCGCAGGGGCTCAGCAAGTCCTTCCACGGCAAGCGTGTCGTGGACGATGTGTCCTTCCACCTCCCGCCCGGAACCGTCACAGGCTTCCTCGGCGCCAACGGCGCCGGGAAGACGACCACCATCCGGATGCTGCTCGGGCTCCTTCACGGCCAGGGGAGACCCTGTTCCTGGGAAGACCCCTGGCAGCCTGGCGTGATCCCGCGCGCGTCGAGAAGGACAGCTTCCTGCAGACGCTGGTCGGCAGCTCGCTTCCCCCGTGGGGAGCACTGGCTCTGTTCGGCACGTTCACCGCTGTCGTCGCCTGCTGCGGCCTGCGCGCGTACCTCCGCCGCGAGGCGCCCTGACGGACTGGAACTCGCTCAGTTCGCGCTGCCGGGTTCGACGACCCAGCGGCTCGAGTAGCCGGTGATCTCCGCGATCTGGTCGTAGTCCTCGTCGTAGTGGAGGACCGTGGCTCCGTGCCGCTGGGCCGTGGCGGCGATCAGCAGATCCGGCAGTGAGAACGCCCGGTGGTTGCCTCGGTCCGTCGCCTGGCGCTGAATCCATGTCCCACACCTCGTCCGGGCAGGGCGGATAGTCGAAGCCGGTCAGCCAGCGGCGCAGCCATTGCGACTCAGCCTTGTTCCGTGCGGAGTAGGGAATCTCCATGGTCACGGCGCCACTGACGCAGAGCAGGCCTCGCTGATACAGCGGCTCGAACACCTCGCGGACAGCCGGCTTGCTCCGCCGTACGAGGGCGGACTTGTCGATCAATTACCGTTCCCTCACGCCGCTGATCGCCCCTGCCCCGGATCGTTCCGCGCATCGTGGGTGAGGTCGATCTTCCCGCTGTCGATCGCGTCGAAGAACTCCTGCCTGCGCAGCCGCTTCGCCGCGTCCACCACAGCGGCCTTGAGCGTCTCCTCGTCGGACTCCGTGCCCAGCGCCGCGCGGGCGTCGGCAAGGAACTCCTCGTCAATGTCGATCTCTACAGCGATGCGGGCCATGTCCGGCCCCCTTTGCAGACAAGGGCTCACCGAACCTCCTCCACCATAGGTCGTTGTGATCTGGGCTACAGGTCCTCGTGGCCGCTCAGGCGCGCTTCCTCGGCGGTAGGCCGGCCGCGGCACGCACGGCGTCTGCCCGCTGCGCCACGTCCTGCGCGGCGGGCACGGCTCGGAAGGTGGCCGGCAGCGCCTCCTCGCGGCGGCAGTCGTCGCACAGACCGTTGGTGAGCTTGGTGACGTTCTCGGACGCGTCGCATCCGACGCACAGCATGATCCGCTGCAGCACGGTCTCCGGTCCGGGGATGTTCTTGGGCGGCATCTTGTCCTCCAGTCGTCTACGGGCGATTCCCGCCGCGCTGTGGACCTGCGCGGGCAGCCCCGCCGTCAGCGCGCCGATCAGCTGCGGTGCGTCGGCGTCGCGCTCCAGCCACGCCTCGGCCAGGGGTTCCAGCCGCGCGCAGTCGGCGGCCGAGAGGGTCATGCGTGGCTCGGTACGGCCGAGCGCGGCGAGCGTCCGGTACGCGGTCGAGCGGGCGGGGGCGGGCTCAGCACCGGTCGCGGGCGCCTGGGCGCGCTCTCCCCGCCGGAACGCCTGCCACCACTCCTCGTCCCGCGCGGTGCGCGAGAAGTACGTACGCGTCACCCAGCGCGAACCGTCGTCCCGCACCACCTGCTCCCGGATCCGGCGCAGGTGACCGGCGTCGGTGAGCGCCTTGAGGGCGGTACGGCAGGCGGCCTGACCGACGTCCGGGATGTGCTTGGCGAGCGTCTTGTGGTCGATGGCCGCGCCGTCGGGCAGCCGGTCGATGAACGCGGCGAGCGACGCCTCACGCTTGGGCAGATGTACGAAATCGTCCTTGCCCCGCGGCAGTTCGTCGGGCGCGGAGCGCTTCCCGAACCCCGGATTGGCCATGGGGTGTGCGGGCGCGGGCGGGGCAGCACTAAAGTTGGCAACAGCCATGGATCGAACCTCGTTCTTCGATCTCGTAGGTCAGACCCCGGTTGGTGTTACAGCACCGGCCGGGGTTGTTTCTTGTCGCGAACGCTAGAGGGTCGCGACTGTGCGTCGCAAGCCGATCACGAAAAGTCATCTGCTCGCTCATGCGCGCGAGTTGGGAGGGTGGGTGGGTTGAGCCACCCAGCCATTCCTCAGAAAGAGAGCTCGGCTCTCGGAGCCCGAAGCTCGGGGCTCAGTTCCCTGCCGCGTACGCGACGAATGCCGCCCAGGAGGCGGCGGGCAGGGTCAGTTCGGGGCTCGCGGTGAGCTTCGAGTCCCGGACGTGGACGGCGGCGGGGCAGGCTGCGACCTCGACGCAGTTGCTGCCCTCGGAGTCGCTGTACGTGGACTTCTGCCAGTCGAGGGCGACTTCGACGCAGGCGCCGCCCTCGCCGTCGCTGTAACTCGACTTGTACCAACTCAGGTCCTCGCTCATAGCTCTTTCACCATCCGCTCGACGAAGCGGGCCGACTCAGCAGGACTGAGGGCCTCCATGCGGATCATGCTAAGCCGCTCCGTGTACGCGTTGACCACCTCCGGGTCCGGGGTCAGCTCACTGACCGACTGCCCCTCCGAGAACGCAAGGCGCTCGCGATCCTTGGTTTCCAGCACGACCATCGGCCCCATGAGGGCGGCCGTCATCGCTCGGTCGAAGGGCAGCACTTGCAGCGCCACATTGCGCCGCTGCCCCATCTCCAGAAGGCTGGTGAGCTGCTGCTCGTCCACGTGGGGGCCGCGCAGCGAAGCCTCGTACAGGACGAAGCTGAACGCCACCGGCGGCTTGCGCGTGAAGAGATCCTGGCGCTCCAGCCGCGCCCCAACCCGCTCCTCGACCGTTTCGTCGTCCAGCAGCGGCCTGAAGTCCTCGATCAGTGCCCTGGCGTACACCTCGGTCTGCAACAGCCCTGGCACGAGCGCAACTTCGTACCACCACAGGCTGACGGCCTCGCGCTCCCGCAGCATGAAGTCATGAGCCCGCGCCGGAAACTTCTCCCGCTGAACGTAATCCTTGGCAGCGCTCAGCAGCCCGTCCGCGCAGCACAACGCGTCCGCCACGTCCAGAACTCGAGGCGTCGGCATCCGTACGCCCTGCTCCATGGACTTGATCGTGTCTGGCGAGTAGTTGGAGGCCGCCCCTAACTCCTCCCGAGTCACATTCGCCTTCGTGCGCCAGCGCTTGAGCTGGTTGCCGCTGTACCGCCAGGTACCGGGCGACTGGGAGTTGTACTGGACTGACACAGCGCCCACCTCCGACCGATACACCACAGCGTGTATCACCTCAGTCGCTACCGAGCGTAGCTTGCCGAGCGCCAATGTGTGACTATGCCGAACGCAATCCGCCCCGACTGGGTACCTCTGACTGGGCACCAGCTCCACCGCTCCGGCGTGTACTTCGACGCCGTACGCATCCCGGGCATCCGCGGTGAAGACGTCGCCGCGCAGCTCATCGCCGCGGCCGAGGACGGCGCCGCAGGGCCCGTCGTCTGTGAGGCGTCGGGCTTCCGGTGGATGTACTTCCTGCTGCGACCCGGCACGGCCGGCACGTACGCGTGGCCGCTCGGCGTCCAGCGCTTCGGCGGCACCGGGACCCGCACGGTCTCATACATCGGCATCCCCGCCCTGGAGGGGAACACCTGGCCCCTGCGCTGGTACTCCCAGCCGACACCCGCAGCGCCCTTCGTGGCAGCGGGACCGTTGGTCGAAGCGGTCGGCGCCGTCAGCCGTGGCGTGCGCTGACCGGCAGCGAGGAGCGCGCGGGGCCGCCCTGCTCGTAGCTCGCGTTCTGCGGAGCGCCGGTGTCGATCAGGCGGATCATGAGGGGCGTGAAGCCGACCGGGCCGGTGGCGCCGGCGCGGATGCGGTAGCGCTCGGTACGGGCCGCGTCGCGGGCGAGAGGTGTCCCGCCGGTGAAGAGCCAGTGCGGCTGTACGTCGTTGGCGACCCGCAGCTCGACCGTGCGCCAGGCGCCGGTTGCCGGGTCGCGACGCTCCAGTACGAAGCCGTTCTGCGGCGGGGCGGGGCCGTCCGACACGCCCTCCACCATGATCTCCATCTGGAAGACGACGAGCACCTGTCCGTACACGCGGATGTTGCCGTTGCGGACGGTAACGGTGAACTCCCGGGCGGCGCCGCCTCGTACGACGTTCAGCGCGCCACCGGCAGTGGACGCGGACATCGATACGACCGTCGGCTTCGCCGGACGAGGAGCCGGTGCGGCGGTGGTCCGCGCGGGGGTGGCCGAGGACGGGGAGGCGGACGCCGATGCCGTCGTCGACGGCGAGGCGGAGACCGAGGCCGAGGCCGAGACGGACGGTGACGCCGAGGTGGAAGCACTCGGCGAAGGGGATGCGGATGCCTCCGCCGCCGTCCGTACCTCGTCCGGCGAGCAGCCGGCCACCAGCAGCCCGGCTGTCACCGCCGCAAGCCCCGCCACCGTACGTATCCGGCCACCCCCATGCCCACGCCCGCGTCCACGTCTCACTGTTTCTGTTCCCCCGGCGGTCGGCTCCTTTAGCGGCGCGTCAAGGTAGCAGCGCGCCGAACACGGCGCGGACACGCGGAAGCAACGCTTCCGCTACGGCTCGCTACGGCCGGGCGGACCCACGGGTGCCCACAGGCTCCTACGGTGCCCGACGGATGCCCAGCGGGCCCGCGATCTCGTCCGCCATCACCCGGCCCGCCTGCTCGGCCAGGTCGTCCTCGCCGAGGTCCTCGTCCGTGTCCAGGCCGTCCAGCGCCTGGAGCGGCTGGTCCAGGCGTACGTGCGCGACCAGGGCCTGCAACGCCCGCAGGCAGGCCGATGCGGTCGAGCCCCAGTTGGAGAAGTACGAGAACTGCCACCACCACAGAGCCTCGGTGGTGCGGCCCGCCCGGTAATGGGCCAGGCCGTGGCGCAGATCGGTGACGACGTCGGCGAGGTCGTCGGAGATCCGGCAGGCGACGGGCGCCTTGCGCGGCTCGTACGGGTCGAAGACCTCGGAGTACACGTCGACCGGTTCGAGGATCAGCGCGAAGCGCTCGCGCAGCTCGTCGACGTCCGGCTCCGGGCCGAGGTCCGGCTCGTACCGCTCGTCCGGAACGATGTCCTCGTGCGCGCCGAGCCGCCCGCCGGCGAGCAGGAGCTGGGACACCTCGAGGAGCAGGAACGGGACCGCGCTGTCCGGCTCGTCGCCCTTGGCCACTTCCGTGACGGCGACGATGAAGGACTCGATCTGGTCGGCGATCTGGACCGCGAAACTGTCGGGGTCCTGCGACACGGCGTGCAAGTTTGCGTCAGACATCGAGAAGTCGTCTCCCCTCGAAGGCACGCCCGAGCGTGACCTCATCCGCGGCACCTCTTTCTGCGCCCCTCGCGCCGCTACGCGGGCTTCGGGCCGCTGTGCCGGACTCCGTCCGGCGGGTGCACTGGGTGGTGGCAGTTTCAGACATCCAGGAGCCGCCTTCCCTCGAAGGCGCGGCCCAGCGTGACCTCATCCGCGTATTCAAGGTCGCCGCCCACGGGCAGGCCGCTGGCGAGGCGGGTGACCTTCAGGCCCATAGGTTTGATCATGCGGGCGAGGTACGTGGCCGTGGCCTCGCCCTCCAGGTTCGGGTCGGTGGCCAGGATCAGTTCGGTCACCGTGCCGTCCGCCAGCCGGGCCAGCAGCTCGCGGATGCGCAGGTCGTCCGGGCCGACGCCTTCGATGGGGCTGATCGCGCCGCCGAGCACGTGGTACGTCCCGCGGAACTCGCGGGTGCGCTCGACCGCGACGACGTCCTTGGGCTCCTCGACCACGCAGATGACCGCGGGATCGCGCCGCGGGTCCGCACAGATACGGCACTGCTCGGCCTGCGCGACGTTCCCGCAGACCGCGCAGAAGCGGACCTTGTCCTTGACCTCCAGCAGGGCGTGCGCGAGGCGGCGCACGTCCGTCGGCTCGGCCTGGAGGATGTGGAAGGCGATCCGCTGCGCGCTCTTGGGACCGACGCCGGGCAGCCTGCCCAACTCGTCGATGAGGTCCTGGACCACGCCTTCGTACAACGGAACGCCTCTCTCGTATTGCTTTGGTTCGTACGGTAGTTGCCGGGGGCGGCCCGCAGAAGACCCTAGAAGGGCAGGCCCGGCATGCCGCCCAGTCCCTGCGTCAGCGGGCCGAGCTTGTCCTGCTGGAGCTGCTGCGCGTTCTCGCTCGCGGCCTGGACCGCGGCGACGACCAGGTCGGCCAGGGTCTCAGTATCTTCGGGGTCGACCGCCTTCGGGTCGATCACCAGGGCCCGCAGCTCGCCGGAGCCGGTGACGGTGGCCTTGACCAGGCCGCCGCCCGCCTGGCCCTCGACCTCGGCCTGGGCCAGCTCTTCCTGTGCCGCGGCGAGGTCCTGCTGCATCTTCTGGGCCTGCTGGAGCAGCTGCTGCATATTGGGCTGGCCACCACCGGGAATCACGGGTCACTCCGAGGCTGTTCGAACGACATCTGACTGTCTGGCTGATGTGTGTTTCGGTTAAACCGAGCCTACGTGTTCACCGAGCACCGCGCCCTACACCGTAAGGACCGACTCTTTCGAGTGAGAGGCCGTGCACTCCTCTACCTGATCAAGACCTACTTGTGGGCGGAAATACCGGGATTTCCAGCCCACGGCCCACCATTCGGCGGTAGGAAGGGCATGCGCACCAGTACACACACGCGCACCACCACACGTCAGCGCAGGCAGAGGGAGTGCCGGGTGAGCCAGCCGGACATGCAGCCCGAGGGGCCACCACGGGAACCCCGGGAGCCACGGGAGGAAGGCGCGCCGAAGGCGTCCGATCTGACCGGCCGGCGGTTCCCCCTGGGGGACTGGGGCGAGCCCGCGGAACGCCTCGACGAGCTGTACCGCTGGGTGGAGGGGGACGCCCTGCGGACCGCCGACTGGTATCTGACGGACCGCGCCTGGAAGCGGCGCGGTGCGCGCTCGCTGCGGATGGGCACGGCGGTCGGCGCGATCGCCGGGGCGGCGCTGCCGCTTCTCGATCTGACCGGCACGCTGGACGGGGCGTCGGGCTTCGGCTACCTGTCGCTGCTGCTCGGGGCGGCCTGTATGGCCTGCGACCGGTTCTTCGGGCTGACCTCGGGGTGGATAAGGGACGTGGCCACCGCGCAGGCGGTGCACCGGCGGTTGCAGGCGTTGCAGTTCGACTGGGCCTCGGAGAGTGTGCGGGAAGTGCTCGGCCCGACCGAAGGCACCGCGAGCGAGGCCGCCGAGCGCTGCCTGACGGTGCTGCGGCGCTTCTCGGAGGACATCACCGAGCTCGTACGTTCCGAGACGGCCGACTGGATGGTGGAGTTCCGGGCGGGGCCCGCGCCGCTGGTCATGCAGTCGCTGAGTACGGGCGGGCCCCGTACGGAAGCCGGAGCGCACCCCGGCCGCTTCCCGCTGCCGCCGGGGACGCGGCCCAGCATGCCGCGGCAGCGTCCCCCGGAGCCACCGCGGTGAGTGCCGCGCCGCGCGGGCGTATCAGCGCGCGGTCGTATCAGCTGAAGATGATCATCGAGCCCTGACCGAGGCTGCGGGTCGCCGCCGCGTGCAGGCCCAGCCAGACGTGACGCTCACGTCCGAAGGGGCTGTCGTCGTACGGAATGGGCCCAGCCGGTTCCTCGAGCGAGGTGGGACGCTGCGGGGGCGCGGGGGCGGCCGGCGGGTTGGCAGGGTCTATACCGATGGCGGGGCCGACGAATTCCAGCTCGCGCAGCAGGCCCTGGGTGGACCCCAGGGGGCCGCCGCCGGCCAGCAGCTCCTCGTTGCCGAGCGGGGAGCCGAAGTCGACGGGGACGTACGCGCCGGCGTGGTCGTAGTGCCAGACCAGGTGCGACTGCTGGGCCGTCGCCTCGAACATCTCCAGCAGCTGCTCGTAGTCCCCGCCCAGCTCATCGACGGGCGTCACGGCGAGCCCGCAGATCTGCAGCAGGTACGCGCGGCGCAGGAAGTGCAGCGCGTCGTAGTCGAAGCCGGCGACCGGGGCGACATCGCCCGAGAGGCCCGGCATGTAGGCGAAGACGGGAACGGACGGCAGCCCGGCCTCGCCGAGTGCCTTGTCGTACGCGGCGATCTCTTCGGCGAAGGGATTGTCGGGGCTGTGGCACAGCACGTCGACGAGGGGGACCAGCCACAGGTCACAGGCCACGCGGACTCTCTTTCGTTCGCAGCGTGCAATGGTCGGGACAGCGTAGTGCTCCGCACACGCTGCGCGAAGAGGGCATCAGGCGCCCGTTCGGCCACGGGCCTTCGTACCGCTACGGAGCCGTCGGGCCATGGCCGCCCCGTGGCGTCGATGGCTTGGTGTCGGGCACCCTGGCCGGCCGCACCCGTAGTAGGCAGATACGACGGCGGTCAGGGCGGTGCTCACGGGCGGGTGCTCACGGGCGGGCCCGCTCCAGCCTCGCGGCCCACGCCAGCGCGTGATCGTTGTACGCCTGTACGACCTGGCGCACGCCCTCCCCGTCGCCCCGGGTCACCGCGTCCACCAGCTCGCCGTGACCGCTCCACAGCACCTCGTCGAGCCCGCCGTGGCGGCGCAGGTACGGGACGGCGAACACCCAGCACTGGACCCGCATACGGTGCAGGAACTCCGAGATGTAGACGTTCCCGGCGAGCGCGCCCAGCTCACGCCAGAAGCGCAGGTCATAGCCGACGAGAATGTCCAGGTCACCGCACCGGGCGGCCCGTCCGGCCTCCTCGGCCCGCCGCCGTACGGACACCAGCGCCGCGCTGCGCCCGGCGTCCGAGCCGTGCTCGGCGATCCGCAGGAAGATGCCGTCGACGATCAGCGCCCGGGCCTCGACCATGCCGCGGTAGTCGTCGACGGAGAACTCGTGGACCCGGAAGCCGCGGTGCTGGTCGGAGTCGAGCAACCCCTGCGCGGACAGATCGACGAGCGCCTCGCGCACGGGGGTCGCGGACACCCCGTACTGCTCGGCGATCTGCTTCACCGTGAACTCCTGCCCAGGCCGCAGCCGCCCCGCGAGCACTTCGTCGCGCAGCGCGTCCGCTATCTGCTGCCGCAGGGTGTTGCGGGTGACAGCTCCGCTGCCGGCCATGGGGTCCGTCTCCTTCGTGGGCTTGGGACACCTTAGGCCAGGCAGCGGAATCGGTCTGTGACGCGATGCGCAGGGGTGCGCAGGGGTGCGCAGGGGTGCGCAGGGGTGCGCAGGGGTCAGACCGTGTGTGCGTCCGCCGCTGTCAGGGCTTCGTCCAGGAGGGCCAGGCCCTCCTTCGCCTCCGCCTCCGTGATCGTGCAGGGCGGGACGACATGGGTGCGGTTCATGTTCACGAAGGGCCACAGGCCGCTCTTCTTGCACGCCGCCGCGAACTCACCCATCGGCGCGTTGGCCGCGCCCGCTGCGTTGTACGGGACCAGCGGCTGGCGCGTCTCCTTGTTCCGTACGAGCTCCAGCGCCCAGAAGACACCGATGCCGCGCACCTCGCCCACCGACGGGTGCCGGTCGGCGATCTCGCGCAGGCCCGGCCCGATGATGTCGGCGCCGATGCGGGCCGCGTTCTCGACGATGCCCTCCTCCTCCATCGCGCCGATGGTCGCGACGGCGGCGGCGCAGGCCAGCGGGTGGCCGGAGTACGTGAGGCCCCCCGGGTACGGGCGCTGGTCGAAGGTGGCCGCGATCTGCGGGGAGATCGCGACGCCGCCCAGCGGGACGTACCCGGAGGTGACGCCCTTGGCGAAGGTCAGCAGGTCGGGGGTGACGTCCCAGAGGTCGGCGGCGAACCACGTGCCCGTACGGCCGAAGCCCGCCATCACCTCGTCGAGGATGAAGACGATGCCGTGCCGGTCGCACAGTTCGCGCACGCCGGCGAGGTAGCCGGGCGGCGGGGTCATGATGCCGGCCGTGCCCGGGACGGTCTCCAGGATGATCGCGGCGATCGACTGGGGGCCTTCGAAGGCGATGGTGTCCTCGAGGTGGGCGAGGGCGCGCTCGCACTCCTGCTGCTCGGTCTCCGCGTGGAAGGGCGAGCGGTACAGGAACGGTCCCCAGAAGTGCACGACACCCGCTGAGGCGGTGTCGGAGGGCCAGCGGCGCGGGTCGCCGGTCAGGTTGATCGCGGCGGCGGTGGCGCCGTGGTACGAGCGGTAGGTGGAGAGCACCTTCGTACGGCCCGTGTGCAGACGGGCCATGCGGACGGCGTTCTCGACGGCCTCGGCGCCGCCGTTCGTGAAGAAGATCTTGTCGAGGTCGCCGGGGGTGCGCTCGGCGATGAGGCGTGCGGCCTCGGAGCGTACGTCCACGGCGAAGCCGGGCGCGAGGGTGCAGAGCCTGGCGGCCTGGTCCTGGATCGCCGCGACGACCCTGGGGTGCTGGTGGCCGATGTTGGTGTTGACCAGCTGGGAGGAGAAGTCGAGGTAGCGGTTGCCGTCGTAGTCCCAGAAGTACGAGCCCTCGGCGCCGGCGACGGCCAGGGGGTCGATGAGGCCCTGGGCGGACCAGGAGTGGAACACGTGCGCGCGGTCGGCGGCCTTGACGGCGGCTCCCGCTCCGGGATCGGCGTGAGGGGTCATGGCCACAGGCTAAGAGTCCACAGGGTGGACACGACATCGGCGTCCTGTACGGGGGTCGGGGGCTCGCCGCGACAGTGTGTCGGCCGGATTCGGGGGCTTTTGGTTCCGGGTTCGTTCCCGGTCCATCTCGACCCCACCTTGACAGCATGCTGTCTTTTTGACAGGATACTCACATCGGCACCACGGGGGTCGAGATGAAGGAGCTGTTATGACCAGCAAGACCGTCTACCTGGCCGTCTACCCCACGTTCGCCGACTGGGAGACCGGCCACACCACCGCGCACCTCGCCCAGCACGGCTACGAGATCAAGACCGTCGGCCGCTCGCTCGACCCCGTCAGCACCATGGGTGGCGTCCGCATCCAGCCCGACCTCGCGATCGACGACGTACACCCCGGTTCCGGTGCGGACGCCTCGATGCTGATCCTGACGGGCGCCGAACTCTGGGACATGGGCGACGAGCTCGCCCCCTTCGCCCGCAAGGCGCGCGAGTTCCTGGCGGCCGGCGTGCCGGTGGCCGCGATCTGCGGGGCCACCGCCGGCCTGGCCCGCGAGGGCCTGCTCGACGACCGCGCGCACACCAGCGCGGCGGCCGGCTACCTCGCGGCCACGGGCTACGGCGGCGGCGAGCGGTACGTCGAGACGGACGCGGTCACCGGCGGCGACCTGATCACGGCGGGCCCGACCGAGCCGGTCGCGTTCGCGCGCGAGGTCTTCGGCAAGCTCGGCGTGTACGAGGGAGAGGTACTGGACGCGTGGTACCGGCTCTTCCACAACTCCGACCTGAGCGCGTACGAAGTCCTCATGGCCGCGGAAGGAGCAGGCGTTGAGTGACGGAGTGGCGAGTGAGCGGGTGGTTGGTGACCGGGTGGTTGGTGACCGGATACAGCAGGATCTGCTCAGCCGGACGGCGCTGGACGTCTTCCGGCTGAACGGGCAGTTCCTCTCCGTCTCCGAGGAGCTGGCCAGGCCCGCCGGCCTCACCGCGGCCTGGTGGCAGGTCCTCGGCGCCGTACTGAACGAGCCGCTGCCCGTCGCCGGTATCGCCCGCGCGATGGGCATCACCCGGCAGAGCGTGCAGCGGATCGCTGACCTGCTGGCGGAGAAGGGCCTCGCCGAGTACGTACCGAACCCCGCGCACCGCAGGGCCAAGCTGCTCCGCCCGACGGAGGAGGGCCGGGCCGCGATAGGCAGGATCGGCCCGGGCCACGCGGAGCTGGCGGCGCGGCTCGCCGGCGCGCTGGGCGAGGGCGGATTCGCCGAGACGGTACGGGTGCTGGAGAGGCTGTCGAAGGCGATGGAGGCCGTCAGCGAGCCGGCGGGGTCCGCTACGGCTACGGGGTCGGCGTCGGCGTCGGTTCCGAGCCCGGCCCCGAGCCCGGCCCCGAGCCCGGCCCCGAGCCCGGCCCCGAGCCCGGCCCCGAGCCCGGCTCCGAGCCCGGCTCCGGCTCCGGCTCCGGGAAGAACCTCGCGCTCGTGACGTAGTCCATCGCCTCGGTGAACACCGGGTCACCGAGGCGCCGCGCCATCTCCTCCTCGCTGACGTCCTCCACCCGCGTCTGAATCCAGTACAGGTTCCCGAAGGGATCGCGCACCCGCCCGACCCGGTCGCCGAAGAACAGATGGGTCACCTCGGTCACCGACGCGCCTCCGGCCGCGACCGCCTGCCGGTGGACCGCGTCCGCGTCCTCGACGTACAGCCGCAGGAAAGCGGGCGTGGGCGGCCAGTCCGGCCGCGCGTCGAACATCATCACGACCGCGTCGCCGATCCGGACCTCCGCATGGCCGATGCTGCCGTCGTCACCGACGACCCGGGTGATCTCCTCGGCGCCGAAGGCCGCCGTCAGGTAGTCGATGAGACCGGCCGTGTCGCGTCCGATGATCCACGGCGTAACGGTCGTACAGCCCTCGGGAACCGGCTTCACAGTCATGGCTGTCTCCTCGGATACTTGGGCACTTGGGCACTTGGATCGCGAGACCGACACTAGGTCGGCCATAGGTCAGTTCCTGTCCTATGGGGCGGGCGCTCGCGGCACTGCCTTCAGCACGGGGGAGGGACTGCGCAGCCATGGAGAGAACGGGACCCGGCGACCCGCAAAGAATCGGCGCCTACCGGCTGTTGGCGCGCCTCGGCGCCGGCGGCATGGGCCAGGTCTATCTGGCCCGCTCCGAACGGGGCCGTACGGTCGCGGTCAAGCTGGTACGCGAGGAACTGGCCGCGCAGGAGGAGTTCCGCAGCCGCTTCCGCCAGGAGGTGCAGGCCGCGCGCCGGGTGGGCGGCCAGTGGACCGCGCCCGTCCTCGACGCCGACACCGAAGCACCGGTGCCGTGGCTCGCGACGGGGTACGTGGCCGGGCCCAGCCTGCAGACCGTCATCTCCACCGACCACGGCCCGCTGCCCGAGCGCTCGGTGCGCATCCTCGCCGCCGGACTCGCGTACGCGCTCCAGGACATCCACGCGGCCGGCCTCATCCACCGCGACCTCAAGCCGTCGAACGTCCTGGTCACGATCGACGGTCCGCGTGTCATCGACTTCGGCATCGCCCGTGCCCTGGAGACGGTCACCGACGGCGGCCTGACCCGCACCGGCGCACTGGTCGGCTCCCCCGGTTTCATGGCCCCCGAGCAGGTACGCGGCACCCCGGTCACGCCCGCGTGCGATGTGTTCTGCCTGGGTTCGGTACTGGCGTACGCGGCGACCGGCGCCCTGCCCTTCGGCGCCGCGGACAGCGGAGTGCACGCGCTGATGTACCGGATCGCCGAGGAGGAGCCCGATCTCGCCGCGCTGCCGGATTCGCTGCGGGATCTGGTACGTGACTGCCTCCGCAAGGACCCGGCCGCGCGCCCCGCTCCGGCGGACATCCTCGCCCGGGTCGGCGCCAACGACACGGTGAGCGACGGCCGCGCGCTGGAACCCTGGCTGCCGGCCGCGCTCGTGGCCCAACTGGGCCGCCACGCCGTCCAGTTGCTGGAGGCCGAGGACTCCGGCCCGGAGCCGCCGTCCCCGGCGCCCCGGGCGACCCGTCCGGTGCATGCGATGCCGACGGTCATCGGCCCCCCGATACCCCCACCGGCCCACGCCCCGGCCCCACCGCCCCCGGTGTACGGGTACGGCCCCACACCCGCGTACGGCCCGCCACCGGCCCCGGAACCGCCCCGACGCAACGGCCGTGCGACGGCTGCGCTGGTCGCGGTGGCGCTGGTGGTGGCGCTCGGCGCGGGCGGCGGGGTGTACGCGGTCATGAGCGAGGACCACGGCAACGGCGGCAGGAAGGAGCCGACGGCCTCGGGTACAGGCACGAGCACGACGGACCCGAAGCAGTCGACGACGTCGGAGTCCCCGTCCCCAACCCCGTCGGGGGAGAACGGCGTCCCCGTCGCGTACGTAGGAACCTGGCGGGCCACCTTCCAGACGGACGACGGCACGCACACCCGTGTCCTGAGGATCGGTCAGGGCGGGACGGGCGACACGGTGATGGACCTGACGGGCAGCGGCCCGACCTACGACTGCCGCTGGACGGCCACGCTCCGCGCCTCCGGCCCGCCCCTGGAACTGGGCCCGTCCGAGGTCACCTTCGGCGACCCGGTGAAGTGTGCACCCGGACAGTGGAGCCGGCTGGAGATGCCGGACGAGCGGACGCTGGTGCGGGAGCTGGTGGGCAGCACGGGCACGCCCGTCACGTACACGAAGGTGGGCTGAGAGAGCGGACTCCCCCGCGTCCCCGCGTCCCCGCTTCGGGCGGAGGCCGATGCGCATCGCGCTGTAAGAGGCCGTATGAGGCTGTAAGAGAGCGCGGCTCCCGGACACATACAGGGTGTGAGGCACTCTGGCGCGGCTTCGTATTCGGGAGGACGGGCGATTGGATGAGTGGGGCAGGTTCGAAGCGGTCTATCGGGACACCTGCGTGCCCGTCCTCCGGTTCCTGCGGCGCAGGCTGCCGTACGAAGCGGCGGAAGACGCGCTGTCCGAGGTGTATCTGACGGCTTGGCGCAGAAGGGCCGAAGTCAGAGGTGAACCGCTGCCTTGGCTGTACGGGATCGCCCGCCTGGTCGTGGCGAACACGGTGCGGTCCACCGGCCGCAGGCACCGGCTGCGGGAGCTGCTCGTGGCCGCCGGTGACGACCGTCCGGTGCCGGCCGCGGAGCAGAGCGCCGTGGACCGTATCGCGGCCGCCGACGCCCTGGACCGGTTGCCGGAGACGGCGCGGGAGGCGCTAGTGCTGGTCGCGTGGGACGGGCTGGAGGTCCGACAGGCGGCACGGGTGGCCGGCTGCAGCACGGCCGCCTTCTCCGTACGGCTGCACCGTGCCCGCAAGTTGCTGGAAGCAGCCTTGAACGATTCCGGATCGAGCGGGAAGGGAGCTGACGATGGGCAAGGACGTGGAACGGGTGAGGGCACTGCTCTCGGCCCACGATCCGGCAGCCGGAGTACATCGGGTACCGGAGCGGACGGAGCGTGAAGTGGCCGCAGGGCGGGTGGACATTACATCGGCGCAGGCGCGATCGACGGAGGCGCCACGGCGTGTCCGGAGGCCGGCGCTGTGGGCGGGCGCCGCGCTGACGGCGGGCGCAGCCGCCGCGGCACTCTTCATCCTGCCGGCCGGGGACGGCCCTGGTGAGGGCGGTCGCGGGCCGGTTGCCGTCCCGGAGGCCGATGATCTGCTGCCGTCGGTGACGGGTACGGACTGGGTCACATACGCCGATCAGGTGGTGGTGGTCCGGCCGGTCGCGGAGAAGGAGATCCCGCCGAGCGCGGACGAGCGGGAGGCGGGCGAGGGATACATCGGCCGTTCGGTGACTCTGGAGGTCGACGGGGTCCTGTGGAGCCGAGCCGGAGCGCCCACCGCTCCGGCATCCGTGACCCTCGACGTCGCCGGGTGGACGTTCCAGGGCGACCAGCGCCGGAAGTTCGCCGTACACGACAGCCCCCGGCTGGAGAAGGACCACACGTACATCGTGGCCCTGGCCCGTCTCCAGGACGGTACGTGGTCGGCGCTGGGCAGCAGCGCCGTCCTGCCCTACGACAACGAAACCATCGGCAGGGGTGAATCCGAAGGCACCAACCACCCCACTCCGCCGGACGGACATGAGGCGGGGAGCGTCGAGGAGCGAGTGAACGGAAAGCCGGCCAGGTCGCTGGTGGATCTGCTGAAGGGAACCCCGCCGGATCCGGCGGCAGCCCCGTACGCGAGCCTGCCGCCGGAGGAGCGCTACGCCAAGGCGCAGTGACCGCAGGCCCCACCTCCCGGCTTGGGAGGTGGGGCCTGCGGCGTTGGCCGGCCGGAAGAATCAGTTCTTCGCCGGTGCCGATTCCGGTGTCGGCGCCGGTGTCGGCGCCGGTGTCGGCGCCGGTGTCGCAGCCTTCAGCACGGAGACGAGCGCGTCGGCGGCGCGGCCACTGGTCAGCGTCTCCACACTGTTGGCACCGGGCGCTTCCAGTGCTTCGGCCGACAGCGGGCCGGGGGCCGGCGGGGTGCGGGTCGTGCCTTCGGATTCACCCCTGCCGATGGTTTCGTTGTCGTAGGGCAGGACGGCGCTGCTGCCCAGCGCCGACCACGTACCGTCCTGGAGACGGGCCAGGGCCACGATGTACGTGTGGTCCTTCTCCAGCCGGGGGCTGTCGTGTACGGCGAACTTCCGGCGCTGGTCGCCCTGGAACGTCCACCCGGCGACGTCGAGGGTCACGGATGCCGGAGCGGTGGGCGCTCCGGCTCGGCTCCACAGGACCCCGTCGACCTCCAGAGTCACCGAACGGCCGATGTATCCCTCGCCCGCCTCCCGCTCGTCCGCGCTCGGCGGGATCTCCTTCTCCGCGACCGGCCGGACCACCACCACCTGATCGGCGTATGTGACCCAGTCCGTACCCGTCACCGACGGCGACACGTCATCGGCGTCAGCGATCACCACGCCGTCCGCTTCCGTACGGGGTTCGGAACCGGGGGTCCCGATCCATGTCCCGACCAGTAACCCGGCCACGACCGTGGCGGCCAGAGCGCCGAGCCTTCTGCTGCGTGTGATCTTCACTGTCAGGCCCCCCTCAGTACGCCGAGTTGATCATGGACTTGTTGTGTGCTCCCAGCGAGGCGACTGCCGACGGCGTCACCATGCAGGCCAGTCGGGAGTCGGTCTGGCTCAGCCGGGGGGAGGCGTTCTGGCCATGCGTCAACCCGACGGCGTGACCCGTCTCATGGCAGGTGGTGCTGGCGGGCGGGTTGCTGGAGGCGAAGCGGACGTAGTGCTGGTCGCACTTGTTCCCTCCGACCGAGTCGTTGCACCAGGCGATACCCCGGCTCCCCGACGGTGTGGAACCCGACTGGTAGACGATGTCCGTCTCGGATCCGCCGCTGTAGCTGGGGCTACCGGGGTAGCCCACGTTGAGATCGGTGGGGTTGTACTGGTCGTTGAGTGCGTTCTTCACCTTTGTCTTTCCCGCACTCGACACGGTTCCCTGGAGCCAGACGGTGAGGGCGTCGTTGTCCGTCCTGCAGAAGCCGTCACCCATTTCCCCGTCGGTGCACGACCACGGCGTATTCGCGGTCGGGTACATGCTGTCGGTGATGGCCGCGGATGCCGTGGTGGCACCTATTCCGGCCAGCGCAATGGCCGCGAAGGCCGCAATGGACTTGCGGATTCCGCGAGTTGGTCTGATCACTTGCTCCCCTTTGCGTACCTGGTCGATGATCACGCACACCGATCCGTCCGCGTCCCCGAGCCGCCGGACCTGCTGCTGCTTCCCCCGGCAGAGTGAAAGCGGATTGCTCGGTCACAGGAGAAACTCAATCGCGAACAAACGAGCGAAAGAACAGGGGAATAAGTCACTCCCGAGCCAATTCACGCCTCAGCGGTCACATGCTGCGCTGCGGGGGCTGCGCAGCGCGGCCAGCGCGTAGTAGAGCAGCAGCGCGTGGCCGAACCGGTGCTCTGCGGTGGGCGGGCAGCGCCATGACAGCGGCCAGGTGGCACCGTTGAGGGCGGGGACGGGGATGTAGCAGACCAGGCCGGGCCCGGCGGTGAGCCGGGTGACCCCGGCCGGCCAGGCGCGGTGGCCCGTACTGCCGGGCACCACCAGGAAGTACACCGACCGCCGCCCATTGGCCTCCATCACGATCGGGCCCGGCTCGCCGCCCGTGATGTCCTCCATGAGATCGGCCAGTTGCCGACCGGGATCGCCGTCCACGCGTACGGCGTCGAACTGGACTCCTGCCTTGCGGAGTTGGAAGCCGGAGGCTGGGACCCACGGGATCTTCTGGTGACTTTCCGTATTCACGGGGACAGTTTCGGCCGACGGGGCTAGCGTTTTCCATGACCCTGCGTCGACCGCCGAATACGGTGCGAAATCGGCGCTGACTGTTGGAGACCGGTTGAGTCCGGTTGAGTCGGGCGGTGACCGCGATGGCGCGAGCGGAGAACAAGGAAGTGGCGGGGGCGACTACGCGTTACGTCGCGGAGATCGCCCGCATGATGCGTGAGAAGCAGAACCTCACTCAGAAGGAAGTGGGCGAGAAGACGGGCTTCACGGCCTCGGCGATCAGCGCGATGGAGACATGCGCGCAGCCGGCGAGCGACCAGATGCTGACCAGTCTGGAGGTGGCCATCGGGGCGGGGCTCGGGCTGTTCGACAAGGCCCGGGAGTTCGTACTGATGGACAAGTACCCGGCGCGGTTCCGGCACTTCAGCCGACTGGAGGCCGAGGCGCTGACGATCTCGTCGTACGAAACGCATGTGGTGGACGGCCTGTTCCAGACCGAGGAGTACGCGCGTGCGCTCATCCGCGGCGGTTTCCCGGCCGTGTCCGAGGCGAAGATGGAGGAGCTGGTCGAGGCCCGGATGGCCCGCAAAGCGCTCTTCGACCGCGATCCGCTGCCGCTGATCGAGCTGATCCTTGAGGAGTCCGTACTACGACGGCCGTTCGGCAGCTGGGAGACCATGCGAGGTCAGCTGCGGTCGCTCGCCGAGGACGCACGACGGGTCAATGTCACCGCGCAGGTGCTCCCGCTGGACCGGGGACTGAGCGGTTCCTACGCGGGCGCGCGGGGCCCCATGAAACTGGTGGAGACCAGGGAACACCGGCATGTGGTCTACATGGAGATCGAGGACGAGAGCATTCTGATCAGTGACCCCGCCGACGTCTCCCGCCTCTCGCACCGTTATGCGAAGATCCGCGCACAGGCCCTGAGCCCTGACGAATCCCTGGGCCTCATCGAGCGGTTGGCAGGAGAGCAGCAATGACCAGCACCCTGCGGTGGTTCAAGTCCAGCTACAGCGACGACGGTGGCGGCAACTGCGTCGAGATCGCCTTCGACTGGCGGAAGTCGAGCTACAGCGACAGCGGCGGCGGGAACTGCGTAGAGGTCGCCGCCTGCCCCCACACCATCCACGTCCGGGACTCGAAGAACCCGGAGGGACCCGCGCTCGCCCTCCCGCCAGGCGCCTGGACGGCGTTCGTCGGCTGGGCATCCTGATCCGGGAGCGAGTTGTTCGGGAAGGGGGCCGCCCGGCCGGTGATTGTGGGCGGCTCCGGGCCGGGCATCAAGGGCGCTCCTTCGTCGCGTCGCTGCGCGATGGCCTTCGGCCACCCGTGACCCCCGGCCCTCCGCCGCTGACTGCTGAGCGGGGGGCGGCCCCCGGGGCGGGGCCCGGGGATCGTTCGTGCCCATGACGGTCCGCGCCCGGCCACAGGACGGTGGGTACCTGGTCAGGTGATGGCCGGCCCCTGCCGCAGGGGTCGACGGCGACCGCGCCGCTGTCCCACATCAGCGTCAACAGAGCAGTGACGGATACCACATCGGAGTTGTCGATCACGAATTGGTGTGGCGGTTAGTGTTTTTGATGCATCGCCAGACCAGCGATGCGCAGAGAACCGCAACGGGGGATCGTGCGCGCTCTGACCATGCGCGCGCAGGTACAGCCGAACAAACGGCACCCCCCTGCCTTCATGACAGGGAAGAACAACGTGAACCGTCACACCATCCGCGTCGCCACCGCGACCGCGATCGCCGCGATAGCCATCGGCACCGCCGGCACCGCTGCCCACGCCGCTACCGCACCCCAGCCGCTGGCCCAGACCGCGCCTGCGCTGACTTCCGGCCAGGCGCGCACCCTGCTCGCCACCCCCGAGCTCGCCTCACAGCTTTCGGCCGATGAGCAGCGCACCGTCAACGCCGTCGCGAGCAACAAGGCCTCCCAGGTGGAAGCGCGCTCTGCCGCGTCTTCCGCCGCCAAGGCAGCGTTCGCCCTCATCAAGAAGCAGGGCGGCAAGTTCTACGACAGCGCTGTGAGCGCCGCGAAGAAGGGCTCGAAGTCCTTCGTCAAGTGGGCCGGCGACCTCAAGTGGTACCACCCCGTCCGGCTTGCCGTGAGCGCCCTCGGCGGCTACGGCGTCGACCAGCTTATCAAGCTCCTCATCTCGGGCTGATCCGATGACCCAGCAGAACGCCTTTGACCGCTACCGCACGACAGGCGCCGACTGGTTCGTCGCGCTCGCATGCGCAGCGGCAGCCCTCACCCTGGCCCGCTTCACCGTCGCCCACACGGTGGGGTCAGTGGTCGTATGGGTGCTCGTCGGATGCTCGGCTCTCGCATGCGCCAATGCGTGGCTCGATATGACCCGGAAGAGGCCGACCACGCTCCGCGTGGCCGGATGCGTCGCAGCGAGCTGCGCGCCGGTCGCCGCGAGCGCAGTTCTGCTGGTCTGAACACGGTGGCGGCCGTCCCCTCGCAGGGACGGCCGCCACCCAAGCTGGGAGCCGCAACCGGTTCGGATGACCTTGCGCCTTCTGCCGTGACCTTTGAGCCGATTGGATGGATACCCAGTTCGACGTGGGATCCGATGAACAGGCAAGGCGAGGAAACGACATGAAGATCAAGTTGACCGTGCTCGGCGCCACGGTGCTGGCGTGTGTGCTGCCGGCCGGGACCGCGTACGCCGACGAGACACACACCAATTCGCACAACGCGCCCCGAGTGACGCTGATCTCGACGGGTCAGATCGACGATCCGCTCGAGGATGTCCTGGAGCACGCCAATGTCCTCGGCAGGACGTACGTCACCGGCTGAGGCGAGTCATCTGTCCCCCCGGCCTGCCGCGCCCCGCAACCACCCACCGGCCGGCGGCCACTGAGCAATGCGCGGCCGCCCGAGCAGCTGATGTGCCGGGCCCCGCTCCCCGGGGCCGCCCGACAACAAAGTTGCACCAGCGGGACGCGGCTCGCTGTCAAGGGTGGAGCGAAGCGGAATCGCGCAGCGACGCGACGCAGGAGCGCTCTTTACAGGGAGACGGGGCCCGCCAAACTCTCAAACCGGGCGGCCCTGGGTTTTGCCGCACAACGCACGGCCGGGCACCGCTTACGGTGCGGTGCCCGGTCGTGACCGGGCACCGCACCGTCCGTCAGCGGGTCAGTTCTGCCCGACGATCAGGATGGTCCTGATGCCTGTGTCCTTGTAGCGGGTGGGGATCCTCGTCAGTACCGGACGCCCCCTCGGCCACTCGACGGAAGGCAGGGCGAGGTGCAACGCATGTGCGCCACTCCAGTCCTCCATCCCCTTGGCCACGGCCTCGGTGCGCAGCCGCTTGCCCACGGCCGCAGCCGCCACGAAGTCGAGTTCCGTGATGTCCACCGACGGCAGTGCGCCCACATGCTCAGCCACTCCGGCCCGGTCCCGCTCGGCAACAGCGAGGCAGAGCGCTGGGATGTAGACGCGCAGTGCGGGGTCCTTCTCGGCCTCGACCACCAGCCGGGAAGCCATCCGGTTTCCGGCGCCGAGCGCGAGGGCGGCCGTGTCGTCGAAGACGACGGCGCGCGGCGGGGGGTACTTGTCCGTCACTGGACCTCCCCGAGTCGACCGGCCTTCAGGTCGGTCCACAGCTTTTCGCCGGCCCGCTCGTCCTCTTCGGTGTACGGCCCGCCGAGGAAGTGCTCCTCGACGTACGACTTCGTCTCCTCGTACTGCTTGCGCAGTTCTTCCTTGGTGGGGGTAGCGCCGGCCAGCTGGGCGACCAGATCGCGCATGGTCATCCCCCGCTCCCGCGCCAGCTCCAGCAGACGATCTCGGACAGCGGGGTCGACCTTGATCGTGGTGTCAGCCATGGCGACAGTATACCGACGGTATACCACCTCTGGGCGTGCGAGTGTGACGGTCACGTCACTCCATTTCTTCGAAGGACCCGGCCCGTATTCGGGCCGGGACGTCTAGGTGCGACCTACGTCGCGGCCGCGCACCCGCCCCGCAGTAGTGCCCGTGCCGCCGCGCCGCCGCGCAGTGCCGCCTCGATGAAGCCCTTCTCGGCCGTCGTACGGAACCGCTCGGCCCCCGGCACGCAGCCACGGCACCGGCCCGGCTGCGGGATCGGCGCGCGGCACTCCTCGCACTCCGCTTGCAGCCGGGGCGCCCGCATCGGCGCCGGGGCAGGCTGAGCGGGCGGGGACGGCATCTTGCGGCGCAGGCGGTCCTCCAGCAGCGCGGCCGGGGAGTGGATGGGCGCGGGCAGGCCGTCCGTCAGGGCGGCCCGCAGGGCCTGGCCGGTCACGCCCGCCGCCTGCCACTGCTCAACCAGCGGGGCGAGCCGCTCCGCTGCGGCGGCGCTGATGTCGAGCCGTGGCTCGTGGCGGGCGAACGAGCGCAGCAGGTCCGCCGCCGGACTCAGTTCCGGGGCAGGAGCAGGAGCCGAAGCCGGGACCGGCGGGGAGGGAGGTTCTTTCTCCCCCGTCTTTTCTTCCTTCGGAAGCGGGCCCGACACGCCGACGCCCGGTTCACCGGAGGCCAGGTTTCGGCCAACTTCCCGCACCACCGGCTCACCCGGTTCGGCCGTCGCGTCGTACGGCGTGTCGAACACCTCGTACCGCGTGGAGAGCAGACCCGACTCGGGGTTCTTGACGACCACCCGGCGCAGATAGCGCGCTTTCTCCAGCTCACGCAGGGCGTCGGAGATCCGGGAGCGGCCCTCCTTACGCTGTTCGGCGAGCGAACGGATCGAGGCGCGGGCGCCGGAGGGGAGGCTGAGGAGGTACATCAGTACGCCTGCCGCGCACCACGAGATGGACCGGTCACGCAACAGGGCGTTGGCGAAGGTGGAGAAGGCGCGGGTCTGCGTTGTACGGTGAATGCGCATTGGGAGGTTTCGGCTCCTGGTGTCTGGCCCCCGGGTGTTCGTGCACCGCGGGGGCTTTCTCACGTTTCGTGTGCCGTGACTGTACAACCACACAGCGTGAGCAACGCAAGCCCCAACTCCCCTGCCCCGCACCGGCGTCCGGGGACCCGGAGGCCGGCAATCGGGCCGGGGCCGACCTGCGGTTCTGCCGGATTCGGCGTCGGCGGCGGGGTTGGCATATGCCCGCGCGAGCGCTTTCCAGTTCACCCTTCGGAGTGAAAAGACCGCGCCCCCGGCGGGCCGAAGCCTGCCGGGGGCGCGGGGGTGCGTACAGCCCGTACTAGATGAACGAGTTGATCTCGATCGTCTCCGTGCGGCCCGGGCCCACGCCGATCGCCGAGATCGGCGCGCCCGACATCTCCTCCAGCGCCTTCACATACGCCTGCGCGTTCTTCGGCAGGTCCGCGAAGGTCTTCGCCTTGCTGATGTCCTCGGTCCAGCCGGGCAGGTACTCGTACACCGGCTTCGCGTGGTGGAAGTCGGACTGGCTGTACGGGAGCTCCTCGACGCGCTTGCCGTCGATCTCGTACGCCACGCAGACCGGGATCTGCTCCCAGCCGGTCAGCACGTCCAGCTTGGTGAGGAAGAAGTCGGTCAGGCCGTTGACCCGCGTCGCGTACCGCGCGATCACCGCGTCGAACCAGCCGCAGCGGCGGTCACGGCCGGTGGTCACACCGCGCTCGCCGCCGATGCGGCGCAGCGCCTCGCCGTCCTCGTCGAAGAGTTCGGTCGGGAAGGGTCCTGCGCCCACGCGGGTGGTGTAGGCCTTCAGGATGCCGATGACGCGGCTGATCTTCGTCGGGCCCACGCCCGCGCCCGTGCAGGCGCCGCCCGCGGTCGGGTTCGAGGAGGTGACGAAGGGGTACGTGCCGTGGTCGACGTCGAGCAGCGTGCCCTGGCCGCCCTCGAAGAGGACGACCTTGCCGTCGTCGATGGCATTGTTGAGGATCAGGGTGGTGTCGGCGACGAAGGGCTTCAGCTGGTCGGCGAAGCCGAGCAGCTCCTCGACGATCTTCGCGGAGTCGATCGCGCGCCGGTTGTAGAGCTTGGCGAGGATCTGGTTCTTGAAGTCGAGAGCGGCCTCGACCTTCTGGGTCAGGATCGACTCGTCGTAGAGGTCCTGGACGCGGATACCGACGCGGTTGATCTTGTCGGCGTACGTCGGACCGATGCCGCGACCGGTCGTACCGATCTTGCGCGAGCCAAGGAACCGTTCCGTCACCTTGTCGACGGTCGTGTGATACGGCGTGATCAAGTGAGCGTTACCGCTGATCAGGAGCTTGGACGTGTCGACGCCTCGCTCGTTCAACCCGCTCAGCTCGGAGAGCAGGACCGCCGGGTCGACGACGACTCCGTTACCGATCACCGGAGTGCATTCCGGCGTGAGGATTCCGGAAGGGAGGAGATGGAGCGCATACTTCTGGTCGCCTACGACGACCGTGTGACCGGCGTTGTTACCGCCCTGGTAGCGCACCACATAATCCACAGATCCACCGAGGAGGTCGGTGGCCTTTCCCTTGCCCTCATCACCCCACTGAGCACCGAGCAGCACAAGTGCGGGCACAGGCGTACACCCCTTCCGGGCGGGGCATGTCCAAGGTCAGGGGGCGTACGACGATGTACACCGCAGGACTGAGCCGTCGGACCGGTACCCCGGAATAGACGAAGCCCCTGGCGCAATAGCGCAAGGGGCTCTTGCACAAAGATGCTACCCGAGGAAGGACCGAGGTGTCGGCTCCAGAGCCCACCATGAGACACGCAGGACCGCTGGACCCCCTGCTTGTGCTCGTCGACCCGGTCGCCCGCCGCCACGACGGCGAGTCCGTACGGATCGCGAAAGACGTGCTGTGCGCGGGCGCGTCCGCGAAGGTCTGCCTTCCCGACGGACCCGAGGAGTTCGCGCGGGCGCTCGCCCGCCGGGGCAGTCGCCGGCCCGTGATCGTCGGTGACGACCGGACCCTCGCCCGGACAGTGGCCCTGCTGCACCGCGAGCGCGAGCTGAACTGCGGCGCGCTGTCGCTGGTGCCGGTGGGCGCCGCCTCCGCCCTTGCGCTGGCCCGCTCGCTCGGTGTCCCGGCGAGTACGGTGGCGGCCGCCCGTGCCGTACTGGACGGAGCGGAACGGCGGCTGGACCTGCTGGTGGACGACAGTGACGGGGTCGTGCTCGGGGACCTGCGCATCCCGGCGCTCACGGCGAAGTCCGCGCCCGTCGGATCGGTGTCGGTGTGGCATGCCTGCCGGTCGCTGGTACGCACCCTGGTGCGGCCCGCGCCGCCCACCGCCGGGCCGCCCGCCGGTACGTACCGGCTGCGGGTGGAGGCGGACGGGGTGCTGCTCAGCGATCTGGACCAGCCGGTCGAGGACGTGTCGCTGTCGACGCGGGGCGGCCTGGCCGAGGTGGTCGTACGCCCCCGGGCGGCCGATCCCGTACGGGCGCGGGCGCTGGCCGTGACGGTGTCCGGGGCGGACTTCCGCTACCGGGCGGACGCGGCGGTGGCCGGGCCGGTACGGACGCGGACGTGGACGGTGTGGCCGGGCGCGTGGTCGCTGACGGTGCCGGCTGACGGCTGACGGCTGACGGCTGACGGCTGACGGCTGACCGTGCCGTGGGGCCCTGCATCAGACCTCGACCAGCAGCTCCTTGAGCCCGCGGATCACATAGCCCGGCTGCCACTCGGGCTCGGCGGCGAGCCGGAGCTCGGGGGCCGCGCGGAGCAACGTACCGATGGACGCGGCCAGTTCTAGGCGGGCGAGCGGGGCGCCGAGGCAGAAGTGGATGCCGGCGCCGAAGGTGATGTGCGGGTTGTCCTTGCGGGCGACGTCGAGGACGTCCGGGTTCTCGAACCGGGCGGGGTCGCGGTTGGCCGAGCCGAAGAGCAGCGCGACCTCGGAGCCGCGCGGGATGACGGTCCCGCCCACGTCGATGTCGTCCAGCACCCATCGCTCGAACATCTGCAGCGGGGTGTCGAAGCGCATCAGCTCCTCCACAGCTGTGGACAGCAGCGCGTCCGGTGCGGCGCGGAGGGCGGCGAGCTGGTCGGGGTGCCGGAAGAACGTCCACCAGCCGTTGGCGGTGGTGTTCACCGTCGCCTCGTGGCCCGCGTTCAGCAGCAGCACGCAGGTGGAGATCATCTCCTGCTCGCTGAGCCGGTCGCCCTCGTCGTGGGCGGCAATGAGCGCCGAGACGAGGTCGTCGCCAGGGGCCTCGCGCCGTACGGCGATCAGCTCGCGCAGGTACGCCGAGAACTCGACGGACGCGCGGACCGCGCGTGCCGCGGTCTCCTCGGTGGGGTTCAGCTCGAACATCCCCACGATGTCTGCCGACCAGGGGCGCAGGAGTGGCCGGTCGGACTCGGGGATGCCGAGCATCTCGGCGATGACCGCGACGGGCAGCGGCTCGGCGACGGCGGCGAGCAGGTCGCCGCCGCCGTCGGCGACGAGACCGTCGACCAGCTCGGCGGCCAGCCGCTGGACGGTCGGGGCGAGCTGCTCGACGGTACGGGGGGTGAACGCCTTCGACACCAGCCGCCGGATACGGGTGTGGTCCGGGGCCTCCAGATCGAGCAGCCCGTTGCCGTTGAGGACGTGGAATGGCTCGTGCGCGGCGGGCGGGGGCGTACGGCCGAATTCCTCGTGCGTGAAGCGGTGGAGGTACGTCCGGCCGAGCCGGCGGTCGCGCAGGAGGGCGCTGACGTCGGCGTAGTGCGGGATCAGCCACTGGTTCGTGGGCGCGAAGCGGTGCGCGCGGCCGCCGGCGCGGAGGGCGGCATAAGCGGGATAGGGATCGGCCACGAAGTCGGGTGACCAGGGATCAAAGGCTGCCATGCGGGGACGTTACCGCCGGCCTGGCCCGGGCGGAGCCCCCGTGTCGGGGTAGGCGGCCCCGCGCCTACCCCGACACGGGGGCCGCCTACCCCAGTACGCGCCCCGGCGCAGGTGAGCCGGCCATGCGCGACCGGGCCACCACGGCCGGTCTTCGAACGGGGGGCGTCGAACTACCCCGTGCCGTCCAGGCTCCCGCCGGATTGGGGCAGCGACAGCTCCGCCCAGATGACCTTCCCCAGGGGGGTGTAGCGAGTGCCCCAGCGTTCGGCCATCTGCGCGACGAGGAACAGGCCGCGGCCTCCCTCGTCCATCGTGGCCGCATACCGCAGATGGGGGGAGGTGCTGCTGCCGTCGGCCACCTCGCAGGTCAGGGTGCGGTCGCGCAGCAGGCGCACCGTGAGCGGTGCGGAGCCGTAGCGGATAGCGTTGGTGATCAGCTCGCTGAGCACCAGCTCCATGGCGAACGCGAGCTCGGACAGACCCCAGTCGTCCAGCTTCTCGGCCACGGCGGCACGCATCCCTGCCACGGCTGCGGGATCGAAGGGCACGTCCCAGCCGACGACCTGGTCGGGCGGGATCACCCGTGTGCGGGCGATGAGCAGCACCGTGTCGTCCTTCGGCCGGCCGGGCAGGAGCTCGTCGAGCACCGCCTGACAGCTCTCCTCCGGCGGCCGGTCGGGATGGGACGCCAGGGCCTGACGCAGCAGCTCGATCCCCACGTCGATGTCCCGCGTGCGGTCCTCGATGAGCCCGTCGGTGTAGAGGACGAGTTGCGTGCCCTCTGCCAGATCCAGTTCGGCGGTCTCGAACGGCATACCGCCCAGGCCCAGGGGCGGCCCGGCCGGCAGATCGGGGAACGACACACTGCCGTCAAGGTGGACCAGCGCGGGCACGGGGTGCCCGGCCCGCGCCATGGCGCAGTGGCGGGAGACGGGATCGTAGATCGCGTACAGGCAGGTGGCGCCCATGACCTCCGCACCGACCTCCGCCCCCACCCCGTCCTGGTCGATGCGCCCGACCAGGTCGTCGAGGTGGCTGAGAATCTCGTCGGGCGGCAGGTCGAGTGTGGAGAAGTTGTGCACGGCCGTGCGCAGCCGTCCCATCGTGGCGGCCGCGTGCAGGCCGTGACCGACGACATCCCCGACGACCAGCGCCACGCGACTGCCCGGAAGCGGGATCACATCGAACCAGTCGCCGCTCACCCCGGAGATCGCCGGCAGGTAGCGGTGGGCGACATCGAGGGCGCTCTGCTCGGGCAGAGCCTGCGGGAGCAGGCTGCGCTGCAGAGTCACGGCCAGGGTGTGCTCACGGGTGTAGCGGCGGGCGTTGTCGATGCTGACCGCCGCCCGGGCGACCAGTTCTTCGGCCAGGGACAGGTCGTCCTCCTCGAACGGCTGGGGCTTTTCCGAGCGCCAGAAGTTGGCCACGCCCAGGATGACGCCCCGCGCCTGGACGGGCACCGCGATGAGCGAATGGATGCCGTACTCGACGATCAGCCGTGTCCGCTCCGGGTCCTGGGCATGCCAGCCGGGCGCGGCGGACAGGTCGGGCACCAGCTCCGACCGGCCGCTGCCGAAACCCCGTGCCTGCGGTGTGGAGGGGAGGAAGTCGATCAGACGGCCGAGCTCATAGAGGGGATGGTCCTCCCGGATGCCGTGGACGGCGGTGCGGCGCATGTCCGTGCCCGTACCCGCCGGCTCCTCCCCGCGCAGGACCGGGTCGGCCAGATCGACACTGACGAAGTCGGCGAACCGGGGAACCGCGACCTCTGCCAGTTCCTCGGCCGTACGCACCACGTCGAGGGTGGTACCGATGCTCAGACTGGCGTCGTACAGCAGTTTCAGCTGCTCGCGGGCCACTTCCGCCCTGCCGGACAGCGCCCGCAGCTCCGTGGAGTCACGCAAGGTCGCGACCGTCCCCCTGGGGCCACCGTGACGATCCGTCGGCCGCTGGTTCACCGCAAGCAACCGCTCCCCGGCCGGCAGCACCTCGTCGGTGGCCACGCGGCCCGAGGTCAGCAGCTCCACCGTGCCGGGTTCCAGGCTGGTCAGCTCCGAGACGTGCCGCCCCTCGGCGTCGGGCGGCAGATCCAGCAGCCGCCTGGCCTCGTCGTTCGCAAGCAGCAGCTGACCGTCGTTGCCGAGGATGAGCACACCTTCGCGGACGGCGTGCAGCACCGCGTCGTGATGCTCGTACATGCGGGTCATCTCGGCCGGGCCCAGACTGTGGGTCTGCCGCCGCAGCCGCCTGGCCACCAGCGCCGTCCCGGCCGTGGCCAGGGCGAGCGCGGCCGCTCCGGCGCCGAAGATGATCGGCAGCTGGCGGTCCACCACGCTGGTCACGTTCTCGACCTTCATGCCGGCGGATACCAGGGCCACGACCGTGCCCCTGCGATCGTGGACGGGGACGACCGCCTGTACCTCGTGGCCGAGCGGGCCGAAGACGCTCTCCGTGTACACACGGCCGGCCAGCGAGGGCTCGATGGTGCCGACGAACCTCTTCCCGATCCGGTCCGGCTGGGGATGCGTGTAGCGGATCCCCTTCGTGTCCATCACCACGATGAAGTCGACGCCGGCCGCTTTCCGCCCCGCCTCGGTGAGAGGCTGGAGCACCTTGGAGGGATCAGGGGCCCTCAGCGCGTCAAGAACGCCCGGAGAGTGCGCGAACGTCTCCGCGACGGCAATCGAACGGCGCTTCGCCTCCGTGCTGCTGTCGTGCCGGGACTGCAGCACAAGCGCCAGCACCGCGGTCGCCACGAGGAGCACCACCACGGCCACCTGCAGGATGAAGACCTGCCCGGCGACGCTCCGGGGATGCTTGTCGGTCCGTGACCGAACCGGTGCGCTCCGGAATCGGTCGAGAAGTTTGACCACATTTGTAGTTCTAACACCGCAAGGTGCTCTGCGGCCAAACGATGAGGTCTGAGCCCGGCATGATCGCGTGGACTGGGCCTACAGACTCGGTCGCGGGACGACTCCGCCCGCCACCGCTCGTTGACGCGGGGCCGCCGTGCCTGTCCAGCAGGTTCCTCGGCGGGCCAGTAGGCGGCGCAGCCAGAGTTCCGTGGAGACCAGTTCCGCGATGCCGTCCAGCGGGACCGCCTCCCCCTCCGCCGCCGCGCGCAGCGCCTTGCGGACGACCCGGGCCTCGACCAGGCCCGCGTCGGCCAGCAGTGGCGCGTCGAAGAGGGTGATCAGGTCGCCGACCGCGGCGCGCAGGCCGGCGCGGACCGCCGCCGCCGACGCGGCCTGGGAGGTGGCACCCCAGCCGGGCGGAAGGTCGCGTACCCCGGCGCCGGACAGGACCGTACGGAGGATCTCGGCGCGGGCGCCCGGCTGGACGCGCAGCGCCTCCGGGAGGGCGCGGGCGGCCCGTACGACCTGGTTGTCCAGGAACGGCGCGTGCAGCCGCTGGCTGCGGACCTCGGCAGCCTGCTCGAAGACCCGGTGGTCGGCCGCGAGCCGGGCCAGCGCCGCGCGGGCGCGGGCCTCCCCGGGGCGCAGGACCGAGGCGGGGCGGGTCGCCGACGCGTGCAGGCGAACCGATACTTCAGCCAGCGCCTCGCCGGTCAGCCAGCGCGCCGCCGGACCGGGCCGGGACCACGCGAGCGCGGCCACGGAGGCGTCGACCACCCCGGCCGAGTCGTCGAAGTCGTACGTACGCAGGCGCGTGGCCGCGTCCTCGATCCCCGCTCGGTAGGACGTACGGGCCAGCCGCCGCGCCGCCCGGTACACGGTCAGCGGGACGAAGAGGGAGTGCGCCGAGGGGCCGTCGGCCTTGGCGAGTGCGGCGACCGGGCGCAGCAGGTGGCGCCGGCGGCGGTCCATCAACAGGTCCGCCAGCCGCGCCGGGTGCGCGTCCAGGACCTGGCGGGCGCCGTGGCCGACGAAGTGGTCCGCGCTGCCCGCGGCGAGCCGGCGGCGGTGGCGCTCGGCGGTGATGAGGGAGGGGCCCGGCTCGTCGGTGAGGGGGCCCTCCAACTCCGCGTAGGGCAAAGCCTCTTCCGCGGCCGCGACGACGACGTGGTGCAGCCGCGGGTTGGCCGCGATCGCGCGGGCCCGCTCCAGTTCGGCCTCGCGGCCCCGCGTGGCCAGGTCGTTGAAGGTGACGGCGAGCAGCCGCTCGCCCGCGCCCGTGCCGTGGCCGAGGATCGTGCCCGGTACGCCCGGCAGTCCGGCGGCCAGCAGCGCCAGCGTGCCTGAGGCGCTGCCGCCGGACAGGTCCGCGCCGATGCCCGGGGCGGGACCGCCGCGGGCGGCGCGGCGCTCGGCGGGGCCCATGCCCGGGACGGGCCCGGGGTCGTACGGCAGGGGCTCGGGCGCGTGCCGGGGGGCTGTGAGTCTGGCCCGTACCGCCTCGACGAGCGCTTCGCGCACGCCGTCGACCGCCCGCGCGGCCTCGACCTGGGGCGCGGCGACGGCGAGTGAGGCGACCGGTTCGTACCCGGTGATCTCACGCGAGCCCTCGCGCAGGATGAGCGCGTGGCCGGGCGGGATGCGCCGGACCCCGGCGTACGGCGTGCCGTCGCGCAGCGCCTCCGGCACGTCGGGGCAGGCCAGCAGGGCGGCCAAGTGGCCGATGTCCAACTGGGCTTCGATCAGGTCGGCGAGCGGCAGGGCGGCGGTGGCGTACGCGGTGCCGTTCGCCCAGGGGGTGTAGAACACCGGCCGCGCGCCGGCCAGATCGCCGACGACGGTGATGCGTCTGCCGACCTGGACGACGGCCGTGTAGCTGCCGGGCCAGTTCGTCAGATGGCGCAGCGCTCCGCCGCGGGCCGCGAACAGGCCCACCCGCAGCTCCTCGTCACTCGCTCCGCAGCAGCCGAGGACGGCGAGCCGGGTGATGGGGGTCCCCTGGGGGTCCCTCCCAGGCGTAGCTCTGGGGTAGGAGCCAGGGGGACTGTCGACGGTGACGGTACGGATCTCGTCCGGGCGCCAGTCGCCCACGGCCCACAGCGGATCGGGGTCGCCCCACAGGAGTTGGGAGCCGACGGGGTGCACGGTGCGGGCTTCTGAGGAGGCCCCGGAGTCGCTGTCGGCCACTCCGTTTCCGACCGCCCCGGCCGTACCAAAACTTGCGGCGATACTGCTCCACCCCACCAACCACCGCATCGCCGCCTCCACAGGCTGTGGACAACTACACCGCACGCATCGAATCAGTTCGGGACCATGCTGCCACGACCATGGCGTACGGGAGGGGCTCCGGAGCGCGCGTCAGCAAGCGAATGCACCCCCGGAAGGGGGTATTTGGCGATCCGCGCCATAGGCGCCATTCAGCCAATCTCGCGCCTTCGCGTGTGGGCGGTGAACGCACGGTCCGGGAGGCGCTGTTCGCCTCCCGGACCGGTCCGCCGCCCGCGGGGATTGAGACGGCGGTGTCCCCCAGCCCACTGAACCCAGTGCAGTGGGCCGACCCACGCACCCCACATGGAAGCGCTCCCCCCATGGCCGGACCAGAGCGCACACACAGGCGCACGGCCACACACCGGGAGCACAGTGCTTCTGCCGCACCCACGGAGGCGGACAACAATCTCGCCATACGGAACATTGCCTCTTAACGCTTGGGATGCGGCGAACTACGCTGGGTTTACGAATGCCGGGTGCCTATGCCCCGGCGGCCGTCTGTGTGTCGAGGGGTGTGGCGCATGACCAGGGAGCTCCGTGAGCCGAATGAGAAGCTCGGCACCGTCCTCGCCGTCGCGGGTATCAGCAACGCAGGACTCGCGCGACGGGTCAACGACCTCGGCGCGCAGCGCGGGCTGACGCTTCGTTACGACAAGACCTCGGTGGCCCGGTGGGTCTCCAAGGGAATGGTGCCGCAGGGCGCCGCGCCGCATCTCATCGCGGCGGCGATCGGCGCCAAGCTGGGCCGCCCGGTCCCGCTGCACGAAATCGGCCTGGCCGACGCCGATCCGGCGCCGGAGGTCGGGCTGGCGTTCCCGCGCGACGTCGGGGCGGCGGTGCGTTCGGCCACCGACCTGTACCGGCTGGATCTGGCCGGGCGGCGGGCCGGGAGCGGCGGGATCTGGCAGTCGCTCGCCGGATCGTTCGCCGTCACCGCCTATGCGACGCCCGCCTCGCGCTGGCTGATAACGCCCGCCGACAGCTCGGTCGCCCGCGAGGCACCGGAGGCGGGCGGCCCGGCCGGCGGCGCCGAGGCGAAGGCCGGATCCGACGCATCGCCCCAGCGCGTCGGCCACAGCGACGTGGCGAAGCTGCGCGAGGCGGCGGAGGACGCGCGGCGCTGGGACTCCAAGTACGGCGGTGGGGACTGGCGTTCTTCGATGGTCCCGGAGTGTCTGCGGGTCGACGCGGCGCCGCTGCTGCTCGGCTCGTACTCCGACGACGTCGGCCGGGCGCTCTTCGGCGCGACGGCCGAACTGACCCGGCTGGCCGGCTGGATGGCCTTCGACACCGGCCAGCAGGAGGCCGCCCAGCGGTACTACATCCAGGCGCTGCGGCTCGCGCGGGCGGCGGCGGACGTGCCGCTGGGCGGGTACGTCCTGGCGTCGATGTCGCTCCAGGCCACCTACCGGGACTTCGCCGACGAGGGGGTCGACCTGGCGCAGGCCGCCCTGGAACGCAACCGGGGTCTGGCCACCGCCCGCACCATGAGCTTCTTCCGGCTGGTGGAGGCGCGTGCGCACGCCAAGGCGGGCGACTCGCAGGCGGCGGGCACCTCGCTGAAGGCGGCGGAGGGGTGGCTGGAGCGGTCGCGGGACGGCGACGCCGATCCGACCTGGCTGGGCTTCTACTCGTACGACCGCTTCGCGGCGGACGCCGCCGAGTGCTACCGCGACCTGAAGGCCCCGCGGCAGGTGCGCCGCTTCACCGAGCACGCGCTGTCCCGGCCGACGGAGGAGTTCGTCCGCTCGCACGGATTGCGCCTGGTGGTCAGCGCGGTCGCCGAGCTGGAGTCGGGGAACCTGGACGCGGCGTGCGCGGCGGGGACGCGGGCGGTGGAGGTGGCCGGGCGGATCTCGTCGGCGCGTACGACGGAGTACGTACGGGATCTGCTGCACCGGCTGGAGCCGTACGGAGACGAGCCGCGCGTCGCGGAACTGCGGGAACGGGCCCGCCCGCTGCTGGTGGCACCTGCCTGAACCACTTCTCGGCTCGCCTCCTGGTTTGAGGGCATTGTCAGTGGGCCAGTGCACTATCGGGGTGGGAGGTGGAGTGATGAGTGACGGCTGCGGCGTGGTCGGCTGCGATGTGGTCGTGATCGGCGGCGGGATCGTCGGCCTGTCGACGGCGTACGCGATCACGCGCCTCGCGCCGGGCACCCGGGTGACGGTGCTGGAGAAGGAGCCGGGGCCCGCCCGGCACCAGACCGGGCGCAACAGCGGCGTGATCCACAGCGGGATCTACTACCGGCCGGGGTCGCTGAAGGCCCGGTTCGCCGTCAAGGGCGCGGCCGAGATGGTGAAGTTCTGCGCGGAACACGACATACCGCACCAGGTCACCGGCAAGCTCATCGTCGCCACCGACCGGGCCGAGCTGCCCCGGCTGCACGCCCTGGTCCAGCGCGGCCGGGAGAACGGCATTCCGGTCCGCGAGCTGGGCCCGGCCCAGCTCGCGGAGTACGAGCCGCAGGTACGGGGCCTGGCGGCGATCCGGGTCGGCACGACCGGGATCGTCGACTACGGGCGGGTGGCCGCTCAGCTGGCGGAGCTGCTGACCGCCTCGGGAGCGGACGTGCGCTACGGCGCGGAGGTCTCCCGCATCAGCCGCCGCGCCTCGGGCGTAGCGGTCCGGACGACGGACGGTACGGTGCTGCGCGCCCGCGCCCTGGTCAACTGCGCGGGGCTGCACTGCGACCGCGTCGCGCGGCTGGCGGGCGACGACCCGGCCATGCGGATCGTCCCATTCCGCGGCGAGTACTACGAACTGGCCCGCCCCGAGCTGGTGCGCGGCCTGGTCTACCCGGTGCCCGACCCGGCCTTCCCGTTCCTCGGCGTGCACCTGACCCGGGGCATCGACGGCGGCGTCCACCTCGGGCCGAACGCGGTCCCGGCGCTGGCCCGCGAGGGGTACGGCTGGTCGGCCGTCCACCCGCGTGAGCTGGCCGGCACCCTGGCCTGGCCCGGCTCCTGGCGGATAGCCCGACGCCACTGGCGGTACGGCGCGGGCGAACTGCGGCGCTCGCTGTCGAAGCGCGCCTTCACCGAGGCGGTCCGCCGACTGCTCCCGGACGTGACGGAGGCGGACCTGCGCCCCGCGCCGGCCGGCGTCCGCGCCCAGGCGGTGCTGCGCGACGGCACCCTGGCCGACGACTTCCTGATCCAGGAGGCGCCGCGCACGGTTCACGTCCTGAACGCCCCGTCCCCCGCGGCGACGGCCTCGCTCCCGATCGGCCGCGAGGTCGCCCGGCGCGCGCTGGCGGCGATGGGGGCGCGGGTGTAGCGCGGGCGGGGCGGGGGCGGTCGGGACGGGGGCCGGGCAGGCGGGCCGGGCAGGCGGGCCGGGCAGGCGGGCCGGAGCGGCGGGGCAGCTGAGGCGGGGCCGGAGGGGTGGCCGAGGGGGCGGACCGGGGCGGGTGGCCGGGCCCGGGGCGCTTCCCCGTCGCCGTAGAATCGGGGCATTGTGTCTGAGTCCCTGAACACCACTGAGCCCGTGAACACCGTGAACACGCCCGAGCCCGTGAACATCACCGAGCAGGCCGGCCCGGCCGGCCGGTTCCCTCGCGACCGGAGCGTGCCCCGCTTCCCCGAGGGCCCGGCGCCCGATCCCGCCGGCTCGCACCACGAGCGGCGGATCCGCAGCTTCCAGCCCCGGCGGAGCCGCGTGACCACGAGCCAGGAAGACGCGCTGCAGCGGCTGTGGGGACAGTGGGGACTCGACATCGACGGACGGCGCGTCCTCGACCTCGACGAACTGTTCGGCGGACTGCCCGTCGTCCTGGAGATCGGCTTCGGGATGGGCGAGGCCACCGCGCAGATGGCCGCCGACGACCCGGACACCGGAATCCTCGCCGTCGACGTGCACACCCCCGGTCAGGGCAACCTGCTCGGTCTCGCGGAGCGGAACGGACTGTCCAACATCCGGGTGGCCAACGGCGACGCGATCATCCTGCTGCGGGAGATGCTGCCGCCGCACTCGCTCGACGGGCTGCGGGTGTACTTCCCGGACCCCTGGCCGAAGAAGCGCCACCACAAGCGGCGGCTGATCCAGCCGGAGTTCCTCTCACTCGCGTCGACCCGGATGAAGCCGGGCGCGATTCTGCACTGCGCCACCGACTGGGAGCCGTACGCAGAGCAGATGCTCGAGGTGCTCAGCGCCCACCCCGACTTCGAGAACACTCGGCCGGACGGCGGTTACGCGCCCCGTCCCGATTTCCGGCCGCTCACCCGCTTCGAGGGCCAGGGGCTGGACAAGGGCCACGTTGTACACGACCTGCTGTTCCGCCGCACACAGAACTGAAACGTCCTCGCGAGGTGTCGGTGCGCCTCGTTAGGGTCGACGGGTGTCCTCTCCTCCGCCCCGTGCCCCGGCCCCGGCCGCGGCCCCGGGCGTCTGGCGCGGCAAGGCGGTCCGCGCGGGAGCGGTGATCACCCTGCTCGCGCTGTCGGCGCTGGTGATCCTCGCGCTCGTACGCGAACAGACCGGCACCCAGGGCTTCCTGGTCGGACTCGGCCTCTCGGTCCTCCCGGTGCCGCTGCTGACAGCCGCGTTCCGCTGGCTGGACCAGGTCGAGCCGGGCCCCTGGAAGAACCAGATCTTCGCCTTCGCGTGGGGTGCCTTCGCCGCCGCGCTGGTCGCGATACTGGCGAACAGCTTCGCCACCCGCTGGATCGCGATGGCCACGGCGGACCCGGCCGGCGCGGACCATCTCGGCGCCACGGTCATCGCGCCGGTCGTCGAGGAGAGCGCGAAGGCGGCGGCGGTGCTGCTCGTCTTCCTCTTCCGCAGACGGGACTTCACCGGCATTGTCGACGGGGTGGTGACAGCCGGCTTCACCGCGACCGGCTTCGCCTTCACCGAGAACATCCTCTACCTGGGCAACGCGTTCGGCGAGGACGTGGAGAGCGGCAGCTCGGGTCTGGCGTCGGTGACGGCGGCGACCTTCTTCGTCCGTATGGTGATGTCGCCGTTCGCGCACCCGCTCTTCACGGTGCTGACCGGCATCGGATTCGGTCTCGCGGCGACGGCGGCCGAGGGGCGCCGCCTGCGCAGGATCGTTCTTCCGCTGCTCGGCCTCGCGCTCGCGATGCTGATGCACGCCATCTGGAACGGCTCCTCGGCCTTCGGCGAGTACGGCTTCTACGTCGTGTACGCCGCCTTCATGGTGCCCGTCTTCGGGCTGCTGACCTGGCTGGCGGTCTGGACCCGGCAGGGCGAACTCCGCACGGTCGCCGGTGAACTGCCCGTATACGCGGCAGCCGGCCGGCTCGGCGCCGCCGAGCCGCTCGCGTTGTCCTCGATGCGGGCCCGCAGCGTGGCCCGTGGCATGGCGGCCCGGATGCGTGGCCCGGAGGCGGCGCGCGCGGTCGGCGAGTACGAGGCCCTCGCGACCTCGCTCGCCTTACTGCGGCACCGGGCCCAACGCGGCGCGGCGGGCCCGGACTTCACCGCCCGCGAGCAGGAGTTGCTGCACCACCTGTGGCAGCGCCGCGCGATCGCGGGCCCGGCGCTGGCCTACGCGGCCCACGCGACGGGCCGGCTCCCCCGGCCCCTGCTGCCGCCCCAGCGGCCCCCCACCCCGGTCGCGTACGACACCGGCGGCCACGGGCCGTACGGGCCGTACGGACAGCCGTAAAGTCATGGGCTGATCAACCGGCCGGACCCACTCCAGTATTCCGGAATCAGACCGTTCAGGCGGCTCAGACCGTGAGGCCCTTGCCGCGCAGCCACGCCAGCGGGTCGACCGTGCTCCCGCCCGTGCGCACCTCCAGGTGCAGATGCGGGCCGGTGACGTTGCCGGTGGCGCCGACGCGCCCGATCGTCTCGCCGTTGGTGACCTTGCCGGAGGTGACGGACATCGAGGAGAGGTGGCAGTACCAGACCTCCGTACCGTCCTCGAGCTCCAGCACGATGCGGTAGCCGTAGGAGCCGGACCAGCCCGCCGACTTGATGGTGCCGCCGTGCACGGCCTTGACCGGCGTACCCGTCGGGGCAGCGAAGTCGAGGCCGGTGTGCTGGCCGGAGGACCACATGGAGCCGGACTGGCCGTAGTGCGAGGTCAGGGTGTACGAGGAGGTGGGGAGGGAGTAGCCGGCTGCCAGCTTGGCGAGCCGCTCGGCCTCCGCCTCGGCCTTCGCCGCTTCCTCCGCGGCCTTCTTCTCCGCGGCCGCCTTCGCGGTCTCGGCGTCCTGCTGCTTCTTCGCCTCCGCGGCGGCCGTGGCTGCCGCGGCCTTCTCGGCGGCTACACGGGCCTGGGCGTCGGCAGCGTCCTGCTGCTGCTCGGCCTGGAGCAGGATGCGGGCGCGCAGCGCCTCGCCCGCGTCGGTGGTGCCCAGCTGGGCCTGCTCGGCGCTGACGCCGGCCATGGTGAGCGGGGCGTCGACGGAGGTGTTCTCGTCCTCGTCGCTGTCGTCACCGGATATCAGTGCGCCCACGCCGGGCAGCGATCCGGCGTCCGGCAGCGAGGCCACGATGGAGTCGGGAAGGGAGATGGTGACGGGCGGCTTGTCCTGCGCGGTGGCGATGCCGCCGGCGCCGACCGCGGCGATGACGCCGACTCCGAGGACCGTGGAGCTGCGGGCGAGTCCGCCGCGCTGCTTGGCGACGCGGTGCCGGCCGCGTACGGGACGGACGGAGTCCTCAGTGGGGTTCCACTCCTCCCACGCCCCCTCCTCGACGCCGAATCCTTCGGTGCCTCCCGGAACTGACTGCGCCATGGACCGGGATCGAGTTGCTTCGGGGGCAGGGCTGTTGGACGCCACGGAGGCGTGCTCCTTTCCTTCCTTCTCGCCTACCGGGTTAGCTGACGGGTTCGGAGCAGGAAGGTCTCCTACGGGCCGGTTTCAGCCCGATTCACCCCAAGTTGGTGGTTCCCCGGTTCCCTTGCGGAATTCGGCGCACGCGCACGGTGCCGTCTCTTGCGACGGCTGGGACGACCGCGCTGCGTTATCGAACGTTAATAGACACCGGGGCCGGATTCCAAGCTGATCCCACTGATCATTAACGCTCTCCGGCCGGACTTTCGGGACAGAAAGGGGTGATATCGGGCGAGTTGACCGCCACTCGCAAACCACCCGCACCCTGATGGTTCGTCAATTGTTATGCGGAGGGCTGCCTTTCGACTACGCTCCGTGTTCTACCCGTTCCCCCTCCAGCGGGCGGCCGACCGCCAGTAGCGCCATGTCGTCCGTCGCGCCGCCGCCCGTGTACTTCCGGACATCGGTGACCAGCGCGGCCAGCATCGCGTCCGGTCCCGGGAAGATCCGCCCGCGCAGCCACTGCTGCGGGTCGTAGAAGACGCCCGCCGCGTCGCGCGCCTCGGACAGCCCGTCCGTGTAGAGGAGCAGCGTGGCCCCGGCCGGAAACCCGCTCTCCTCCGCACGGTCGGGCCAGCTGGCCAGGTCGCCCATCCCCAACGGCAGCGCCGGTTCGGCGGTCTTCAGCGTCTCCAGCACCCCGTCGGCGTACAGCAGCAGCGGCTCCGGATGCCCCCGGTTGACCAGCCGCAGCACACCCGTGCCGCGCGGGATCTCCGCCAGCACCGCGGTGGTGAAACCTTCCACTACGTCGAGCGTGTCCCGGCGGGTCCCCTCACGTGTCAGCGCGCGCTCCAGCCGCTGCGCGACCCCTTCGAGGCTGGACTCCTGCTCGGCGGCCTCGCGGAAGGCGCCGATCACGATGGCGACCGCCTCCACCGCCTCCAGCCCCTTGCCGCGTACGTCGCCGACGACCAGGCGTACCCCGTAAGGCGTGTCCTGTACGGCATAGAGGTCGCCGCCGATGAAGGCGTCCGCCTGCGCCGCCTCGTACCACGCGGCGATTTGGAGTCCGCCGATCCGTTCGGCCGGGGTGGGGAGGACGGCGCGCTGGGCGGCCTCGGCGATCCCGCGCGCGGAGGCGAGCCGTTCGACACTGCGGCGTACGACCCGGTTGGTGAGAAGCGCCAGGGCAGCCACGGTCACCACGGTGACCAGCTCAATCACCGACTCCACCTTCCACATCGTCCCGCTGTGGAGGCGCAGGACCAGTACGGCGAGGGATGCGGCCACGCCGGTCAGGAAGGTGGTGCCGAACGAGAACAGCGGCGCGGCGATGAGCGGCGCCGCCGAGAAGAACGGCGACCCGGTGAAGCTCGGCGGGGTGGACAGATCGAAGACCAGCCCGACCAGGATCAGCAGCGCGGGCAGCGCACGGACGAACCGGCCCACAGCCCTGCTCCCGATGCCTTCGTCCGGGTCCCGGTCCTCGATGTGCCCTCCTTCGTGCCCCACTCACCCAGACTGTCGGCACGGCCCGGGGGCGGCGACCGGGCAATGGCCAACCGGGCGACGACCGGGCCGTCGGGGGCTACCCGTCGGACAGGTGCCGCTCGCCGTAGATCTTCATCGCGTCGCGGATGAAGGCCGCCGTGCCGGCTCCGTGCTGGTCGTACGTGGCGGTGAAGCGCGGGTCGGAGACGTACATCTCGCCGAGCCCGATGAAGTACGAGCGGGTCGGCGTGACGGTCGCCGACAGCCACTCGTACTGCCGCCGGGTGATGGCCTGCACCTCGTCACTGCCGGCGGCCTTCCCGTCCCGGAGCGCCCGCGCGAAGTCCTTGGCGATGGAGACCTGCCGCTCCGTGAACTCGCGCTTCTGCTCCTGGGTGAGCGAGCGCCACCAGCGGTCGCCCTTCTCATAGGCGTCCCGGCCCCAGCGCTCGGTCACCTCCTGTTCGTACTGCGTGTGATCAAAGCCGTCCAGCACTTCCTCGGCCATGAGCTGTTCTCCTCTCTCGGTCTTGTGGAGAGTGGTCCGCACCGAGGCGATCTGCCGCCCGATGCGCTCGCGTTCCTGCTCCAGCAGGTCCAGGTGCGCCCGCAGGGCGGCCGCGGTGTCCCGCTGCCCCGCGAGCACCTCCGCAATGGCGGGCAGCCCGAGCCCGAGCTCGCGCAGCAGCAGAATCCGCTGCAGGCGTACGAGCGCGTCCTGCCCACGTAGTAGCGGTAGCCGTTGCTGCCGATACGGCTGGGCTCGAGCAGCCCGAGATCGCCGTAATGCCGCAGCGTCCGGCTCGTGGTCCCGGCGCGCCGGGCGATTTCCTGGATCGACCACTCCATGGACGGAACGCTAAATCTTGACGTTACGTAAAGGTCAAGCCCGTAGGGAGTACGGGGAGACGACAAAGGCCCGGATCCATCAGGATCCGGGCCTCAGCCTCTGAGTAGCGGGGACAGGATTTGAACCTGCGACCTCTGGGTTATGAGCCCAGCGAGCTACCGAGCTGCTCCACCCCGCGTCGGTAAACACAACCTTACGCCATCCAGGACGGCGTCGTTACCAATTACCCCGGCGGCCCATGAGCGGCCCCCGCCTGGCCGCCGAGATGTTGCCGCCCCGATGGCCCGGCGTGAGCCTGACGGGGACGCCACCGGGTCTCAGCGAGCGCGGACGGGACCGCGCCGGTCGTGGTGCGCCGAAGGAGCGAGTGCGATGCGGGTCATGCTGCGAGCCCATCTGGACATCCAGGCGTCGAACGACGCGATCAAGAGCGGCAAGCTGCCGCAGATCCTCGAGACGCTGACGGAACGGGTCAAGCCCGAGGCCGCGTACTTCAACCTCAACGAGGGCGTGCGGTCCTTCATCATGGTCTTCGACCTCCAGGACAGCGCTGACCTGGTCGCCATCAACGAACCGCTCTTCGCGGAGCTCGGCGCGATGGTCGAGGTCCAGCCGGTGATGAACCGCGAGGACCTGCAGAAGGGCCTCGCGGCGCTGCAACGGTAGGGCTGACTCCCGGCGGCGGCCCGCGCCGGATGCGGGATTGCCCGGCCGCGTCCATCCTGAGAGTCAGCGACCCCCACAAGGGAGGACGAGCCATGTCGATGCTCGACAAGCTCAAGGGCCTGCTCAAGGGCCACGAGGACACCGCCAGGCAAGGCGTCGAGAGGACGGGCGACGCCATCGACGAGCGAACGCACGGCAAGCACAGCCGCCACGTCGACACAGCGCAGCAGAAGATGAACGACGAACTGGGCACCCGCGAACCGCCAACCCCGGGCGACGACCGCCCGCCCCAGGGCTGACCGGCACCGCGATGCGCCCCGGCCGGAGAGCTCCGTCCGGGGCGCATCGCATCGGGAGTGGCCGCATGCTCTCCTGGACGCATGGCAGACAACCCGCTGATCCGCTTCACCAACGAGCTCATGCGGCTCACCAACGACCTCGACCAGGCCACGGCCGCTGACTTCGTACTGCGCGTCTACGAAGCCGGCCGCGACGCCGGCGCGGCACGCGAGGACGAGGACTGAACCCCCGCGCGAACAAGCCCCGGCCTCAACGCAGGGCTTCGAGCGCCTTGAGGATCAGCGGATGCCTAATTCTCCATCCGGACGCTGGTCGTGTGCCCGCGGGACGGGGAGCGCTGCCCCGAAGGATCTTGAACCGTCTCGCCCGAAACAAGATCAGCCCCAGGCCAGAAGTGCTCTGACCAGGCACTGAGTGGTAGGCCGTGTGGGACTCGAACCCACAACCAACGGATGTCGGCTGAGGCCCCGTTCCTGCCCATGCCGTTCCGGCTGGTGAGACCGGGTGCCCCAGCCACCCGACCACCGACCCGTGACACCCCGTCCACAGGCGTCCGGGCTCACAGCGGGCTCACCTCATACGACCGCTGACCTGCCCTTCTGACCGTTTCCTCGTCTGCCCATGACGATGTCTACGCAGCGATGGGTGCCGGCCGTGCCGCATTCGTGTGAGGTGTGGGAGAACCCTGCGCCGGCCGCTCCTATCGGGCCTAGGGTTGGCCGCGATTCGGCCGGGGCTGCTGCGCCCGGTCTGGCACAGCTCGGCCCGGAGGACGCATGGAACACCTGCGGCTGCTGCGACGGCGGCCCGTCCTGGTGCTGTGGCTCGCGCAGAGCCTCTCCGTCCTCGGGGACCGCCTCTATGCCCTTGCGGTCATGTGGGTCGTGTACGCCGCGACCGGCTCGGCCTCGCTCATGGGCCTGGTTGCGGTTGCCGAGTCGCTGCCGTACATCGCCCTCGGCACCGTGGGCCGACGGCTCGTCTCCCGCTTCTCCTCGTACCGCGCACTCGCATGTATCGACGGGGCGCGGGCGGCGGTTGCGCTCGCGCTGCCGTTCCTGTGGTCGCCAGACGCGCGGGGCACCGCTCTGCTGCTAGCCGGTGTGCTGCTCCTCGGCACGCTCGGGGCGCTCTTCGACCCCAACCTCGGTGCCCTGGTGCCCGATCTCGTCGAGCCCGAGCGGGTACAGCAGATCACCGGACTCCTTGACCTCACGGGCCGCATCGCCCGTATCGCAGGCCCGGCCAGCATCGGCCTGCTTCTGCTCTTCGTCTCCGAGGTGCAGCTCTTCGCCCTGAACGGCGCGACGTTCGCCGTGTCCGCCGTGGCGCTGCGCTGGCTGGCCCGCCGCTACGCGACCGCGGCCGGCGGTGCCGTTGAGCGCCCTGGGGGCAGGGCGCGGCCGTCGGTCCGGGCGTGGCCGGTGCTGCGTGAGCACCCGCGGGTCGGGCTGGCGATCGGCCTGCACGGCGTAGCCCTGTTCTGCTCGGCCGTGACTGCAATCGGCATGCCTGCCCTGCTCGCCACCCGGTACGGGGCGGGCGCCGCGGTGTACGGACTCGTCACGGCGGTGGTGGGCGTCGGGGCGCTGCTGGGCAACCCTCTCGCGAGCAACCGCCGCTTGGGCAGCTGGCTGCCCGTCTACTGCGGTGCGTGGGCCCTACAGGGCGCGGCGACCGCCTGCATGGGCCTGGTGCTCGACCTGCCCGCGCTGCTGCTGCTCGCCCTGCTGACGGGCATCGTCACCCCAGCTACGAGCGTCACTCTGCGCGCGCACCTCGGCGCGTTCGCCCCGGCGGAACGGCTGCGCCTGATGTCCGTCGACCAGACGATCATCCGGGCAGGCGGCACGGCCGGAATGCTGTTGCTGCCATTGCTGGTGGACGCCTCGCCACGTGGGGCCTTTGTCGCAGGCGGGCTCATGGTCTCCGGAACCGCGCTCGGCACCTTGCTGGCAGCCACACGATTGCGGCGCCGGGAGGCGGCCCCGCTGGCTGTCTCTACAGCAAGCAGATGAGCCGCGGTTCGCGGAGATTGAAGGGGCGGGGCGGCCGGATTCGAACCGGCGTCCTCCTCCATGATGTGTAGGCGCACTACCTCTGTGCTACGACCCCGCCTTGCAGTGACCATAGGCAGCCTGCCCGACCACTGCGCCAGTGATTATTTGGGGCGACGCGCCTCACCCCTCCCCGGTGGTGCAGGCCCGGCGAGGGGTGAGGGGTCACAGAGACTGACCGGTTACGCCGCGGGTGCCTCCGGCTTCCAGTCGGCCACGTCGAGCGCGAGCCAGTGCTCGACGGTCACGTTCTCGAACGGGACTCCGATCTCGTTGTAGATCCGGGTGTGCATGGCGCCGAACCAGGCGCCCCGGCGGTCGTCGAAGAACTCGCGGTCGTACCAGGCGACGCCCAGCAGGACCGTGCCGCCGCCGTTCTGGTTGTCCGGGTCAGCCTCGAAGTACGTGCACTCCCAGTCCCAGAGCATCTGCTCGTCGGGGCGGGAGCGCAGCCGCTCATCGCTGGCACGCAGGTGCTCGATGCACCGCTCAACGGTGGCGGCGTCGGGGCAGTAGTACCGGCAGTCGCTGAACGCCACGACGCTCTTGCTGCCGCGCCGGGCCGGGTCGACGTCCTCGCCGGTGAGCACCCGGACGCGGGTGATCGGCGGAGCGCTGGTTTCGAGGATGGTCACGGTGGTTCTCCTCTCGTTGCCGATGGTGTGCTGTGTGTGGTGCGTGATCACCAACCTGCCCCGGTCAGCGGGTACAGGTTGGGGCTGTGGGGGCCGCTCGACCGGATGGCGCCGGGGGCGACGTAGCGGATGTTCAAGCCGATCCGGGTGCCGGCCGTCCTGTTGCTGTCGGAGCGATGCAGCAGCCGGACGTCCATGAGGCACGCCTGACCGGCGTCGAGAGGGAGCCACACCCCGCGGTCATGGGCGCCGTTCGGCATGTCCTGCACGCCAAGTGCCTTGCCGCGCCGGGCGTTGCTCTCCTCACGGTCGTTGGGGAGGTATCCGGCGGCATGCGAGCCGGGGATGACCTGCAAGCACCCGTTGACCGTGGTCGCGTCTGTGATGGCGAGCCAGGCGGCGACCGACTTCTCGGGGTCGAGCTGCATCCGTCGGTTGGTGCCGTCCTGGTGCCAGGGCACCGAGAACTCGCGGCCTGGCCACTTGATCATCAGAAAGGTGTTCTCGACGGCGCCCGCCTCGCCGATCAGCTCCTGCACGGCGGACAGCAGCCCGGGGGAGCGCACCGCATGGGCTGCCCACGCAGAGCGCAGGTGCGCGTCGAGCACGACCTCGGTCCGATCGGCCCGGTGCTCGGCGATGATCTCGGCGGCGCGGGCGCGCGCCCGGCTGTTGGTGTTCCATTCGAGCCCGGTCCGGAACCCGCTCTCACCGAGCCGACTCGGGCCGGCGCGGCTGATGGTGGGGACCTCGCTCATTGGGCTTCACCCTTCGGTTCGCAGCGGGCGCACTGGCAGGGCGGGAAGGCGAGGGAGTTCATGGGCGGGCTGTCCCGGACTCCGGGTCCGACGACGACCTCGGCGCGCTCGTGCACGATCTGTCCCGTCCGGCCGTTGACGTCGTACACGCGAATGGTCATGGGCATGCGCACTCCCGCTGCTCAAGGGCGTTGTGGATCCGGTGTGTCACCAGTGCACCGCCTGAAGGGGCGTCATGGGTCGCCGAGCAGCGGACGTTTAGGCGGACGTTTTCGCCCCGGTGGCAGAGGTCAGATCACTACCGTGGGAGCACATGCCGTAGCCACGAGGGGGAAGCGCATGGCGGGGAAGGCGACGGGTGAGCTGGCGCAGTTACGGCGGGCGGCCGGCTATACGCAGGCGTCGTTCGTCGAGGCGTTCAGCGAGGAAGCCGCACTCCTCGGGATCGCTGCCGCGGTGAGCGTCCGGCAACTGCGACGGTGGGAGGGCGAGAAGCCGCCACCGCTGCCCCATCCGGGCCAGCAGGCCGTATTGGAAGCCCTGTTCGGTATTCCGCTCGCCGAGATGGGGTTCGCCGTCCCCGGCCATCGCGTGACGGTAGCGGCGCCCATCAGCGACGCTGGAGAGGTGAAGAGGAGAACGTTCGTCGCGGACGCGGGCGCCCTCGCGGCCGCGGCACTCATCCCTGCCGCGCCGGGGCCGCGCATCGGCACGGCCGATCTCGGACGGCTGCGAGAGCAGCTCGACGGGCTGTACCACACGGACCACACCGCGGGCAGCGTGCCGGCGAGTACGCAGGCCGGGCGCATCGAGGCAGAGATCACCAGCGCCCTGAGCAGCGCCTCGTACACCTCCCGCGTGGGCCGAGAGCTGCAAACGATGCTCGCCGAGCTGCACGGACACCGGGCCTGGTACGGCTACGACGGGGGCCGCATCGCCGAGGGCCGTGCCGCCTGCATGGAAGCCCTCGCCGCGGCACAGCTCGTCGACAACCCCCTGCTACAGGTCTCCGTGCTGGAGACCCTCGTACTCCTGGCGGTCAAGTCGGACCGGACATGGGAGGCCGCGAGCGCAGTCGAGAACGCCTACCGCCTGGCCACCCGGGCGGGGGCCGGCGCGACCGTTCACCTCGTGATCGCGCTCCGCGGTGCCAACGTCGCCACACATGCGGGCGACCTGTCGGGCGCCCGACGCGCCCTGACCCGCGCAGTCCATTACCAGGGGCGCACGGACTCCGACACGAACGTGCCGAACTGGGCTAAGTTCGTAGGCCCGTTCGAGGTCGACTACGCCACGGCGGACATGTACGTACATGCCGACCAACCCAAACGAGCAGTGCCCTTCCTCAGGGCAGCCGTGCACGGCATCGGCGGCGGGCTGGCGCGGAACAGCGCCTCGTACCGCGTCAAGCTCGCCGACGTGCTCCTCGCCGCGGGCGAGGTCGACGAGGCGTGCGCCGAGGTGGGCGGCGTACTGGACACCTGGGGCGGCATCGCCTCGCCCCGCTTGCTGGGCAAGGTGCGCGCCTTCCAGCGGACGGCGGCCGGGATCGACAGCCCCACCGCCCGTGACTGCGTCGCACGTATCCGCGAGACCGTGCGAGAGGGCACCGGATGAGTCAGCCATCAGCGATCGGCGTCGAGCAGCTCAACGGACCGGCCGCCGCCAAGGCCGAGGAAGCGTTCCGCCTGGTCTACGCCGAGGCGTTCGCCGAACCGCCCTACGACGAGACCGAGGCGGCCGTCGCAGCCACCTTCCGCCGGTTCCGCTCGCAGACCCGCAAGGCCACGTTCCGCGGCGCCCTGGCGACCACCGCGGATGGTGAGCCGGTCGGCATGGCGTACGGCTACCCACTCGGGCCGCAGACTGGCTGGTGGGACCAACTGACCATGCCCGTTTTCGACGAGATGCGCCGCGAGGACGGCAGGCGGACGTTCGGCCTGATGGAACTCGCCGTGCGCACTCCATGGAGAAGGCAGGGCATTGCCCGGCGCCTGCACGACACCCTGCTCGACGGCACCGAGGCCGAGCGGGTCCTGCTCAACGTCCACCCGGACAGCAAGGCGGCCGTGGCTGCGTACCGAGCATGGGGATACCGGAAGGTCGGCGACGCCCGGCCTTGGGCGGGCGCGGACCTGCACAACGTGATGCTGCTCGACGTGCGCTGACCGGACTCTCGCGCGCGGAGGGCGCATCGACCGGTCGCGAGCCCGAGCCGGTTCCTGTATGCGCGCGAGGGGAGGGGGAACCAGTTCCCCGCACAGGTTCGGTCCGTTGTCAGTGCCCTGCGATATTCGCGCGGGCCCGCGCACAAGGCGCGACCGGTCGCGGTATGGAGCGCGAGCGGATCGCCGCAGTGCGCGCCAAGCTCGCCGAGATGAAGCCGTTCCGGAAGATCACCGGAGCAGCGACCCGCCAGCGCATCCGGGCGACCCTGCGCGCGGCCTGAACGATGCCATCGCCCAACAGCTCATCACCTTCAACCCGGCGTCGCACGTGGAGCTGGAGACCGGCAAGCGGCCCAAGGCACTCGTCTGGACCGACGAGAGGATCGCCCAGTGGAAGCGGACGGGCGAGAAGCCGTCGCCCGTCATGGTCTGGACTCCCGAACAGACAGCCGCCTCTACGCGCTGTACCACCTGATCGCGTTCCGCGGCCTGCGCCGAGGCGAGGCATGTGGTCAGCAGTGGACCGACACCGACCTCGGGGCCGGGCTGCTCACGGTCGCCACTCAGCTCGTACAGCGCGGCTGGAAGGTCGAGGAGTCCGCGCCCAAGACGGACAGCGGCGAGCGCGTTGTCGCCCTCGACTCCGAGACCGTGAAGGTGCTCGCGAAGCACCGCAAGCGGCAGATGAAGGAGCGCCTCGCATGGGGCGAGGCGTACGCCGACACCGGCCGCGTGTTCACGCAGGAGAACGGCGAGTGGCTCCACCCGGCATGGGTGACCGACCAGTTCCGGAGATTGGCTGCCGAGGCAGGTCTGCCCCCGATCCGGCTTCACGACCTGCGCCACGGCCCGGCGACCCTCGCCCTCGCGGCCGGCGCCGAGATGAAGGTCGTACAGGAGATGCTCGGCCACTCCTCCATCACCATCACCTCGGACACGTACACGAGCGTCCTGCCCGAGGTCACGCGGAAGGCTGCCGAGGCCGCGGCGAAGCTGGTACCGCGGCAGGCCGCTCGTACCGCCGGGCTCACCTCGGGCTCACATCAGCCCAAGCAGAGGGCCGGACACAGCGAAGCGCCCCACCCGAAGAAGCCGAGTGAGGCGCTCACACGCAGGTCAGCGGGGGTGCCAGCGCACCCCCACGCAGTAGGCCGTGTGGGACTCGAACCCACAACCAACGGATTAAAAGTCCGCTGCTCTGCCAATTGAGCTAACGGCCCTCGGCACAACACCCCTGAGCATAGCCGGACGGTGCCCGGCAGCCGATCGGGTATCGGCTGCCGGGCCGTCGCGCTGCTGCAAACGGTGTCGGCAGGGGTGTTCAGCTCAGGCTCGCGTAGCCCTTCCAGCGGGTGGTGAGGAGCTTCCGTGCGGCGAAGCTTCCGGTGCTGTTGATGTTGTAGAGGTAGACCGCGCCCGCCGAAGTGCGGCCGAGGATGTCCTGGCGGCCGTCGTGGTCGAGGTCGCCCGACCCGACGATGGCGTTGAAGGACTTCCAGCCGGTGCCCGCCTTGGTGCGGGACAGGAACCCGCCGTTGCCCTTGCCCCGGTACAGCCACAGATCGCCCGTGCTGTCCCGTGCCAGAAGGTCCGCCTTGCCGTCGCCGGAGAAGTCCCCGCGTCCCACGATCGCGTTGTACATGTTCCAGCCGGAGCCGATCTTCACTCGGGCGCCGGCACCTCCGGAGGCCGTGGCCGGGTGCATCCACAGGTTGCCGGAGGCATCGCGGCCGACGATGTCGGGGTGGCCGTCGCCTGACAGGTCGCGCGCCACGAGCATCCGGTTGTACCGGTTCCAGCCCGCGCCGAGGCTGATTCTCCGGCCGGGGTTGAAGCTCTCGTCATACGCGATGCGGTACAGCGTGCCGTCGTTGCCGCGGACCAGGAGATCCGCGTAGCCGTTGCGGTTGAAGTCGCCCGCCTGGGTCACGAAGTTGTCGTAGAACGCCGACATGTGACCGCTGTTGTCCACACCGTTGGACGACCCGGAGGACTCGCCGAGGACGTCGATCATGCCGGAGGGCTCCCGGCCGATGACCGATCCGCTGTCCCGGTATTCGACGTCGACGTCGCGGGTCCAGCTCTCGATGACCGGGCGATACGCCGGAACGGAGGTGTAGAGCCGCCTCGTCGTCGTTGCCGCAGGTCCCCGCGACCGGGAAGAACGAGCGGCGCACGCCGTACTGCGGAGTGCCCTGCACGTTCAAGTCGCGCCCGTACGTATGGCGTGAGCCGCTGCTCCGGTCGACGACCGCCAGCTGCCCGCCGCTCACGGCGAGCCCCTTCACCTCGGCGGGGAGGGGAGCCAGATCGACCACCCGGGTCACGACAGGCGCGCCGTCGGCTCCCTCGGTGATCCGGTACGTGCCCCAGTCGGAGGTGCCCGTGACTCCGCCGACGGCCACGACGGAGCCGTCTTCGGCTGACGCGACCTTCATGGTGTGCCGGCTCAGCAACTGCCGCGGCTCGGCACCGCCCTTGATCGGCGTCGCCATGAGCGGATACGAGTGCCCCTTGGAGTGGATGATCCAGTCCCCGACGATTCCGACCTCGTAGCCGTACCGGTCCACGGCGGCAGGCGAGTTGAGCACGACCGGCTCGGCGCCGATGTCGGACCTCGGCACGATCTTGATCTGCGAGCCCGTGCCGTACCCGTACCAGCCCACGTAACGGGGTGACAGCAGAACGCCGGGGCTGTCGATCGGCGCCGTGTGGCCGGTCATCCGGGCCGTGGCGACATCGACCGGCGCCAGCCGACCGGTACCGCCCACCCTGATGCGCAGTACGACGGCGTCCGAGTCACCCGCGCCGGCCGGACCGGGCCACACGAACTCGGCGCCTTCGGGCAGACCCGTCACGAGGCGATCCCGTACGGTCCCGTCCTCCGTGACATCCAGCAGATGCACCTCAGTTGCCTTGGTGACCGAAGTGCCGCCGGAATCAACGGTCTCCAGCTTCGCGCCGACCACCGTATTGCCGTACACACCACCGAAGGTGAGTCCCTCGGGCATCGTCACGAACCGCGTCGTCCCGGCAGCCATGTCGCGCAGTTCGCGTCGTTGCCGCGGCGGAACGCCATCGTGTCGGTACCGGTTCCGTGCATGGCCGTGACCACGCCGGTCCCGGCCGGTTCCACCGGGACCGAGCGACCGTCGGCGTAACGCGCCCACTCGTACTGGCCGGCGCTCTTACGGTGGAAGACGCCCTGCCGGCCGGCGCCGTCCGCTTCCAGCCGGGAACCGGTGTGGTCGAGGTGGAACTGCTGCTGCGCCTTGGCGAACGTGGCCGGGATCTCCACGGGATCCGCGGCATTCGCGACAGCACCAGCCGCCGTCGGTGCGGCTTGCGCCGCGGCCGGGCCGAGAGCGGCGGCAAGCGAGAGTGATACGGCTGCGGCTACGGCGCCGCGGATGACGGCACGCTGGGCCACTCGGGTCCTCCCCATGAAAAAAGCACGTAGGCATGGGGATTCAGTGCGCTGAACAGCACAGGAATGTTGTCGATCTGCCCCCCGGCAGCCCCCCACGCGAGTAGGCGGATCGTAACAGCCGCCTCACCGGCAACGGAAGGTGTTTTCGAACCCGTTCAAAGACAGCGGAAGGGCCCGCACCACACCGAAGTGTCGTGCGGGCCCTGCCCGGTGTTCAGACGTTCAGACGCGAGCGTCAGCCGTTGCGCTTCCAGCGCGGCTTGTCGTCGCGGCGGCCGAAGGTGCCGGTGTTCGTGCCGGTGCCGGTGCCTCCGCGGTGGTCGTCGCGACGGCCGTACGGGCGGTCGCTGCCGCCGGTGCGGTGGCCGCCCGCGGGGCGGTCGTCGCGGCGGTCGCGGTTGAACGGGCGGTCGCTGCCACGGTGGCCGCCGGTGGGGCGGTCGTCACGGCGGTCGAAGGAACGGCCACCGGAGGGGCGGTCGTCACGGTTGAAGCCACCGGACGGACGGTCGTTGTCGCGG
>NZ_JANAVP010000005.1:103926-308013 GCF_024213665.1 Streptomyces sp. A3M-1-3
GTCCCGACGGACGGTCGTTGTCACGACGGAAGCCACCCGACGGACGGTCGTCGCGACGGAAGCCGCCCGAGGGACGGTCGTTGTCACGGCGGTCGAAGGAACGGCCACCGGAGGGGCGGTCGTCACGGTTGAAGCCACCGGACGGACGGTCGTTGTCGCGGCGGAAGCCACCCGACGGACGGTCGTTGTCACGACGGAAGCCACCCGACGGACGGTCGTCGCGACGGAAGCCGCCCGAGGGACGGTCGTCGCGGCGCTCGAACGAACGGCCACCCCGGTCGTCACGACGGTCGTCACGACGGTCGCGGTTGAAGCCGCCCCGGTCGTTGTCCCGGCCGCGACGCTCGTAGTTGCCCCGCTCGTCCCGACGCTCGGCCGTCGGCTGCTCCGGTACGGAAGCCGCGGCGGCAGCCGCGACCTCGGCCTCGGCGGCCTCCGTCACCTCGGCGACGGCTGCCTCCGGGTCCTCGCCCCGCTCGCGCGCGGCACGGGCGACCAGGCGGTCGGCCTCCTCGCGGAGTTCGACGGCACGGCGCTGGATGCGCTCGAGCTGCTTGGTGAGGTCCTGGACCTCGCGCTCGGCCTGCTTGGCGGCGTTGTTCGCGGAGTCGGCCTGGACCTCGGTCAGCGAACGGGCACCGGTGATCTCGGCGACCTCCGGGTCGAACGCGCCGGCACCGCCGACGATGTGGCGCGAGGCGTCGACGCCCGCGTCCTCCATCAGCCGGAAGATCTGGCGGCGCTGGTGCGGAAGCGACAGCGAGACGACGACGCCGGACTTGCCGGCACGGGCGGTACGGCCCGAGCGGTGCAGGTAGTCCTTGTGGTCACCGGCCGGGTCCACGTTCAGGACCAGGTCGATGCCGTCGACGTGGATACCGCGGGCGGCGACGTCGGTGGCGACGAGCGCGTTGACGTACCCGTCCTTGAAGTCGGCCAGCGTGCGGGTCCGCGCGCCCTGCGTCATGCCGCCGTGCAGCGCGTCGGCCTTGACGCCCGACTCGCGCAGCTGCTCGGCGATACGGTCCGCGCCCAGCTGGGTGCGGACGAAGATGATCGTGCGGCCCTTGCGGGCGGCGATGGCGGCCGTGACCGGCGCCTTGTCCTTCGGCTTCACGACGAGGACGTGGTGCGTCATGGTCGTGACGTTGCCCTGGGCGCTGTCGACCTCGTGGCTGACCGGGTCGACGAGGTAGCGGCGCACGAGCGTGCCGATCTCGTTCTCCATGGTGGCGGAGAACAGCATGCGCTGGCCGCCGGCCGGCACCTGGTCGAGCAGCTCGGTGACCTCGGGCAGGAAGCCCAGGTCGGACATCTGGTCGGCCTCGTCGAGGACCGCGACCTGGACGTTCTCCAGGGAGCAGGCACCGCGGTTGATGATGTCGCGCAGACGGCCCGGGGTGGCGACGAGGACGTCGACGCCGCGCTCGAGGGCGTAGATCTGGTTGCCCATGGACGTACCGCCGCAGACGACCTTGATCTTCAGGCCGAGGACGTCGCCGTAGGGCTGGAGGGCGTCGGCGACCTGCATCGCCAGTTCGCGGGTCGGGGTGAGGATGACCGCGCGGGGCTTCTTCTTCTCGGTGTGGCCGCCGGCCAGCAGGGCGAGCGTCGGCAGACCGAAGGAGAGGGTCTTGCCGGAGCCGGTGCGGCCGCGGCCGAGGATGTCCTTGCCGGCCAGGGCGTCCGGGATGGTCGCGGCCTGGATCGGGAAGGGGGTGGTCACGCCGTTCTGCGCGAGCTTGCGGACGATGCCCTCGGGCAGACCCAGGTCACCGAAGGTGACCGACGGGGTCTCGGGGGCATCGGGGGTCTCGGGAGCCGACTCGACGATCTCAACGGCGTCGACGATCTCTACGATCTCTACGATCTCGACGGACTCGTTGGACCCGTTCTCGGGCATGGCGGTGTGGTCAGTGCTGGAAATGGACATGCGAAATGCGAAACCTTCCGGAGTCTCGGCACGCGCCCAAACTCCGTGAATCGCAAATGCGACCGCCTCAATGCGGTCAGCCACGGCAAGGGAGAGTACGCGCCACGCGGCGCGCTTCTGTTTACGGCGCCGGGCAATGGGATCAAACGATCTATAACCATACGCACCCTTCCCCCCACCTGGCAAACCGGCCCCCGCTATGCCGGTCCCACCTGCGGAGATGCGTGCGGCTCCCGCTGCGCCGCCGCCCGGTCCGAGCCCGCCTCCGGCTGCGTCGACGGGGTCGTGGAAGGCTCCGGCTCGGGGTCCGGAGTCGGAGTCACCGGCGGCGGCTCGGTCGGGGACGGCTCCGGGTCCGGCGTATGGGTGGGCGTGCCGTCCCCCGTCGGTACGGGCTCCTGGGGCCCCGGATCCGGCCGGCCGGGCTTCGGGGTCGCGCCCGCCGACGGGCCCGCCGATCCGCTCGGGCTCGGCGACGCCCCGTCGGCGTCGTCCCGGCCGTCCTTCCCGCCCTTGCCCGGCTTGGGGCCGCGGTCGTCCGTACGTACCCGGGAGTCCGAACCCGGCACCCCGCCGTCGGGTTCGGCGGCGGCGCCCTGCCGGCCCGCCGGGGCGGTGGGCGGCGGCTTCCCCGCGTCGTCGCTCACACTCATGCAGCCTGCGGACGCCGCGACCGCGAGCGCGGAGACGGCCAGTCGGACAGGAACGGAAAACTGGCGCACGGGCGGCACCTCCGGGGCGCGGGTGAGCGGGTCAATGTGCCCAACTCCCTTTGCCCCGTAAGGGACACGCGCGAGCCGCATCCGTCCGGAAGACATCCCCTAACCCGGCAGCACCTCGCCGAGCGCCCCTCCCAGCACCACGGCGCCCAGCGCCACCAGGACGGAGGCGGCCGCATTCGCCACCGCGAGGAACCTCCGGCCGAGCTCGGCCAGGCGCAGCGTCTCGTACGAGAAGGTCGAGTACGTCGTCAGCGCCCCGCACAGCCCGGTCCCCAGCAGGGCGTACGCACCGGACGAGACCGCCGCCCCGGTCAGCGTCCCCAGCACCAGGCTGCCGGCGGCGTTCACCGCCAACGTCCCCCACGGGAACACCGAATCGTGCCGCGCCTGCACCGCACGGTCCGTCAGATAGCGCAGCGGAGCCCCGACGGCGGCTCCCGCCACGACCAGCAGCCAGTTCACTTGCGCGCCATCCTGCCCAGCGCGGCCCGGGTCACCGCGGCCGCCGTCCACACCGCCGCCATCGCCCCCGCGAGCGTCCCGCCCGCGTACGCCGACGCGGTGCCGGCCTCCCCGCGCTCCAGCAGCTCGGTGAAGTCCGCGGCGTACGTCGAGAAGGTCGTGAACCCGCCGAGCACTCCGACGCCCAGAAACGGCCGTACGAGCGGATGCGCCGACCGGCCGTGCTCACTGACGAGCACCATCAGTACGCCGATCAGCCCGCAGCCGGTCACGTTGACCCAGAAGACCGCCCACGGAAAGGCGCCCTCCGCCGTGGGCCACAGCAGCGAGACCCCGTAGCGCGCCGACGCCCCCGCCGCCCCGCCCACCGAGATCGCCGAGAGCACCCACCACTTCCCGTGGCCCGTCTCCGCGCGCTGGGCGGGCACATGCAGATCGACATCCGGATCGATCGCCTCGCCGATGGGGACGATGGGGTCGGGGGAGTTCATCCGTACCCCAGCGCGTGCAGCCGCGCGTCGTCGATGCCGAAGTGGTGGGCGATCTCGTGCACGACCGTGATCTCGGTCTCCGCCACCACGTCCTCGCGGGACTCGCACATCCGCAGCGTCGGCCCCCGGTAGATGGTGATCCGGTCCGGCAGCACGCCGGCGTACCACTCCCCGCGGTCCGTCAGCGGCGTTCCCTCGTACAACCCGAGCAGCTCGGGATCGTCCGTCGGGGCCTCGTCCTCCACGAACACCGCGACGTTGTCCATCAGTCGCGTCAGTTCGGGCGGGATCCGGTCCAGAGCCTCGGCGACAAGCTCCTCGAACTCCTCACGCGTCATTTCCAGCACGCGGCCATTGTCACGCATTTCACGACCGAGTCGGGGCGCATGTCCGCCCCGCCCGGCGGGCATACGGCACCCCATGGCCCTGGCCCCGTACCGCCGGCTCCGTGCCTGGTTCGACCGCGCGACCGCCCGCGCGACCGGCCGCGTACGCAAGCCCGCCCCGACCGCCGTCCTGACCCGCACACCGTCCCCCTACGCCCGGGCGCTGGGCATGGCGTCCGTCGTCCTGCTGGGCGCCTGGCTGGGCCTGCTGATCGTCGGCAGCGTCCGTACGCCCGTGGGCCCCGTCGACACGAACATGACCCTGCGCCCCTCCGTCTCCGGCGGCACCAAGATCAACGTGTCTCCGCTGGGCGCCCTGGAACTGCGCTCCCATGCCGCCCCGATCCGTCTGGACGTGGATGTCGACCGGCTCGACCCGGCCCGTTCCGCGGCCCTGGTCGAGCATCCGGAGCGGATCTCCGGCCTCCAGGACGAGATCGTCCGCGATGTCGGCCGCGGCACGGTCGACCTGGCCGTACGTTCCTGTGTCGCCGTCGTCTCGGGAGCGACCGCGCTCGGGCTGGCCGTCTACCGCCGCCCGCGCCCCGCGCTCGCCGCCGGCGGCCTCGCCCTCGCCCTGCTGGCGGCCTCCGGCGCGACCGCGTTCGCCACCTGGAACCCGAAGTCGGTCCTGGAGCCCAAGTTCTCCGGGCTGCTGGCCGGTGCCCCGTCCGTGGTCGGCAACGCGCGCAGCATCGTCACCGAATTCGACGTGTACCAGCAGGAGTTGGCGCGTCTGGTGACCAATGTGACCAAGCTGTACGAAGTGACTTCGACCCTGCCCGCCTACCAGCCGGACCCGGCCACGATGCGCGTCCTGCACGTCTCCGACATCCACCTCAACCCCGCCTCCTGGCACATCATCGGCTCGCTCGTCGAGCAGTACGACATCGACGTGATCATCGACTCCGGCGACACCATGGACCACGGCAGCGCCGCCGAGAACGCCTTCCTCGACCCCGTCGCCGACCTCGGCGCGCCCTACGTCTGGGTCCGCGGCAACCACGACTCGCGCGCCACCCAGGCGTACCTCTCCAAGCTCAAGAACGTGCACGTGCTCGACGACGGCCGGGCCGTCACGGTCGCCGGACTGCGGGTGGCCGGCACCGGCGACCCGCAGTTCACCCCGGACCGCACGGTCAAGGCCCAGGGCGACCCGGCCGAGCGGATGGCGGGCCTGCGCCTGGCCTCCGCGCTGCGCGACCAGAAGGCGGCCGGGACCCCGGTGGACATCGCGGTCGCGCACAACCCGGTCGCGGCCCGCGAGACCGACGGCGCGGTCCCGCTCGTCCTCGCGGGGCATGTGCACCACCGCGAGGACGAGGTCATGAAGTTCGGCACCCGGCTGAAGATCGAGGGCTCGACGGGCGGCGGGGGACTGCGCGCGCTGCAGAACAAGGAACCGGAGAAGGTGCGGACCTCGGTGCTCTATCTGGACCGCTCCACCAAACGGCTGCAGGCCTGGGACGAGATCACGCTGGGCGGCCTGGGCCTGACAACAGCCGAGGTCAGCCGCCTCCTCCCGGACGAGAACCGACCCTGAGCGGCCTCGCGTCTATTCGGTTTGGTCGAGGCCCAAATGCCGTAGTACAGTCTCGTCGTGCCCAAGGGCAGCGGTCAGGGCTTGACCGTCCCGAACCCCGCGAGGGGCCAAGGAGAAGCGGAACCCTTCGGGGAAAGCGGAGTCACATGCTTCTCACGTCCCCGCGCGCGGGGCGAGCAGAGAAGCAGAATTACCGGTTAGATTAGCCCTCATCGTCTAGTGGCCCAGGACGCCGCCCTTTCAAGGCGGTAGCACGGGTTCGAATCCCGTTGGGGGCACGCAACACCATGTGCGAGACTAGTCCCGCACAAGCTTGGTCCTGTGGAGCAGTTTGGAGTGCTCGCCACCCTGTCAAGGTGGAGGCCGCGGGTTCAAATCCCGTCAGGACCGCTGCGGCTCGTGAGAGCTGCGTGGCTGGGTAGCTCAGTTGGTACGAGCGATCGCCTGAAAAGCGATAGGTCGCCGGTTCGACCCCGGCCCCAGCCACTGTTCGAAAGGCCCCCTCCCCGGACGGGGCCTTTCGCGTTCCCCCCGCACCGGAAATGGGTTCGCCACCCGGTTCCGCCGGGTGAGATCCTGAATCAGGTATGTCTACTTCCTTCGCAGCCCTGCAGACCGTCCTCGAAGAGCTGTCGCTCCGCGACGCCCACCGGCTCGGCCGGCGCCTCGAGGGCGCCCGCCGCATCCGCAAGCCCGAGGCCCGCCAGGCCGTGCTGGACGAGATCTCCGTCGAGGCGGAGAAGTCCGCGCAGCGGGTGGCCCTGCGGGCTGCCCGTAAGCCTGTGGTCACATACCCCGAGTCGCTGCCGGTCAGCCAGCGGAAGGACGACATCGCCGAGGCGATACGCGACCACCAGGTCGTGATCGTCGCGGGCGAGACCGGGTCCGGCAAGACCACGCAGATCCCCAAGATCTGTATGGACCTGGGCCGCGGTGTGAAGGGCATGATCGGGCACACCCAGCCCCGCCGGATCGCCGCCCGCACGGTCGCCGAACGCATCGCCGACGAGCTGAAGACTCCGCTGGGCGAGGCGGTCGGCTGGAAGGTCCGGTTCACCGACCAGGTCAACCAGGACTCCACCTTCGTCAAGCTGATGACGGACGGCATCCTCCTCGCGGAGATCCAGACGGACCGCGAGCTGCGCGCGTACGACACGATCATCATCGACGAGGCCCACGAGCGGTCCCTCAACATCGACTTCCTGCTGGGCTATCTGGCCCAGCTGCTGCCCAGGCGTCCCGACCTCAAGGTCGTGATCACCTCCGCGACGATCGACCCGGAGCGCTTCTCCCGCCACTTCGGCGAGGCACCGATCGTCGAGGTCAGCGGCCGTACGTATCCGGTCGAGGTCCGCTACCGCCCGCTCCTGGAGGAGGACAGCGAGGAGTCGGACCGCGACCAGATCACCGCGATCTGCGACGCCGTCGACGAGCTCCAGTCCGCCGGACCCGGCGACATCCTGGTCTTCCTCTCCGGGGAGCGGGAGATCCGCGACACGGCGGACGCGCTCAACAAGAGGAACCTCAGGTTCACGGAAGTCCTCCCCCTCTACGCCCGCCTCTCGCACGCCGAGCAGCACCGGGTCTTCCAGCAACACAGCGGCCGCCGGATCGTCCTCGCCACGAACGTCGCCGAGACCTCCCTCACCGTCCCGGGCATCAAGTACGTGATCGACCCGGGCACCGCCCGGATCTCCCGCTACAGCCACCGCACCAAGGTCCAGCGGCTGCCCATCGAGCGGATCTCGCAGGCCAGCGCCAACCAGCGCAAGGGCCGCTGCGGCCGTACCTCCGACGGCATCTGCATCCGGCTGTACTCCGAGGACGACTTCCTCAGCCGCCCGGAGTTCACGGACGCGGAGATCCTCCGGACGAACCTGGCCTCCGTCATCCTCCAGATGACCGCGGCCGGCCTCGGCGAGATCGAGAAGTTCCCCTTCATCGACCCGCCGGACCACCGGAACATCCGCGACGGTGTCCAGCTCCTCCAGGAACTGGGCGCGCTCGACCCTACGGAGAAGGATCCGAAGAAGCGGCTCACGGACCTCGGCCGCAAGCTCGCCCAGCTCCCCGTCGACCCGCGCCTCGCCCGTATGGTCATCGAAGCCGACCGCAACAGCTGTGTCCGCGAGGTCATGGTCATCGCGGCCGCGCTCTCGATCCAGGACCCGCGCGAGCGCCCGTCCGACAAGCAGCAGCAGGCGGACCAGCAGCACGCCCGCTTCCGCGACGAGACCAGCGACTTCCTCGCCTTCCTCAACCTCTGGCGGTACATCCGCGAGCAGCAGAAGGAGCGGGGCTCGTCGTCCTTCCGCCGGATGTGCAAGCAGGAGTACCTCAACTTCCTGCGCATCCGCGAGTGGCAGGACATCTACGCCCAGCTGCGCTCGGTCGCCAAGACGATGGGCATCCATCTGAGCGAACAGGACGCTCCCGAACAGGCCGTCCACACCTCCCTCCTCGCCGGTCTGCTCTCGCACATCGGCCTCAAGGACACCGACAAGAACGAGTACCTGGGCGCGCGCAGCGCCAAGTTCGCGATCTTCCCCGGGTCCGCCCTCTTCAAGAGGCAGCCGCGCTTCCTCATGTCCGCCGAGCTCGTCGAGACGTCCCGCCTGTGGGCCCGGGTCAACGCGAAGATCGAGCCGGAGTGGGTCGAGCCGCTCGCACAGCATCTGATCAAGCGCACGTACAGCGAGCCGCACTGGGAGAAGGACCGGGCGGCCGTGATGGCGTACGAGAAGGTCACGCTTTACGGGGTACCGATCGTCGCCCAGCGCAAGATCAACTACGGCCGGATCGACGCCGCGTCGAGCCGCGACCTCTTCATCCGCAGCGCACTGGTCGAGGGCGACTGGCGTACGCACCACAAGTTCTTCGCCGACAACCGCAGACTCCTCACCGAGGTCGAGGAGCTGGAGCACCGGGCCCGGCGCCGCGACATCCTCGTGGACGACGAGACGCTCTTCGACTTCTACGACCAGCGCATTCCCGAACACGTCGTGTCCGGCGCGCACTTCGACTCCTGGTGGAAGCACCAGAAGCGCGACGAGCCCGAACTGCTCGACTTCGAGCGGTCGATGCTCATCACCGAGAAGGCCGCGGGCGTCACGAAGGACGACTATCCGGACTCGTGGCGGCAGGGGCAGCTCAAGTTCCGGGTGACGTACCAGTTCGAGCCGGGCGCGGACGCCGACGGTGTGACCGTCCACATCCCGCTCCAGGTACTGAACCAGGTCACCTCCGAGGGGTTCGACTGGCAGATCCCGGGCCTGCGCGAGGAGGTCGTCACCGAGCTGATCCGCTCGCTGCCGAAGCCGATCCGCCGGCACTACGTCCCGGCCCCGAACTACGCCAAGGCGTTCCTCGACCGTGCGGTCCCGCTACAGGAGCCGCTGCCGTTGACGCTCTCCCGTGAGCTGAAGCAGATGGTCGGCGTCCCGGTGGCGGCGGAGGACTTCGACCTCTCCCGGGTACCGGACCACCTGAAGATCACGTTCCGGATCATCGACGAGCGTCGCCGCAAGCTGGCCGAGGACAAGGACCTCGAAGCCCTCCGCCTCGCTCTCAAGCCGAAGGCCAGGCAGGCCCTCTCCAAGGCCGCCGCGGCTTCCGCGGGCCCGTCGGGCGAGTCCGTCGAACGCACGGGCCTCACCGACTGGACGATCGGCGCCCTCTCCCGCACCTTTGAGACCCGGCGGGCCGGCCAGCCGGTCAAGGCGTACCCGGCACTCGTCGACGCGGGCGAGACCGTCTCCGTACGGCTCTTCGACACCGAGGCCGAGCAGCAGCAGGCGATGTGGCGGGGCACCCGGAAGCTGATCCTGCTGAACATCCCCGTCAACCCGGCCAAGTTCGCCTCGGACAAGCTCAGCAACCAGCAGAAGCTGGCCCTGTCCCGCAATCCGCACGGCTCGGTCCAGGCGCTCTTCGACGACTGCGCCATGGCCGCGGCCGACCGGCTGGTCGCCGAGCACGGGGGCCCGGCGTGGGACGAGGAATCGTTCCGCAAGCTGTACGACAAGGTCCGCGCCGATCTCGTCGACACGACCGTACGGACCGTGAACCAGGTCCAGCAGATCCTGGCCGCCTGGCAGGCGTGTGAGCGCCGCCTGAAGGCCACGTCGAGCCCGGCGCTGCTGGCAAACCTCACCGACGTACGGGACCACCTGGCGCGGCTCGTACCGGCGGGCTTCGTGACGAAGACCGGCCTGCGCCGGCTGCCCGACCTGATGCGCTATCTCGTCGCGGCGGACCGCCGGCTCCAGCAGATGCCGTCCGGCGTCCAGCGCGACACCACGCGTATGGAGAAGGTGCATGAGATGCAGGACGAGTACGCCTGGCTGCTGGAGCAGATGCCGCAGGGCAGGCCGGTCCCTCAGGAGGTCCTGGACATCCGCTGGATGATCGAGGAGCTGCGCGTGAGCTACTTCGCGCACGCGCTGGGCACGGCCTTCCCGGTCTCCGACAAGCGCATCGTGAAGGCGATCGACGCCGCCGCGCCGTGACCCGGGACGCGGTCGGCATCGGTTCGACCGCACCCCACGACCTGCTGTACAGTCTCTCTCGCAGCCAACGCACATCTGAGGCTGTGAAACCTGGTCCTGTGGAGCAGTTTGGAGTGCTCGCCACCCTGTCAAGGTGGAGGCCGCGGGTTCAAATCCCGTCAGGACCGCTTGAATGTCAGAGCCCGCATCCCCACCGGATGCGGGCTCTGCCGCTGTTCGCCCCCCAGGACACGCCCCGGAGGCCGCGCCACGCGGCGCAGCCGCCATCGGATACAGCAAATCCCGTCAGGACCGCTTGAATGCCAGAGCCCGCATCCCCACCGGATGCGGGCTCTGCCGCTGTTGAAGGCCCGGATCCACTGGATCCGGGCCTTCGTTGCTGTCTGGGCGTCTTGACGGCTTCAACTGCCCCCGGTACCCAGAAGGGACGGGGAAGCGGGGAGGTGGCGCAATGGCCGCGTCAGCAGCGAGGCACGAGACACGAGCACTGCTCCGCGCCCATCTGGCAGCCGCGTCGGGCTACCGGCACCTCACGCGCCACTGTCCGATCTGCCACCAGCTGCTGCGGCTCGCGATGGAGCCCTCCCCGCCACGCCGCTCCCGAGAGCCGGCCGCGGCCTCCGTCGATGCCGCCATCGACGCCTCCGAGGACGAAACTCCCCCGCCCGCGTGACCACTTGGCAAGCGTCAAGGGATGTGACGGGTGTCACCTAACGAGTTTTCAGAAGTGGTCAACTTAGCCCCTCCTTACACCCAGTCAATTTAATATGTGCCATTGCACCTTCGGGCGGCCCTGCCGGCGGGCACAAAAAAGATCGCGCTGGACCCGGCGGAGTCCAGCGCGATCGACGACAACGCACCCGCACAGCGAGGGTGAGGCACCTGTTGGGGCAGGGGCCGGTCGTATGGAGCTAGGTGGGCGGCACCGGATTGGGGGACCCGGAGAATGCCCGGCAAAACGGGGGTGTAACAGGGTGTTTCAAGGTGTTGCTGTTACTCAGGCCTCGCTGCGCTGCTGCGGGATACCCGCAAGCAGTGCGCGGACCTCAGCCTCGCGATAACGCCGGTGTCCACCAAGCGTGCGGATGGACGTGAGCTTGCCTGCCTTGGCCCAGCGGGTCACCGTCTTCGGGTCCACGCGGAACATCGTGGCAACCTCAGCCGGGGTCAGCAGCGGCTCGGCATCAGGGGTGCGAGCGGTCATGAGCGGCCTCCTCGGGAGAACCGAACCATCACGGTTCTTTCCTCTAAATTCTGCACCTTGACCCGCGTTGCCCGAAATGGCAGACGCGGGCCGAGTCGGTTATAGGACGAACGGCTTGTCCTCGGCACTACAACTACACCATCCGTCCAGCCACGTCGGCCAAACCGATGGAATTGCCCTCTCAGGTGTTCATCAGCGGCGGAAGCCGATGGACCATGCCATAACGGACAGTCACACCCCTGTGACGATCAGTCACAGAGCGACCAGGGATCACAAGACCCCCCATAGAGTGCAATACCGAGCAATCCCCCCAAAGTTGGGTGGATGAGTCCTCCCCCGGACTCCTTGTCCTATTTTGGCACGAGGGTAGGGGAACGGCGCAAGAGCCCAGTAAGTGCTGTCCGTCACGCTTGACACAAAGGCCCGGATCGGGATGCAGGTCCCCCGGTCCGCGAGGGATCAGTTCGCGAAGAGCCGTTCCCGTACGGACCGCCAGCGTTCGCTGAGCCGCCCGTACGCCTCGTCCGCGCCGGCGTCGTCTCCGTCCCGCAGGGCGGCGATCCCCTCGGCCAGGTCGGCCGCGGACCGGTCCGCGGCGAGCTGGGCCTCCGGGAGGGCATGGACCAGGCCGCCGTAGTCGAGCTCGACCAGGGAGCGCGGGTGGAATTCCTCCAGCCAGGCCCCCACGTCCACCAGGCCGTCGATCAGCGGGCCCTCCTCGGTCACATCCCGCAGCACCTTCAGCGCGCGCGCCACCCGCCGCCTGGCCTGCACCATGGGCGTCCGGTAGCGCAGCCGCTCCCCCTGCTCGTACTCGCGCTCGTCGTCCGAGAAGAGCGCGAACCAGCGCACCGGCACCTGCCACACCGCGCCCCGGATCCACGGGCGCGCGTCCGGGTTCCGCTCCCGCCACCGCTCGTAGTCCGCGGCCGCCTGCCGGCGCACGACCGGCGGCAGCGCCACGTCCAGCACCGGGGCGGGAAAGTCCGCCACCAGCTCCTCCAGGGCCTGCCAGCCGCGCAGCCGGGTCCGCCAGGGGCAGACGACCAGGACCCCGTTCGCCGTCGCGGTGAAGGCGTCGGCGCTCTCGTGCACGGGCACCGGGACCGGCGGCGTGGGCAGCAAGTCCGCCAGCGAGCGGCGGAGTTCGTCCTGATACGTGGGGGTCGTCGCACGGGTGGCGTAGTGCTCCCAATGCCTTCGCTCGGGCTCGGGGAAGGCGGCCAGCGGCTCGTACACGCGCAGATAGGACGCGTACGGGACGATCAACGCCGACGCCTTGGTCACGCGTACTCCCTCGCCGGTGCCGCTGAATTGCCCCGTTGCCCTACCCATACGGAATGCTGTAAATCGTCCCATGCCCGTACTCCGGGAGGGGGTGATCCTCGGCACTGCCTCCCTGGTCCGGCCCCGCAGGACTTACTCTCTTGCCCACCGGCTCTCCCCCACCCGCAGGGAGGGCGTCTCCGCCGCTTCTCTTACATGGGAGTCACCACCGTGACCGACGTAACCGACGGCGTCCTGCACACCCTGTTCCGATCGGAGCAGGGGGGCCACGAACAAGTCGTGCTCTGCCAGGACCGTGCCAGCGGCCTCAAGGCCGTTATCGCCATCCACTCGACCGCCCTGGGCCCTGCCCTCGGCGGCACCCGCTTCCACGCGTACGCCTCCGACGAGGAGGCCGTCCTGGACGCGCTCAACCTCGCCCGCGGCATGTCGTACAAGAACGCCATGGCCGGGCTCGACCACGGTGGCGGCAAGGCCGTGATCATCGGCGACCCGGACACGCTCAAGAGTGAGGCGCTGCTGCTCGCCTACGGCCGGTTCGTGGACTCCCTCGGTGGCCGTTACGTGACCGCGTGCGACGTCGGTACGTATGTCGCGGACATGGACGTCGTCGCCCGCGAGACCCGCTGGGCGACCGGCCGCTCCCCCGAGAACGGCGGCGCGGGCGACTCCTCCGTCCTGACCGCCTTCGGCGTCTTCCAGGGCATGCGCGCGAGCGCCCAGCACCTGTGGGGCGACCCGACCCTGCGCGGCCGCAAGGTCGGCGTCGCGGGCGTCGGCAAGGTCGGCCACCACCTCGTCGAGCACCTGCTCGCGGACGGCGCCGAGGTCGTGATCACGGACGTACGGGCCGAGTCGGTGCAACGGATCCTCGACAGGCACCCGGGCAACCCGGCCGTCATGGCGGTTGCGGACACCGACGCGCTGATCCGCACCGAGGGGCTCGACATCTACGCCCCGTGCGCGCTCGGCGGCGCCCTGAACGACACCAGCGTCCCGGCGCTCACCGCCACGGTGGTCTGCGGTGCGGCCAACAACCAGCTCGCCCACCCGGGCGTGGAGAAGGACCTCGCGGACCGCGGGATCCTCTACGCCCCGGACTACGTGGTGAACGCCGGCGGTGTGATCCAGGTCGCGGACGAGCTGCACGGCTTCGACTTCGACCGGTGCAAGGCGAAGGCCGCGAAGATCTTCGACACCACTCTGGCCATATTCGCTCGCGCGAAGACGGACGGCATTCCGCCGGCCGCGGCGGCCGACCGGATCGCCGAACAGCGGATGGCCGACGCCCGCGCGGCGCGCTGACGTAACGCCGCATGAGGGCCTGATGAGGGCCCGATGAGGCCCGCTGAGGGGACCCGCCGGAGGCCGGCGAGAGATGGCTCACTGCCCTTCGGCGGGTCGACCCTCAAGAAGAGGTTAAAATCGCAGCTGACCAGCGAGTACGGGGCGTCTCGCTGGTCCTGCAGCGAGGCACGTCATGCGGGCGGCGTACCGTATGGCCGCGGAAGCAGGTACCGTTGAAGCCCTACGGACCGGTCTCTCCCCGAGAGTCCGTTCCGACTCATGAACGCGTGTCAAGACTCTGGGGCCGTCGAGCCCCGTCACCGAGGGGGTCGAGCCATGGGGCGCGGCCGGGCCAAGGCCAAGCAGACAAAGGTCGCCCGCCAGCTGAAGTACAACAGCGGCGGGACTGACCTCTCGCGTCTGGCCAACGAGCTGGGCGCTTCGACTTCGAACCAGCCGCCTAACGGCGAGCCGTTCGAGGACGACGACGAGGAAGACGACCCGTACGCCCAGTACGCGGATCTGTACAACGATGACGATGACGACGACTCCGCCGAGGAGTCCGGTCCGTCATCGCAGCGTCGCGGCGCTTGACTCTGCATATCTTCATCACCTGACCCGGTCCGGGGCTCGCCCCGGACCGGGTTCTGTGCTGCCCCGCGGGGCTTACTTCGCGTAGTCCCCCGTGAGGGTGGCGCCCGAGGTGTGCTCGCCGCGCTCGGTGCTGTGTCGATCAACGATGGCGCCGGCCACCCAGGCGTCCACGCCGCGGTCGGCCAGGGTGGTGAGCGCCACGTCCACCGACTCCTCGGGGACCACGGCGATCATGCCGACACCCATGTTGAGGGTCTTCTCCAGCTCCAGCCGCTCGACCTGACCGGCCTTGCCGACCAGGTCGAAGACCGCACCCGGGGTCCAGGTGGAGCGGTCCACGGTGGCGTGCAGGTGGTCCGGGATCACCCGGGCCAGGTTGCTGGCCAGGCCGCCGCCGGTGATGTGCGAGAAGGCGTGCACCTCGGTCGTACGGGTCAGGGCCAGGCAGTCCAGCGAGTAGATCTTGGTGGGCTCCAGCAGCTCCTCGCCGAGCGTACGGCCGAACTCCGCGACCTCGCGGTCCAGCGCCCAGCCGGCCCGGTCGAAGACGACATGCCTGACCAGCGAGTACCCGTTCGAGTGAAGACCGGAGGACGCCATCGCGATCACCGCGTCACCCGTACGGATACGGTCCGCGCCGAGAAGCTGATCGGCCTCCACCACGCCCGTACCGGCCCCGGCGACGTCGAAGTCGTCCGGGCCCAGCAGGCCCGGGTGCTCGGCCGTCTCGCCGCCGACCAGGGCGCAGCCGGCCAGTACACAGCCCTCGGCGATGCCCTTGACGATCGCGGCGACGCGCTCGGGGTGGACCTTGCCGACGCAGATGTAGTCGGTCATGAACAGCGGCTCGGCGCCGCAGACGACCAGATCGTCGACGACCATGCCGACGAGGTCGTGGCCGATGCTGTCGTACACGCCCATCTTGCGGGCGAGGTCGACCTTCGTACCGACGCCGTCGGTGGCGGAGGCGAGCAGCGGACGCTCGTAGCGCTTGAGGGCTGAGGCGTCGAAGAGGCCGGCGAAGCCGCCGAGGCCGCCGAGAACCTCGGGGCGCTGCGTCTTCTTCACCCACTCCTTCATGAGCTCGACGGCACGGTCGCCCGCCTCGATGTCGACGCCCGCAGCCGCGTAGGAAGCACCGGTCTCAGACATTCCTGGGATCTTTCGGGTTGGTTGAACGGAGCCTTGATCACGGACGACGGAGCGCGTCGGCGGCATCCGTGCCACCCGCCAGCTCGGTCTCCAGAAGCTGCTTGCCCAGCAGCTCGGGGTCGGGCAGCTCCATCGGGTACTCGCCGTCGAAGCAGGCGCGGCAGAGGTTCGGCTTGGCGATCGTGGTCGCCTCGATCATGCCGTCGAGGGAGATGTACGAGAGGGAGTCGGCGCCCAGGGACTTGCCGATCTCGTCGATCGACATGCCGTTGGCGATCAGCTCGGCGCGGGTGGCGAAGTCTATGCCGAAGAAACAGGGCCACTTCACCGGCGGGGAGGAGATCCGGATGTGGACCTCGGCGGCGCCCGCCTCGCGGAGCATCTTGACCAGGGCACGCTGGGTGTTGCCGCGGACGATCGAGTCGTCGACGACCACCAGGCGCTTGCCGCGGATGACTTCCTTGAGCGGGTTGAGCTTGAGGCGGATGCCGAGCTGCCGGATCGTCTGCGAGGGCTGGATGAAGGTCCGGCCCACGTAGGCGTTCTTGACCAGTCCGGAGCCGTACGGAATCCCGCTGGCCTCCGCGTAGCCGACCGCCGCGGGCGTACCCGACTCCGGCGTCGGTATCACCAGGTCGGCGTCGACCGGGGCTTCCTTGGCCAGCCTGCGGCCCATTTCCACCCGGGAGAGGTAGACGTTCCGGCCGGCGATGTCGGTGTCCGGGCGAGCCAGGTAGACGTACTCGAAGACACAGCCCTTGGGCTTCGCTTCCGCGAAGCGAGAGGTGCGCAGACCGTTCTCGTCAATGGCGATCAGCTCGCCCGGCTCGACCTCGCGGACGAAACTGGCGCCGCAGATGTCGAGGGCGGCGGTCTCGCTCGCGACCACCCAGCCGCGCTCCAGCCGGCCGAGGACCAGCGGGCGGATGCCCTGCGGGTCACGGGCGGCGTACAGCGTGTGCTCGTCCATGAAGACGAGGGAGAAGGCGCCCTTCACCTCGGGGAGGACCTTGGTGGCCGCTTCCTCGATGGTGAGCGGCTTGCCGTCGTCATCGACCTGGCCCGCGAGCAGTGCGGTCACCAGATCGGTGTCGTTGGTCGCCGCGACCTGGGTGGCCCGGCCGTCCTGGCGGGGCAGGTCGGCGACCATTCCGGCCAGCTCGGCGGTGTTCACCAGGTTGCCGTTGTGACCCAGGGCGATCGAGCCGTGGGCAGTCGCGCGGAAGGTGGGCTGCGCGTTCTCCCACACCGAGGCTCCGGTGGTGGAGTAGCGGGCATGACCGACCGCGATGTGGCCCTGGAGAGAGCCGAGGGATGTTTCGTCGAAGACTTGTGAGACCAGGCCCATGTCCTTGAAAACCAGGATCTGGGACCCGTTGCTCACTGCGATGCCCGCGGACTCCTGTCCACGGTGCTGCAGGGCATACAGTCCGAAATAGGTGAGCTTGGCGACCTCTTCGCCCGGAGCCCAGACACCGAAGACGCCGCAAGCGTCCTGGGGGCCCTTCTCACCGGGGAGCAGGTCGTGGTTGAGTCGTCCATCACCACGAGGCACGCGTCCGAGTGTAGGCGAGATCGACCACTGGTCCGAATTGGGGACTCCGGTGGTACGCACCGTTGTCCGGGCCGCACAGACGGTAGCGTTCCAGCCGCCAAAGCTCCTGCCGTACGCGGCTACTTCTTCGGCCTCGGCTCCGCCTCGATCGCGGTCGCGCCCAGTCCCTTGCCGTCTGCGGCGGTGAGGGACAGGGTGTGTCCGTCGATCTTGTACGTCGCCTTGCCCTCCAGGACGTGATGGAGGGCCCGCTCGGTCTCCATCACCGGGCCCGGGCACATCCTCCGCGTGGTCGCGAGGGTGCCGAAGGTGATCGTCGAACCGTCGACGGTCGCCTTGCCGGAGACGTTGTTGCAGCCGAGGTTGCCGCGGACGGTCCCGTCCTTGCCGAAGGTGAGCTGCGCCTTGCCGAGGACATCGGCGGGCAGGGAGGAGGCGGTACCGCCGTCGAGGAGCGAGTCGACGGCCCACTCGGGGCCTATCAGCTGCGCGGGCTTCTCCGGCTTCTCGGGCTTCGAGGTCAGCGCGATGGTGTCGCCCTGCTGGGTCGTCAGCGTGAGCTTGTCGCCCGCGAGCTTCGCCTTCAGCTCCCCGGCGAAGGCACGCGACAGCGCCGTCTCGAAGTTCTGCAGCTCCTTCTCGCAGCCGATCTCCGTGGACTGGCCGGCACCGACCGTGATCGAGTCGCCCTTGACCGTGACATCGGCGCCGAACTGGTTGCAGCCGAAGTTGCCGGAGGCGCGGCCCTTGGCGTCGATCTCGACATGGGCGCCGGCCGGGGCCTTCGCCTGCTTGCCGTTCACGGTCAGGCTGTCGACGTTCCACTTGACCCCGGTGACGGGCAGGGCCGTGTCGACGGAGGAACCGCCTCCGCCACCGGCACCGGTTTCCGTGCCGCAGGCGGTGAGCGTGAGGAGGGCCAGGACAGCGGTGGTCATACGGAGCTTCTGCATGGCACTGGGACGGTGCGGGTGGGGTTTCTGGTTCCATCCCGTCCGCCCGGTTTCATGATCAGCCGAGGATCGGCAGCAGCCCGGACAGGTCCGCGCGTTCGCCGCTCGCGCTGACGGCCGCGGCCCCGACCGCCTCCTGCCATCCCGTACGTCCGGTGGCGAGCCGGATCCAAGTGAGCGGGTCGGTCTCGATAACATTCGGCGGGGTCCCGCGGGTGTGCCGCGGCCCCTCCACGCACTGCACGACCGCGTACGGCGGGACGCGCACCTCGACCGAGGCGCCGGGCGCCCTCAGGGCGAGGGCATCGGCGAGGAGGCGGGTGCAGGTGGCCAGGGCCTGCCGGTCGAAGGGGATCTCCAGCCCGGCGGCCCGGTTCAAGTCGTCGGTGTGGACGACGAGTTCGACAGTACGGGTGACCATGAAGTCGGCCAGCGTCATCGCCCCGACGCGCAGCGACAGGGGCCGCGTCGCAGGGGTCTGCGTCAGAGCCGCCGCGAGCCGGGCAGCGGACCGCTCGTACTGCGCCTCCAAGGGCTCGTCGAGGGAGAGTTCCTTGGCGACCTCGGAGATCCGCCGCGCCAGCCGGGCCGTCTCGAAGGGCCACTCCACGGCGGTGATCTCCGCCTTGACGGGCGCGGGCCGCTCGATGGCGTCGGCGAGGGAATCGATCACCCAGGCGATGTGCGCGGCCAGATCCCGTACCGTCCAGTCCCCGAGGTGGGTCGGGAGTGTGAGCTGGTCGGGGGTGAGGGTGGCCGCCGCTTCCCGTACGTGCCCGAACTGGGCGAGCACGGCGGCGCGGATCTTCGCGGAGTCGTACCGCCTGGTCTTGGGTGCCATGCGGGGAGTGTGCCCGATCAGTCGCCGCCCCCGCAGCCGCCGCCGCAACTGCTGCAGCTGCTGCAACTGCTGCTGGAGCCGCATCCCGAACCGCCGGAGGACGCATCGGCACGGCGGGCCGCCGCCTTCTCGCGCTCCTGGACGGTGTAGGAGGTGCCGGCCGGGCTCCACCGGCCGAGGCTGTTGCGCCGGACCGCGAGCAGCGGGACTGCCGTGACGGAGGAGGCGATGAGGCTGCCGCTGTCGTAGGCGGCGTACTCGAGGACGAGCTCGGCGCCTTCGCAGGGGACGCCGTACAGGATCGCTTCGAAGGGCTCGCCGAACTGGTTGATGTCGTGGTGTTCGGAGCGCAGCCGCGCCTCCTCCCCGCCGACGAGGACCCTGACCCGGTCCTCGGTGTCCTCGAACCGGTCGCGGTACGCGATCAGCGGCCGCCCGGTGACGGTACGGGCGTCCGGGTACAGCCAGATGTGGCACAGGGCGTCGGCGCGGAGGCCGACCCGCAGCACGGGCTGCGGCCCGGTGTGCAGCCGCCGGGCGGCGAGGCGTGCCGTGATGCCACGGCCGAGCAGCGGGGTGCCGGGGATGAGCAGCAGCATGGCGAAGACCTGCTGGCCGGTGGCGTCGTACGGGTCGGGGGTGTGGTGCGCCCGCAGATCCTGGACGAGGCCCCAGAGAAGCAGCGCGGCGGCGGCGAGACACAGCCCGTCCCCGGCCAGGATCAGCCACCGGCCTCGGCGGCGATGGCCTTCGGGGAGCTTCTCCGGGAGCGGGCTGCGGGCCTTCCCGGCCGCGGCGAGGGCCAGTTCGCGCTGGCGGCGGCGGGACCGCAGGCGCAGCAGGGCGCCGGTGAACGCCCACGCGGAGAGCGCGGCGACCAGCCACACGCCGGCCCGGCCCGCGCTGTCGGAGGCGTCGAGTTCGTGCAGGGAGAGGACCGTGAACAGTCCGAGCACGGGCGCGGAGACCAGGACCGCGGCGGGCAGGAAGCGGAACCAGAGGGGCAGGGTGACCAGGAGGACGGCTTCGGGATAGCCGCGCCAGGTGGTGCCGAGCAGGGCGGCTTCGGGTGCGTTCCAGCCGAGCAGGACGGCCGCGGCGAGGACCAGGGGCGCGAGGACCCAGCCGCCGGCGACCGGGGCGAAGAGGGCGGGAGTGCAGGCTTTGAGCCAGCGCTCGGCGTCGGCGATGTCCCAGGCCGGGGCGCCCCCCTGGGGTATCGCGGCGTCGGGCAGGTACTTGACGTGTTCGGTCACGGCGTCAGTATGCGGACGTGCCCCCGCAGTTCCGAAGAGCTGCGGGGGCACGGAATCGCTACAACCGCTTAGGTCTGGCCTAGGCGGCTTATGCGAACAGCCCGGGGATGGTCTCCTCGTGCGCGGTACGCAGCTCGCTCAGCGGGATGCTGAACTCGCCCTGGACCTCGATCTCCTCGCCGTCCACGACACCGATCCGCGTCGCGGGCAGGCCGCGCGCGCCGCACATGTCGGTGAAGCGGAGCTCCTCGCTGCGCGGGACGGCGACGATCGCCCGGCCCGCCGACTCGGAGAAGAGGAACACGAACGGGTCCAGCCCTTCCGGGACGACCAGGCGCGCGCCCTTACCGCCGCGCAGGCAGGACTCGGTCACCGCCTGGATCACGCCACCGTCCGACAGGTCGTGCGCCGCGTCGGCCATGCCGTCGCGAGAGGCCGAGATCAGGATGTCGGCAAGGAGCTTCTCGCGGCCCAGGTCCACCTTGGGCGGCAGCCCGCCGAGGTGGTTGTGCACGACCTGGGACCAGGCCGAACCGCCGAGCTCCTCGTGTGTGTCACCGAGGAGGTACAGCAGCTGGCCCTCCTCCGCGAACGCGATCGGCGTACGGCGGTTGACGTCGTCGATGACCCCGAGCACGGCCACGACCGGCGTCGGGTGGATCGCGGTCTCGCCTGTCTGGTTGTACAGCGAGACGTTGCCGCCGGTGACCGGCGTGCCCAGCTCCAGGCAGCCGTCCGCGAGACCGCGGCAGGCCTCGGCGAACTGCCACATGACGGCCGGGTCCTCGGGCGAGCCGAAGTTCAGGCAGTCGGAGATGGCGAGCGGCTTGGCACCGGAGGCGGCCACATTGCGGTACGACTCGGCGAGCGCGAGCTGCGCACCCGTGTACGGGTCGAGCTTCGCGTACCGGCCGTTGCCGTCGGTCGCCATGGCCACACCCAGGTTCGACGCCTCGTCGATCCGGATCATGCCCGCATCCTCGGGCTGGGCCAGCACCGTGTTGCCCTGCACGAAGCGGTCGTACTGGTCGGTGATCCAGGACTTGGCGGCCTGGTTCGGGGAGCCGACCAGGGCGAGGACCTGCTCGCGCAGTTCCGCGGAGGTCGCCGGGCGCGGGAGCTTGTTGGCGTCGTCGGCCTGGAGGGCGTCCTGCCACTCGGGGCGGGCGTACGGACGGTGGTACGTCGGGCCCTCGTGCGCCACGGACCGCGGCGGTACGTCCACGATCTGCTCGCCGTGCCAGAAGATCTCCAGGCGCTCGCCCTCGGTCACCTCACCGATGACGGTGGCGATGACGTCCCACTTCTCGCAGATCTCCATGAACCGGTCGACCTTGTCCGGCTCGACGATCGCGCACATGCGTTCCTGCGACTCGCTCATGAGGATTTCCTCGGGCGAGAGGGTCGCGTCACGCAGCGGGACGGTGTCGAGCTCGACGCGCATACCGCCGGAGCCGGCGCTCGCCAGCTCGGAGGTGGCGCAGGACAGACCCGCGCCGCCGAGGTCCTGGATGCCGGCGACCAGGTCCTCCTTGAAGATCTCCAGGGTGCACTCGATGAGGAGCTTCTCCTGGAAGGGATCGCCGACCTGGACCGCCGGACGCTTGGCCGGGCCGGTCGAGTCGAACGTCTCGGAGGCCAGCACGGAGACGCCGCCGATGCCGTCGCCGCCCGTGCGGGCGCCGTACAGGATGACCTTGTTGCCCGGGCCCGAGGCCTTGGCGAGGTGAATGTCCTCGTGCTTCATCACGCCGATGCAGCCGGCGTTGACCAGCGGGTTGCCCTGGTAACACTCGTCGAAGACGACCTCGCCGCCGATGTTCGGCAGGCCCAGGCAGTTGCCGTAGCCGCCGATACCCGCGACGACGCCCGGCAGGACGCGCTTGGTGTCGGGGTGGTCGGCCGCGCCGAAGCGCAGTGGGTCGACGACGGCGACCGGGCGGGCGCCCATGGCGAGGATGTCGCGGACGATGCCGCCGACGCCGGTGGCCGCGCCCTGGTAGGGCTCGATGTACGAGGGGTGGTTGTGCGACTCCACCTTGAAGGTGACCGCGTATCCCTGGCCGACGTCGACGACACCGGCGTTCTCGCCGATGCCGACGAGCATGGCGTCGCTCTGCGGCTTCTTCTCGCTGAACTGGGCGAGATGGACCTTGCTGCTCTTGTACGAGCAGTGCTCGGACCACATCACGGAGTACATGGCCAGCTCGGCGCCGGTCGGGCGGCGGCCGAGGATCTCCCGGATGCGCGCGTACTCGTCCTCCTTGAGGCCGAGCTCGGACCAGGGCTGCTCGACGCCGGGGGTCTCGTCGGCGTGCTTGACGGTGTCCAGAGTCATGCGTTGACCAGCTTCTTCAGGATCGAGGTGAAGAATCCGAGGCCGTCGGTACGGCCCGTACCGACCAGCGGCTCGACGGCGTGCTCGGGGTGCGGCATGAGGCCGACGATGTTGCCCGCCGCGTTGGTGATGCCGGCGATGTCACGCAGCGAGCCGTTGGGATTGCCGTCCAGGTAGCGGAAGGCGACCCGGCCCTCGGCCTCGAGCTCGTCGAGGACGCGCTCGTCGGCGACGTACCGGCCGTCGATGTTCTTGAGCGGTACGGAGATCTCCTGGCCGGCCGAGTAGTCGGCGGTCCAGGCGGTTCCGGCCGTCTCCACCCGCAGCTTCTGGTCGCGGCAGATGAAGTGCAGGTGGTTGTTGCGGAGCATCGCGCCGGGTAGCAGGTGCGACTCGGTCAGCACCTGGAAGCCGTTGCAGATGCCGAGGACCGGCATACCGCCCCTGGCCTGCTCGATGATCGTCTCCATCACCGGCGAGAAGCGGGAGATGGCCCCGGCGCGCAGGTAGTCACCGTAGGAGAAGCCGCCGGCCAGGACGACCGCGTCGACCTGCTTGAGGTCCTTGTCGCGGTGCCACAGCGAGACGGGCTCGGCGCCCGCGATACGGACGGCACGAAGGCTGTCCCGGTCGTCGAGCGTGCCGGGGAAGGTGACGACGCCGATGCGCGCGGTCACGACTCCACCTTGACGACGAAGTCTTCGATGACGGTGTTGGCGAGGAACGTTTCGGCCATCTCGTGGATGCGGGCGAGGGCGGTCTCGTCGACCGGTCCCTCCACCTCGAGCTCGAAGCGCTTCCCCTGGCGGACGTCGGCGATTCCCTCGAAGCCCAGGCGCGGCAGTGCACGCTGCACCGCCTGGCCCTGGGGGTCGAGGATCTCCGGCTTGAGCATGACGTCGACTACGACGCGTGCCACTGGCACTCCCGTGGTGGTTTGGTGCGAAGGCGGTTCCTTCAGAGTACCCGGCCCAAAAATCTACGCGGGTAGATATCCAGGCCGGCGTCAGAAAAAATTCACCCGGCCCCGATTGCGAGGGGACACGCTGGCGTAATTAAATGGGCTTCACCAGGCAATGGTTTTAGCTGTACAAAGGAATCCGCAGAAAAGACGGATTGATCCGAAACAGCCATACAGTCGACATCGCCGCACGTCAGCGCGGTGAGGTCGCATCGAAGGGACCGATATCCGTGGCGCAGCGCGTAGTAGTCACGCTCTCCGACGACATCGATGGCGGAGAAGCGGCGGAAACGGTTGTCTTCGGCCTCGACGGGAAGTCGTACGAGATCGACCTCAATCTCTCCAATGCAAAGAAACTGCGCAAGAGCCTCGCGCCCTACGTCGAGGCCGGCCGCAGGCAGTCCCGGTCCGGGAAGGCGTACAAGCACACCGCGCTCGCGCCGGACCCGGCGGTGGTCCGCGCCTGGGCCCGCTCGAACCAGTTCGACGTGCCCCCGCGCGGCCGGATCCCGAAGGCGGTCTACGAGGCCTACAACGCGGCCCACTGAGAACCGACTTGCATTGCACCCCCGCCGGTCGGCTAGAGTCTGGAGCACGCCGAGGGGCGAGGCCGAAGGGCCGGACCTCGCGGGAGTCATGCGGGTGTAGTTCAGTAGCAGAACATCCCCCTTCCAGGGGGAAGGCGCAGTGTGCAATTCCTGTCACCCGCTCTGCATCGCCTTACCGTCCACCTGGGTGGATCAGGTAGAGTGGTGTTCGCACCGACCAGTGAGAGCTGGTGGGGAGTATGCGGACGTGGCTCAGTTGGTAGAGCATCACCTTGCCAAGGTGAGGGTCGCGAGTTCGAATCTCGTCGTCCGCTCAAGAGGAGAAGGCCCCGGTCATTGCGACCGGGGCCTTCTTCGTGCCCGTAGCTGTGTGAGCGATGACATTTGTCATGAGCACTGATGACAGCGCGCACTGCTCCACGGCACGCGGCGGCGGAAGCCTTGAGTCATGGACAGCGACAAGTACGTGATCGAGGCCGAGGGGCTCCGGCGCAGCTACGCCGGCGGCTTCGAGGCCGTCCGGGACATCTCCTTCTCCGTGGCGCGCGGCGAGCTGTTCGCGCTGCTGGGCACGAACGGCGCCGGCAAGACCTCCACCGTCGAACTGCTGGAGGGGCTGGCCCGGCCGAGCGGCGGCACCGTACGGGTGCTCGGCCACGACCCGTACAGCGAACGCGCGCAGGTGCGTCCGCGCATGGGCGTGATGCTTCAGGAGGGCGGTTTCCCCTCCGAACTGACCGTCGCGGAGACCGTGCGGATGTGGGCCGGCTGTACGAGCGGGGCCCGGCCGGCCGGCGAGGTGCTGGAGGCCGTCGGGCTCGCCAGGCGGGCCGGCGTACGAATCAAGCAGCTGTCCGGCGGCGAGAAGCGGCGGCTGGACCTCGCGCTGGCCCTGCTCGGCCGCCCCGAGGTGCTCTTCCTCGACGAGCCGACCACGGGCCTGGACGTCGAGGGCCGGCGCGAGACGTGGGAGCTGGTGCGCGCGCTGCGGGACGGCGGTACGACGGTGGTGCTGACCACGCACTACCTGGAGGAGGCCGACCTGCCTGCTGAACTGGACGGCGCGAGCGGGGTGTTGGCGGCCGCCGGGGCTCGCCGCGCTGCTCGGGCTCGAGGACGATCTGGTGGTCGTCGCCGAGGCCGCCTCCGGGCCAGAGGCGCTCGCGATGGCGCGGGCGCACCGGCCGGACGTGGCGGTGCTGGATCTGCAGATGCCGGGCGCCGACGGTGTGAGTGTCGCCACATCGCTGGGGCGCGAACTGCCGGAGTGCCACTGCATGATCGTCACCGGTCACGGCCGCCCCGGGCATCTGAAGCGGGCGCTCGCTGTGGGAGTGCGGGGGTTTGTACCCAAGACAGTGTCGGCGCAGCGGCTGGCCGAGATCATCCGGACCGTGTACGCCGGAGGGCGTTATGTGGACCCGGAGTTGGCGGCCGACGCGATCAGTGCCGGGGACTCGCCGCTGACCGCGCGCGAGGCCGAGGTGCTGGAACTGGCGGCGGACGGGGCGCCCATCGCGGGGATCGCCGAGCGGGCGGCGCTGTCCCAGGGAACCGTCCGGAACTACCTCTCCTCGGCCGTGTCGAAGGTGGGGGCGGAGAACCGGCACACGGCGGTGCGCCTCGCTCGCGAGCGAGGTTGGGTATAGTGGTCTCCGCGCTACGGCGCATGCGGACGTGGCTCAGTTGGTAGAGCATCACCTTGCCAAGGTGAGGGTCGCGAGTTCGAATCTCGTCGTCCGCTCTTGCGAATGACGAAGCCCCCGGTCGATTCCGACCGGGGGCTTCGTCGTGTCCCGCTACGACCAGGGGAGCCCGGTGAGGCGCTCGTACGCCTCCAGGTACTTGGCCCGGGTCGCGTCCACGATCTCCTGCGGGAGCGCGGGCGGCGGCTGCTCGCTCCGGCGGTCCCAGCCGGAGGCGGGGGACGTGAGCCAGTCGCGTACGTACTGCTTGTCGTACGACGGCTGCGCGTGGCCCGGCTCCCAGGTGGCGGCCGGCCAGAAGCGCGAGGAGTCGGGGGTCAGCACCTCGTCGGCGATGATCAGGTGTTCGCCGTCGAAGCCGAACTCGAACTTCGTGTCGGCGAGGATGATGCCGCGGTCGCGCGCGATGTCGCGGGCCCGGCCGTACACGGCGAGCGTCGTCTGGCGCAGGTGGGCGGCGGTCTCCGCGCCGACCTGGCGGGCCACCTCCTCGTACGGCACGTTCTCGTCGTGGTCGCCGACGGCGGCCTTGGTGGCGGGCGTGAAGATCGGCGCCGGCAGCTCGGAGCCGTCCACCAGGCCCTCGGGGAGGGCGAGGCCGCAGACCGTACGCGACTCCTGGTACTCGGCGAGGCCGGAGCCGGTGAGGTAGCCGCGGGCGACGCACTCGACCGGGACCATCCGCAGCGACTGGCAGACCAGCGTGCGGCCGGCCCAGTCGGCGGGCGCCCCGGCGGGCAGCTCGGTGCTGATCACGTGGTTGGGGACGAGGTCCGCGAGCTGGTCGAACCACCACTGCGAGAGCTGGGTCAGGACCCGGCCCTTGTCGGGGATCTCGGTGGGCAGCACCCAGTCGTAGGCGGAGATACGGTCACTGGCGACCATCACGAGGTCGCCCGCCTCGTTCTGGTACAGGTCGCGCACCTTGCCGGTGTGCAGGTGTACCAGGCCCGGGACCTCGAGGGGTTCGGGCTTTTCGACGAATCCGGACACGGTTCCTCCCCGTGGTTCTGTCCAATCGCATCGATTCTCCCGTACGCGGTGCGCGGCGGCCCGGTCAGGGTCGGCCGGGGCGGCCACGGGTCGCCCCGGTCTCACCCGGTCCGCTCAGTCGCGCTTGCAGATGCGGTCGAGGAGGTTCGCGGTCGCGCGCTGGATCCGCTCGTCGACATGGCCCGGCCGGTCCAGCGCCGGAGACCAGGCGAAGGTGCCGGACGCGAAGACGAGCGCGCCGCTCGGCGCCCGGTAGAGGGAGGTCTCCTGGTGCCGGACGGCCCCGCCGCCATCCTGGTACGGGGAATGGGCCAGCAGGATCCGGCCATCGTGCTGGGGCAGCGCGGTGCGCGGGAAGTAGCGGTCGGCCTCGCCCGCCACCAGCCCGTCGATCTCGTCGCCCTCGGCCGCTCCCGTCGCCTCCCAGAGCCAGTGGTCGGCGTTGCGTACGACGAGGGGGTGCGGCTCGGGGACCCGCCCGGCGTACTGGATGCCCATCAGCTGCTGCTCGGGCCGGTCGACCTCGCGCCAGAGGGCGGCCTTGCCCGGGCCGCGCCTCTTGCGGCAGGTGAGGAGGCGGTCGGGGACGCCGGAGGGGGACGGGCCGAGCTCGACCTGCCAGTACATGGTGTTGGCGGAGAGGAAGACCAGGGACGTGCCGTGCTCGCGGGCCAGCTCCGCTGTGCGGCGCATGGGTGCGGACCAGTATTCGTCGTGGCCCGGGAAGACCAGGCCGCGGTAGCGGGTGGGGTCGATACGGCCCGCGTGCAGATCGCGGGTGTCGGCGTACGCGAGGTCGTACCCGTACCGCTCGGCCCAGCGGATGAAGTCGTAGGCGTGGCCGACGTGCAGGGGGAGGCCGGCGCCCGCGTACGGACGGTCGAAGGAGACCGTGACCGCCGCGTCCTCCTCACCGAGCAGCCGCCCTCGCTCGTCCCAGGCGTGGTACAGGCTGGCGCCCGTCCGGCCGTCCTCCGGATAGAGGTTGTACGCCTGCCAGGTGACGTCGGGGAGGAGCAGGAGCAGGTCGGCCGGGTGGTTGTCGCGGACGGTGAACGGGATGTGCGAGCGGTAGCCGTCGGCGGTGGTGAGGACCGCTACGTACGCGCCGATGTTCCAGTACGAGGGGATCTGGAGCCGCCAGGACAGCCACCAGTGGTGGCAGGAGACCGTGCGGTCGGCGGTGAGCGGGGCCGGCTGGACGATGCCGGAGAGGCGCGGGCTGGTGGTGATCTTCGACGCGCCGTCGCCGCCGTAGTGGCCGATGCGGTAGATGTCCACGGAGAACTGCTGCGGGGGGTCCACGGTGATGTGGAAGTCGATCGCCTCACCGGGGGAGGCGGCGCCGGTGGATGCGAACCCCTTGATCTGGCGGTGCACGTCGTCGGCGGTACGGGGGCCCGCTCCGGCGGCGCGCGGCTGCGGGATCCTGCGGCCGGCGTGCGGGGCGCGCTCGAGGCCCTCGGCGTGCTCGCTCACGTGCTCGGCGTACCAGGGGACGACCTGGCCGGTGTCGTCGAAGTAGTGCTCGCTGCCGCGCAGCCACGGCAGGGGGCCCTGGCCGAAGGGGTCGGTGACGGCGTGCGCGAGGGCACCCGACTCCCATCGCCGGATCTGTTCCGCGCTCATACCGCTCCCCTCCCTCGATCGGTGTCCACCCGCGACCGGCCCCAGCACATCACATAACGCGCTCAGTCCGTCACCGTTCGTCGCGAATTGACTTGAAGCGGAATGCGGTCCACCGACTTGTGCGGCCGACCGGGCGCTTCAGACCGGCGCTTCAGAGCGGCGCTTCAGAGCGGCGCTTCAGACCAGGCGGACGGGCTTCTCCGCGCGCACTCCCAGGGAGTGCAGCCAGGCGCGCAGCGGCTCGGGGTCGCCTTCCTCCACCAGGCTGAGGACAGGGTTGCCCAGGTCGGTGCGGCGTTCGCCGCCCACCAGCAGAGCCGGGCCGTCCAGCCAGTCCAGGCCGGGGGCCGCGCCGGCGGTGTCGATGGCGGCGCAGCAGACCATCGCCGTGACGTGGTCGGCGAGCAGCTCCCGCCCGGTGCGGGGCGGCTGGAGGGGAAAGAGCGGGACCATGCCGGTGTCCCAGAGGCCGTCGCCGGCCCCGGTACCGGTACCGGGGCCGCGCGGCGGCGTGGGCGCAGCCGCCTCCTCGCGGGCCATCTCGGCGGTGACCCCGGCGGCCAGCGGCTCGCAGCTCTCGCTCGCGAGGTGGGTCATGATCCGGTCGAGCGTGGGCCCCGTCTCGTGGGCGGAGCGGCGGACTCCCATGGAGTCGAGGACCCGGTGCAGCCGGGCCGCCTCCGTCCGCCACTTCCGGTCGACGACCTCTTCCGGGTACTGCTGCCAGTCCACCGGGGACCAGTCGGGCCCGGTCTCGGCGGGGCCGCCGTGGAAGAGCCGGGCCGCCAGCAGGGACGCGGCCTCGTCGACCGCGCCGGGCTCCTCGAGCAGGTCGCAGGCGGGCCGCTCGCCCAGCCGGGACGCGAAACCCTCGGCGAGGCGGTCGCGGCGGGACAGCTCGGTGAGGGCGGAGACGACGCCCGCGTCGAGCCGGGACGGCCAGCGGCCCATCCGCCAGGCCGGCAGCGCGACCCGTGTCAGCAGCCGGTCCCAGCCCGCGTACGCGAGGCCGACCTGTTCCTGGGCGACGATCCGCAGTCCGTAGTCCACAGCCTGTGCACGCTCGGAGGCGGCGGCGGCGACCCCGCGCTCCATCTCCGACGCGTGCGTACGGCACAGGCGGAGCAGCAGCCGGGCCGGCCGGCCTACGACCGAGAGCGCCACCGCCCGCACCGGCCGCTGCCCCGGGCCGGCCGCGACGGCGACGGCCGCGTCCAGCCCCCGTACGAAACGGCGGGCAGCGGCTATGTCGGGGTTCGCGGAGGGCCCGGTGCCGGCCACGACGGGCGCGAGCACGGCCCGCAGCTCGGCCACCCGCATCCACCACAGGAACGGCGAGCCTATGACCAGAACGGGGGCGCCGGCAGCGGCAGCGGCCGCGGCGCTCCGGCCCTGGTCACCGGATATGCGGTGCGCCGGGTGTGTACGGTCCTCGAGCCAGCTGTCGCAGTCGGGCGTCAGGGCTATCGCGGACGGCGCCGGCACCCCCAGACGCTCCGCGAGGTCCCGGACGAGCCGGTACAGGTCGGGCGCGGACCTCTCGGCGAGCGGCACGGTCGGGCTGACGGCGGGGCTGGCGCGTACGACCACGGCCGCGAAGACGCCCGCGAGGAGCAGTACGAGCAGCGCGACGGCGGACACCATCCAGCGCGCGGTGTCCCAACTCGCGCCGGTCAGGCGGCCCATGACACCGCCGGCCAGCAGCACGACGGCGACGGCCGCGGGCAGCAGGGCGACGGCCAGAGCCCGGCTGCGAACCCGCAGCACGGCCATGGCCCGGGAACGCGCCACCTGCGCGCCCACTTCCACACCCATACCGGACACGACCGGATGTCACCCCCTCTGCCCTGCGACGGCTTTGGTCACTCCCCCACTGTGGCACCCGTCACTGACATCGCAATGCCGGTGGGCCAAGTGCCGGAACGCTTGCGCCGCACCCTAGTTGGGGCTCGGGCGACCGTCAGCCGGATGGCCCATCGGTCACTCGATGGAATGGCTTTGGGCAAAGGTGACCGACTACCGGGCTACGCTCCGGCGGCCGCCTTCGCGGCGATGTCGGTGCGGTGCTGCCCACCCTCCAGCCGGATGCGGGACACGGCCGCGTACGCCCGCTCACGGGCATGTGCCAGGTCGGAACCGGTCGCGGTCACGGACAGCACCCGGCCGCCCGCGCTCACGATCGCGTCCCCGTCCCGCCGGGTGCCGGCGTGCAGGACGTACGCATCGGGCGCATCCTGGGCCGCCACCTCGTCCAGGCCCTCGATCGGGTCGCCGGTGCGGGGGGTCTCGGGGTAGTTGTGCGAGGCCACGACCACCGTGACGGCCGCGTCGTCGCGCCAGACCAGCGACGGCTGGGCCTCGAGCGTGCCGTTGGCGGCGTGGAGCAGGACGCCGGCGAGCGGGGTCCGCAGCCGGGCCAGGACCACCTGCGTCTCCGGGTCACCGAAGCGCGCGTTGAACTCGATGACGCGGACGCCGCGGCTCGTGATCGCGAGCCCCGCGTACAGCAGCCCGGAGAAGGGCGTACCGCGGCGGCGCAACTCGTCGACGGTGGGCTGGAGGACGCTCTCCATGACCTCGTCGACCAGCTTGGGATCGGCCCAGGGGAGCGGCGAATACGCACCCATGCCGCCGGTGTTCGGGCCCTCGTCGTTGTCGAGGGCGCGCTTGAAGTCCTGGGCGGGCTGGAGCGGAAGCACCGTCACGCCGTCGGTGATGGCGAAGAGGGACACCTCGGGGCCGTCGAGGAACTCCTCGATGACGACCCGGTCGCAGGCGAGGGCGTGCTGCCGGGCCTGGTCGACGTCGTCGGTGACGACGACGCCCTTGCCGGCGGCCAGCCCGTCGTCCTTGACGACGTACGGGGCGCCGAAGGCGTCCAGCGCCGTATCGATCTCCTCGGCGGTCGTACACACGTAGCTGCGGGCGGTCGGGACGTTGGCCGCGGCCATCACGTCCTTGGCGAAGGCCTTGGAGCCCTCCAGCTGGGCGGCCTCCTCGGACGGGCCGAAGCAGGGGATGCCCGCTTCCCGTACCGCATCGGCGACGCCGGCGACGAGCGGCGCCTCGGGGCCGACGACGACGAGACCGGCCTCCAGCTCCGTGGCGAGCCGCGCCACGGCAGCACCGTCGAGGGCGTCGACCGGGTACAGCTCCGCCACCTCGGCGATTCCGGCATTGCCCGGGGCGCAGTACAGCGCGCTGACGTCGGGGTCGAGGGACAGAGAGCGGCACAGGGCGTGTTCGCGGGCGCCGCCGCCGATGACAAGGACCTTCACGGCATGCAGCCTAGCCCGCTGCCGAGGATGCCCCCTGTATGGGCTGCCGAAGGGGCGCCCGCTACTCGTTCGTATATTCCTCCACGACCGTCGCGCCCAGTTCGCGCACGATCAGGTCATGGCCGGTCAGCGCCGTGTCGTCGAGGTCCGGGTCGTCCTCCTCCGGAACATCGTCTTCCGGCGCGACCGGCGGGGGCTCCGGCTCGCGGTGGACCGGGCGCTGCGGCTCCGGCGCGGGCACCGCCCGGGGGACGGGTGCCGTCTGCGGTACGGGCGCGGCGGCGGGAGCAGCGGGCGGCGGGGTCTGTACGGGCCGGGCCGCGGCGGGAGCGCCCCCACCGAACCCGCCACCGCCACCGAATCCGCCGCCTGGGCCGGGCGGCGGGGTGCCGCCGACCGAGGCACCGGAGGCATCGACGACCGCCTCGATCTTCCACTGCACCTGGAACTGCTCGGCCAGCACCTGCTTCAGTACGTCCTCGCTGCCGCTGCTCGCGAAGTTGTCGCGGGCGCCGGCGTTGGGGAAGCCGAGCTGGAGGGTCGTCCCGTCGAACCCGGTCACCTGGGCGTTCTGGCTGAGCAGGATCCAGGTGAAACGCCGTCGGTTCTTGACGGCCTCCAGGACGTTCGGCCACATACCGCGCACCTGCGCGGCGCCCTGCGCCATACCGGCCGAGGACGCGGGTGCGGCACTCGGCGCCGGCGGCGCGGCCGCAGCGGCCGGTGCGCTGGGCGCGCTCGGGGCGGCGGCGGGTGCGGCGGCGGAAGGCCAGGCACCCGCCGCGGTCCCGCCGCCGGAGGCTCCGCCACCGGGCCAAGCACCCGGCCGCTGAGCGGCCGCGGCAGAGGACGTGGACGCAGGCGCCGCGGCTCCTGGCCAGGCGCCGGGGCGCTGCGCAGGCTGCGTCTCGGCGGCAGCCGGTGCCGGTGCCGGTGCCGGCGGAGCGACGGGCGCGGGCGTCGCGGGGGTGGCAGGCGCAGCCGCTCCGGGCCACGCCCCCGGGGCCTCACCGGCGGCGGGAGGCGGCCCGGCAGGAGTCGCAGCCGCTCCGGCCTCCGGAGCGTCTCCGCCGCGCGCCGCCGCGCGGGCGGCGGCAGGGCCGGCGCCAGCCTGCACCTGCGGGACCTGCGGAGCCTGCGGCACCAGGCCATGCGCCTCCGGCCCGGGCACGTACCCCATCACGGGACCCGCGCCGCCACCCGCGACGAACGCCGCACCGGCGCCGCCGCGCTCCAGCCGGTCGAGGCGCGCCTGCACCGAGCGCTCGTCGCCGAACGCGGCCGGCAGCAGCACGCGCGCACAGATCAGCTCCAGCTGAAGCCGGGGCGAGGTCGCGCCCCGCATCTCCGTAAGCCCGGTGTTGACCAGGTCCGCGGCGCGGCTGAGTTCGGCCGCCCCGAAGACGGACGCCTGCGCCTGCATACGCTCGACGACATCGGCGGGCGCGTCGATCAGCCCCTTCTCACCGGCGTCCGGCACCGCTGCGAGGATCACCAGGTCGCGCAGCCGCTCCAGCAGGTCCGCGACAAAGCGCCGGGGGTCGTTGCCGCCCTCGATCACCCGGTCCACCACTTCGAACGCGGCCGCGCCGTCCCCGGCCGCGAAGGCGTCCACCACAGCGTCCAGCAGCGAGCCGTCCGTATATCCGAGCAGTGAGGTAGCCATGGCGTACGTCACACCGTCCGCGCCGGCGGCGGCGAGGAGCTGGTCCATGACGGACATGGAGTCACGGACGGATCCCGCGCCCGCCCGCACGACAAGCGGAAGCACGCCGTCCGCGACCGGGATCGCCTCCTGTCCGCAGACCTCCGCCAGGTAGTCGCGGAGGGTGCCGGGCGGGACGAGCCGGAACGGATAGTGGTGCGTACGCGACCGGATGGTGCCGATGACTTTCTCGGGCTCGGTCGTCGCGAAAATGAACTTGAGGTGCTCCGGCGGCTCTTCGACCACCTTCAACAGGGCGTTGAAGCCCGCCGAGGTGACCATGTGCGCCTCGTCGATGATGTAGATCTTGTAGCGACTCGCCGCGGGCCCGAAGAACGCCTTCTCGCGAAGATCACGGGCATCGTCCACGCCACCGTGCGAGGCGGCGTCGATCTCGATCACGTCGATCGACCCGCGCCCGTTGCGCGCCAGGTCCTGGCAGGACTGGCACGTACCGCAGGGCGTGGGCGTCGGCCCCTGCTCGCAGTTCAGACAGCGGGCGAGGATGCGCGCACTGGTCGTCTTGCCACAGCCGCGCGGCCCGCTGAACAGGTACGCGTGATTGACCCGGTTGTTCCGCAGGGCCTGCTGCAGGGGGGCAGTGACATGCTCCTGCCCGATGACCTCGGCGAAGGACTCGGGACGATAGCGGCGGTACAGCGCAAGGGACGACACGCCTACGAGGTTATCGGGGCCCACCGACAATGGGTGCCGCCCCCGGCCCCGGACACAGAAGCGCCCCCCACGCACCCGCCAGAGCCCACTTACCCTTGCTGCCTTCCGGCCCTGGGGGAGTTGGGTGAGATAGCGCCACGTGAGGGGCTGACCCCCACCCTAGCTGATCCACGGGGTGGGAATCGAGTTCGCGAGCACTCCTCAGCGTCTTGTATTGTTTGCGGCGGAGGATTCGCCTAGTGGCCTAGGGCGCACGCTTGGAAAGCGTGTTGGGGGCAACCCCTCACGAGTTCGAATCTCGTATCCTCCGCCAGTGCCTCACCGGGCACTTGAAGGCCCCGACCGGGAAACCGGCCGGGGCCTTCTGCGTTCCGTGGTCTCAGATCGAGTCTCATTTATTTGACGCATAACCGGATGCTTCGCCGCATTCCGGCTTCGATGGCCTATCCCTCGTACTCCCAAGGGTTCAGCAGGAGTGCGCCTGATCGCGCCAGATGCTTGATGTTGCGGCTCACCAGCGTCCAGCCGTTCGCCAGGGCGGTGGCGGCGATCAGCGCATCGGGTGGCCGCTGCCCCTGCTCCTGGTCGCCGGAATCGTCGTCGGCCTGGTCGCCACGCATCTGCCGGGAGCGGGGGGCCACATCCCCGCGTCCGGCCTGCACGTGGGAGGCGCCTCATCGGCTGCGCTGCCCGGGGTGCTGCTCGCGGCGGCGGCAAGCCTGCCGTTCGGCGCGGTACTGGGACCCGAGGCGCCGCTGATCGCCCTCGGCAGCGGCCTCGCCCTGCTGTTCAGAGACCTTGTCCGGACTCCGGCGGCCCCGCAGAGCACGGCGCTTCTGGGCGCGGCCGGAGCCGCGGCGGCCATCGCGGCGATCTTCGGCAACCCGCTGGTCGCCGCAGTGCTCCTCATCGAGGTGGCGGGGGTGGGAGGGCCACAGCTGTTCGCGGTCTTGCTCCCCGCCCTGCTGTCCAGCGGGGTGGGAGCCCTGGTGTTCACGGGCTTCGGACGCTGGACCGGCCTGGAGACGGGCAGCCTGGCCCTGAAGCTGCCCGAGCCGTTCCCCCGCCTGGACGCGGCAGATGTTCTCTGGTCGCTGCTCATGGCCGTGGCCATCGCTGTCGTAGTGCACCTGGTGCTGGCCGCCAGTCGGCAGGTAGCGGCGTACGTCTCGGTGCGAACGCTCATCCGGACAGTCGTCTGCGCACTCGGCGCCGCAGGATGCGCGGCTCTCTACGCGCTGATCACCAGCCGCTCACCCGTGGAAGTCGCCTCGTCCGGTCAGGCGACTCTGAGGGAGTTGGCCACCGCCCCGCATGCCTGGGGTGTCGGTACGCTGCTCACCCTCCTGCTGTTCAAGGGCGCCGCGTACGCGCTCTGCCTGGGCAGCCTGCGGGGCGGCCCGGTGTTTCCGGCGCTCTTCCTCGGAGCCGCGGTGGGTGTGCTGCTCGCGCCCCTCCCCGGCTTGGGAGTCGTACCAGGGATGTCAGCAGGCATGGCCGCCGTGGCGGCCAGTACCCTACGGCTGCCGGTCAGCAGCGTGGTGCTCGTTGTCCTTCTGCTCGGCAGCTCCGCCATGATGCCTGTCGTGATCCTGGCGGCCGTGGTCGCCTTCGTCATCACCGAGCTGCTGCCTCCTGGACCAGCGGCGGTCGATCAGACGGCCTGATCAGCGGCGCCGTTTCGCCGCAGGCCAGTGGATCGGGTTCCGGCTAGCATCGGGGCATGGGCGAAAACCCCGATAGCGGCGCCGACGACGCCATTCACGCTCACCTCACCGCCGTCGCTGAGGACTGGGCGGCGGCGATCGTCTCCAACGACGCGGCGCGGATCGCGAGCTTCATGTCCGACGACTGGGCCCTCGTCTCCGAGTCGGGAATCACCTCCAAGGCGGATTTCCTCGCGTTCGTCGAGTCCGGGCAGCTGACCCACTCGGCGATGGCTCTCGTCAGCGAGCCCCGGGTCCGCGTCCACGGCGACACCGCGGTACTGACCATACGGATGACGAACACCGCCCACTACGGGGGTCTACGTTACGACGCCGACGAGTGGACGTCGGACGTGTTCGTGAAACGGAACGGCCGCTGGCTGTGCGTGCTGAGCCACATCACGGCGGTGGCGCCGGCGTCGGCGGAGGGCAACCGCTGATCAATCGGGTGGCGTGGCCTCGCCCTGCCAGAAGTTCCACTTGTATCCCCAGGGGTCGGTAATGGTGAAGGTCCGCGGCCCATAGGGCTGATCCTTCGGAGGGTCCAGCTCCGCGCCTGCTACGGCACGGACCCGCTCGAAATGGGCATCGACGTCATCCACGTGCACGATGAGCAGGGCATTCTTACCGTCGTCGCTCACGCCGCCACCGCTGACCCCGATCTTCGTCGCACCGGCATAGATGTCGGCCTCGAACGTCCGCCCCGAGTCGTCGCGCCAGCGGATCGTGCCGGTGAAGCCCAGAACCCGCTCCATCCAGTCCAGAGCGGCGTCTGCGTCGTCGTACCGCAGATAGGGGGAGACGCCCTCGATCGCCATCCGATTGCTCCTTCGGGTAAGGGGAACCACCATCGTGCCGCGATCGTTTCGCACACGTCATGCGCAGCGGCGGAGGCGCTCCGGCGCGCAGTCTCGCGCCACCGGCCTTCTAGCCGGCCGTCGCTGCCTGCGTCTGCGGCGCACCGGGTGCTGACCGGTGCTGCCCGGGTCCCCGCGGCGCTGGAGGACATCGCCCAGTCCGCGAAGCAGGAGATCGTCTCGCTGCACCCGGGCAAGGCCGTACCGCCGGAGATGGTGGAGGAGGGCCTCGCGCGCGACCGCCAAGCCCTCGCCAAGGGGCATCCGGATCCGTACGGTGCACCTGCACGCCACCGCCGGCACCCCGCACATGGCCTCCTACCTGGACGACCTCAGGCCCTCGGCGGGCGGGTGAAGACCGCCCAGATGCTCCCGCTGCGGATGATCGCGGTCGACGGCTCGGCGGCAATGGTCCCCGCACCCGCGCCGGAGGGGCAGTTGGCGGCCCTGCTGGTGCACGGGGGGCCGCTCGCCACGGTGTTCCACCAGATCTTCGAGCACTGCTGGGTGACCTCGGCCTGCCTGCCGCTCCCCGGTTCCGAGAGTGCCGAGGGTACGAAGGCGGGCCTGGGCGACCGCGAGTCCGCCGTGCTCACCCTGCTCGCGGCCGGAGCGACCGACGAGGCGATCGCCCGCAGGCTCGGCTCCTCCGAACGCACCGTGCGCCGGATCGTGGCGGAACTCATGGAGCAGCTCGGCGCGACCAGCCGTTTCGAGGCGGGCGTCCTGGCCACCCGCAGCGGCTGGCTCGACCCCTCACCCCTCGCGGCCCGCCCGCGCTGAACCGCGCCTGTCCGCCGGGTGGCGGGGGTGCGCAGGAGCCGTCAGGGCGTACGAGCGGGCGTGGTGAGAGCCGCCGAACTCAAGCCGATCCGGGCCGCCGACGTGCCGGGACCCGTGAGCGGTGCCGGAAGCAGCCGGTGCCCGCCGCTGCTCCGCAGCAGGTCGGCCTCCCCGTAACGATGGCAGCCCGCGTGCCAGATGAGGATGCCGGCCATCCAGTTCTGCAGCTCCTCCACGTAGCCGTCCAGGACCTGGCGGGAGTCCTGGTCCAGGTCGAAGTCGTCGTACAGAACAGGGAGTTCATGGGCGGCGACATGCTGGAACTGCCGCATCCGGGACTTCATCAGGTCGTCGACGATGGAAAGTGCGGTCGGGTAGTCGCAGTTGAAGAAGTTCTGCACGACCAGGACGCAGTTGTGGACCTCGCCCTCGAACTCGATCTCCTTCTGGTACGAGAAGACGTCGTTCATCAGGGCGGAGTAGTCGGAGGCGGCGCTCTCCAGGGACTGAATCGGCCCGCTCGCGTAGATCTCGGGCGGGACCTGGCGGCCGTGGCCCAGCCGGGACAGGTTCATCGTGACGTCGGAGCCGAAGGTCAGCCGGCGCATCTCGATGTAGTCGACCGGGTCGGGGATGCGGTTCTGCGCCTGGTTGGCGAGCTCCCACAGCCAGCTCTCGGTCATGTCCTCGATGGTGGCCCGGAAGGTGCGGCGGGCATCCGGGACCATCGGGCCCGCCGTCCGGGCCCACAGGTCGGCCAGGCCCCGCTCCAGCCCGTTCACCGGTACGGCCGTCGGGACGCAGTCGAGCGGCATGAACTGCGAGAGCCGCTCGTTGCACGCCTTCGCACCCGCCAGGTTCCGGGCGTGCCCGTAGACGAGGGGGAAGTAGTCGTCCCCGTACGTGCCCCAGGTCAGCCAGCCCGAGGTCAGATCCAGCTGCTCGGCGGTCGCGTCCGGGTGGATACCGGCCGAGCAGAGCGGAAGGTCGTACGCGATGAGCTTCCGCTCGTCCCACACGTCGTCCAGCATCCCCACCCGGTGGGCCCACTCGACCAGGTTCGCCCGCGCCGTCTCCAGGAACGGGCTCAGCGTGGTGGTGAACGGCATGTCGAAATCGGGCAGCCGCGAGGGGCCGACCTTCTGGAAGGGGATATGGGTATAGCTGCGGAACCGGGCGGGGGCGCCCACCCCGATGCTTTTGACGATGTCGGCGGCGGAGGTGCCCAGTCCCACCGGCACCATGGAGAACGACGTCCCGCCGGCCGGCGCGGCGCCGCCGCCGTTCATATAGCGGCTGGAGCGCATGTGCCATTCGTGGCCGCCGGACTGCCAGTCCTGGAGCCCCTTCACATAGGCGAGGGTCGCGGCGGCGCTCTGCGGGTCGACGGCCCGCTCGGCGAAGAGCGGGCCGAGTTCGGTGAAGACCGTGCTCTCGAACTGCTGGAGGCGAGAGGTCAGCAGATCGTTTACGGCATCCGCGGCCTCCTGTGTCGTACAGCCGAGGAAGGTCTCCAGCACGAGTACGCCGTTGCTGAGTTCACCCTCGTCCTCGACCTCCCGCTGATACGAGAACAGGTCGTTGCGCAGGTGCACGCCGTCGGCGAACGTGTCCCTGAGGACCCTGAGCGGCCGGGATTCCGCGATGGCGTCGGGGACTTCGGCGCCCGCCGCGAATTCGACCAGCCCGGCCGACCACGGCGCGCCGCCGACCTTGCGGCGCATCTCGATGTACTCGACGGGATTGGCGATCCGGCCCGCATTGATGTTGGACAGTTCCCAGAGGGACTCGTTGAGCAGGTTCTTCGTGCTCTCGGCGAACCGCTCCCGCCACGCCATGGACATGCTGGGGACCGTACGGGCCCACAGGTCGGCCAGGCCCGCTTCGACCGGATTGGCCGGCTCCGGGATCTCGGCACCCAGGTCCATCGGCATGAAAAGGGGCAGCCGGTCCAGGTACGCCTTGCCGCCCTCCCGGTCCTGGGTGCGCTTGAAGATCTCCAGGAAGTGGTCGTCGAAGAAGAAGACCCACACGTACCAGTCGGTCACCAGGGACAGCTCCGGACCGCCGCAGTCGGGGTGGGTGTAGGAGCACAGCAGAGCGTAGTCGTGGGATTCGAGGTCGTGCTCCTCCCAGATGCCCGATCCTTCGAGCATCCCCATCTCGCGGGCCCATTCTCTCGTGTGCTCCCGCGCCTCCTCGAGATGCGGATTGAGCCGCGCCGGATACGGCATATAGAAATCCGGCAATTCAAAAGGCTGAGTCACTGAGCCGCCCCTCCTGGCAGACCACCACCCGGTCGGCCCAGCACTACCCCTGGTCACCTGGGGCTATCCGCCGCGCAAAACAGTCATACAAACGGGATCATGGAGGGATGGACATCACGATTCGGCTTGCCCAGCAGCCCGACGCCGACGCATTGCTCGGCCGCAGTCCACTGGCCGCGCTGGTCGGGATGCTGCTGGATCAGCAGGTCCCCATGGAGTGGGCGTTCTCCGGCCCGTACACCATCGCCCAGCGCATGGGCGCCGACGATCTCGACGCTCACCTCATCGCCGCCCAGGACCCGGAGGCGTTCGCCGCGCTGCTGTCGGAGAAGCCCGCCGTGCACCGCTATCCGGGCTCGATGGCCAAGCGCGTGCAGCAGCTGTGCCAGTACCTGGTCGAGCATTACGACGGCGACGCGCACGCGGTGTGGGAGGGCGTCACCAGCGGCAAGGAGCTGCTGGAGCGGCTGAAGGCGCTCCCCGGATTCGGGCAGCAGAAGGCCCAGATCTTCCTGGCCCTGCTGGGCAAGCAGTTCGGCGTACAGCCGGGCGGCTGGCGCGAGGCGGCCGGGCCGTACGGCGAGCAGGGCTCGTACCGCTCGGCCGCGGACATCACGGGCCCCGAGTCGCTGGCGAAGGTCCGGGCGTACAAGCAGGAGGCGAAGCGGGCGGCCAAGGCCGCGAAGGGGGGCTAAGGGGGGCTAAGGGGGGCCGTGCGTGGGCAGGTCGCAGACCATGAAGACAGAACTCACCGCCACCACCTCCAGCAAGGTCAACTCCGCGCTGCTGGCGGCCCGTAGAGCGGTCGGCAGTCCCACCATGGGCATGGTGCTCACCCTGCTCGTGGTCACCGACGAGGAGAACGCGTACGACGCGGTCAGGGCCGCCTCCGACGCCTCCCGCGAGCATCCCTGCCGCATCCTCGCCGTCATCAAGCGGCCCGCCCGCAGCCACCTGCGGCGGCACGTGACGCGCCTCGACGCCGAGCTGCGGGTCGGTACGGACGCCGGCACCGGCGAGGTCGTGCTGCTGCGGCTGCACGGCGAACTCACCGACCAGGCGGGCTCCGTGGTCCTCCCGCTGCTGCTGCCGGACGCGCCCGTCGTGGCCTGGTGGCCGGTGGACGCGCCGCAGCACGTGGCCGCAGACGACCTGGGCACGCTCGCGCAGCGCCGGATCACCGACGCGTACGCCGTCGAGGACCCGCTCGCCGAGCTCCGGGCCCGCGCCGCGTCCTACGCACCGGGTGACACCGATCTGTCCTGGACCCGGCTCACTCCGTGGCGCTCGCTGCTGGCCGCCGCCCTCGACCAGAACACGCGGAAGACCACCAAGGTGACCGGGGCGGCCGTAGAGAGCGAGGAAGGGAATCCGAGCGCCGAACTGCTGGCGCGGTGGCTGGCGGACCGGCTGGATGTGCCGGTCGAGCGGATCGTCACCGACGGCCCGGTCATCACCTGCGTACGGCTGCTGACGGAGGACGGGGAGATCCGGGTCGACCGGCCGTACGGGGCGCTCGCCACCCTCGCCGTGCCCGGCCGGCCCGACCGCCGGGTCGCGCTCAAGATCCGTACCACCGCCGAGCTGATCGCGGAGGAGCTGCGCCGGCTCGACGCGGACGAGGTCTACGCGTCGGCGTTGCGCTCACGCCACGCGGGACCGCCGGCCCAGTGACCGCCCGTGGTGTCGTCCAGCGCCTGCGGCGGGCTGTCCCTAAGATCGACCGGGAGATCTCCCGCCCAGCTGGGTCCCGATCGACCGGGCCAGGGACTTGAAGACTCCGCTGCCCGCGACCTGCTCGGCGAGCGAGGCGTCCTCCTCCTCCCGCGCCCGGCCCGCCCTGCCCTCCGCCTTCGCCGTCTCCTTCGCCGCCTCCTTGGCCGCCTCCTTGGCCCGCTTGGCCTCTTGCGCCTCCTCGGCGGCCCGCACGGCCGCCTCCTCGGCCGACTGCTGCTCGGCGCTGAGCTTCTCGTACGCCGATGCGCGGTCCACCGCCTCCGCGTACCGGGAGTAGAGCGGCGAGCCCGTGACCGCCCGGTCGAGCGCGGCCGCGTCGATCGGGCCCATCAGCGACTGCGGGGCACGCAGCCGGGTCGCGGCGACCGGGGTCGGGGCGCCCCGCTCGCTCAGCACGGTGACGACCGCCTCGCCCGTGCCGAGCTGGGTGAGCAGCTCCTCGAGGTCGTACTCCGAGTTCGGGAACGTCTTCACGGTTGCCTTCAGCGCCTTGGCGTCGTCCGGCGTGAAGGCGCGCAGCGCGTGCTGCACGCGGTTGCCGAGCTGGGCCAGCACATCGCCGGGGACGTCCTTCGGGGTCTGGGTGGCGAGGAAGATGCCGACGCCCTTGGAACGGATCAGCCGCACGGTCCGGGTGAGCGACTGCAGGAACGCCTTGGAAGCGCCGCTGAACAGCAGATGCGCCTCGTCGAAGAAGAAGACCAGCTTGGGCCGGTCTAGGTCACCGACCTCGGGCAGGTCGTGGAAGAGATCCGCGAGCAGCCACATCAGGAAGGTGGAGAAGAGCTGCGGCTTGTCCTGCACGGCGGGCAGCTCCGGTACGGAGACCAGGCCGCGCCCGTCCGGGCCTGTCCGCAGGAACTCGCTCGTGTCGAACTCGGGCTCGCCGAAGAAGGAGCCGGCACCCTGCTGCTCGAAGGCGGTCAGCGCCCGCAGGATCACTCCTGCGGTGACCGTGGAGAGCCCGCCTATTCCCTTGAGTTCGGCCTTGCCCTCGTCCGAGACGAGGAAGGCGACGACGGCCCGCAGGTCCTTGAGGTCGATCAGTTCCAGGCCCTTGGGGTCGGCGTAGTGGAAGATCAGCCCGAGTGACTCAGGACCGGGCCGAAGCTGGTCACGGTCGCGCGCACGGGAATGCCGGGGCCGAGGCCGCCGAGCGCGTAGAACTCGCACGGGTATCCGGTGCCATCCCACTCCTGGGCGACATCCGCGGCCCGTTCCCGGATCTTGTCGTTGACCTCGCCCGGAGCGGAGATTCCGGACACATCGCCCTTGATGTCGGCGAGGAAGACCGGCACGCCGTTGGCCGAGAGCTGCTCGGCGATCAGCTGGAGCGTATTGGTCTTTCCGGTGCCGGTGGCGCCCGCGACAAGGCCGTGACGGTTGAGCATGCCCAGCGGGATGCGGATCTGGCTCTCCGGCAGACACGTGCCGTCCAGAGCAGCGCACCCAGGTCGAGCGCGGGTCCGCCAAAGGCGTAACCTGCCGCGATCTCGGCCGCAGGGTTGGCGGAGGGCGTGGTTCCACTCATATGTCGCTCCCGTATTGGCGCTGTTTGCCACTTTTGCACCGCACCGCCATGGCTGCGCCCGGAGCCGCATGACCGGTAGGCTTTCCGTGTGATCTTCAAGCGCATCGGAAACGGGCGGCCGTACCCCGACCACGGCCGGGAAAGCACCCGGCAGTGGGCGGACGTCGCGCCGCGCCCGGTCCGGCTCGACCAGTTGGTGACGACCAAGGGACAGCTGGACCTCGAGACGCTGCTCGCCGAGGACTCCACCTTCTACGGGGACCTCTTCGCCCACGTCGTGAAGTGGCAGGGCGACCTCTACCTCGAGGACGGCCTGCACCGGGCCGTGCGCGCGGCACTCCAGCAGCGCCAGGTGCTGCACGCCCGCGTCCTCGACCTGGGCTGAGCCCCGAGCCGGGCCGAGCCTCGGTCTGGACCGAGCTGCCCGGAGGGGGCCGACCGGCCCAGCCGACACGCTGTGCGTTGAGCCTTTCGGTCGGTCCGGCCGTCATTCATTGATCATTTAGTAGGCATCGCCAGCGGGCCGCACTACGCTGCGCCCATGAGCATGCTCACTCCCCCCGGCATGGGCGGAAAGTACCGCATCACGGGCGACAAGTACCCGCGGATGCGTCGCCCCCGGCGCCGACTCGCGGCGGCGGTGACCGGGTCGGCCCTCGCGGTCGGGCTGATCGGCTGGGGAACGGCGCAGCTCATCGAGGTGTTCTCGGGCGACGGCACAAGGTCGGCGACGGTCGCCAAGGCAGCCTGCAAGCCCTCCAAGGCCTCCCCGACGCCCCCGCCCGCGTCGCAGTCGCTGCCCCGACCGGCCCAGATCAAGGTCAACGTCTACAACGCGACCCCGCGCAGCGGTCTCGCCAAGGCGGCGGCCGACGAGCTGAAGAAGCGCGGCTTCGCCATCGGCCAGGTGGGCAACGCGCCCGAGCTGTACGACAAGAAGATCGCCGGGACCGGGATACTGCTCGGCCCCCCGAAGGCCACCCAGGGCGCGTTCTCCGTACTCGGCACGCAGCTGGCCGGGGCGCAGCAGAAGATCGACGCGCGGGAGACCGGGGACGTCGACCTGATCCTGGGCACGGCGTACAAGGCGCTCAGCAAGAAGGAGGACGCCGACCGGGCCTTGGCCGCACTGGCCAACCCCGCTCCGGCGCCCTCCCCGAAGTGCTGAGAAACGATTCGTCCCGCCGTCGGACCGGGCGGAGCCAGGGGGTGTCCGGCCGATCACGCCGGACACCCCCTAGCCCGCGGTCCCGTACATCCGGTCTCCGGCGTCACCGAGCCCCGGCACGATGTAGCCGTGCTCGTTGAGCCGCTCGTCCACCGACGCGGTCACCACGGTCACCGGCGTGCCGGCCAGCTCGCGCTCCATGAGCTCGACGCCCTCCGGAGCCGCCAGCAGCACCACGGCGGTGACGTCGTCCGCGCCGCGCTTGATCAGCTCGCGGATCGCGGCGACCAGCGTGCCGCCGGTGGCCAGCATCGGGTCCAGTACGTAGACCTGACGGCCGGAGAGGTCCTCCGGCATGCGCGTCGCGTACGTGGAGGCCTCCAGGGTCTCCTCGTTGCGGATCATGCCCAGGAAGCCCACCTCGGCGGTCGGCAGCAGCCGCATCATGCCGTCGAGCATGCCCAGGCCCGCCCGCAGGATCGGCACGACGAGCGGCCGCGGGTGCGAGAGCTTCACGCCCGTCGTCGGCGTGACCGGGGTCTCGATGTCGACCTGCTCGGTGCGCACATCCCTGGTGGCCTCGTACGCGAGCAGGGTGACCAGCTCGTCGGCGAGGCGCCGGAAGGTCGGGGAGTCAGTGCGCTTGTCGCGCAGCGTGGTGAGTTTGTGCGCCACCAGCGGGTGGTCGACGACATGGATCCGCATGGACACCACAGTAACCGGGCTCCAGGCCGCCCCGCTCTGGCATCAAACCCGCTGTTCGGGGGAAGCTGGGGTCGTACGGACCCATGCCTTGGGGTGGTGTGACCGATGCCGGACCGGGAGCAGGAGCAGGAGGAACTGCAGGAGACGGACGCGGAGCGCAGAGCGCGCCGGGCCCGGTTCCTGCGGGAGCTGAACGAGGCCAAGGAACTGCGCGACCGTGTGCAGCCGAGGCGGGCGAGGGCGGCCCGGATGCGCCAGCAGATGCGGATGCGCACCTTCCGGTGGTGAGCCGGTCCCCGGTGAATCTCGCAGGACTGTGCACGACGCACGGGCGAAGACCTCTCGCGAAGCCGTCGTTTCTGCCACGATTCCGAGTGGGCGGGGCGCAGAACAGCCAACGGCTGCTTCTACCTCTCCCACCTCCGGCCGGGGGGACCCCCAACCGGCACGCCTATGACCAGTGGGAGAGTCACGGTGTACTTCGCCGCACTGCTCGCGCGCACCGAAGACGGGTGGGAAGCGAGCGACACAGAGCTCGACGACGTCGAGACGCTGTCCGATCTGACCGACCTGGCCCGTGAGGCCACGGCCGGCGGGTCCGACGACGAAACGGTGCTCGTCTTCATCGAGCAGGAAGACGCATGGTTCGGCATCGTCCGGGTGGACGGCGAGGAGGACCCTCGTATCTACCTCTCGGACGCTGCCGCCGCTGCCCGCAGCTCGTACGGAGAGATCCTGCTCACGGACGAACTGCTCGGGCGGGAGCCCGGGGCCGCCGAGGAGCTGGACGCCCTCGAAGAGCTCGTCGACCTCGACGGCACGGAGGACGGTGAACCGGACGACGAGGCCGACGAGTCGGACGATGAGTCCGTCCTGTCCGGCGAGGCCGTTCCGTCCGGCCCCATCGGCGACCGCCAGATCCTCACCGACCTCGGAATGTCCGAGAAGGAGCTGCTGTCCCTCGGTACCGAGGCGCTCAGCGACATCGCCGAAGCGCTGGGCGCCGCCGAGGTCCTGGAGACCGTCCGCTAGTGACCTGGCCCGACCCTGTACGTGATCCGTGGCAGGCGCCCATGCGCCTGGCCCTGGAGGAGGCGGCGCGCGCGGCGGAGGCCGGCGATGTGCCGGTCGGCGCCGTCGTGCTGGCCCCGGACGGCTCGCCGCTCGCGGCGGGCCACAACGAACGCGAGGTGACGGGCGATCCGACGGCGCACGCGGAGGTACTGGCGATCCGCCGGGCCGCCGCGGTCGTCGGCGAGTGGCGGCTGACCGGGTGCACGCTGGTGGTTACCCTGGAGCCGTGCACGATGTGCGCGGGCGCGCTCGTACAGTCGCGGGTGGAGCGGGTGGTCTACGGCGCGCCGGACGAGAAGGCGGGCGCGGCCGGCTCCCTCTGGGACGTGGTGCGCGACCGCCGGCTCAACCACCGCCCCGAGGTCGTCCGCGGGGTGCTGGAGGAGGAGTGCTCGGCGCAGCTCACCGCGTTCTTCCGGGACCGCTGAGGCCGCGCCGACAGCGCCGGGGACACTGCGCGGATACGGATTTCGGAGCACGGCCCCGCGTGGGCTAAGCTCTCTCTCGGTAGCGTGTCCGAGCGGCCTAAGGAGCACGCCTCGAAAGCGTGTGTGGGGGCAACTCCACCGTGGGTTCAAATCCCACCGCTACCGCTCTGAGCAGGACGAACAGAGGCCCCGATCCACGCGGATCGGGGCCTCTGTCGTTTCGAACAGGACCGGATAGACTCACGCGACTTCGCACGGGGCGACCAGGAGAGGCCGTACGGATGGTGCAGACGAAGAAGCTCGCGTTGTACGCCGTCGTGGTCTTCGTGCTGTACACGATCATCACCTCTCCCGCCCAGGCCGCCGACTTCGTCCAGATAGGGTTCGAGGGCATATCGAGTGCCGCGCAGGGTGTCGGGGAGTTCATGACCGAGCTGGTGCGCTGAGCTGGAGTGCGGCGCTGGCGCGCTGAGTCCGTACGGTCATAAGGAGTCCCCCCTTGATCCGCCATCTGGTCCTCTTCAAGCTCAACGAGGGCGTCGGGCGCGACGAGCCCCGCGTCGTCGCCGCCGCCCATGCCTTCGAGGAGCTCGGTGGCCTCGTCCCGGAGCTGGAGTTCTGGGAGTGCGCCTGGAACATCACCGACCGGCCGATCGCGTACGACTTCGCGATCAACTCCGCCGTGCGGGACGCGGAGGCGCTGAAGCGTTACATCGAACACCCGGCCCATCAGGCGGCCGCCGGACAGTGGCGCGAGTTCGCCACGTGGGTGATCGCCGACTACGAGTTCTGAGCCGCCGTCACCGCCTGCCCCCCACCCGCCGGGTCGGGGGCTTTTCGCTGCTCATCCGCACAACACGGCGTTAGGCGGTGCTTGCACACAGTGCACATGTCTTGTGATGCTATGACCGCTTTTGACGGATGAGTTGACCGAGTTTGACCGACTGGGTTTAACCGTGAAGGGGTGGCGTGACTGTGCCGGCCAGTACTGCGCCTCAAGCGCCGCCCCAGGAAGAGGCTCCGGTCCGGAGCAGGGGCGCTGACACCCGGGCACTGACGCAGGTCCTCTTCGGGGAGCTGAAGGGCCTGGAGCCGGGCACCCAGGAGCACGCCCGGGTGCGGGGAGCGCTGATCGAGGCCAATCTGCCGCTGGTACGGTACGCCGCCGCCCGCTTCCGCAGCCGCAACGAGCCCATGGAGGACGTCGTCCAGGTGGGCACCATCGGCCTGATCAACGCGATCGACCGGTTCGACCCGGACCGCGGGGTGCAGTTCCCGACGTTCGCGATGCCCACCGTCGTCGGCGAGATCAAGCGGTACTTCCGGGACAACGTCCGGACCGTGCACGTACCCCGGCGGCTGCACGAGCTGTGGGTCCAGGTGAACGGCGCCACCGAGGACCTGACGACCGCTCACGGCCGCACGCCCACCACCGCCGAGATCGCCGAGCGGCTGCGGATCACCGAGGACGAGGTCCTCGCCTGCATCGAGGCCGGCCGCTCGTACCACGCGACCTCCCTGGAGGCGGCGCAGGAGGGGGACGGGCTGCCGGGGCTGCTGGACCGGCTGGGGTACGAGGATCCGGCGCTGGCCGGGGTGGAGCACCGGGACCTCGTACGGCATCTGCTCGTACAACTGCCCGAGCGGGAGCAGCGGATCCTGCTGCTGCGCTACTACAGCAATCTGACGCAATCGCAGATCAGCGCCGAACTCGGCGTCTCCCAGATGCATGTATCGAGGTTGCTCGCCAGAAGCTTCGCGCGGCTCAGATCCGCAAATCGGATCGAGGCGTAACCGGAACGAGTGGAGCGCGTTTCCCGCTGTTCCCGACAGAAATCCCCCAGACCCCCTCGTTCCTGCGCAGATATGTCGACTTGGCGCTACAGCGTGTTGCCGACATGTGACATTCTGCTGGAACCGCGTTTGCCGCAGCTCCGCCTCCGGTATTCAGGTGGAGGCTGCGTTCCTCCGACGGGAGCGTCCGCCGCGACCGTCCGCGACCTCAAGGGGGTGGCATGTCCGTAGAACAGGGCAGCTCGAAGGTGCTCACGCGCGCGTTGAGCGCACCCGACGTGCTCCGCACCAGCTCGGAAGCCATCGACACCCGCACCCTGTCCCGCTCCCTGTTCCTGCGGCTACGCGTACTGGACGCGGAAGCGACGGACAGCCCGGAGCGGGCCTACGTACGAGACACGCTCATCGAGCTCAACCTGCCGCTGGTGCGGTACGCCGCCGCCCGCTTCCGCAGCAGGAACGAGCCGATGGAGGACATCGTCCAGGTCGGCACCATCGGCCTGATCAAGGCGATCGACCGCTTCGACTGCGAACGCGGCGTGGAATTCCCGACGTTCGCCATGCCGACCGTCGTGGGTGAGATCAAGCGCTTCTTCCGCGACACCTCGTGGTCGGTGCGGGTGCCGCGCCGGCTGCAGGAGCTGCGGCTCGCGCTGACCAAGGCGAGCGACGAGCTCGCGCAGAAGCTGGACCGTTCGCCGACCGTCCCCGAACTCGCCGCCGTACTGGGCGTGTCGGAGGAGGACGTCGTCGACGGCCTGGCGGTGGGCAACGCGTACACGGCGTCGTCGCTCGACTCGCCCTCACCCGAGGATGACGGCGGCGAGGGGTCGCTGGCGGACCGGCTGGGATACGAGGACACTGCGCTGGAGGGCGTCGAGTACCGCGAGTCCCTCAAGCCGCTGCTGGCCAAACTCCCGCCGCGCGAGCGCCAGATCATCATGCTCCGCTTCTTCGCGAACATGACGCAGTCGCAGATCGGCGAGGAGGTCGGCATCTCGCAGATGCACGTCTCCCGGCTGCTGACCCGCACGCTCGCGCAGCTCAGGGAGGGGCTGATCGCGGACTGACCGCGGACTGGTTCGCCGGGGTTCCGAATTGACGGGTCGTCAGCCAGACTGGCGCGATGCGACGTCGACGTCTATCGGTGAACGGCCGCCGGGGGGTTCTGCTCGGCGCCTCGGCGGTCGCCGTGCTGGGCCTGGGCGGGCTGGCGGCCGGCTGCGGCGGTGAGGGGCGGGGCGGTTTCGTGGCCGTGGACGCCGGAGGCCGAGCGCGCGCCCACGAAGGCCGTACCGCCCGAGGGCAAGGTCGAGCTGGTGCCGCTGGACGGCGACCGCACGTCCTCCACCTCGTCCGCGATGCCCGCGCCTGGTTCGGCCGCGGCGTCGGGGTCCGTCAGTGGCGCGACGCCACCCGGTTCGGCCGCCGGAAGCGCCGCGGACCCGTCCGGCGCCCCATCGGCCGGTGGTACGGGTGCCGGCACGGGCGGATCGTCCGGCGGTACGGGAGGCGGCAGCGCGTCCGGCGGTACGGGGAGCGGCGGCTCGTCCGGCGGTGGCACCGCTCCGACGGCCCCCGGGGCCACCCCGCCGGCCAAGCCCGCCGAACCGGCCGGACCTGCCGTACTCACGCTCGGGGCGCCGGTGCGCGCGGCGGCTGACAAGCGGTGGTGCGAGCAGGTGACCGTGGAGTTCCGCAACACCGGTGGCTCACCGGTGCGTTCGGGCACGGTCACCTTCGGAACGCACATCATCGGGGCGCTGGGTGTGGACTGGGCGACCGTCGAGTCGGCTCAGCCGCTGCCCGCGCCGATCGCTGCGGGGGCGAGGACGACGAAGACGTACACCGTCTGCGTGGACGCCTGGCGGGTGCCGCTGGGCATGCACATCGAGACGCAGGACGTCTCCGCCGACTGGAGGTGAGTCGGGGCTCCGGACAGGACCTAGCCGAGCGCGAGCCAGGCCACCGCGGCGAGTAGCGCCAGTACGGCGACGGCGCCGAGGATCAGGCCGACGCGCGGGCCTGCCTGCGCAGCCGCCTGCGGGCGCTGCGGCTCGCCCTCGTCGACGAAGGCGCGGAACATCTGGGTGCTGCCCGCGGGGTCGTGGGTGCCCTCGGGGCCTTGGGAGTGCCCACCTGCTGGCGGCTGGTTTCGCATGGTTACGTTCCCACTCGATCGGGTCAATGGTTCCGCCGGTGCGGCGAGATGACGATTGTCCGACTGTAGCGTCCTGGGCGTGAGAGGCGGCCCCGGAACGGGCGTCGAACGTTACCGCCCCTGCACCACCAGAGCGATGCTGCAGGGCTTCGGGGCGCTCAGACCCGGCCAGGGCCTCTCGCGCACCAGGGACTCTGCCCGCCTCGGACTGGATCACGCGCGGGACGTGTGCCGCCACCGTGGCGCGAAAGCGGGGAACCAGGTCATCCAAGACCGTTCGGGATGACCCGCCGGGCTCCGGCCAGGCGCCCAGGAACGGTTGTGTGCCATGGGTCAGAGCCACGAAGTCAGGTCCAACCGCACACGATGCCCTCAGGGGCCGGCAGGTCCCGAGCAGCGCTCGGGACCTTTGCCATGCCTTTAGTCGGCCTCGCCCTATTTCGCTCGCCTTAGGCAACTGGCTTCGCCTATGGTCGCCTAAGGCAACAAAATGCTCGGCGACTGGTCCGACGACGAGGTCGGCCGGCTGAACGCGATGCTCGCCCGCCTGCGCAGCAGCTTCGGAGACTGCCGGACCGGGACCCACCACACCCGCACACCCGCGTAAACACAGACAAGGAACTTCATGGCTTCGACCACACCATCCGGTGTGCGGGGCGGCCACGCCGAGCTCGGTGGCCCCTCGGCCCCCGACGGCACGCCGATGACTCACCGGCAGATCATGGAGGCGCTGTCCGGGCTGATGCTCGGCATGTTCGTCGCGATCCTGTCGTCGACCATCGTCTCCAACGCCCTGCCGGAGATCATCTCCGACCTCGGCGGCGGCCAGTCCGCGTACACCTGGGTCGTCACCGCGGCCCTGCTGTCGATGACCGCCACGACTCCGCTCTGGGGCAAGCTCGCCGACCTCTTCAGCAAGAAGCTGCTGGTCCAGATATCCCTGGTGATCTATGTCCTGGGATCGGTCGTCGCCGGCCTCGCACAGAACACCGGCATGCTGATCGCCTGCCGCGTGATCCAGGGCATCGGCGTCGGCGGACTCTCCGCCCTCGCCCAGATCGTGATGGCCGCGATGATCTCCCCACGGGAGCGCGGCCGGTACAGCGGCTACCTCGGCGCGGTGTTCGCCGTCGCCACCGTCGGCGGCCCGCTGCTCGGCGGGGTCATCACCGACACCGACCGGCTCGGCTGGCGCTGGTGCTTCTACGTCGGCGTGCCCTTCGCCGTCCTCGCGCTGATCGTGCTGCAGAAGACGCTGAAGCTGCCGGTCGTGAAGCGGGACGTCAAGGTCGACTGGGCGGGCGCGTTCTTCATCAGCGCGGCCGTCTCGCTGCTGCTTATCTGGGTGACGCTGGCCGGGGACTCGTACGACTGGATCTCCTGGCAGACGTACGCCATGGTCGGCGGCTCGGTACTGCTCGGCCTGATCTTCGTGTACGTCGAGTCGCGCGCGGCCGAGCCGATCATCCCGCTGCGGCTCTTCCGCAACAAGACGATCACCCTGGCCTCGCTGGCCTCGCTCTCCGTCGGTGTCGCGATGTTCGCGGGCACGGTGTTCTTCAGCCAGTACTTCCAACTGGCCCGCGGCCTGTCGCCGACCATGTCCGGCGTCATGACCATCCCGATGATCGGCGGGCTCTTCGTCTCCTCCGCGGTCTCCGGCCTGGTCATCACCCGGACCGGCCGGTGGAAGGCGTGGCTGGTGGCGGGCGGCGCGCTGGTCACGGCGGGGCTCGGGCTGCTGGGCACGATGCGGTACGACACCGCGTACTGGCACATCGCGGTCTACATGGCGGTCATGGGCCTCGGTATCGGCATGATGATGCAGAACCTGGTGCTGGCCACCCAGAACCAGGTGGCCCCCGAGGATCTCGGCGCGGCCAGCTCCGTCGTCACCTTCTTCCGCTCGCTGGGCGGTGCGATCGGCGTCTCGGCGCTGGGCGCGGTGCTCGCGGGCCGCGTCACCCACTACGTCAAGGACGGGCTGGCCGAACTCGGCCCGCAGGGCGCGGCGATGGGCCCCGGCGGCACCGCGGGCGGGGCGATCCCGGACCTGGACCGGCTGCCCGCGCCGATCCGTACGGTGATCGAGAGCGCGTACGGGCACGGCGTCGGCGACGTGTTCCTGTACGCGGCGCCGGCCGCGCTGCTCGCGTTGCTGCTGACCCTCTTCATCAGGGAGGTCGCGCTGAGCAGGAAGCCGGGCGGGTCGACGGCGTAGGGCCCCACGCCCCCAGGGGTGCTGGAGTTCGTACGCCCGAGACACCGCGCGGTCCCGCTGACGCCGCGCGCCGACGGAGCTTCCCAGCCCGGGTCGCCCCGTAGGCCGGGCGGCCGGGCGGCCGCGGAAGGCGGCCCAGGCTGCCGGCGTGATCCACCAGGCCGGCGCCGACGGGACGCTTCCCGGCCCCGGGGGCGGCGGCCTCGTGGACCCGGCGACCGCAGGAGGCGGCCGGCCGCCGCCAGGGCCCACGCTCGCTCTCGGGCACCGGTCCCCGCGGGCTATCCGTTCCGCTTCGCCTCGATGCCCGCGATCAGCAGGTCCAGGGCGAACCGGAAGTCGCGCTCCCGCATCTCCTGCACCGTGTCACCGCCGCGCGCCTCCAACAGGTCCACCGACTCCTGGAACGTCTCGCGCAGACCCGGCTGTTCGCCGATCGCGCCCATCACCTGGCGGAAGAAGTCGTCCTGGCTGATCCCCGCCTCCGCGCAGCGCTGCGCGAAGCGGCCCTCCACCGCGCCGAATCCGTACACGAACCGGAAGACCGCCGCGAGCGCGCCGGTCTGGCCGTGCGGGGGCAGGCCCGTCCTGCGCATGATGCGCTGGACCGTGGTCGCGAAGGCCATCGAGTGGGGCCCGACGTTGAGGTACTCGCCGATGAGCGGGGACACCCACGGATGCCGTACCAGCAGCTGCCGGTACTCGGTGGCGAGGGCGCGCAGCTGGTCGCGCCAGTCCGCGTCCTCGCCCTCCGCCGGCAGCGTCACCTCGCCCGTGACCGCGTCGAGGGCCAGCTCCAGGAGGTCGTCCTTGGTGTCGACGTACCAGTAGACGGACATCGCCGTGACTCCGAGTTCCGCCGCGAGCCGGCGCATGGAGAACTTGGCCAGCCCCTCCGCGTCGAGCAGCCGGACGGTAGCCGCGGTGATCTTGTCGCGGTCGAGCCCGGCGGGCTGTTCGGCTCTGCGTTTGGGGGCCGCCTTGCCCTCCAGCCACACGCTGGTCCGCGCGAGACTCTTCGCGCGATCCGCCGCGGTCGCCATGGCGCACCCTCCTTGTCCGGTCACTGTCCAGTCACTGTCCGGTCGTCGCCCGGGCGGGCCGGGCGGGCCGACTGGACCGGAATGTCACAGTCCGCCCTGCCCTGCCCCGATGCTATGCCGCCTCTACCGTGAGTCTGCCCGCAGCACGGTGCAGCAGCACCGCGGCGAGCAGGCCGCCCGCCAGGACGGCGGCCGCGCCGACCCACCGGCCGGCCTCCGCCCTTGCGGCGAAGGCATCCGTGACTCGCCGCCGCCCGCCTTCGCCGGCGGGATCCCGCTCGTGATCGCGTACGCCATGGCCGGGTTGGCGATGGCGCAGCCCGCGCCCATTAGCACCAACCAGCCCCATGCCCAGGGCGATGGACACCGGCATGCCGAGCCGCTTGGCCCAGCGGGCGGCGAGCCCGGTGAAGTTGAGGGCGACGACGGTGAGGGCGAACGGCGCGGTGCACAGTCCCACCTCCAACGGCCCGTACCCGAAGACGAACCGAAGGTGCTGGGTGAGCAGGAACAGCGCCCCGTCCATGCCGAAGGTGATGAGCACCGCGCCCGTGAACCGGCTGTCGCGGAAGAAGTGCAGGTCGAGCATGGGGTACGGGATACGGCCGTAGGGGTCGGCGGCGCTGCCGGCGGTGAGCAGCAGGCCGGACCGCAGCGAATAGGCGTTGATCATTGTCGAGCAGCACGGTGAGCTGGGCGAGGCAGATGACGCAGAGGATCAGCCAGCGCCGCGGGTGCCCTCGCGGGACGGTCACGGTCGTCGTCTCGGCGGTCGATCGCGTGTACGCCGTACAGGAAGGACGCGCCGCTACTCGCCCGGCTTGATCAGATAGCCCGCCCCGCGCCGCGTGTGGATCAGCGGCGGCCGTCCGGCGTCGATCTTCCTGCGCAGGTAGGAGATGTAGAGCTCGACGACATTGGCCTGGCCCCCGAAGTCGTACGACCACACCCGGTCCAGGATCTGCGCCTTGCTCAGCACCCGCCGCGGGTTGCGCATCAGGTAGCGCAGCAGCTCGAACTCGGTCGCGGTGAGGTGGATGCCGACACCGCCCCTCGTCACTTCGTGACTGTCCTCGTCGAGGGTCAGGTCTCCGACCGCGAGCAGCGACTCGCTGCGTACGGCGGCGGCGCCGACCGCGCCGGACCGGCGGATCAGGCCGCGCAGCCGCGCCACCACCTCCTCCATGCTGAACGGCTTGCTCACGCAGTCGTCACCGCCCGCCGTGAGCCCCGCGATCCGGTCCTCGGCCGAGTCCCTCGCGGTAAGGAACAGCACGGGCACCTCGGGCAGCTCCCGGCGCAGCCGGCCGAGGGCCGCGAGCCCGTCCATGTCCGGCAGCATCAGGTCGAGGACGACCGCGTCGGGACGGAAGTCCCGCGCCGTGCGTACCGCGGCGGCGCCGTCGCCTGCGCTGCGCACCTCCCAGCCCTCGTAGCGCAGGGTCATGGACAGCAGCTCGGTGAGCGAGGGCTCGTCGTCCACGACGAGCACCCGGACGGGACTCCCGCCGGGCCGAAGCAATTCGGTACGCGCATGGGGCGAGATCGTGGTCATGCTCCCCACCCTGCGCACGGGCCCTGAGACGCCGCTTTCCCCAGCCTGTGAATTCCCTGAGAAAGCGGAGCGCAGCCGGGGCCGCTACAGCTCGAACAGCCGCGCCCCGTTCTCGTAGCAGACCGCCCGCAGCCAGTCGTCGCCAAGCTCGAGCCGCTCCAGCGCCGCCAGTTGATGGACGTACGGATAGGGAATGTTCGGGAAGTCCGTCCCCAGCAGGATCCGGTCCCCGAGATCCGCCAGCCGCGTCCGGTCCGTCACCGGGAAGGGGCTGAACCGCTCCGAGAAGTCGGTGAAGGCCATCGTCGTGTCCAGCCTGACCTCCCGGTACCGCTCGGCCAGCACCAGGAAGTCGGTGTACTCCGGCATCCCCATGTGCGCCACCACCAGCCGCAGCCGCGGATGCCGGGCCAGCAGCCTGCCCACCGGCTCGGGCCCGGTGTGCTTGCCGGGCACCGGCCCCGAACCGCAGTGCATCACCACCGGTACACCGGCGTCGGCGAGCAGCCCCCACACCGGGTCGAGCAGCGCGTCGTTCGCGTCGTACGCCCCGACCTGGAGGTGCGACTTGAAGACCCGCGCCCCGGCCTCGACGGCCTGGCGCACATAGCCCTCCACGCCGTCCTCCGGGAAGAGCGTCGCCGTGTGCAGACAGTCCGGTGTACGCGCGCCGAACTCCGCTGCCCACCCATTCAGCCACGTCGCCATGCCCGCCTTGTGCGGATAGAGCATCGACGTGAACGCCCGCACCCCGAACCCCCGCAGCAGCGCGACGCGTTCGTCCTCCTCGTGGCGGTAGGTGATGGGCCACTCCATCCCGGTCAGCGGTCCGACCGCGTCGAAGTAGTCCCACACCTTCGCCAGCACCCGCTCCGGCATGAAGTGCGTGTGTACGTCGACCAGTCCCGGCAGCCCGAGCCGCTGCCAGAACCGGACGACCGCGTCAGTTTCCGTCTGCGTCAAAGCAATAGCTCCGTTCGACCTTGGCGACATGGACGGAGTAGGTCTCGTACCACTCCGCGCGGCCGCGCTTCTGCGCCGCCTGGTGCTCCAGGTTCCGCTGCCAGCCCTGGATCGACTGCTCGTCCCTGAAGTACCCGACGGTGATGCTCAGCCCGCCCGGGTTCCTGGCCGACTCGTAACCGAGGTAGCCGGGCTGTTCCTTGACCAGCTCCGCCATCCGCGCGGCGGTCTCGGCGTAGCCGCCGTCCTCCTCCTTGCGGAGCGAGGTGAAGACCACCGCGTAGTACGGCGGTTCGAACGGCGGCACAGGACGCTTACTCATGGCTCTCCCCACAACACGGAAACCAGTGCAACAGGCACTCACCTTCCGTCCCGCGCCGCCGCCCTGTCCAGCCTCATTGCCGTACGGGATCCAAAGGGGATCCAACATTTGACCTTCGCGCGCGGCGACCGGGCCGGGGACCGGGGGCGGCAGGTCAGAAGAGCCCTTCCTGCGTCTCACCACCCGCCGCGGCCACCGGCCGCACCGGCACCGTCACCGGCGCCCCGGGGTCCACCCCGGCCAGCCGCCACCCGCTCATCAGCCGGGTGTCCACCACAAGCCCGCCGGCCAGATGCAGATCGGGACCGGCGGCCGCCACCAGCCGGCCCGCGACCACCCCGCCGGCGACCAGTTCCGAGACCACACCGGTCACGGGCTCCAGGTCGCGCAGCCCGAACACCCCGGAGTGGTCCACCACTTCGCACTCCGCGCGCTCCAGCGACTCCGGCCACCCCGCCAGCGCCACCGCCCGTGCATGCAGCGCCGCCACCTCCGCCGCCCGCGCCTCCACCGGCGGCAGGGTCGCCCGTACCGACCGCTTCTGCGCGTACGGAATCCGGTCCGGCACCCCCAGCGCCGTCCGCAGCAGCTCCTCCGTCCGCCGGGCCGCCATCAGCGGCCCCCGCCCCAGCCGGCTGAACGCCACGGCGCCCTGCTCCAGCAGCCGCACCGGGCCCCGCTCCACCGCGGTGATCCCGACCTTGACCATCCCGGGCCCGAACCAGGCCAGGTACACGGAGTACGGGCGCGGATCAGCCGCGTTCGTGTCGGCGGCCACCGAGAACGACCGGTCGAGCCGGGCACACTCCCCGCACTGAGCGCTCCCGCTGCGCCCCCCGATCACGGCGCCCACCGGACACCCGGTCCGCCGCCCCCCGCGCCGCACCCCGACGCAGGACCGCTCCCCCTCGGCCCGGATGCCGAGCCCCGTCCCGTACGCGAACGGGCTCACCCGCTCGCCCCGTTCGGCGCGGTGCCACACCAGCCCGGGCCCGCCGGCGGACCACCGCATGCCGAGGCACTGCCATCCCTCACTCACACCAGTCGGTCCCGCCCAAGCCGGCGATCACTTCCACGCCGTACTCGTCAGGGGCCGCCGCCTCGTCCCAGTCGGCCGTGTAGCCGACGGACAAGTACGCCGTGACGCCCGCGACCTGCTTCTCGTAACACTGCCCCGAGGCAGTCGGCCGCCACCCGTCGGCCGCCGCCGCAGTCCGGTAGAGGGCCTCGACGGCCTCCCGCGAGCCCGCCGCCCGGTACGTCTGCCAGGCGGTCACAAACCGGTCGTCCTCATCGCACCCCTTGGACGGCTCGCCCTGCGGCAGCGCTCCTTCGGGATGTTCCCGGAGAACGGACAGCCCCATCAGCGTCCGCCCGAGCTCCTCGTCCTCGCTCGTACACCCGTACAGCCCACCGGACAACGCCCACACTCCAGCCGCCCCGACCGCCCCGAAGCTTGCCAGCGCGATCACCAGCCCGAGCACGACTCTCCGCAGCATCATGCGGGGCAACCTAGCGCAGCACGAAAGAAGCCCCCCGGACGATGTCCGGAGGGCTTCTCGGCTGTGCACTCGGCAGGATTCGAACCTGCAACCTTCTGATCCGTAGTCAGATGCTCTATCCGTTAAGCTACGAGTGCTTGGCTTCCCGGGCTTTTCTGCCTGGTCGGCGTTGCGGGAACAACATTACATGACCTGCGGCGTGAGGCGAAATCCATTAACCGCACCCATGCTGACCTGCGAAAACACCCCGAAAACGACCCTGCGGCAGTCCTGTGGACGGCGCTTGGGGCGGAGGGCTTGATCCGCAGACGACTGAAGCCCCGGTCCGAGGACCGGGGCTTCAGTGATCAACACGCGGAGGCGGAGGGATTTGAACCCTCGATGGGATTGAAGTCCCAAACCGCATTAGCAGTGCGGCGCCATAGACCGGACTAGGCGACGCCTCCAGCCCCACCCGCGCGAGCGCGAGTGGTGCGTGCAGATGATGACACAGCCCGGCGGCCGGTCACCAATCGCACCCCCACGGTACTAGGCCCGCGCCCGGCAGAGCAAAGCCTCTTCCGTTTGCGCAACGTCGCCGCGAGTGGAGCGTTAAACGTACGGGCGCGCCGCGTCCCCTCGTCCGCTGACCTGGAGCCGCAATGCTGCGCCGCCTCGCCTTCACCGCCGTCGCCTCCTTCGCCGCGCTGTCCGCAGTGCCGTCCGCCGCCTCGGCGACCGGGCCCCTGCCCCTGCCGTTGGGGCTTCTGCAGTCGCCGGACCGGCTGACCGTGGCCGTCGCCGAGACCGGGAACCCGCGGGCGGACGGGTCGTACGAGCTGCGCTGCGGACCGGCGGGCGGTACGCACCCCGAGGCGCAGCGGGCCTGCGACCGGCTCGAGGAGCTGGCGGCGGAGGGCAAGGACCCGTTCGCCCCGGCGTCGGCGGACCAGATGTGCACCCAGATGTACGGAGGGCCCGCCACCGCGCGCGTCTCCGGCACCTGGCGGGGCCGGCAGGTCGATGTCACGTTCGACCGGAGGAACGGCTGCGGGGTCTCCCGCTGGAATGACATGGAGCCGGTGCTTCCGAGCGCGAGGTCCTGACCAGGCACGGTGTGGGCCCAGCGGGCGGATTCGGTGAGAGCTGCCCCTCATCCGCCGTCGCGTGCGCAATCGCTGCCCTTAGACTCCCTCCAGTGACATGCCGGGGCCCGAGGAGCAAGATGGGGCCCGCTGTCCGGAAGATGCAGTTGTCAGGGAGGAAGCGTTGTTGTGAGCAGCAGGCCATCCCGAGGCGCTGCTCGCCTCGCAGCCATACTTGACGCCCTTCCCGATGCCTTGCTGCTCGTCAACTGCAACGGCACGGTCGTCAACGCCAACACCATCGCCCTCGAGACGTTCGAGTCGCCGGGCACGGGCCTGGTCGGGCGCGGGCTGCTCGACCTGCTGCCCAGCTTTGACTCGAAGCTGATTCCGGGGTCGATGCGACGCCCGGACAATACGGATGATCAGGGACGCACCAAGCCGACCCGGATGATCGCCCGGCGCACCGACGGGACCGAGTTCCCGGTCGAGGTCACCAGTGCGAATCTGGAGGACGGCCGGGACGCGTACTCCGACACCCACAGCTACACGGGCGACGAGCTGCTGATGCTCGTCGTACGCGACCTGTCGGGAACCGTGGACACCGAGGCCGAACTGGCCCGTTCGCAGCGCCAGACCGAGATGATCCTGCGCGCCGCCGCCGAGGGCGTCATCGGTACGGACACCGAGGGACGGGTCGTCCTGGTCAATCCGGCCGCCGCGCAGATCCTCGGCTACCGGGCGAGCGACCTGGGCAACCAGGAGCTGCATCCGCTGGCGGTCCACTCCCGGCCGGACGGCACGCCGTTCCCGTTCGAGGAGTCTCCGCTCGCCGACACGCTCCGCTCCGGGCGCAAGCACCGGGTCCGCGGGCAGGTGCTGTGGGCGAAGAACGGACAGCCGGTGTCCGTCGACCTGACGACCTCACCGGTACGGGACGGCGACCAGCTGGTCGGCGCCGTGCTGACCTTCACCGACCGGCGTCCGTACGACGCCCTGGCGGCGCGGCACGCGCAGCTGCTGGCAGTACTCGGCGACGCGCTGCGCGGCCCGCTGGAGGAGCTGCGGGGCGAGCTGTCCACCCTGGCGGCGGACGACGCCGGGCAGCTGTGGCCCGAGGCGAACCAGCTGCTGCACCATCTGGCCGCCGGCTACGCCCGGATGACCACGCTCGTCGACAACGTCCTCGGTTTCCAACGGCTCGACTCGGGCGCGGAGAAGCTGAACAAGAAGAAGGTGCTGCTCGACGGGGTCGTGGCGGCCGGTGTCGAGGGCGCGGTCGAGCTGATCGGCCCGGGCCGCGCGCAGTTCGCCGTACATGCCCCGACGATCGAGGCCGAGGTCGACGCGGACCGGATCGCCACGGCGCTGGCGCATCTGATCGCGGACGTGGCCGGGGTCGACTCGACCGGCAAGGCGCCGGTGGCCGCGGACGGCGGCGGGTACATGGACTCGACGATCGTCGTCGCGGCGGCGCAGCGAGGTGAGGTCGTACGGATCGAGGTGCGCGGGCCGTACGCCGGGGGGGACCCGGTGCACGAGCCGGTCGTGCGCGGAATCGTGCGCGCCCATGGTGGAGTGCTGCAGACGCACGAGGTGCCGGGCATGACCGGCAGCGCATACGTACTGGATGTGCCGCTCGGCGCGGGTGCGGGGACGGTGACCGTCCCGGAGCCGGAGCCGGAGCCGGTCGCAGAGCCCGTCGCCGGGCCTGTCGCCGGGCCTGTCGCCGGGCCGACGGGGCGCCGGGCGCGGCGGGCCTCCGTGGACGCGTTCCTGGACAACCCGGAGGCGAGCGACGGCGGGCAGAAGGTGCCCGCGCCGAACACGGGCGAGGACGACGGCGGCAACGACGGCGGCAACGGCGGCGGGCGCGGCACCGGCCGCAGGCGCGGCCGGCCGAGCCCGGTGGAACAGCAGTCGGAGCAGCAGACGGAGCAGCAGACGTCGCCGCACGAGGGCGCTGTGGTGACCGCCGCGGAGGGGGCGCGCGACCACGGGCGGCCCCAGCTCGGCGCGACCGTACCGCCCCAGGGAGTGCCCGCACCGACCGGTCGCCGCGCCCGGCGCGGCCTCGAGGGGGCGCCCGAGAACGCCCTCGCGCTGCCCGCCGCGCCCCCGGCGGCCGAGGCGGGGCCGCAGATGCAGGCGCAGGCAGAGGCGCAGCCGAGCGGTCGGCGTGCCCGCCGGGCGCTGGGCACCGCGCCGGAGCGCGGCCCGTTCGCGCTACCGCCGGCCGACGCCGACCGCACACCCCCGACCACGGGGGAGGCGGATGACTCGCTGCCGGGCCGCCACGACGCCGTCCACGGCGTACCCGGGGATGACCACACCCCGCCGCAGCCGCATCCGGTGCCGACGGGCCGCCGACGTGCGCGCGCGGACGGAACCTCCGGCCAGGGCCTGGCGGCGCTCGCGGCCGACCCGTCGGCGGGGGCAGCGCAGGATCCGCACGTGACCTCGGGCGCACCCGCAGGACCTGGGGTGCCGCAGGCACCGGCAACCCTGGGCGCACCGCAAGCACCGGGCTACGCGGAAGTACCGGGAGCGCCGGGTACGCCCGGAAACCACCCCGCGTCGGCACCGTCGGCGGCCATGGCAGCGCCCGGCACATCCGGCATCCCGCAGGCACCCGGGGAAGCCCTCCCGCAAGCACCGGGCTACGCGGAAGTACCGGGAGGACCGGGTACGCCGCCCGGGGGGCACCGCGCGTCGGCGGCCATGGCTGCCCCCCGCGCATCTGGCATCCCGCAGGCATCGGGGGGAGTCCCCGGCGCGTCGCAAACCCCGGGTTACGCGGAAGCACCGGGAGGACCGGCGGCGTCGGCTACGACCGGGGGGCACCCCGCACCGGCACCGACGGGCCCGGGCACATCAGGCACCCCGCAGGCACCCGCACCGGCTACCGCCGCCGTGCCCGGAGGGCCGTACGCGCCGGCGGGGCCGGAAGGCGTGGACCTGTCGGCCGATCATGACGCGTCCGGGCAGAACTGGCCTGTGCCCGGAGTGCAGGCGTGGCCCGCTCCCGCCGCCGAGGAGCCCGCCTCGCGGGACCGGGTCCAGAACCCGGCGCAGGGTCAGGTGCCCGGCGCCCGTACCGCTCCGGAGAACGGACCCGAGGCCGGTTCCGTACCCCAGCCGCGGACGGGCGGGCAGCCGCTGCCCGAGGAGAACCCCGTGCACCCCGGGCCCGGCGCCGACGCGTCGCAGGGGCGCGCGATCAGCGTGCGCACGCTGGGGCAGGGCATGCCGTTCGCCCAGCAGATCGCGCAGCAGCAGAACCAGACCTCCGGAGGGTCGGGCCGACGACGCAAACTCGCCGCGCCGCCGCAGGAGGAGCAGGCGGGACGCCGGCCGGCCGAACTGGAGCCCGCCGCCGCGCGCAGGAAACTCCAGCAGGCCACGCAGCAGGCCACGCCGCCCGCCCCGCAGCCGGCCCAGCCCGCGGCCGAGCCTCCTCCGGCGCAGAGCCCGCAGCAGCGGCTGTCCGCCCCTGCCGAGGGCCGTGCGTACGCGATAGGAGCACCGGACGAGGGCGCCGCCGAGGGACCGGAACCGCTGGACGGCCCCAACGGCGCGGTGGAGGTGGCCAACCGGCCGCACCCGCAGCCGGTGGACGACGAACTGCCCCCGGAGCCACTCGACAACCCGCGCCGACTGCTTGTTTGGCCCACGCCCGACGTGTCCACCCAGCAGGCGCTGAGCGACCGCGGCTACCGCCCGGTGATCGTGCACTCCCGCGAGGAGGTCGACGCGCAGATCGCCGCCTTCCCGGCCGCGCTGTTCGTCGATCCGCTGACCGGTCCGATCACCCGTACCGCGCTGCAGTCCCTGCGCCAGGCCGCCGTGGCGGCCGAGGTGCCGGTGCTCGTGACGGCCGGCCTCGGGCAGGCGACCCGCGAGGCCGCGTACGGCGCCGACCCGGCCGTACTCCTGAAGGCACTCGCGCCGCGGGACAGCGAACAGCACCCGCCTCGCGTGCTGTTGATCGAGGAGCACGAGGAGATCGCGCTCGCGCTGACGGCCACGCTCGAGCGCCGCGGTATGCAGGTCGGGCGCGCGGGCGCCGACACGGACGCGGTCACGCTCGCGACCCAGATGCGGCCGAACCTGGTGGTGATGGACCTGATGCAGGTACGCCGCCGCCGGGCCGGAATCGTCGACTGGCTGCGCGCGAACGGCCAGTTGAACCGCACTCCGCTGGTCGTCTACACCTCGGTGGACATCGACCGGAGCGAACTGCCCCGGCTCACCTCCGGGGAGACGGTGCTCTTCCTCGCCGAGCGCTCGACGAGCGCCGAGGTCCAGGGCCGGATCGTCGATCTGCTCGCCAAGATCGGGACGAATTAGCCGGCCGCCGCGCGGGACCACGTAGGGTGACGGGTGGCGCGCGACGCTGGTTCACAGCCTCGGGGGGGGCGCCCCTGGACGTCCTGCGGGTCAGGGAGGGGCAGGTACGACAAGAGCCCCCGGCGGGGGCCAGGGGCTCTGTACGGGGCTCAGCCGAGGTCAGTCGAGCTTGGTCACGTCGAGCAGACCCAACCTGTGTTGTTCACGAATCTTCTTCTTGTCGAACTTGCCCACGCTCGTCTTCGGTACGGCCGGGATGATCGCCCAGCGCTCCGGCAGCTGCCACTTCGCGACGGACTCGCCGAGGAACGCCTTCAGGGACTCGTAGTCGGCGGTCGAACCCTCCTTCAGGACCACCGTCGCGAGGGGGCGCTCGCCCCACTTCTCGTCGGGTACGGCGACGACCGCGGCCTCGGCCACCTCCGGGTGAGCCATCAGGGCGTTCTCGAGCTCGACGCTGGAGATCCACTCGCCACCGGACTTGATGACGTCCTTCGCCCGGTCGGTGAGGGTGAGGAAGCCGTCGTGGCTGATCACGCCGACGTCGCCGGTCTTCAGCCAGCCGTCCGCGCTGAACTTGTCCTCCGGCCGGAACGACTCGCCGCCCGCGCCGCCGTAGTACGCGCCCGCGATCCACGCGCCGCGCACCTCCAGCTCGCCCGCCGACTCGCCGTCCCAGGCCAGGATCTCGCCGCCGGGGCCGACCAGCCGGGCCTCGACACCGGCCGGGAAGCGGCCCTGCGTGATGCGGTACGGCCACTCCTCCTCGGCGGTCAGGCCGGCCGGCGGGTGGGCCATGGTGCCGAGCGGGGAGGTCTCGGTCATGCCCCAGGCGTGGCACAGCCGTACGCCCAGCTTGTCGTACGCCTCCATCAGCGAGGGCGGGCAGGCCGCGCCGCCGATGGTGACCTGCTTCATGGAGGAGATGTCGCGGGGGTTGGCGGCCAGCTCGGCCAGCAGGCCCTGCCAGATGGTGGGGACGGCGGCGGCGTGGCCGGGCTGCTCGCGCTCGATCATCTCGGCGAGCGGTCCGGGCTGCAGGAACCGGTCGGGCATCAGCATGTTGATGCCGGTCATGAAGGTGGCGTGGGGGAGGCCCCAGGCGTTGACGTGGAACTGCGGCACGACGACGAGGGTGGTGTCCTTGTCCGTCAGCCCCATCGACTCGGCCATGTTGACCTGCATGGAGTGCAGGTAGATGGAGCGGTGGGAGTAGACGACGCCCTTGGGGTCGCCGGTGGTGCCGGAGGTGTAGCACATGGCGGCGGCCTGGCGTTCGTCCAGGTCGGGCCAGTCGAACGTGGTGGGGCGGCCGGCGATCAGTTCCTCGTACTCGTGCACCTGCGGCGCGGCGCCCTCGAGGAGGGAGCGGTCGCCGGGGCCCGACACGACCACGTGCTCGATGGTCGGGAGGTGCGGCAGCAGCGGGGCGAGCAGCGGCAGCAGGCTGCCGTTCGCGAGGACGACGCGGTCGGCCGCGTGGTTGACGATCCAGACCAGCTGCTCCGGGGGCAGGCGGAGGTTGAGGGTGTGCAGGACCGCACCCATGGAGGGAATCGCGAAGTATGCCTCGATGTGTTCTGAGTTGTTCCACATCAAGGTCGCCACGCGTTCGTCGCCGACGACGCCGAGTTCATCGCGCAGGGCGTTCGCGAGCTGGGTGGCGCGGTCGCCGATCTCGGCGAAGCTGCGGCGCTGCGGCTCGGCCTCGCCGGTCCAGGTGGTGACCTGGGACCGTCCGTGGATCGTCCTCCCGTGGTTGAGGATGCGGGTGACGGTCAGTGGTACGTCCTGCATGGTGCTCAGCACGGCGTCCTCCCGGTGGGCGCGCGGTATTTTGCCGGGGGGTGCCCCCCGGATCCCCATGGCTAGTGGTGTGCAGATTCTGCGCACATACCACGTGGTATGTCACTACCCAGGAGTAGAAAGCCGGGCTGCGGGCGGCGCCGGGTCAGCGGACGGGCGTCAGCTCCGGGTCCTCGCGGAGCTTGCCGAGGGCGCGGGAGACCGCGCTCTTGACCGTACCGACGGAGACCTCGAGCACCTCGGCGGTCTGCGCCTCGCTCAGGTCCTCGTAGTAGCGCAGGACGACCATGGCGCGCTGGCGGTCGGGGAGCTTCATCACCGCGCGCCACATCGCGTCGCGCAGTACCTGCTGCTCGGCGGGATCCGGCGCCGGTACGGCCTCCGGCTCCGGGAGCTCGTCGCAGGCGAACTCGTCGACCTTGCGCTTGCGCCACTGAGAGGTGCGGGTGTTCAGGAGGGCACGGCGGACATAGCCGTCGAGCGCGCGGTGGTCCTCGATCCGCTCCCACGCGATGTACGTCTTGGTGAGCGCGGTCTGCAGCAGGTCTTCGGCATCGCACGGGTTCGCCGTGAGCGAGCGAGCGGTGCGCAGAAGCACGGGGCCCCGGGCCCGTACGTACGTGGCGAACGACGGGTACGCGGATGCGTGCGTCGCTGCCTTGGATGCGCTGGTGCAGACTGGCGTGGTCATGGGTCCACGCTAGGAGCGGGTACTACCGTCGCGGATCGGCCCCAGGTCCCGAAGCGGTGTCCGCCTCAGGTTGTAGGAGGGGTGCGGGCCCCACCTCCTGAAGGTGGAGGACGCGGGGCCTTGGCGTAGGGGTCGGGCCCTGAGGACCGCCTCGGCGGGGTGCGTCCGCGGCCGGCTTCCGTGCCCGGCGTCCGTGCCGCGCAGCCGGCCTCGGTGCCGTATTTCTGGCCTCCGTGCCGCACGTCTGGCCTCCGGGTGCCGTCCCGGCTACACGTCCGTGCCCAGGATCAGCCCCGAGGTGGGGACGCCGGTTCCCGCCGTCACCAGAGTGCGGGCCGCGCCGGGTATCTGGTTGACCGAGGTGCCGCGCAGCTGTCGGACCGCTTCCGCGATGCCGTTCATCCCGTGCAGGTACGCCTCCCCGAGCTGCCCGCCATGCGTGTTGAGCGGCAGCGCGTCCTCCGCGACGAACCCGGCGCCTTCCCCCGGCGCGCAGAACCCGAACTCCTCCAGCTGCATCAGCACAAACGGAGTGAAGTGGTCGTACAGGATGCCCACATCGATGTCCGAAGGCGTAAGCCCGGACGTACGCCAGAGCTGGCGGGCGACCACGCTCATCTCGGGCAGCCCGGTGAGGTCGTCCCGGTAGAAGCTGGTCATCTGCTCCTGGCCGCGGCCGGCGCCCTGCGCGGCGGCCACGATCACGGCGGGCGGATGCGGAAGATCCCTGGCCCGCCCCACGCCGGTGACCACTATCGCCTGGCCTCCGTCCGTCTCCTGACAGCAGTCGAGCAGCCGCAGCGGCTCCGCTGTCCAGCGTGAGGCGGCATGGTCGGCGAGGGTGATGGGTTTCTCGTAGAAGTACGCGGCCGGGTTCCGCGCGGCATGGCGGCGGTCGGTGACGGCGACGTGGCCGAAGACCTCGGGCGCCAGGTTGTACGTGTGCAGATAGCGCTGGGCGGCCATGGCTACCCAGGAGGCGGGGGTGAGCAGTCCGAAAGGCAGTGACCAGCCCATCGCCGCACCCTCGGCGGACGGCTCCCGGTGCTGGACGCCCGAGCCGAAGCGTCTGCCCGAGCGCTCGTTGAACGCCCGGTAGCAGACGACCACGTCGGCGACACCGCTCGCCACGGCGAGGGCTGCCTGCTGCACGGTCGCGCAGGCTGCCCCGCCGCCGTAGTGGATGCGGGAGAAGAAGGACAGCTCCCCGATCCCGGCCGCCTGGGCGACGGTGATCTCGGGGCTGGTGTCCATGGTGAACGTGACCATGCCGTCGACGTCGGCGGGCGTGAGGCCGGCGTCGGCCAGCGCGGCCTGGACGGCCTCGACGGCGAGCGCCAGCTCACTGCGCCCGGATTCCTTGGAGAACACGGTCGCCCCGATGCCGGCGATGGCTGCCCGGCCGCCCAGCGAGTCCGCGGTGCGCACGCTCATCCGGCCTCCTCCGCGACGGGGGCGGGCACGGATACGGTCACCGTGCCCGTCACGTGCTGCCCGATCCCGTTGGCCCCGACGACCCGCACCTCGGCCGTACCGTCCGGCTCGACGGAGCTTATGGTGCCGGTCAGCACCATGGTGTCGCCCGGGTAGTTGGGTGCGCCGAGCCGGATCGCGACCTTGCGGAGCATGGCCCGCGGCCCGAAGTGGTCGGAGATGTACCGGCCGACAAGGCCGTTGGTGGTCAGGATGTTCATGAAGATGTCCGGGGAGCCCTTCTCCCTGGCCGCCTCCGTGTCGTGGTGCACATCCTGGTAGTCCCGCGAGGCGACCGCCCCCGCCACGATCAGGGTGCGGGTGATGGGAACGGTGAGCGGCGGGAGCGTGTCACCGGCTCTCATGCGCTGGCTCCTTTGCAAGCAACTGACCGAGTTCGGCGAGGAGTTCTGGACCGGTTCCGAGGTATGCGTCCAACTGCCGCCCCCACAGGAAGTGCCGGTGGACAGGGTGGTCGAGGTCGGCCCCGGTGCCGCCGTGCAGATGCTGCCCGGCGTGCACCACGCGGGTTCCGGCCTCGGACGCCCACCAGCCGGCGGTCAGCGCCGCGGCTGCCGCGTCCAGCCCCGCGTCCAGCCGCCAGGCGGCTTCGTACGCCGTCACGCGTATCGCCTCGGTGTCCATGTACGCGTCGGCGGCCCGCAGCAGGACCCCCTGGTTGGTGGAGAGCGGACGCCCGAACTGCTGACGGGTGGAGGTGTGCGTGACGGCCCGGGCGAGCGAGCCCGCGCACACCCCGGCCTGCAGCCCGGCGAAGGCGGTACGGGCGGCCGCCAGCACGGACGCGTACGCACCGGACCTGGGCCCGGATCCGGATCCGGGCCCGGACCCGCCCTCTCCCTCGCCGAGCCGCTCGGCGGGCGCCACGGTGAGTGTGAGCCGGCCGGCCGTCCAGGGCGCGGTGGTCTCCACCGGCTCGACCGTCACCCCGTCGTCCGTGGTCCGTACGATCCACAGTGCGCGCTCGGCGTCCGGGACCAGCACATGGGTGGCGTCCCGCAGCCATGGCACGAGGGGCAGAGTGCCGGTCAGCCTCCCCGCGGCGTCGGCCCACACCGCGCCGCCCCGCGCCGGGAACGCCCCGGTGGCGACGGCGCTGCCGTCGCGCAGGTCCGGCAGCAGCCGCGCGCACTGCCCGTCGGTGCCGTAGGCGGCGATGGCCAGCAGCCCGTACACACACGTCGCGGCGAGCGGCACCTGCGCCGTCGTCCGGCCCTGCTCCTCCAGGACCAGCACCAGGCCGACCAGCCCGATGTCCTCGACGGCGGCTGTCAGCCCTGCCGCACACAGGGCCTTCCACAGCTCGGCGTCCGTACCGGTCCCGGCGGCCGACAGCCGCTCATGGGTGGCAAGGGCGCCGAAGATCCGGGCGGCCAGCTCCTGCGCAGCCTGCTGCTCCTCGGAGGGCGTGAAGTCCATGTCACCCACCGTTTCCTCGGAAGACCGGCAGCTCCCATTCCTCGTCCGCCTCGTCGACGCGGAGGAATTCGAGCTGTACGGACATCCCGATCCGCACCTTGTCGTACGGCACCCCGATCAGATTGCTGACCATCCGGACGCCCTCCGCGAGCTCGATCAACCCGACCGCGTAGGGCGGTGCGAACGCCGGGAAAGGCGGGTGGTGCATGACCACGTACGAGTAGACCGTCCCGGCGCCGCTCGCCTCGACCGTGTCCCACTCCTGCGAACCGCACGCGTTGCACCCCGGCAGCCATGGGAAACGGAGCGTCCCGCATGGACCGCACCGCTGGATCAGGAGCCTGTGCTCTGCGACTCCGGCCCAGAATCCGGCGTTGTCCCGGTTGATCACCGGCCGCGGCCGCTTGCCCTTCGGTTTCTGCCGCGCCGGCGCGTACTTGAGGATCCGGAAGCGGTGCGTCCCTGCCAACGCGCCGTTCGCCCGGACATCCATCCGCGTCGTGACGAAGTGCCCGGTCCCCAGCTTGGTCCTCTTGCGCGCCGAGACCGACTCGATGACCGCGTCGAAGGTGATCCGGTCACCCGGGCGCAGCGGCTCCAGATACTCCTGCTCGCAGTCGGTCGCGACCACCGAGGTGTATCCGGCGCCGTCGAGCAGGCCGAACAGCTCGTCGTACGGCGACGACCGGTCCGTGTGCCCGGACAGCCCGCCCATCGTCCAGGCCTGCAGCATCGTCGGCGGCGCGGTCTCCGGATAGGCGGGGCTGGTGTCCCCCATCGCCTCGCACCAGTGCCTGATCATCGGCTCGTTGACGATGTCCTTGCCCACGCCCGAGGTAGCGGCGGCCCGCCCCTCGTACGCCTTCAGCCGCTCGTAGAACTCCTCGCCGCCCACGCTCACCTCGCTGTCCCCCACCTCGCTGTCTCCGCTCACCGAGCTGTCCCTCACCGCGCTGGCCCCGCTCACCGCCGCCCATGCCGATCGCCGCGAGCGCCACCCGCTCGTGGTTGAGCTGGTTGGTGATCAGCCCCCAGCCGCCGTTCTCGTCGCCCACCAGATTCCCGGCGGGCACGCGTATCGCGTCGTAGTAAGTGGTCGTGGTCGTCTGCCCGCCCACCGTCTCGACCGGGGTCCACGAGAAGCCGGGCGCGTCGGTCGGCACCAGGATGATCGAGATGCCCTGGTGCTTGGGGGCCTGCGGATCCGTACGGCAGGCGAGCCAGATCCAGTCGGCGTTCTGGGCGTTGCTGGTGAAGCTCTTCTGGCCCTCGATCAGCCAGGAGTCGCCTTCGCGGACGGCCCGGGTGCGCAGTGACGCGAGGTCGGTGCCGGCCTCGGGCTCGCTGTATCCGATGGCGAAGACGATCTCCCCGCCCAGAATGCGCGGCAGGAAGAAGTCCTTCTGCTCGTCCGTCCCGTACTTCATCAAGGTCGGGCCGACAGTGTTGAGGGTGACCATCGAGACCGGCGCGCCGGCGCGGTACGCCTCGTCGAAGAAGATGAACTGTTCGTCCGCGCCGCGCCCCTGTCCGCCGTACTCGACGGGCCAGCCGAGTCCGAGCATGCCGTCGGCGCCGATCCGCCGCAGCAGCGCCCGCTGTTGCGCGGCGTCCTCGACGCGCTCCTGGGGCATGACCTCATGGAAGTACGAGCGCAGTTCCGCGCGCAGCCGCAACTGGCGTGCGGTCGGAGCGAGATGCACGGCAGCGGCCTCCCGGACGTACACGGAATCAGATTTCTGACTGTCCGTCAGATATGCATCCGCTGTCAAGACGCACAACGGCCTGCGCGACGGGACCGGAGTCCCGTCGCGCAGGCAGTCACTCGTCACTCACCCTCGATGCAGCCCCTCTGCGGGCCGGTACCTACCACCAGAAGCTGGTGAAGTTCACCGCGATGTTCTCGTTGGACTGCTCGATCTCCGTGAAGCCGGAGCCGTTCGCCTGGGCGGTGTTGTTCTGGTTGGACGCACCGGAGCCGGTCGCCACCTGCTGCGAGGTGGACGAGTTGCCTCCGTTGCTGCCGCCGACGCCGCTGCCGATGATGGACGCGACGCTCGCGTTCGATCCGTTGTCCGCGAACGAACCGTTGTCGGCCTGTGCCACGCCGGTGAACAGGGCGGCGGCGAGGGGCAGCGAGGCGGCAGCGGCGAGGACGCGGGCGGTGCGGATGCTTGCCATGTCAATTCCTCCAGGAACCAGAAGTGCGGCTTGTTCCAAGGCGGTTGGCCGACCGCCTCAGTCGTGGTGTTCGACGTCGCGAGTCCAGAGTTGCCCACCGAATCCCCGTCGAACCACCCTGGACGCCCTGATTCCCCCGCAAGCATGAGGAACCCCCGATAAACCCCCGACGCGCCGACAAAGCCGCAGCTCACACCCCAATGGCCGGATCAGACCGGCCCTCCCAAGGGGCGAAGCGTTTCGTCATATTCTCCGCCAATCGCCCTCAGGCCTCCCCCAGCCTTCCCCGAGCCTGCCCCCCTTCCTTTCTTCGAACGTACGTACGAAAATAAAACCATGGCCACCACCGACCGCCATGCCCACACGCTCGCCCTCGCCCACGCGCTCTCCGCCGCCGAACGCGGGCTCCCCGTCATACCCCTGTCCCGCACCAAGCTCCCGGCGCTCCGCTCCCCGCATCGGTCATCCCCGTACCGCGAAGATCCACGGCCGGTGCTCTGCCGCGGCGAATGCGGCCGTCCGGGGCATGGCGTGCACGACGCCACCACCAATCCCGCCCTCATCCGCGCGCTGTTCCGCGCCGCTCCCTGGGCCACCGGCTACGGCATCGCCTGCGGCCGGCCCCCGCACCATCTGATCGGCATCGACCTCGACACCACAGCGGGACCCGACGCCACGGAGAGCACCGCCGCACTCCAGCATCTGGCCCTGCGCCACCTCTTCACCGTCCCGGAGACGGTCACGGTCCTCACCCCCAGCGGCGGTCGCCATCTCTGGCTCACCGGCCCACCGGACGTGGTCGTTCCAAACTCCGCCGGCCGGCTCGCGCCCGGCATCGACATCCGCGGCACCGGCGGCTACCTGGTCGGCCCGGGTTCGCTCGCCACCCACGGCATCTACCGGCTGGCGCCCGGCACCTCACACCTCGCGCCCGCTCCGTGCCCCGGCGCACTTCTTCGCCTGCTCACGCCCCCGCCGCACTCCCACTCCCACCACCCCGCAGGCCGGCCCCCAGATGGACACGGTCTGGTGCAGTTCGTGCTGGCGGCTCACGAGGGTCAGCGCAACACGCGGCTGTTCTGGGCGGCTTGCCGTGCGTACGAGAACGGTCTGGGGGAAATTCTCGCGGACTCCCTCACCGAGGCTGCCGTCCGCACCGGTCTCTCCGAACACGAGGCCCGCGCCACGATCGCCTCTGCGGCGCGCCTGACAGCGGCGCCCTGAGCCGCGGCGCTCGCCCGACGGTCACGGCAGACGGTCACGGCAGACGAGCACGGCAGACGAGCACGGCAGACGAGCACGTCAGACGGGCTGAAGGTCCGCCGCCCCCGTGTCATCGGCACTGGCACCGGCACCGCTCCCGTCGGCGGACAGCCGGCGCGCGGAGGGCGAAGCGTTGTGCGCCTCGGCGCGGATGCGCTGCTTGATGGTGGGAGGCAGAGCCGTGCCCCGTGACAGCGACCGCCGCGCGGCAGGTACGTACGCGCCCTGCGTACGTACCGGACGCCTGCGCGAGGCCTCGGGGACGACCGGCTGCCGAACCTGAACGGTGGCGGCCCTGCGCGCGAAGCCCAGTGCGGCGAAGAGCGCGACCAGCGCGCCGAGGAAGGCGGTCCACATCGTCGTGACCTTGTTCGCTGCCATGACGGTCCCTCACTTTCGAGCGGAGCGATCTACATACCTTTCTCATGATGTGTACGCATCTCGTGATCCGCCGGAGCGACGCCGCCGGTGCGCCGATATTCCGATGAACACCACCCGCTCGGCCCAGCCGCACACCTGCTCCGGTGGAGTATCCCGAGTGCCGGGACCGGCTCTCCGGTCGGCGCCGCCGCCCGGCTCCGCCCGCGTGCGCCAAGGGCGGTACGGGCTCAACCTGGATGAAGAGGCGCCGCAAGTCGAGAGCCCGACCTCGGAGACCCGCCATGACCATGCACAGGCTCGGACCCGTCACCGTCCTCGGTGACTGCCTCGAAGTGCCCGGGATCGGCTTCCTCCCGGTCAACGCCTTCGTTCTGCACGCCGCCCAGCCTGTCGTCGTCGACACCGGCCTCGGGCTCCCGGACCGCAACTTCCTGGAGACCCTGGGCTCGGCCATCGACCCCGCCGACGTGCGCTGGATCTGGCTCACCCACCCCGACCGCGACCACACCGGCGGACTGTTCGACCTGCTCGCCGCAGCTCCCGACGCCCGGGTGGTGACGACGTTCGTCGGCGCCGGGATCATGTCCACCGAGCGGCCGCTCCCGCTCGACCGCGTCTGCCTGGTCAACCCCGGGCAGGTCCTGGACGTCGGCGACCGTACGCTCCGGGCGTTCCGGCCGCCGCTCTACGACAACCCCGCCACCGTCGGCTTCTACGACGACCGCACGCGAGCCTGCTTCAGCTCGGACTGCTTCGGCGCGCCCATGCCCACCGCGGACCTGGCGACGGGCGCCGACGCCGGGGCCGTCGCCACCGAGGAGCTGCGCGCGGCTCAACTGCTGTGGGCCACCGTGGACAGTCCCTGGGTCCAGAATGTCGACACCGACAAATACCTCGCGACGGTCCAGCCGCTCCGGGCCATGGACGCCGAGATCGTGCTCTGCACCCACCTGCCACCCGCCGTGGGCCTCACTCCGCGGATGATCGACACGATCTGCAAGGCGCCCGACGCCGATCCCTTCATCGGCCCTGACCAGCAGTCGCTCGAGCGGATGCTCGCCGGCTTCGAACCGGGCGGCCCTACCTGACGGGACCCCGTCACGGCTCCAAGTGGCTGAAAACCACCTCGAAGCGCTCGACCGCGACGATCCGCTGGCCCTCCCGCTGCGCGGCTTCCTCGCGGATCCGAGTGGCCAGGTCCTCACTTGCCAGCATGGCCTGCTCGTCCTCCCACAAGGTCAGCGACTTGGCCTTCCCGGAGGCCCGGTCGACCAGGTAGTAAACGCCCCGGAAGCCGGAAACCGTCCGCACCTGCTTGACCAACGCTTCCGATATCGCTGTCAGGTCGCCCTCCGCGGGCACCGGGGACCCCTGATAGGTGCTCAGCCTCGCGAACATCGCCACCAGCCCTTCCCAGCCGACTGCCGGTCGGTCGACCAGCAGCTCCAGGACCAGCGTGCTCCGGCAGCCCGCCCCCCGCATGCCGAGACCCGGGCACCCGCGCACGCGATCGGCCCCCGACCAACATGGCTGGTCAGGGGCCGATCGCAAGTGCACTGCAAGCGGTGGGTGTGGGATTTGAACCCACGGTGACTTGCGCCACGACGGTTTTCAAGACCGTTCCCTTAGGCCGCTCGGGCAACCCACCCCGCGTCACCGACCTCCGGTGGCGCGAGGACAGCCTAGCCGGTCAGCTGTCGCCCTCGCGCTGGCCCAGGGTGACGTCCACCGTTGTCGTCTTGCCTCCGCGCTCGTAGGTGAGCTTCACCTTGTCGCCCGGCTTGTGCGTCCAGATTTCGCTGATCAGGGTCGGGCCGCTGTCGATCACCGTGGAGTCCAGCTTGGTGATGACGTCCCCCGGCTTGAGGCCGGCCTTGGCGGCCGGACCGTTCGGGGTGACCGCGTCCGTGCTGCCGCTGCCCTCCTCGGAGATCTTGGCGCCCTCGCCCTGGGCCTGCATGTCGACCGAGACGCCGATCACCGGGTAGACCGGCTTGCCGGTCTTGATCAGCTGCTCGGCGACGTTCTTCGCCTGGTTGACCGGGATCGCGAAACCGAGGCCGATCGAGCCGGACTGCGCCGGGCCCAGGCCGCCGTTGCCCGCCGACTGGATGGCCGAGTTGATGCCGATGACCGCGCCACGCGAGTCGAGCAGCGGGCCGCCGGAGTTGCCCGGGTTGATGGACGCGTCGGTCTGCAGGGCGCTCATGTACGAGTTCTTGCCGCCCGAGCCGTCCCCGGAGGCGACGGGACGATTCTTCGCGCTGATGATGCCTGTCGTGACGGTGTTGGACAGGCCGAAGGGCGCGCCGATCGCGATCGTCGAGTCGCCGACCGCGACCTGGTCGGAGTTGCCGAGCGGGAGCGGGGTCAGTCCGGAGGCGTTCTTCAGCTTCAGTACGGCTACGTCGTAGCCCTCGGCACGGCCGATCACCTCGGCGTCGTACTTCTTGCCGTCGGAGAACGTCACGGAGAGCTTTCCACCCTCGGCCGCGGACGCCACCACGTGGTTGTTGGTGAGGATGTGACCCTGCTTGTCGTAGACGAAGCCGGTGCCGGTGCCGCCCTCTCCCTCGCCGCCGCCCTCGGCGTCGATGGTGACCACGCTCGGCAGCGCCTTGGCCGCGAGGCCGGCCACCGAGCCCGGTTCCCGCTTGAGGTCCGCCTGGTTCTGCGGCGCGCTGACGGTGGTCGAGTCGCCGGCGGTGTCGTTGCGTTCGGCGGCCCAGTAGCCGATTCCGCCGCCGATCCCGCCCGCGACCAGCGCGGCGGCCAGGACAGCGGCCACCAGCCCGCCGGCTCGCTTCGGGCCGCCCGCGGGGGACGGCGTCGGTTCGGGGGCGCCCCAGACCGGACCGCCGCCGCCGGCTCCGTAGGAGGGGAGGGCGGGCGGAGGCGGCGGCCACCCGGCGGCACCGCCGGCCGGAGGGCCGGTCGGAGGGCCGGTCGGAGGGCCGGTCGGAGGGCCGGTCGGAGGGCCGGCCGCAGGCGGGCCCGTCGGCGGTACGGACTGCGTCTCGGTCGGCCGGTCGGTCTGCGCTACGGGCTCGGGCGCGGGCGCGGGAGCGGCCACCGGCACAGGAGGTGCGGACGGGGCCGCGGGGGAGGCAGGTACCGCGGGGCCCTCGTTCTCGGTGTTCACAGCTCTCTCCTCGTTCCACGGCATCTTGAGTGACGGTCCGGCTGCACACGTGTCTGAGAGCAGCCTTTCCCATAGGCCGTCAGAGCACTGTAAGCCGGACCTGTGAGTCCGACTGCCATCCTTTATCTCCGGCAATTGGGGCGCATCCCGACGCATCCCCAGTACGTCCCTACGCCACAGGACCCCGGACGGTGGCACCATGACGCGGTGACCCACGCACGGCAGCAGACCATCCAAGTCGTCGCTCACCGGGGCGCCTCCGAGGACGCCCCCGAGCACACCCTTGCCGCGTACAGAAAAGCCATCGAGGACGGCGCGGACGCACTCGAATGCGACGTCCGGCTCACCGCCGACGGGCACCTCGTCTGTGTCCACGACCGCCGGGTGAACCGCACCTCCAACGGCCGCGGCGCCGTCTCCGCCCTCGAACTGGCCGACCTCGCCGCCCTCGACTTCGGCTCGTGGAAGGACCGGGAGGAGTCCCCGGACTGGGATCCGGACCGCGAGCGGACCGCCGTACTCACCCTGGAGCGGCTGCTCGAACTGGTCGCCGACGCCGACCGCCCGGTCGAGCTGGCCATCGAGACCAAGCACCCCACCCGCTGGGCGGGCCAGGTGGAGGAGCGGCTGATCCACCTCCTCAAGCGGTTCGGCCTCGACGCCCCGCCCGCCGGCGGGCCCTCTCCGGTGCGGGTCATGAGCTTCTCGGCGCGCTCGCTGCACCGGGTGCACGCCGGCGCGCCGGACATCCCCACCGTCTATCTGATGCAGTTCATCTCGCCGCGGATGCGCGACGGACGGCTGCCCGCCGGGGTACGGATCGCCGGACCGGGCATCCGTATCGTCCGCAACCACCCCGGCTTCGTCGAGCGGCTGCAGCGCGCCGGCAACTCGGTGCACGTCTGGACGGTCAACGAGCCGGAGGACGTGCAGCTGTGTGTCGATCTCGGCATCGAGGCGATCATCACGAACCGCCCCAGGCAGGTCCTGTCCCAACTTGGCCGCCCATAGCGTCTGTTACGGGGTGTGCCCCGGCGCATCCGGTCCGTATTCGATCGTTACGAGTGCGTCACTGCCCTCCGCTTGGCCGGTTTCCGGTCCAGTCCATTGGGGCATTCACACCGTGGCGTGGGGCTAAGGAGGTTCCGGGGGTGGCGTTGGTGGTGGCACAAGAAGTGCCCACGTCGTCGAGCATGGCCGTACCCCATGGTCCTGCGGGCGTGGGTGAGGCGAGGCACCGGATGCGCGAGCAGTTGCGTATCAGCAGGGTGCCCGAATCGGTCGTCGACGATGCCGTTCTGATCCTTTCCGAACTGCTCAGCAATGCCTGCCGGCACGGCAGGCCACTGGGCGAACGGGAGGTCGGCGAAGGCGACATCCGCGCCGCGTGGCGCGTCGACCAAGCGGGCCGGCTGACGGTCGAAGTGACGGACGGAGGCGGGCCCACCCGCCCTGTTCCGGCCACGCCCTCGGTCACCGCACGCGGCGGCCGCGGGCTGAACATCATCAGTGCGCTGGCGCAGGACTGGGGCGTACGGGACGGCGCCGCCGGCGAGGTCACCGTGTGGGTGATCGTCAGCGAGGGGCATCGGCACGACGACTTCGCTACGCGCGTTGCGGCGCCGCCGGCGCTCGAGTTCGCCGCGTCCATGGAGGAGTTGGAGTGACGAGCCGGGGGCCGGTGCGGCGGCGAGGCGCGCGGATCCGGCCGTAGCGGAGCCATGTGCGGAGCTGTGGCCGGAGCCACATACGGACCCACGGGGAGCCATGGATGGATTCGGCCAGCGCGGCAGACGCGCGGGCCGGGCGGCGTGAGCCCGCCTGATCGGCCGGACATCCCCTAGGCTCGCGCCCGTCAGTACAGCCGCACTCGGGAGACACCCACGATGGCCAAGAAGCGCCAGACCAAGGCCAAGCAGCCGCAGCTCGCCACAGGGGCCCGCGCCGGAGGCGCTGATGAGAACTACCCGGTGGTGGGGGCCCGCGAGCCGTGCCCGTGCGGTTCGGGCCGCCGCTACAAGGCCTGTCACGGCCGGGCCGCCGCACACGCGGTGACCGAGCTGGTCCAGCGCCCGTTCGAGGGGCTGCCGGGCGAGTGCGACTGGGTCGCGCTGCGCGAGCTGGTGCCCGCCGCGACGATCACGCTGACGCTGAAGGACGGGCTCCCCGAAGGCGTTCCGTCCGTGACACTGGCGACCGTACTGCCGATGGCCTGGCCCGCGCTGCGCCGCGACGACGGTTCCGTACTGCTGGGCCTGCAGAACGACACGTCCTCCAGCGACCTGAGCCGCGATCTGGCGGACACCCTCCAGCGCGCTCTGGTCGCGAAGCCCAGCACCCCCATCACGGCCCAGCGCGTCGCGGCCGCCGGTCCGCGACTGCAGGACCTGCTCGACCCGGAGGCTGCTTTCGAGCCGGTCGTGCACAGCGGCTTCGAATTCTGGATTCCGGACTCGGAGAACGCCACGCCCGAGGTTGCCGCCTCTCTGGAGCGCGCGAACGAGGCCGCCATCCCCACGGTCCGGCTCTCCGGCGTCGATGCCGCGTACTGGTGCGAGACGCCGGAGAAGAACCACCTGCGCTGGGTCATGCCGCACCCCGAGGAGCAGCTGCTGGACGCCCTCGCCCGGCTGCACGCCGCCGGGACGTCGAGCCTCGGCGAAGGCACTCGCCTGGTCGGCTCGTTCCGCGCACACGGGCTGATGGTCCCGGTCTGGGACCTGCCGACCGGGGTCGGCGCGAAGGACGTGGAGCAGCCGGCCGCGGAGTTCGCGGAGCGGCTGGCGCTGGCACTCGCCGCGGACGCCCCGCTGACCGCGGAGGAGCGGCGGGCGCGCGGCGGGCTCACCAACCGCCAGGTGACGCTGAGCTGACGGGCACCGACCGACCAGCCAGTCCGGTGACTCCGATCACAACTCCTGGTAATGGCCGGTAATTCGATGTCCGAATGCCTGAGATCGAATTTGCGAACTGCCGATCTCTTGTTACCGTTCTAGTAGCCCGGTCGCTGGTGCATCCCCCGTCGCCAGCGACCGGGCGTCTGCGTTCTCCGAATCAACTGCCCGCAGGCGGTGCCGGGTTACTGCCCGAGCGCAGCAACAGCGGGTCACCCGCATTCGGGGCGGCAAATTCCGCTACTGCCGTGTACACGTCCGGCCTCCCCTTCACCGGCTCGCGCGGCGTCTCGCACGTATCCGGCTCGCCCTCCGCGCGCACGGCGCAGTTGATCTGTACGGTACGGCCGTCCGGTCCCATCAGGGTCAGAATGGCCCGCAGTTCCATGCCGGTGGCATTGCGGTAATACGTGCGCGCCCAGGTGTTGTTCTCCGGAGCGGTCAGTACACAGGTCTGCGCCTCCACGCCTGTCGGCGAGGAGAGTTCCGGACCGCATTGAGCGGATGTTTGCGGCATTTCGCTTTCTTTCGTACCAGAAAGCTCAATTCCGGACAGAAGGCTGGAATCGGGCGACGCCTCCTGTGCGGGCTCCTTGGTTTGCACGGGGCTTCGTACGGGGCTTCGTACGGGCCCCTTGCCGTCCGCCGACTCCTCCGGGCCCGCCGAGGCGCCGGCCAGGGGCAGCAGAGCGGTGAACACCATGGCGGCCGCGAGCCCGATCATGCGGAGGTTCATGGCGCGTTCCACCTGTCAACGGCCGGAAAATGGGACGGTGCGCCGAAGATAGCGACGGACCAATGACATCCGACGAACCGCGCGCCCATTTCCCCGGGAACTGCCCCCCGCACACACCCGTACGAGTGACCGCAGTTCAGTACGCGAGCCGGCTTCCGCCGTCCGGCGCGCTGGTGCTCGCCTCGACCAGCGCATCGACGACCGCGACGACATCCGGCAGCCACGGCCGCGCGGAACCGGGCAGCGGAGCCCGTTCCCAGCGCACCTGGCCGGTGCCCGACTCGGACGGCGGCAGCAGCAGATAGCCGCCCTCACCGTGGAAACGCAGCGAACTGGGCACCCAGTCCTTGGCGTGCAGCAGTTCGCCGAGCTGCTCCAGCGAGTACGGAGCCACCAGCAGCGACCAGCGGGTGGGCGTCGCGACGACGGGGCCGAGCCGCATCCCCATCCGGTCGAGCTCGACCAGAGCGCGAGCCCCCGCGACGGCGGGCAGGCTCACCGCGCAGGGCGCGCGGCCACCGGTGGCCAGCAGTACCGGTGCGGTCGGGCGGTTCGTCCACCACCAGCGCACCATGCGCCTGTCGGTGGAGGCCGCCAGCAGACCAGGGTCGAAGGGGTGCGCTCCGGGGACCGCGCACTCGGGATCGGGACAGGCACAGCGGCGGCCGCGGCCACCCGCCGGCGCCGTTCCCACACCCGGGAAAACGGGCCACTTCCATTCAGTCGCGCAGGTCAGCGCCGCACCGAGTAGGGCAGGCTTCCCATTTCGCCGGAACAGGAGCCTGCGTCGCCTTCCGAGGATCTCGCGCATGAGCGCTCGTTCCTTTCCGTTGAACGCCGAGGGCCACATCACACCGTGTGTGCATCACTTCACTACACGTACAAAGTTCCGCGTCATCGCTTGCGAACGCCCGGCCGGCCTGCGGCACGGGCGACTCCTCGGTCGAGAGCCGAGCGTCGAGCGAGGTCGAACCTGGACTGTGTCCATCAAACACCTGGCGGGGGGTGGCGTGCGCGTGGCGCTTACTGCTCCGTGTACACCGGACTCTGTCCGGGGATAGCTGGTCCCGCCACTCGGGGATGAGGCGCGGCCCACTCCGGTAAGGACGCCGGGGCCTGCCGCCAGGTTCCGGGGCGTCCCAACTGCCCCTGGCCATCACCGATTACGTACCCCGCATGTTCGATATGACGCTCCTCCCGGGACTTCGTCCTGGGAGGTTCCCCCTTGTCGAACGCCCTCAGTCGACCGCAAAAGGTCCTCACCTGGTGCATTTTTCAGCCAAGTTCGGCGCATCCGCCGGATGCGCCGATATCGCCTCACGGACACCAGGAATCCCAGCTGGGCAATGCTGGACATCGACTCACATCTGCGTGTAGATGTGGATGCATTGATAGCGGCGCAGAATGACATGGGGGTTTGCGATGCTATTGAGCAGAACGCACCCGGCGGAAAGGCGACTGCCATGAGCGCCCCCCATCTGCCGAAAGTGGCTGGAATCGACCCGGCCCTCCCCACGCCCGCGCACACTGTCGCGCCCATCCCCGCGGACCGGAACGACCCGCCCGCCCCGGGCGCGCTCATCCAGGACCGGCTGGCCGGCTGGGTCTCCGACCTCACCACGCTGCACGAACTCACCGAACGGCTGGCCCGCACCAGCGGCCTCGAAGAGTCGCTGAAGGAGCTGCTGAGCGCCGGGGCCGCCCTCGTCGGGGCGCGCCGCGGCCTGGTCGTCCTCGAACCGGCCGACGGACTCGGCCCCAGCACCACCATCGGCCTCGGGCTCGCCCACGCCGACCTCGGCCACATCGAGACCGTGCCGCGCAGCGCCACCTCGTACGGCCGCATCCTGGACGGCCTGCCGGACGGCGAGGGCGCACACCCCGACCTGCTCGGCGAGGAAGGGCTCGACCCGCGCCACCGCGAGGTCGCGGCCCGGCTCGGCTACGCCGCCAGCTACGCCGTACCGCTGGCCGGCGAGACGGCGGGCCGCCTCGGCGCGGCCGTGTGGCTCTACGACGAACCGGCCGAGCCGGTCGAGCGCCAGCGCCACCTCGTCGGCCTCTACGCCCGGTACGCGACCGAGCACCTCGCCCGCACCCTGGAGCTGGAACGGGCCCGCGCCCAGGTCGCCACCGTCGCCGAGGAACTGCTGCCCAGCCGCCTCCCCCGGGTCGCCGGCGTACAGCTCGCCGCCCGGCACCGCACCGGCCCGCGCGGCGGCGGCGACTGGTACGACGCCCTGCCGCTGCCCGAGGGCGCGCTCGGACTCGCCGTCGGCTCGGTCACCGGCTCCGGGCCCAGCGCGGTCGCCGCGATGGGCCGGCTGCGGGCGTCCCTGCGCGCTTATGCCGTGATGGAGGGCGAGGACCCGGTCGCCGTACTCTCCGACCTCGAACTGCTGCTGCGGCTGACCGAGCCGGCCCGCTCGGCGACCGCGCTCTTCGCGTACTGCGAACCCGCCCGCCGCAAGATCGTGCTGGCCGGGGCGGGCCACACCCCGCCGCTGCTCATCGGTGAGCGGCGGACGGAGTTCGTGGAGACCTCGCTGTCCGCGCCGCTGGGGATGCTCTCCTGCTGGGAGGCGCCCAGCGTGGAGGTCGAGACCGCGCCCGGAGAAACGGTGCTGCTCTACACCGACGGACTGCTGCACCGCACCGGCGATCCCATGGACCGGGCCTTCGCGCGGCTGCACGCAGCCGCGGCAAGCGTGCCGAAGAGCATCCGGGACGATCCTGGGTCGATCGCGGACCATGTGCTGCGGACCGTGCTCCCGGACGGTCTCGACGCGGTCGACTCGGCCGAGGACATCGTGCTGCTCGCTGCCCGTTTTGACTGATTCCTCACATGACGCCGGGCCGTCTTCCGCTCACACATACGATGAGAAGACGGTCCAGTGTCGTATCGAGGAGAAGACGTGGCTGACGAGCTCATCCCGGAGACCCCGGAAGCAGCTGAAGAGGCACCCATCAAGCAGCGGAAGAACGGCCTGTACCCGGGCGTCTCCGACGAGCTTGCCGAGAACATGCAGTCCGGCTGGGCCGACACCGAGCTTCGCGGCCTGGAGCCCGTCGCGCAGGCACGGCACACCGCCGCCCGCCGCGCCGCGCTCTCCACGCGCTTCCCCGGCGAGCGCCTGGTGATCCCCGCAGGCAACCTGAAGACCCGCTCGAACGACACCGAGTACCCCTTCCGCGCCTCCACCGAGTACGCCTACCTCACCGGCGACCAGACCGAGGACGGCGTCCTGGTCCTGGAGCCCCGTCCGGAAGCTGACGGCGGGCACGACGCGACGGTCTACCTGCTGCCCCGCTCCAACCGCGAAAACGGCGAGTTCTGGCTCGACGGCCAGGGCGAACTGTGGGTCGGCCGCCGGCACTCCCTCACCGAGGCCGAGCAGCTGCTCGGCATCCCCGCCATGGACGTGCGCGAGCTGCCCGCGGTCCTGACCGAGGCCACCGGCCCGGTCCGGGGCGTGCGCGGCCACGACGCCGGCATCGAGGCCGCACTGACCGACAAGGTCACCGCCGAGCGCGACGAGGAACTGCGCGTCTACCTCTCCGAGGCCCGCGCCGTGAAGGACGAATTCGAGATCGGCGAGCTGCAGAAGGCGGTCGACTCGACCGTCCGCGGCTTCGAGGACGTCGTCAAGATCCTCGACAAGGCCGAGGCCACCAGCGAGCGCTACATCGAGGGCACCTTCTTCCTGCGCGCCCGCGTCGAGGGCAACGACATCGGCTACGGCTCCATCTGCGCCGCCGGCCCGCACGCCACCACCCTCCACTGGGTGCGCAACGACGGCGACGTCCGCTCCGGCGAGCTGCTGCTGCTCGACGCCGGCGTGGAGACCCACACGCTCTACACCGCCGACGTCACCCGCACCCTGCCGGTCAACGGCACCTTCACGCCGCTGCAGCGCAAGATCTACGACGCGGTGTACGAGTCCCAGGAAGCCGGCATCGCGGCCGTCAGGCCCGGCGCCAAGTACCGCGACTTCCACGACGCCTCGCAGCGCGTGCTCGCCGAGAAGCTCGTCGAATGGGGCCTCGTCGAGGGCCCCGTCGAGCGCGTCCTGGAGCTGGGCCTGCAGCGCCGCTGGACCCTGCACGGCACCGGCCACATGCTCGGCATGGACGTCCACGACTGCGCCGCCGCGCGCACCGAGGCGTACGTCGACGGAACGCTCGAGCCCGGAATGTGCCTCACCGTCGAGCCCGGCCTGTACTTCCAGGCCGACGACCTGACCGTGCCCGAGGAGTACCGGGGCATCGGCGTCCGCATCGAGGACGACGTCGTGGTCACCGAGGACGGCAACCGGAACATGTCCGCGGCCCTGCCCCGGCAGGCCGACGACGTCGAGGCATGGATGGCGGCCACCAAGCGGGCCGGCCAGGCCTGATCAGCTCAGCACCCGCCGCGAGGGCGCGTCGCTCAGGACACTCTGAGCAGCGCGTCCTCGCGCCATTTGAGGATCTTGTCGAAGCTCACCACCGCACCGCTCCCCGGCCTGTTTCTGAAACGGACGTGATCGGCAAGCTCTTCGATGAGGCACAGGCCACGGCCGTGCTCAGCCATGGCCGACGGACGGACAGCGGTGCGAGGGCCCCGGCGTGCCGGAAAACCCGGCCCCGAGTCGGTGACCTCGATACGGCATTTCTCGCCGTCGAGATAGGCGGTGACCCGGTATGCCCCCGAGGATGCGCCGGACCCGTCGTCCCCTCCGTGCTCGACCGCGTTCGCACACGCTTCGCTGAGCGCGACCGACAGATCGTAGGAGATGTCCGGATCGACCCCCGCGGTCTCCATGGTCCCGAGGAGAAGCCTTCGGGCGAGCGGAACGCTCGCGGCCTCGCGCCGCAAGTGGAGAGACCACCAGATGCTCATGCTCCAGCCTCCTGGCTGCGGCTCGACATACCGATACGTATTGCCGCTCATAGCGGTCGGTAAGCACCCCGCGCCTGTGATACCGCTCATTCGGCGGACGCGCGCGCCCCTTACGCCGGTGTATGTGCGGCGTATGTGCGGGCATATGCACGGCCGATGTGCGGCGTACTGGGACGGACGGGAGGTTCCGGACCTGCCGTATGGCGGACCGGAAGGCAGTGCGATGATGTCCCGGCCATGCCTACCCCTGGCGCGACACCGGTCGCGCACGCCGGAGCCGGTCTGCGGCTGCTGAGGGCCGCGGTGTTCACCGCGGTCCTTGTCGTGCTGTCCGCCGGCGGGCATGCGCTCGCCTCCTGCGCCACCGTCCCCTGGTGGGCGCTGGGCGCCGGCTTCCTCGCCGTGTTCGCCGGTACGGCGCCGCTGGCCGGGCAGGCACGTTCACTGCCGGCCATCTCCGGCGCACTGGCCGGCGGACAGCTCGTCCTGCACGCCCTGTTCGGCCTCGGCCAGCACGCCGCCCCCGCCGGACGGCCCGTCTCCCCCGACACCTCGGTGGCCGCACTCGCCGCCAAGCTGCTGTGCGGAGGCAACGCCGTACCGCTGAGTCCCGCCGAGGCCCGGCAGGTCCTCACCGCCGCGGGCCTCGACCCGGCCGCCGGCCAGGCGGCGGGCCACGCCGCGCACCAGCACACCGGCGCCGCCGCGAGCCTCGCGGACGCCGCCCAGCCCGCCACGGGACTGCTGCCTTCCCTGCCCATGCTGCTCGGACACCTGCTGGCCGCGCTGGCCACCGGCTGGCTGCTCAGCCGCGGGGACGCCGCGCTGACCCGGCTGCTACGGCTGTCCGCCCACGGGGTCGGCGAGTTCGCCGCCGGGGCGCTCGTACGGGCGCTGCGCGCCGCCCTCTCCCTCGTACGCGCCCTGCGCACCGGGCTTCCGGGGGCGCCCGTACGGGGCTCGCGCGCCCCGCGTACCCCACTGGCCGCCCCCCTCCACGCGGGCGGCGCCGCACTCCAGCACACGGTGACCAGGCGCGGGCCGCCGGCGCCCGCCCCCGTACGCGTTCTCGAACTCGTACGCGCGGCCTGACGCGGCACTCTCCAGCGGGAGTGGTGTCGCGCATGCGCGCACATCCGCGCGCCAACCCACCGTTCCTCAACTCCTGTGGAGTGTTTCCACCATGAACGTCTCACGTCTCTCCGCCGCCGGCGTCGTCGCCGCGGCCGCCGTCCTGCTCCTCTCGGGCCCTGCCTTCGCGCACGTCAGCGTGCAGCCCGGCGAGGCCGAGAAGGGCGGCTACGCCACCATCAACTTCAAGGTCCCCAACGAGCGCGACAACGCCTCGACCAACAAGCTCGAGGTCAGCTTCCCGACCGACCACCCGCTCGCGTCCGTGATGCCGCAGCCCGTGCCCGGCTGGCAGGTCGAGGTCACCAAGGCCAAGCTCGCCAAGCCGCTCAAGGTCCACGGCAAGGAGATCAAGGAAGCCGTCTCCAAGGTCACCTGGACCGGCGGCAAGATCGCGCCCGGACAGTTCCAGCAGTTCCCGCTCTCCGTCGGCCAGCTCCCCGAGGACGCCGACCAGCTGGTCTTCAAGGCCCTCCAGACGTACGACAACAACGAGGTCGTGCGCTGGATCGAGGAGCCCAAGGAGGGCGCCGAGGAGCCGCAGAACCCGGCCCCCGTACTGAAGCTGACCGAGCCCACCGGCGAGGGCCACCACGGCGGCGCCACCGGCGGCAAGGACGAGGGCAAGGACGACGGCACGTCCGACGACAAGTCCGCGGGCCACCAGGACGACAAGGGCGACGACCACCAGAAGACCGCCGCCGCCTCCGACAGCAGTGACACCACCGCCCGCGTCCTCGCGGGCGTGGGCATCGCCGTCGGAGCCGCAGGCGTGGCCTTCGGTGTATTCGCCGGCCGCCGCCGCACGTCCTGACCCGCCCCTCCCCTCACCACCCGGGACACATCCCCATGCGCAAGAAGAGCGTGCTCGCCGCTGCCCTCGTCGCCGCGGCCGCACTCACCCTGTCCGCCTGCGGCGGCAGCGACGACCACAGCCACAACCCCGTCGCCGACGTGTCGGCGCAGGCGAAGACGAAGGCCGCGACCGTGCTCGACCGGCCCTTCGAGAAGCCGGACCTCGTCCTCACCGACACCACCGGCAAGAAGTACGACCTCCGCGAGCAGACCAAGGGCAAGCCGACGCTGATCTACTTCGGCTACACCAACTGCCCCGACGTCTGCCCGCTCACCATGAGCAACATCGCCATCGCCAGGAAGGTGCTCCCCAAGGCCGACCAGGACAGCCTCCGCGTCGTCTTCGTCACCACCGACCCCGAGCGCGACACTCCCGCCTCACTCGGCTCGTGGCTGGGGGCCCAGGACCCGTCCTTCGTCGGCCTCACCGGCGACTTCGCCACCATCCAGGCCGGCGCCCGCACCCTCGGCATCGGCATCGACCCCGCGAAGAAGGAGAAGGACGGCGGCGTCGTCTCCATGCACGGGGCGCAGGTCATCGCCTTCTCCCCGAAGAGCGACGAGGGGTACGTCCTGTACGGCGAGGACACCACGTCCGACGACTACGCCAAGGATCTGCCGAAGATCGTCAAGGGAGAGAACCCGTGAACCGCCGCACCACCCTCGCCGCCGCCATAGCGCTCAGCGCGTCGCTGGCGCTCGCGGGCTGCTCCGGAAGCGGCGACGGCGCCGAGCCCGAACTGAAGGTCAGCGGCGCGTTCATGCCCGAGCCCGTCATGGACGACATGGCGGCCGGCTTCCTCACCGTCAAGAACAGCGGCGGCACCGCGGACAAACTCACCTCGGTCACCAGCGACATCGCCGGCGAGGTCCAGATCCACGAAACCAAGAACCAGAAGATGCAGGAGGTCGAATCCTTCGACATCCCCGCCGACGGCGAACTCAATCTTGAGCGCGGCGGAAGCCACATCATGTTCCTGAAGCTCAAGCAGAAGCCGAAGCAGGGCGAAAAGGTGTCCGTGGAACTGCACTTCGAGAAGTCCGGCCCCCTCAAGGTCGAACTTCCCGTGAAGGAGACCACCCACAACCCGCAGAAGCACTGAGGGGCTGACACAACATGCCGACCACCGCCCCCCGCTTCGGAGCCGCACTCGCGCGGCTGCTGCTCGTCACCGCCGCCCTCCTGGGCACCCTGCTCGCCGGCGCCACCCCCGCCTCGGCGCACGCCGCGCTGACCGGAAGCAACCCGAAGGACGGGGCGGTGGTCGCGGGCGCACCCCAGGACGTCACCCTCACCTTCTCCGAACAGGTCGCCATGGGCGACGACTCGATCCGCGTGATGGACCCCAGCGCGAAACGCGTCGACACCGGCGAACTGCGCGACCTGTGCAGCGGCAGCCTCATCAAGTACGGCGTCGCCCTGCACTCCGGGCTGCCCAACGGCACGTACACCGTGGCCTGGCAGGCCGTGTCCGCCGACAGCCATCCCATCTCCGGCGCCTTCACCTTCTCCATCGGCGCCCCCTCCCAGACCACCGTCGACCTGCCCGAACAGAAGGCCGGCGGCGGCCTGGTCGGCGGCCTCTACGACATCGCGCGCTATGCCGCGTACGCCGGGTTCATCCTGCTCGCCGGCGGCGCGGCCTTCGTCCTCGCCTGCTGGCAGCGCGGCGCAGGCGTCCGGGCCCTGCAACGCCTCGTCGTACAGGGCTGGGTGACACTGACCGCCGCCACCCTGGCCATGCTGCTGCTGCGCAACCCGTACACCGGCTCCGGCGAACTCGCCGACGTCTTCGACCTGACCGGGCTCAAGGCCGTACTCGACACCAAGACCGGCGCCGCCCTGGTCTCGCGGCTGCTGCTGCTCGGCGCCGCCGCGCTGTTCGTCGCCGTACTCTTCGGGGCGTTCGCCAAGCGCGAGACCGCCCCTGACGAACCCGGCGGGGAAGAGGCGGCGAACGAGAACAAGGACCTCGCCTTCGGACTCGCCATCGGCGGCACCGTCGTCGCCGCCGGCATCGCCGCCACCTGGGCGCTGTCCGAACACGCCTCGACCGGCATCCAGCCCGCCATCGCCATGCCCGTCGACGTCCTGCACCTGCTCGCCGTCGCCGCCTGGCTCGGCGGGCTGGCGGCGCTGCTCGTCGCCCTCCACCAGGCGCCGCCCGGCATTGAGCGCGACGCCGTGCAGCGGTTCTCCCGGGTCGCCTTCGGCAGCGTCCTCGTGCTCGCCGCGACCGGCCTCTACCAGTCCTGGCGGCAGGTCGGCTCCTGGTCCGCGCTGACCGATACGTCGTACGGGCAGCTGCTGCTGGTCAAGGTGGCCCTGGTCGCCCTGCTCGTCGGCGTCGCATGGATCTCCCGGAGGTGGACCGCCCGGCTCACAGTGCCGACGGCGCCCGCCGCGCAGGCCGCAGCCGAGGAGCCCGCTGAGGAACCGGTCGAAGAACCGGCAGAGGAACGGGCCGACGAACAGGCCGAGGAACAGGCCGAGGAGCCTGCACCCGTCACCGTCCCCGTCACCGTCCCCGACGACCCCGAACGCGCCGCCCAACTCGCCCGCCAGCAGGCCGCCCTCACCACCACCCGCGAGAAGCGGATCCGCAACGCCGACGCCGAGCGGACCGGACTGCGCCGCTCGGTGCTGGCGGAGGCGGCCGTCGCCGTGGTGCTGCTGGCCGTGACGAGCGTACTGACCAGCACCGAACCCGGCCGCGCCGGCGGGCAGGCAACCACCGCCGTACCCGACCGGCCCGTGAAGATCAGCATCCCCTTCGACACCGGCGGCGCGGACGGCAAGGGCACCGCCCGGCTCGAACTCGACCCGGGCCGCACCGGCGGCAACGACATGCACCTCTGGCTCGACCGCCCGAACGGCAAACCGCTCGACGTCCCCGAGGTGAAGGTCGCCTTCACCCTGGAGTCCAAGCGGATCGGCCCCCTCCCCGTCACCCCCGACCGCCTGGCGACCGGCCACTGGACCGCGAGCGGCGTCCAGATCCCCCTGCCGGGCGACTGGAAGATCGAAGTGACCGTGCGCTCCTCCGACATCGACCAAGTGACCGTCAAGAAGAACGTGAAGATCGGCTGACCGGCGTGACCGACAACGACATCACCAGACGGCGGCTGCTCGGCACCGTCGGCGCCGCGGGCGCGACCGGCCTCGCGCTGGGCGCGGCCGGCGGCGCACTCGGCCACGCCGCTGCCGCCTCCGACCCCGCGCCCGCCGCTGAAGGACTGACCACCCTCGGCTCCACCTCCGCCGCCTTCCACGGCGAGCACCAGGCCGGCATCACCACCCCCATGCAGTCCAAGGGACACCTCGTCGCCTTCGACCTCGCACCGGGCGCCGGCCGCAAGGAGGCCACCGCACTGCTGCGCCGCTGGTCGGCCGCCGCGCAGCGGCTGATGGCCGGCGAGACCGTCGGCCCCCTCGGCCAGGACACCGGCATCGCCCTGGACGCCGGGCCCTCCTCCCTGACCGTCACCTTCGGCTTCGGCCGCACCCTCTTCGACCGCACCGGCCTCACCGGCCGGCGGCCCACCCAACTCGACCCGCTGCCCGACTTCTCCTCCGACCACCTCGACCCCAAAAGCAGCAACGGCGACCTGTGGATACAGATCGGCGCGAACGACGGCCTCGTCGCCTTCCACGCACTGCGCGCACTCCAGAAGGAAGCGGGCGACGCGGCCAGGGTGCGCTGGCAGATGAACGGCTTCAACCGTTCGCCCGGCGCCACCGCCCGGCCGATGACCGCCCGCAACCTGATGGGCCAGATCGACGGCACCGGCAACCCCAAGCCCTCCGACCACGACTTCGGCCGGCGGATCTTCGTACCGGCGGACGGCGACCCGCAGTACGCATGGATGGCCGGCGGCTCGTACGCGGTCGTACGCCGCATCCGCATGCTCCTCGACGACTGGGAGAAGCTCCCCCTCGCCGAGCAGGAACAGGTCATAGGCCGGAAGAAATCGAACGGCGCCCCTCTTTCGGGCGGCAGCGAAACCACCGAAATGGACCTCGACAAAACCGGCCCCGGCGGGACACTCGTCATCCCCTCCAACGCCCACGCCCGGATCTCCGCGCCCGAACAGAACGGCGGCGCGGCCATGCTGCGGCGCCCCTTCTCGTACCACGACGGCATCGGCCCGGACGGGGTGCCGGACGCCGGCCTGCTCTTCGTCTGCTGGCAGGCCGACCCGCTGAAGGGGTTCGTGCCCGTACAGCGCAAGCTCGACCGGGGCGACGCGCTGTCACCGTTCATCCGCCACGAGGCGAGCGGGCTGTTCGCCGTGCCCGGCGGGGCGCGGCCGGGCGAGTACGTGGGGCAGCGGCTGCTGGAGTCGTGAGCTGGTGGAGTTCTGGCCTCCCCTCAGGGAGCGGTCAGGGCTTGGCCGTCATGAGGCCTCTCAAGGTCAAGTGAGAAGCCCTCTCGTTTCATCGAGAGGGAGGAGTCACTAGGGTGACCGTATGTCCACCCGCTTCACGTATCTGGGCCCGGAGGGCACCTTCACCGAGGCCGCCCTGCGCACGCTCCCCGAAGCCGCCACCCGGGAACTCATCCCGATGGTGTCGGTGCCCGCCGCGCTGGACGCGGTACGCAACGGGGAGGCCGCGGCCGCGCTCGTACCGATCGAGAACTCCGTCGAGGGCGGGGTCACGGCCACCCTCGACGAACTCGCCTCCGGCGAACCGCTGATGATCTACCGCGAGGTGCTGCTGCCGATCGCCTTCGCGCTGCTGGTGCGGCCGGGCACGAAGCTGTCCGACGTGAAGACGGTGACCGGGCATCCGGTCGCCCAGCCGCAGGTGCGAAACTGGCTGGCGGCGAACCTGCCGCACGCCCTGTGGGAGTCGGCCGCCTCGAACGCGGACGGCGCACGGCTCGTCCAGGAAGGCCGGTTCGACGCCGCCTTCGCGGGCGAGTTCGCGGCGGCGACGTACGGACTCGTCCCGCTGGTCACCGAGATCCACGACGCGGAGAACGCCGAGACCCGCTTCGTCCTGGTGGGCCGGCCCGCCCGGCCGTCCGCCCCGACCGGCGCCGACAAGACGTCCGTCGTCATCTGGCTGGGCGACGACCATCCGGGTGCGCTGCTGGAGCTGCTCCAGGAGTTCGCGGTGCGCGGGGTCAACCTGATGCTGATCCAGTCGCGGCCGACCGGTGCCGGTATCGGCAACTACTGCTTCGCCGTCGACGCCGAGGGCCATATCGCGGACCGGCGGGTGGGCGAGGCCCTGATGGGGCTCAAGCGGATCTGCCCCCAGGTGCGGTTCCTCGGGTCCTATCCGCGGGCGGGAGTGGCCACCGAGGATGTCCGGGCGCTGCGCCGCGGGACCTCGGACCGCGAGTTCACGGCGGCGTCGGACTGGCTGACGCGCTGCCTCGACGGCCGGGCGTAGTTTTCGTCGTCTGCGGAATTAGTTATCCACAGGGGCCCTTCTCGACCTGGGGACAAGTCGACAACGGAATCCGGCATGGTCGACAAATCTGCTCAGAGACCTCAGAGACCGCGGTTGCGTCCACAGGAGGCCATGTCGCCTCTCGTCAGCCCTATTTCATTGATCAACTCTTTGGAGCGAGTCATTCCCACCCGAATGAGTGCGTGGGCGGGGTTTGGGCGGGGAATCCTTCGCGCTGCATGCACCTTTCGGAATGATCTCTTCCACTGTCCACAGATCACCCACACAGCCTGTGGATAACTTTATGGATACTGAATCCCTGTGGACAATGAGAGCTCTCTGAATTCCGGCAATTCGGGCAAAGTGCCACGTAATGGAATATCGGGTCGAGGGCAGGAAGCACGCACCGGTAGCCTGGGGGGGTGATTGACCTTCGCCTGCTCCGTGAGGACCCCGACCGTGTGCGCGCCTCCCAGCGCGCCCGTGGAGAGGACGTCGCGCTCGTCGACGCACTGCTCTCCGCCGATGAGCGGCGCAGGTCTTCCGCCGTCCGCTTCGACGAGCTCCGCTCCGAACAGAAGTCGCTCGGCAAGCTCATCCCCAAGGCCACCGGCGACGAGAAGGCCGAGCTGCTCAAGCGCACCGGCGAGCTCTCCGCCGCCGTGAAGGCCGCCGACGCCGAACAGGACGAGGCCGCCGAGGAGGCCAGGCGCCTGCTGCTCCTGCTCGGCAACGTCGTCCACCCCGACGTCCCGGTCGGCGGCGAGGAGGACTTCGTCGTCCTCGAGACGCACGGCACCATCCGTGACTTCGGGGCCGAGGGCTTCGAGCCCAAGGACCACCTGGAGCTGGGCGAGGCGCTGGGCGCCATCGACGTCGAGCGCGGCGCCAAAGTCTCCGGCTCGCGCTTCTACTACCTGACGGGCGTCGGCGCGCTGCTGGAACTGGCGCTGGTCAACGCCGCCATCGCGCAGGCCACCGAGGCCGGCTTCATCCCGATGCTGACGCCCGCCCTGGTGCGCCCGCGCGCCATGGAGGGGACGGGCTTCCTCGGCCAGGCCGCCGAGAACGTCTACCACCTGGAGAAGGACGACTACTACCTGGTCGGCACCTCCGAGGTACCTCTCGCGGCGTACCACATGGACGAGATCATCGAGGCCGGCAAGCTGCCGCTGCGGTACGCCGGCTTCTCGCCGTGCTTCCGCCGCGAGGCCGGTACGTACGGCAAGGACACCCGCGGCATCTTCCGCGTCCACCAGTTCGACAAGGTCGAGATGTTCTCGTACGTCGCACCGGAGGACGCCGAGGCCGAGCACAAGCGGCTCCTGGAGTGGGAGAAGCAGTGGCTGACCGGCCTGGAGCTGCCGTTCCAGGTGGTCGACGTGGCGACGGGTGACCTGGGTGCCTCGGCCTCGCGGAAGTTCGACTGCGAGGCGTGGATCCCGACCCAGGGCAAGTACCGCGAGCTGACCTCCGCTTCGAACTGCGACGAGTTCCAGGCGCGCCGGCTCTCGGTGCGTATGCGCGACGGCAAGAAGGTGCAGCCGCTCGCGACGCTGAACGGCACGCTGTGCGCCGTACCGCGCACGATCGTGGCGATCCTGGAGAACCACCAGCTGGCGGACGGCTCGGTGCGGGTGCCCGAGGTGCTCCGTCCGTACCTGGGCGGCCGTGAGCTGCTGGAGCCGGTCCCCAAGTGAGCTCGGCTCCCGCTCCTCACCCGTCTCCCTTCCCGCCTCCCTTCCCGTACCGGCTCGTCGCGACCGACCTGGACGGCACGCTGCTGCGTGGCGACGAGACCGTCTCGCAGCGCACGCGTGACGCGCTCGCCGCCGCCACGGCGGCGGGCGCCGCGCATATCGTCGTCACCGGCCGGGCGGTGCCGTGGACCCGGCACATCCTGGACGACCTGGGGTACGAGGGGCTGGCCGTCTGCGGTCAGGGGGCGCAGGTCTACCACGCGGGCGAGCACCGGCTGCTGACGTCCGTGACCCTGGACCGGCAGCTGGCGGGGCTGGCCCTTGCCAAGATCGAGGCGGAGGTCGGCCCGCTGGCGCTGGCCGCGAGCCGGGACGGACTGGACGGCGAGGTGCTGGTCGGATCCGGCTACCGGGTGCAGGACGGGCCGCTTCCGGTGGTGCTCTGCGACGACCCGGCCGAGATGTGGTCGGCGCCGCTGAACAAGGTCTACATCCAGCACCCCGGCCTCGACGACGACGCGCTCGCGCGGGTCGCCCGCTCGCTCGTGGGCAGCCTGGTGGACGTGGTGATGGCCGGTCCGGGCGTGGTGGAGATCCTGCCGCTGGGGCTGAGCAAGTCCACCGGGCTCTCGCTGGCGGCGCGGCGGCTGGGACTGCGGGCCGCGGACACGATCGCCTTCGGTGACATGCCGAACGACATCCCGATGTTCGCGTGGGCGGGGCACGGAGTGGCGATGGCCAACGCGCACGAGGAACTGAAGGCCGTGGCGCAGGAGGTCACCGCGTCGAACGAGGACGAAGGCATCGCGGTGGTGCTGGAGCAGTTGCTGGCCGCTTGAGGCCGGCTCCCGCCAGGAGCCCCTGCGGGCGGGACGGCTGGTCCCCGTCGCAGGGCTTTCTGCTCTCTGCTGTGCGGAGGAGCGCGGATCGAACACGCGCGGGGTTTCCGGCCCCGACTACGCTGCTCTTGATTGAGCACAGTGCAAGCCGCTGCCTTACCACTCGGCCAATCCTCCGGGAGGGGGCGGCCCGCGCGAATGCGCGCTCGAAGCGGCCGCCCCCGGGCAGTCCACGGGCGGCTGCGCGGAGTGGTTGGCTACTCCGGTGCCTGCCGCTGGCTGCCCTGAGGGGAACTCGACGGACTCGTACTGATCTCGGTCATCGCCGTGCTCCTCCCCGGTCCAGTGGGCTTGTCTGCCTCAACCACTGTGCCGGGTACGGAGGTTGGCCGCCACTCAATTTCCGGGACGCGGGCGGCCGGCCGTGGGGTGTACGAGCACGCCGCAGGTGGCACGCTGGGCCCATGAGCGATATCCGGGTCCGCCGGGTCTACGAGGCCCCGGCGGACGACGACGGTACGCGCGTCCTGGCCGACCGGCTCTGGCCGCGCGGCCTGTCCAAGGACGCGGCCCGCGTCGACGAATGGCCCAAGGCCCTCACGCCGTCCACCGAACTGCGCCGCTGGTATCACGGCCAGTCCGGGGACACGTATGCGGAGTTCCGCCGGCGCTACGAGGCGGAACTCGACGCCCCGGACGCGGCGGCCGCCGTGGACGGCCTGCGCGAGCTGGCCCGTACCGGGCGGCTCACCCTGCTCACCGCGTCCAAGGACCCGGAGCGCAGCCACGCGGCCATCCTGGCGGACCGCCTGGTCACTCGTCGCCGGCGAGGGTGAGGCGGCGCAGCTTCTGGCCCGCGTACCAGGTGGCGCCGGCGGTGACCGCCGCCAGCAGGATGGCGGCGGCGGGCAGTCCGACGTCGGAGGCGATGGCTCCTTCGGCGCCGATCCGTTCGGCGAGGGCGAGCGCCCACTGCTGGACGCTGAGCGTCCTGGCGCCCGGCACCAGGCTGCCGAAGAGGGACTCCCACACCAGGGCGTAGACGAGGCCGAAGACCACCGCGTGCCGGCTGACCGTACCGAGGAGCAGGAACAGCGCACTGTACGCGATCGAGGCGACCAGCGCCGCGACCGTGTAGGCGATGGCGATCTGCTGTCCGTTGCCGTTGAGGATCAGGCCCGCGATGAAGGTGGGGATGGCGGAGAAGGCCATCGTCACGGCGATCGCGACGATCAGTTTGGTGAAGATGATCGTCGGCCGTTTCACCGGCTTGGCGAGCAGGTAGACGATCGAGCCGTCGTCGATCTCCGGGCCGATCGCGCCGGTGCCGGCGATGACACCGATCAGCGGCACCATCGTGGCCAGGGCGAATCCGCCCAGTACATCGGCGGCGACCTGGTCGTCCGCGCCGGTGAACATCCGTACCGCCGCGGCGATGAGCAGCAGCAGGGCCGGCAGCGCGAAGAGAATCAGTGCGCGGCGGCGGCCGAGGAGCGCCCGGTAGGTGAGCCGGGCAACCGTGGGGTTGTACATCGCTGTCAGCTCCAAGGGGGTGCGATGTCGGGTGGGGCGGAAGAAGGAGCGGGGCGAGGGCGGAGTCTGGCAAGGCGGACGAAGGAGACGCTGGGGGCACCTCTGGGGGCACCCCCAGAGGTAGCTGGGGGAGGTAGCTGGGGGAGGAGCTGCAGCGACTGAGGACAACGCAGCCAGGCGACAGCCATCGGCACGCGACGCCGCCCCACCCGACATCGCACCCCCTTAGGCCGCTACGAGGTAGGAGAAGACCGACTCGAGGGACTCGTCGGAGGGCGAGACCGTCAGCAGCCGGATGCCGTGCGCGCGGGCGACCCGCGGCAGCAGTTCGGTGAACCGGCCGAAGTCGACCGCCTGGATGCGCAGGGCGCCTTCGGTGAGGTCGACCTCGATTCCGGCGGTGGACGGGTCGGCGATCAGCGCGGCGGCGAGCGCGCGGTCGTCGGACGACCGTACGAGATAGCGGTGGGGGCGGTCGGTCATGAGCCGGCGGATCTTGCGGAAGTCGCCGGAGGCGGCGTGCCGCCCGGCCACGATCACCTCGATGTGCGAGGCGAGCTGTTCGACCTCTTCGAGGATGTGGGACGAGAAGAGGACGGTGCGGCCCTCGTCGCCCATCCGCCGCAGAAGGTCCATCAGCTGCATGCGCTGACGCGGGTCCATGCCGTTGAACGGTTCGTCGAGCAGCAGCACGGACGGTTCGTGGACGAGGGCCGAGGCCATCTTCACGCGCTGCCGCATGCCCTTGCTGTAGGTGGAGATCTTGCGGTCCTGCGCGTACTCCATCTCGACGGTGGCCAGGGCCCTTTGCGCGGCACGCTCGTCCAGGCCGTGCAGTTCGGCGTTGGCGACGACGAACTCGCGGCCGGTGAGGAAGTCGTACATGGACTCCCGCTCGGGCACGATGCCGATCTGCTGGTAGACCGATTCGTCGCGCCAGATCGCCCGGCCGTCGAGCGTGACGGTGCCGGTGGAGGGGGCGAGGAAGCCGCCCATCATGTTGATGAGGGTGGACTTGCCTGCGCCGTTGGGGCCGAGCAGCCCGGTCACGCCGGGGCCGATCGTCATGGTCACGTCGTTGACGGCGACCACGTTGCCGAACCAGCGCGAGGTGTGGTCGATGTTGATGGTGGTCACAGCCCGACCTTCCGGTAGCGGCGCATGAGGACGGCGTACGAGCCGAGGACGAGCGCGACGACGGCCAGCAGATAGACGATGCCGGTCGCGGCCGAGGGTCCGTCCCCGCCCGGGAAGGCGGAGGTCGCGCCGAGGAAGGCGGTCTGTACGCCGTCGATGAGGGTGACCGGCGAGAAGAGGCCGAGCCATTCGATCGCGCCGGGCGAGCCCGTTTCGTAGGCGATCGCCTGGACGGTGGAGACCGCTCCGTAGGAGATGGTCAGTACGGCGACAACGGCGGCGACACCGAAGCCGCGGCGCGGCGTCAGCGCGGCCAGCACCAGGCCGAGCCCGGCGAAGAAGACGGAGAGCAGCAGCACGGAGACCAGTCCCTGTGCGAACCCCTTCGTCTGGTCCGCGAAGTCGAATTCGGCGAGCAGCGCGCCCACATACAGGACGACGAGCGGCGCGGCGGTGAGGATGAGGAGGGCCGAGGCCATCGCCGCGAACTTGGCGAGTACGTAGTCGATACGCTCGATGGGGCGCGAGAAGTACAGCGGGACGCTCTTGAAGCGCAGGTCGCGGGAGACGGACTGCGGTGCCTGTGCCGCGAGGTAGAGCCCGATGACGGCCTGGAGGTAGATCGCGTACGCGGTGTGCTTGATCGGCAGGTCGGTGGCCACCGGGTTGGCGACGGCAACAGCGACGATGATGGCGGCCGGCAGGACCATCACCGCGAAGAGGATCATCGGCAGGACCTTGGACTTGGCGGAACCGCCGAGTCCGTACGCGCCGCGCAGCGACTGCGAGAAGAGCGAGCGGCGGGCGTAGGCGCGGCCCAGGCGCGGTCCGTCGTAGTTCCGGTAGCCGATGTTGTGGATCTGGGTGGTCTCGGTGCTCATCGCGCCTGTACCTCCATGGCCGGGGCGGAATCGGCCGGCCGGGCCGCGTCCGCGCGGAAGACCTCCGCGATGTGGTGGCGGCGCTGCTCCATCCGTACGAGACCGAGGCCGAGGTCGGCGACGGCGTCCCGGACGAGGTCGTACGTGTCCTCGCCAGTGGCTTCGACGAGCAGGATGTGGCCGGCGCCCGGCAGGCCCTGCTCCTCGCTGCCGTGCAGTGTGACGCCGGCGGCGCCGAGGGCTTCGCGCAGGGCGCGCGTCCCGTCGGGGTGGGTGTCGGAGTCGGTGACCTCGACGGCGAGCGTGGTCGTGGTCTGGGTGAAGTCGCTGGTGGAGCTGGAGCGCAGCAGCGAGCCGCCGTCGATGACGACTACGTGGTCGCAGGTGCGCTCCAGCTCACCGAGGAGGTGCGAGGTGACCAGGACCGAGATGCCGAAGTCGGTGTGGATGCGGCGGATGAGGCCGAGCATCTCGTCGCGGCCGACGGGGTCGAGGCCGTTCGTCGGCTCGTCGAGGAGGACCAGCTGCGGGTCGTGGACGAGTGCCTGCGCGAGCTTCACGCGCTGCTTCATGCCGGTCGAGTAGCCGCCGATGGGCCGGTAGCGCTCCTCGTACAGTCCGACGTGGCGCAGGATGTCCGCAGTGCGTTCGCGCGCCGCGGACGGCGGGAGTCCGGACATGCGCGCCATGTGGACGACGAACTCGGTGGCCGAGACGTCCGGTGGCAGGCAGTCGTGCTCGGGCATGTAGCCGACCCGCTCGCGAATGGCGCCGCCGCTGGTGGCGACGTCGAGTCCGAGCACGGCGGCCCGGCCCTCGGTGGCGGGGGACAGACCCAGCAGGATCTTGATCAACGTGGACTTGCCGGCTCCGTTGGCGCCCACCAGGCCGGTCACACCGGGTCCGATGTCCAAGGAGAGCCGGTCAAGCGCGGTCACCCGGGGGAACCGCTTGCTCAGGCTTTCGGTCGCGATCACAGTCACAGCTCGAAGGTAGTGGCGCAGCACACAGGAGTCGTCAGACCTGGCGGTGGGATCGGAGTCACTCTCGAGTCGTACGGACCCGTAGGGGAGATGCGACGAAGGGACAACAGCCTTCGAAGTTGTCCACAGGTCCGTGCGGGCCCCTTGACGTAGCCGCCGGGCATTGTCACATTCATCAGTGTCAAGTTACGGACGGGTACCGACAGGGGACGGACGGGTTGGCATGACGTCAGCAGTGGACACCTCTCTGGACGCGGAACTGCGCGGCTTCAGAGAAGTGCAGAGTCTCGCGTACGCCTGCGCGGAAGCGGTCGCGGCCCAGCTCAAACCCGGTGTCACCGAGCGCGGGGCGGCGCGGATGCAGCGCGACTGGCTGCGTGAGCGGGGGGTGCGGGACTGGTTCCATCTGCCGTTCGCCTGGTTCGGGGACCGTACGGCCTTCACCGGCTTCCGGATACCGCTGCAGTTCTTCCCGACAAACCGCGAGCTCGAGCCGGGGATGCCGTTCATCCTGGACATGGCCCCGGTCTACAAGGGCTACGTGGCAGACGTCGGCTACTCGGGCTGCCTCGGCCTCAATCCCGTGCACGACAAGCTCCTCGCCGACCTCAAGGCGCACCGCGAGCTGATCCTGCGCGAGGTCCGCGAGCGCCGCTCGCTGCGGGAGATCTACGAGAACGTCGAGCGCCTGATGATCCGCCAGGGGTATGCCAACCGGCACCGCGCGTATCCCTTCGGGGTCATCGCCCACAAGGTCGACCGGGTCAAGGAGCGCCGCTGGTCGCCCCAGGTCTTCGGGTTCGGCACGCAGGCGCTGAAGGGGCTGGCGAGCGACGCGCTGCACGGGCACCGCGAGGGCTGGTCGCCGCTGTGGAGCCCGTACAAATTCTCCGACCATCCGCCCCGGCCCGGTCTGTGGGCGGTGGAGCCGCATCTCGGATTCCGGGGTACGGGCGCGAAGTTCGAGGAGATCCTGGTCGTCACCGACTCCCGGGACCCCGAGCAGAGCGCGTTCTGGCTGGACGACGACCTGCCGCACGTGCGGCGCTGGGCGGAGGAGATCTCGTGAGTCTCAAGGGGGCGCGTGAGCGCTGGGTCCGTACGGGCGGCGTCGAGTTGTGCGTCGCCGAGCTGGGGACCGCGCCGTCGAAGGACGACTCGCGGCCGACCGTGGTGCTCGTGCACGGCTACCCGGACAGCAAGGAGGTGTGGAGCGAGGTCGCCGAGCGGCTGGCCCGGCACTTCCACGTCGTGCTGTACGACGTGCGCGGGCACGGCCGGTCGACCGCGCCCACCCCGCTGCGCGGCGGCTTCACCCTGGAGAAGCTGACCGACGACTTCCTGGCCGTGATCGACGCGGTGAGCCCGGACCGGCCGGTCCACCTGGTCGGGCACGACTGGGGCTCGGTGCAGTCCTGGGAGTTCGTCACGGTCCGGCGCACCGAGGGGCGGATCGCCTCCTTCACGTCGGTGTCCGGCCCCTCGCTCGACCACTTCGGGCACTGGATAAAGAAGCGGATGTCCCGGCCCACTCCGCGCAAGGTGGGCCAGCTGCTCGGCCAGGGCGCCAAGTCCTGGTACGTCTACCTGCTGCACACGCCCGTACTGCCGGAACTCGCCTGGCGGGGGTCGCTCGGCAAGCAGTGGCCGAAGATCCTTCAGCGGGTGGAGCAGGTGCCCGACGGCGACTATCCGACGCCCTCGCTGCCCACCGACGCGGCGCACGGCGCCTGGCTGTACCGGGACAACGTCCGCGCCAGGCTGCTCAGGCCGCGCGCGGACGCGTACGCGCACGCGCCCGTCCAGCTGATCACACCGACCGGCGACATCTTCCTCTCGGAGCGGCTCTACGACGAGCTGGAGCAGTGGGCCCCCCAGCTGGTGCGGCGGTCGCTGCCGGCCAAGCACTGGGTGCCGCGCACCCGGCCCGACCAGGTGGCCGGCTGGATCAGCGAGTTCGTGCGGGCCAACGAGGACGGGGTGCCCGCCAAGGACACCGCGGCGACCGGCCCGTACGCCGAGCGCTTCGGCGGGCAGCTGGTCCTGGTGACGGGCGCCGCCAGCGGTATCGGGCGCGCCACGGCCTTCGCGTTCGCCGAGGCGGGGGCGCGGGTGGTGGCCGTGGACCGGGACGCGGAGGGGGCGGCCCGGACGGCGGACATGGCCCGGCTGATCGGCTCGCCCGACGCGTGGGCCGAGACCGTCGACGTCAGCGACGAACAGGCGATGGAGAAGCTCGCCGAGAAGGTCGCCACCGAGTACGGAATCGTGGACGTCCTGGTCAACAACGCCGGGATCGGGCTGTCCGGATCGTTCTTCGAGACCACCAGCGAGGACTGGAAGAAGGTCCTCGACGTCAATCTGTGGGGTGTCATCCACGGCTGCCGGATCTTCGGCAAGCAGATGGCCGAGCGCGGCCAGGGCGGCCATATCGTCAACACCGCTTCGGCGGCCGCGTATCAGCCGTCGAAGGCGCTGCCCGCGTACAGCGCGTCAAAGGCGGCGGTGCTGATGCTCAGCGAGTGCCTGCGCGCCGAGCTGGCCGGACAGTCCATCGGTGTCTCGGCGATCTGCCCCGGCTTCGTCAACACCAACATCACGGCCACCGCCCGCTTCGCCGGAGTCGACGAGGCGGAGGAGAAGCGCCGCCAGAAGAAGTCGAGCCGGCTGTACGGGCTGCGCAACTACCCGCCGGAGAAGGTCGCGGACGCTGTATTGCGCGCTGTCGTGAAGAACCAGGCGGTGGTGCCGGTGACGCCGGAGGCCCGCGGCGCCCATTTCCTGTCCCGCTTCGCGCCCAGGACCCTGAGGGCGATCGCGCGCGTGGAGCCGCGGCTGTGAGCGCCGAGCGGCACCACCAGTCCGGGGAGCACCAGTCCGGGGAGCACTACAGCATCGTTCCGCGCAGGGTCGAGTTCGACTGGCATGAGACGCCGCTGCACTGGATACCGGACGAGCCCATCGCCACCCATGTCATCAACGTGCTGCACCTGTTGCTGCCGGCGGGCGAGCGGTGGTTCGTCAAGGTGTTCAAGGAGGGCCTCCCGCTCGTCGCCGACCCTGCGCTGCGCAAAGACGTCAAGGGCTTCATGGGCCAGGAGGCCACGCACAGCGTCCAGCACGCCTTTGTACTGGACCGCCTGGCCGACCAGCGGCTGGACACCGAGGCGTACACGCGGCACGTCGACTTCCTCTTCGAGAAACTCCTCGGTGAGAAGCCGCCGTTCGGCGTCCCGATACCCGCCCGGGAGTGGCTGCGGTTCCGGCTCTCGCTGATTGCCGCGATCGAGCAGTTCACAGCGGTCCTGGGGAACTGGGTGCTGCACGCCGAAGGGCTCGACCACGCGGGCGCCGACGAGGTCATGCTCGACCTGCTGCGCTGGCACGGCGCGGAGGAGGTCGAGCACCGGGCCGTCGCCTTCGACATGTACCAGCACTGCGGCGGTACGGGACTGCCGCGCTACGCCCGCCGGATCGAAGGCATGGTCGTGGTCGCCCCGGTGCTCCTGTGGCTCTGGTGCTGGGGTGCCTCGTACCTGATCCGGCACGACCCGCAGCTCGCCGGCCGGCTGCGCTACTCGCTGCGGGAGCACAACAGGGCGGTGGCCAAGGGCCTGCTGCCCATGTGGCGTGAGCTCGGTTCGGCGATACCCCGCTACTTCCGGCGGTCGTACCATCCCTCGCAGGAGGGCTCGCTGCGCAGGGCCGTCGAGTATCTGGCGGTCTCGCCGGCGGCCCGTGCGGCGGCGGGAGCGATCGGCCGTGCGGCCTTGTCGTAGCGCGTTGTAGGGAGTGGGCTTGTCCGAGCAAGGAGTCGCCGAGTACCGGATCGAGGACCTGTCACATCACAGCGGTGCCACGGTCCGGACCATCCGCGCCTACCAGGACCGCGGGTTGCTGCCCAGGCCGGAGCGGCGCGGCCGGTCCAACGTGTACCGGGACACCCACCTGGCGCGGCTGCGCCAGATCTCCGATCTCCTCGACCGCGGCTACACCCTCGCCTCCATCAAGGAGCTCCTGGAGGCATGGGACGCCGGACGGGGGCTCGGCGGCGTGCTCGGGCTGGTCGCCGAGGTGCAGGGGCCCTGGACCGACGAGGTGGCGGCCCGGATCTCGCGCGCCGAGCTGGACGAGAAGTTCGGCGGCAAGCCCGACGACGCCGCGGTGGACGAGGCCGTCGACCTCGGTGTGCTGGAGCGCGTTCCGGGGCGTGCGGACGAGTTCCTGGTGCCCAGCCCCCAGGAGCTGGCGGTGGCGGCCGAGCTGCATGCGGCGGGTGTGCCGCTGCCGGCGATCTCCGGTCATCTGCGCGAGCTGCGCGGTCAGGTCGAGCACATCGCCTCGCGGTTCCTGAAGTTCACGACGGAGCACGTCTTCGCCCGCTACCTCGGCCACCGTCCGCCGACGGATGCCGAAGCCACCGAGGCGGCCGCGCTGGTACGGCGGCTGCGCCCGCTGGCCCAGCAGACCGTCGACGCGGAACTGGCTCGCGCGATGCAGCTGTTCGCCACCCGCCATCTGCAGAGCCACCTCGGAGCGGCGGGCCCGCCGCCCGCCGAGCCGGGCCCGGCTGCGGTGACCCTCCCGACGGATACGGTGCGCGCCGTGCAGGAGCTGGTGGGCCCGGACCAGGTGGCGGCGTTCATCCGCGCGGCCACGGAACGGGAGCTGCAGGCCCGCACCATGAATGCCCTGGCCAAAGTTACCCACAGCTCATCGGCGGTAGCGGGGGGCAAGCAGGACGAGTGCCGTCAAAGTGGCTGTGGATAAGTCCAGTTGACTGTGGATTACTTCAACTCACCGCTTGGTAGGCGGTGTTGATGCTCGCCACCGGTCCACTCACTCTTGGGCGCACCGGGCCGTAGATCAGCGCCGCCAGCACCAGTCCGAGGATCGCCCCGGCCAGCTGGGCCACGATGAAGCCGGGCAGCGACCCGGGTGCGATACCGGTGAAGGAGTCGGTGAACGCGCGGCCGACGGTCGCGGCCGGGTTGGCGAACGATCCCGACGAGGTGAACCAGATCGCGGCTGCGATGTACGCGGCGACCGCGACCGACGTCAGCCGGGCCCTGCCGATGCGGTTCAGGCCGTGGATGACCAGGACGAGCCCGGCGGTGGCGATCGCCTCCCCGAGCAGCAGATGGCCGCCCGACCGGGCCTGGGTGGACCAGGCGCCCGGCGTCCTGCCGAACATGGCGTCGGCCAGCAGCGCCCCGCAAACGGCGCCGGCGAGCTGTACGGTCACGTACACCGCGGCCTCCCGTCCGGCGGGGCCTTCGCCGCCGTGGCGGCGGGACCACCAGGCGGTGAGCGTGACCACCGGGTTGAGGTGGGCGCCGGAGAGCGGGCCGAAGAGGACGATCAGCAGGCCGAGCCCGATCGCCGAGGCGAGCGAGTTTGCCAGCAGCCGGACGCCGGCGTCAGGGCTGAGCCCGGCCGCCTGGATGCCGGAACCGACCACGACGGTCACCAGGGCGGCGGTGCCGACGAGTTCGGCGGCCGCCCTGCGCTGCAAGGACGCACTGGTATGCATGGTCTCCCCCTGGTCTCACGATTAATGGAAAATGTATTCCGTATCTTGGAATTATGATAGAGGCGCCAGGGCGCAAAAACGGGTGCCGGAGTGCGCCCCGCGCGGGCACCCTGACGGCATGGATGAAAGACGCACCGTGAAGGTGTCGAAGTACCTCTCGAAGCATCTGCGGCACCAGCCGCAACGCATCGGTCTCACGCTCGACCCCAGCGGCTGGGTGGAGATCGACGTCCTGATCCGGGCGGCCGCCGCGCACGGCTTCCCCTTCACCCGGGCCGAGCTGGACCACGTCGTCGCCGCCAACGACAAGCAGCGCTTCGCCGTCGTCGGCAGCCGCATCAGGGCCAGCCAGGGCCACACCGTCGAGATCGATCTCGATCTGCCCCCGGCCGAGCCACCCGCGTACCTCTACCACGGCACCGTCGCCGGCAGCCTGGACGCCATCCGCGCCGAGGGCCTGCGTCCGATGAACCGCCACCACGTCCATCTCTCGCCGGACCGCGAGACCGCGACCCGGGTGGGTGCCCGGCGCGGCCGCCCGGTCGTCCTCAGTGTCGACGCCGGTGCGATGCACCGGGCGGGACACGTCTTCCGGGTGAGCGCCAACGGCGTCTGGCTCGCCGATGCCGTACCGCCGGAGTACCTGCGCTTCCCTGGCTGACCGGCAGCGCCATATCCCAGTGCGCGGTGTCCGAGGGGTACCGTACGCTTCGGTAACATCTGTCTCGGAGGACCCATCAACAACAGGCGTCCCGGGGCTTGTTCATTCCGGCCGCGCTCGGCGGCCATCTCATTCTGCCCGGGGGGTATGAGTACCTTGCGCATGCGCAGCATCTCCACCACGACGGCCCTGGCCGTCATGCTCGGCTCGGTTTCTCTGATCGGTGCGGGCGCGGCACCGGCAGCGGCCGACAGCAGCAAGACCCTGCCGATCTCCTCGTACGCCGACATGGCGGTGGACGGCCTCCACCAGCGTGTCTTCATCAGCGACCCGACCCGCGGCAGCGTCGTCGTGACCGACTACAGCGGCGCGGTCGTCGGACGGATCGACTCCCTGCCCGGCGCGACCGGCCTGGAACTCTCCGCCGACTCGGCCACCGTGTACGCAGCGGTCAAGAAGGCTGACGCGATCGTCGCGATCGACACCGCCACCCTCAAGGAGAGCGCCCGCTACGGCACCGGGACCGGGACCGCTCCCGAGCATCCGGCGCTGGCCGGCGGGAAGCTCTGGTTCGGCTACTCGAGCAATATCGGTTCGATCGACCTGTCCGCTCCCGAGCCGGTCGTCACCCTCGGGCAGGACAAGCTCAACACCTTCTTCGGCACTCCGATGCTGGCCTCCGCGCCCGGCGCCCCGGGCGTGCTGGCCGCGGGTATCGAGTGGCAGAGCCCGCAGCAGCTCGCGGTGTACGACGTCTCGTCGGGCACCGCCGAGCGCACGGCGCGCACCGACAGCAGCGCCGGCGGCAGCATGCGCGACCTCGCGCTCAGCCCCGACGGCACGCATGTCGTCGTCGCGAGCGGATCCCCGTACTACCACCAGGTACTGCGGACCTCCGACCTCGTCGAGGACGGCCGCTACGCTTCCGACTCCTACCCGAACGCGGTGGACATCGCCCCGGACGGCGCGGTCGCGGCGGGCATCTCGGGCTGGTACTCGGACGACATCTACGTCTACAAGGCCGGTGCCGGCAAGCCGGTCCGTACGTACGACTTCCCGCGCACCAACCCCAACGCGAGCATCCCTGAGCTCCAGGGCGCGGGCCTCGCGTGGGCCCCGGACCGGAGCCGGCTGTTCGCGGTCGTCGCTCCGGTGAACAACGGATTCTCGCTTCACGTGCTGGAGGACCCGACCAAGTCGGCCAGCCAGGTCACCGTGAACGCCCCGTCGGCGGCCCCGCGCGCCAAGAAGCTCACGGTCACCGGCAAGCTCTCCTCGCAGGTGGCCTTCCCGGCCGGCGGCGCCGTCCAGGTGACGCGCACGGACCTCGAGACCCCGGCGGGCAAGTCGCTCGGCTCCAAGCCGGTCGCGGCGGGCGGCACGTTCTCGTTCACCGACGTGCCGCCGGCAGGCGGCAAGGTCACCTACACCGTGCGGTACGCGGGCGACGCGGAGCACGCGGCGGCCACCGGCGCGGACAGCGTCGAGGTGTCGCGTACCGCGACGACGCTGACGCTGACCGGGAACGGCAAGAACTACAAGTACGGCAGCAAGGCGACGTTCACGGCGCACCTCGGCGCGACGTACAAGAGCCGCACGCTCGTCATCTACGCCCAGCCGGCCGAGGGCACGAAGAAGGCCGTCAAGACCGGCACGGTGGACCGCAGCGGCAACCTCTCGTTCCCGTACACGCTGACGAAGAACACCACGTTCACCGCGTCGTTCCGGGGTGACGCCCGCACGGCGCCGAAGGCGGTGGCCAGCAAGGTCGGTACGCACGTCAAGGTCGCCGTCGGGGTCACGCGTCACTACAAGACGGCCAAGGTCTCGGGCGTTACGCAGTACTACTTCCGCAAGAACACCAACCCGCTGTTCACGACCACCATGACGGCCCACAAGGGCCGCTGCCAGACGTTCAGCCTCGAGGTGTACAGCGCCGGCAAGTGGCACGACGCCGGCTCCCAGTGCTTCGAGCTGAGTACGGCGGGCCGCAGCGCGGTCGAGCTGCAGGGACCGCACGACACGGGCTTCCGGCTGCGGATGCGTTCCTCGTACGTGAAGAAGTCCGGGGACGCCGTCAACGCGACGACCCACGGCTCGTGGGTCTACTTCACCTTCACGCGCTAGTTCCAAGTTCCACGGGCCGGTCGAACCGGCTGCGAGTGGGCCTCGGCGGATGTCCGCCGAGGCCCCCTCGCGTTTCATCGTGCTCAGCCCGCGCGCAGGAACGCGCTGGTGGAGACCCTGCCCACCATCTTCAGGCGGGTGCGCCCGGCCAGATGGGCGTCGGCGGCCTCCTGCACACCGGGCCACCTGCCGTCCCCGTAGTCGTCCAGCACCACGATCGCGCCCGTCGCCGCGATCTGCTCGACCCACTCCAGGTCCCTGGCCACGCCCTCCTCGGAGTGGTCGCCGTCGACCACGATCACTCCGTACCGCCGGTCCGACAGCGCCTCCCGCACCGACGGGTCCTCGGAGAAGCCGCGGTGCAGCCGCAGCCGCTCCGGATCCACCCCCGCGTAGGCGAGGTTGGCGCGTACGACCTCCTCCGTGATCGGCGTCCCGGACGGATCACGGCTGATCTCCACGCCCGGCTGCAGCTGCACCGGTGCGATCGGGTCCACGATCGTCAGCCGGTAGGCGAGCCCGCGCCGCAGCAGCTGGCGCGCCATTCCGCCCGCGAACAGGCCGTACAGCGTGCCGATTTCGAGAATCTCGCCGTTCGGCGGTCCCAGCAGCGGGGTGGTGGTCAGCTTCCCCAGGATGTTCGACGTGGAGCCGGCGATCCGCCCGACACCGCGCGATTCCAGCTCCACGAGGGTACGGAAAGCCTGGACGGTCTCCGTGTACGCACTCCGGCGCCCCGTCACCTCGGCGATCCGGGCCGCCAGCTCGGTGATCATCTGCTTGCTGGGCATCCGGTCGTTCAGCCGGCCCTCGCGCCCGTACAGCATGTCGTAGGAGTGCGGCCGCACATGGTGCGCGGACATCTGCTCCCGCGTTTCCCGCAGTTCCTTGCGCAGGCTATCGATCTCGCGGTCGGCCGCCCGCAGTCGCTTGTCTATGCGCCGGTCGATCCGGGAGATCACGGGCTGGAACAGGCGCCGCGCGGGCAGGGCGCGCAAGGGGCGCAAGGGGACGTCGGTCATCGTGTTCTCCTGATTCGGTGTACGGCGGTACGCAGCCGGGCCGCGGGCGTGGCCGGCCCGGGAGCCCCCGGCAGCCCGAGCGCGCGCAGTCTGCGGCGTTTGAAATAGCGGGCGGTCTCCGGGCCGAGCGGGCGGCCCGGCCCTTCGCAGTGCGCGGCGAGGAAGTGCTCGGCCTCCTCGCGGAGATGGGCACAGCCTTCGGGCTGCATGCAGTGGCCGACGGCTGTCAGGAGCGGTGCGATCCGCCCGTTCACGACGGCGGGCGACAGGTCGAGAGGTTTGCCGTCGTAGCCGTCCCGCTCCAGGTCGGGCAGCAGGGCGCGGACGAGGGTGACGGGGATGCGGTTGCCGTTCTCGTACGGGGACAGGCGCTCCAGCAGCAGATCGGTACCGACGGCCGCCACGGGCACGCCGTAGTGGACGGCGGCGGTGAGCAGCGCGGTGGAGAAGCAGCCGGTGACCAGCGCCGGGCGCAGCCGCTGGACGAGCGTCTCCGCGAGGACCGGGGTGTCGCAGACGACGAGCCGCATCCCGGCCGCTTCCGCCGCGAGCAGCAGGGGCTCCTCGTCCAGCGGGAGGGCTGACGGATGGGGTTTGAACACCGCGGTGCGGTGCCCGGCCCGGGCAGCCGCGTGCAGCATCCGTACGTGCAGCTCCCGCTCCTCGTCCGCGGACAGGACACCGGCCGCGGCGAGGTACTGGCCGAGGACCAGGACAGGGCCCTCCCGGTCCTGGCCGGCCGGCTCCTGGGCCGTCAGCTCCTCGCCCGCCAACGGTGGCGCGCAGTCTTCCAGTTCGGCGAAGACCCGCTGCATCGCTCCGGCCGGCACGGTCTCGGCCGCCACCGCGTACTCGGAGAGCAGCAGGGGCCGCAGCCCGGTCACGACGTCGGGGTGCAGGAGTCGGCGGATCCGGCCGTGGACGGCGTGCGGGAGGCGATCGCGGGTGGGCCCGTAGCTCATCAGGCCGTCCGCGTAGATGTGCAGGGGGCTGTCGGCGAAGACGGCGGCGAGCGCCAGGGCCGGGGCGGCCTGGATGGATTCCAGGACGAGTTCGACCGGCTCGTCCCCCAGGTGCCAGGACTGGCGGAGCAGCCGTTGCCAGGCGGTCGTGTCCTGTGGACGCGGATTCCAGGCGGCCGGGTGGTGCGGATGGATCACCTCGTTCCAGTGGACGACCGCGTCGAAGCGGGCGCGGATCCGGTCGAAGCCGGGCATCCGGTCGAGCGCCGGGGTGATCTCGGGGTTGGGGGCGTTGTTCGTGACGAGCAGCATGCGGTGCTCCCGGTCGCCGGGACCGAACATTCCGGCGTCGAGGGCCGCGGCGAGGGTGGCCGAGCCGTATCCGGTGGAGGCGGCGAAGATCTGATGCAGGGTCCCGCTGCGGTGGGTCATACGGCGAGGACCTTCCTGCTCACCGGCCGCAGCCAGGTCATCAGCCCGCGCAGCCCGTACAGCGCATCGAGCGCCGCGGCCCGCTCGGGCGGGAGTTCCGGCAGCACTTGGTCGAGGACGGCCGGGTCCATCCGGTCGAGCCGCGCGCGGGCCAGGGCGGGCAGCCGCCGGGCGACCGTCGGCTGGTAGCGGCCGGCGTGCAGCAGCTGGGCCGCCATGATCGAGCAGTACGTCCGGACGGCCTTCGGCAGCAGCTGATCGCGCTCCGGGTCCAGGGCGAGCTGGTCGAGCAGCAGGTCGAAGGCGCGGAAGAAGTCCAGCCGCCGTTCGTCTCCCGCCTGGGTGAGTGAGGCGGCCACCCCGCGCCGGTAGCGGATGCCGTCGAGCGGGACGACGGCGTACGACCGGGCCTGCCGGTGCAGCCGCCAGATCCAGGGCCGGTCCTCGGTCATCCGCAGCCCGGCGTCGAAACGCAGCACCCCGCGGTCCAGCAGCGCCCGGTCGTAGATGCCTGCCCAGGCGTACGGGTAGTCGGCCATCGTCTGCCGGTCGTGCGGCAGGATCGAGCCTCGTGGATCGAGGACCTGGTCGCGTCGCGGTTCAGGGGCCCGGTGCAGCACCCGTCTGCGTCCGGTGACCTGCGCACGTGGTCGGTGCGGACGAACTCGCAGCCGTGCCGCTCGATGGCGGCGACGAGCCGGTCGAGGTGCCCCGGCGCCAGCCAGTCGTCACCGTCGAGGAAGGTGAGATAGCGGCCGCGGGCGGCGTCGAGACCGGTGTTGCGCGCGTCGGCGAGACCGCGGTTATGCGGGTGCCGGATGACGACACCGCCGGGCAGCAGCTCGGCGAAGTGCTCGATGATCCGGGGCGTCCGGTCGGTCGAGCAGTCGTCGACGAGGATGAACTCGTAGCCGGGGCGGGTGTTGTGGACCAAGCTCTGCAGGGTCTCGGCGGCGTAGTCCTGGACGTTGTGGAAGGGAACGACGACGGACAGTTTCACGTGAAACGACGCTAGGAGTTCCCGGCGGTCACCCCAAGGCCCTCGGCGCGAAGTTCGCGCGCTGATCATCTGCCCAGCACCTATGCCGTTGACCGGCGTTCACGGCCCGTCCACCGTACCCTCGCCAGGGCGCCGCGCGACGGGCCGGATCCCGTAATACAGGCGTACTGGAACGGGCAGCCGGCGGCCGGTCGCGCGCACCGAGCCGTCCACCCGGGCGGGGGAACCCGGGCACGTCACGAGGTTGACGGCGGGTCGACGGTGCTCCTGGGGAATGTCAGGCCCCTTACCCGAGCTGGGCGAGGCCCTCCATCGCGATGCGCTCGAAGACCTTCACATCGGCCGCGAAATCGGAGTCCGGGATCGGGGCGTGGATGACGATCTCGGTGATGCCGAGGGCGAAGTGGCGGCCCGCGAAGTCGACGAAGGCGTCGAAGGAGTCCAGCGGACGGTCCGGGGTGAAACCGGTGAGCAGGATCTTGTCGAGCTCGTTCGCCTCCCGGCCGATCTCCGCACAGGCCGCACCCAGCTTCCCGATCTGGCCGCGGATGGCCTCCAGCGACTGCTCCGGCGTGCCGGTCTCGAAGAGCCTGGGGTCGCCGGTGGTCACCCAGGCCTGGCCGTGCCGTGCGGCCAGCTTGAGCCCGCGGGGCCCGGTCGCGGCGACGGCGAAGGGCAGGCGTGGGCGCTGTACGCAGCCCGGGATGTTGCGGGCCTCGGCTGCCGAGTAGCGGGTGCCCTCATGTGTGACCACGGGCTCGGTGAGCAGCCGGTCGAGCAGCGGCACAAACTCCGCGAAGTGGTCGGCCCGCTCACGCGGGGTCCATGGCTCCTGGCCGCTCTTCAACAGCGTCGTCGCGTCGAAGCCGTTGCCGCCGGCGCCGATGCCGAGGGTGATGCGCCCGCCCGAGACGTCGTCCAGGGTGATCAGGTCCTTGGCGAGGGTCACCGGGTGCCGGAAGTTCGGCGAGGTGACCAGGGTGCCCAGACGCAGCCGGTCGGTGGCCGCGGCCGCCGCGGTCAGCGTCGGGACGGCGCCGAACCACGGTCCGTCGCGGAAGGTCCGCCACGACAGGTGGTCGTAGGTGTACGCGGTGTGGAAGCCGAGCTGCTCGGCTCGCTGCCACTGGTCGCGGCCACCCTCGTTCCAGCGGCGTACGGGAAGGATCACGGTACTCAGGCGCATATGTACGACCATACGATGCCCCGCCGCGACTCCCGGCCCACCGCCTTCCGGCCAGGCCGCCACCGCGCCTGTGATCGGTGGGGCGGCGGCCTGGCCGGGGTGGGTCAGGTGAGGTGCTTCAGGTTCCGTTCGAGACGGGCCAGCAGATCCCGCGCCTCGTCGGCGTCCTGGCCACGCAGCTCGTCGATCAGCGCACGGCCTTTGGGCACCCTCCTCGCGGCGGCCGAGGTCCTTCTCCGTCCAGGCTGCACGGAAGACGGTCTGCCCACGCTCCTGCAGCGCCTGCGCACCGCACTCGGCGAACGCCGTCGCGGCCTGCTCCAAGAGTTCCAGCGCCTCTTGGCGGATCCGGGCGACCTCCCCCTCATCCGGACCGTCGGTCTTGTCGTTCCCGTCCCCGTCCCCGTCGTCGTACTCGTCATCGTCGTCGTAGAGCTGGTCGGTCAGCAGCTCCGCCAGCTGGGAGCAGGTGCGGCCCCACTCCAGCCGCAGCTGCGGGTCCTGCGGCTCCTCGGCCCCCAGGACCTGCAGTGCCTGGTCCATCAGGTCCCGCGCGGCGGCGACCGCCTTCAGCGGGTCCGGCTCGTCCTGGTCCACCCGCAGCCAGGCCAGCGCGCGCAGCGCCCGTACCAGCGGGACGGGCTCCCCCGCCTGCCGCCACAACTCGATCGACCGCCCGTACGCCTGTCCGGCCTGGTCCCGCAGGCCCGCCGCCGCGAGGCACTCCCCGGCCAGTGCCGCCAGCCTGGCCTGCGCGTGCGGCTGCTCCCAGTCCCGGGTCGTCTCCGCCGCGAGCAGATACTGCTCTGCGGCCGCCCGCGGGTCGCCGAGTTCCCGCAGACTGCGGGCCAGCACATCGCGGGCCTGCACGGCCCGCTCCTCGCCGTGCTCCAGCAGATCGGGCAGCGCGGACTCCAGAACCTCGGCCGCCTCGGCGTTCCGGCCGGTCTCGAGATACGCCTGCGCCAGCACCAGGCGGGCATACGCCCCGGCACCAGAACTGTCGTCCGCGGCGTCGAACCAGTGCGCGGCTTCGAGGGCGTACGTGGCCGCCTCGGCCTCCTTGCCGTCCTGCTGGTAGAGCGCCTCGGCCAGGGCCAGCCGGACCGAACCCAGCTCGCCCGCGTCGACGATCTCGGCGCTGTGGGTGACCGCGTCGCGGGCGGGCTCCTCGGCGTCCCCGGCTCGGCCGAGCATCAGCCGCAGCCGGGCCAGCCTGGTCAGCGGTTCGACGGCGTCCCAGGTGTGCCCGGCATCCAGGCTGTGCGCGGCCGCCGAGACGAGCAGCGTCTCGGCGCGCTCCCAGTCGTGCGCCTGCCAGGCGTACTGCGCGGCCATCGCCTCGGCGTCGGCGACCAGGTCACCGAGCCGGGCCGCGGGCAGAGCGGTGGAGGCGTCGGCGATGAAGGCGTCCAGCGCTGCCGCCGTGCGCTCATTGCCGGAGCCCTCGTCGTGGCCGTGGGCGTGGTGGTCCAGGTAGGAGATCAGCCGGATCCGGGCCAGGGCCGCGGTCGCGACGCGCCGGCGGCTCGGCTCGTCGGGGGAGAGCGCCTCGGCGGCGCGCTCCGCCGCATCGAGCAGGTCCCGTATCTCCGCCGGATCCGCGCCGGACTGCGCGGCGGCGTAGACGATGCGCACGGTGTTCAGCGCGGCCCGGCCGTGGTCGCCCGTTTCCCGGTGGGCCGCTGCCACCCGCTCCAACTGCTCGCGGGCGTCTTCGGCTCCGGCCCGCGCGGCGCGCAGGGCTTGGTTCTCCTGCAGCTCTGCGGCGAGCCGGGCGTCCGGCTGGTCATCGTGCCCTGCGAGCGCGGAGCGCAGCCGGTCCCAGGCAGCGTCCGCACCCGGGTGGCCGCGCTCGCGCAGCCGACGGGCCTCGGCGGCCAGGGCCGGCACATCGGCGTCCCGCTCCGCCGACGCGGCGGCGGAGGACTCGGCGGCAGCCTCCGCGATCGGCGAGAACCGCACGGCGCGTACGCCCAGGGGGAGTTCGGCGAGCAACGGCTCGGCGGCCAGCCGGTCGGCGAACCGGCCGGAGATGACCTTGCTGCCGTTGCGAGCGTCGAACGCGGCCGCGATGGCGTGCGCCTCGGCGTCGAGCAGGTCGCGCAGCTCCGCGACCGTACGCGCGCTGCCGCCGTATGTGAGGGCGGGCCGGTCACCGTGGCCGAGCGCGGCCAGCCGGCCCATCAGCACGAGGACGCCGGTGAGCAGGCCCAGCCGCGCCGACGGGTCGCCGTCGTGCGCGAGGTGGGTGGCGTGCTCGGCGAGGAGTTCGAGACCGCGGCCTTCGTTGCCGGTCAGCGCGCAGAACTCGATGTGCAGGCCGACGGTCGGCAACAGGCTGTCGTTGCCTCGGGCCATGCGGTAGCCACGCAGATGATGGGCTCGGGCCTCGTCGGCCCTGCCGGTCCGCACCAGCGGGATCAGCGCCTTGGCCAGGGTGCGGTGCGGCTCCTCGGCACAGGTGAGCCGCCCGTCCAGGACCGGCTTCCATGTTTCAAGCGCCTTGGCGTACTGGCCCTGCCGCGACCAGTAGTGGCCCTGGTCATTGGTCTCGCAGGCATGGCAGTTGGCCATCCGGTCGCGCTCGGCCGCGGTCCAGGCGGCGAACGCCCGGGTGGCGCGCTCATCGTCCCCGGTGTCCTCGGCCAGGTGATACTCGGCCTGGCGCACCGCCCGTTCGCTGAAGCCCGCGATGCGGTAGCGGCGCTCCATCTCGACGAGCCAGCGCTCCATGGAGGCGATCGGTATCTGCGGCAAGGTCAGCATGCCGGAGGTGACCCATTTGAAGTACCAGTGGAAGCGGTAGGTGTCGTGGCCGTCGAAGGCGGACGGATCCCGGTCCCACTCCTGCATGAGCCGGGCGAACGGCACAGTGAGCTTGCCCCGCTCGGTGCTGTACTCGTACGCCTTGATGAGGGCGAAGAGCGCCTCCCGGATCAGATTGCGGTCGCCGGTCTGTTCCGCGGCGGCGACCAACTCCTCGGCACGGGCGTTGCGCAGGAGACCGTTGGGAGCATTGAGGTTTTCCCAGATGGCCTGTTGGACGCCCTGCGGCGTGGGGGCGGTCACTTCTGCTCCTCCGGGTCCGTCGTGGTGGTGTGGGTGGCCCATTCCAGAAGGCCGAGGAACGCCCTGTTGATGAGCGACGCGTCGGCCGGGCGCAGCGGCCGCTGCGCCATCAGAAGCGCCTGCCCGTAGAGCGACTCGACCGCGGTGCCTGCCAGTTCGGGATCGGCGATCCCGGCCACCCGGCGCACCAGCGGGTTGTTGTGGTTGAGGACCAGCCGCGCCCGCGGCGCCGCGCCGCGCAGTGCGCCGAGGATGTCGCTCCACAGCTCGTCCGCGTTCTCCTCGACGGCCGCGCGGTCGCGCTCGTGCCGTGCCTCACGGTCGTCGAGGTGCAGCGCGGGCACGGTGACCGGCTGTGACGGTGGAGCCGTCGGCGGCCAGCCGGATGCGTACCGGAGCGTCCGGGTCGAGGGCCAGCCGCGCCGTGGTGGCGTCGACCGCGTTCTGCAGGAGCTCGCGGATGTAGACGCGGGGGCTGGAGTAGAGGTGGTGGGAGAGCAGGTCGACCAGGCCGCGCAGATCCACCTGGAAGGTGCTGGCGGTGGCTTCGGATGCGGAAGGTACGGAGTTCACAGGATTCCTGGGATTCATGGGCACAGGGGTGCGCCGGTGCGGCCATTCACGGGCCGCACGCGCGGGTCGGGCGATCGCGGGGTCCCCCCCTCACGAATCGCGATAGGGCCCGGCCCTGGCCATGACGTGCAGCACGAACGCCCGTACGCCCAGGAGTCGGAAGTTGATGTTCATCGTAGGATCCGGTACTGACAATGCCCAGCGGGATTCGCCGCGCGGACCGCTTCGCCCTCCTGGAGATGTGTGCCCTCGCGCACGCTCGTGCACCCCGGTGCGCGAAGATGGATCTGTGACCTCAGCTCCCAAGAACCCCACTGGCCCCCGGCTGATCGCCACCGATCTTGACGGCACCCTGCTGCGCGACGACAAATCGGTCTCGGACCGTACGATCGCCGCCCTCGCAGCCGCCGAGGAGGCAGGGATCGAGGTCTTCTTCGTCACCGGGCGCCCCGCTCGCTGGATGGACGTCGTCAGCGCCCATGTGCACGGCCACGGCCTGGCGATCTGCGCCAACGGCGCAGCCGTCGTCGATCTGCACGCCGGCGGCCGGATCATCGAGGTCCGCCCCCTGGAGCGGGCCCGCGCCCTCGCTGTCGTGCACGCGCTGCGCGCCGCCGCGCCCGGAACCTCATTCGCGGTCGAACTGACCACCGGCATCCACTACGAGCCGTCCTACCCGCCCTTCTACCTGGACCCCGGCGCCACCGTCGCCATCGCCGAGAAGCTGCTGCACGAGGAGCCGGAGGGCGCCGGAGCGCCGGTGCTCAAGCTGCTCGCCCACCACCCCGAGCTCGCTCCGGACGACTTCCTCGCCCTCGCCCGCACGGCGGCGGGAGACCTCGGGTCCATCACCCGCTCCAGCCCCACCGCCCTGCTGGAGATCAGCGGGCTCGGCGTCTCCAAGGCCAGCACCCTCGAACTCTGCTGCGCCGAGCGCGGCATCGCGCCCGAGGAGGTCGTGGCCTTCGGAGACATGCCCAACGACCTGGAAATGCTGAGCTGGGCCGGGATGTCGTACGCGATGGGCAATGCCCATCCGGACGTGGTGGCCGCCGCCTCCGGACGTACCGTGGCGAACAACGAGGACGGCGTCGCCATCGTCATCGAGCGCATCCTCGCCGAACGCCGCCACGCCACCACCTAGATCCGCAGGTCCGCCCCGTGCTCGCGCAGCCAGCGCGCCGGGTCGACCGCCGACCCGTGGTCGGGCGTGCGCCGCATCTCGAAGTGGAGGTGCGGCCCGGTCGAGTTGCCCGTGGCGCCCGCCCGCCCGATCCACTGGCCGGTGCGCAGCCGCTCACCCTCGCCGACGGCGACCGAGGCCAGATGCGCGTACTGCGAGTAGAAGCCGTTGCGGTGCGCGACCACGATCTCGGTGCCGAAGGCGCCGCCGCACGACACCCGCACCACCCGCCCGTCGCCCACCGACCGTACGGGCGCGCCGAACGGGACGGCGAAGTCCTGCCCGGTGTGCCCGTTGGACCAGCGTGATCCGACGCTGCCGAAGGACGCGGACAGCTTGTACGCCTCCACGGGCGGGACCCAGCTCCGCCCGCCGCCCCACCCGCCGGACTGGTTCAGCCGCACCGCCGCGGGGCACGGGCCGGCCGCCTCGGAACCACTGCCGGACCCGTCGGTCCCTCCGGTCGTGCCGGCCGAGACCAGGAGCCCGACGCACACGCACAGCACCGGTACGAGGGGCAGGCCGAGGGGTCCACGTCGCATGCAACGGATCGTTGCCCACCTCGGGCCCGCTTTGTCGTATCAACTGCCTTGATGCGGCTGTCTGGCCTATACCGGTACCTCCCGGATGGCGGTCGCGCCACTCCTCTCACGCTCCAGCATCCGGCGCAGCGGCCCCTCGGCCGCCGCCAGGTCCGCGTAGGGACCGCGCTGCACGATCCGGCCCCGGTCCAGCACGATCACCTCGTCGACCGCCTCCAGCCCCTGCAGCCGGTGGGTGATGAGCAGCGTCGTACGCCCCTCGGTCGCGGTGAGCAGATCCGCAGTCACGGCGTCCGCCGTCTCCAGGTCGAGGTGTTCGGCCGGCTCGTCCAGTACGAGCACGGGGAAGTCGGCCAGCAGCGCACGGGCCAGGGCGAGCCGCTGGCGCTGGCCGCCGGAGATCCGCTCCCCGTGCTCGCCGACCAGGGTGTCGAGCCCATCGGGCAGCCCGTCGGCCCACTCCAGCAGCCGGGCCGCGCCAAGGGCCGCGCGCAGCTCCTCCTCCGTCGCCCCGGTGCGGGCCATACGCAGGTTCTCCCGGACGGAGCTGTCGAACAGGTGCGCGTCCTGCGCGCAGAGGCCGACGAACCTGCGCACCGAGTCGCCCTGCAGCGCGTACGCGTCCCTCCCGCCGAGGGTGTACGAGCCCTCCCGCGCGTCCAGGAACCGGAGCAGCACCTGGGCGAGCGTCGTCTTGCCGGAACCGGAGGTACCGACGACGGCCACCCGCCGCCCCGCCTCCAGGGTCAGATCGAAGCCGGTGAGCGCATCGCGCTCCTGCTCCGCGTACCGGGCGGACAGCCCGCTCACCGTCAGCGGGAAGGGCGACTCGGGGCTCCGGGCCGGTACCCGCGGCTCAGTCACCGGCACCGGCGCGTCCAGCACCTCGTACACCCGCTCGGCACTGCGCTTCACGCGCTGCCGGTACTGGACGGCGAGCGGCAGGCCGCTGACCGCCTCGAAGGCCGCCAGCGGCGTCAGCACAACCACCGCGAGTTGCACTCCGGGAAGCCGCCCGTCGTGCACGGCGAGCACCCCGACGAGCGCCGCGCACACTACGGTCAGTCCGCAGGCGAGCGCGGACAGCCCGCCGCCCAGCGCGGTCGCAGCGGCGCCGCGCGAGGCGATGCGGGTGAGCACGGAGTCCGTCTCCCGCGCCTGCACCTTGCGCCCCTGAAGTGCCCCTGCGACCGTCAACTCGGCCGTACCGGACAGCAGATCCACGATGCGGGTGGCCAACATGCCCCGTGCGGGGGCGAGCTGACGCTCCGCCCGCCGGGCGCACACACCGCTGAGCGCGGGCACCCCCACGCCCGCGAAGAGCAGTCCGGCCGCGAGCACGGCCCCCGCCTCGGGAAGCAGCCACGCGGTGAACCCGGCCGAGCCGGCACCCACCAGCACGGCCGTCCCGACCGGCAGCAGCCACCGCAGCCAGTAGTCCTGCAACGCGTCCACATCGGAGACGAGCCGGGACAGCAGGTCCCCGCGCCGGGTCTTCCGCAGTCCGGCCGGGGCGATCCGCTCCAGGCGCCGGTACACGCTCACCCGCAGACCGGCCAGCATCCGGAGCACCGCATCGTGCGAGACCAGGCGCTCGGCGTAGCGGAACACGGCCCGGCCGATGCCGAACGCGCGGGTCGCCGTCACGGCCACCATCAGATAGAGCACGGGCGGCTGCTCGGAGGCGCGCGAGATCAGCCATCCGGAGACGGCCATGAGCCCCACGGCCGATCCCAGCGCGAGGCTGCCCAGCAGCAGCGCGAGCCCGAACCGCCCCCGCAGAGCCCCGGCGTCCCGTCGCACCCGCCCAAGCGGATCCCGCGACGTACGGCCGTCGCCTCCGGTGTGCGGACTGTCCTCTTCGAGTAGCGTTTCCGCGGCAGCGACGACGGAAGCCCCGTCTGCCGTACGCAGAGCCGTGTCCCCGCCATGCCCCTCCGCGGGGGCGAGAGGGGGAGCCAGCCGCACCACGCGGTCGGCCACCGCCAGCAGCGCCGGCCGGTGGACGACCAGCAGGACCGTACGGCCTGCGGAGAGTCTGCGTACCGCCTCGACGACAGCCGCCTCCGTCTCGCCGTCGAGGTTCGCCGTCGGTTCGTCGAGCAGCAGTAGCGGCCGGTCGGCCAGGAACGCCCGGGCCAGGGCCAGCCGTTGGCGCTGGCCGGCGGACAGGCCCGAACCACCCTCGCCCAGCGACGTGTGCGCGCCGTGGGGGAGTGCCTCGACGAAGCCGTACGCACCCGCCTCCCGCAGCGCCGCCCCGACCGCCGCATCGTCGGCGTCCGGGCGCGCCAGCCGTACGTTCTCCGCGATCGTGCCCGCGAACAGATGGGGCCGCTGCGGCAGCCAGGCGATCTGCTCCCGCCACCGCTCGGGAGAGACCGACGCGAGGTCGGTGTCCCCGACCACCACGCGCCCCTCCGTGGGAGGCGCGAAGCCGAGCAGCACGCTCAGCAGCGTGGACTTGCCGGCCCCGCTCGGGCCGACGATCGCCACTGTCTCGCCCGGTTCGACCGTCAACGAGACCGCCGGAAGCGAGGGTTCGGTGCGCCCGGGGTGGCGGACCATGACGTCCTCGACGCGCAGCGCGCCCGCCGGGACGGCGGCGGTCCCCGCCACCCGCAGCGGTTCGGTCTCCAGGACGGAGAAGATCTCCTCCGCCGCCGAAAGGCCCTCGGCAGCCGCGTGGTACTGAGCCCCGACCTGCCGCAGCGGCAGATACGCCTCCGGAGCCAGCACAAGGATCACCAGACCGGTGTAGAGGTCGAGTTCGCCGTGAACCAGCCGCATACCGATGCCGACCGCGACGAGGGCGACAGAGAGGGTGGACAGCAGTTCCAGTGCGAACGACGACAGGAAGGCGATACGCAGCGTCCGCAGGGTCGCCCGCCGGTAGTCGTCGGTGATGGCGCGGATCGACTCGGCCTGAGCCTTGGCCCGGCCGAAGACCTTCAGCGTGGGCAGCCCCGCGACGACGTCCAGGAAATGCCCGGACAGCCGGGACAGCAGCCGCCACTGGCGTTCCATCCGCGCCTGGGTCGCCCATCCGATGAGGATCATGAAGAGCGGAATCAGCGGCAGGGTGACCACGATGACGGCGGCCGAGACCCAGTCCTCGGTGACGATCCTGGCGAGTACCGCGACCGGCACCACGACGGCGAGCCCGAGCTGGGGCAGATAGCGCGCGAAGTAGTCGTCGAGGGCGTCGACCCCACGGGTCGCCAGCGCGGCGAGCGATCCGGTGCGCTGTCCACTGAGCCAGCCGGGGCCCAGTTCAGTGGCCCGCTCCAGCAGCCGACCCCGCAGCTCGGACTTCACCGCCGCACTCGCCCGGTGGGCGGCGAGTTCGGTGAGCCAGGCCACCAGCCCGCGCCCCAGTGCCACGGACGCGAGCAGCAGCAGCGGCGTCCGCAACTCGGCACCGTCCAGCCCCCGCTGGAACGCGCCCACCACAACCTCGGCGACAAGCATGGCCTGGGCCACGACCAGGCCCGCTCCGGCAAGTCCCAGGACCACCACGGCCACCAGGAAGTGACGGGTGGACCGGGCGTAGCGGAGCAGGCGCGGGTCGATCGGTTTCACGTGAAACATCCCCCACTAGTGCGCATCGGCGATGTGCTGCGTACCGATCCGCTTGCGGAACACCCAGTAGGTCCACCCCTGGTAGAGGAGAACGATCGGCGTCGCGACCGCCGCGCACCAGGTCATGATCTTCAAGGTGTACGGGCTGGAGGAGGCGTTGGCGACCGTGAGGTTCCACTCCTCGTTCAGCGAGGACGGCATGACGTTCGGGAACAGCGTCAGGAACAGCATCGCGACCACGGCCGCGATGGTGACCCCGGACAGGGCGAACGCCCAGCCTTCTCGCCCCACCATGTTGAACCCCAGCGCCGCCACCAGGGCCAGAACCGCCACGATCACCGCGACGAAGCTCTTGCCGTCGCCGCGGGAGACCTGGGTCCAGACCAGGAAGACGAGCGCCAGCACGGCCGTCACCAGACCCAGTGAGGTCGCGAGCCGCCGGGACCGGTCCCGGATGTCCCCCACCGTCTTCAGCGCGGTGAACACCGCACCGTGGAAGGTGAAGAGCGTCAGCGTGACCAGTCCGCCGAGGACCGAGTAGACGTTGACCAGGTCCCCGAGGCTGCCGACGTACTCCATCTCCGCGTCGATCTTCACGCCGCGCACGATGTTGCCGAAGGCGACACCCCACAGCAGGGCGGGCAGCAACGAGGTCCAGAAGATCGCGTGCTCCCAGTTGGTCTGCCACTTCTCCTCGGGCCGCTTCGCCCGGTACTCGAAGGCGACACCGCGCACGATCAGACAGACCAGGATCAGCAGCAGCGGCAGGTAGAAGCCGGAGAACAGGGTGGCGTACCACTCGGGGAAGGCAGCAAAGGTCGCACCGCCTGCGGTGAGCAGCCACACCTCGTTGCCGTCCCAGACGGGCCCGATGGTGTTGATCAGGACCCGCCGCTCCTTACGGTCGCGGGCCAGCAGCTTGGTCAGTACCCCGACCCCGAAGTCGAAGCCCTCGAGGAAGAAGTAGCCGGTCCATAGGACGGCGATGAGCACGAACCAGACGTCGTGGAGTTCCATACCTCAGCTCCTCAGCGGCTCAGTACGAGAAGGCCATGGGCCGGTCGGCGTCTTTGTCGTCGCCGCCGATCCGGGTGGGCGGGTTGAGATCGGACTCCGTGAGCTCCGGCGGTCCGGCCTTGACGTACTTCAGAAGCAGCCTGACCTCGATCACGGCGAGCACCGCGTAGAGGAGGGTGAACACCGTCATCGAGATGATCACCTCGCCCTGGGAGACACCGGGGGAGACCGCGTCGCGGGTGCGCAGCACGCCGTAGACCACCCAGGGCTGGCGGCCCATCTCGGTGAAGATCCAGCCCCAGGAGTTGGCGATCAGCGGGAAGGCCATCGTCCAGAGCGCCACGATCCAGTACCACTTGGTGAACCTGGGGCTGAGGGCCTTGTTCCTGAAGAGCACCAGACGCGGCGCTTCGTCGTCGCCGGTGCGCAGGCCCGGCGGCAGAAGGAACTTCCTGCGGGTGAGCCAGAGGCCGAGCAGCCCGATGCCGAAGGACGCCATGCCGAAGCCGATCATCCAGCGGAAGCCCCAGTAGGCGACCGGGATGTTGGGCCGGTAGTCGCCGGGCCCAAAGGCTTCCTGCTCAGCCTTGTTGACGTCGTTGATGCCGGGGACGTAGGAGGTGAAGTCGTCGTTGGCGAGGAAGGACAGCAGTCCGGGGATCTCTATGGCGACCTTGTTGTGGCCGGCGTCGACATCCCCGTACGCGAAGATCGAGAAGGGTGCGGGCGCTTCGCCGTCCCAGAGCGCCTCGGCGGCGGCCATCTTCATCGGCTGCTGCTTGAACATGACCTTGCCGAGCAGGTCGCCGCTGACGGCGGTGAGCGCTCCGGCGAGCACGACGGTCACCAGCCCGACGCGCAGCGACATCCGCATCACCGGGATGTGCTTTCTGCGGGCGAGGTGGAAGGCGGAGATGCCGGCCATGAACGCGCCGCCGACGAGGAAGGCGGCCGTCATGGTGTGGAAGAACTGGGTGAGCGCCGTGTTCTGGGTGAGCACGAGCCAGAAGTCGGTGAGCTCGGCCCGCCCGCGCTCCTCGTTGATCCGGTAGCCGACCGGGTGCTGCATCCAGGAGTTGGCGGCCAGGATGAAGTAGGCGGAGAGAACGGTGCCGATCGACACCATCCACATACAGGCGAGGTGGATCTTCTTCGGCAGCTTGTCCCAGCCGAAGATCCACAGTCCGATGAAGGTGGACTCGAAGAAGAAGGCGATCAGCGCCTCGAACGCCAGCGGGGCACCGAAGATGTCACCGACGAAGCGCGAGTAGTCCGACCAGTTCATGCCGAACTGGAATTCCTGCACGATGCCGGTGACCACACCCATGGCGATGTTGATCAGGAAGAGCTTTCCCCAGAACTTCGTGGCCCTGAGGTACTTGTCGTTCTCCGTCCGCACCCAGGCGGTCTGCAGGCCGGCGGTGAGCGCGGCGAGAGAGATCGTCAGAGGTACGAAGAGGAAGTGGTAGACGGTGGTGATACCGAACTGCCAGCGCGCGAGAGTCTCTGGCGCAAGAGCGAGGTCCACGTCGTCTCTCCTTACTTCACCGTTGTCACAGCCGCAGTCTGCCCGGTCGACCCCTGACATTGCCGGAGAAACCAGGGCACGCTTGTGAACGCGTTCACATTCACAAGCATTATGGCTCATGCGAAATCCGTACCTTCTACCGGGGGTGACTCTTCCGGATTTCTTCAACATATTGTTGAATTCGACGCATGAAGATCCGCATCTCCTGGCCCGCCGGACAGCTGACGGCCACCCTCGACGAGACCCCGACGAGCAAGACCCTCACCGAAGCCCTGCCGCTCTCCTCCTCCGCCCACACCTGGGGCGAGGAGGTCTACTTCGACACCCGCCTGACCGCCGCCCTCGAACCGGACGCACAGCAGGTGGTGGATCCGGGCACGGTGGCGTTCTGGACCGACGGCGACGCGCTGGCCCTGCCCTACGGGCCCACACCGATCTCGCGAGGCGGGGAGTGCCGCCTCGCGAGCCCGTGCAATCTCCTCGGCCGGATCGACGGCGACCCGCGCGTGCTGGCAACCGTCCGCGAGGGCGACCCGATCCGGGTGGAACTCGTGCCGTAAGCCGGCAGAAAGACCTACAGCTCCCGGCGGAATGCCTCGGCCGTGTGCAGGAACAGGTCATTGGCCTCGGTCTCACCGATCGTGACCCGCAGGCCCTCACCCGCGAACGGCCGGACCACCACACCGGCCCGCTCGCAGGCCGCGGCGAAGTCGGTCGTACGCTCCCCCAGCCGCAGCCAGACAAAGTTCGCCTGCGTCTCGGGCAGGGTCCAGCCCTGCTTGACCAGCGTCTCGTAGACCCGGTTGCGCTCACAGACCAGCGAGCCGACCCGCCCGAGCAGTTCGTCCTCGGCTTGCAGCGAAGCCACGGCCGCGTCCTGGGCGAGCTGGCTGACACCGAAGGGAACGGCGGTCTTGCGCAGCGCGGCCGCGACCGGCTCATGCGCGACGGCGAAGCCGACCCGCAGGCCGGCCAGCCCGTACGCCTTGGAGAACGTGCGCAGCACAGCCACATTCGGCCGGTCGCGGTAGATCTCGATGCCGTCCGGCACGTCAGCGTCCCGGATGAACTCCCGGTACGCCTCGTCCAGGACCACCAGCACATCGGACGGCACCCGGTCGAGGAAGCGCTCCAGCTCGGCCCTGCGCACCACCGTGCCGGTCGGGTTGTTCGGGTTGCACACGAAGATCAGCCGCGTCCGGTCGGTGATCGCGTCCGCCATCGCGTCCAGGTCGTGCACGTCGCCGGCCGTCAGCGGAACCGGCACCGCCTTCGCGCCGGAGATCTGCGTAATGATCGGGTACGCCTCGAACGACCGCCAGGCGTAGATGACCTCATCGCCCGGACCCGACGTCGACTGCAGCAACGACTGCGCGACCCCGACCGAGCCGGTACCGGTCGCCAGGTGCGAAACGGGCACCCCGAACCGCTCGGCCAGCTCGTTCATCAGGCCCGTACAGGCCATGTCCGGGTAGCGGTTGAAATTCCCGGCAGCGGCGATCGCGCTCTCCAGCACACCGGGCAGCGGCGGGTACGGGTTCTCGTTCGAGGACAGCTTGTACGCCACCGGACCCCCGGCCGCGGCAGGCCGGCCCGGCTTGTACGTGGGGATGCCGTCCAGCTCGGCGCGCAGCTTGGGACTCTTCTCGCTCACCGCAGGTCCTCCTCGACCGTTCCCGTGCAACTCAATACTCCTCACCTTATGAGGATTCCGCTCCGCTGCGAATGGGCGGCGAAGAGAAAGGGGGGGAGCGCCCCTTTATCGTCGCGCGCCGGTGGCTTGCGCCGTGGCGCGCGTCCCTCGTCAAGGTGAGTTGAGACCGCTTCGAGACATCGGCTCCTTGGCAGGCCCGTGCCGGTCGATGAGTACCAGATCTCTCCCAAATCCCCCAACTGCCTTGATTTCAAAGGAAGTTGGGGGTGGCGAACCTTGCAGAAACGTGCCTGCCAACGGGTGCATATGCACGCGGACCAACCACCCGCCAGAGCCCTACTATCGGCTCGCCATGACAGCAGCAGGGAAGCACCAGGTGAGCCGGACGGACACACCCCGGCGGGGCAGCCGGCAAGGGCGGGCGGGCATCAGGGACGTGGCCGCCGCAGCCGGTGTCTCCATCACGACCGTCTCCGACGCGCTCAACGGCAAGGGCCGGCTCCCGGACGCCACCCGCCGCCACGTCCGCGAGGTCGCAGACCGGCTGGGCTACCGCCCATCCGCAGCGGCCCGCACGCTCCGTACCGGAAAGTCGGGCCTCATCGGCCTGACCGTGACGACCTACGGGGATGAACCTTTCACCTTCACCGAGTTCGCGTACTTCGCCGAGATGGCCAGAGCCGCCACCTCCGCCGCGCTCGCCCGCGGCTATGCCCTCGTCATCCTCCCCGCCACCTCCCGGCACGACGTCTGGTCGAACGTCGCGCTCGACGGCACCGTCGTCATCGACCCCTCCGACCACGACCCGGTCGTCTCCGAGCTGGTACGACAGGGCTTACCCGTTGTCTCCGACGGACGCCCGGCGGGCTCTCTCCCCGTCACCGCCTGGGTCGACAACGATCACGAGGCCGCAGTACTCGGCCTGCTCGACCACCTCGCCGACGCCGGCGCCCGCCGGATCGGCCTGCTCACCGGCACCACCACCGACACATACACCCGGCTCTCCACCACCGCATACCTCAACTGGTGCGACCGCGTGGGACAGGACCCGGTGTACGAGTCCTACCCCGCCCACGACCCGTGCGCCGGCGCCGTCGCCGCCGACCGGCTGCTGGCCCGGCCCGACCGGCCCGACGCCGTGTACGGGCTCTTCGACCCCAACGGCACCGACCTGCTCGCCGCCGCCCGGCGGTACGGCCTGCGCGTCCCCGACGACCTGCTGCTGGTCTGCTGCAGCGAGTCCACCGTGTACGCCAACACCGAACCGCCCATCACCACCCTTTCGCTCAAACCGCGCCGCATCGGTACCGCCGTCGTCCAGCTCCTCATCGACGCCATCGAGGGCATCGACGCCGGCCGGCCCATCGAGCAGGTAATACCGACCGAACTCATCATCCGTACGTCGTCGCAACGCCGCCCGCCCCGCACCACGGTCAGCGCGCCGCGCTCACCGTCCCAGGACTGACCCCTCGATCCCACCCATTTCGGGAGAAACAGCCGGCGAACCTCGTTGCCTGTTCCGATTCACCACCCCTGGTGCGTCACACAGCACGAGGCGCATTCCTATGATGGGCGCACGACACCGCGGACCCCCACGACCAGGAAGGTCCGACGGTGTACGGCGGCGCGACGGTGGTGGAGGGGTCGATGACTCAGGGGGCCGGTCAGGGACCCGTGGTGCGGACGGCGACATTGCGGGACTTCCGCGTTGCTCCGGCGCCCGTGCACGAGCCCGTTCCGTACGTCGCCGAGCAGGCTGCGTACGCCGCTGAACAGGTTGTTCCGTACGCCGCCGAACAGGTTCCGTACGCCGCCGAGGAACCCGACGGCTACACCCCGACGCAGCGCGATCTCCCGGTCATCGGCCGCGGCGGCCCAGGTGACACCGTCCAGGTCGAGGTCCAGGCGGACCAGAACCCGGACTCCGCCCTGGACCCGTCCGGCGCGCCCGCCGCCGAAGACGGCCCGGGGCCGCTGTACGTCGTCGGTGACGTCCACGGCTACCTCGACGAACTCGTGACCGAACTCCACGCCCAGGGCCTCATCGACGCCGCCGGCCACTGGTCCGCCGGCACCGCCCGGCTCTGGTTCCTCGGCGACTTCACCGACCGCGGTCCCGACGGCATCGGCGTCATCGACCTCGTCATGCGGCTGTCCGCCGAGGCCGCGGCCGCCGGCGGCTACTGCAAGGCCCTGATGGGCAACCACGAACTGCTCCTGATCGGCGCCAAGCGCTTCGGCGACACCCCGGTCAACTCCGGCGCCGGCACCGCCACCTTCCAGGCCGCCTGGCTGCTCAACGGCGGCCAGCGCACCGACATGGAGCGCCTCCAGGACGTCCACCTCCAGTGGATGGCCCGCCTCGACGCGGTCATCGAGGAGGACGGACACCTGCTGATGCACTCCGACACGACCGCCTACCTCGACTACGGCGACTCCATCGAGGCCGTCAACGACACCGTCCACGACGTCCTCAACCGCAACGACGCCAACGAGTGCTGGGACCTCTTCCGTAAGTTCACCAAGCGCTTCGCGTTCCGCGACGACTCGGGTCCCCAGGCGGTCCGGGACCTGCTCGGCACGTATGGCGGGCAGCGCATCGTCCACGGCCACAGCCCGATCCCGTATCTCCTCGGCGAAGTCGGCTCGGAGGACGGCGAGGACGGCGGAACTCCGGGCGTCGAAGGGCCGCATGTGTACGCCGACGGGCTCGCCATCGCGATGGACGGCGGAGTGACCATGGCGGGCAAACTCCTTGTCGTACAACTCCCTTTGAGTAATTGACGCTTCACGGGGTAGAGGCCGATTCGGGTAGATCGGCCCAGCTCGTGCGGCCAATTTACGGAAAGGCCCTGTCACCGCGTGCCGTAAGCGTTCTACCATCGGCTTATCCGTAGCAGGCTCTCCTCCGTTTCCGCCGACTGCCCGGTCTACGCGGGCAAACCGGCCCGACGGAGCATCGGGGGATGCACATGACCAGCGCTCCGCACCTGCTGACCGAGGACCGTCCGGAATTCGAACGGATCCTCGACGAGGCGCTGCGCACCGCGCACGACCGTCCTGATCTGTCCGCCATCGGCGAGCGGCTCAACGCCGAACAGCTGCGCACGATGGCGCTGAACGCAAGCGCGCTACTCACCACGGCGGCCGCCGCCGAGTACGAACACTTCGTAAAGGTCCGCGAGGAGCTCCGCGAACCGACCGGGCTCCGCGGCGGATCAGCCCCCGACACGGGTACAGGTACGAGTGCGGGCTCCGGTACGGCGGACGGAACCCCCGGCGCCGGACTCAGCGCGATCGTCGCCGTCCTCGCGCCCGTCCTCGCCGGCACCGCCGCGTTGATCTTCCTGCTCGTGGGTTACATCCTCAAACTGCTCACCCCCGAGCCGGCGTTCGCGGACACCATGATCACCACGGGCTGGCTCTTCGGCGGCCTCACCGCGGCGGCCATCCTCGTCGCCGCCGTCGGCCTGCTGCTCACCGCGCTGCGCAACAGCGCGACGGAGGTGGTGGCGGACGAGGCGGACGAACTGCCCGACGAGGTCTCCCGCGCCCGGGAAGCCTGGCGCCACGCCCTGCTCGAGCGCGGCATCCTGCCGTTCCTGCGCGACGCCCTGGCGGACCCCGGCTCCGACCCGGCCGCGTCCACCCCACGCCGCCCGGTGGGCCGTATCCCCAACCTGGGCTACAGCCGCCCGGACTTCACCAGCCCGGGCCCGGACGGCGGCCCGTCGGCGGGGCGCCCGAGCTACAGCAGCCCGGACTTCACCAGCCCCGACTTCGGCGGCCCGGAACACCAGCCGGAGTAGTCGACGTACGAACGCACGTGTGCCGTGCCCGGATCGAACCGGACACGGCACAGTGCCTAGCGGGTTCCCGACGGGGTCAGGACTGCTTGTTGACCTGCACGCCGTGCTCGTGGGTCATGGCGTGCAGGCTCTTTAACCTGGACTTGGACAGCAGACTGTCCCCGGGGGACGTCAGCTGGAACCAGGGGCCGATGTCGTCGGTCGGCGTGCCGACGCAGTCGAGTACGAAATTGGGGTCCCCACCGCCTGACCCATCGACCTCGCACCGGGTCTCAAACACATCCCCGTCCGTGGTCGGCACCTCGACCGAGACCAGGTTGTTGTGCTCGGCAATGGAGACGGAACACGCGTTGTCGGGGCAGCCAGGATGGGTCTCCGGATCGGTGAGGTCCGTCCAGACGAACGGGGTGATTTCGCTCTGGAGACCCCGGATACCCACGTACGTGATCCCGTTGACGAGCGCGGCTTCCTGCTCGCGGCTGGCCTGTCGCCTGATGGCGTCGATGTCGTTGCACACCGCCGGGCCGGTGGCACCCGTGGCACCCGTCGCACCATCGTCGCCGTCCGCGCCGGGAGGACCGGTCGGTCCGGTCGGGCCGCGCTCACCGCCGCCAGGCCCGGTCGCCCCCGTTGCCCCTGTCGCTCCGGGAGGGCCGGTCGGTCCGGTGGCACCGTCTTCGCCGTCTTCGCCGTCTTGACCGGGAGGCCCGGTCGGACCGGTCGGACCGGTCGCACCCTTCTTGCACTTGTCGTCGCCGTAGCCGTAGTCCTCGCCGTAGCCGTAGTCCAGCCACTGCATGTAGGACTTCAGGCTGTCCGGCTTCTTCGGCTTATGGTGATCGTCCTTGCACTCGTCCTTGTCCCCCGCGACTTCTGGCGATGTCCGACCCTCCCGGATGCCCATCGCAGGCAGACGCTCGCCAACCGTGAGTTCGCTGTACGGCGCCTCGCTCCACTTCTCGCACCGGCCACCGGAGTTCCGGCTGCCAAGTCGAGGCAGGCGGGCGCAAAGCGATAGACCCGGTTGAAGCACGGCGGTGCCCCGTGGTCGATCGGTCCAGGGGCACCGCCGTGCGTCACATCAGTCCGCAAGCGGCAGGTACACGCGGCTGCCGCTCGCCGCGAACTCCTTCGACTTCTCCGCCATCCCGCTCTCGATCTCCTCCTGCGTACCTCCGTGCTGACGCCGGATGTCCTGCGAGATCTTCATCGAGCAGAACTTCGGGCCGCACATCGAGCAGAAGTGCGCGGTCTTCGCCGGCTCGGCGGGCAGCGTCGCGTCGTGGAACTCGCGAGCCGTGTCCGGGTCGAGAGCCAGGTTGAACTGGTCCTCCCACCGGAACTCGAACCGCGCGTCGGACAGCGCGTCGTCCCACTCCTGCGCGCCCGGGTGGCCCTTGGCCAGGTCCGCCGCGTGTGCCGCGATCTTGTACGTGATGACGCCGGTCTTCACGTCGTCCCGGTCCGGCAGGCCCAGGTGCTCCTTGGGCGTGACGTAGCAGAGCATCGCCGTACCCCACCAGGCGATCATCGCCGCACCGATGCCCGAGGTGATGTGGTCGTACGCCGGAGCCACGTCCGTCGTCAGCGGGCCCAGCGTGTAGAACGGGGCCTCCTCGCAGATCTCCTGCTGGAGGTCGATGTTCTCCTTGATCTTGTGCATCGGGACGTGGCCCGGGCCTTCGATCATCGTCTGGACGTTGTGGCGCTTGGCGATGGTGTTGAGCTCGCCGAGCGTGCGCAGCTCCGCGAACTGCGCCTCGTCGTTTGCGTCGGCGATCGATCCGGGGCGCAGGCCGTCGCCGAGGGAGTACGTCACGTCGTACGCGGCGAGGATCTCGCAGAGCTCCTCGAAGTTCTCGTACAGGAACGATTCCTTGTGGTGCGCCAGACACCAGGCCGCCATGATCGAGCCACCGCGCGAGACGATGCCGGTCTTGCGGCGCGCGGTCAGCGGCACGTACCGCAGGAGCACACCGGCGTGGACCGTCATGTAGTCGACGCCCTGCTCGGCCTGCTCGATGACCGTGTCCTTGTAGATCTCCCAGGTCAGCTCCTCGGCCTTGCCGTCGACCTTCTCCAGCGCCTGGTAGAGGGGCACGGTGCCGATGGGCACGGGGGAGTTGCGCAGGACCCACTCGCGGGTGGTGTGGATGTTGCGGCCGGTGGACAGGTCCATGACCGTGTCCGCGCCCCACTTGGTGGCCCACGTCATCTTGTCCACCTCCTCCTCGATGGAGGAGGTGACCGCCGAGTTGCCGATGTTGGCGTTGACCTTCACCAGGAACTGCTTGCCGATGATCATCGGCTCGATCTCCGGGTGGTTCACGTTGGCCGGCAGGACGGCCCGGCCGGCCGCGATCTCCTCACGTACGACCTCGGGAGAAACGTTCTCGCGGATCGCGACGTACTCCATCTCCGGAGTGATCTCGGCCCGGCGGGCGTACGCGAGCTGCGTCACCGCCTGCCCGTCGCGGCCCCGGCGCGGCTGGCGCGGGCGGCCGGGGAAGACCGCGTCGAGGTTGCGCAGCCCGCCGCGCGGCGAGGTGTGCTTGATGCCGTCGTCCTCGGGACGGACCGGGCGGCCCGCGTACTCCTCGGTGTCACCGCGGCCGATGATCCAGTTCTCCCGCAGCGGCGGCAGGCCGCGCCGGACGTCGGTTTCGACGGTGGGGTCGGTGTACGGACCGGACGTGTCGTACAGCGTCACGTCCTTGCCGTTGGTGAGGTGCACCTGACGTACCGGCACGCGGAGGTCGGGGCGCGAGCCCATGACGTATCCCTTGTGCCAGCCCGGCTTGCGCTCCGCCGACTCGGCGGCAGGCGTGCGTGCATCCTGAATGGTCATGAGACCTACTCCCTACGCCGGCATTACCCGGTAACAGGTTCGGCGGTCGGCGCAGCTACGTCAGCGCCCTCTCAGCCCGGTGCTCCGAGCTCCCGCGTGTGCAAAGGTGCCCCCACGCTAGCGTCATCTCTGGCGTGCTGAACAGTGGACCCCCCTGAAGTTCTTGCGATGATCGGTCGGTGACCTCCTTGCCCCCGCCTCCCGCCGAGCCCCAGGGCCACGCGCACGGCCACTCCCACGGCCACGGCCACGGTCCCGCCGCTCCCGTCTCCCAGCACCTGCGCAAGGTCATCGCCGCGGTGCTGATCCCCTTCGCCACCGCGGTCCTCGTCGGTCTGGTGGTGCTCTGGCCGGGCGGTGCGCCCGCGCACGAGCGCACCGGTGTCGGTTTCGACCGGCAGACGCAGCAGGGCGCGGTCACGAAGGTGGAGAAGGTCGACTGCAAGGACGTGAACGCCTCGCAGGTGCCGCCGACCGGCGACCCGTCGACACCCGAGGGGCGGGAGGCGCAGCAGGCGCAGAAGGGGGAGTGCACGCGGGCGACGATCGAGGTGACGACCGGCGAGGACAAGGGCCGCACGTTCGTCGAGATCATCCAGCCGGACGCGCCGCGGCAGTTGAGCAAGGGGCAGGGCGTGGTGGTGGCGTACGCGCCGGACGCGCCCCGCGACCTGCAGTATTCGGTGACCGATGTGAACCGGAAGCTCCCGATGGCGCTGCTGGCGGGGATCTTCGCGCTCGTGGTGGTGGCGGTCGGCCGGCTGCGCGGAGTGATGGCGCTGATCGCACTCGCGGTGAGCTTCGCCGTCCTGACGCTCTTCATCCTGCCCGCGATCCTTCAGGGCTCGAATCCGCTGCTCGTCGCGGTGGTCGGAGCGAGCACGATCATGCTGGCCTCGCTCTACATGTGCCACGGACTGTCCGCCCGTACGTCCGTCGCCGTCATCGGCACCCTGATCTCGCTTCTGCTGATCGGGCTGCTCGGTTCGGTCTTCATCGGCTGGGCCAGCCTCACCGGCAACACGGACGACAACACCGGGCTGATCCACGGCCTCTATCCGGACATCGACATGAGCGGCCTGCTGCTGGCGAGCGTCATCATCGGTTCGCTCGGCGTACTGGACGATGTGACGGTCACGCAGACCTCGGCGGTGTGGGAACTGCGCCAGGCCGACCCGACGATGGGCCCGCGCGCCCTGTACCGGGCCGGCATCCGGATCGGCCGGGACCACATCGCGTCGGTCGTCAACACGCTTGTACTGGCTTACGCGGGTGCGGCGCTGCCGCTGCTGCTGCTCTTCTCGATCGCGCAGAGCAGTGTGGGGACGGTCGCCAACAGCGAGCTGGTGGCGGAGGAGATCGTTCGGACCCTTATCGGCTCGATCGGTCTGGTGGCCTCGGTGCCGGTGACGACGGCGCTCGCGGCGCTCGTGGTCTCCGCCGACCGTCCCACGGGAGCTGCGGGAGCTGCGGGAGCCTCGGCGGCACCGGAGACGCCGCCGAGGCGCGGGGGCAGGGGCCGGCGCCGCAAGGGCTGAACGGCGGGCGCGGGCGATCAGCCCGCGTTCTGCTCCTCGGCGGCTTCGGCGTCCTCGGCGTTTTCGGCATCCTCGGCGAGGATCCGCACCAGCGCGTCGTCGAGGTGGCCCTCGAAGCCCCCGAGCGCCCGCTCCTGCCCCACCGGTACGAGCCGGTCGGTACGGTCGAGGAAGGCGATCAGTGGTGCGGCGCCCGCGCGGAACAGGGCCCGGTCCGGGCCGACCTGGAGCCGGATGTGTACGTCGGGGAGGTCAGGGAGGAAGGCCGGCCCGACTCCCGGCCGGCGCGATGCGTACATCGCCTTCGCCGCACGGCCTGTTGACGCCGCCGAGGAGCAGCTCGCGGCCGAATGCCCAGGTCACCGTGGCGCCGCCGGGCAGGTGGAAGGTCAGCCGTACCGCGTACGGGTCACTCGCCTCGTACCGCAGTCCCACCGGGATCCGGAACGAGAGCTCCTCCGAGACGAGGAAGCTCATCATGACCTCTGCCTGCACCGACTCGCGCATTGCCAACCCCGCTGTAGTGGAAAGTGGCCAGGAATGATCACCGCTGGCCCCTATTGCCCAATCGTGGTGGAAGCACGAGGGATCACAAGGAGTGAGTTCTCAGATACTGATAGAGAACGCGAGCGAGTTCAACAGCGCGCCTACTTCGTTCCGCAGCCTTTCCACTGCACAGACCAATCGCGCGGCCCGCCCCCGGCACGAGCGGGGTTACGACGGCACGTTCCCTCAGCCGGGTTAACCAGCCTGCGGAGGCCGCGTCACGGCGTACCCCGTCCCGTCACGTCCTTCCCGTCACGTCACCAGTCGCTGCGGGAGGTCGAGGTCGACATGAACTTCCGTACGACGAAGACGAGTCCCGCGACGAGCGCCACGAACACCAGGACCTTGAAGAGCAGTCCGAACACCAAGGTGAGCAGGCTCGTGATGAGGCCGCCGAACACGACGAGAGCGATGACCGGCACCGCGATCCACTTCACCCACCACGGCATCCCCGCGAACATCTCCCGTACGGCCATCGTCCCTACCTCTTTCCTGGCGGTGTCTGTGCCTTTGATGCTAGGGGCGAAGCGGTGCCGGACGGGGCCCTGCAGGCCCTTGGTCTCCCCTGATGTCCCCCCTAGGAGACCCGGGCCCGTAGGTCAGCTCTCAGGCGGAGAGAAGACGACCATCACCCGCAGATCCTCGCTGATGTGGTGGAACTTGTGCGGCACGCCGGCCGGAACGTACACGACGCTGCCCCGCCCGACCTGCGTCGTCTCCATCCCCACCGTGATCGAGGCGCGCCCGCTGACGACGAAGTACACCTCGTCCTGCCGGTGCGGCTGCTGCGGGTCACTCTGGCCGGCGTCCAGCGCGTACAGGCCGAGGGACATGTTCCGCTCCCGCAGGAACTGCAGATACGCACCGTCGTTGGCGGCCCGTTCCGCCTCCAGTTCGTCCAGCCGGAATGCCTTCATCGCCCGTCCGCCCCTTGCGCTTGTTTCCACGGTTTGACTGCTCAGTTCGATTTCACGGTTCCGCCGGTGTGCAGCGCCGATCACGTCTGCCACGATCAGACACATGATGAATTTCGTAGTCAAGACGATCGCCAACGCGGCGGCCCTGGCGGTGGCCATCTGGCTGCTCCAGGACATAACGCTGACCGGTGAGGACACCGGCCGCAAGGCCCTCACCCTGGTCCTCGTGGCGCTGCTCTTCGGCCTGGTCAACTTCGTCGTCAAGCCGGTCGTGAAGCTGCTGACCCTGCCTCTGTTCATCCTCACGCTCGGCCTGATCACCCTCGTGATCAACGCCCTCATGCTGCTGCTGACATCCTGGCTCGCGGACAAGCTGGACCTCGGCTTCCACGTCGAGGGCTTCTGGACCGCCGTGCTCGGCGGCCTGATCATCAGCGTCGTGTCCTGGGCGTTGAATGTCCTCCTGCCTGACGACAGGGACTGAACCGATGAACATCGGGAACGACACCGGGGACGGGGTCGGCGAAGGGGGCGGCGACGAGGTCGGCATCGGGGACGGCACGCGAGCGGTACGGGCCGGGCTGCCCGAGCCCGTCAAGAACGAACCCACCCTGCCCGGACCGGTCTTCGCCGCGCACTTCCACCTGCCCGGCGAACCCACCGGCCCGTACACCTACGGCCGCGACGAGAACCCCACCTGGACCCATCTGGAGCGGGCCATCGCGGAACTGGAGGCGCCCGGCGAGCCCCGCGGTGCCGAGACGGTCGTCTTCGCGTCCGGCATGGCGGCGATCTCGGCCGTCCTGCTCTCCCACGCCAAGGCCGGCGACGTGGTGGTCCTGCCCGACGACGGATACCAGGCGCTGCCACTGCTGCGCGAGCAACTGGAGGCGTACGGGGTCGAGGTGCGCACCGCGCCCACGGCCGGCGACGCGCAGCTGGCTCTGCTGGACGGCGCCCGGCTGCTGTGGCTCGAGACGCCGTCGAACCCGGGGCTCGACGTGTGCGACGTACGGCGGCTGGCCGACGCGGCACACGCGGCCGGCGCGCTGGTCGCCGTGGACAACACCCTCGCCACCCCGCTCGGGCAGCGGCCCCTGGAACTGGGCGCGGACTTCTCCGTGGCCAGCGGCACCAAGGGCCTGACCGGCCACGGCGACCTCCTGCTCGGCTACGTGACCTGCCGCGACGCGGAACTCGCAGCACGTGTACGGCGCTGGCGCAAGATCGTCGGAGCGATCCCGGGGCCGATGGAAGCCTGGCTGGCGCACCGTTCCCTGGCCACCCTCCAGTTGCGCGCCGCCCGGCAGAGCGCCAACGCCCTCGCACTCGCCGAGGCCCTGGCCGCACGCCCCGAGGTGTCCGGCCTGCGCCATCCCGGGCTGCCCGGTGACCCCGCGCACCAGACCGCCTCGGCCCAGATGCGCAGCTACGGCTGCGTCGTGTCCTTCACCCTCCCCGACCGCGCCCACGCCGAGCGCTTCCTGGCGGCCCTGCGACTGGTCGACGACGCGACGAGCTTCGGCGGCGTACGGTCCACCGCCGAGCGGCGCGGACGCTGGGGCGGCGACGCCGTGGCGGAGGGCTTCATCCGCTTCTCGGCCGGCGCCGAGGACACCCCCGACCTGGTCGCGGATGTGCTGCGCGGGCTCGACGAGGCCGCCCGGGGCTGACCCGGTTACGCCACGGCTACGCAATACGGGCGGTCCGAGCCTCCCCCCTCATGGCTCGGACCGCCCAGGTTCCACGCGCGAAGAACCACGCGGACAAGGCTAGTTGACTCTGCGTCAGTGTCCAATCACCGTAGCGACAGAGACCTATCGACTTATTTATAGTTGGGAACTCGCCGGGGGCAACGAACCGAGAGGGGCTGCTGCCATGGATCTTGCCCTGCTGCGCACGTTCGTCACCGTGCACCGGGCCGGCTCCTTCACGCGCGCCGCGACCCTCCTCGGACTCTCCCAGCCCGCGGTCACCTCCCAGATCCGCGCCCTGGAACGCCAGCTGGGCCGCCCGCTCTTCCTGCGCCAGGCCCGCGGCGTGACCCCCACCAGCATCGGAGACGAACTCGCCCACAAGGCCGCCCCGCACCTGGACGCCCTGGTGGAAATCACCGAAGCCGGACTCGACGAGGAATCGGCCGTACGAACCCTCCACCTCGCCGGACCGCCGGAATTCACCTCCCTGCGCGCCCTGCCCGCCCTCACCCCGCTCATCACCCAAGGCCTCGCGCTGCGCGCCGCCCTCCTCGGCGATGCCACGGAGACCATGGAGGGCCTCGCCGCCGGCCACCACGACCTCGCCATCACCACGGCCCGGCCCCGCGGCGGACTGCTCACCGCCACTCCGCTCTGCGACGAGGAACACGTCCTGGTCGCCGCCCCCCGCTGGGCCTCACGCATAGTTCCCGGACTGCTGCGCCGCACCGGGCCCGCCGTACTGGACCAGCTGCCCGTCGTCGAGGTTCACGAGTCCCTGCCCCTCGTCTCCCGCTACTGGACCGCCGTCTTCGACAGCCGGCCGACAGCAGCGGCCACCGTCATCGCCCCCGATCTGCGGGCCGTCCTGCAGTGCACCGCGGCCGGTGCCGGGATGGCCGTACTGCCCCGCTATCTCTGCGAGAGCGCCCTGGACAGCGGCGAAGTGGTGGCACTGCTCGACCCGCCCGTACCCCCGCTACGCACGTACTTCCTGGTGGTGCGCACCGGCACACTCGCCCTGCCGCACCTCGCGCGGGCGCACGAATGTCTGCTGCGCGCTGCCGTCGGCTGGTGACGTCCGACAACACGCACACGGCCGGGAGTTTCAGAACCGGTATCGTGGGCCACTCTCTTCCCATGACCGAACGGCCCGTGGTCAAGCGCACCGCACGCGCCATCCTGCTCGACGGCGACGACCTCGTCCTGATCAAGCGCACCAAGCCCGGCGTGGATCCTTACTGGCTCACCCCCGGCGGCGGAGTCGAACCGGAGGACGCCACCGTCATCGACGCCCTGCACCGCGAAGTGGACGAGGAACTCGGCGCCAAAATCACCGACGTGGTGCCCTGCTTCGTCGACACCGTCGAGCACATCGCCGACGGCGGGGTCACGGGCGTCAAGGTGCAGCACTTCTTCGTCTGTCGGCTCGAGTCGATGGACATCTCGCAGCGGCACGGGCCCGAGGTCGACGAGCCGTGCGGCGAGTACGAGATCGTCCGCGTGCCGTTCAGCCGGGTCGGCATCGCCGCCGTCCATCTCGTACCGCTGTCCCTGCGGCACTACCTCGACGGCAACATCGAGGGAGTGCGCGCGATGCACGCGCCCGACCTCGGCTAGCCCGGCCCCGCGACGCTGCGGCCTGCGGCACGGGCGTCAGTCGCCGGCCGCGACCAGCTCCTCGACCGAGTCGTGCCGTATCCGCTCGTCCGGTATGCCGATTCTCTTCAATGCGTCCACCCCACTGCGGATCATGCCGGGCGGCCCCGAGATGTACGCGTCATACGAGTTCCACGGGCCGTACTCGCCCACGGCCTCCGGCAGCTGACCGGTCAGGCCCCTGGACGGGCTGTCGGACACCACGGGTCGTACCGACAGCCAGGAATGCGACTGTTGCAGCCGGAGCATCGTGTCGATGTCGTACAGGTCGTGGTCGCTGCGCGCCCCGTAGAAGACCTCCACCGGACGTCGTTCGCCGTGGTCGGCGACATCCTCGATCAGCGCCTTGATGGGCGCGATGCCCGTGCCGCCCCCGAGACACAGCATTCCGTTGTCCGTGGTGTGGTCGACGACCATCGAGCCGGCGGGCGGGCCCAGCCGGACCACATCGCCGGGCCGGGCGTGATGCACCAGGGCGTTGGACACCCAGCCCGCCGGAACCGCCTTGACATGGAAGGAGAGCAGACCGTCGGCGCGGGGCGCCGAGGCGAAGGAGTAGTGCCGCCAGATCCGCGGCCACCAGGGAGTCTCCAGGCTGGTGTACTGGCCTGCGAGGAAGGGGTACGGCTGGTCGGGCCGGACGGTGACGACGGCGATGTCCGGGGTGCGCAGGTCGTGCGAGACGACCTCGGCATGCCACCAGGCCGGCGCCTGGCGTTCGTTCTCCGCCGCAGCATCGATCATGATCTGCGAGATCGCCGTGTACGCCCGCACCCACGCCGCCTCGGCCTCCGCGTCCCAGGTACGGGTGGCGTACCGGGCCAGCGCCCCGATCAGCGCCTCACCGACCGCCGGATAGTGCTCGGCCTGAGTGCCGTACTTACGGTGGCCCCGGCCCAGGTTCTGGAGATACGGGACCAGGATGTCGGGGTTGTCGATGTTCTCCGCGGCGGTGAGCAGGGCCTTGAGCAGGCGGTCCCGCTGGGTGTCCATCGCGGCGGGGAACAGCGCTCGCAGTTCGGGGTGGCCGATGAAGACCAGAGCGTAGAAGTACGAGGTCACCTTGTCGGCAACGGGGGCGATCTCTGCGAGCGTGCGCCGGACGAGGATCGCGTCGGGCGACGCGGCCGGCCCGTCCGGCGCGGCCGTGGGCGGCTCGGCCGGGGCCGGCGGTTCGGGGCGGGAGTCCGGCGCTGCCGCCGACCGCGCCTGCGCCGAGCGCACCGGGCGGATCGAGGCAACGGGCCGGAGCGGCAACCCGTTCCGGCCCGGTATCCGGTCATGGCCTGAGCCTGGGGCTGAGGCGGAGTCCGGGCCGTTCGCGGCCGGCCGTATATGCGGCGTGAACCAGCCGCTTCCGTCCCCGCTGCCCTCGCCGGACATGCTGTTGCCTGCCGGCGTGGTGGGCAGAGCGTCCATCCTGTGCCTCGCTTCAAGACATTTGGTCGGTCTGCGCGCTACTCGGCCTCACACTCGAATGATCTTGGCCGCAGTTCCCGTCGTCGCAGCATGCCAGGATCGAACAATGCCTCGGACAAATAGCGGGAAGTTCGGGTATCCGGCTCGCCCGCCCGTTAGGCTCGCTACCCCCCGTGCCTGGACGACTGCGCAAGGCGTTCCGCGCACAGCCGGTCCGCGATCGAAGGCAGCCTGCACAGGAGCCGGCGTAAGTCCTGCCCAGAGCGCGTGCACCCGCTCCGCGTACTCCGGCGGACCGATGCGGCGCGTGACGAACCATCTCTACCAGCGAGATGCAGGGTCGCCATGTACGCCGAGGCTAGTACGTGCAGTTACTCCCGTCGGCAGACGACCGGAGCCACGGCGCGCGGCACGGTGTTTCACGTGAAACGTCTCCGTCGCCCCGCACGCCGGGCGCTCCTCGTCGTCCACGTCGCCGTGTCCGTCAGCTGGCTGGGCCTCACCATCGGCCTGCTCGTGCTCGGCATCACCGCCTACACCACCAGATCGGCCGCGACCGTGGACGCCGCCTACGGCGCCATGAAGATCTTCGGAGACTGGCTGATCATTCCCGTCGCCCTGCTCGCTCTGCTCACCGGGCTGGTGCTCTCACTCAGCACACCTTGGGGACTGGCCCGCCACCGGACCGCCACGGACAGCACACTCACCGCCCTCCCCCAGGGCTGGTGCGCCCTCTCCCTGGTCCACGGCAGGATCGAGGCCCACATCGAACGCGCCCTCCAGACGCGCCACGACCTCAGCGTCCGCGAATACTCGCTCCTCGACGTCCTCAGCCGACAGCACAACGGCCCCGGCGGCCACATGCGCATGCACCAGGTCGCCGACTCCGTCGTACTCAGCCAGAGCGCCACCACCCGCCTGGTCTCCCGCCTCGAAGATCGCGGCCTCCTCAGCCGCTACCTCTGCGACACCGACCGGCGCGGCATCTACACCGACGTCACCGAAGCCGGCCTCACACTCCTCGCCCAGGCCCGCCCCACCAACGACACCGCCCTGCGCCAGGCCCTCGACGAAGCCGCCAAGGACCCCGACCTCGCCCCCCTGGTCACCGCCGTCGAAACCATGAAGGCCCCCACACCCACCGCCTAGCGCACCCCGCCCGCACGGTCGATAGTCTGCGGATCATGAGCGAACCCGACACCCTGGAGATACGGCCCGCGGCCGCCGCCGACCTCCCCGCCATCGTCGCGATGCTGGCCGACGACCCGCTGGGCGCGACGCGCGAGTCGCCGGACGACCTCGCCCCGTACCAACGCGCACTGGAACGACTGCACGGCGACCCCAACCAGCACATCGTCGTCGCCGTCCGCGCCCACCGCGTCGTCGGAACACTCCAACTCACCGTCATTCCCGGCCTGTCGCGCCGCGCCTCGACCCGCGCGGTCATCGAAGGCGTACGCATCCACGCCGACGAACGCGGCAGCGGTCTCGGCACCCAGCTCATCGAATGGGCCATCGACGCATCCGGCCGCCAGGACTGCCAGATGGTGCAACTGACCTCCGACACCACCCGCACCGACGCCCACCGCTTCTACGAGCGGCTCGGCTTCACCGCCTCACACCTGGGCTTCAAGCTCCAGCTCTGAGACCGGAGCACGGCCATGACCAAGCGGGCGCCCTACGATCCGGCGATGAGCAGCCTCCGCCCCCGGCCCCGGCCCCGGATCAGCACCGCAGAGCGCCGCATCCGCCTCGGCCGCCGCCACCTCCTCGCACCCTCCACCCACGCCACCACCCTCGCCGTGGCCGCCGACGCCGTCGTCGCCCTTCACGCCACCGACGCCGCCACGGTCTTCCTCTCCGCCCGCGCCCGCCTGGCCGAAACGGACATTGCCGCCGTCGAACACGCCCTGTAAGACGTCACCGTCGTACGGCTCCTGTCCATGCGCCGTCGCCCCGGGCGACACCGAACCCGAACCCGCCGTCGAACCCTGGGCAGCCCTCCTGCCCGGCCTCGACCCCAGCGCCATGGACTGGGCCGACCGCGGCTTCCACCTCCCCCCGGAGCACCGCGGCACACTCTTCGACCGCGCCGGGCAATATCGGCCCCACGGTGTGGTGGAACGGCCAGATCGTGGGCGGCTGGGCCCAGCGCGCAGACGGCGAGGTGGTCTGGCAGCTGCTGACCGACCCGGGCAGCGACGCCACCGCGGCGATCGAAGCGGAGGCGGCTCGCCTGGCGGAGTGGGTGGGCGAAGCCCGGATCACCCCACGGTTCCGGACACCTCTGGAGCGGGAGCTGGTCGCGAGGTAGCACTCGGACAGCTTCGCAGAAAAATACGGAATCTCTACAACAAACCGTATCTTTGTCGGATTTACCTCGTTGCCCCTGGCACCGGGGCAGGGCGTATGTCCGAAGCCCGCCCCCCTGTCCAGGCCTACGGGCCGAGGAGGCAACACATGATGCAAGAAGGCGCATTGCTCGAATCCCGGACGCTGCGCGAGAGCGTGGTGGCACGAACCGAAGTGCTCGACAAAGTCAAGGCACTGTCACTGCTGCCGGATGGGCTGCATGTGACGACCCAGATGGTCGCCACATACTTCGAGGTCGCTGAAGCAGTGATCCACAACATGGTGACCGACCACCGAGAGGAGCTGGAGTCCAACGGATACCGGCTCGCAACCGGTGAAGAACTGACTGTCTTGAAGGCGGTCAGTTCCGTGGGCAGTCGCGCAAGAAACGCTGCGCTCTTCACTCGGAGGACGGTCCTCAACGTCGCCATGCTCCTCCGCGACAGCATCGTCGCACGTCAGGTGCGTACCCATCTTCTCGACGTCGAGGAGAACCGCCGCTCCGAGCCTGTGGACAACTTTGTCCACAGGCTCGCCGAGTGGCTCGACGAGCGCATCGCCGAGTACATGGCCCAGCACGCCGGCACCGCTACCGTCCACCACGTCGAGGAGATCGTCCGCACGACCATCAGCCGGACCGTCGTCCCCCTCCTCAACATCGCCATCCAGAACGACAGCGATCAGCGCACCCAGCTCGAGGCGCACGAAGAAGAGATCACCCGCCTCCAGCGCGTCCTGCGCGAGCGTGAGGCCGCCGGGTCCATGGCCGCCCTCGATGCCATGAACCCGCGTCAGTTCGAGCAGCACATCGCCTGGCTCTGCCGCCGCGACGGCTGCGACCGGGTCGCCGTCACCGGCGGCCACGGCGACACCGGCGCCGACATCGTCGCGTACACACCCGACGGCCGCCGGGTCGTCGTCCAGTGCAAGTCGCGCAATCCGAGCGGCACCATCACCAGCGGCGACGTCCAGCAGTTCATCGGCATGGCCAAGCTCGACTACAAGGCCGACATCGCCCTGCTGGTCGCCACCTGCCCCTTCACCCGCGATGCACTGCTGCTGGCCACGCGCCACGACGTGACCGCCGTACACCGCGGCCTACTGGAAGCCTGGAACAGCGGTACAAAGCTGCAAGTCCTGCGATAGGCAACCGCACGCATAGGGCCCGAAGTCGCAAATCCAAGTTGCGGCTTCGGGCCCGGCGGCACTCTAGCGCGAACCCCGCCACCCCTGCGGATCGACACCACCAGGGACCGGCGCCCCCTTCTCGTACGGCTCCCGCGTAAACGCGAACGACCCCAGGTCGAGATGGCTCACGGCGCCATCCTCGCCCCGAACCGCCCGCAGCGTCTCGCCCGCGTAATAGCCGTCGAGGCCGGTCCAGGAACCGTCGCCGCTCGCCCGGAACCGTGCACTCCGGCCGCCGCCGCCCACCAGCGGTCCCAGCTCCAGCCCCCCGTCCGCGGACAGCCGCAATCCGTACGCCGCAGTCCCCCAGTACCAGGCGCCGGTCAACTCCAGCAGTCCCTTGTCCACTTCGGGCATCGGCCGCCATGACTCCGGAATACGCGGCTCCGCCTCCGCCACGATCCGTACGAGATCAGCCGCCACCGCCGACGCCGGCAGCCCCGACGTGCAGTTGGCCAGCGTCACCGCCGCCACATCGTCCGCCTCGCTCACCCACAGCCCCGCCACGAACCCCGGCAGCGAACCACTGTGCCCCACCAGCGTCCTGCCCCCGACGCCCGAAACCTGCAAGCCCAGCCCGTATACCGCCTCCATCGCACCCGACTCCGGCGGCCCCGACGGCGTACGCATCTCCCGCACCGACTCCGCGCCAAGCACCCGCTCGTCACCCCCGGCCAGGAACACCGCGAACCGCGCCAGATCACCCGCCGTGGACCACAGCTGCCCGGCCGGCGACATCAGCCCCAGATCCTCCAAAGGCTCGGGCAGCATCACATCCGCCCACGGATGCACCGCCCACCCACCGGCATGAGGAGCCTCCGGCTGCGCCGTCGTACGCCGCAGACCGAGCGGCTCCAGCACCTCGCGCCGCAGCACCTCCTCCCACGGCGCCCCGCGCAGCGCCTCGACCAGCGAACCGAGCAGCGTGTAACCGGGATTGGAGTAGTGGAACTTGCCCCCTGCCGGATGAAGAACCGGCCGCTCACCCAGCACATCGCCCAGCTCCGGCCGCAGCGCGCCGGACGTCCGCTCCCACCACGGCCCGGGCGTCTCCGCCGCCAGCCCGGCGGTGTGCCCCAGCAACTGACCGATGGTCACCTCCCCCACCCCCGTGCCCGGCAGATGCTTCTCCAGCGGATCCCCCAGGCTCAGCAGCCCCTCGTCACGCAGCCGCAGCACCAGCACAGCCGTGAAGGTCTTGGTGATCGACCCGATGCGGTACTGCACATTCGCGTCCGGCCCGTGCCCCTCCACCGAGGTACGCGAACCCGTCCAGACGGTCCGTCCACCACGCACCACCGCCGCGACGACCGACGGAGCCCGGCCCTCCGCCTGAGCGGTGGCGATGCGGTGCAACAAAGCCCGGCGCGTACCGGGAAGAAGCTCTTCAAGCGCAGATGTCATGACACACCTCTATCTCCGCAGGGCCCCGCAGTCGAACCATTTCGCCACTGCGCCGCTGTAGGTTTCCCTAACCTGAATCAGCGTCAGATTCTGTGACCTGTGGTTTCACGTGCCGTTCCAGCACCGTGTCGGTGCCGTAATCCCGTGGCACTTGTCGTTTTCTTAAGAGGTGTCGTCGCCCGCATCTCGGTGTCGTGCATGCGTTTGGCGGGCTCTGCCCAGCGCTCGTGCGGCGCGGCGATGAACTCCATGAGAAGGGCGGCGCTCTCGACGACGTTCGAGCCGCGCGCAGGGCCGCCGCGTACTCGCCTCGCACGGCTGGGCCGACCTGGCCCTGATCGACGACGGGAACGACTGCTTCGTCGTCGGCGAGGTCAACCATCAGGCACTGTTCGGCCGGGTGGCCGCCGTCGTGCACCACGGCGGCGCGGGCACGACGACGACGGCCACCCGGGCCGGCGCGCCCCAGGTGGTGGTACCCCAGTTCGTGGACCAGCCGTACTGGGCGGGCCGGGTGGCCGACCTGGGCATCGGCACGGCACACGACGGTCCGACTCCGACCACCGAGTCCCTGTCAGCCGCGCTCAAGACGGCCCTGACCCCCGAGACCCGCGCACGAGCGACCGCCGTGGCCGGCACGATCCGCACCGACGGGACGACGGTGGCAGCGACGCTACTGCTCGACGCGATCAGCCGAGAAAGGCCGCCAATGTCCGCGTGAACCACACGGGATCATCGAGCCAGGACCCAGAACACGAGAACCTACAAACCCTGGCGACCTGAACCGACAACGGCCACGGGGTCCCCGTCAGGCGGAGCGTTGCTCGTCATGGCCACCAGGTTCGTCACGCCGGTCCAGACGCCTTGCTGCGCGCAATGGCTGCAAGCGACCTCAGATCGGAGCTGATGACGTGAACCCCCTGACTACCAGCGCGTTTGATCTTCCCGACCACCTCTCCCCCAAGGCCGACCCGACGCTGATCGCCGGCGATGAGCAGCACTTCGCGGCCATCGCGGAGTGCCTCGGGCAGTCGATCGCCGACCTGTCCGACCGCCTCGATGCCGAGCGCAAGGCGCCCGGCGGCATAGGCCAGCAGGCGATGGACCGGGACATGGAGATCCACCGGCTGACCGCTCGCCTGCGCGCACTGCGTCGCTTCGGTTTGGACCTGTGCCTCGGACACATGGTCAGCGCAGACAACCCCGAGCCCATGTACGTCGGACGACTTGGCCTCACGGACAGCGCGGGTCGTCGGCTGCTGCTCGACTGGCGCTCCCCCGCGGCCGAGCCATTCTTCGGAGCCACCCACGCCAACCCGATGGGTCTGGCAAGCCGCCGCAGGTATCGCTGGACCCGCGGCCGGATCAGCGACTACTGGGACGAGGTGTTCACCTCGGACGGGTTTGTCGGGCACGCCGCGCTCGACGACCAGTCCGCCTTCATCGCCAGCCTGGGCAGCAACCGGTCGACCCGGATACGAGACGTGCTCGCCACAATCCAGGCCGACCAGGACGCCGTCATCCGCGCGGGATCCCGCGGCGCTCTCGTCGTCGACGGCGGTCCGGGTACGGGGAAGACCGTCGTCGCTCTGCACCGCTCTGCCTACCTCCTCTACTCCGACCCTCGCCTCGGTCACCGTCGGGGCGGCGTGCTGTTCGTCGGTCCGCACCAGCCCTACCTGGCCTACGTCGCCGACGTCCTCCCCAGCCTCGGAGAGGAGGGCGTGCAGACCTGCACCCTTCGGGACCTCGTCGCCGAGGGAGCCGCAGCAGCGATCGAGCCCGACCCGAATGTGGCCCTCCTGAAGTCGTCCGCGAACCTGGTGAAGGCGATCGAGACGGCCGTCAGGTTCTACGAGGAGCCGCCCACCAAGGGGATGACGATCACGGCCCACTGGTCCGACATCTGGCTGAGCGCCGACGATTGGGCCGTGGCGTTCGAAGCAGCAGAACCCGGTACTCCGCACAACGAGGCGCGCGACCAGATCTGGGAGGAGCTGCTCACAATCCTGGTGGACAAGCACGACGACGACGCCTCGGGCGGCCTGCTCCGCAAGTCGCTGCTGCAGAACAGGGAACTGCTCACGACCTTCAACCGCGCGTGGCCGCTGATCGAAGCGGCTGACCTCGTCGGAGACCTGTGGTCGGTACCCGCCTACCTGCGGAAGTGCGCTCCCTGGCTCAGCCCCGATGACGTGTCGCAGCTGCAGCGCGGGGACGCCCAGGCCTGGACGGTGTCCGACCTGCCGCTCCTGGACGCAGCACGGCAGCGGCTCGGCGACCCGGAGGCGTCGCGACGTAAGCGTCGGCACAACGCCGCTGTCGCCGCCGAACGCGAGCACGTGGCCAAGGTCGTCGACGCCCTGCTTGAGGCCGATGACGACGGTGAAGGTGCGGTGACGATGCTGCGCGGACAGGACATAAGGGACACCCTGGTCGACGAGACCGCACCGCCCAGCACCGAACCGGACCTGCTCGCTGGCCCGTTCGCGCACATCGTCGTGGACGAGGCACAGGAACTGACCGACGCAGAGTGGCAAATGCTGCTGCTCCGGTGCCCGTCCCGGAGCTTCACCATCGTCGGGGATCGTGCCCAGGCCAGGCACGGGTTCACGGAGTCGTGGCAGGAGCGGCTCGAGCGGATCGGGCTCGACCGGATCAACCTGGCCTCCCTGAGCATCAACTACCGGACGCCGGAAGAAATCATGGCGGAAGCCGAGCCGGTCATCCGGGCCGTGCTCCCGGACGCCAACGTGCCGACCTCCATCCGCAGCAGCGACGTCCCCGTCGTACACGGATCTGCTTCGGATCTGAGCTCGATCCTCGACACCTGGCTTGCCGCACATGCCGACGGGATCGCCTGCGTCATCGGCGATCCCACATTCCGGACGACGTCCCGCGTCCGGTCGCTGACCCCGGAGCTGTCGAAGGGGCTCGAGTTCGACATGGTCGTCCTCATCGACCCAGAGGCGTTCGGCAAGGGTCGAAGGAGCGGTCGACCGCTATGTCGCGATGACCCGAGCGACCCAGCAACTCGTCATCCTCACGAGCTCCTGACGTCGGCCGGACGAACGCCCACCCCCGGCCGAGTTGGTGTCGTTCCTGGGACGCCGGTGCACCACCGGTGTACGTGGGCTTCGACAGCGGGAGCGTCCCGAAGGACATCGCCCGGGTGGCCATCGAGGCGATCCGCGCGCAGGGCCGCCGCGCACTCGTCTCCCACGCACCGCTCGTGCCCCTGGTCGGTGTGCTCGCCCTCCTCCTCGGTCACACGTCGGTGGAGCCGTTCAGCGAAGGCGAGGGCGGCCGTGGTCTTGCCCAGGCCGGGGAAGGCGTCAATGGCGATGCTGCCTTTGACCTTGTCGCCGTCCTGCTCGTTGCTGTCGACGATGTCCCACAGGTCCTCGTGTAGGGCGTCCATCTGCGGGGTTCGCAGCAGCCCGAGGTTCGCGTGCCACTTGCGCCGGCGCCGGTCGTAGTCGGCGCTGGCCTTATGCCCAGAAGGGACAGCTGACGGCGTGTGAGGTGGTCGGGGCGGGGCCGCGACGGACCATCCACCAGGCGTCGGAGGCCTTCTTGCGGGACAGGGTCAGGTGGTCCAGTTTGGCGTGGAGACTATCCTCGGAAAGCTTCCGGTCAGTCATCGATGTCCTTCAAGGCCGTTGCGTAGAAGTCGATTTCCTCGTCCAGCTCTTCGAGGCTGTCCCCGTCGTCATCGCCTTCTTCCACTTTTGGGACGGCTTCGGCTGTCGGGGGCTCGGTCTGTGCCGGCCGGGACAGCACGTGGGCGACCGACGGCAGAGTGTCCACGGTGGTGGCATCTTCGGGGATCTCGACGGCTCGCTGTTCGCGGGAGAGCCGCAGGGCCATCCGCCGTTCATCGCGGCGCGGATTCCGACACGGGATTCGGGATCCCACAGCCGCTTTAGGCTCCAACTCGGAATGCCTATTCCCAATTGATGACCTGGGCGTTCTTGCACTGTCTTATTAGGGGACAGGGGCGATTCGTCTCACGATCTTGTCCCATGCCGGCTGCGGGGGATGGGGCGCGGCTCGTCTACTTGACTGCGATCGGATTTACCGGCGCGCCGACCGCTGACTCACCCTCGCCCTGTTTCGCCTCACCACCCACTGCCGCCCCGCGGACGGCTAACTGATCGTTTCAGAATGAGGTGCGGAGGCGTCGCAAGCAGATGATGCTGCAGGCGAGTTGGAGGAGCCCCAGGTGGAGGTCGGCTCGTATCTCGTAGCGGATCCGCAGTCGCTTGAACTGGTGGAGCCAGGCGAAGGTCCGCTCGACGACCCACCGGGTCTTCCCCAGGCCGGAGCCGTGGGCTGTGCCTTTGCGGGCGATCTTCGGTGTGATGCCCCGTGCACGTAGAAGCCGACGGTACTTGTCGTAGCCGTATCCGCGGTCGGCGAACAGCCGCCCGGGCCGGTGGCGTGGCCTGCTCCGGCGGCCGCGAATGCGGGGTATGGCGTCCAGCAGCGGCATGAGCTGGGTGACATCGTGACGGTTGCCGCTGGTCAGCAAGACGGCGAGAGGCGTTCCGTGCCGGTCGGTGATCAGGTGGTGCTTGGAGCCGGGCCGGGCGCGGTCAACCGGCGAAGGTCCGGTGTGAGCCTCCCTTTCAAGGCCCTCACGTGTGAGCCGTCGACCGCCGCGTCGTCCAGGTCCACAAGGCCGGCCCGCCGCAGCTCCGTCAGAAGGGCCGCGTGCAGGCGGGGCCAGACGCCTGCTTCAGTCCAGTCCCGCAGGCGCCACCATGCCGTCACTCCGCTGCAGCCGACACGCTCCGTCGGCACATCTGCCCAGCTCACACCCTTGCGCAAGACGTAGACGATCCCCCGCAGGGCAGCCCGGTCGTCCACCGGCAACCGCCCCGGGTATCGCCGGCGCCGCGGTAGACGGGGCGGCAGCAGCGGAGCGACACGTTCCCACAGCTCATCAGGCACAAGATCATCCGACACCCGCAGAACTCTGCCGTCGGCAACCTCAACCGCCAAGCCCCCTGCACCCAACTCATTCCGAAATGATCAGTTAGTAGCGCCCCGCGGCGTTCGCGAGACGTGGTTGCGACCTATGCGGCACCACCGACATTTCTCCTCGCCTACCTGACTACAGCGCGGGCTGACCGCACTGATCGTGGTGCGTGGACGCCAACATGGGCACAGAGCCTTGAGCAGGCACATTCGCGCACCTGGATACCGCGTGTCGCCTACAAGATCAATCTCAGCGAAAGCCCGAAGTTGGCCCCGTAGCGGCGCCTCGATCCGGTCACGGCGGCGGGCGGTGGGGAGCGTACTGCCCTACGATCCATCGGCAGACCGCTTCCACGACGTAGCCTTGCTCGGCGTCGTCGAGCGCACGCCCGGCGGGGATGCCGTGCCAGCGCTCCAGGCAGGTGCGGCAGCACGTCGCGGTGGCGTGCTGCGCGACGAACACGGGATGCCCGCGGTAGGGCGTCTGACGGCCGTCGTTGCGCGGTTCGGCCGGGGCCAGCCTGCGCTCGACCAACTCCTCGGCGTGTCTGCGCACGGTTGTGATGCCGCGCAGGTCGACCACCGCACGGTCCCGGCCACGTAGCCGAAACTTTGCGCGGAAGTGGTGCTGCCCGATCCGGTGCAGCCTGGCATCCAACTCGTCCATCACCACGGGCGCAGATGATCGATCGTGACGCGGTGTTGCTCGGCCAATCGCTGGGCGATCAACGAGCGGTGGCAAGCCTCTGGGTCGCGCTCGACACAGAACAGCGCTGCGACCCCACCACTCGACAGCGCCGACACGACCGGCGTGAGGTCGGCGCTGTCGAGGATTTCGGCGGTGCAGCGGCGCGTGTACTCGGTAGCGAGCTCGCGGCGCGAGCGCTTGCCGACCCCTTGGCGATCGTCCTCGGCGTACTGGAGCTGGCGTAGCTCGGTGGTTGGGGCGAGCTCGAGATGGTGCTCGTAGGCGATCCGGGCATGGGCGAGAGCCGCCCGCAGCCGGAGTGAGTTCGCCCAGGCGTACTCGGGTCCGCGGACACCGCGGCGCTGACGTACGTCGAGCAGCAGGCGGACGTCTGCGTGCCGCAGTCGTTGCAGGAACGACTCGCCGTGGAGGCCATAGACGCCGATTGTCACCATTCTGAGCACCGGAAATCACCCATCTGCCTGCTACTCGTGCCGGTTCAACCGGCACCGGTAGCAGAGGCGGCGAGGTCGCATCACGCGACGGCGGTCCCCTCAAGCTCGACCATCTGTCCGGGGATCGCCAGCCGCGTCACCCCGAGCATCGTGGTGGTCGGCGCCACCCCGGCGGCGCCCAACCGCGCCGCCAGCACGCCGTAGTGCTGGAAAAGCAGATCGACGTCGGTCGTGTAGACGTTGAGCCGGACGAGGTTCGCGAGAGACATGCCGGCCTCGCCGAGCACGGCCTCCAGGTTGTCGATACTCAGCGCCAACTGCGCCGCCATGTCACCGTCATGCTGGGGCTTGCCGTCGCCGCTCATCGCGGTCTGCCCCGAGATGTACAGGGTCCGGGTGTGCCCGGAGACGACCTCACCCTGGTTAAATCCCATCTCCACCGACCACGTCACCGGGTTGACCGCCGTTCGTTCCATTGCCACGTCAGCTCCATTCGATTCATTGGGAGTACGTACGTCCATCGGCTCGGTAGCCGCCGGCTTCGACGTCGTGTTAACGAGCCTCGCAACAAATCACGACATCCTTAGTCATGTATTCCGATAAAGTTCTCGTATGCGCGCCGACCGGTTGGTCTCGCTGGTGCTGCTGCTGCGTCAGCGCGGTCGGCTGACTGCGGACACGCTGGCCCGCGAGCTGGAGGTATCCACCCGCACCGTGCTGCGCGACATCGAGGCGCTGTCCGCGGCCGGCGTCCCGGTCTACGCCGAACGCGGCCGGCACGGCGGTTTCGCGTTGTCGCCCGGTTTCCGGACCGAGCTCACCGGTCTGAACCACGACGAGGCCCTTGCCTTGCTGACCGCCGGATCGGGGCGCGGCGAGCGGGTATTGGGCCTCGGCTCGGCGCTCGCTTCGGCCATGCGGAAGGTGGTCGACGCGCTGCCCGAAAGCCACCGGGCCACCGCGAGCGACGCGGCCCAGCGATTTCTCGTCGACCCGGAGACCGACCTGCTCTCACGTCGGCTGGTCACTGAGGAGGTACCCGACACAACAATGATCGAGGTCCGGCGCGCGGTGCTCGCCGGACGCAAGCTGCGCATCCACTACGCGGCCACAGGCCAGACACCACAGTGGCGCACGGTGGACCCGATCGGCCTGGTCACCGTACGCGACCGGGGCTACTTGCTGGCCACGAGATCTGGCGTGGACCGCACCTACCGGCTGTCGCGGGTGTTGGCCGCCGAGGAACTCCCCGAAACTGCACAGCGACCAAACCGGGTCGATCTGGACCGGATCTGGCGGGAACGCTCCGCGCAGTTTCTCTCCGGCGGCGACCACATCACCGTGCGGGTACGGGTGAACCCGGCGCGGCGGGAGGACCTGCTGGATACCGCGCTGGCCGTCCGCGCAGAAGAACCCGACGCAGACGGCTGGCTGCGGCTGGAGGTGACCTTCCAAGATTCACGACACGCCGAATGGGCGCTGTGGCAGCTCAGCCCGGACGCGGAAGCCCTGGCCCCGCAGTCGTTGCGCACCTCCCTACGCAACCGCGCCGCCGCGATTGCCACCCGCTACGGAGACTCATCCTGAGAGTGAGAAGCCATCTCATTTGGCTAACTGATCGTTTCGGAATGAGTTGTGTAGTTCGCGTTTCGGATGTCCCCTGGCAAAGCGCTGACCTTTGGTTCGTCGCCTCGTCTCAGCCCGGATCCACCGGCCGACTTCGTGAGTGATCGTTTTCGATGATCGGGGCGATGCGTCTGGCAGCGGGCATGGGGTGGCCGCTGGTCTGCCCAGCTCTTCCACATGTTCACAGCTCTCGGGCCCTGGCAGGCCGGTCGGATTCGGGCAGGTCAGGCCGGTTGGGGCGGGGTGTGCACGGTGGTGAACAGGGCCTCGAAGGCGTCGTGCCAGGGCCGGCGTTCGGGCAGGTGCAGGGTGAGCCGCCGGGCCGAACGGGCCAGCCGGGCAAGCGCGTTGATCAGGTGATCGCGGATGGTCGCGCCCGTCGCGCGGGCGTGGAAGGTGCCGGCGAGCGTCCCGCAGGCGCGGGTCAGGTTGAAGGCGAGGGCGGCCATCGCGAGCCAGGCCGCGTTCGCCTGGAAGCTGCCCGAGGGGGCGTGCGCGAACGGTCCGTTCTTCAGCTCGCAGATCACTTGTTCCACGATCGCGTGCCGCCGGTGGTCACGCTCGGCGTCGATGAGCGGCAGCGCCGAGTCGGTGAACGCGGCGTGGTAGCGCCAGGTGGTGAACAGCTCGCCCTGGCCCTCGGGTACCGCCGCCGGGTTGAGCCGTTTCACACGACGCACGACGAGACGGGCGGTGACCTGCTGCTTCTTCGGTTTCGAGGTGAAAGCGGTGTATTCGATCTCAGCGATCTCGGCATCCGATATCCAGCGTTCCTCCTCGCTGTCCCACACCGCCTTGGGGTACTTGATCGGCGTCCAGGCCGTCTCGTCGATGGCGGCGATGGCCTGCTTGACGGAGGCGTTCATCCGCACCGTGACCGAGAAGCGGGCGCCCAGCGCCCGGCAGGCGGCGATCACCTCGGCGGCGCAGTAGGCCGAGTCCGCCGGCACGATCAGCATCCCCGAAGCGCCGGATGCGCGGGCGGTGCGGATCGCCTCGGCGGCGAACGACCCGGCTCCGCGGACCGAGTTCACGCTGCCCTTGCGCAGCCGCGTTGCGGCGATCACCGGGGCGGCCAGCGGCGTGGACAGGGTCGCGATAAGCGCGTTCAGGCCCTTGACCTTGTTGTATCCGTAGCCCACGCCCTGCTTGGCGTAGCCGTGGACCGGTTTGATGGTGTCGTCCAGGTCCAGGTAGGCAACCGTTCCCGCACCAGGCAGCAGCGGGGTGTGAGCGGCCAGCCGGGGCAGGAACCGGCGGGCGACGGCGGCCAGCTGCTTCACGTGCCCGTGGGTGAAGGAACGCAGGAAGCTGCCCAGCGTCGAGGGCGCCCGCACCCCGGCGAACAGGCGGCTCATCGCACCGTGCCGCAGCCGGTCCATGTCGTCGATGCTGTCCGCGCCCGCCGCCATACCGGCGATCAGCGCCATCGACTTGGCGGCCGGGAAGGAACCGGTGCCGTTCTTCGAGGCCGGCAGCCTTACCAGCTCGCCGATCAGGCCCGGCAGCCCACACCGCTCGCCCAGGCGCACCAGCGGCGCGAGCCCGCCGTACGCGACCAGATTCGGATCCCCGAACCGTGCGGAGACCTTCGCCGCGGCATGGGAAGATTGCATCTCGGAAGTGCCCTCGTGGTCGTGCATGCTGGAAGCCTAGAGAACTCCCATCATCGCAGGTCACAGGGCACTTCCTCGTTCCCGGCAACGTCACCGCCGGAAAACAACCGGTGGATCTGTAGGGTCTCGCCGCTCGTGACATGTCGATCTTGCGTGACCTGGGCGTTCTTGGCTGTCTCACGGCCTTGTCACCCATGATCAGTCTCAAATCCGTGGCATTTCCTCGCGAGGGCGAGGTCGAGATCAGGCGGCTTGCCCGAGTCGGCCGAGTACACCACGCTGAGCCCCGAGCACGAGGACTACCGGCGAGCCCAGATCGCGCACCGATGAGTTTCCCGCGCCGCGCTGGTCTATACGCCGGACACCCACGGACGGAAGGCTGCGCCATGCGGAAACTGATCTACGGCATGAACCTGACCCTGGACGGCTACATCGCCGCGGCCGGCGACGACATCGGCTGGAGCGGACCGCCGAGCGACGAGCTGTTCCAGTGGTGGCTCGACCACGAGCAGGCGAGTGGCCTGTCGCTGTATGGGCGCAAGCTGTGGGAGACGATGAGCTCCTACTGGCCAACCGGCGACCAGCAGCCCAACGCCACCCCGGCGGAGATCGAGTTCGCGCGGAACTGGCGGGACACGCCGAAGGTGGTGTTCTCCTCGACGATCGACAAGGTCGACTGGAACACCCGCCTGGTCACCGGCGACGCGATCGCCGAGATCACCCGGCTCAAGGCCGGGGACGGCGGCCCAATGAACATCGGCGGCGCAACGCTCGCCGGGGCGGCCATGCGCGCCGGGCTGATCGACGAGTACGCGATCGCCGCCTATCCGGTCCTGGTGGGCAGCGGCACGCCGTTCTTCACCGCGCTGGACAGCTGGGTGAACCTGAACCTGGTGGAGACGCGGACGTTTCCCGGCGGCGTGGTCCTGACCAGGTACGAGACGAGGCGCTGAGCAGCAGCACCCACGCGCTAGTCTCACGGTGATGTCGTATACGACATCGGTACGACACGGCCCGTGAGATTACGACATCAGCCGCGAGACCCTACAGGATCCGGGCTCAGGTCTGAGCCATGTCCACAAAACGCGAATAGTGGCCCTGGAACGCCACGGTGATCGTCGCCGTCGGACCATTACGGTGTTTCGCCACGATCAGATCCGCCTCACCCGCGCGCGGCGACTCCTTCTCGTACGCATCCTCACGGTGCAACAGGATCACCATGTCGGCGTCCTGCTCGATCGAACCCGACTCACGCAGGTCCGACACCATCGGCTTCTTGTCCGTACGCTGCTCCGGCCCACGGTTCAGCTGCGACAGCGCGATCACCGGAACCTCGAGTTCCTTCGCGAGCAGCTTCAGGTTTCGCGACATGTCCGAGACCTCCTGCTGCCGGCTCTCAGGGCGCCTCGCACCACCCGACTGCATCAGCTGCAGATAGTCGATCACCACCAACTGCAGATCACTGCGCTGCTTCAGCCGACGGCACTTCGCCCTGATCTCCATCATCGACAGGTTCGGCGAATCATCGATATAGAGCGGCGCCGCCGACACATCCGGCATCCGCCGCGCCAGTCGCGTCCAGTCCTCGTCCGTCATCGAACCCGACCGCATGTGGTGCAGCGCCACCCGCGCCTCAGCCGACAAGAGCCGCATCGCGATCTCATTACGCCCCATCTCAAGCGAGAAGATCACGCTCGGCAGATTGGCCTTGATCGAACAGGCGCGCGCGAAGTCCAGGGCCAGCGTCGACTTACCCATCGCCGGACGCGCCGCAATGACGATCATCTGGCCCGGATGCAGACCGTTCGTCAGCGAATCCAGATCCGTGAAACCCGTCGGCACACCCGACATCTGACCGCTGCGTGAACCGATCGCCTCGATCTCGTCGAGAGCGCCCTCCATGATGTCGCCCAGCGGCAGGTAGTCCTCGGACGTCCGCTGCTCGGTCACCGCATAGATCTCGGCCTGCGCGGAGTTGACGATCTCGTCGACGTCCCCGTCCGCCGCGTATCCCATCTGCGTGATCTTCGTACCGGCCTCGACCAGCCGCCGCAGCACCGCCCGCTCATGGACGATCTCCGCGTAGTACTCCGCATTCGCCGCGGTCGGCACCGACTGCACCAACGTGTGCAGATACGAAGCGCCGCCGACTCTCGTGATCTCGCCGCGCTTGGTGAGCTCCGCGCCCACTGTGATCGGGTCGGCCGGCTCGCCCTTCGCGTACAGGTCGAGAATCGCCTGGAAAACCGTCTCATGGGCGGGCCGGTAGAAGTCATTGCCCTTGAGGACCTCGACAACATCCGCGATGGCGTCCTTCGACAGCAGCATGCCGCCCAGGACGGACTGCTCCGCATCCAGATCCTGCGGCGGTACGCGCTCGAACGCGGCCCCGCCGCCCTCCCACGCCCCACCGTCCCGGCCCCGCTCGTGCTGGTCCTCGCGGCGCGTGCCTTCACCGCGGCGCGGGCGGGAGACGGGCAGACGATCGCCCGGACCAGCGTCGGTCCAGGGGTCGTCCATGGGCTCGGGAATGCTCACCGGGCCACCTCCTCCCGTCCGCCGCGCGGACCTCGCCGTGCCACTCTTTCCTACGGCACAGCTCTGACATTTGAGGCGCCCGATTCCGCTTCCGGCGCGTCGAGTGCGGCAGGTAACGGGAGCCAAAACAGGAGGCAGGCGCCGGACAACGGTAGGCCCGCAGGCACCGTCAGCCAATCTGGTTATCCACAGGCCATGTGGACGAGACTGCATTGCTTGTGGGTAACTCCACGGAACCTGTGCACGGACCGGGGGACAGCACTGTGGACAAACTCATACCGCCTCCACCCGCACCCGTCTGACCTGGGGTTTCGCCGTCCACTGACTGTGGGGGAGAAAAACTTTTGCGCCCGGGCCAAGATCGCCGCAAACGGCGCAGGAGAGAGCCCCCGGTCAGCGCCAAGGTAAGGATCAATAGTGGATTGCATCTCTTACCTGTGGAAGATTAGATTGCACCCATGACACAGGCCCCCGCGACACCGAAGGCTGTCCGCCGACGCCACGACCGCGAGATCATCGCTCTCGCCGTTCCTGCCTTCGGCGCGCTCGTCGCCGAGCCGCTGTTCGTGATGGTCGACAGTGCCGTCGTGGGTCATCTGGGGACTCCTCAACTCGCCGGTCTCGGCATCGCGGCGGCGCTGCTGATGACCGCTGTCAGTGTCTTCGTGTTCCTCGCCTACGCGACCACGGCTGCCGTGGCCAGGCGGGTGGGTGCGGGTGACCTCCAGGCCGCCATCCGGCAGGGGATGGACGGTGTTTGGCTTGCGCTGCTGCTCGGTGCGGTGGTGGTGGCGGTGGTGCTGCCGACGGCACCTTGGCTGATCGGGTTGCTCGGAGCCTCCGATACAGCGGCTCCGTATGCGGTCACGTATCTGCGGATCTCCGCGCTGGGGATTCCGGCGATGCTGGTCGTGCTGGCTGCCACGGGTGTGCTTCGTGGTCTGCAGGACACGAGGACTCCTCTGTATGTGGCTGTGGGCGGGTTCGCCGCCAACGCAGCGCTGAATGTGGGTCTTGTGTACGGCGCGGGTCTCGGGATCGCCGGTTCCGCCTGGGGCACGGTGATGGCTCAGTGCGCGATGGCCGCGGTGTATCTGGTGGTGGTGGTGCGGGGTGCGCGTGTGCACGGTGCTTCGCTGCGGCCCGATGCAGCGGGTATCAGGGCCTGTGCTCAGGCCGGGGCGCCGTTGTTGGTGCGTACGTTGTCGCTGCGGGCCGTGTTGATGATTGCGACGGCGGTGGCCGCCCGGCTGGGTGATGCCGAGGTTGCCGCGCATCAGGTGATTCTGGCGCTGTGGAGTCTGCTGGCTTTCGCGCTGGACGCGATCGCGATTGCGGGGCAGGCGATCATCGGCCGTTATCTGGGGGCGGGTGACGCTGCGGGTGCGCGGGAGGCGTGCCGTCGCATGGTGCAGTGGGGTGTGGCGGCGGGTGTGGTGCTGGGTGTGCTGGTGGTGGTGTCGCGGCCGCTGTTCATTCCCTTGTTCACGGGTGATCCGGCGGTGCGGGACGTGCTGTTGCCGGCGTTGCTGGTGGTGGCTGTTTCCCAGCCGGTGTCGGGGATTGTGTTTGTGCTGGACGGGGTGTTGATGGGTGCGGGGGACGGTCCGTATCTGGCGTGGGCGATGTTGGTGACGTTGGTTGTGTTCGCGCCGGTGGCGCTGTTGGTTCCGGTGCTGGGGGGCGGGCTGACGGCGTTGTGGTGGGCGATGACGTTGATGATGGTGGTTCGTATGGTGACGCTTCAGGTGCGTGTGCGGTCGGGTCGTTGGGTGGTGACGGGTGCGACGCACTGAGTGTGGATTGCGGGTGCGTTTCACGTGAAACATCCGGTTCGGGTTGTTTCACGTGAGACGGCGAAGGGCCGCACCCCTTGGGGGTGCGGCCCTTCCTGCGCTCTGTTTGGGAGTGCAGCGCTTACGCGGCGACGACCTCGATGCCAAGCTTCGCGGCAACCTCGGCGTGCAGGCGCACGGAGATCTGGTGCGAGCCCAGGGTCTTGATCGGGGCGCCCAGTTCGATGCGGCGCTTGTCGACCTCGGGGCCACCGGCGGCCTTGATCGCCGAGGCGACGTCGGCCGGGGTGACGGAACCGAAGAGGCGGCCGGCGTCACCCGAGCGGGTGGCCAGGCGGACCTTCACGCCTTCGAGCTTGGCCTTGATCTCGTTGGCCTGCTCGATGGTCGCGATCTCGTGGATCTTGCGGGCACGCCGGATCTGCTCGACGTCCTTCTCGCCACCCTTGGTCCAGCGGATCGCGAAACCGCGCGGGACCAGGTAGTTGCGAGCGTAGCCGTCCTTGACGTCTACGACGTCGCCGGCGGTGCCGAGGCCGGACACCTCGTGGGTGAGGATGATCTTCATGTTTCGGTCACCCTTCCCTTATCGCGCGGTGGACGTGTAGGGCAGCAGCGCCATCTCACGGCTGTTCTTGACAGCCGTGGCGACGTCACGCTGGTGCTGCGTGCAGTTGCCGGTGACGCGGCGGGCACGGATCTTGCCGCGGTCGGAAATGAACTTCCGCAGCATGTTCGTGTCCTTGTAGTCCACGTACTGGGTCTTGTCCTTGCAGAATGCGCAGACCTTCTTCTTAGGCTTGCGCACAGGCGGCTTCGCCATGGTGTTTCTCCTGTGTGATCAAGAAGTGGGGTACGGGCTGCCCTAGAAGGGCGGCTCGTCCGAGTAGCCGCCGCCGGAGCCGCCGGAGCCGCCGGAGCTTCCGCCCCAGCTGCCCCCGCCCTGCTGCTGGCCGCCGCCGGCCGGGGCGCTGGTGGCCCAGGGGTCGTCGGCGGGTGCACCGCCGCCGCTCTGCTGGCCGCCGCTGGGGGCTCCGCCCCAGTTGCCGCCGCCTTGTTGGCCGCCACCACCGCCGCCGTATCCGCCCTGGCCGCCTCGACCGGTGGTCTTGGTCACCTTGGCCGTGGCGTTCTTGAGGCTGGGGCCGACTTCCTCGACGTCCAGCTCGTAGACCGTGCGCTTGACGCCGTCACGGTCCTCGTAGGACCGCTGCTTCAGCCGGCCCTGCACGACGACGCGCATGCCTCGCTGGAGCGACTCCGCGACGTTCTCCGCCGCCTGACGCCAGACCGAGCAGGTCAGGAACAGGCCTTCGCCGTCCTTCCACTCATTGGTCTGCTTGTCGAAGATGCGGGGAGTGGACGCGACACGGAACTTCGCGACTGCCGCACCGGACGGGGTGAAGCGCAGCTCGGGGTCGTCGACGAGATTGCCGACGACCGTGATGACGGTCTCGCCTGCCATGGGTGAACCTCTCGGCGGGGATTGCTGCTGGCTGCTTGTGCTGCTACTCGAACCCGATTACCTCTGAGCTGTGGGGCTCAGTGGGTCTCGGGACGGAGGACCTTGGTCCGGAGGACCGACTCGTTCAGGTTCATCTGGCGGTCGAGCTCCTTGACGACCGCAGGCTCGGCCTGCAGGTCGATGACCGAGTAGATGCCCTCGGGCTTCTTCTTGATCTCGTAAGCGAGACGACGACGGCCCCAGGTGTCGACCTTCTCAACCTTTCCGTTGCCCTCACGGACTACGGAGAGGAAGTTCTCGATCAGCGGGGAGACAGCGCGCTCCTCGAGATCGGGGTCGAGGATGACCATCACCTCGTAGTGACGCATGTGGAACCCACCTCCTTTGGACTCAGCGGCCACGGTCGTTCCGTGGCAGGAGGGTCGTGATGCGTAAGCAACGGTATCCGCCGCCACTGACAATCCCGGGGGGACTGGGTGTGACCTGGGCAGACACCGGTGCAGACCGTACAGACTACCTGCTCACCGCCTTCCGGTTGAAATCCGGCGGCCAGGGGACACAATCTGTACACAGCGGGTGTGCGCGGTGCTATGTCCTCCGTCTCGTGCGGAGGCCCCGGTGCACCGCCCCGTTTCCGGCCAGGAGGTGCCTCATGGCACAGGCAATGCGACGAAACTCCTCCGTTTCTCTGCTCGCGACCGACGGCAAACCTCATCCGCTCCAGGACACCCTGGTGGCGGTGACGGTGGTGCTGGGTGCGGTGGCTTTCGTCACTGCGATGTTCCACAACCTCCATCTGCTGAGTTCGTGGGCGGGGCTGATCGGGATCCTCACGGGTGCGTACGGGCAGTTCATCTCGGTGACGACGCGTGAGCGCTTCGCGCTGATAGTGGGCCTTGGGGCGTCCGCGGTGGGCTTCTTCCTCGGTATGGCTCACGGTGGCCTTTTCGGCGGGGTGCTCGGGTAGCGGGTTCCGGGCGGCGGTTCGGGGGCCGGCGGTCGGTGGGCCGTCCCCCAGTGGGGTTGCGCCCTTGTCGCAGTAGGCTTCGCGCCATACCCAGCGAAGTCCGCCGGAGGAGCGCCCCGCATGAGCCTGTCCTTGAGGACCATCAGCCGAGAGCAGCATCTGGCTTTTATCCAGAGCCTGTCCTCGGCTAGCCACTGTCAGGTCCCGGCATGGGCCGACGTGAAGAACGAATGGCGCTCGGAGAACCTTGGCTGGTTCGACAAGTCCGGTGAACTGGTCGGTGTGGCCCTGGTGTTGTACCGCCAGCTGCCCAAGGTGAAGCGCTATTTGGCGTACTTGCCGGAGGGGCCGGTCATCAACTGGTACGCGCCGAATCTTGACGAGTGGCTGCAGCCGATGCTGGCGCATTTGAAGCAGCAGGGTGCGTTCACGGTGAAGATGGGTCCGCCGGTGGTGATCCGGCGCTGGAACGCGGCGGCGATCAAGTCGGGGATCCAGGATCCGGATGTGAAGCGTCTGCGGGATGTCGAGGCCTCGCACATTGAGCCGCGGGCGTTCGAGGTTTCGGACAAGCTGCGCAGGATGGGCTGGCAGCAGGGCGAGGACGGCGGGGCCGGGTTCGGTGATGTGCAGCCGCGGTACGTCTTCCAGGTGCCGCTGGCGAACCGTTCGCTGGATGACGTCCTGAAGGGCTTCAACCAGCTGTGGCGGCGCAACATCAAGAAGGCGGAGAAGGCCGGCGTCGAGGTCGTCCAGGGCGGTTACGACGATCTGCCGGTGTGGCAGCAGTTGTACGAGGTCACGGCGGAGCGCGACCGGTTCCGGCCGCGGCCGCTGAGCTACTTCCAGCGCCAGTGGACGGCCCTGAACTCCGAGGATCCGAACCGGATGCGCCTGTACATCGCGAAGCATGACGGCGAGCCGCTGGCGGCTGCGACGATGCTGACGGTAGGCCACCATGTCTGGTACTCGTACGGGGCGTCGGCGAACCACAAGCGCGAGGTGCGGCCGTCGAACGCGATGCAGTGGCGGATGCTGCGTGATGCGTACGCGTTGGGCGCGAGCGTGTATGACCTGCGCGGCATCAGTGACTCGCTCGACGAGACCGATCACCTGTTCGGCCTGATCCAGTTCAAGGTCGGCACGGGTGGTGAGGCGGTGGAGTACGTAGGTGAGTGGGACTTCCCGCTGAACAAGCTGCTTCACAAGGCGCTCGACATCTACATGTCCCGCCGCTGATCCGGTTGACTCCCCGTAGCTACCGTTCATACCTCTGATACACCGCAGCCACGAGAAAGGTTCCGGACCGGCCATGGCGCTCACGCTCTACGTCGACACCGCGCGCTGGCGGGCGCACCAGAAGCATGTGATCGAACAGTTCCCGGGGATAGTGCCGGTCTGCAAGGGCAACGGCTACGGCTTCGGTCATGAGCGGCTGGCGGAGGAGGCGACGCGGTTCGGCTCCGACGTTCTGGCGGTGGGGACGACGTACGAGGCCGCCCGTATCAAGGACTGGTTCAGCGGTGATCTGCTGGTTCTGACGCCGTTCCGGCGGGGTGAGGAGCCGGTGCCGTTGCCGGACCGGGTGATCCGTTCGGTTTCGTCGGTGGACGGTGTTCACGGCCTGGTGGGCGCACGTGTCGTCATCGAGTGCATGAGTTCGATGAAGCGGCACGGTATCGCCGAGCATGAGCTGGGGCAGTTGCACGCCGCGATCGAGGATGTACGGCTGGAGGGTTTCGCCCTGCATCTGCCGCTGGACCGTACGGACGGCTCCGACGCGGTGGAGGAGGTCATCGGGTGGATGGACCGGCTGCGTGCGGCCCGGCTGCCGTTGCACACGATGTTCGTGAGTCATCTGCGGGCGCAGGAGCTGGGGCGGCTGCAGCAGCAGTTCCCGCAGACGCGGTTCCGGGCTCGGATCGGTACGCGGCTGTGGCTGGGTGACCATGATGCGACGGAGTACCGGGGCGCGGTGCTTGATGTGACGCGGGTCTCCAAGGGGGACCGTTTCGGCTACCGGCAGCAGAAGGTGGCTTCGGACGGCTGGCTGGTCGTGGTGGCGGGCGGTACGTCGCACGGGGTGGGCCTGGAGGCTCCGAAGGCGCTGCACGGGGTCATGCCGCGTGCCAAGGGTGTGGCGCGTGCGGGTCTGGCGACGGTGAACCGGAATCTGTCGCCGTTCGTGTGGGCGGGCAAGCAGCGCTGGTTCGCGGAGCCGCCGCACATGCAGGTGTCGATTCTGTTCGTGCCGGCGGATGCGCCGGAGCCGAAGGTGGGCGAGGAGCTGGTGGCTCATCTGCGGCATACGACGACGCAGTTCGACCGGGTGGTCGACCGCTGATCGTCATGCGGGCGTGAAGAGGGGCCCGGGCCGCACCGTTCTGGTGCGGCCCGGGCCCCGTTCGCTATTCGCGTACGGTCGTGCCCCATTCGACCCGGGGATGGGCCTGGAGGTGGGCGGCGTGCCGTGCTGGGCGGGCGGCCTCGCCGAGGACGAAGACGTCGGGTGCGCCGTCGAGGACGCCGCCGGAGGGGTCGTCGGAGCCGTCGGTGCGTACGACGTCCCGTTCCGGCATGAGTACGTCCCGTACGACGACGGCGCACAGGTACAGGGTTCCCAGCAGGTGGACGGCGATGGCGAGTTGGTAGCCCTCGGTGGGGAGGCCCTGGTGTTTGTCTCCGCTGCCGGTGTACGCCAGGTACATCCAGATGCCGAGGAAGTACATGACTTCGCAGGCCTGCCAGATCAGGAAGTCCCGCCAGCGTGGCCGGGCGAGGGCTGCGAGGGGGATGAGCCACAGCACGTACTGCGGTGAGTAGACCTTGTTGGTGAGGATGAAGACGGCGACGACCAGGAAGGCCAGCTGTGCGAAGCGGGGCCGGCGCGGTGCGGTGAGGGCGAGTGCGCCGATGCCTGCGCACAGGATGAGGGTGAGGAGGGTGGCGTAGGTGTTGGCGTTGTCGAGGGGGTTGCCGGTGCGCTGGGAGATGATCAGCCAGAGGGAGCCGAAGTCGACGGGGCGTTCCTGGCTGAAGGTGTAGAACTTCTTCCAGCCCTCGGGGGCGAAGTACATGACGGGCAGGTTGACGGCCAGCCAGGCGCCGGTGGCGCCGAGTGCGGCGGCTGCGAGTTCGCGCCACTTCCCGGCGCGCCAGCACAGGACGAACAGCGGCCCGAGGAGCAGTGCGGGGTAGAGCTTGGCCGCGGTCGCGAGGCCGATGAGGATGCCGAACGCGAGGGGCCTGGCGCGCGACCACATGAGCATCGCCGCCGCGGTCAGGGAGACCGCGAGGAGGTCCCAGTTGATGGTGGCGGTGAGGGCGAAGGCCGGGGCGAGGGCGACGAGCAGTGCGTCCCAGGGGCGTCGGCGGTGGGTGCGGGCCACGCAGACGGCGATGACGGCGGCGCAGACCATCAGCATGCCCGCGTTGACCATCCAGTAGACCTGTTCGCGGTGTTCCATGGAGCCGCCCTGCGGGGTGAGCCAGGAGGCCGCCTCCATGAACAGGCCGGTCAGTACGGGGTATTCGAGGTACTGCATGTCGCCGGGCAGCCGGTCGAAGTAGGGCAGGAGGTTGTCGGCGAATCCGCGCCCGACGTAGAGGTGTGGGATGTCGGAGTAGCAGGCATGGGTGTACTGGGACGTTGCCCCTTTGAACCAGGCCCAGTCGTAGCAGGGCGCTTTCTGTGCCATGCCGAGGGCGAACATGCCGAGGGCGACCAGGACGATGACGCGGACGGGGGTCAGCGGGCCTCTGCCGAGCGCCGCGTAGCGGCCGGTCGGTCCGCCGATCAGCTCGCTGCCGGCCGCGGCCACGTCGTCCTGCTGTGTGGGCAGTACGGGTCGGTCCTCGTGCACGCTCGTCATGGGCTCATCCTGCCGTACGGGCCTGGGCATGGCGCGAGGGCCGTCGCGGCTGCCGCGACGGCCCTCGTGCCGTGTTCCGTTGTTGCCGGTGGCTAGCCGCCCGGTCCGCCGAAGAAGCCGCCGGTGCTGCTGTTGCCGTTTCCGTTGCCGCCGTTTCCGTTGCCGTTGCCTCCGGTGGGCGTGGAGGGTGAGGGCGATGCTCCGCCGGTGGTCCCGGTTGTGGTTCCCGCGTCGGTGCCGGTGGTGGTGCCGGCGTCGGTGCCGCCGGTTTCCTCACAGTCCCAGTCGAAGGGGCCGCAGGACTCGGTCGGCCCGGGGCTGTTCGACGGAGACGGCGGAGGCACCGACTCGGACGGCTTGTCGTCCGGCTCCTCGGAGGGGGTGCCGGACGGCGTCGGAGTGGGGGTCGGGGCGCCGTCCGCGTCGGCCTTCGACCCGATGTCCTCGGCCTCGGGGAAGTCCTTGACGGGCTGGCCCTTCAGCGCTTCCTTCATGTAGTTGGTCCACACCTCGGCGGGGATGTCACCACCGTGGATGGACGGTACGCCGCCTGTGCCGTTCATGGAGAGGAGCTTCTTGTCCTCCGGGTCCGTGCGGAACAGGGTGACGGCGGTCGAGAGCTGCGGGGTGTAGCCGACGAACCAGGCCGACTTGTTCTTGTCGGTGGTGCCGGTCTTGCCGGCCGCCGGGCGCCCCAGCTCCTTGGCCTTCTTTCCGGTGCCGTTCTGGACGACGTTCTCGAGGACCTTGGTGATGTTGTCGGCGACGGTGTTGTCCATCGCCGACTCCTCCTCGGGTGCCTTGAATCCGTCCAGCTCCTTGCCGTCCTTGACGACCTTGGTGACGGAGTACGGCTCGTAGTGGGTGCCGGAGTTGGCGAAGGTCGCGTACGAGTCGGCCATACGGATGGCGCTGGGGGTGGAGGTACCGAGAGAGAAGGAGGCGTTGTCGTTGGGGTCCATCGACTCCTCGCGGATGCCGGTGGCCTTCGCGACGCTGCGTACCTTGTCCAGGCCGACGTCCATGCCGAGCTGGGCGAAGGGGGTGTTGATGGACTTCTCCATCGCCTCGGTGAGGGTGACGTACCCGTAGGGCGTCGGGCTTTCGTTCTTCTGCCTGAACGGCTGGCCCTTGTTGTTCATGAGGGGCTGGCCGTTGCGGGTGATGACGGCGAGGTCATTGCCGTTGTACTTGCTGTCCGGTGAAAGCCCGTCGCCGCCGGAGTTCGGGGTGCCGTACTCCATCGCTGCGGCGAGTACGTACGGCTTCCAGGTGGAGCCTACGGGGACGCCGGAGGTGTCGGCGTTGTTGGTGAAGTGGTTCTGGTCCCAGCCCTTGCCGCCGTAGAGCGCGACGATCTTGCCAGTCTCGGGGTCGACGGAGGCGGCGCCGAACTGGACGTGCTTGTCCTTGTCGGGGCGCTTCTTCTCGTCGAGGAATTCCTTGCGGGTCTTCTCGACCGATGCGCTGAGCGCGTTGACCCTCTTCTGGTTGAAGGTGGTGTAGATCCGGTAGCCGCCGCGGTCGAGTTCCTCGGGCGTCTTGCCCGTCTTGTTCATGACGTACTTCTTGGCGGTCTCGACGAGATAGCCCGTCTGGCCGGCCAGTGACCTGGCCTGCGCGGAGTCGACGAGCTTCGGGAAGACCGTGTGCTTGGCCCGTTCCGCCCGATCCATACGTCCGACCTCGACCTCACGGTCGAGGACCCATGCCCAGCGTAGTTTGGCGCGCTTCGTGTTCTCCTCGGCAGTGGCGCCGGGGCCGATGCCGCCGTCCGGGTTGTAGAGGTTGGGGCCCTTGAGCAAGGCGGCGAGGAACGCGCTCTGGGACGGGTTGAGGTCTTCGCTGTCCGTCTTGAAGTACGCCTGGGCCGCTGCCTGGATTCCGTAGGCGTCGCGGCCGTAGTAGGCGGTGTTCAGATAGCCGGCGAGGATGACGTCCTTCTCCTCGGTGGCACCGAGCTTTATCGAGATGAAGAGCTCGGTGATCTTGCGCTTCATCGTCTGGTCCTGCTCGAGGTACGTGTTCTTCACGTACTGCTGGGTGATCGTCGATCCGCCCTGTGTGGAGCCGCCCATGGCCATGTTGAAGACGGCCCGGCCGATGCCCATGGGGTCGACGCCCTTGTCCGTTTCGAAGGAGGCGTTCTCCGCGGCGATCACCGCGTCCTGCATCGTCTGCGGGATCTTGTGAATGGGCACGATCTGGCGATTTTGGTCGCCGCCTGTCGCGGCCATCTGGGTGTCGTCGTCCCAGTAGAAGACGTTGTTCTGCGCCTGGGCGGCCTTCTGTGGGTCCGGCTTCCCGACCATCGCCAGTGCGATGCCGGTACCCGCCATCAGGAGCGCGAAGAAACCAAGGCATGTGCCGCCGACCAGCCGCCACGACGGGACCCAGCGGCCCCACCCGTACTTGTCAGAGCGCGGGTAGTCGATGAATCGCTTCTTCGGGCGGGGGTTGCCGCGGCCGTGGCCGCTTTCCTGGCCGCCACCGCCGCGGCGGCCTCCGCCGCCATGGCCGCCGTGACCGCCACCGCCTTCGGGGGCGCGTCTGCGGCCGCCGGTGCTTCGCTGGGCAGCGCGCCGGGCCTCGGCGCGGCCGCCGTAGGGGCGCTCCGGCTCGTAAGAGCCAGAGGGCGATCCGGCGGGGACGTCCCGGCCGGTCGCCCCGCGGCGGCCAGAAGGCGGCTGCTGCGCGGCTTGCCTGGCCGCGGCACGTCCGCCGCCCTGCGGCTGCGGCGGTTTGCGACGGTGCTCGCTCATCGAACGACTACTCCTCGGGCAGGCGCGATCGCCTGGAAGCGGCAGTTGAATTCCGGTCCCCCCGAAGTGCGGACCAGTCCTGGAACGGGCTCGTCCGCACTGCCCCCAGGGCGGGGACGCCCCCCGGCGTCACATGGTTCCCGGTGGTCTGCATGCCGCACAGACTACGCACGGTCAAAACCCATCCAGTGCCGAAGTTCACCCCAAATCAGGCAACTTGCCTGCCACGAATTGATGATGTGATGCCGGTCACGGTGGTCTCTCTTGTCGCAGGAGGCCACCCGTTCTATCGTCTGGATGTATCGAGTCGATACATCAGCTCGGCATACGGGGCCAGGACGACGGAGGAGGCGAAGAGTGAGCAGACGCTCCGGCATCCTCGAATTCGCCGTACTCGGTCTGCTGCGTGAGTCCCCGATGCACGGCTATGAGCTGCGTAAACGGCTGAACACCTCGCTGGGAGTGTTCCGCGCGTTCAGTTACGGGACGCTCTACCCCTGCCTCAAGACGCTGGTCGCCAACGGCTGGTTGATCGAGGAACCGGGCAGTGCGCCGGAGGATGCGCTCGCCGCATCCCTTGCAGGGCGGCGCGCCAAGATCGTCTATCGGCTGACGGCCGAAGGCAAAGAGCACTTCGAGGAGCTGCTCTCGCACACCGGCCCGGACGCCTGGGAGGACGAGCATTTCGCCGCCCGCTTCGCCTTCTTCGGGCAGACCGAGCGGGAGGTGCGGATGAGGGTGCTCGAGGGCCGCCGGAGCCGGCTCGAGGAGCGTCTTGAGAAGATGCGCGCCTCCCTGGCCCGTACCCGTGAGCGCCTCGACGACTACACGCTTGAGCTGCAGCGGCACGGCATGGAGTCCGTGGAGCGCGAAGTGCGCTGGCTGAACGAGCTCATCGAGAGCGAGCGGGCCGGCCGGGATCAGCGACGACCCGGCAGCGGCGCCGGCTCTGCCCAGCAGGACAACACATCAGGAGAGACGGGCGGTCTGCCCCGGCACGGGGGTGCGGTGGCCTCCGGGGGGACACTCCCCGGATCCCCAACCCCGCCGGATCCGTCCGACGACACCGCCAAGTGAGGCTCTGCACCCGCAGGGCTTCGTCGAGTACACACAGGGAGCAACCGCCAATGGGTTCGGTTCGCGTAGCCATCGTCGGCGTGGGCAACTGCGCCGCCTCGCTGGTGCAGGGCGTCGAGTACTACAAGGACGCCGACCCGGCGGCCAAGGTGCCGGGGCTCATGCACGTCCAGTTCGGCGACTACCACGTGCGGGACGTCGAGTTCGTGGCCGCCTTCGACGTCGATGCGAAGAAGGTCGGCCTCGACCTCTCGGACGCCATCGGGGCCAGCGAGAACAACACCATCAAGATCTGCGACGTGCCCAGCAACGGCGTCACCGTCCAGCGTGGCCACACGCTCGACGGCCTGGGCAAGTACTACCGCCAGACCATCGAGGAGTCCGCGGAGGCGCCGGTCGACGTCGTCCAGGTCCTCAAGGACCGCGACGTCGACGTTCTGGTCTGCTACCTGCCCGTCGGTTCCGAGGACGCGGCGAAGTTCTACGCACAGTGCGCCATCGACGCCAAGGTCGCATTCGTCAACGCTCTTCCGGTCTTCATCGCCGGCACGAAGGAGTGGGCGGACAAGTTCACCGAGGCCGGCGTGCCGATCGTCGGTGACGACATCAAGTCCCAGGTGGGCGCCACCATCACGCACCGTGTGATGGCGAAGCTCTTCGAGGACCGCGGTGTGCTCCTCGAGCGCACCATGCAGCTGAACGTCGGCGGCAACATGGACTTCAAGAACATGCTCGAGCGCGACCGCCTCGAGTCCAAGAAGATCTCGAAGACCCAGGCCGTCACCTCGCAGATCCCCGACCGCGACATGGGCGAGAACAACGTCCACATCGGCCCGTCGGACTACGTGGCGTGGCTGGACGACCGCAAGTGGGCGTACGTGCGTCTTGAGGGCCGCGCGTTCGGTGATGTCCCGCTGAACCTGGAGTACAAGCTCGAGGTCTGGGACTCCCCGAACTCCGCGGGTGTCATCATCGACGCGCTGCGCGCCGCGAAGATCGCCAAGGACCGCGGTATCGGCGGCCCGATCCTCTCGGCGTCCTCGTACTTCATGAAGTCCCCGCCGGTCCAGTACTTCGACGACGAGGCGCGTGAGAACGTCGAGAAGTTCATCGCTGGGGAAGTAGAGCGCTAATACACACAGCGCGGCGCGCCGGTACGACAGGGCGCTTCCGCGAGCGTGCCGAGGAGGGTCCCCGGGCAATGTGCCCGGGGACCCTCCTCGTATGTGACCCTTGCGCACATGCCTGTCGTACGTGATCTGCGCGTACTCCTGCGCCTGAGAAATTTCCGCCGCCTGCTCGCGGTACGACTGCTCTCCCAGTCGGCAGACGGCGTGTACCAGGTGGCCCTTGCCACGTACGTCGTGTTCTCCCCGGAGAGGCAGACATCGCCCGCTGCCATCGCCTCGGCCATGGCCGTGCTGCTTCTGCCGTACTCGGTGGTCGGCCCGTTCGCCGGCGTGCTGCTGGACCGCTGGCGGCGCCGGCAGGTCTTTCTCTACGGGAATCTGCTGCGGGCGGCCCTGGCGTGCGTGACGGCGCTGCTGATCCTCGCCTCCGTCTCTGACTGGCTGTTCTATGTCTCGGCGCTGTCCGTCACCGCCGTCAATCGCTTCGTCCTGGCGGGCCTGTCGGCCTCTTTGCCGCGCGTCGTCGATGCCGACCGGCTGGTGATGGCCAATTCGGTCTCCCCGACCGCAGGCACACTTGCGGCGACCGCCGGCGGGGGGCTCGCGTTCGCCGTGCGGCTGCTGGGCGCCGACTCCGACGCGGCCGTCGTCGTGCTGGGCGCGTGCCTCTATCTCTCTGCGGCGCTTGCCTCCCTGCGTATCGCCCCGGGCCTGCTGGGGCCGGATCTCGAACCCGATGCCGTCCGTCCCAGCGTGACCGAAGCCGTGGCCATGACTGCTCGTGGACTGGCCGGAGGACTGCGCCATCTGGCGGAGCGGCGGACGGCGGCCCGGGCGCTGGCCGCCATGACCCTCCTGCGGTTCTGCTACGGGTCGCTGACCGTGATGGTGCTGATGCTGTCCCGCTACGCATGGACGGAGCGGGAGTCGGACGGCCTGGCCCTGCTCGGCTTGGCCCTCGCCCTTTCGGGGGCGGGCTTCTTCGCGGCGGCGGTGGTGACACCGTGGGCGGTGAGCCGGTTGGGCGAGTACGGGTGGATCGCGGCCTGCGCCGCTTCGGCTGCCGTACTGGAACCGGCCCTCGGTCTGCCGTTCACGCCGGTGCCCATAATGATCGCGGCTTTCGTCCTCGGGCTGATCACCCAGGGAGCGAAGATCGCCACGGACACGGTGGTGCAGTCCTCGGTGGACGATGCCTTCCGCGGGCGGGTCTTCTCGATCTACGACATGCTGTTCAACGTGGCATTCGTCGGCGCCGCCGGGGTGGCTGCGCTGATGCTGCCGGCGGATGGCCGGTCGGCTCCCCTGGTCGTATCGGTCGCCGTGCTCTACGCCGTGGTGGCCGCGGCGATGGCGCGCCCAGTGAAGCGATAGGGCGGGACAGCGGAAAGGGGCGATGTTTCACGTGAAACATCGCCCCTCGGTCCGCGCCATGTTTCACGTGAAACATGGCTCAGGCCTGTGCGGCCCACCACTCCTTGAGTGACGTGATCGCCGCGTCTCGTTCCATGGGGCCGTTCTCCAGACGGAGCTCCAGCAGGAACTTGTAAGCCTTGCCGATCACCGGGCCGGGGCCGACTCCGAGGACCTCCATGATCTCGTTGCCGTCGAGGTCCGGGCGGATCGCGTCCAGCTCCTCCTGCTCCTGGAGCTGCGCAATGCGCTCCTCAAGGCCGTCGTAGGCGCGGGACAGGGCGCTCGCCTTGCGCTTATTGCGTGTCGTGCAGTCCGAGCGGGTCAGCTTGTGCAGGCGCTCCAGCAGGGGGCCCGCATCACGTACGTAGCGTCGGACGGCGGAGTCGGTCCACTCCCCGGTCCCGTAGCCGTGGAACCGCAAGTGCAGCTCCACCAGCTTCGCAACGTCCTTCACCATGTCGTTGGAGTACTTGAGTGCGGTCATGCGCTTGTGGGTCATCTTTGCGCCGACCACCTCGTGGTGGTGGAAGGAGACCCGGCCGTCCAACTCGAAACGGCGTGTCCGCGGCTTGCCGATGTCATGCAGCAGTGCGGCCAGCCGGAGCACCAGGTCCGGCCCACCGCCCGGCTCCTCCGTAGGAGCTTCCAGATCTATGGCCTGCTCCAGCACGGTCAGCGAGTGCTCGTAGACGTCCTTGTGCCGGTGATGCTCATCGCTCTCCAGTCGCAGCGCCGGCAGTTCGGGAATCACACGATCGGCGATGCCCGTACCCACGAGCAGCCCCAGCCCCTTGCGGGGGTTGGGGGAGAGCAGCAGCTTGTTGAACTCGTCACGCACGCGCTCGGCGGAGACGATCTCGATGCGCTCGGCCATAGAGGTCATTGCCTCGACGACTTCAGGAGCCACCTCGAAGTCCAGCTGAGCCGCGAAGCGGGCCGCCCGCATCATGCGCAGCGGGTCGTCCGAGAAGGACTCCTCGGGCGTGCCCGGGGTCCGCAGGACGCGTGCCGCGAGGTCGTCGAGCCCGCCGTGCGGGTCGATGAAATCCTTCTCCGGGAGAGCCACGGCCATGGCGTTGACGGTGAAGTCCCGGCGCACCAGATCCTGCTCGATGGAGTCGCCGTAGGAGACCTCCGGCTTCCGCGAGGTCCGGTCGTACGCCTCGGAGCGGTAGGTGGTGACCTCGATCTGGAGGAACCGGTCCGCTCCTGCGTTGCCGGCGGCCTTCTGGCACCCCACCGTGCCGAAGGCGATACCCACGTCCCACACCGAGTCGGCCCACGGCCGGACGATCTTCAGTACGTCCTCGGGACGCGCGTCGGTGGTGAAGTCGAGGTCATTGCCGAGCCGTCCCAGCAACGCGTCCCTGACCGAGCCGCCGACCAGGGCGAGGCTGAAGCCCGCATCCCGGAAGCGTCGGGCGAGATCGTCGGCGACAGGGGAGACCCGCAGCAGTTCACTCACCGCGCGGCGCTGCACCTGGCTCAGGGCACTGGGGTTGTCTTCATTGGCGTTCGGCACAACAGAACAGGGTACGTGGCCCGGCCGACCGGAGCGCCCTCGTTTCTTTCCACCACCGCTTCTTTCCTCCGATCATGTGGAGCAGTCCGCGGCACTCACCCACAGCAGGCCTCGTTACCATGCGTGGACGCACAACCGACGACCACTGACGACAAGAGACGGGCGAGCGCGTGGCCGAGGCGGCAGACTTCCAGGGGACGGGCTCCTCTCCTGCCCGCCGATGGCTGCGGCGCGCAGCCGTATTGCTCGCCGGGACGCCGCTCTTGGCCGGGCTGGTGTACGTTCCCGCAGCCTCGCCCGCACACGCCGCCGATTCCGCGGGTCCGCAGAGTGTCGACGTGTCTCTCGACACACTGACCCCCGCCGCACCGGTGGAGGGCGACTCGCTCACGATCTCCGGCACTGTGGTCAACCGGGGCAAAGAGACCATCACCGACGCCCGCGTGGGGCTTCGGGTGGGACCGCCGATGACCGGCAGGACGGCGGTCGACGCGGCCGCCGAGCGCACCGGTCCTGCTCCCGGCAATCTCTCGGAGATCGACGACGAGTACACCCTGGAGATCGCGAAGCTGCCCTCCAAGATCGGCCACGACTTCACGATCAAGGTCCCGGTCGACAAGCTGGGACTCGACGCGGACGGCATCTACCAGGTCGGCGTCTCCTTGGCGGGCCAGACACCGAGTCGGCCGTACCCCCAGGTTCTGGGTATGGAGCGGACCTTCCTGCCGTGGCAGCCGGAGTCGGCGGAGAAGCGGACCCAGCTCACCTTCGTGTGGCCGCTGATCTCCTCTACGCATCTCACCTCCGAGACGGGCTCCGACGAACAGCAGACCCCGGTCTTCCAGGACGACAGCCTGTCGGCGGAACTCGCCCCGGGCGGCCGGCTTGAACAGCTCGTCTCGCTCGGCAAGGAGCTGCCCGTCACCTGGCTCATCGACCCCGACCTGCTCGCCACCGTCGACGCGATGACCAGGAGCTACCAGGTCAGAGGGCACGACGGCACCACCGTCGCCGGCAAGAGCCAGGACGTCGCCAAGCAGTGGCTCAGCTCACTCGAGGACGCGGTGGAGGACCAGAAGGTCGTGGCGCTTCCGTTCGCCGACCCCGACCTGGCCTCACTGGCGCACCGCGGCAGGAACGTCTCCGGGTCCCTCAGCCATCTGCGGCCCGCAACAGAAGTAGCCAAGCAGGCCGTGGAGACGATCCTCCACGTGACACCTTCCACCGACTTCGCATGGCCGGTGGAAGGTGCCGTCGATCCCTCGGTCGTCAACACCGCCACCTCGGCCGGCGCCCACCATGTGATCGCCCGAAGCGACAGCATGCGGGAGACGGGGAACCTGTCGTACACGCCAACAGCGGCCAGGCCTATCGGGGGCGGCACCACGGCCGTCGTCGCCGACGCCCGGCTCTCCACCGCCTTCCAGCGGGACATGTCCCGGGCGGGGAGTTCCACGCTCGCCGTGCAGGAGTTCCTGGCGCAGAGCCTCGCGCTGAACCTGCAGGGCACGGACGAGGAACGCAGCATCGTCGTCGCTCCGCAACGGATGCCGACCGCCAGCCAGGCGCAGTCCATGGCAGGCGCGCTGCACGGTCTGCAGTCCGGCCGCTGGACGCAGCCGCTCGACCTGGAAGCGGCGGGGAAGGCCAAACCCGACCCCGACGCCACGACGAGCGTTCCCGGCTCGGGTTCGTACCCGGACTCCCTGCGCAAGAAGGAACTCCCGAGGAAGGCCTTCGAGGAGATCCGGACCACCCAGAACACGCTCGACCACTTCAAGGTGATCCTCACCGCGGAGGACCGCGTGGACATCCCCTTCGGCAACGCCATCCGCCGGGGAATGTCCTCTTCTTGGCGCGGCAAGCCGCAGGAGGCCGCCCAGTACCGTGGTGACGTACAGAGCTACCTGATCGGTCTCACCAAGAAGGTCCAGCTGATTCCGAAGTCGGACGCGACCCTCTCGGGCCGCAGTGCGACGATCCCGGTCACCGTGCAGAACAGCCTGGTGCAGGGTGTCGACAACCTGGTGCTCCGACTCACTTCGGACAAGCCGAACCGGCTGAAGTTCGGTGACGGGGCGGAAGCCGAGCAACCGGTCGCTGTCCAGGGAGGCCACAGCCAGTCCGTGAAGTTCACGGCCAACGCCACGGCCAGCGGACCGGTCGAGGTGACCGCCCAGCTCTACACCGAGGACGGTGTCCGCTATGGGGAGGCGAGGAGGTTCACCGTGGAAGCCACCGAGATCACCCCTACGGTGATGCTCGTGATCGCCGGCGGTGTCCTTCTTCTCGTCCTCGCCGGCATCAGGATGTACGCGCACCGCAGGCGTGCGGCGGCGCGCGCGACGGCCGGGGCCACGGCGGACACCGCGGCGGAGACCGCTGGGGAGACGCCCGAAGAGGCGGACGACGCCGAGCAGCAGAGTGACCCGACGCCGGACACCGGACCGGATAGCGGCAACCCGTCGGGCACGGGTGAGAAAGTGGACCGTTGAGCGATGGCGTGGCCGGTCGGCCTGGGGACGATGAGGTGGGGTTTCGATGAACGCGCCGTACGACGGTGACCGCGGACAGGGCGCGGGTGGCACTGCCGCGACACCGGGGGCCGTTCCAGGGCCACCGGGGCAGGTTCCCGCGCCGTCCCCACCCGCCCCGGACCCTTATCTTCAGGACGCTTACGACCACGACCCGTACCGGGAACAGGACCTCGCCGCACAGGACCCGGTGACCGAGGCCCTCTACGACCGCGCCTCGCACCCCCCGCCGCCGCCGGGCACCTACCAGGAGCCGCAGCCGCTCTACGAGCAGCCTGTGGCGCCCCAGCACGCCCCGGACCCGCGGGTATGGGCACAGACACCGGCGCCCGAACCGGACGGGCCCTCCCGCCACCTCCCGTATGGCGACGATGGCCGGATCACCCAGTTCGTCGGGGTGGACGACCTGGTCACCCGGGCCGGTGACGAAGAGCCGGAGCCGGACGCCTTCGCCCACCTCTACCGCGACCAGCAGGGCAGCGGCCGGCCCCCCGTCTCCGAACCCGAACCGGTCGGCGCGCCCGCCCCGAAGAAGTCCGGCCGTGCATCAGGGCTGCTGAAGTCCAGTGCCGTGATGGCGGCCGGCACGATGGTCTCCCGGCTCACCGGATTCGTCCGCAGCCTGGTGATCACCGCGGCTCTGGGCGCCGCGGTTCTCGGTGACACCTACACCATCGCCTACACCCTGCCGACGATGATCTACATCCTGACTGTCGGCGGCGGGCTCAACTCCGTCTTCGTTCCGCAGCTCGTACGCGCCATGAAGAACGACGAGGATGGCGGCGAGGCCTACGCCAACCGCCTGCTGACTCTCGTCATGGTCGCCCTCGGCATCATCGTCATCGCCGCCGTTTTCGCGGCACCCGCGCTGATCCGCGCGATGTCGGACACGATCGCCAGTAACCCCGAAGCCAACAGCGTCGCCGTCGTCTTCGCCCGCTACTGCCTGCCGACCATCTTCTTCATGGGCGTCCACGTGGTCATGGGCCAGATCCTCAACGCTCGCGGGAAGTTCGGCGCGATGATGTGGACCCCGGTCCTGAACAACATCGTCATGATCTTCACGTTCGGACTGTTCATCTGGGTCTACGGCACTTCCGCCGAATCCGGCATGGCCGTGGAGACCATCCCGGCGGACGGCGTCCGGCTCCTGGGCATCGGAACGCTGCTGGGACTCGTTGTCCAGGCCTTGGCGATGATCCCGTACCTGCGGGAGGCCGGTTTCCGCTTCCGTCCCCGCTTCGACTGGAAGGGCCACGGCCTCGGCAAGACGGTCAAGCTCGCCAAGTGGACCGTCTTCTTCGTCCTCGCCAACCAGGCAGGTGTCCTCGTCGTCACCCAGCTCGCCACAGCGGCGGGCGAGGCGTCCGGCCGGAGCGGTGCGGGCTTCCTCGCCTACTCCAACGCCCAGCTGATCTGGGGCATGCCGCAGGCCATCATCACCGTCTCCGTGATGGCCGCACTGCTGCCCCGCATCTCACGGGCCGCACATGACAACGACCCGGGTGCGGTACGCGACGACATCTCGCAGGGGCTGCGCAACTCCGCCGTCGCGATCGTGCCCGTCTCGTTCGCCTTCGTCGCCCTAGGCCTCCCGATGTGCACCCTGCTGTTCGGGCCGTCGGGCGCCGAAGCAGCACGGTCGATGGGCTTCATCCTGATGGCCTTCGGACTCGGCCTGATCCCGTACTCCGTGCAGTACGTGGTACTGCGCGGCTTCTACGCGTACGAGGACACCCGCACGCCCTTCTACAACACCGTCATCGTCGCCGCGGTCAACGCCGCCGTCTCCGCGCTTGCCTACGTCGTCCTGCCGTCCCGCTGGGCCGTGGTCGGCATGGCCGCCGCCTACGGCCTGGCCTACGCCGTCGGCGTCAGCGTCGCCTGGCGCCGGCTGCGCAACCGGCTCGGCGGCGATCTCGACGGCGCGCACGTCATCCGTACGTACGCCCGGCTCTCCGGAGCGTGTGTTCCCGCCGCGCTGGCCGCAGGCGCCGTCGCGTTCGCGATCACCAAGGGCCTCGGCAGCGGCGCCCTCGGCTCGCTCGCGGCTCTGGCCGGCGGCGGCGCCGTCCTGCTGGCTGTCTTCCTCGTCGCGGCGAAGCGGATGCGCATCGAGGAGCTCAACGCGTTGGTCGGAATGGTCCGCGGACGACTCGGGCGCTGACCCTCGCACAACCATCGTCCGCCGCCGCGTGTCGTGCATAGCGCCGGACTGTGGGCACAATTGGCATGGCTTTGCAGACTGGCCGACAGCGTGCAACGGATGGGGAGGCAGGAACGACGGTGGCGGAACGTAGCACAGCTGCCGTCGACGTGGCCGACAACAGCGGCGACGAGCCGCTGACCGCGAAGGCGGACGGCGCCACGGCCGACGGGGTGGCGGAAGCCCAGCAGACGGCGGACACGAGCACCCCGGACACGGGCGGCGAACGCAAGAGCGGCGTGCTCGGGCACGCCGCCGCGCCCGAGCTCCACAGCGGCCACAAGCTCGCCAGACGCTACCGGCTCGAGGAGTGCGTCACCCGTCTGGACGGTTTCAGCAGCTGGCGTGCCGTCGACGAGAAACTCCGCCGGGCCGTCGGTGTCCACCTGCTTCCCGCCCACCACCCCCGCGCCCGCTCGGTACTCGCCGCCGCTCGCTCCTCGGCGCTGCTCGGCGACCCGCGCTTCGTACAGGTCCTGGACGCGGTCGAGGAGAACGATCTCGTCTACGTCGTTCACGAGTGGCTCCCGGATGCCACCGAGCTGACCAGCCTCCTCGCGGCCGGCCCGATGGAGGCACACGACGCCTACCAGCTCGTCAGCCAGGTCTCCCAGGCCATGGCCGCGGCGCACCGCGAGGGCCTGGCCCATCTCCGGCTCACCCCCGGCGCCATACTGCGCACTTCCTCCGGCCAGTACCGGATCCGCGGCCTCGCCGTGAACGCCGCCCTGCGCGGCATCACCTCCGAACACCCGCAGCGCAGCGACACGGAGGCGATCGGCGCCCTGCTGTACGCCTCCCTCACCCAGCGCTGGCCATACGAGAACGACGCGTACGGGCTGTCCGGCCTGCCCAAGGGTGTCGGTCTGATCGCCCCCGACCAGGTCCGGGCGGGTGTCCATCGCGGGCTTGCCGAACTCGCGATGCGGGCTCTGGCCAACGACGGCGCCACCGCCTCCCGCCAGGAACCGCCCTGCACCACCCCGGAGGAGCTCGCCAAGGCGATCGCGGCCATGCCGCGCATCCGGCCGCCGGAGCCCGCTTTCACGGCACCCCCCGAGTACCAGCGCACCACCTACCAGCAGGGCACCACCTACGGACGTGCGTCGGCCCGTCCCGCCTCGGCCACCCAGCCGATGGCGGCAGCCCCGCCGCCTCCGCTGCAGAGCCGCACCGGCAAGGCCCTGAAGTGGAGCGTCGCCGCGCTGCTCATCGCCGCACTCGGCCTGGGCAGCTGGCAACTGGCCGACACCCTCCTCGACCGAGGGGAGTCCGGTGGCTCGACCACTCAGACGCCCGACGGAGGCGACAAGAACCCGTCCCCCGTGGTGGAGTCCGGTAAGCCGGTCCCCATCGTCGATGCGAAGGACTTCGATCCGTTGGGCGACGGTGCTGAGAAGCCCGGCGACATAAGCAAGACCTACGACGGCGACACCAGCACGCATTGGCAGACCGACTTCTACGAGAGCGCCGACTTCGGCAGGCTGAAGAAGGGCCTCGGGGTTGTACTGGACCTCGGTGAGGTCAAGCAGATCGGCACCGTGAAGGTTTCCTTCGTCGGGGACACCACTGTTCAGCTGAGGGCTGCGCCGTTCGACGCCTCCGCGGCTCCGACGTCACCTGATGAGTTCACGAAGGTCGCCGAAGGGACCGGGGACAATGTGGCTCTCCGTCCCGGCAAGGGTGTGAAGGCGCGGTACGTTCTCGTCTGGCTTACCGAACTGCCGCAGACCGATGAAGGCAACTTCCGAGGCCGGGTATCAGAGATCAAGATCACCAGCTGATCGGCGACCACCGGGGGGAGGGGCAGGGACTTGGACAATGCGGCACTCGGCGACATCAGCGACCAGGATCTGCTGGCTCGCCATGTAGCCGGCGATTCCGACGCCTTCGGTGAGGTCGTCCGCCGCCACCGCGACCGCCTGTGGGCCGTAGCCCTGCGTACGCTGGGCGACCGCGAGGAAGCGGCAGACGCGGTCCAGGACGCCCTCGTCTCCGCCTACCGCGCCGCCCACACCTTCCGCGGACAGTCGGCCGTCACGACCTGGCTGCACCGCATCACGGTGAACGCCTGCCTCGACCGAGCCCGCAAAGCCGCCTCGCGCAAGACCTCACCCATGGACGACACCGAGAGACTCGAGCAGCTCCTGGAGCCTCACGAGTCGGCCGAGGCGCCCGCGGAGCGCCAAGACCTCCACCGCGAACTTCTGGCAGCCCTGCGCACGCTTCCCCCCGAGCAGCGGGCCGCACTGGTCCTCGTCGACATGCAGGGCTATCCAGTGGCAGAAGCTGCCCAGATCCTCGACGTGCCGACCGGGACGGTGAAGAGCCGCTGCGCACGGGGCCGGGCGAGACTGCAGCCGATGCTCACACACCTGCGTACCGACGCCGCGGATAACAACGACCTCGGCCGGGGAAGGAACCGGACGCAGGGGACATCCGTCCCACCGGCAGCAGAACCCAAGGACACAGACGCGGTGAAGGGCGGAGGTGGGCGACCGTGACATCCACGACCGGCGCGATCCGGCACCCGGACGTCTCGGAGATCTCCGACCTCACCGAGGGACTACTCTCCCCGGCACGCACGGCCGAGGTCCGAAGGCACCTCGACACATGCCCGCTGTGCGCCGACGTACGAGCCTCCCTGGACGAGATCCGCGGCCTGCTGGGCACTCTGCCGGGCCCGCAGCGCATGCCGGCCGATATCGCGGGCCGTATCGACGCGGCCCTCGCCGCCGAAGCTCTGCTGGATGCCACCTCCCCCGGCACGGGCGACGCTGTTTCACGTGAAACATCGCCTCCCGTCGCGGCGGAACCGACCACTGCCGACCGGCCGGCCGGCCACCCGCGTGCGGCCACAGGCCCCGGCCGCGGCACTCGTACCAAGCACCGCCGCCGTGCCGCCGTCCTCGGAGGCGTCTTCGGCACGGCCGCGATCGGCATGAGTATCTTCCTGATGCAGTCGCTGCCGACCTCACAAGGCACGGCGGACAAGACCGCGGAGAGTGGTGTGGGCGTTACTTCCGACGCTCCGGGGACCTTCTCCGCATCCGGCCTCGAAGACCGGGTCCAGGCACTTCTCGCCGCCGAATCACCAGCCGGCCAGAACCCCAAGGAACGGAAGTCCCTCGGGACACAGACCCTCCCGCACTCGCCGCTGCGGGACGCGGAAGCAGCCACGAACGTGCCGCCCTGCGTCCAGGCAGGCACAGGCCGGGCAGAACCACTCCTCGCCGCGGAACAGGGCACCTACGAGGGTGCCGATGCCTATCTGCTCGTGCTCCCGCACCCCTCCGACAGCTCCTCGGTCCAGGCCTACCTCATAGACGCCTCCTGCCAGGAAACCGCCCCCTCAGGCACGGGCGACGTTCTGCTGAAGCGCTCCTACCCCCGCCACTGACACACCCAACCCCGCGCTCGGACACCACGGGAATGCACGCCCCGTAGGATCCGTTGCGTGGGGTGAGAGTCATTGACCGGGCCCCGGTAGGCAGTACGCAGTCCGCAGAGACGAGGAAGACACCCGTGAGCGACGTCCGTAACGTGATCATCATCGGCTCGGGGCCGGCCGGATACACCGCCGCCCTCTACACCGCACGCGCGTCGCTCAAGCCGCTGGTGTTCGAAGGCGCAGTCACGGCGGGCGGTGCGCTGATGAACACCACCGACGTGGAGAACTTCCCCGGCTTCCGGGACGGCATCATGGGCCCGGACCTGATGGACAACATGCGCGCCCAGGCCGAGCGCTTCGGAGCCGAGCTGGTACCCGACGACATCGTCACCGTCGACCTGTCCGGCGACATCAAGACCGTCACCGACACCGCCGGCACCGTCCACCACGCCAAGGCCGTCATCGTCACCACCGGCTCCCAGCACCGCAAGCTGGGCCTGCCCAACGAGGACGCGCTCTCCGGCCGCGGCGTCTCCTGGTGCGCGACCTGCGACGGCTTCTTCTTCAAGGACCAGGACATCGCCGTCGTTGGCGGCGGCGACACCGCCATGGAGGAGGCCACCTTCCTCTCCCGGTTCGCCAAGTCCGTCACGATTATCCACCGCCGGGACACCCTGCGCGCCTCCAAGGCCATGCAGGAGCGCGCCTTCGCCGACCCGAAGATCAAGTTTGCCTGGGACAGCGAGGTGGCGGAAATCCACGGCGAGCAGAAGCTCTCCGGCCTCACCCTGCGCAACACCAAGACCGGCGAGACGTCCGCGCTCCCGGTGACCGGCCTGTTCATCGCCGTGGGCCACGACCCCCGCACCGAGCTCTTCAAGGGCCAGCTGGAACTGGACGACGAGGGATACCTGCGAGTCGACGCACCCTCGACGCGCACCAGCCTCACCGGCGTCTTCGGTGCCGGGGATGTCGTCGACCACATCTACCGGCAGGCCATCACCGCCGCCGGCACCGGCTGCTCCGCCGCCCTCGACGCCGAGCGCTACCTCGCTGCCCTCGGCGACGAAGAGAATGTCGCCGCCGCAACAGTCTGACCCACACGCTTTCCCCCACCCCACACCCCAGGAAGAAAGAGGAGGCCGCCGTGGCCGGCACCCTGAAGAACGTGACTGACGACTCCTTCGAAGAGGATGTCCTCAAGAACGACAAGCCCGTGCTCGTGGACTTCTGGGCCGCCTGGTGCGGTCCCTGCCGTCAGATCGCTCCGTCGCTCGAGGCGATCGCCGCGGAGCACGGCGACTCGATCGAGATCGTCAAGCTCAACATCGACGAGAACCCGGCCACCGCCGCCAAGTACGGTGTGATGTCCATTCCGACGCTCAACGTCTACCAGGGCGGCGAAGTCGCCAAGACGATCGTCGGAGCCAAGCCGAAGGCCGCTCTCGAACGTGACCTCGCGGACTTCATCGGTGACGGGGCCAAGGCCTGACGGACACAGCACCGTTCCACGTGAAACAAGGGCCGCCCCTCGGGGCGGCCCTTGTTTCTGTCCGGGTTTCTGTCCGAGCGATTCTCACAGAGGCCGCAGTACCGGCTCTTTCTGGACCGCGCCCAGCAGCCTGTCCAACGCAAGCTCCACGTCTTCCTTCCAGGACAGCGTTGTCCGCAGCTCCAGCCTCAACCGCGGATGCACCGGGTGCGGACGCACCGTCTTGAACCCCACCGCCAGAAGATGGTCAGCCGGCAACACACAGGCCGGCTCGTTCCATCGGGCGTCTCCGAACGCCTCGATCGCCTTGAAGCCGCGCCGCAACAAATCCTTCGCAACCGTCTGCACCATCACACGGCCCAGCCCCTGCCCCTGGTACCCCGGCATGATCCACCCGGTCATCAGCTGAACAGCATCGGGAGACACCGGACTCGTGGGAAACGCCGTGGAACGCGGCACATACGCCGGAGGCGCGTACAGAACGAAGCCAACGGGCACTTCGTCGACATAGACGACCCGCCCGCAGGAACCCCACTCCAGCAGAACAGCGGAGATCCACGCCTCTTTCTCCAGCTCAGGCGTTCCCGCTTTTACCGCAGCTTCTCCACTGACCGGATCAAGTTCCCAGAAGACACACGCCCGGCAGCGCTTGGGAAGGTCCGGAAGGTTGTCCAGCGTGAGCGGTACGAGCCGACGACCCATGAAGGCTGATCCTCACTTCCCTCACTCGCCGCGCCCCGGGCCGCCGTCAGCGCGCTCCATTCCTGGAGCAGGCTGCCGACGAAACCGCCGACCACCCCCAGCCCCAGTCCTGCTGTCATCAGTCCGGTGCGGCTCACCGATCGCATGCCCCGCCCTCTCCGTTTGAGGCGCCTTCAGGTGATGCGTCCTAGCTGAACGCATCGTATCCACCCAGCGATTGCATCGATACCGCCTGAAAGCAAAGGACGGGCCGTGTTCCGGTATACACCGGACACGGCCCGCCCACCACACGGACTCCAAGGATCAGCTCATTTCTGCTCGCCCTGAGGTTCCTCTTCAGCGAGCCCGTGCTCCAGAACCCGCCCCTCACCCGGAGCCAACGTCCCCAGAATCCGCTCCAGATCGTCCATCGAGGCAAACTCGACGACGATCTTCCCCTTCTTCTGCCCCAGGTCGACCTTCACCCGCGTCTCGAAGCGGTCCGACAGCCGGGAGGCGAGGTCGGACAGCGCGGGCGACAGCCGTGCCCCGGCCCGTGGGCCCTTGGACTTCGCAGAACTTGCCGGGCGCGAACCCATCAGGGTGACGATCTCTTCGACCGCACGCACCGAAAGCCCCTCGGCCACGATGCGATGTGCCAACCTGTCCTGCCCCTCGGAGTCGTCCACCGAGAGAAGGGCCCGCGCGTGGCCGGCCGACAGCACGCCGGCAGCCACCCGGCGCTGCACTGATGGCGACAGCCGCAGCAGCCGCAGCGTGTTGGATACCTGCGGACGCGAACGCCCGATCCGGTCAGCCAGCTGGTCGTGCGTGCAGTTGAAGTCCTTGAGCAACTGGTCGTACGCCGCCGCTTCCTCCAGCGGGTTCAGCTGCGCGCGGTGCAAGTTCTCCAGGAGCGCGTCCAGGAGAAGCTTGTCGTCATCCGTGGCCCGGATGATCGCGGGGATCCGCTCCAGACCCGCCTCCCGGCAGGCCCTCCAACGCCGCTCGCCCATGATGAGCTCATAGCGCTCGGGACCCAGCTGCCGTACGACAACCGGCTGAAGGAGTCCCACCTCCTGGATGGAGGTGACAAGCTCGGCGAGCGCATCCTCGTCGAACACCTCACGCGGCTGGCGGGGGTTGGGCGTGATCGCATCCAGCGCCAGCTCGGCAAACGTTGCACCGGCCACAGGCTCGGCCACCGACTCGGTCTCGGGCTCCGCAACCTGTGCCGGCACTTCCGTTTCACGTGAAACGGCGCTCTGCGGCAGCGTGGCCACCTTGGCAGCCGCCACGCCCCGCTCCACAGTCAGCACGGGAACCGCAGTCGGGGAAGTCGAAGCAGCCCCCATCGCGGGAACGGACTTCTCCTGCGGAGCGGCAGGGATCAGCGCACCGAGCCCACGCCCCAGCCCTCTACGTCGCTCACTCACTGGATCCCCTCCGACATGTTCTGCTGGCTGTTCCGGCTGCCCGAGTGGGCGTGCTGGGCGTCATAGTGCACTCCGACCCCGCGCAGCGCGATCTCACGCGCTGCCTCCAGGTAGGAGAGCGAACCACTGGAGCCCGGATCATAGGTGAGGACCGTCTGGCCGTAGCTCGGCGCCTCCGAGATACGCACCGATCGCGGGATGCTCGTGCGCAGCACCTCATTGCCGAAGTGGCTGCGCACCTCGTCCGCCACCTGAGAGGCCAACCGGGTCCTGCCGTCGTACATGGTCAGCAGAATCGTCGACACATGCAGGTGCGGATTCAGGTGGCCCCGTACGAGATCGACGTTCCGCAGCAGCTGACCGAGGCCTTCCAGTGCGTAGTACTCGCACTGGATGGGAATCAGCACCTCGGCTCCCGCGACCAGCGCGTTGACCGTCAGCAGTCCGAGCGAAGGCGGGCAGTCGATGAGGATGTAGTCCAGGGGCTGCTCGTAGGCCTGAATCGCCCGTTGCAGCCGGCTCTCCCGCGCCACCAGCGACACAAGTTCGATCTCCGCACCGGCGAGATCGATCGTGGCGGGCGCACAGAAGAGGCCCTCGACATCCGGAACCGGCTGCACAACATCGGAGAGCGGCTTGCTGTCGATCAGGACGTCATAGATCGAAGGGACTTCGGCGTGGTGGTCGATCCCCAGCGCTGTCGAGGCGTTGCCCTGAGGGTCGAGGTCGATCACCAGGACCCGAGCGCCGTGCAGCGCAAGGGAAGCAGCGAGGTTGACCGTGGTGGTGGTCTTACCGACGCCGCCCTTCTGGTTGGCGACCACCATCACGCGCGTCTGCTCAGGCCTCGGCAAGCCCTCGCCGGCGCGGCCAAGGGCTTCCACCGCCAACTGGGCAGCACGACCAATGGGGGTGTCGTCCATCGGAGGCGGTGTTTCACGTGAAACATCCTCCCCCGCCGACTCGGTACGGGGACCGGGGACCGGATCGGTCATCGGTCCCGCGATGTTGGCGTCGGACCGCAAGGGTTCACCCTCCTCGACATCGGGCTCGCAATGAGCAGAGCCTGCCATGCTTTCGGGGTTGTGAACCAGCGAGGCCCGTTCTCCTGTGGATGAATCCACCGTTGTGGACAAGTCAGGGACCCCGGGAGACTTCCGGTCACGCGGCGAGGTAGCCGCCCGACCACGACTGATGATTCCGTGCAGCAGAGAGCGACGTTTCACGTGAAACACGATGCACGGGCAGCCACGTCAGACGGCTGCGACACTCCGAAATGCGTACGTTTGGCAGCTTGTATGGAGCACCGTAGGTAGACAGCGCGAATCAACGACGCCGACGCGTACGGCTGACCCGAGCCGCCTTGGCCCGCTTTGTAGCGAACCGCACACCACCGGGACTCTCCCCGACCTCGACCCGCACGACCGTGGACAGCGGATCCACCACACCTTCCCCCACCTGCAGCACTGAGGTCTTCACCACACCCAGCTTCGCCAGCGCGGACTTCGCAGCCACCAGCTCCTCCTCGGCGGTGTCCCCCTTGAGTGCCAGCATCTCCCCGTAGGGACGCAGCAGAGGTACGCCCCAACCGGCCAGCCGGTCCAGCGGCGCCACCGCGCGAGCCGTCACCACATGCACCGGTGGCAGCGTGCCCAGAACCTCTTCAGCCCGCCCCCGGACCACAGTCACGTGATCGAGCCCCAGCAGCTCCACCACCTCCTGGAGGAAGTTCGTACGCCGCAGCAGCGGCTCCAGCAGGGTGATCTTCAGATCAGGGCGAACCAGCGCCAACGGAATGCCGGGCAACCCGGCCCCGGAACCCACGTCACAGACCGTCACCCCTTCGGCCACCACCTCGGACAGCACCGCACAATTCAACAGATGCCGCTCCCACAACCGCGGCACTTCGCGAGGCCCGATCAGCCCCCGCTGGACGCCCGCATCCGCCAACAGCTCCGCGTACCGGACAGCTTCCGGGAAGCACTCACCGAATACCGCCCTCGCCTCTTCCGGGGCCGGGGGGAGCTCTGCTGCCTCCGTCACGGGGACCGTCCTTCCGTACCGCACTGTCGTCGTGGCTGAACTATCGGCTGACAAGATCGGCCCCGCCTGCGAACAGACGGGGCCGACCACACGAGGGACCCGGTCAGACCGGGAGCACAACGACGAAGCGCTCGGGCTCCTCGCCCTCGGACTCACTGCGCAGGCCGGCGGCCGCAACAGCGTCGTGCACGACCTTGCGCTCGAACGGCGTCATCGGCTGGAGCTTCACCGGCTCACCGCTGCTTTTCGCCTCATCCGCAGCCTTGGCACCCAGAACCGCGAGCTCTTCACGCTTCCTGGCACGGAACCCGGCGATGTCGAGCATCAGACGGCTGCGGTCGCCGGTCTCCCGGTGCACCGCGAGCCGGGTCAGCTCCTGGAGCGCCTCCAGGACCTCACCATCACGGCCGACCAGCTTCTGCAGATCGCCACCGGCCGAGTCACTGATGATGGAAACCGCAGCCCGGTCGGCCTCGACATCCATGTCGATATCGCCATCGAGGTCGGCGATGTCCAGCAGGCCCTCGAGGTAGTCGGCCGCGATTTCCCCCTCCTGCTCGAGGCGGGTCAGGGTGTCGCCACCCTCAGCGGCGGCGGAGGTGGTGCCTTCCGTCACGGGATGGGCTCCTTCTTACTTCTTGGAGGACGGGTGCTTGGGCCGCTGCTGGCCCTTGCGCTGTCCCGGCTTGGCTTGACGAGGTGAACCGGAAGCAGACTTCGTGGCCGGCTTCGGCCCGGCATCCTGCGATCCGTCCTGCTTCTCGAGCGAGGTCTTGGCGCCGGACTCGGCGGACTCGGCCGCCCCCGCCCCAGTACCGGCCTGGCGCTTCGCCTTCGTCTGCCGCTTGGGCTGCTGCCGCTTGGCCACCCCGGACGCCCCCGCGTCCTCGGCAGACTCGGAAGACTTGATCACAGTGCCGTCAGCCTGCGCGACCAGGCCCTGCTTGGCCAGCCCGGTGACAAAACGACGCTCATTGTCGTTGCGGTCAGGGCCCTTGGCGACAAGCGCCTGAACCACAGTGCGCTTACGGCGGCCGCGGACCTGGCCATGGGCGCCGACGCTCTTCAGCAGACGCTGGAGGTACTGGTCCTGGGCCTTGCTTCCCGGGGTCGGGTTCTGGTTGATCACGTACATCTGCTGGCCCATGGTCCACACGTTCGTGGTCAGCCAGTAGACAAGGACACCGACGGGGAAGTTGATACCCATCACCGCGAAGATCACCGGGAAGATGTACATCAGCATCTTCTGCTGCTGCATGAACGGCGTCTTGACCGACAGGTCAACGTTCTTCTGCATCAGCTGACGCTGCGTGTAGAACTGCGACAGCGACATCAGGACGATCATGACCGCGGTCACGATACGGACATCCATCAGCGACGCGTTCAGCGCCGCGACCGCGCCCTCGCTGTCCGTGAACTTCGAGGCCAGCGGGGCACCGAAGATATGTGCCTTCTGCGCACTCGCCAGAAGCGGCTCATTGATAACACCAATGGTGTCGTTCGAGGCGATCTTCGAGAGCACGTGATAGAGGGCAAAGAAGAACGGCGACTGCGCCAGGATGGGAAGGCACGAAGAGAGCGGGTTGGTACCCGTCTCCTTGTACAGCTTCATCATCTCTTCGGACTGACGCTGCTTGTCATTCTTGTAGCGATCCTGGATCGCCTTCATCTTCGGCTGGAGCGCCTGCATGTTCCGGGTCGACTTGATCTGCTTGACGAACAGCGGGATCAGGCAGATCCGGATCAGCACCACCAGCGACACGATGGACAGACCCCAGGCCCAACCCGTGTCCGGGCCGAAGATCGCCCCGTACAACGAGTGGAACTGGACGATGACCCAGGAAACAGGTGTCGTGATAAAGCTGAAGAGACTGGCAATCGTGTCCACTAATCAGGCTCCTTGAGCATTGGGCGGGCTCTCTGCGGCCGGGAGGTTCTCAGCGGCGGAGTGACCGCCCTTGCTGCCGCGCAAGGCGCTGCGCAACAGTTCGTGCCAACGCGGGCGCTTACGCGGGGGAACATGATCGACACCACCGGGCGACCACGGGTTGCACCGCAGAATGCGCCAGGCGGTCAAAGCCGTCCCCTTCACCGCACCATGCCGGTCGATGGCCGTATATCCGTAGTGCGAACACGACGGGTAATACCTGCACACCGGCCCGAGCAACGGACTGATCGTCCACTGGTACAGCTTGATCAAAGCCAGCAACGGGTACTTCATCGCGCCACCCCTCCCAGCAACCGCTGAAGGGCGGCATCCAGGTCTCGGGCAAGCTGAGCATGGTCGGCGTCGCCCGCTCCGGGCAGCGCCCGTACGACTACCAGGCTACCGGGGGGCAGCTGAGGCAGCCGTTCGCGCACCAGATGGCGAAGCCTGCGCTTCACCTGGTTACGGACGACCGCACCACCCACAGCCTTGCTGACAACGAAACCCGCACGCGTCGGGGGAGCGCTCTCCCCAGGCGCGTGCGGGTCCGTTGCACCGCTAAGACATAGATGAACGACGAGAAGCGGGCGTCCGGCCCGGTTTCCCCGACGTACAGCGGTCGCGAAGTCCTCGCGCCGCCTCAGCCGATTCTCGGTAGGCAGCACGACGTCATGACCTGGCGATCAGGCGGACAGGCGGGCGCGACCCTTGCCACGGCGGGACGCGAGAACCGCGCGGCCGGCACGGGTGCGCATACGCAGACGGAAGCCGTGGGTCTTCGCACGACGGCGGTTGTTCGGCTGGAAGGTGCGCTTGCTCACTCGGGGGCTCCAGAAATGAATCGTGTGGTGGCGGGACATCGCCTGGCTGTCACCGTGCGCCCACGAGGAACTCGCGTAAACGCCCGAGTGGCACCGCTTCACGACCACAGATCGTGATCTTTGCCCATCGGAGGCAGGCGGCAGCAGCCATCGACAACTCGACCTGGTTACGGTACGCGCGGCTACGCCATCCGGTCAAACCGGCGCTTCACCGGGCTCCACTATGCACAGGCTGTGGACAACAACTTGAACCGTACCCGCCGCCCTGACTACCGTGGCTGGACTCCAACCCCTTTTCTTCCCGACCGTCCCAAAGAACCACACCTTCGTGGGACCCCGTGAGAGAGCGTGCTCTGTGGCTGACGTACCTGCCGATCTTGCCGCAGTGTGGCCACGAGTGCTCGAGCAGCTCCTCGACGAAGGGCAACAGGGCATCGAGGCGAAAGACAAACAGTGGATCGAGCGGTGCCAGCCGCTCGCCCTGGTGGCCGACACCGCCCTCCTCGCCGTCCCCAACGAATGGGGCAAGCGCGTACTCGAAGGCCGACTCGCCCCCCTCATCAGCGAAACCCTCAGCCGCGAGTGCGGCCGCCCCATCCGGATCGCCATCACCGTCGACGACTCCGCCGGCGAGCCAACCCCCCCGCACAGCCCACCCGTACAACAGGAACGTCCGCGCTACGACGAGCCGCCGCACCGCGACGCCTACGACGGCTACGGGCAGCGCCCCGGCAACGACCAGCACCAGGGCGACCACGACCAGCTGCCCGCCCCCCGCGCCGACCACCTCCCCACCGCGCGCCCCGCCTACCCCGACTACCAGCAGCAGCGTCCCCAGCCCGGCGCCTGGCCACGCCCGCCGCAGGACGACTACGGCTGGCAACAGCCCCGGCTCGGCGGCTACCAGGAGCGCGACCCATACGCCTCCCCCCAGCCCCAGCACGGCTACCGGCCGCAGCCGGAGCGCCCGTTGTACGAGGAGACGCAGTACGACCAGTCGCCATACGACACACAGCGCCCCGACCGACACGACCGTCGCGAGCGCCACGACCGTCACGAGCGGCCCGAACCGCAGACTTCCCAGGGCAACCCCGCACTCCCCTCCACCGTCAGCGGCAGGCCGTCCACACAGCCCGCCTCCGCGCCGGGCCCCGGCGAGCCGACCGCCCGGCTCAACCCGAAGTACCTCTTCGACACCTTCGTCATCGGCGCCTCCAACCGCTTCGCACACGCCGCGGCAGTCGCAGTCGCCGAAGCGCCGGCCAAGGCGTACAACCCCCTCTTCGTCTATGGGGAGTCGGGTCTCGGCAAGACCCACCTGCTGCACGCGATCGGCCACTACGCCCGCAGCCTCTACCCCGGCACGCGGGTCCGGTACGTGAGCTCGGAGGAGTTCACCAACGAGTTCATCAACTCCATCCGCGACGGCAAGGGCGACTCCTTCCGCAAGCGCTACCGCGAGATGGACATCCTGCTCGTCGACGACATCCAGTTCCTCGCGAGCAAGGAGTCGACGCAGGAGGAGTTCTTCCACACCTTCAACACCCTCCACAACGCCAACAAGCAGATCGTCCTGTCCTCGGACCGGCCGCCCAAGCAGCTGGTGACCCTGGAGGACCGGCTGCGGAACCGCTTCGAGTGGGGCCTCATCACCGACGTACAGCCGCCGGAGCTGGAGACGCGTATCGCGATCCTCCGCAAGAAGGCCGTGCAGGAGCAATTGAACGCCCCGCCGGAGGTACTGGAGTTCATCGCGTCCCGCATCTCGCGCAACATCCGCGAGCTGGAGGGCGCGCTGATCCGGGTCACGGCGTTCGCGTCGTTGAACCGGCAGCCGGTCGACCTCGGCCTCACCGAGGACGTCCTCAAGAACCTGATCCCGGGCGGCGAGGACGCCGCCCCCGAGATCACCGCGCCGGCCATCATGGCCGCCACCGCCGACTACTTCGGCCTGACGGTGGACGACCTGTGCGGATCTTCACGCAGCCGCGTGCTGGTGACGGCCCGCCAGATCGCGATGTACCTGTGCCGTGAGCTGACCGACCTCTCACTGCCCAAGATCGGCGCGCAGTTCGGCGGCCGCGACCATACGACCGTGATGCACGCGGACCGCAAGATCCGTGCCCTGATGGCCGAGCGCCGGTCCATCTACAACCAGGTCACCGAGCTCACGAACCGCATCAAGAACGGCTGACAGGACGCGGTCACAGGCCGGCTCAGCACGTACGAAGGGCGAAGGGCGCCCCGGGGACGATCTCCCGGGGCGCCCTTCGTCGTCGCGGGAGCCGCTGTTCCGGTCATCGGGACGTGTACGTGTCACCTTCTGCTGTTCGAATAGCTGTCGTCCGAGACCACTCCTCCACAGATCCTGGAGTGATCCGCCGTCCACACCCTGGGGACTGTCAAGTTGTCCAGACTGTGTCCACAGGCGGGGTGGTCGATACTTGATCACCCCAGCTCAGGCGCCTGTGGAATTGTGACCAACCTCCGTCCACAGACTGTGGACGGAGGAGGCGGCTGCGGGGGGCGCTCTGTGTTGTCCACCGGCGGCCCACAGGCAAGGTCATGTTGTGCACAGCTTCTCCACACCCTTGTCCACTGTTCGGCAACGAAACACGCGACCTCACCGGAGCGAGTGAAAGGCGTCACACCAAGGAGGTCGGTTGGGCTGTGGGGAACATGGGTAAAGCTGGGGACGACGCTGTGGAGTACTCCCGGCTGCCTGTGCACCGAGTGTGCAGAACTTTCGCTTCTCCACAGCGGGACCTACTTGTCCACCGGCTCCACCCACAGGCGCAGTGGACAAAATAGTGAGCCTGACCAGCGGATACAGGGTTATCCACGGTTTCCACAGGCCCTACTACTACTCCCAGATAGAGATACCGAGGAATCCGCTTCGAAGCGGGGCCTGTGCACAACTTGGTCCCGGAACGCTCGACCCCTCTCGTCTCGACTTGACCCCGAGCAGCAACGAGTGTCGGCGGCGTGCGTCAGACTGGTGCCCGGCAACACAGCCAGACGACGAAAGCCAGCAGGGCGAGCCAGCAACAGCAGGAGGCGGTTCCGGTGAAGATCCGGGTGGAGCGCGATGTACTCGCGGAGGCGGTGGCGTGGGCGGCCCGTAGCCTCCCGGCCCGTCCGCCGGTGCCCGTCCTCGCGGGCCTGCTTCTGAAGGCGCAGGACGGCACTCTCAGCCTCTCCGGCTTCGACTACGAGGTGTCGGCGCGGGTCTCGGTGGAGGCGGATGTGGAGGAGGACGGCACCGTCCTCGTCTCCGGCCGGCTGCTCGCCGACATCTGCCGTGCCCTCCCCAACCGGCCGGTGGAGATTTCCACAGACGGTGTACGGGCGGTCGTGGTCTGCGGTTCCTCGCGGTTCACACTCCACACGCTGCCTGTGGAGGAGTACCCGACGCTGCCCGAGATGCCGACCGCGACCGGCACGGTGCCCGGTGAGGTCTTCGCCTCCGCGGCCGCCCAGGTGGCCATCGCCGCCGGGCGCGACGACACGCTGCCGGTGCTGACCGGCGTACGGATCGAGATCGAGGGCGACACGGTCACCCTGGCGTCCACCGATCGCTACCGCTTCGCGGTGCGTGAGTTCCGGTGGAAGCCGGAGAACCCGGACGCGTCCGCGGTCGCGCTGGTGCCCGCGAAGACGTTGCTGGACACGGCGAAGGCGCTGACCAGTGGTGACACGGTCACGCTGGCTCTCTCCGGCTCGGGTGCGGGTGAGGGTCTGATCGGTTTCGAGGGTGCCGGCCGCCGCACCACGACGCGGCTGCTCGAGGGTGACCTGCCCAAGTACCGGACTCTCTTCCCGACCGAGTTCAACTCGATCGCGGTCATCGAGACAGCTCCGTTCGTCGAGGCGGTCAAGCGTGTGGCGCTGGTGGCCGAGCGGAACACTCCGGTTCGGCTCAGCTTCGAGCAGGGTGTGCTCATCCTCGAGGCCGGTTCCAGTGACGATGCGCAGGCTGTGGAGCGCGTCGACGCCAAGCTCGAGGGCGACGACATCTCGATCGCCTTCAACCCGACGTTCCTGCTGGACGGGCTGAGCGCGATCGACTCGCCGGTCGCGCAGCTGTCGTTCACCACGTCGACCAAGCCGGCGCTCCTGAGCGGTCGGCCGGCTGCGGATGCCGAGGTGGATGAGGCGTACAAGTACCTGATCATGCCGGTGCGGCTCTCGGGCTGACCGGGCCGACCAGGCCGACCTGTCTCGGCCTGTCGTCGCAGGTCAGGCCCGGTTTCTGACGTACGAGCCGGGCCTGAGCCCTCCCGTCGGGCCGCTGCTACGGGCTACGGGCCGGGCGTAGGCTCGGACTCGGGTACGAATCGCCTCAACGCTTAAGGAACCACTGATGGAGCTCGGTCTCGTCGGTCTCGGCAAGATGGGCGGCAACATGCGCGAGCGCATTCGCCGTGCAGGCCACACCGTCATCGGATACGACCGCAACCCGGACGTAGCTGATGTCCACAGCCTCGAGGAGCTTGTGGGCAAGCTCAAGGGCCCGCGTGTGGTGTGGGTGATGGTGCCGGCGGGTGCGGCGACCCAGTCCACTGTCGATGAGCTGGCTGAGTTGCTGGCTCCGGGTGATGTCGTCGTGGATGGCGGGAACTCTCGCTGGACGGACGATGAGAAGCACGCTGTGGAGCTGGGCGTGAAGGGCATCGGGTTTGTCGACTGCGGTGTCTCGGGTGGCGTGTGGGGCCTGGAGAACGGCTATGCGCTGATGTACGGCGGTGACGCCGAGAACGTTGCCAAGGTGCAGCCGGTCTTCGACGCCCTCAAGCCGGCGGGTGATTTCGGCGCGGTTCACGCGGGCAAGGTCGGTGCCGGGCACTTCGCGAAGATGGTTCACAACGGCATCGAGTACGCCATGATGCAGGCCTATGCCGAGGGCTGGGAGCTGCTGGAGAAGGTCGACTCGGTGACGGATGTCCGGGAGGTCTTCCGCTCCTGGCAGGAGGGCACGGTCATCCGTTCGTGGCTGCTCGACCTGGCGGTCAACGCGCTGGACCAGGATGAGCACCTCGAACAGCTGCGCGGTTTCGCCGCTGACTCGGGTGAGGGCCGGTGGACGGTCGAGGCTGCGATCGACAATGCGGTGCCGCTGCCCGCGATCACGGCTTCGTTGTTCGCGCGCTTCGCGTCGCGTCAGGACGACTCCCCGCAGATGAAGATGATCGCGGCACTGCGCAACCAGTTCGGTGGTCATGCGGTCGAGCCCAAGCAGTAGCGCACGCGCAGTAACGAATCAGCTGAGGCAGCCGGGGGAGGTCGGCGCACACCCATGCATGTATCGCATCTGTCGCTGGCCGACTTCCGCTCGTACGCCCGGGTCGAGGTCCCGCTCGACCCGGGCGTCACCGTTTTTGTCGGTCCGAACGGTCAGGGCAAGACGAATCTCGTCGAGGCGGTCGGCTACCTGGCGACGCTGGGCAGTCACCGGGTTTCGTCGGATGCTCCCCTGGTACGGATGGGGGCGGACCGCGCGGTCATTCGCGCCGCTGTGGTGCAGGGCGAGCGGCAGCAGCTGGTGGAGTTGGAGCTGAATCCGGGCCGGGCCAATCGGGCGCGGATCAATAGGTCTTCGCAGGTCAGGCCCCGTGATGTGCTGGGGATCGTGCGGACTGTGCTGTTCGCGCCGGAGGATTTGGCGCTGGTCAAGGGTGATCCGGGTGAGCGTCGGCGATTCCTGGACGAGTTGATCACGGCGCGTTCGCCGCGGATGGCTGCGGTTCGGTCGGACTACGAGCGTGTGCTGAAGCAGCGGAACACGTTGCTGAAGTCGGCGGCGATGGCTCGTCGGCATGGTGGGCGCGGGGTGGATCTGTCGACGCTGGATGTGTGGGATCAGCATCTGGGGCGGGTGGGCGCGGAGCTGCTGGCGCAGCGGCTCGATCTGATCGCGACGATTGCGCCGCTGGCGGACAAGGCGTATGAGCAGCTTGCGCCTGGTGGTGGGCCGGTGGCGTTCGAGTACCGCAGCTCTGTGGGCGGCGGGCTGCCGGGGGTTCATTCGCGTGAGGAGCTGTACGAGCAGCTGCTCGCGGCGCTGTTGGATGCGCGTAAGCAGGAGATCGAGCGGGGGGTGACCCTGGTGGGGCCGCACCGGGACGATCTGGTGCTGAAGCTGGGGCAGCTGCCTGCGAAGGGCTATGCGAGCCATGGGGAGTCCTGGTCGTACGCGTTGTCGTTGCGGCTGGCGTCGTACGACCTGCTGCGTGCCGAGGGCAATGAGCCGGTGCTGGTGCTGGATGACGTGTTCGCCGAGCTGGATGTGCGCCGGCGGGAGCGGCTGGCTGAGCTGGTGGCGCCGGGTGAGCAGGTGCTGGTGACGGCGGCTGTGGACGACGATGTGCCGATTGTGCTGGCCGGTGCGCGGTTTGCGGTGGCCGGGGGCGAGGTGAGCCGGGCGTGAGTGGTGAGTCTGGTGGGGCGGTTGGTCCGCGGAGGGTGCCGGAGGCGTCCGGGGTGGATCTGGCGCGTCAGGCGCTGGCGGCGGCGAAGGAGCAGGCGCGGGCCCGTGGGGCTGCGGCGCAGCAGAAGAAGCAGGCCAGGCGCGGTGGGTTGCGGTCGGGCGCGCGGGCGGACGGCCGGGATCCGTTGCAGCTCGGGGCGGCGCTGGAGCGGCTGAAGACGGAGCGCGGCTGGGAGATGCCGATGGCCGTGGGCGGGGTGATGGGGCGGTGGCCGGAGATCGTCGGGGACGATCTGGCGAAGCATTGTGTTCCGCTGCGGTACGACGACGATCCTGCTGAGCGGGTGCTGACGGTGCAGTGTGATTCGACGGCGTGGGCGACGCAGCTGCGGTTGCTGGCGCCGCAGTTGGTGGCGCGGCTGAATGCGGATCTGGGTCAGGGGACCGTACGGCTGATCAAGGTGCTGGGGCCTGGGGGGCCGGCGCGTCGGTTCGGGCCGTTGCGGGCGCCGGGGAGTACGGGGCCGGGCGACACATACGGCTGAGGTGGTGGTGCACTCCCCTGCCCCTCCCCCGGACTCCGTCCGAGGGACCCCCACCTTCCTGGAACCGGGGCCCGGCCCGCGCTGCGCCATCCGCCGCTCTGGCTGCGGGAACCCCCGTCTGCGGCTGGCGCAGTGCCAGGGTGTTCGGCGTCGCGCTTCCGCGGCCTGCCCTTCCGGGCCGTCGCGAGCGCCGGCCGCCTCGGGCCCGCCGTTCCGGCCTCTCGCGCCGGGCCCCCGTTCTCGTACGACCGCACGTTCCCGGGCGGTTGCGGAATGGAGGGCTCCCCCGGATGGGGGCTTGCGGGGGGTGGGGTGTCCCTCACCGTAGTGGGAGGTTGACAGGCCGAAGCGCTGGATGCCCGCGTGAGCCTCTTGGGGACCCTTCCTGAATATGGGGAGTCGGTCGACGGAGGTTCAGGGCGGCACATGCGGACTCAGGTACCGGCAAACCCCCATTCATGTCGGCGTTACCGGTAGACTGATAACTAATCCCGCCCACTTGCGGAACATGTCGAACGACGCAGCCGCTCCCGCCTGCCCGGAGACCGGCTTGTGCTGTGCCAGAAAGGGCGCTTCGTGGCCGATTCCGGCAACCCCAACGAGAACATTCCGTCCACTGCCGGTGAGAACGGCGAGGTCACCGCCTCGTACGACGCCAGCGCTATCACCGTCCTCGAGGGACTGGACGCGGTCCGTAAGCGGCCCGGCATGTACATCGGCTCGACCGGTGAGCGTGGACTCCATCACTTGGTGTACGAGGTCGTCGACAACTCGGTCGACGAGGCCCTGGCCGGTCACGCGGACGCCATCGACGTCACGATCCTCGCCGACGGCGGGGTCAGGGTGATCGACAACGGCCGCGGTATCCCGGTCGACATGCACCCCGTGGAGAAGAAGCCGGCGGTCGAGGTAGTACTGACCGTGCTGCACGCCGGAGGCAAGTTCGGCGGTGGCGGCTATGCCGTCTCCGGTGGTCTGCACGGTGTCGGTGTCTCCGTAGTCAACGCGCTGTCCAGCCGAGTGTCGGTCGAGATCAAGCGTGACGGCTACCGCTGGACCCAGGACTACAAGCTGGGTGTGCCGACGGCGCCGCTGGCTCAGCACGAGGAGGTCTCCGACTCGGGTACGGCGGTGACGTTCTGGGCGGACCACGATGTCTTTGAGACGACGGACTACTCCTTCGAGACGCTGTCGCGGCGTTTTCAGGAGATGGCCTTCCTGAACAAGGGCCTGACTCTGACGCTGACGGACGAGCGCGAGTCGGCGAAGGCCGTCGTGGGCGCGGATTCGGCGGAGGAGCCGGAGGAGGTGCCGGCGCTCTCGGTGACGTACCACTACGAGGGCGGCATCGTCGACTTCGTGAAGTACCTCAACTCGCGCAAGGGCGACCTGATCCACCCGACGGTCATCGACGTCGAGTCCGAGGACAGGGAGCGGATGCTCTCGGTCCAGATCGCGATGCAGTGGAACTCGCAGTACTCGGAGGGCGTGTACTCCTTCGCGAACACGATCCACACGCATGAGGGTGGTACGCACGAGGAGGGCTTCCGGTCGGCGCTGACGGGTCTGGTGAACCGGTACGCGCGCGACAAGAAGCTGCTGCGTGAGAAGGACGACAACCTCACCGGTGAGGACATCCGCGAGGGTCTGACGGCGATCATCTCGGTGAAGCTGGGTGAGCCGCAGTTCGAGGGTCAGACGAAGACCAAGCTGGGCAACACGGAGGCGAAGACCTTCGTGCAGAAGGTCGTGCATGAGCACCTGACGGACTGGTTCGACCGTAATCCGAACGAGGCGTCGGACATCATCCGCAAGTCGATCCAGGCGGCGACCGCCCGGGTCGCGGCCCGCAAGGCGCGTGATCTGACCCGCCGTAAGGGGCTGCTGGAGAGCGCCTCGCTGCCGGGCAAGCTGAGTGACTGCCAGTCGAACGATCCGACGAAGTGCGAGATCTTCATCGTCGAGGGTGACTCGGCCGGTGGCTCGGCGAAGTCGGGCCGTAATCCGCAGTACCAGGCGATCCTGCCGATCCGCGGAAAGATCCTGAACGTCGAGAAGGCGCGGATCGACAAGATTCTGCAGAACACCGAGGTGCAGGCGCTGATCTCGGCCTTCGGTACCGGGGTCCACGAGGACTTCGGCATCGAGAAGCTCCGCTATCACAAGATCATCTTGATGGCGGACGCCGACGTCGACGGCCAGCACATCAACACGCTGCTGCTGACCTTCCTGTTCCGCTTCATGCGGCCGCTGGTCGAGGCCGGGCACGTCTACCTCTCCCGTCCGCCGCTCTACAAGATCAAGTGGGGCCGGGACGACTTCGAGTACGCGTACTCGGACCGCGAGCGTGACGCCCTCGTCGAGCTGGGCAAGCAGCAGGGCAAGCGGATCAAGGACGACTCGGTCCAGCGCTTCAAGGGTCTCGGCGAGATGAACGCCGAGGAGCTGCGCATCACGACGATGGACGTCGACCACCGCGTTCTCGGCCAGGTCACGCTCGACGATGCGGCGCAGGCCGACGACCTGTTCTCGGTGCTGATGGGTGAGGACGTCGAGGCGCGGCGCTCCTTCATCCAGCGCAACGCCAAGGACGTTCGCTTCCTCGACATCTGAGTCGGTCTGTCGCTGACCGCCCTGAAAGGATTTTGACCAGCAATGGCCGACGAGAACATTCCTGCCACCACTGAAGAAGAAGAGCCGGCCGTGCGGATCGAGCCGGTCGGGCTCGAAACGGAGATGCAGCGCTCGTATCTCGACTACGCGATGTCCGTCATCGTGTCGCGTGCGCTGCCCGACGTCCGGGACGGTCTGAAGCCCGTCCACCGCCGGGTGCTGTACGCGATGTACGACGGCGGGTACCGGCCCGAGAAGGGCTTCTACAAGTGCGCCCGTGTCGTCGGTGACGTCATGGGTACGTACCACCCGCACGGTGACTCCTCGATCTACGACGCACTGGTGCGGCTCGCGCAGCCGTGGTCGATGCGGATGCCGCTGGTGGACTCCAACGGCAACTTCGGCTCTCCGGGCAACGACCCGGCTGCCGCCATGCGGTACACCGAGTGCAAGATGATCCCGCTGTCGATGGAGATGCTCCGGGACATCGACGAGGAGACCGTCGACTTCCAGGACAACTACGACGGCCGTAACCAGGAGCCGACGGTTCTGCCGGCCCGCTTCCCGAACCTGCTGATCAACGGTTCGGCGGGTATCGCGGTCGGTATGGCGACGAACATCCCGCCGCACAACCTGCGTGAGGTCGCGGCGGGTGCGCAGTGGGCGCTGGAGCACCCGGAGGCCACGCACGAGGAGCTGCTGGACGCGCTCATCGAGCGGATCAAGGGCCCGGACTTCCCGACCGGTGCGCTGGTGGTGGGCCGCAAGGGCATCGAGGAGGCGTACCGGACGGGCCGCGGCTCGATCACGATGCGTGCGGTGGTCGAGGTCGAGGAGATCCAGAACCGGCAGTGTCTGGTGGTGACGGAGCTTCCGTACCAGACGAACCCGGACAATCTTGCTCAGAAGATTGCCGACCTGGTGAAGGACGGCAAGATCGGCGGGATCGCGGACGTCCGTGACGAGACGTCCTCGCGGACCGGCCAGCGCCTGGTCATCGTGCTGAAGCGGGACGCGGTCGCCAAGGTCGTACTGAACAACCTCTACAAGCACACCGATCTGCAGTCGAACTTCGGCGCGAACATGCTGGCGCTCGTCGACGGGGTGCCGCGCACGCTCTCGCTGGACGCGTTCATCCGGCACTGGGTGCACCACCAGATCGAGGTCATCGTCCGGCGTACGAAGTTCCGCCTGCGCAAGGCGGAGGAGCGGGCGCACATTCTGCGCGGTCTGCTCAAGGCGCTGGACGCGATCGACGACGTCATCGCGCTGATCCGGCGCAGTGACACGGTCGAGCAGGCGCGTGAGGGCCTGATGGGCCTGCTGTCGATCGACGAGATCCAGGCGAACGCGATCCTGGAGATGCAGCTGCGCCGGCTGGCCGCCCTGGAGCGGCAGAAGATCGTCGCCGAGCACGACGAACTGCAGGCGAAGATCAATGAGTACAACGCGATCCTGGCCTCGCCGGAGCGGCAGCGCGGGATCGTCAGCGAGGAGCTGGCGGCGATCGTCGAGAAGTTCGGCGACGACCGGCGCTCGAAGCTGGTGCCTTTCGACGGTGACATGTCCATCGAGGACCTGATCGCCGAGGAGGACATCGTCGTCACGATCACGCGGGGCGGCTACGTCAAGCGGACGAAGACCGAGGACTACCGCTCGCAGAAGCGGGGCGGCAAGGGTGTGCGCGGTACGAAGCTGAAGCAGGACGACATCGTCGACCACTTCTTCGTTTCGACGACGCACCACTGGCTGCTGTTCTTCACCAACAAGGGCCGGGTCTACCGGGCCAAGGCGTACGAGCTGCCGGACGCCGGCCGGGATGCGCGCGGGCAGCATGTCGCGAACCTGCTGGCGTTCCAGCCGGATGAGCAGATTGCCGAGATTCTGGCGATCCGCGACTACGAGGCCGCGCCGTACCTGGTGCTCGCCACGAAGGCGGGTCTGGTGAAGAAGACGTCGCTGAAGGATTACGACTCGCCGCGTTCCGGTGGTGTCATCGCGATCAATCTCCGGGAGACGGAGACCGGCGGTGACGATGAGCTGATCGGTGCGGAGCTGGTGTCGGCGGAGGACGATCTGCTGCTCATCAGCAGGAAGGCGCAGTCGATCCGGTTCACCGCAACGGACGAGGCTCTGCGTCCGATGGGGCGGGCGACGTCGGGCGTCAAGGGGATGAGTTTCCGTGAGGGAGACGAACTGCTCTCGATGAATGTCGTCCGGCCCGGTACGTTCGTGTTCACCGCAACCGATGGTGGGTACGCGAAGCGGACCAACGTGGACGAGTACCGCGTTCAGGGTCGTGGTGGGCTGGGTATCAAGGCCGCCAAGATCGTGGAGGACAGGGGCTCGCTGGTCGGCGCGCTGGTGGTCGAGGAGACGGATGAGATCCTCGCCATCACGCTCGGCGGTGGTGTGATTCGTACGCGAGTCAACGAAGTCAGGGAGACGGGCCGTGACACCATGGGCGTCCAGCTGATCAACCTGGGCAAGCGCGATGCCGTTGTCGGTATCGCACGTAACGCCGAGGCCGGGCGCGAGGCTGAAGAGGTCGAGGGGACCGAAGACGCCGAGGGCGACGTGGCCGAGGCCGCCGAGGGCACCCAGCCCTCGGCCGGGGAGCACGAGGAGTAGATCGTGAGTGGAGCCACGGGCGCCGGAGCGGCCGCTTCCGGAGCGAAAGGTGCCCGTGGCCCTGCCGCGGACTCCCAGGGGGGAACCGTGACGGACACCCGAGAACCGCAGTCCGCTGCTGCGCAGTCCGCTGCTGCTCAGCCGGCGGCCGCGCAGCCGGCCGGGCAGCAGCCGTACCACCCGCCGCAGGCGTACGCGGCGCCGGCCGGGCCGGGGGCCACGCAGGGCGGTCAGCAGGGTGCTGCGGTGCGTCGGCCGCGTACGGGGGCGCGTACGGTGCCCCGCACCCGTAAGGCGCGGCTGCGGGTGGCCAAGGCCGACCCGTGGTCGGTGATGAAGGTCAGCTTCCTGCTGTCGATCGCACTGGGGATCTGCACGGTTGTAGCGTCCGCGGTGCTGTGGATGGTGATGGACGCGATGGGTGTGTTCTCCACCGTCGGCGGGACGATCAGCGAGGCCACCGGCTCGAACGAGAGCAATGGGTTCGATCTGCAGTCGTTCCTGTCGCTGCCGCGGGTGCTGCTCTTCACTTCGGTGATCGCGGTGATCGATGTGGTGCTGGCCACGGCCCTGGCGACGCTGGGCGCGTTCATCTACAACCTGTCGGCCGGGTTCGTGGGCGGTGTCGAGCTGACGCTCGCCGAGGACGAGTAGCCCTCGTCCCGAGGGGGCCGGAACCGATTTTGGGACTGGCCGCCAGGTGCGCTAATCTTCAGGGGCAGCGCGGGGCTATAGCTCAGTTGGTTAGAGCGCATCCCTGATAAGGATGAGGCCACAGGTTCAAATCCTGTTAGCCCCACCGCAGACCTGATGCAGGTCAGAGGCCCGGTAGATCTCACGATCTACCGGGCCTTCTACATATCTTGATCTTGAGAACCCGCTACTAGTCCGTAACTCCATCGGTGCCCTGGCTGTAATCGGTCACGCGTGCCAGTCCCAAACTTCAGTGCCGCCGTCTACTGTGTGCAGCGCGACGCCCCCCTACCGAATGCACCGGTAGGGGGGCGCGTCTTCCGACCAGGGCCTCCCGAGCACCCAGCCGGGGTCTTGTGGCCGACTTGCGGAAGCTCGGTCATCCCCAGCCGACGTCGTCGTTGGGCACTGCGGGCGTCGGAGGGGTTGTCGGGAGGGCTGGCGGGGCGCCCCAGCCGACGTCTCCCTCTGCGGCCTCTGCCTGCATGGTGCGCGCGGTCTCGGGCGATTCTGAGGGCCCCGGCGGCATGATCGCGACGAGGGCCAGCAGAAGCGGAGCTGCCGCGGCGAGGCAAGCTCGGAACTTGGTCATACCGGTCCTTTCGCGGGGGCGACACGGCGAACATAGAACGTTGGTGCGACTCGGTGTTACGGAACGTAGGCTGCCATGTGTGCACAGGGAGATCCAGGACGAACACTGTGCGAGAACCTGCACGTTCGGATATACGCACACTCAACAGGGGGAATTCATGGGCGAATTGGGCGAGGGTAATCGTCCGGGCGATGCCCTGCCGCTCTCTCCGGAAGACCTCGACACGTACAAACGCATAGCTGCCGATGAGGGAGTCCCCGACGGCGCCCCGATCGATCGCCTCATCGCCCTCGGGCTGGTCGTCGAGGATCCCTACCGCCCCCATCGACACATCGCCCTCGACCCACGCGCCGTTGCCCAGCGCCTCCTGGTGACCGAACAGGCTGCCCTCTCCCAGGCGGTCGAGCGTCTGGCCCAGGTCCCCGCCCTGGAGGCGTTGACAGTGGACTTCGATCCCCACCGGCTGTACGGCGGTCCCGGATCGGAATTCCTGCCCAGCAAGCGACAGATGAACGCCCGGATCGGTGACGTTACCGGCAAGGCCACCAAGGAGCTGTACACAGCGCAACCGGACTCGCCTAGCGACCGCGACCCCGAGATCCAGAAGCTAGGGACCTCACGCACCCGCGACGCGCTTGAGCGAGGCGCGCAGTTGAAGTCCCTGTTCCACTCCACTGCGCACGCTCACGAACAGACCAGGGAGTACGTAGCCGACGTTATGAAGGCCGGCGCAGACGTCCGCGCCTACGCGGGGCCGTTCCCCCGAATGGTAATCGTCGACCGCCGGCACCTGTTCATCGACAACTACGTCGTGGAGGGAGCCGAGTCCAACTCGGGATGGCACGTCTTCGACCGTAGTGCCGTGATGTGGGCCCGAGCCGTCTTCACCCTCTTCTGGGAGCTCGCAACACGCTGGCAAGAGTTCGACCCCATGCCGGCCGACTCGGTCCTCAATGAGCGGCAGCTCGTCATCCTTTGCCAGCTGGACGCTGGCTATCTCCAGCATCAGGTCGGACAGCGGGTGGGGATGAGCGATCGGCTGATCAACAAGGAGCTGGCCAATGCGCGAGCGGCGCTGGGGCTGAGCTCGACCAATCAACTCATGGCCTGGTACGGACGCTGGACGGCAGGTTCTGGGCGGGCGTAAGTCAGAGCAGGCCTGCCGCCGATGAGACCGCGTCACGTCGAGGGTGAGCCAGCCTTGGGAAATGGTCAGCAGCGCGGGTGGCCGCCGCGGCATGGGCAGCAATCACGAAGCCGCCCACTTAAACGTGATCAAAGAATGTAGGTTTTACAGTACAGATATTCGAAGATGATCGAACCAGCGTGGTGGGGTGCCACCGAACCCCCAACCCGACTGGGTCGTCGTCCGCCGCCGGGCAATCGGGGATCAGATCAGGGCCGCACGGATACACGCCAACTTGACGCAGCAGAGAGTGGCCGAGACGGCCGGCCTCGACCGGCCCTCGCTCAACCGAATCGAGCAGGGGCACGTAGCCCCACGCATCGACACCCTCATCCGCATCGCCGATGCCGTCGGCGTACCCCTGGCGACCTTCATACGGCAATAGCCCTGAGCCTCACTCGAACGCGAATCGCCCCGTACGCAAGACCATGTGGTTGGCGAAGAGCGCGTCCAAGCCGAACTCGCGGCCAAGGGGAGCGCTCCACTTCGCGTCGGGCAGATCTTGATGCGCGGGGGCTTTGACGGTGCGGGCACGGCTGCACTGGGTGAGGATCCATCGCGCCTGCGCCTGGCCGGGCGGCGGGTTGGTGAACATGCTCGCCGCGAGCCGCCACAGGTGATCGCCGGTTGCGGTGTCGGGGGCGATGACTCCGACGACGGCGACGTCGCCGAGACCGCGGGCGTCGCTCGACTGTGTGGTGTAGGCGACGGTGAGTCCCTCGAGGGGGAAGACGGTGACGCGGCTGCGTCCGGCGAGTTCGGTAGTGGCCACCAGCTGGTCCGTTCTGTGTCGAATGGGCGGGCCGCTGGCGTAGCGACCCGCCCTGGGGTGGGTCAGCTAGGGTCTGTTGCGAAAGTGCTGGTCGCAGAAGTGCGTTGTCGGTCGTGTTGTGCTTGCATACCCCGGTGAATCGA